>NZ_JADWPD010000037.1 GCF_017308975.1 Amycolatopsis sp. MtRt-6 | reverse complement strand
CCCGCTGGCGAGCACTCCGCCACATCAGCCTCTGCCCCCACCGCATCGGCCACATCGTCCAAGCCGCCCTCGTCCTCACCCACCACGAACACCACGGACGCTACTGAGAAAACCTCATTGGGGCGCTCGCGCCGCCTCACCGGCCGGTCGGCAGGCTCAGCTCGAAGATCGCGCCGCCTTCGTCCCGGTTGTAGACCCGGACCGTGCCCCCGTGGACCTCGGCCACCCACTTCACCACCGCCAGCCCGATGCCGGTCGACCCGCCGCCGCTGTAGTGCGGCTCGAACAGCTTGGGCGCCTCTTCCGGGTCGATGCCCGGGCCGCGGTCGGCGACGATCACCCGGCCGTCGAGCACGGTGACCTGGACGTCGGCGTCCTCGCCGCCGTGCCTGCCGTGGTTGAGGGCGTTGCCGATCAGGTTGCCGATCGCCCGGCGCAGCAGGGTGGCGTCGCCGTCGACGCGGGTCGGGACCGAGGTCACCGAAACGCGGGCGCCGTCGGTCGGGATGTCCTCGGCCAGCGTCTCGACGAGCTGGTCGAGCATCAGCGGCGCGAGGGTCAGCTCCTCCACCCCCGCCGTCACCCGCGCCCGGCTGGGCCACAGGTCGATGATGTCGCCCATCATCCCGGCGAGCCGGATGGTCCGCGGCAGCAGCTCCGCCTGCGCTTCGGGGTTCCGCTGGGCCGCGTCGGCCAGCGCGCGCAGGCGCGCGACCGGGGTCTTCAGGTCGTGGACCACGCCGTCGAGCAGCTGGGAAACGCCGTTGAGCAGGGACCGCTGCTGTTCCAGCGCGGTCACCGCGGGCCGGGTGGCCCGGCCGGCGAGCAGGTAGCCGATGCCGCCGACCGCGGCCACCAGCAGCACGCACGCGCCGACGACGAGCAGCGTGTACCGGTCGTGCCGGGCCTCCTCGGCCGCGGTGGGAGTCACCGCCACGACCGCGCCGACGTACTGCCGCTCGCTGTTGCGGATCGGGTCCACCGCGAAGTAGAGGGACTGCCCGTCCGGCGTGCGCGTGTACCCCGCCAGCGGGCGCGCGGCCCGGACCGCCTGCGTCGCGAGCCCGTCGAGGAACGCGTCGTCGACACTCACGCACCGGCGTTTGCTGTAGTAGCCGGCGAACGCGGGCGTGCCGCCCGGGAGCACGGCGAACTGCGGGCACTTGTCGTTGAGCGGGTCCTGGCCGATGAACGCGGTGACGAGCGAGCCGCCCGAGTAGCCGAGCAGCCGGTTGACCCCGGTGACGACCAGCTGCACCTCGCTGTCGAGGCGCTGGGTGCCCCGGTCGGCGTCGGCCTTGATCACCAGCCAGGCGAACAGGATCAGGCCGGCGGCGTTCATCACGGTGAACAGGAGCGTGAGCAGGCGGCGCAGGCGGCGCAGCTGGCCGGCGGACGAGTCGCTCACGACAGCCGGTACCCCACGCCGCGGACCGTGTGCACCAGTTCCGGCTCGCCGAGCTTGCCCCGCAGCCGCTTGACGACCGCGTCCACCACGTTCGCCAGCGGCTCGGCTTCCCAGCAGTGCTCGATCAGCTCGGTGCGGGTCACCGCCAGCCCCGGCCGGGAGGCCAGGTGCTCCAGGATCGCGAACTCCAGGGTGCTCAGCGACAGCAGGACGCCGCCGCGGCGGACCTCCCGGCGCGCGCAGTCGACCTCGAGGTCGGCGTGGCGCAGCACCGGCGGCCGCACGCCGCCCCGGCGGCACAGGTTGGTCACCCGGGCCAGCAGCTCGGCCAGCACGAACGGCTTGGTCACGTAGTCGTCGCCGCCGTGCGCGAACCCGGCAACCCGGTCCGCGCCCGCGTCGCGCGCGGTCAGGAAGAGCACCGGCACCGCCCGGCCGCGGCGGCGCAGCGCGTCGACGAACCCGAGCGCGTCGCCGTCCGGCAGGATGCGGTCGAAGACGGCACAGGCGTGCTCGGCCGCGTCGAGCGCCTTCGCCGCGTCGGCGAGCGTGCCCACCGCGTCGACCGTGAAGCCGGCACCCCGCAGCTCGGCCGTCACGGCCACCCGGATGTCCTCCTCGTCCTCGACGACGAGCACCCGGCCCCTCGCTCCGCTCATGTCATCAAATCCTCATCACCGGTCCGGCATCGTGAGTGCAGTCGATCAAAGGGAGGTGTCCAGTGTCGTTCGGAGTGCTCGGGCCGCTCGAGGTGCGCAGGCCGGGCGGGGCCGAGGTCAGGGTGGGTGCCGGCAAGCCCGCCGCCCTCCTCTCGGCACTGCTCGTCCACGCTAACGCGTGGGTGAGCGTAGACCAGCTGATCACGATGTTGTGGCAGGAACAGGACGTGCCGCCGTCGGCGGAACGCAACCTGAAGACCTACGTCTGGCGGCTGCGCCGTGACCTGCCGCCGCCCGCGGTGGGGGCGCGGATCGAGAGCGCCGCGGGCGCCTACCGCATCCGGGTCGAGCCCGGGGAACTGGACCTCGACCTGGCCCGGCTGGCGCTCGACGCCGCCGAGCGGGCCGTGCGTGCCGGGGACACCGCGGCCGCGGCGGAGCGGCTGACCGGCGCGCTGCGGCTGTGGCGCGGCCGTCCCTACGGGGGCATCGAGCACGACTGGGCGGTCCCGGCCGTCGCGGCCGCCGGCCAGCTGCACGCCCGCGTCCGCGGCCGGCTGGCCGACGTCTACGCGGCCGCCGGACGGCACGACGAAGCCGTCGTCCTCGCGCGGACGCTGGCCGAGGAGGACCCGCTGCGGGAGGACGCGTGGGCCCGGCTGGTCCTGGCGCTGCACCACGGCGGCCGCCGTGCCGAAGCGCTCGACGTCTTCGCCCGCGCCCGAGCGGTGCTGCGGGCGGAACTCGGCGTCGAACCCGGGACGGCACTGGCGAGCGCGCACCGCACGGTGCTTCTCGGCGGGCCGCCGTCGGACGCCGACATCGCGCAGATCCAGGATCTCCTCGTCGGGGCGGTGCGTGCGGTCCAGACCGCCGTGCGGCTCGCCGACCGGATCGGCGTCACCATGCCGGAAACCCCGGCTCTCGCGCTGCGGGGGGTGCCGGCATGAACCAGGTGCTGACCGAACGCCCCGCCGTCGTGCTGGCCGCCGACCGCGCCGGCGGGGCCGCAGGGCTGCTGGCCTCGGCCACCACGGAGGTCGTCGTGATGACCGTCCTCGCGCCCGGTGCGCCCGACCCGATCGCGCCGCTGCGCCGGATCGATCTCGACAACCTGCGCCGCGGCGTGCGGTACCGGGTCCTCATGCCGGACCGGGCGAGGCTGGACCCGACGGTGGCCACGCGGCTGGCCGCGCTGGTGCGCGCGGGGGCCGTGGTGCGGACCGTCGCGCAGGTGCCCTCGAGCGCGCTGGTGGTCGACCACGCGGTCGCCGTGCTGCCGGCCCGCCGTCCGGCTTCCGGGGTCACCGCCGTGCACCTGCCCGCCGTCGTCACGACCGTCGTCGAACTGTTCGAACGCCTCTGGTCCGGCGCGACCCCGTTCCTGTCCGCCGAACCCGCGAACGAGGCCGGGCTGACCGCGCGCCAGCGGGAACTGCTGACGCTGCTTTCGGAGGGCTGCACGGACGACACGGCCGCGGCGCGGCTGGACCTTTCGGTGCGCACGGTCCGCCGGATGGTGTCGGACCTGATGAACCAGCTCGGCGCCCGCAGCCGCTTCCAGGCGGGGGTGAAGGCGGCCGATCGGGGCTGGCTGCTGGAACGCGCGAGCTGAGGCTGGTTTAGTGGCGGGGTGCGGATCTTGGTCACCGAGGACGACCCCGACCTGCGGCTGGCGATCACGACGTCGCTGCGCGGCGCGGGGTTCGCCGTCGACCCGGCAGGCGACCTGCCGGTCGCCGACGAGCTGCTGTGGGTCAACACCTACGACTGCGCGGTCTTCGACCGCATGCTGCCGGGTGGCGACGCGCTCGGGTACGTCGAGCGGAAACGGCGGGAGGGCTGGGCCGTCCCGGTGCTGTTCCTGACCGCGCTGGGCGACCCGGCCCAGCGGGTGGCCGGGCTGAGCCGAGGCGGCGACGACTACCTCGAAAAGCCGTTCCTGGCCGAGGAGATGGTGGCCAGGGTCCGGAGCCTGTGCCGCCGCAGCGCGCTGCCGCAGCCGGTGGTCCGGCGCTGCGCAGACCTCGAACTCGACACCGGACGCCGCGAGGTCCGCCGCGGCGGGGTGCTGCTGAGCCTGACACGCACCGAGTTCGACCTGCTGGAACGGCTGATGTCCGAGGCGGGGAAACCGGTGTCCCGCAAGGAACTGATCGCCTGCGCGTGGCCGGACCCGCCGGCGTCGAACGCGCTCGAAGTGGCGATCCGCAACCTGCGCCGCAAGCTCGGCGAGCCCCAGCCGGTCCGCACGGTCCCGACGATCGGCTATCTGCTCGAAGCCTGACGCTGCGCCCGGAACCAGGCGGTGACATCCGGGCGCCACATCAGGAACACGGCCGCGAACACCGCCGAGGTGAAGCCCAGCGGGATGAGGGCGATGGCGTCGAAATTCCCGGACCAGATCATCGCGCCGAGGATGACGGGGACCGAAACGGGGCTTCCCGCCCCGATCACGGTCAGCATGACGCGGGCGCCTCGGTAGCCGGCGCGGAGGTTGAACGCCGCGAACACGATGATGATTCCGATGATCAGCGGCACGGTCACCACCCCGATCACCATCCAGACCACGAAAGCCCGGCGCAGATTGGCGGGCCGGTCCGGCGCGGCGGCGGCCAGCGGGGTGGGGTGGGCGCGGCGCGCATCGCGGCGGCGGGTCCATTTGTCGCGGTCGACGTGCGGATTCTCGATCACGTGAACTCTCCTTCACCAGGACCAGGTGGGTGGGCGCAGCGAGGCGGGCGGCGGACCGACCTTGCCGGAGACGAGCCGGAGGATCGCGGCGCCGTCGCGCAGATCGGCGACCTGCAGGGCGAGCACGCCGTCCACCGGTCGCGGCCGCTCCGGTTCGCCGCTGCTGCAGCGAGATCCGCTTCCGTGCTCGTACAGGGTGATCACGCACCCGCGCGTCACGTTGCCGGTGCCGCCGCCATCGGTGGTGAAGTCGATGCCGTTCGCGGTGACGGCGGCGACGGAGATCCGGCGCAGCCCACCCTGTCCGGTGAGCGGGATGTCCACCGGGCCACTCACCCGCACCTCGCAGGTGCCGTCGGCGCAGGCCGAGTAGTCACTGCCATCGGCGGCAGCCGGGGCGGACGCCGCCGGGGAGGACGACGGTGCAGGCGCGGAAACGCCCGGCTGCGCACCGCCGTCGCAGCCGGTCAGCAGCCCGAGGACTCCCACGGACGCGAGGACAGCCTTGGCGACGGGCTTGGACGGTACGGACGGGTGCTCGAAGCTGGACGTCGGCGACGCGGACGGCGGTTTGCGGTGCATGCACTATGGGTAGCAACCGGTCCCCGGCCGCGACGACCCTTGGCCTGTTCCTGCCGTGCTTCACCGCCGACGGTTGTCACGAGAAATACGGACCCAGCACAGTCCCGGCGCCGTGGGCTCACGCCGGTGTCAGCTGCCATTGCTGGTTGGGTCCGTTGTTGGCCGACCACTGGACGACCTGCGCGCCGTCGCTGGTTGATTGGCCGTACACGTCGGCCACCAGGCCGCTGCCGGTGCTGACGATCGCGTAGTAGCCGTCGCCGGTCGGGCGCAGGTACCACTGCTGGTTGGTTCCGCCGTGGGGCGTCCACTGCTGCAGCTGCAGTCCTTCGGTGGTGGACGAGCCGTTGACGTCCAGGGCTTTCCCGCTCGCGGTGTAGCGCAGGGTGTACGCCCCGCCCTGGGCGGTGCCGACCGTCCAGGTCGCGTTCCCCGTCTGCTGGACCGCCTTGGCGCCGTCCGCGGGAGAATTGCCGGCGATCGCCAGGGGTTTGCCGCTGTTGCGGTTGACGATGCGGTACGTGCCCGGTGCCGGGCCGGTGTTCGAGCCGCCCAGGGTGAAGTACTCGACCGTGTCGGTGAACGTCGGCGTGCCCGCCTTGGCGGTCGACAGCACGAGGTACACCCGCGAGCCGGTGGCCGGGGCGGTGAACGACACCGGCTGGGACACCCGTGAGCCCAGCGGGATCGACAGCGCCGCGCCACCGGAGGCGATCGCCGGGCCGGTGGGGCTGTCGAGGCGGGCGGTCCAGGCGAAGTCCACGGCGGTGCCGGCGAGGTCGTCGTTGAAGACGGTGACGGTCCGGTTCACCGTGGCGTTGGCGGCGTAGCTCGGTACCGCCTGCGGCAGGGGGAAGCTGCCGTTGGCATCCGAGACGCCGGACGCCGACCAGTAGGGCAGGTCGATCGCGGCGACCGGGTTGAACGCCGCCTGCACCCGCTGGAACTGCGGGTTGCTCCACGGGTCGGCCAGGTTGTCCGCGCCGTAGACCGGGTGGCCGCCTTCTTCGGGCGTGAAGTCCGTCGTCCGCACCCCCGGGATGACGCTCGCCCATGCGGACAGCAGCGTGTAGGGACGCAGGTCGTTGGCGCCCTTGCCGCGCTTGGCGGCCGTCGCCGTGGCGAACCACTCGAACCCCTGCTTCGTGTTGCACTTCGGCCAGATGTACTCGCCCTCGCCGTCGGGCCGGCCGGGCACGGACGGCACCCGCTCGCCGTACTGCCCGGTGCCGTCCAGGTAGTGCGCGAAAATGGCGAAGTTGGGGTAGTTCATGTTCGGGTACCGGCTCGGCGAGTCGGCGCCGGGCGCGGCGTCCACGCTGATCGGGCGGGTGCCGTCGGCGCCGTTCACCGCCGCGTAGAGGTCCTGCTCGAACTGCTCGGAGTCGTTGCTGAAGCTCGGTTCGTTCGCCTGGCTCCAGCGGACGACCGAGGGGTGGTTGCGGTCCCGCAGCGTCAACGCCCGGACGTGGTCGACCATGTTGTCGTGGCCGCCGACGAAGTCCTCCGGACCGCCGCGGACCCCGCTCTCGTCGATGATCATCAGGCCCAGCTCGCCGGCGACGTCCAGCATGTACGGACTGGCCGGTTCCTGGTGGATCCGCACGACGTTGAAGTTCAGCCGCTGGTAGTTGTCGACCGCCTGGGGCCAGCCGGGATTTCCCGGTGACGGCGGGAGAAACCCGGGCAGCGTGTCGTAGGCGTCGCCCTTCCCGCCGTGGTCGACGCGGTCGTAGTCGGCGCCCTGGAGGTTGTCGCCGCGGTAGTTCAGGCGCACGCCGTTGAGCTCGAAGTACTCGCCGTTCTGCCGGCTCTCGCGGAACCCGAACCGGTACGCGGCGTCGCTGGTGCGCCCGTCGTCGGTGGCCGCGTGCACCGACAGCCGGTGCAGCTGGGCCCGGTACCCCGGGCGGTACGGGACGTTCGGCCACCAGTACGAGGCCGTCCCGAGGTTCCACGCGACCGGGCCGACGGTCACCTTCGCCGTCGAGCGGGCGGGCACGCTGACCGTGCGGCTCGGCAGCGCCGGGTAGGCGAACGAGCCGCCGCCGTCCGGGGCGAGCGCCCCGGTGAGGGTCACCGACCGCGCGGCGGCGGAGGTGTTGGTCACGGACACGTCGTAGGTGAGGGTCTGGTTCGCCACCGACGTGCGCACGAACGTGTCGCTGACGTACACCGCCGGGTACGTCCGCAGGAAAGCCGAGCGGAAGATGCCCTGCGGCACGGACTCCGACCAGTCCGCGGCCACCGGAACCAGGTACTTGCCCGCGCTGTTCCGCAAGGCGCCGCGGCCCTTCACCGCCACGCTGATCGTGTGCGTGGTGCCGGGGGCGGCGTACGCGGTGATGTCGAAGTTCGACGGGGTGAAGGCCGTGGTCCGGGTGGCGACCACCCGCCCGTCCACGGACAGCGTCGCCTGGTGGTTGACGGCACCGAACTCGATCCACACCGACTGCGGCTGTCCCGAGTCCGGCACGGTCACGCTGCGGGAGTACACCGCCTCGTGCACGTCGGTGAAGCCCTGCTTGTACCAGCCCCCACCGGGCACGGTGATCGACGTCGTGGCCCGGCCCGCCGGGGTGAAGCTCCACGTCCCGGCCAGGTCGACCGACCCGATCGCGGCGTTGCCCGCGGCGACGCCGTCGACCTGCGCGGCAGGCCCCGGCGCCACGGACCGCGGAGCCGCCGCGGCCGGGTGCGTCCCCGCGACGGCGGCCACCGCGGCGGCGACGAGCAACAGCGTGCAGGGTCGACGGCGCCGCGGCCGGAAGTGTCGTCGCATGACACGAGGCCCTTTCGTCGGGGGATGGAGCCACCGTCACGGAATCGAGCGGAATTGTCAAGAAACAGGTTTTGTTTCACGACCTTTCCACGCCGGCCAATTGTGAAAATTTCAGAAACGCTCAGTCCGGAGGAAGCCCGCCGGTCAGGTAGATCTTCTGCGAGCCCGCCGGCTAAGCCTTGCGGTAGGCCCGGAAGTAGTCCACCACGAACTCCTTCGGCCTCGGGTCGCCGGGGTCCACGGCTGTGCATCCCCCGGCCAGGTCGAAGCTGGTACCGATCGAGTTGTTGACCTCCGGGACCGCCGGATCGGACCACTTGTGCAGGCTGAAGTTGAAGTTCCGCGGTGTCCGGCCCGGGTGCTCCATGATGTCGACTTCGGCGTTCCGGGTTGCCGTGTCCTGCTTCCCGACCGTCCGGAACGCGGCGTGGAGGCCGCTTCTCGCGGAGGTCCTGCCGCGGATCTCGAAGCCTGGGCGGAGGAACTGGCGGAGCCGCACCGGATCTTCCGCGAAGCGGGCTTCACGATCACGATCGCCACCCCGGGCGGCGTAGCGCCCACGGTGGACCGCACCAGCCTGTCCGCGGCGGGCAACGGCGGCGACGAGCAGCGCGCCCACCGGCTCGGCGAGTACCTCGACGGCATCCGGACCGAACTCGGCCACCCCGCCCGGCTGGAAGAAGTGAACCCGGCGGACTACGACCTCGTGTTCGTCCCCGGCGGACACGGCCCCATGGAAGACCTCGCCGTCTCCCCCGCCACCGGGCAGCTCCTGACCTCCACCCTCGACGCCGGCAAGATCCTCGGTGTCCTCTGCCACGCACCCGCCGCCCTGCTCGCAGCCGAACGACCGGACGGCTCGTGGCCCTTCGCGGGCTACCGCATGACCTCGTTCACCAACGCCGAAGAAGCCGCGAACGGTTTCGCCGGCAAGGCCCCGTGGCTGGTCGAAGACCGCCTCCGCGCCCTCGGAGCGGACTTCGTCGCGGCCGCCCCGTGGTCGTCCCACGTCGTGATCGACCGCAACCTCTACACCGGGCAGAACCCCTTCTCCTCGGTGGAACTGGCGAAGGCGATCGTCACCGCGGCCGCCGACCGGGAACGCGGTGCGTGACCTGCCTGCTCAGCGTCCTTCCCGGCGGAACAGCTCCGGCCGCCGCGGTGCCCAGAGCTCGTCGTCCAGGTGGTGGTCCTGCCAGGCCGAGGGCGGGTCGGCGACCCAGTCGTGCCCGAAGATCGCGTACGGGTAGCTCGGTCCGGCGCCGGGCAGCTCGTAGTGGTCCAGGTAGTCCATCAGCGGCGCCCACAGCTGCCGGTTCGAGATCACCAGGTAGGACGCCGCCAGCTCCGGCTCGTGGAGCCAACCCCGCATCATCCGCGCCAGGAACACGTCGGTGATGGGGTTCGGCTGGGTCTCGAGGGCGGGGCAGATCAGGTGCCGCGCGACCGCGAAGTGCGCGCCGGGCGGCGGGTTCTGACGTCCGACGTCGGTCCAGATGTCCGCGATGACCGGGTCGGCGGCCAGCTCCTCCGGTTCCGGCCGGCGCAGGGTGAGCCAGCTCATGAAGGCGCGCACCCGGTTGCCGGTGGCGCAGCGCAGAACGGAAAAGGCTCCGGGACGGCGGTTCAGCCAGAACCGGACCGACGAAGCCGTGAATTCGCCGGAGGTCTCGCGCGCCAGTGCGACGAGCTCGTCGTGGCTCTCGGGGGTGGCCCGGGTGAGCCGCACGTCCGGCTCCCCGGTCGCCGACACGTAGCGGTTCGTCACACCACCCCGGCGCCGCAGGTGGCCGATCGTCCGCAGGACCGCCGCGCTCGCCCGCGGATCGGTCGAGTCGCGCAGCAGCTCGTTCATCACGTAACCCCGGATCCGCCGGTGCATCCGCTCGTACCCGACCGGGTCCCGCCAGCGCAGGTGCGCCTCCAGCGCCTCCCGGAGCACCCCGTTGATGTCGAGGCCGTGCCCGGGCGTTTCGACGTAGGGCTGCCCCCGCAGCCAGTCGAACAGTTCCGCGGCGTTCCCGTCCGGCACGGCGACGCGCAGCAGGTCTTCGGTGGTGTACCGGGCGTGCGCGCACACGTGCAGCGCCCACCGGTGCTGTGGTGCGGGGACAGCACCGATCAGGGTGTCGACCACGGTGTCGACCACGAACCGCACGGCTTCGCGGCGCGACGGCTGTCCGGTCGCCGACATGCTCCGGCCGACCTCGGCGGCCAGGGACAGCGCGAACGGGTTGCCCGCCGCGAAGTCCACAATGGACGGAATGAGCCGGGGGTCGACGTCGCGCGCCTCGACCAGGGCCGTGGATTCCGCGGCACTGAGCGCTTCCAGCTGCCGCACCACGATCGAACCGGACCACGCCGGGTCGGTGAGCCACGTGACGCTGGGCCCGCGCCGGCTCGCCATCACGACGATCGAGCCGGCGGGCAGCGTGCGGAGGTGGACGTCGCGCAGCCACGGCTCGAGTTCACTGTGCCGCTCGAAGGAGTCGACGAGCACGACCGGACCGGCGGACGTTCCCGCGAGCTCGCCGGCGAGCCGGCCCAGCCGCTCGCGCAGCTCCGCGGTCGTGAGGTCGCGCAGGTGCCACACCGTCCGGCCGGCGGCCGCGGCGTCCTCGGCGTACCGGCGCAGCAGGGTCGACTTGCCGACGCCGGCGTTGCCGCACAGGAAGAACACCTCGAGACCGTCGCCGCGCTCGCGGCCGAGCATGGCCGCGAAAGCCGCGCGTTCGGCGTCCCGGCCGACGAACCGGGATCCGGCGTTGCGGTCCAGCGCCGCGCCGGCCGGACGGCCCGGCGGCTTCCCCGTCGCCGGCACCACGGCCCGCGGGGCCGCGGCGGGCACGATCTCGTCCTCGGCTTCGGAGCCGGCCCGCAGGATCTTCTCGTGGATGGCCCGCAGCCGCGGTCCCGGGCCGACGCCCAGCTCCTTGCCGAGCAGGTCGTGGACCATCCGGTAGACCTCCAGCGCCTCGGCGCGGCGGCCGCTGCGGCAGAGGGCCAGCAGCTGGATCTCGTAGAGCGGCTCTTCCAGCCGGTTCAGCTGGATGAGCAGCGGCACCTCGGCCACCACCTCCGCGTGCTCGCCCAGCTCCAGGCGCAGCCGCAGCAGGTCCTGGGTGGCGATGAGCTTGAGCCGTTCCAGGCGGGAGCGTTCCCGCTCGGCCGCTTCGCCCGGTACCCCGGCCAGCGCGGTGCCCGTCCACAGGCCGAGCGCCTCCCGCAGGTGCGCGGCCGCGCCCGGGATGTCTCCGCGCGCGCGTTCCCGCCGGGCGGTCTCGGCCAGCCGCGTGAATTCGCTCGCGTCGAGCGCGAACAGCGCCGGGTCGAGCAGATAGCCGCCCGACTGCGAGCGGATCGCCGAGCCGAGACCGTGCTCGGAAAGCACGCGCCGGAGGCGCGAGATGTACGTGCGGATGACGGCTTCGCCGGTGGCCGGGGCCCGGTCGCCCCACAGGCCGTCGACGAGCTCGCCGATCCGGACGAAACTGCCACTGCGGGACACCAGCTGCGTCAGCACGGCCTGCTGTTGCGGCGCGCCCAGGTCCAGCTCGGCGTCGCCGCGGCGGAGGCCGGGCGGTCCGAGGATGGTGAACCGGCATGGGGCCGAGACCACGCGCACAGCCGGAAAGTAGGCCGGCCGGGACGGCCCTCGCGAGCGTCGGATGACGCTGTGCCCGTACGTCACCGCCTTCGGCTCAGCGGCTCTGGCACAGTGTCGGCTTCACCATCTCGTGCGTCGCGAAAGGACGGGAGAAGCACATGGCCGGGGCGAGGTTCGGGGTGCTGGGCCCGATCGGGGTGTGGCACGACGGTCGCCGGCTGGACGTGGGCTCCCCGCAGCAGCGCGGGGTACTCGCCCTCTTGCTGCTCGCCGAGGGACGGCAGGTCACGCTCGACGACATCGTGGGCGCGCTGTGGGGGCCGGCGGCGCCGCGCAGCGCGGTCGTCACCGCGCGCACCTACGTTTCGCGGCTGCGCCGGCTGCTGGCCGAGGTGGCCGCCGAGGCGGAGCTCCGGTCCGCGGGCCGCGGGTACCGGCTGCTCGTCGACCCGGCCGCGGTCGACGTGACGACGTTCCGCAGGACCGCGGCCGACGCGCGCGACGCCCGTGACCGCGGCGAGGCCGCCGAGGCGGCCCGGTTGCTGCGCGAAGCGCTGGCGTTGTGGCGCGGGCCGGCGCTCGACGGCCTCGGCGGCCCGTTCTTCGAGGGCCGCCGCACGTGGCTGGAGCAGCTGCGGGCGTCGGCCGTGGAGGAGCGCTGGGCACTCGACATCGGCCGGGGCGACTGCGCGCGGGCGATCACCGAGCTGACGCGGGCCACCACCGCTGAGCCCTACCGCGAGCGGTGGTGGGAGCTGCTGATGTGGGCGCTGGACAGCGAAGGCCGCCGGGACGAGGCGCTGGCGGCCTACCGGCGGATCGCCCGGCTGCTCGACGAGGAGCTCGGCCTGGAGCCGGGCCCCGGGCTGCGGCGGATGCACGCGCGGATCAGCGCGGCCCTGGTCTGATCGGGCGAGGAAGCCGAGGTCCGAGGCCATTCGGGCAGCGGACCGTCAGAACAGCGGCAGGCCGGGTTCCAGGCCCAGCCGCACGCGTCCCGCACCGCCGAAGAACTCCGGGGCCTGGTTGACGTGCTGCAACGCGGCCATCCCGTCCCGGTGCAGCCGCTCGAGCGGGTTGCCGAGGTAGAGCGAGGTGGAGCTGCCCAGCTGGTACATCGCGACGAGGGCCTCCCGGCCGACGGCGGCGGCGTGGGCCATGGCCGAGTGCAGGTCGGCGTGCAGGTCGAGGGTGGCAGGCTCGCCGCGCCGGGCGGTGTCGTCGATCCGCCGGGTCACGTCGAACAGGAACAGCCGGGCGGCGCGCACCGCGGTCTCGTGGCGGGCCAGCAGCTCCTGGACGCGGGGCTGTTCGGCGAGCAGGCCGCCGAACGCCGTCGGCTTGCCGGGCGCGAGCGCGACCAGCTCGTCGATCGCCTGCCCGACCGTGCCCAGCGCGACGGCGGTGCAGCCGGCGAAGACCAGCAGGACCGGGTTGAGCCGGTAGAGCGCGCGATCGAGGCGCAGCGGGGCGTCGATGTTCGCGGTCAGGTCGGCCGGGACGAACGCGTCCTCCACGAGGACACCGTGGCTGCCGGTCGCGCGCAGGCCGTCGACGTTCCAGGTGCGCTCGATCTTCAGCTGGTCCCGCGAAACGTGGAACAGGCGCACGTCCGGCTTGCCCGCCTCGGTCATCGCGGGCTGTTCGCCGTCCAGCACGACGCCGAGCGGCACGAACCACTCGGCGTGCTCGATCCCGCTGACGATGCGCCACCGGCCGGAGAGCCGGAAGCCGCCGTCCACCGCGACGGCGCTGCCCGGCTGGCCGGCGTTGGCCAGCACCGGTTCCCCGCCGCCGGTCCAGATCCTGGCGGCGCCCGCCTCGCTCAGCATCGCGGCGGTGAAGCCGAAGTTCGCGTTCCACACGACCCACGCGGTTGCGGGGTCGATCCGGGCCAACCCCTCGTACACGGTCAGCGCGGTGGTGACCGGGACTTCCAGCCCGCCGTACTCGGCGGGGGTGAGCAGGCTGAAGGCACCCGACGCGCGGAGTTCCGCCACGAGGTGGTCCGGCAGGTCGCCGCGTCGTTCGGCGTCGTCCCGAGCGGCTTCGATCGTGCCCCGCAGCAGGGTGGGCAGGGCCAGTGCGCGGGTCTCCCCGGAAATCGTCTCCGACATGGGTCCGATGGTGCCGCCGCGGTCTATACGCGTGATCGACGCCATCGATCGCGCGTATATCCGCTGTGCACAACGGTGCCCTAGCTTCGGCCGCATGATCGGGAAAACAGCAGGTGCCGTGCTCGCTGCCGCCGGACTGGCGCTGGCCGTCCCGCCAGGCACGGCGGACGCGACCCCGGGGCGGGGCGTCTCGGCCGTCACGCTCTTCGACCACGTCGTCGGTGACACGGACTACGTCCTGAAGGAGATCACCCTCGCGCCGGGCGGCAGTACCGGCTGGCACTACCACCCCGGCCAGGTCACCGGGTACGTCAAACAAGGTGTGCTGAGCCACAACGACGCGAGTTGCGCCGGCGATGGCATCTACCACGCCGGTCAGCTCATCTCCGAGGAGAGCGGCGCCGGGTACGTCCACATCGGACGCAACCTGGGCACGACGCCGGTCGTGCTCGAGGTGCTCTACCGGAGCCCGGTGGGGCAGCCGCTCGCCGTGGACGTCCCCAACCCCGGCTGCCCCTTCGAATAACACCCCATCCGGCTGCCTGACAGGAAGAAGGAAACATGACCGGCGGAAGACGGAACCTGGTGCTCGTGCACGGAGCGTGGCACGGACCGTGGTGCTGGGAACTGCTCGTACCCGAGCTGGAGAGCCGCGGCTGGGCGGTGTCCGCCGTGGACCTGCCGAGCACGTGGGGCGAGCCGGAAACCGGCATGCACGACGACGCCCGCGCGGTGCGGGAGCACCTGGCGGCGATCGACGGCCCGGTGACCGTGCTCGCGCACTCCTACGGCGGCCTCCCGGCGACCGAAGGCGCGGGCCCGAACACCGAACGGATCATCTACCTCGCGGCGCACCTGCTGAAGGAGGGCGAATCCCTGGTCGCGCCGCTGGGCGGGCCGTGGTTCCCGGCGGACGCGGAGTTCGCGCCGGGCGCCGAACCGCTCGAGGCCTACTACCACGACGTGCCCGCCGACTGGGCACGCAAGGCCGTGGGACTGCTGCGCGCCCAGAGCGCGAAGGCGTTCACCGAGGAGCTGACCCGGGCCTCGTGGCGGACGATCCCGTCGGCGCTGATCGTGTGCGACGACGACCGGAGCATGCCGGAGATGTTCATCGAGCGGGCCGTCACCGAGCGGATGGCGGCTGTGGTGCGGCACCTGCCCGGCGGCCACTCCCCCTTCCTGGCCCGGCCCCGGGAGCTGGCCGAGCTGATCGACGAGGTGACGGCGGCGTTGCCCGGCACCTCGCAAGTAAGTCCACTGTGGACGAGCTGAGTGGGCACCGGCGTTGCCGACGGCGGAACCCGCCGCCCGACGTGCACTCGACGCCCTGCGGCCGTGGACGGTCGCCCCGCGAACCCCTACGTGCCTGGTCGAACGCGACGCCCGCACGCCGGGCTCGGGGACGCGGATCGAAGTTCCGCTTCTCCGAGCAGGCGCTCGGCGCCGTGCGACCAGTGGGAAGCTCTCCCGCCTCCGGGCCCGGCCGGGCTAGGTTGGTGCCATGGACTCGCCGGTGCGGTTCGGTGCGGTCGCGGCGGTGGTGGCCGACGTCGCGCGGCAGGAGGTGCTGAGCCGGTTTCGCCGGCTGCGTGCGGCGGACGTCTGGGAGAAGTCCGCGGGTGATCTCGTCACGGCCGCGGACGTGGCAGCGGAGCGGCGGCTGGCCGAAGAGCTCTGCGGCCTCGTCGCGGGGTCGGTCTTCGTCGGGGAAGAGGGCGTCGCCGCGGACAGTGGGCAGCTGGAGCTGCTGACTGGTGACCGGCCGGTGTGGATCGCCGATCCGCTCGACGGGACGGCGAACTTCGTGCGTGGCGACGAGCGGTTCTGCGTCATGGTGGCGCTGGCCCTGCGCGGAAGCGTGCTCGGGGCGTGGCTGTGCGCCCCCGCGCTGGGCCTGAGCGCGATGGCGCGCGCGGGCGCCGGGGCGGTGGCCGGCGGCCGGGCGCTGCGGGTGCCGGGCGGCGATCGGGACCCGCTCCGGGTCGTGGTCACCGATCCGGCGTACCGGACCCCCGAGGACGACGCCGCGATCGCCCGGCTCGCCGGGGCGGGCCTGAGCGTGGTGCCGTGCAGCGGGGTCGGCGTGGTGTACCTCGAACTGGCGCTCGGCCGGTACGACGCGGCGGTGTTCGGCTGGACGAACGTCTGGGACCACGCCGCCGGCGTCCTGCTGCACCAGGAAGCCGGTGGGTACGCGGCCACGGCGGACGGCGCCGGGTTCCCGGCGGCCACCGGGAAGCGGCCGCCGCTCGTGGTGGCGCGGACCGCCGCGACGGCCGCGTGGCTGCGCCGGGTCGCCGACGGCTGATCCCGGGCCGGGCACCCGGTCAGCCGGTTCCGGCACCGCGGTGCGGGCCGGCGACGATTCGTCCACAGTGGATCGTGATGCGCCGCCCGTCGCGGTCGGCGACCGCGCCGCGCAGATCCCGCGCCGGGATGGCCAGCAGCTCGGCGGGGAAGCCCGGCGCTATCCGGACCTCCGGCAGCCCCAGCACCCAGCGGGCCTTCTCGCTGACCGCCGCGTAGGCCGCTTCGACCGGCAGGTGACCCGCGAGGACCAGCAGCATGGCGGTGTCGAGCGGGTCGCCGCGGCCCAGCGGGTTGAACGGGTCCTGGATGTTGTCCCCGCCGCCCGCTACGGTCACCCCGGCCGCCGCCAGCGGTGCCAGCGCGGTCAGGCCGCGCGGCGTCGCCACCGGGTGGTCCCGGCCCTGCAGGTAGAGGTTGGTCGCGGGACAGCAGACCACGCCGATCCCCGCCGCCGCCAACCCGGCGCCGATCCGCCGCACCCGGGCCGGCTCCTGCACGCCGAGGCTGACGCAGTGGCTCGCGGTCACCCGGTGCGGGAATCCCGAACGGGTGACCTGGGCAGCCAGCTCCCCGAGGCACGAGACGGACTCCTCGAGCGTCTCGTCGGTGTGCAGGTCCACCGGCGCACCGTGCCGCGCGGCGACGGCGAGCAGCTCTTCCTGGCACGCCAACGGGTCGGGGTCCCGGTACGGCGCCCCGCCGACGACGTCGGCGCCGCGTGCCATCGCCTCGGCCAGCACCGCCAGGTTGCCCGCGCCCGCCGGCCCCGAGGAAGGCACGTCGACGAAAGCGGCGATCTCCAGGTGCAGCCGCCCGCGCAGGTACTCCCGGGCTTCCACCACCGCGTCCAGGAAGCGCAGGCCGGTCCGGGTGCCGACGTCCAGGTGGGTGCGCACGGCGGTGCAGCCGTGCCCGAGCATCCGCAGGCAGGCCTGGAGCGCCCGGTCCGCGATGTCCCGGTGCGGCGCCGTCGCGCGGAAGCGGTACCAGGATTCGACGGCGCCTTCGAGGTCGCCGGTGGCGTTCTCGATCAGTCCCGCGGTGAGCACCTTGTCGAGGTGGGCGTGCGGCTCGGCCGGCGCCGGGAGCAGCAGGTGACCGCGCAGCTCGATCCGGGCACCGGCCGCCGCGGCAGCCGGCTCGGTGACCGCGCTGATCCGGTCGCCGCTGATGGCCACGTCGGCCACGCGCCCGTCCGGCAGGGTCACGCCGCCGAGGACCAGCGACGGCGGCTCACCCATGCGGCCGCCGTCCCGCGGCGTCCATCGCCGGCGGCTGACCCATGCGGCCGTCGCCGCCGTCGGCGAACACCTCGCCCGCGTCGAGCCGCCCGAAGTCGGGCGCGACGACCCCGCTCGTCTCGGCCTCGTCGAGGCTGAAGCCGATCACCCCCAGCTCCGCCGCGCGCAGCGCCCGCGTCGCGGTCGTGGCGGCGCAGACCACCGCCACGACCTCTTCGGCGGCGTGGCAGATCGGCGCGATCGCCCGGCGCGCCGCGAAGATCGTCCGCCCGGTCGCGGCCACGCAGTCGAGGTAGACGACGCGGTCGTAGGCCCCGCCCGGGATCTCGGTGCGGTACTCGGTGACCACGTCGCCGCCGACGCGGCGCAGGCCCAGCATGCAGAACGCGGCGTCGCCGAACTCGTCGGCGAACGCCGGGTACAGCAGGGCCCCGCCCCGCAGCACGACGACGCAGAGCACGCGTTCGCCGGGTCTCCCCGCGTCACGGACCGCGCGCGCCAGCCCGCGACCCAGCCGGCCGATCCGCTTGCGCAGCAGGGCTTTCGGGACGTCCGCCACGGTGATCGCGGCGTACAGGCCCTCGCTGTCGGGCAGCTCGACGACCCCGGCCCTCATGCCCCCTCCCCGGCGATCGCGCCGCGGCAGGACCGGACGAGGTCCGCCTCCGGCAGCAGGATCTCGTGCCCGGGCGGCAGGCCGTCGACGCTCAACCGGTCCTCGCCCAGCAGCCGGTGCAGCGCGACCAGCGTCACGGCGAGCCGGACCGCCGGGTCCGCCAGCAGGTCCTCCACCAGCGAGGCGACGTCGTTCTTGGCCACCGCGGCGGTGCAGCAGAGCGGGTCGAGCTCGGCCACGACGTCCGCGAGCGCCCACACGCCGTCGTCGACCAGCAAGCGCGTGATGGGGTCGTCGAAGAAGTGCTCGATGGCACCCGCGAAGTCCGTCTCGCCGAGCATGAGCCGCCGGTCCGGGGCCGTGCCGCAGAAGATCCAGAAGCTGCCGTCGCTGTTCATGGTGATCGCGAGCCCGCCGGTGTCGGTGTAGCTGCCGCGGATCGCGTCGTTGACCGCCGTCGCCAGGACCAGCTGCCCCTGGCGCTTCTCGAACGGCCCGTAGTACTCCCGGATCGTCTTCGAATGTGTGCTGAGCTCGGCGCCTTCGACGAGTTCGCCCGCCTTGCCGCTGAGCCGGAACACGTTGAACGTCAGTGGCGCCGACCGACCACCCGGCAGCTTCAGCCGCAGGTTCCACGCGTCGACCTCGGTCAGCTCGCCCCCGACCTCCTCGGCGAGCAGGCGGTCGACGTGCCCGAGGTCCGGCTGGATGCCGCGGAAGCCGAGCAGCATGTCGTGGCCGCCCCGGTCCCAGGCGCGGGCGATGTTGCCGTAGTGCTCGATCAGCACCGGGTACGGCGCGTTCAGGTGGTACCGGTCGAGGCTCAGCCGCAGCATGAGCTCCGGTTTCCGCGGGTTCTTCGCCAGTGCCCCGACGAGGCGGTCGAGCATCCGGTCGGCCGCGGCCTGCGTCTTCGCCCAGTACCCGGCGGTGACCAGCTCGATCCGCGGCACCCGCACGGTTTCCAGGAGCCGGAGGATGCTGGGCAGCTTGAGGAACGGCTCGCCGCCGCCGGTGATGTTGAGCTTTTCCGACCCCGTCTCGTCGATGAAGGCGATCGCGTCCTCCAGCTCCGCCGGGCTCAGTGAGTCCTTTTCGGACTTGCGTTCCAGGTCGGACGAGTACATGCAGTGCTTGCAGGCGACCGGGCACAGCTCGCTGAGGTGGATGAAGAAGCTCGAACCCCGGTCCGGCAGCGGGCCGGGACGCCAGCGGGTCCGCCGGATGAGGTCCGCCCGGGCTTCGCCGGGAGCCGCGAACAACTCTTTCAGGCTGGGCAGGGTCATCGGTTCCCTTTCTCCTCGGTTTCCGCGTGCCCGGGGTGTCCGGCGTCGCGGGGACGTCGCGCGGTGGCGCGGATGAGCAGGGCCAGCCCGGCCACGGCGGCGGGCAGCACCAGAAAGGCGACGCGCTCCCATCGCTCGAGGCCGGTCACGGCGGCGAACAGGGGCGGCGCGAGCAGCGTCCCGGCGCTCCCGAGCTGGACGAGGACGCCGTTGGCGGCGGGCAGGGCGTCCGGCCGTGCCACCACGGACGGCAGCGCGCCGTACGCGGCGCCCACCCCGATCCCCGCCGCGAACAGCAGCAGGACCGCCATGACGACGGTGGCGGCCGGCGGCAACGCTCCGCCGAAGGCGAGGCCGGCGGACACCGGGCAGGACAGGGCGGCCGTGCCGAGCGCCTGCGGGGAGACGCCGCGGCGCAGGAGGGCGCCGGCCAGCAGGCTGCCCGGCACGCTCGCGACGGCCACGGCCGAAGTGAGCGCTCCGGCCGTGCCCGGCGGCAGCCCGAACCTCGACCCCAGGTAGAGCGGGAACAACGACAGAACCGCGACGCCGATCAGCGCGGTCAGGGCGAACCCGGTCCCGAGCAGCAGCGGCCCGGCCGTCACCCGGCGTCCCGGCGAGCCGGGCGGGGCCGGCGTCCGGCTCGCGCCCGCGGTGGCACCGGCGACGACGGCCAGCACCGCGCAGACCGCGGCCAGCAGCAGGAACCAGCCGCGCCAGCCCCAGGCCGAACCGAGCACACCGCCCGCGACCGCGCTCAACGCGAGCCCGGCCGGGACGCACGCGCCCCACACGGCCAGCACCGGCGCCAGCCGGCGCTCGGGCACCTGGGACATCAGCACGACCGGGCCGCCGACCATCACCAGCAGGTAACCCGCCCCTTCGGCGACGCGGAGGCCGACGAGCACGCCGGCGCCCGGCGCCACGGCGACCATGAGCCCGCCGGCGACCGCGAGCACGGCCAGCCCGGCGGCCACCCAGGCACCCACCGCCCGGTGACGCAGCCATTCCCCCACGGGCAGCGCGAAGAGAGCGGCGACGAAAGTGATGGTCGAAATGACCAGCCCCAGCCACGTGGCCGACAGCCCGAACGCACCGCGCACCGCGTCGGAGACGGGCGCGACCTTCCCCAGCGCGGCGGCCGCCGCACCACCGGCCGCGATCGTCACCGCGGGCGGCCCCCACCCTCGTCCTCGCACCATCCCCCGCAAAACCCCCCGCAGCCCCACCGCGGCGGAACGGCGCCGGGGAGCTCTCCAGGCTCACCCCATCCGCGGATCCGCCGCTGGATCCGGACCCGTGACGCTACGCACGTTCCACCGCCGCCGGGACCGCCAGGCGGGTAAACGGCTCACGCCATTCGGTACCGGCTCGCGATTTCCTGGCAAGATCATCGAAAGCCGGGCACCTCGCCGTGCCGCTCAGCCGATCCGCAGCAGCGAGAGGGCGAGCGAATCCCGGGTCACGGTCACCGCGGTGTGCCCGTCCGGACCGAGCACCAGGCCGTCGAGCTTGTCCGTCCCGGGCAGCTTCGCCTCGCCCTTGAAGGCCGGTTCGCCGCCGTCCGGAACGTCCCAGAGCCCGACCGTGCCGGTGTTGGCGGTGAGGGCCAGCACGCGGCCGCCCGCACCGAACGCCAAGCTGACGGGTCCGTACTGGTGCCGCTGAGCCGGACCGGCCGTCCGGACCGGGGCCGTCCAGAGCTGGACCGAGCCCGACTTGCCGAGCGCGAAGCCCCGGCCGTCCGGGCGCACCGCCACCGCCGTCAGGCCGTCCTCGTCCGAGCTGCTCAACGGCGTGATGTGCGCCGGGTTCGCGACGTCCAGGACGAGCACCGGGCCGACGTCCTGCTGGCCGGCGACGAGGGTGCGGCCGTCGGGACCGAACGCCATCAGCTTGGCCGACGCGACACCGGCCAGCTTCACCGAAGAGCCCAGCTTCGCCGGGTGGGCGGGGTCGGCGACGGTCCAGAGCTGCACCTCGCCCGAGCGGGTCACCGCGAGTGTCCGGCCGTCCGGGCTGAACGCGAGGGCGTCGATGGCGCAGCACGGCAGCTCCCGCGCCGACAGCTGCCCGAGCTGCGCCGGGTGCGCCGGATCGGCGGTGCTCCACAGCTGGACGGTCTCGTCCAGCTCGTCGGTCACGGCGAGCACGCGGCCGTCGGGGCGGAAGGCGGCCAGCTCGAAGTAGGGCTGCTTGCCCAGCTCGGGCCGCGGGATCCGGCCCGCCGGGCGCGGGTGGCCGGGATCGGCCAGGTCCCAGAACTGCACGGCCGACTCGACCGCGGTGACGAGCAGGCGCCCGTCCGGGCTGAAGGTCGCCGCCTGCGTGACCTCGGTCCCGCCCAGTGCCACCGCGCCCGGCAGCGCCCCGAGCGTGGCAACGGGCACCGGCGTCTTCTTGTCCCCGGGGTTCGCGATGGCCAGCACCACCACGAGCGCGACGACCAGCCCCACGATGGCGAACACCATGGGGAGCTTCACCCGTGATGGCGCCGGGCCGTGGGGCGCCGTCGCGGCGACGGTCGCCGGGCGGTGCGGCACCGCCGGGCCGGTGCCGGGCGCCTGCGGCACGGTGACGTCGGAACCCAGCAGCGCCAAGGCCTGCTGGGCCGTCAGGCGCCGCCCGGGGTCGCGGACCAGGCACCCGGCGACGACCCGCCCGAGCGGGCCACCGCACGGGGGCGCCGGGATCTCGGCGTAGAGCACGGCGTGCACGACGGCCGCGGCGGCGGGGTGGTCGAACGGGCCGCGGCCCGCGAGTGCGTGGAACAGCGTGGCCCCCACCGACCACAGGTCGGCGGCCAGCGTGGGATCTTCGCCGTGGAACAGCTCGGGCGCCATGTACGCGGTGGACCCGGTGACGCCGTCGCGGGTCAGCCGGGTCTCGTCGACCGCGTGCGCGATGCCGAAGTCCACGAGCTTCACCCGGTCGCCGGGCAGGACGAGGATGTTGCCCGGTTTGACGTCCCGGTGCACCACGCCGATCCGGTGGGCCGCGGCGAGCGCGTCGAAGATCCCCACCGCCAGCGCCGCGACCCGCCCCTCCGGCAGCCGCCCGTCGCGCTCCAGCACCTGCGCGAGCGACGGGGCTTCGACCAGCTCCATGACGACGTACACCGCGTCGTCGTCCTCGGTGGCGGGCAGGACGTCGTGGATCGCGACGACCCCGGGGTGGCTGATCTGCCCCGCGGTGCGCGCCTCCCGCAACGCGCGGCGGCCGAGCAGCGCTTTCTCGTCGACCGGGAGCCCGGACGGCGGCCGCAGCTCCTTGACGGCGACGGCCCGCCCGATCAGCTCGTCCATCGCGCGCCACACCTTGCCGAAACCGCCCTCGCCGAGCACCGAGCCCAGCCGGTAGCGCCCTCGGAGGAGCTGCGGCGAAGCAGCTTCCACCATCGACTCTCCTCGCCCTGGATCCCCCGTGGACCGGTCGCAACGTAACAGGTCGCGGCGGTTCCCTCGGGCGGAACAGCCGAACGTGGCCGCGCGCTCGTAACGCGTGTCCGCCCGCCCGCGACTAGTCCGCAGACTGCAATCGGGTTCGTGACCGCGGAGGTGCCGGTGCGGCGCTGGCTGGTGCTGATCGCGGCCGCACTCCTGGGTTCCGCGGCCGCGGCGATCGTGGCCGTGGCGGTCAACGTGGCGACCGGCGGCGAGAGTCCCTGGTTCCCCGCGGTGGAAAGCCATCCGCTGTGGTGGATCGCGGGCGGGTCGCTGGCGGGCGCGGGCGCCGCCCTCCTGTTCTGGCAGGCCCAGCGCTGGGCCGAAGGCGGGGCCGACCCGGCGGGCGCGGCCGACCGGTTCGGCACGCTCGTCCAGCACCAGCTGGCCGGCTACCTGAGCACCACGAGGCATCCCGCGCCCATGCCGGTGTCGTGGCGGCTCGTCCGGGAGCGGTGGGCGGACCACTGGGACAACGTCGCCGGCACGCCGGGCCAGGCACCCGTCGTCGATTCCGGCCGCGCCGAAGAGCTCTGCGACCTGTTCGGCACCCTGGAGCCGGGGCGGCTGGTGATCGTCGGCGCGCCGGGCTCGGGCAAGACGGTGCTCGCCGCGCGGCTGAGCGAGCACCTGCTGCCCCGCGCCCGGCGGGACCCGCTGCGCCCCATCCCCGTCGTCGTCGGCATCGCGTCCTGGAACCCGGAGACCACCGCGTTCGCCGACTGGCTGGCCGATCGGCTGGCCCGCGACTACAAGGTGCTCGACGCCCGCGACCGCCGAGGCCGCAGGCTCGCGGACGTCCTGGTGAAGGACCAGCGGCGGGTGCTCCCCGTCCTCGACGGCTTCGACGAGCTGGCCGGCCACCTCAGGGCCGCGGCGATCGCGGGGCTCAACGCCGACGTCCGCCTGCCGCTCGTGGTCACCGGCGGGCTGGACGAATACCGCGAGGCCGCCGGGGACGAACCCCTCAAGGCCGCTGCGGTCGTCCGGCTGGCCCCGCTCGGCGCCGACGACGTCGCCGCCTACCTGGGACGCAGCACCCAGCGCCACACCGCCGACGGGAAACCGTTCTGGAACGGCGTGATCCGGGCGCTCCGGCGCCAGGCCCCGCTGCGCGACGTGCTGACCAGCCCGCTGATGACCTTCCTCGCCATCGCCTCGTACGTGGAGCGCCCCGGCCAGGACCCCGCCGAGCTGCTCCGAGCCGCCGCGAGCAAGGAAGAGCTGGAGGCGCACCTCGTCGATCGCTTCCTGCCGGCGGTCTACCGGGACCCGCGCCGGCCGACCCGGTGGTTCACGGGACTGGCCAAGCACCTGCACGCCACCGGCACCCGCGAAATCGCGTGGTGGCGGCTGGAACACCTGGTGCCCGACCGCGCGCAGGTCCTCGTCGTGGCCGGGTTCGTCACGCTGACCTCGATCGTCGGCTCGGTCGTCCTGGGCGCCGTCGTCGACCACGGTTTCCAGGGAATCCTGGCCCGCGCCCTGACCGGCCTCACGATCGGCCCGCTCGCCGGCGTCTTCATCGGCAAGCTCACGCTGAAGTTCCGGCCGGGGCTGCTGCGCTACCGCCTCCGCCTGACCGGGGAGCAACTGCGTGCCGGGGCACTGCCGCTGGGCATCGGCCTGATGGCCTGGGCGGTGGGCACGGGGCTGGGCGTTCAGAACGTCACGGCCGTCGTCGCCGTGACAACGCTCGTGGGCGTGGCCGCGACCGTCTTCGTCGTCCCCGACCCGGAACAGCGCGCGGCCAACCCGGAGCGGCTGCTGGCCCGCAGCCGCACCACGGCGCTGGTCAACCTCGCCCTCGCCGCCGTCGCGGGGACCGTCGGTTCCCGGCTCCTCGGGTTGACCGGCGTCGGCACGTTCGCGCTGGCCCTGCCCAGTGTCCTGCTGGCCTCGGTCTGGGGTCGCTGGGTGTTGTTCGTGCGGATCTGGCTGCCGTTGCGCGGCAGGCTGCCCTGGCGCCTCCACCGGTTCCTGGCGGAGGCCTGCGAACTCGGGGTGCTGCGCCGCTCCGGCGCGGTCCACCACTTCCGGCACGCGCGGCTGCAAGACAGCCTGGGCGGAGCCGCCCCGAGCCCGGCCATCGCCAGGGTGACCGGCCTGATCTCCCGGTCCCTGGCCGCTTCCGGCGGCACCACGACGCTGGCGCGGCTCGCCCGGGACCTGAACTGCGACGTCCCGACCGTACGCGGGCTGGTGGAGAGCCTCGTGGGGATCGGCGCGGCGAGCGCGTCACGCGGCGCCACGCCGGAGCCGGTCTCGTTCATCGAACTGCCCGAGCACGCCCGGTTCGCCCTTCGGCTCACCCCGGTGGGCGAGCGGGTCTGACCGGCCTTTCGCTTCGGCCCGAAAGGCCCGTCCGCCGGGGTGGGATCGCCTGCCCCGAGGTTCAGCGGGGGCCGTTTCGCGCCTCCGGTGTGGTTTCTTGGCCGCATGTCCTTCGCACGCAGAGTTTTCGGTGTGCTCGCGGCTGTCGTCGCCGCGTCCGCCATCACGGTTCCCCCGGCCTCGGCCGCCGAATCGGGCACGATCTCGACGTTCGCCGGCGACGGCACGACCCTCGACACCAGCGGACCGCCGTCGGCGCGCCACGCGATCGGCCACCCCCGGGGCGTCGCCGCCGACCGCGCGGGCAACCGGTACTACTCCGAGTACTACGAACCGGCGCGGATCATGAAGATCGACGCCGCGGGCGTCCTGAGCACGGTCTGCACCGGATGCGGCGGCCTCGGTCTCGCCGTGGCCGAGGACGGCACCCTCTTCAGCGCCGACTCCGACTCGGTGTACAAGATCAGCCCCCAGGGCGTGCGCACCCTCGTCGCGGGCACGCCCGGCTCGCACGGGTTCGCGGGCGACGGCGGCCCCGCGACCAGCGCGTTGCTCGACGGGAGCTGGGACGTCGCGGTCGACGGCACCGGAAACGTCTACCTCACCGACACCTACAACAGCCGGATCCGCAAGGTCGACACGTCCGGGATCATCCGCACCATCGCGGGCGGCGGGCCGAGCCTGGGCGACGGCGGGCCCGCCACCAGCGCCGCCATCGGCTCACCGTTCGGCGTCGCCGTCGACCGCGCGGGCAACGTCTTCATCGCCGCCAACTCGCAGAACCGGATCAGGATGGTGGACACCTGGGGTTTCATCTCGACGATCGCGGGCACCGGCCAGTCCGGCGGCTCCGGTGACGGTGGCCCGGCGACGGCCGCGCAGTTCCGAGGTCCCCTCGACGTGACCGTCGACGACGCGGGGAACCTCTACGTCAACGACCAGTACAACGTCCGGATCCGGCGGATCGACCGTGCGAGCCACGTCATCACGACGGTCGCGGGCAACGGGCAGGCGGGCTACGGCGGCGACAACGGCCCGGCGACCGGCGCGCTGCTCGGCCTGCACACGGAAGGCACCGCCGTCGACCCGGCCGGCCGCCACCTCTACATCGGCGACGTCGACAACTACCGGCTTCGGCACGTCGACCTGGCCGCCAACGTGATCACCACGCTCGCGGGCACCGGCGTCTTCGGCAAGGGCACCGGAGGGCAGGCGACCGCGGCGTCGCTGAACGCGCCCGCCAACACGGCGTTCGACAGGGCCGGGAACCTCTACATCGCCGACGCCCTGCAGGACTTCGTCCGCAAGGTCGACCCGGCCGGGAACATCAGTGTGTTCGCCGGAACCGGGCAGCGCGGCCACACCGGCGACGGCGGCCCGGCGACGTGGGCGCAGCTCGACGGCCCGTGGGGCATCACGGCCGACAGCTCGGGCAACGTCTACTTCTCGGGCAACGACCAGCGGGTCAGGAAGGTCGACACCGCCGGGCGGATCTCGACCGTCGGCACGTTCGCGCTGCCGAGGGGGGTCGTCACCGACACCGCCGGGAACCTCTACGTCGCCGAGTGGGACGGCAACCGAGTCCTCAAGGTGACACCCAGTGGCACGATCACGCCCTTCGCGGGCAACGGAACCCTCGGTTCCTGCGGCGACAACGGCCCGGCGGCGAACGCGTGCCTCACGAACCCGAGCGGCCTGGCGATCGACGCGGCGGGCGCGCTGTACATCGTCGAAACGAACGGCGAGCGGGTACGCAAGGTGAGCGGCGGCGTCATCACCACGGTGGCGGGCAAGGGAACCGCGGGCTTCAGCGGCGACCTCGGCCCGGCGACCCAGGCCGAGCTGCACTTCCCGTACGGCGTCGCCGTCGACCGGTCCGGGAACCTCTACATCGCGGACACCGGCAACGGGCGGGTGCGCATGGTGCAGCCCGACGGCCGGATCCGGACCGTCGCCGGAAACGGCGACAGCGGGTTCGCCGGCGACGGAGGACCCGCGCGTTCGGCGAGCTTCCGCGCTGTCTCGGGCGTCACGGTGGATGCCGCGGGCAACCTGTACCTGGCCGACCAGTACAACAACCGCATCCGCAAAGTGCTGGCCCCACCACCGCTGCCCGCACCACCGGTCGCCCACGACGACTCGTTCGACATGCGCAAGGGCAGCCCCGTCAGCGGCAACGTGATCGCCAACGACACCGGGGACGGGGTAACGGTCGTGCGCGGCGGACCGGCGCACAGCGGCACGGTGCGCTTCGGCCCGACCGGTTTCGGCTACACCCCGGCCGGTCCGTGGGTCACATCGGACTGGTTCGACTACACGATCCAGGATTCCGCGGGCCAGACGTCCACCGCCCGGGTCTACCTCGGCTCGGCCTCGAGCTAGGACCTGTGGCGGAGCGCGGCCGGACGATCCGGATCACCGCCCGCCAGTTCGTCGTCGCGGCGGGCGCGGTCAACTCGGCGGAGCGTGAATCCACTTCGGACCAATCCGACGAAGTGGCAGGAGATGCTGGGGATCAACGACTTCTACGAGAGCTCTCCGTATCTGCTGGGCACGCAGCGGATGGGGATCGAGACGAACTCGCACATGTGCGGTACGGCTGTTGCCGGGGTTGATGCGGCGGAGAGCGTACTGGATCCGTTGTGCCGCAGTCACGACGTTGGCAACCTGTGGCTGGTGGACGCGTCGTTCTTTCCCTCGTCGGCCGCGCTCAACCCGGCGTTGACCATTGGGGCCAATGCGCTGCGGATCGCGCCGTCGATTGCTGCCGCTGCGGTGCCTTGACGTCCTGGCTGGGTTTCAGGCACGGCTTCGCCGTGGCGTGGGAAATCGGCGTTCCAGGGGTTGGGTCGCGTTGTTGGTCGGCAGCGCCGATTCCCCACGCTTCGGTTGCCCTGCCGTGGTTTTCGGTGTTCTCGGGTGCGGACAGCGGCTTTACCTTTTGTTCCCACCGTATCGAGTGATGACCCTGTGTTCGATCGCCGGTAGCTTGGAGACATGACCAACGACGCGGCTCTCTCCTCCGAGGCGGTGGCTCTCGCCGACCGCATCGGCGAGCTGGTCGCGCGCATACGGTCTGCTGAGGCCGAACTTGGTGCGGTGCTGGTGGAAATCGAGCAGCGCGGGGTGATGGAGCTGTTCGGCTACCGGTCCGCTGCCCGACTGTTGGAGCATTTGGCCGATGTGCCGAAGCCGGCTACGGAACGGTTGATCAAACGCGCCCGCCTGGTGAATCCGGGCCGCAACCTTGACGGCAGCCCGATCCCTGCCTTGGCTCCCTCGACCGGTGCCGCGGCTCGGGCGGGGCGGTTGAGCAACCCGATGATCGACGTGATCACCTCTGTCCTGGCCCAGGTTCCGCCCGAGCACTGCGCGAGTGCCGAGACCAACCTGCTGACCTTCGCCGAGGAGGCCGGGCACAAGCAGGTCGCTGCCCTCGGCGTCCGCATCCTCGCCCACCTGGTTCCCGACGGCCCCGCACCCGACGACACCGAACCCACCGCCCCGACCCGGGAGCTGTTCCTCCGCCACAAAAGAACCGGGATCTGGGAACTCAGCGGCCGGTTCGATGACGAGACCGGCACCCGCGCCCACGCCTTGTTGGATGCTTTGGCGGGGCGTCGTACCGGGGATGAGGGTCCTGACTTCCGCACCACCCCGCAGCGCTATGGCGATGCGTTCTCCGACGCCGTCGACCTGGCCTTGAATTCTCCGGAGTTGCCGATGCAGGCCGGGGAACGGGCCCACGTCATGGTCGCGGTGTCATTGGAGGACCTGAAGTCCGGAGTTGGCAAGGCCACCCTCGGCGACACCGGCACCATGACCGCGGCCGAAGCGCGGGTGCATGCCTGCGACGCCATGATCATCCCCGCGGTCCTGGGCGCCAAGAGCGAACCGCTGAACCTCGGCCGCCTCCGCAGACTGATCTCCGCCGGGCTGCGCCGGGCGTTGTTCCTCCGGGACCGGGGTTGTGCGTTCCCGGGCTGTCATCGGCCACCCCGGCACTGTCAAGGTCACCACATCCGGCACTGGGCAGATGGTGGCCCCACCGATCTCACCAACCTGGTGCTGATGTGTGCTCATCACCATCGGTTGCTGCACCGTTCGGGTTGGGAAGTCCGCATCGCCGTTGACGGGTTACCGGAGTTCCTGCCACCGGTGTTCATCGACCGGCGCCGAAAGCCAAGGCGCAACAACCTCCACGAACCACTCCCATTCACAGCCTGAACACGGGACAGGCCCGCAGCCCCACGGCTACGGGCCCACACCCACGAGCACACCAGCCCGGACTCCGGTGCCAGGTTCACCCCAAGCCCAGCTGGCGTTGTCGGGCGTGTCGACGGCCCAAAGACGGCACCTGATCGACGAGATCCGCTGGCGGGTCCGCACCGCGGCTCCGTGGCGGGGCGTGCCCATGTTCGCGCCGTTGCCGCCGGTCGGTGAGGTGGCGCGGCCGGCATCGCCGAGCAACGTGACGGCCCCGCAGGTCCGGCTGACCACCCTCCATCACGGACAGTGAAGCCGCCCGCGGGTGGCGGGGCCGGGCGCCCAGCGCACGTGGTCGGCCACCTCGCCCGGGCCTTCCTAACGCGTAACCGATGTGTTACGCTTTTGCAGTGGACGAGGTGGCCGGCGCGATCGCGGACCCCGTGCGACGGGAAATTCTGGTGATGCTGCGGGACGGGCGGATGTCCGCCGGAGAGATCGCCGGGCACTTCGTGATCAGCAGGCCTGCCGTGAGCCGTCACTTGCGTGTCCTCAGGCAGAGCGGGCTGATTCGTGACGAACTTGTCGGCAGGCAACGGTTCTACGTACTCGACGTCGAGCAGTTCGCCGAGCTCGCCACGTGGCTCACCCAGTTCCTCCGGCCTTCCGGCTGGGAGCATCGCCTCGACGCGCTGACCACGGAGATCTACCGCACCCGCCGCGAACGCCGCACTCACCGCGCGGCCAACCAAGGAGAGGGCAACACGGCATGAACCGCCTACCCACCGGCCGGCTGTTCCACACCGGCACCGGAAGCGATCTCGTCCTGAGCCGGACGTTCCGGGCACCCGCCGAAGATGTCTGGGCCAGTCTCACCGAACCCGAGCGCACCACCCGCTGGTTCGGGCCCTGGGAAGGTGACGCCGCACCCGGCCGGACGATCAAGGTGCAGATGGCGTTCGAGGACGAGGCTCCGTGGTGCGATCTGCGCATCGACGCGTGTGAGCCGCCCCGGCGGCTGGCCGTGTCGATGACCGACGAAGCCGGGGCCTGGCGCATGGAACTGCTGTTGTCCGAGGCGAACGGTTCGACGGAACTGCGGCTCGTGCACCATCTCGACACCGAGGACGGAATCGGCGAGGTCGGGCCCGGCTGGGAGTACTACCTCGACATGCTCACAGCCGCCCGTGACGGCTCACCCCAACCGAGCTTCGACGACTACTACCCCGCGATGAAAACCTACTTCGACGAGTTGTCCGCCCAGCCCGGCACCTGACCACACACATCCAAAGCAGATTCCTGACGGCGAAGGCGGCAGCCGGCGAGCACCACCTCACGCTGCTGGGGCCGGGCAGCAGCGGGCTGTCCGGCCCCAGCAGTGCGCCGGGCTCCTCCCCCGGCCCCTCGGCGAACACCGAGCCGACCAGGAGCCCGGTTCCAGGCGGAGTTCCACGCCCGGCCCGCGGCACCGAGGCGTCCGACGTCAGCCCGGTTGTCCGGCGCGGATCGCGCGGTGCCAGGCGGCTCGGCGGAGCAGCCGCAGGCCGTTGAGGCCGACGATGACGGTGGAGCCTTCGTGTCCGGCCACGCCCAGCGGCAACGGCAGCGTGCCGATGAGGTCCCAGAGCACGAGACCGGCGATGAAGGTGCCCGCGATGACCAGGTTGGCGACCACGACCCGGCGGGCGCGGCGGGACAAGGCGATAACGGCGGGGATGGTGGCCAGGTCGTCGCGGACCACGATGGCGTCGGCGGTCTGCAGGGTGAGGTCGGAACCCGCCCCGCCCATGGCGATCCCGGTGTGTGCCGCGGCCAACGCGGGCGCGTCGTTGATGCCGTCACCGACCACCGCGACCCGCTGTCCGCCGGCTTCGAGGTCGCGGACGGCGGTGACCTTGTCCTCGGGCAGCAGCCCGGCCCGGACGCCGGCGATGCCGACCTGCTGTGCGAGCCGGGCCGCGGCGGTGGCGTTGTCGCCGGTGAGCAGCACCGGTGCGGCACCGGTCAACCGGGTCACCGCGGCGACGACCGGGGCGGCTTCGGGCCGCACCTGGTCGGCCAAGCCCAGCACACCGACCGGGCGCCGCTCGCACAGCACGACGACGGCGGTGTGCCCACGCTGCTGGAGCGCCTCGGCAGCCGCGATGGCCTCGGTGGCCTCCGCGTCCGAAGTGGACAGCAGGGACGCGGGTGAACCGACTTCGACGAAGTGGTCTCCGACCCGGGCGGACACGCCTCGGCCGGGTCGGGCGCTGAACTCGTCGGCCGTGGGCAGGCCGAGGTCGCGGCGGCGGGCGGCGCGCACGATCGCGGCGGCCAGCGGATGCTCGCTGGGGTGTTCGGCGGCGGCGGCCAGCCGCAGCAGCTGCTCCTCGGTGCAACCACCTGCCCGCAGGGCGTGGATCTCGGTGAGCTCGGGGGTGCCGCGGGTGAGGGTGCCGGTCTTGTCGAACGCGACCCGCGTGGTGGCCCCGAGTTGTTCCATCACGACGGCGGACTTCACGAGCACGCCGTGGCGACCGGCGTTGGCGATCGCCGCCAGAAGCGGCGGCATCGTGGCCAGCACCACCGCGCACGGCGAGGCGACGATCATGAACGTCATCGCCCGCAGCAGCGACTCCTGCACCGGCTCGCCGAACAACAACGGGATGACGAACACGGCGATGGTGGCCGCGACCATGCCGACCGAATAACGCTGCTCGATCTTCTCGACGAACAGCTGGGTCTTGGCCTTGGTCCGGCCGGCCTCCTCGACCAGGGCCGCGATCCGCGCCACCACGGAGTCCCCGGCGCGGCGGTCCACCCGCACGCGCAGCGACCCGGTGCCGTTCAGCGTGCCGGCGAACACCTCGTCGCCCGTGGTCTTGTCCACCGGCAGCGGTTCCCCGGTGATCGTGGCCTGATCCACCTCGCTCGCCCCGGCCACCACCGCGCCGTCGGCGGCGATCCGCTCCCCCGGCCGGACCAGGATCACGTCCCCGACATCCAGGTCGGCGGCTCGCACGCTCCGCTCGTCGCCGTCGGGGGTGAGGCGGGTCGCGGTCTCCGGGGCCAGCTCCAGCAGCCCGCGCACCGCGTCCTCGGTCCGCGCGGTGGCCAGCGCCTCCACCGCGCCGGAAGTGGCGAAGATGACGATCAGCAGCCCGCCGTCCATCACCTGCCCGATCGCCGCCGCCCCGATCGCGGCGGCCACCATCAGCAGATCCACGTCCAGGGTCTTCTCCCGCAGCGCCTTCAGCCCCGCCAGGCCCGGCTCCCACCCACCGGTCGCGTAGCAGGCCAGGTACAGCGCCCACCACGCCCATGACGGCCCGCCCAGCACCTGGACGACGAGCCCGGCCAGGAACAGCACCAGTGCCGCGGCGGCCCAGCGCATCTCGGGCAGCGCGAGCCACCGGGTCCGCCGGGGCGGCGCGGCAGCCGGTTGCGGCGGGGCCGGACGGGCCGGCGTGGCAGTGGACGAAGCCACGAGCACCTCCAGGACGGAACGAGCAGACCGCTCGACCATAACAGAACACATGAAGACGTCTTCATGTGTATGGGGAGGTATGCTTCCCGCCATGGGACACGGGGTCGAGGGCCGCGGCCGGCCGGCCGGCCGGCTGGATGCCGAAGCCGCCGCTCACGTGGCGACCACGCTGCAGGCCCTCGCCACCCCGAGCAGGCTGCTGATCCTCACCGAACTGCGGCAGGGCCCCAGACCGGTCACCGAACTGGCCGAAGCGGTCGGGCTGGAACAGTCGGCGGTCTCCCACCAGCTCCGCCTGCTGCGCAACCTCGGGCTGGTCACCGGCACCCGCTCCGGCCGCAGCATCGTCTACAGCCTCTACGACAACCACGTCGCCCAGCTCCTCGACGAGGCCATCTACCACAGCGAACACCTCCGGCTGGGCCTGGCCGACCGGCCCGGCTCGGCCGGCTGACCGCCGCGCCGCGCCGGCCGGCTCACCCGCTGGTCCCATGCCCGAATTCGGCAATCGCGAATTCCGGGCAGAAAAACGCGCTCGAGTGATCGAGAAATAAGACGGCGTTCACCGGAATAGCATGGGAAGTCGTGAGCTACGAAAGGGGTTCGCATGGACAAGGTCTTCAGCCGCCGAAATGTGCTGGTCACCGGCGCGGGCCTGACCGCAGGACTCGCCTTGCCGGGGGTTGCTCTCGCCACCGGCGACGACCGTCTCGAGGTAAATTTCACCCTCGACGCGGAGACGCTCGACGGCGGGGAACAGGTCACCTCGATCACCCTCTACACTTCCCGGCTCGGGCCGATCGATCCCGCGAGCCTGACCACCGGCACCTTCCGCGTGCACGCGAAGGCCACCAGCCCGATCGACACCGGCGGCCAGGATGTCGGCTACGACCTCGACCGGCCCGTGACGGCCGCGCGGCTCGATCGCCGCGGGGACATCGTGCTCGAACTGAGCCACGGCGAAGGCCAGACCGGCGGCGGCACCCTCGGCTACCTCGACAGCAGGAGGCGCAACGTCCGGCTCGATCTCCGCTACACCATCACGCAGACCGCGCCCGTTCGGCCGCGGTACGGCCGGCCGGTCACCTTCACCCGGTTCACGCAAGGCCGGCTGGCCAATCCCGAGGTCGACGCCTTCGGCTACCACACCTCCCGCGCCGGGATGAAGTACCGGCTGTACTCCCCCACGGCAGTCCGCGGCCGGCGTCCCTTGATCGTCTGGCTCCACGGTGGTGGCGAAGGCGCTTCCCTGCCGGACGGCTACTACGACAACGAAACCACGTTGCGCGCCAACCGCGGCGCCCTCGGTTTCGCCACCCGGGAAGCACAGGCGATCTTCGACGGCGCTTACGTGGTGGCCCCGCAGAGCACGTCCGCCTGGATGGACGACGGTCCCCGCTTCGCCCCGCTCATCCGCGAAATCATCCGTGAGGTGCACCGCTCGCGGCCGGTCGACCCCGGACGCGTCTACGTCGCCGGCTGCAGCAACGGCGGCTACATGACCCTGAAGATGACGACGACCTACCCGGCCACGTTCGCCGCGTCGGTCCCGGTCTGCGGCGTCGTCACCGCCCGGAAGGCCGGCGATCCGCCGCTGCTGCCCGACGCCGAACTGGCCGCGATCAGCACCCCGACCTGGCTGGTCACCTCCCGCGACGACGACACGGTGGACCCGGTGGCCAACACCGTCCACGCGCACGAGCTGATCCCCCGCTCGGCGATGACGCTCTACGACCAGGTCGTCTGGAACGGCCACCGGTTCCCCGGCCACTGGTCGTGGATCTACGTCGCCCGCAACGACCCGGCCATCGGGAGCACCCACCTCTGGCAGTGGATGGCCCGGAACCGCCGGTGAGCTTCAGGCCGGGCCGGTGGAGTCGCGGACGTTGAGGGTCGTCGCCAGCTCGAGGTGCCGGGAGGCGGGCTGGACACCGCCCGCCATGCCGAGGACGGTCTCGACGGCCATCCGGCCCATCCCGGCGAGCGGCTGCCCGACCGAGGTCAGCCGCGGCGTGGTCCACTGTGCCTGCGGGGTGTCGTCGAACCCGGTGACCGACAGCTCCGCCGGCACGGCGATGCCGAGTTCGCGGGCGGCGGCGAGCACGCCGACGGCGATCTCGTCGTTGCCCGCGACGATCGCCGTGGGCCGCTCGGCGAGCGCCAGCATCTCACGGCCGTGCCGGAGCCCCGCTTCGACGGAGAACGCGTCGTGGCGGATCAGCGCGCGCTCCAGCGTGAGGCCGGCCGCGTGCAGCGCGGCCTGGTACCCGTGGAAGCGTTCCGCCGACGGTGCGGAGCCGAGCGGACCGCCGATCCAGCCGATCCGGCGGTGGCCGAGCCCGATGACGTGCTCGGTCGCCGAGCGGCCGCCCGCCCAGTTGGTCGAGCCGATGCTCACCACCCGGGAGTCGGTCGTGTCGATCGGGTCGATGGTCACCACCGGCAGCTCCGCCTCTTCCGCGGCGACGAGCACCGAGTCGGGCACGGCGACGGCGAGCGCGACGACACCGGCGACCCCGGACGCCTGCAGCTCCGCGACCCACGCCCGGGCCGCGGTGCCGGTCGTGCCGGTCCAGTCCGGGGGCGGCAGGCGCAGGAGCAGCTCGGCCTGCGCCGCGGTCGCGGCGACGAGGATGCCCTGGAGTACCGTCCCGGCGTAGCGCGACTCCACGATGTCGAGCACGGTGACGAGCGTGCGTTCCCGCTGCAGGTCCCGCCGGGCCGTCGTCGGCTTGTAGCCGAGTTCGGCGATCGCCGCGAGGACGAGGTCGCGGGTGCCCGGCCCGACGTCGCTGCGTCCGTTGAGGGCCTTCGAGGCAGTCGCCGGCGAGACACCGGCCAGCCGGGCGACATCCGCCAGGGTGGCCCGCTCGGACCGCGATCGCCCGCTCATCAGAACTCCGTCCCGTCGAAACTTTTTCGAACCCCGGTCAGCGTACACAGCCGCCGCCTCTGCACTACGTACCGCCCTGTCGGCGCCTTGACGACGTGGGAAAGCGCCGAGTAGCTTGCCACCTGCGTCCGAAAAAGATGCGAAAACATTTCGAGTCATCTCAAGGAGGAGGCGGCTCATGAAGGTCCCCACGAAAGCCAGGTTCCTGGCCGCGACGCTCGTGCCGATGCTCGTCCTGGCCGCCTGCTCGAGCGGCGGACCGACGGGCGGCGGCGAAGGCCCGGTGAACCTCACGGTGTGGAGCTGGGACGACACCGTCGCGAAGACCGTGCCCGGGTTCGAAGCGGCCAACCCCGGCATCAAGGTCAAGGTGGTCAACGCCGGCTCGTCGTTCGACGAGTACACCGCGCTCGACAACGCGATCCAGGCCGGTTCGGGGGTGCCCGACCTCGCCATGTTCGAGTACTTCGCGCTGCCCTACTTCGCCATTCCCGGCAAGCTCGAAGACCTCGGCGGGCTCGGTGCCGCGAACCTCAAGAAGGACTACGTCGAGGCCGCGTGGAACGACGTGACGGTCGAAGGCAAGGTCTTCGCGCTGCCTTCCGACTACGGTCCCTCGGTCCTGTTCTACAACCAGGCCACCTTCGCGAAGGCCGGCATGCAGCAGCCGCCGGCCACGTGGGACGAGTACTACGAGGCCGCCAAGAAGATCCGCGCGCTCGGCGGCGACCACTACATCGCCCAGGACACCGGGGATCTCTTCTTCCTGCTCTCGCTCATCTGGCAGGCCGGGGGCCGCCCGTTCCGGGTGGACGGGACCAAGGTGCACATCGACTTCACCCAGCCCGCCACCACGAAAGCCGTGGCGTTCTGGCAGAAGATGCTCGACGAGGGCCTGCTCAACACCAAGGTCACGGCGTGGTCCGACGACTGGAACCGCACGCTCAACGACGGCAGCCTCGCCTCGCAGACCATGGGCGGGTGGCTGACCTCGTCCCTGCCGCAGCGCGCGCCCCAGGCCGCCGGTCAGTTCAAGGTCGCGTTGATGCCGCAGTGGCAGGCGGGCGAGAAGGTCGGGGCCGAGAACGGCGGCAGCGGCTTCGGAATCCCGGCTGCCTCCGGGAACAAGGAGGCGGCGTTCAAGTTCCTCGAGTACTTCACGCACGGCGGCGGCCTCGCGGCGCGCGTCGACGCCGGCGCCTTCGTGCCGAACACGGCGGTGCTCGCCTCGGAGACCCCGGGCAAGGTCGACCAGTACTTCGGCGGCCAGAAGGTCGGTCCGGTACTGGCCGAAGCCTCGAAGATCGTCGCGACCGGCTGGCAGTACCCGCCGTTCTTCGAATGGGCCCGGCAGACCTACACCGACATCGTCGCGCCGCTCTACACCTCGGGCACGGGCTCGCTGGCCGGAGTCCTCGAGGAATGGAAGAAACGCATGATCGCCTACGGCAACGAGCAGGGCTTCCAGGTGGACTGACGGCTTCCCCGGACCGAAAGGAGCACCGCGGACATGGGCCCCTCCTCCGCCACCACCGCGGCCGTGGTGCCGCGGGAAACGACACGGCACCGGACGCCGGCCCGGAAACGCGGCAAGAAGCAGATCGGGCTGCTGTTCATCGCGCCCTTCGCGCTGTTGTTCACGCTCGTGTACGTCATCCCGGTCATCTACGCCGCGTTCCTCAGCCTCTTCCAGCGGAAGCTCGTCGGCGGCACCCGGTTCACCGGCATCGCCAACTACACCAAGCTGTTCCGGGACGCGCAGTTCTGGGACGGCGTGGGCCGGGTCCTGGGCTTCACGCTCGTCCAGGTGCCGCTCATGCTGATCTTCGCCATGGCCCTCGCGCTGGCGCTGGACTCCCGGCGGCTGCACGGGACGCGGTTCCTGCGGGTGTCGATCTTCCTCCCGTACGCGGTGCCGGCCGTCGTGTCCACCCTGATGTGGGGATTCCTGCTGGGCGTCAAGTACGGCCTGTTCGGCAGCCTCAACGAGGCGCTGGGCACGGACCTGGACCCCTTCACGCCGGGCACCACGCTCATCTCCATCGGGGTGATGGTCACCTGGGCGTTCACCGGCTTCAACATGCTCATCTTCCACGCGGTGCTCAAGGCCGTCCCCCGCGAGCTGTACGAGGCCGCCGCGCTCGACGGGGCGAACGAGTACCAGGTGGTGTGGCGGATCAAGCTGCCCGCGCTGCGCCGGTCGGTGGTCATCGCGGTCATCTTCTCGATCATCGGCACGTTCCAGATCTTCAACGAGCCGCAGATCCTGCCGTCCATGGTGGCCAACAGCGGGATCACCACCCACTACACCCCCAACCTCTACGCGTACCACCTGGCGTTCACCGGATCCCAGCAGGGCTACGCGGCCGCGCTCGCGCTCGTCATGGCCGCGCTGACGATCGCGGTCGCCTACGTCGTCCAGATCAGAGGACTCAGGAATGCCTTCGACACCTAGGACCCGGCGGTTGCCCACCGTCGACAACCCCAAGAAGAGCGTGACCCTGACCGCCGTGACGTGGTTGTTCGCCCTGTACTGCCTGCTGCCGCTGGTGTGGCTGGTCGTCAACGCGACGAAGTCGCAGGCCGACTTCGTCTCCACGTTCGGGCTCGCGCCCGGCGGCCGGTTCGCCCTGTGGGACAACATCACCGCTGTCTTCGGTTACCAGGACGGGATCTTCGTCCGCTGGCTGCTCAACACCGTGCTCTACGTCGTCGTCGGCGCGGTGGTCTCGACCTTCCTGGCGGCCCTGGGCGGGTACGCGCTGGCGAAACTCCACTTCCGCGGCAAGCGCCTGCTCCTGTTCGTCATCCTGGGGTCGATCGCGGTGCCCGGCATCGCGCTGGCGATCCCGCAGTTCCTGCTGTTCGCGAAGCTCGGCCTCACCAACACCCCGTGGGCCGTGCTGGTCCCGAGCTTCGTCAACCCGTTCGGGTTGTACCTGATGTGGGTGTTCGCGGCGGAAGCCGTGCCGACGGACCTGCTCGAAGCCGCGAAGGTCGACGGCGCCGGCGAGTTCCGGACCTTCGTGCGGATCGCGCTCCCGATGCTCGCCCCGGCGAGCGTGACGGTCCTGCTCTTTTCGTTCGTCTCGATCTGGAACAACTACTTCCTGCCGTTGATCATGCTGAAGGATCCCGCCTGGTATCCGCTGACCATCGGCCTCAACGAGTGGAACAAGCTGGGCTCGACGGCCGGGACCGGCGCGCTCATCCAGAACCTCGTGATCGCCGCCGCGTTGCTGACGATCGTCCCGCTGATCATCGCGTTCCTGAGCCTGCAGCGGTACTGGCAGTCGGGCGTGGCGCTCGGCGCGGTCAAGGGCTAGCACGTCCCCGACTTCGAGAAAGAAAAGTGAGGCCATGACCAACGACCTTCCGCCCGGCCCCCACTACCGGATCGACGGTGACGTGCCCGAAGAGACCGCGTTCCCGCACGTCTGGGCGGAGTGCGTCGGCGCCGGCCGGGCGAACGAGGCGCTGCGGGCGGACTGGCAGCGGCAGTTCGGCGAGGTCGTCGACGCCTGCGGGTTCCGCTACCTCCGGTTCCACGGCCTCTTCCACGACGACATGTTCGTGTACCGGGAAAGCTACGGTCACGGCTTCGGCCGCAACACACCGCTGCCCGAGCCGGTGTACACCTTCAGCTACGTGGACAAGGTGTTCGACTTCATCCTGGAGACCGGCGCCCGTCCGTTCGTCGAGCTCGGTTTCATGCCGCGCGAGCTGGCGACCGCGACCGAGACGGTGTTCTGGTGGGGCGCGCACTGCAGCCCGCCCAAGGACATGGCGCGCTGGGTCGAGCTGGTCACGCGGGCCGTCGAGCATTGGATCGACCGGTACGGGCTCGCGGAAGTGCGCGAATGGCGGTTCGAGGTGTGGAACGAGCCGAACCTGGTCCCGCACTTCTGGACCGGGACGAAGACGGAGTACTTCGAACTCTACGAGCAGACCGTGACGGCGATCCGGAAGATCGACGCCGGGCTGAAGGTGGGTGGGCCCGCGACGAGCGTCTTCGTGCCCGACGAACGCTACTCCGGCGAATCCGAAGACCGCTCGGCGATGCACGCGACCGCCAGTGCGTCCGATGTGGACTATCTCGACTGGCGGCCGGTGTGGGTGGAGGACTTCATCGACTGGTGCGCCAAGCGCGAGCTGCCCGTCGACTTCATCTCGACGCACCTGTACCCGACCGATTTCGCCTACGGTGCCGACGGCGAGGCCGTCCACATCGCCCGGTACGCCGACGCCACGTTCGACGACCTGACCCTGCTGCGCGACCTCGTGGCGAACAGCGCGTACCCGGACGCGGAGATCCACATCACCGAGTGGTCGACGTCGCCGTCGGCCCGCGACTTCATCCACGACACGCTCTTCGCGGCGACGTACATCACGCGGGCGTACCTGAAGTGCGCCACGCTCGCCGACTCGATCTCCTACTGGACCTTCACCGACGTGTTCGAAGAGGGCGGCGCCGGGCTGGGGCCGTTCCACGGCGGCTTCGGTCTCGTGAACGAAAACGGCATCCCCAAGCCGACGTTCCACGCGTTCCGGATGCTCGAGCGGCTCGGCGACCGGCTGCTCCTCGCGACGGCCGACGGCGTGGTGACCCGGGACAGCCGGACCTCGGCCGTGTCGGCGCTGTTCTTCAACTACCCGGACGAGATGGCCGGGAAGTCCGTCGGCTCGGCCGGCTCGTACGCGGCCACCCGCTCACTGGCCGACCGGGGGCCGGCCCGGCGGGTCCGGCACTCGGTCGGCGGGCTGGCGCCCGGAACCCCCTTCCTGGCCGAGGTCCTCGACTGGGAGCACGGGAACGTCGCCGAGGCCTGGTACCAGCTCGGTTCCCCGCTCAACCTGTCCCGCGCGCAGAGCGAGTACCTGCGTGGCGTCGCCGGCTCGCTCCGCAGGTTCACCCTCACCGCGTCCACCGGCGGCACGCTCGAGATCGACACCGACCTCCCGCCGTGGGCGGTGCTGTCGGTGCGGCAGGCGGGGTGAGACGTCCGGCGTTCGTCGTCCAGCGGAAGGAAACCCCATGTCCCAGGCCCGGCTCGTCGTCGACCCCGCCTTCGTCGTCGGCGAAACCGACCCGCGGCTGTACGGGTCGTTCGTCGAGCACCTCGGCCGCTGCGTCCACACCGGCATCCACGAGCCGGGCCACCCGACCGCCGACGAGCACGGTTTCCGCGGCGACGTGACGGAGCTCGTCACCGAGCTGGGGGTGCCGATCCTGCGGTACCCGGGCGGGAACTTCGTGTCCGGGTACCGCTGGGAGGACGGCGTCGGCCCCCGGGAGCACCGTCCCACCCGGCTCGACCTGGCGTGGAAATCGGTGGAGAGCAACGCGGTGGGCACCGACGAGTTCTGCGCCTGGGCCCGGCGGGCCGGCGCGGAGCCGATGCTCGCGGTGAACCTCGGCACCCGCGGCGTGGCGGCGGCGGCGAACCTCGTCGAGTACTGCAACCACCCCGGCGGGACGTACTGGTCGGACCTGCGGCGCTCGCACGGGGTGGCCGAACCGCACGCGGTGAAGGTCTGGTGCCTGGGCAACGAAATGGACGGCCCGTGGCAGCTGGGGCACAAGACCGCCGAGGAGTACGCGCGGCTGGCCGCGCGGGCGGCGCAGGCGATGCGGCTGGTGGATCCGGGCATCGAGCTCGTCGCGTGCGGCTCGTCCGGCGCGGGGATGCCGACGTTCCCCGAGTGGGACGCCACCGTGCTCGAACACTGCTACGAGCAGGTCGATTACCTTTCGCTGCACTCCTACAGCCAGGAGCGGGACGGCGATCGTGCGAGCTTCCTGGCCTGCGCGACCGGGATGGACGCCTACCTCGACACGGCCATCGCCACCGCGGACTACGTGCGAGCGAAGGGGCGCCACAAGAAACGCCTCGGCTTCGCCTTCGACGAGTGGAACGTGTGGCACTCGCCGGACCCCGCCGGCGAACGCGCTGTGTTCGAACGAGCGCCGCGCCTGCTCGAAGAGCGGTACACCGTGGTCGACGCCGTCGTGGTCGGCAGCATGCTGATCAGCCTCCTGCGCCACGCCGACCGGGTCCGCATCGCCTGCCTGGCCCAGCTGGTCAACGCGATCGGCGCGATCCGCACCGAGCCGGCCGGTCCCGCCTGGCGGCAGACGATCTTCCACCCGTTCGCCCTGACGAGCCGCTACGGACGCGGCGAGGTGCTGCGGCCGGCGATCACGGCGCCGAGCTACGAGACAGCCGAATTCGGCGAGGTGCCGCTGCTGGACGCGGTGGCGGTCCGCGACGACGAGGGGGTCGTGGTCTTCGCGGTCAACCGCGACCAGCACGCGGCCTTGCCGCTGACCATCGAGCTGCGCGCCTTCCCCCACCTGACCCGGGCCACCCACACCTACCTCGGCGGCGGCGACCCCCTGGCCGCGAACACCGAGGAAGAACCCCACCGGGTCGTGCCCCGAACCGCCGAAAGCCGGCCCCTCGACGGCGGCGAGCCGGCGATCACGCTCCCGCCGCTGTCGTGGAACCTGATCCGCGTCACTTGAGCACGGCCCCTACGCCGACCTGGCCGTGGCGTAGGTTTCGAGCAGTTGGCGCAGGACTTCGACGGCCCGCTCGGTCCGGGTGGTGTCGGCGAAGGCGGTCTGCTGGAAGACCAGGCCGTCGAGCGCGGCGTAGACCAGGTCGGTCAGGTCCGGGTCGTCGAGGCCGTGGCGGGCGAGCTCCTGGTGGGTGGCGACGCGGTAGGACTCGTTGACGCGGCGGATGGTGTCCCGCAGTTCCGGCCGGCGGCGGGCTTCGAGCATCAGCTCGTACTGGAACGCCTGCGCGTCGGGATCGGTCACGACCAGGGACACGAGCCCGCGGGCGAAGCCGTCGAAGCCGGGCAGGTCCGACGTCAGCTCCGTCTCCTTGATGCTGCGCTCGACGCAGTACACCAGTGCCTCTTCGATGAGCGTGGCGCGGTCGCCGAAGTGGTACCGGACGGAGCCGTGCGTGACCCCCGCCTCGGCCGCCACCGCGCGGTAGGTCAGCCCCCGCAGTCCCTGGGCCGCGACGATCCGGACCGTCGCCTCCAGGAGGGCCTGCCGGCCGGATCCGTACGCCACTCCGCTCATCTTGCCAGCGTAACGGCGGGCTGCCGGGCGATGCCGGTCAGTACAGTTCGATCTTCAGCCGTTCACCCAGCGCTCGGGACACGCACAGCGCCATCTGGTCCCCGGCCGCCTTCTCGGCCGCCGAGAGACACTGGTCGCGGTGGTCGGGAACGCCGTCCAGGACCCCGGAGACGCAGGAGCCGCAGATTCCCTCTTCGCAGGACTTGAACACGTCGATGCCGTTCTCGGTCAGCACCGCGAGGATGGACTTGCCGGCGGGGACGTCGAAGACCTCACCGGTGTCGAGCTCGACCGTCAGAGGCTGGTCACCACTGGTGTCGATCCCGGCCGCCACGAAGTGCTCGATGTGGACCCGGTCCTCCCCCACTACCGGCGCGAACACCGCCGAGACCTGCGCCATGAACCCGTCCGGCCCGCAGGTGTAGACGTGACTGGCCGGGGTGAGCCGGGACGTCACCTCCTTGAGCAGCGTGGGGTGTTCGGCGCGGGGCACGCCGATGTGGAGGCGCACCTCCGCCCACTGCTCCAGCAGGTCGGCGAACGCCGCTTCGGCACGCTTCCGGGCGAAGTAGTGCAGTTCGAACACCTCGCCACGCCGGCGCAGCTCGTAGGCCAGGCTCAGCAGCGGCGTGATCCCGATCCCGCCGGCGACGAGGACGTGGCGGTCCGCCCCGCCGGCGAGGCGCAGCAGGTTCCGCGGGGCACCGATCTCCAGCGTGTCCCCCGCCACCACGGTGTGCAGGGCCGCCGAGCCGCCCCGCGATTCCGGTTCGAGCTTGACCGCGACGAGCAACGCCGACAGGTCGTCGGGCGGGCTGCACACCGAGTACTGCCGGAGCACGCCGGTCGGCCCGGTGACGTCGACGTGCGCCCCGGCCTCGAAGGCGCCGAACGGTTCGCCGTCGGCCCGGACCAGGCGCAGGCTCCGGACACCGGCGGCTTCCTCGGTGACTTCCGCGACGCGGACCTCGATGGCCGTCATCGCAGGAACAACCCGCCGTTGGCGTCCCAGCAGGCGCCGGTGACCGACGCGGCCTCCGGGGACACCAGCAGGGCGACCATCCGGGCGATGAACGCCGGGTCGCCGAGCCGGCCCACCGGGATGTTCCGCACGTAGCCCTCGAGGTTCTCCTCGCCGATGAGCGAGCGCACCGCCGGGCTGTCCTGCGGGCCGGGCGAAACGGCGTTCACCGTCACCCCGCGTGGCGCCAGTTCCCGGGCGAACACCTTGGTCGCGGTCAGGATCGCCCCCTTGGACGACGCGTAGTGCCCGCCGGTCGCGGTCCCGCCGTTCTGCCCGGCCAGCGACGCCATGTTGACGATGCGCCCGTAACCCTGCCCGGCGAGGTGGGCGCCGAAGATCTGGCAGGCGGTGAACGTCCCGCCGAAGTTGGTCCTCATGACGGCTTCGAGCTCGCCGGTCGTGATTTCCAGGAGCGGCCGGGCCTGGGTGCGGGCGGCGTTGTTGACCAGGACGTGCACGGCGCCGAAATCGGCCAGCACCGCGGCCAGCAGCCGCTCCAGGGCGGCCCGGTCGCCCACGTCGACCGCGTACCCCGTCGCGGCGTCGCCGAGTTCCTTCGCGAGCGCGTCGGCGGCGGCGCCGTCGAGGTCCGCGATCGCGACGCGGTAGCCGTCGGCGTGCAGGCGGCGCACGATCGCCTCGCCGAGCCCGTTCGCCCCGCCGGTGACGACCGCGACCTGCGCGGCGCTCACAGCAGGAACCCCGCGGCCGGGACGACGTCGTCGCAGTCGACGAGCCGGATCACCTTCTGCACGATCCGGTCCCCCGCGTCCGACAGCCGGATCCGGTGGACGAGATCGCCCGCCCAGATGTCGTGGTGGCCGCGTTTGTAGGCGACGAGGACCTGCGCCGAGCGGACGACGACGTCGGTGTCCGAAACGGACTCGGCGACGAACCGGGACACCGTCCGGACGGTCCGGGCGGCGTCGACCGCGGCGATGGCGTAGCCCTCGGTCATCCGGGCGACGCGCATCCGCCGCATCCGGGCGTCGTCGTAGACCATGTTCAAGGTGCCCGCGAAGTCCTCGGTGGCCGGGTCGACGGGCACGATGTAGAACCCGTCCTCGGCGTAGAGGCCGTTCCAGGTCTCGTAGTTCTTACGATCCAGGAGCTCGGCTTCGCGCCAGATCAGCTCGATTGCCCGCTGCACCCTCGGGTCGGCGGAAACCGGGGTGGCGATGGTTGCCTCAGTCATCGTTCATCATCCGCTTCCACTGCCGGTAGGCCGCGCGCATGCCGGTCTCGTCGGTGACGTGCGAGGTCGGCCAGCCTTCGGGGCTCGTCTTCTCCCGCGCCAGGCCGCGGTTGACCAGGATGGGCATCTCGGGCACGGCCTGGGCGCCGCGCTGGACGCGGTCCCAGCCTTCGGCGTCGTCGGGGGTGCCGAAGCCGAAGGGGCCCTGGAAGTGCTCGTGGATGCGCAGGCGTTCCCGGTTCACCGGGTCGACGATCGCGGCGGGCCCGTCCGGGCCGAGTGCCACGTGTTCGATTTCGGTCTCGCCGACCGAGAGCGGACGCAGCACGCGGAAGAACGAGATGGACATCGACACGTTCGGGAACAGGTTGAGGTTGAAGCCGGTCCCGTGCATGGCCCGGACCAGCTTGCGGACGGCCGTGTCGTCCAGGCCTTGCTGCTTCAGCTCCGCGGCGAGCACGTCGAAGCGGGGCTGGAGCGGCTCGGTGCCGTCGTCGGCGTCGAGGTCGGCGTGGCCGGGCACCATGACGCTCACGCTGTGGCCGTTGCCCAGGTGGTGGGTGATCGCCGCCGGATCGGTCATGAACGACATCATGTCCGCGGTCTCCGCGTCGACCGACGCCATCCAGGAGCGGTGCACGATCGGGAAGTGGTAGCCGTCGGTGGTGTTCTCCAGCTGGATCTTCCAGTTGCCGCGGAACTTGAACCGGTGCCTGCCGAGTACCTTGACCGGGTAGCCGCCACCCTGCTTGAAGAACCGCTCGATCCAGAGCTTGGCGTCGCCGAGGAAGTCGTCCAGGGGCTCGATGTCCTCGGCGAAAGTCGCGAAGATCATGCCGTGGAAGCTCTCGGTGCGCAGCTTGCGCAGCGAAAGGTCCTTCTTGTCCAGCACCCCTTCGTAGCCGTCGGGGTAGGGCACGCCGCGCAGCGTGCCGTCGAGGCCGTAGGACCAGGCGTGGTACGGGCAGGTGAACCCGTTCGCCTGCCCGTACGGCTTCTCGCAGAGGCTCGCGCCGCGGTGCCGGCAGCGGTTGACCATCGTGTGGACGTTCCCCTTGCGGTCCCGGGTCACCACCACCGGGTGCCGGCCGACGAAGGTGGACTTGAACGTCCCGGGCCTGGGCAGCTCGCTGTCGTGGGCGACCCACACCCAGGTCCGTTCGAAGACCTTCGTCAGCTCCTGCTCGAAGATCTCCGGGTCGGTGTACAGGCGGCCGGCGACGCGGTCCTCGCGGACGAGGTCCGCGGGCGCGCTCGCCACGATGTTGTCGGTCATGATCCTCCGTCCGGGGTCAGTCGGGCAGCTCGACGTCTTCGCGCACGGTGAGCGCGCGGCCCATCCGGGCTTCGACCTTGGCGAACCGCCACAGCTTGGCTTCACCGTCACCCACCGGGGTGGTGCGGAAGAGGTTGCAGGCGGCCTTGACGGTCTCCTGGCTGTCGACGTCGGCCAGGATGTAGCAGGTCCACGGCCAGCCGTCCGACGGCCCGACCAGGTGGGAGTCGTCGTCGAAGTCGGCGATGAAGTCCACACCCGGCAACGCCTTCAGACTGTCCATCATGGACACAGTCGCCTGCCACACGTGCCCGGTCGTGATGCCGCCGGCGGGCAGGTCGAAGAAGTTCTGGTTGATGCCGATGCAGAAGAGCGCGCGCATCCGGCCTCCTCGGGGTCGGGTTCTGGTCAGCGGAAGCCGGGGGTCGTGGGCGGCAGTCCCATCAGGACGGCGCCGGCCGCGTCGAAGACCGACGGGCCGAGGAACGCGTGCTGCTTGGGCACCAGCGCGTCGCCGAGCAGGTCCTGCAGCGGGTGTCCGATGTGGATGGGCGCGGTGCCGGAGATCTCGACCAGCCTGGCGACGACGTCGGAAGACACCTTGGCGAGGTGGGCCGAGGCGAGCCGCAGCCGCGCGTTCTGCTCGTCGGTGGCGGGCCGTCCGGCCAGGACGTGCTGCCACACCTCGTCGCTCAGGTCGTAGAACCATGCTCGCGCCGAGCTCAGTTCGGCCTCGGCCCGGGCCACTTCGCCGCGGTAGTAAGGGCGTTCGGCGAGCTTGGGCGCGCCGGTCACCCCGGTGTACCCGCCACCGGCCTCCTTCGCGTAGCCGAGTGCCGCACCGGCGACACCGGCCCCGACCACCGAAAGCACCTGCGAGGCGTAGGCGAGCGCCGGGTAGCGGTAGAGGGGCTCGTCCACGGTGGGCTCGCCGCCCCGGATGAACGTCCATTCGCGCGGGACCTCGACCCCGCGCACCACGAGGTCGAACGAGCCGGTGCCGCGCATGCCGACGACGTCCCAGTCCTGGACGATCTCGCACTGCTCGGGCCGCAGCAGCGCCGTGCGCGGCTTGCCGCCGGTGCCGGAGTCGCCGGCCAGGCCGACACCGAGCACGTCCGCGCCCATGCACCCGCTCGCGAACTTCCAGCGCCCGTCGACGAGGTAACCACGTTCGGTGGGCGCGGCGGCCTGCATGGGGAACAGCCCGCCGGCGAAGACGAGGTCCGGCCCGTCGCGGTAAAGCTCGGCCTGCGTTTCCAGGGGCAGCGCGGCCAGGTAGACCAGCGACGAGCCGAAGCTGGCGACCCAGCCGGTCGAGCCGTCGACCGCGGAGATCCGCTCGACGCGGTCCAGGAACTCGGCGGGCGGCAGCGGCTCGCCGCCGAACTTCGCCGGGGTCGCGGCGCGGTAGAGACCGAGCTGCTTGAGCCGGGCGATGAAGTCCTTCGGCACGTACCGTTGCTCGCGGAACTCCAGCCTCCGCTCGGCGAGTTCGGCGAGCACGCCCGCGAACTCGTTCGTGTGCGCCATCGCGCCTCCTCCTCGTCGCAGCTTCCTCGTCGAAAGTAGGGAGGCGGGCCGGGTGAACGCAATCAGTAGCGCCCACGCCCGGCGTAGGGGATTCCTTCAGCGCGCGGCGGCGTCATCCGGCTTACGCTGGGCCGATGCAGGTGGATCCCCGTGCCCCCGAACTGGTCGCCGGCGACTTCGTCGCGATGATGCACGCCAGCCGGACGTGCGTGCTCGTGCACGACGCGGACACCAAGCGGATCCTGTGGGCCAATCCGGCCGCGAGCGAGCTGCTGGGGTGGAGCGTCAGCGAGCTGCGGCCGCTCAAGGCCAACGACATGAGCAGCTCGGCCCAGCAGTACGACCGCGTCATCGGCCGGGCGCTGCTGCAGGAAGCCGTAGACAAGGGCACCTGCCGGTACGAGTGGCACTACCGCAGCCGGTCGGGCCGGGTGATTCCCACCGACGTCGTCGCGGCCCGCGTCGAGCTGGCCCAGGGGCCGGCGGTCATGGTCCAGTTCCGCGACATCGAACGCGAGCAGGAGATCGAACAGCGGCTGCGGCTGACGACGTCCTACGTCGACGCGCTCGCGCACCACACCGCCACCGTCGCGCTGGTGCTCGACGGCACCGGTCTCGTGCAGTTCGCCACCGACACCGCGCTCGCCCTCCTGGGCGCGGACCCGGCGGACGAGCTCGGGCCGCTGGCGCGCTACGGCACGCTGCGGCTCGGCGGCCGTGCGTCCACATGGGACGAAATACGCGACCGCGCCGACCCGGTCACGGCGGTGCGGCTGGCCGTCCGGGGCGACGCCGATCCGGTGTGGCTGGAGGGCAGCCTGGAGCGGCTGCGGGACGCCGGCGACGCGTGGCTGATGATCCTGCACGACGTGTCGGGGCGCGTGCACGAGGAGGTCCGGCGGGAACGCGAGCTGCAGCGGGAGAACTACCTCGCCCGCTACACCGCGATGGGCGACATGGCGATGGCGATCGCGCACGAGCTCGGCCAGCCCCTCGCCGCGGCCGGGAACTTCCTCGGCGGAGCCACCCGGCACGCCGAGGCCCTGGCGGCCGCGGGCGAGCTGTCGGCGAAGGCGGCCGAGCCGCTCGCCTTCGGGATCGGCAGCGCCGTGCGGCAGATCGACCGCGCCAGCACGATCGTGGGCGCGGTCCGGGCCTTCGTCGGGCACCTCGAGCACGTCCGGCAGGTCACGGAGCTGGGCGAGATTCTCGCCGAGTGCCTGTACTTCGTCCGCCTGCGTGCCGACGCCGCCGGCGTGGAGGTCGTCGTGCGGGAGCACCCGGACCCCGTGCCGGTGCGGTGCGAACGCGTGCTCACCGGGCAGGTGCTGCTGAACCTCTGCTTCAACGCGATCGACGAGCTGGCCGCGTGCCCGCCGGCGGACCGCCGGATGGTGCTGACGACCACGGTCGAGGGCGATGAGGGCGTGCTCACCGTGGACGACCAGGGGCGCGGCCTGCCGCACGACCCGTTCGCCCAGTCGTTCACGGCCAAGGAGCGCGGCAGCGGGATCGGGCTGGCCCTGTCCTACCGGATCATCACCCGCCAGCACGGCCGGATCTGGGCGCAGCGGCGGCCGGAAGGCGGTTCGCGGTTCGGCTTCGCGCTGCCGCTGGCTAGGGGAAACCCTTAGCTCCGGCGGGAGAACTCTCAATATCGGCCTGGTGTGTGCGCGGTTACGGTCGAACCCTGTCCAGCAACGGGAGGAATCGTGACCGAACTGACCCGGACGCAGCGGGACTTCCGCGCCGCGATGGCCAACCTGTCCGCCGCGGTCAACGTGATCACCACCGACGGGCCGTACGGCAAGGCCGGGATGACCGTCAGCGCCGCGTGTTCGGTGACGGACTCGCCGCCGACCATGCTGGTCTGCGTCAGCCGGTCGAGCCGCTCGCACGCGGTGCTCGCCGGGAACGGCCGGATCGCGGTCAACGTCCTCGGCGCGGGCCACGAGGAGCTGGCCCGCCACTTCGCCGGCGCGACGCGGGTGCCCACCGAGGAGCGGTTCGCCGGCGGCCCGTGGGACACCGAGACCCACGGCGTCCCGCTGCTGCTCGGCGCCCCCGCGTCGGTGGTCGGCCGGATCGTGGCCGACCAGGAGCTGGGGTCCCATTCGGTGCTGTTCGTCGAGGTGGAGGCGGTGGCCAGCAGTGCCGAGCACGGGGCGCTCGTCTACTTCCAGCGCCGGTTCCACAGCCTGAGCCGGGAGGAACCGTGCACCGCATGACGCTGACCTGCTACAACGACACCCACGGCTACGGCTGGCGGCACGTGGACCTGTTCGTCCACGACGCCGAGGGCCGGGAGCTGAACTGGGTCCACTGGCAGGTCCCCGGCGACGGGCCGGCCGCCGCGGACGCCGTCACCGCGAGGGTCGAACCCCTGCTGAAACGGACGTCGGAGTGGCGGCACGGCGTCAGCGAGAGCGGGATGGACTACTGGGTCGCCGACGCCGCGTGGGAGGAAGCTTGACCGGCTTGCGCGCGTCCTGGTCCCTGCGGGACGCGACCCCGTTGGCCCGGTCGCGGGCCCGGATCGCCGAGACCGAGTCGCGGCTGCGGGCGTGGGTCGCCCTGGACTTCCCCTCGTCCGGCCGGATTCCCCTGGGCGTCAAGGACATCATCGACGTGGCCGGCTTCCCGACGCGCTGCGGTTCGCCGTTGCGCGCGGACGCCGCGCCCGCGCTCTCCGACGCCGCGATCGTCACGGCCTGGCGCGCGGCGGGGGCCGTCCCGGTCGGCAAGACCGTCACGACCGAGTTCGCCTACTTCTCCCCCGGCCCCACCGACAACCCGAGCGCCCCGGGACACACGCCCGGCGGCTCGTCGAGCGGCTCGGCGGCCGCGGTCGCCGCGGGCCAGGTGCCCTTGGCGCTCGGCTCCCAGACCGCGGGTTCGGTCACGCGGCCCGCGTCGTACTGCGGGGTGGCGTCGCTGGTCATGAGCCACGGCCGGTTCCCGATGGACGGCGTCACCGGGCTCAGCCCGAGCCTCGACAGCCACGGGGTGTTCGCCGCCGGTGTGTCCGACCTGGCCCTGGCCTTTTCCCTGCTCACCGGCTCGCCGGCCACGGCCGCGGCTCGCCCGCCGCGGCTGCTGCGGTGGCGCCCGCCCGTCGAGCCATCGATGGCCGCGGCCATCGGCTTCGCGGCCGCCCGGCTGGCCGCGGCCGGCGCGGCGATCGACGAGTTCCCGGCTTCGGTGGCCGAGTTGACGGCCGCGCACCCGGTGGTGATGGCGTACGAGGCGGCGCGGGAGCGGGCGGCGGAGCTGGCGCAGATCGCCCGGCTGAGCGTCCCCCTCGCCACCCTGCTGCGGGCCGGGCTCGAAACGCCCGAGGCCTCCTATGCTGCGGCGCTGCGGGCAATCCGGGACGCTCGGGACCGGATCGCCCCGCTGCTGGAGCCGTACGACGCGATCCTGGGCCCGGCGGCACTGGGCCCGCCACCGGCCGGCCGCCACGCGACCGGCGACCCGGTGCTCAGCCGCCCGTGGCAGGCGCTGGGCCTGCCGGTGGTCACCGTGCCCGGTCTGTCCACTTCGGAGGGTCTGCCGCTGGGCGTGCAGCTCGTCGGCCGCCGCGGTGGGGAAACCGCGTTGCTCGCCACCGGGTGCTGGGTGGAAAGCGCACTGCAAGCACCCCAATGTGGCGTTGGTTGCGTCTGACGCACCGAACGCCACATTGGGGTGCAATCGCTAGACCTCGACGCGGTGGGCCAGGATGTCGCGCACCAGGGAGCCCAGGCTTTCGGACCCCGTCTTGGCCTTGATCCGCGCCCGGTGGACGTCGATCGTCTTCACGCTCGTGCCCAGCCGGTGGGCGACCACCTGGCTGGGTGCCCCGTCGAGGACGAACCGCAGCACCTCGCGCTCGCGCTGCGTGAGCCCGTCGAGCCGCCGCACGACCTCCTGGCGTGCGGCGTGCGCGGCGAACCGGCGACCTGCCTCGATCTGCTGCTGTTGCACGACTTCGAGGATCTTCTGCGGCTCGTACGGCTTCTCCAGGAAGTTCACCGCGCCGCGGGTCAGTGCCCGCACCGACATCGGGATGTCGCCGTGCGCGGAGCAGAAGACGACCGGCGCGGGGTAGCCGCGGCCGGTCAGCTCCTCCTGCAGCCCGAACCCGCTCATCCCGGGCATCCGGACGTCCACGATGACGACCGCGGGCTCGGCCGGGTCGAACTCCGCGAGAAAGGCGGGAGCGTCCGGGTACGTCAGCGCCTGGATGCCGACGCTGCCCAGCAGGAACGCCAGCGACTGCCGCAGGTCCTCGTCGTCGTCGACGATGTGGACGACCACCTCGCCCGTCATGGCCGGAGCAGCACCGACGCCGCCGGGTAGTCGCTGGCGAAGTGGTCCGGCAGCGGCGCGACGAAGACGTTCTCCGTCCGGGTGCGGGTGATCTTCCAGCGGCCGTCAGGCTCCCTGCGAAAGGCGTTGTTCAGCCGGCTGGAGCGCAGCAGCGACCTGCCGTCGGAGAACAGCCACGGCTGCATGTGGATCCACTGGCCGGTCGCGGTGCCGCCGTCGACGTGGATCTGCTCGGACGTCAGGTAGTGGGCGTTGAGCAGCAGCGCCGGTTCCTGCTTCTCGCCCCAGAACCGCTGGAAGTGCTCGCGGATCGCCTGCTTCCCCGCCGCGCGGCCGAACTGGTTGTCGTAGTACTCCCCGACGCCCTCCCAGACCGCGTCTTCGGTGTAGAGCTCGAGGATCAGCTCGATCCGCTTCGCGTCGTCGGGTACGCCGTACTCGGGGTTCGGCGTGTCGCACAGGAACATGTACCGGGCCTGGACCCGGCGGATCTCGGCTTCGGCCTCCAGTACCTCGACGCGGCGGGTGAGTTCTTCGAGTGTCATGGCGCTCCTCACAGGACGATCGTGACGGTCTTGGCCTCGGTGTCGGCGAGAATCCCTTCGTAGCCCAGCTCACGGCCGACGCCGCTGGCCTTGAGCCCGCCCCACGGCAGCTGCGGCGCCAACGGCGACCAGCCGTTCACGCCGACCGCGCCCGCCTGCAGTGCCGCGGAGACGCCGTGGGCCCGGCCGACGTCGCGGGTCCACACGGTGGCGGCCAGCCCGTAGTCGCTGTCGTTGGCCAGCGCGATCGCCTCGGCGTCGTCGTCGAACGGGATCACCGTGCCCACCGGCCCGAAGATCTCCTCGCGGGCGATGGTGAGGTCGTTGGTGCCGGCGAAGACGGTCGGCCGCACAAAGAAGCCCGGCCCGTCCGGCTTTCCGCCGCCCGCGACGAGCTTGGCGCCCTCCTCCTGTCCTTGGTGGATGTAGCCGAGAACGCGTTCGCGTTGCCGGGCGTTGATGAGCGGCCCCATCGTCGTGTCCGGGTCGAACGGGTCGCCCAGCACCTGCGCTACGGCGGCGTCGGCGAGCCCGTCGAGGACCGTGTCCAGCACCGTGCGCTGGACGAAGATCCGGCTGCCTGCGGCGCAGACCTGGCCCTGGTTGGTGAAGATGCCCATGGCCACGCCCTGGACCGCCGCGGCGAGGTCGGCGTCCTCGAACACGATCTGCGGGGACTTCCCGCCCAGTTCGAGGGTGGTGCGCTTGAAGGTGTCCGCGGAGTTGCGCAGGATCCGCCTGCCGGTCTCGGGGGAACCGGTGAAGCTGACCTTGTGCACGCCGGGGTGGACCGCGAGAGCCTCTCCGGTCACGCTTCCGATGCCCGGCAGCACCTGCACGACGCCCGGCGGGAAACCGGCTTCCGCCACCAGCGTCGCCAGGTGCAGGATCGCCAGCGAGGCGTCCTCGGCGGGCTTGACGATGACCGTGTTCCCGGCCGCCAGTGCCGGGGCGAGCTTCCAGCCGAGGATCATCAGCGGCGAGTTCCACGGCACGATCGCGGCGATCACGCCGACGGGCTCACGGCGGGTGTAGGAGTGCGTCGCCGCGCCGAAGTAGCCGTCGGTGCTCAGCTGCTCGCCGTTGATCTTGTCCGCCCAGCCCGCGTAGTACCGCAGCGAGGCGGCCAGGTTGGGCACGAACAGGCCCTGCGCGATCCCGGCGGGCGCGCCCATCTCGCTCGACTCGAGCCACGCAAGCCGGTCGGCGTCCCGCTCCACGAGGCCGGCGAGCCGGTGGATCAGGGCGCCCTTCGCCGACGGCGGTGTCTCCGCCCAGTCCCCGCGCAGGGCACGCGTGGCCGCCGCGACCGCCCGGTCGACGTCGGCCCGCCCGGCCGAAGCGACCTCGGTGAGCGGCTCGCCCGTGGCGGGGTTGAGCGTGGTGAAGGTTCCCGCTCCCCCGCGCACCCAGGCCCCGTCGAGGTACAGGTCGGTGGTGAAGGCGGTCATGACTGCTCCTGTTCCGGTGCACGGTGCCGCAGCGCGTACCAGACGCCCGCCACGACAAGGATTTCGACGACGGTGAGCACGGCGAGCGAGCCGTGGCCGCCGTGGGCCCGCGCCATCAGCGCGAGGTGGACCAGGACCATCGCCGCGGCGGTGGCGCCCAGCATGACCAGCGCCCGGGTGCTGTCGTGGCGCCAGACGCGCACGGCGCACGGCACGCACGCCACGGCCATCACCGCGAACACCACGGCGAGGCCGGGATCGGCCGGCACGGCACCGGCGTGCGCGACGGCGCCCAGCAGCGCCACCGCGGCCAGCCAGGCCCGCAGCGCCCGGTCACTCATGGCACTCGCACCCGGTGTGCCGCTTGCTCAGGTCGGGCACGTCGAGGGTCGGGTTGCGGTCGAAGAAGCCGTCCGGCTTGAGCTTGAACCCGGCGTGGTCGACCGGCATGATCGGCCAGTCCTCGGGCCGGACGTAGTGCGTCAGCCCGAGCGTGTGCCACAGCACGACGTCCTCGCCGTCGACCGGCCGGTTGTTCGCCACGTAGGCGGGCAGGCCGTCGCCACCCGGGTTCTGGTTGACCGTGTAGCCCGACGGCCACAGCTCGTCCCGGTCGTACTGCGTCACCCACAGGTGCTTGCGGGCAAAGGCCGCCCGCCGGGAGATGGGCGCGCCGGGATCCGCGAGGAGGGCCGGCTGCCCCTGCGGGTGCAGGACATACGCCGTCGGCCGGCCCAGCCGGTTGGTGTGCTCGGCGCTCGACACTTCCCAGACCCGGCCGAGGTGGTTGGCCGCGACCCGCTGGGCCTCGGCTTCGGTGCGCAACCGTGTGCGCTTGCGGCCGATCGCGTTGCCCCACGGATTGCCCTCGCCCATCGGGACCGGCGCCACTTCCAGCTCGTCGACGTGGTTGCGCACGCCGTCCACGGTGAGGTCCAGCCGGACGGAGAACAGGTGCTGGTGCACCGGCGCGCCAAGGCCGGGGGCCAGCTCGGCGAAGTACGGGTCCTCGCCGTCGTAGCCGGAGGGGAACGGGATGCCGGTGGCCTTGACCTCCAGCTCGATCGTGCCGTCGAGGGTGAAGTACCAGTAGAAGCCGTAGTCGTAGTTGCCGACGGTGCCGAAGAACGACACGACCAGGCGACGCTGCCGCCGGGTTTCCGAGGTGCCGGTGAAGATGTCGTTGTGCTTCCACAGCACGCCGAAGTCCTCTTCGTGGATGCAGATCGCGTTGCGGATGGTCTTCGGCTCGCAGTGGTCGTCGACCACCACGGCGTCGGCGTAGGTGATCTCGCCGAGACAGTCGCAGCCCAGTTCCAGCGAGTTCGCCAGCCGCCCGAACTGGTACTCGCCGAGGTCGAAGTAGTTCTGCCAGCCGTGCGTCGGCCCGGGATCACCGTAGTTGACCACCATTTCGGCGACCGAGGCCCGGTAGACGATCGGCCGGCCGCCGTAGGAGATCTGGTGCAGGGTCAGGCCTTCGCGGCCGTTGAAGCCGACGCGGATCCGCCAGTTCTGCCAGCTGAGCACACCGTCTTCGAAGGTGAAGGACACGCCTTCGGGCTGGGTGATCTCGATCGGCTTGAGGTCGGTGCGCCGCGGGCCGCGGACGGCGTCGTGCAGGTAGTCACCGGACTCCTGCGGCACGTGCTCGACGTGGGTCTCGACCACGCGCAGCACCTTGCGGTTGCCGACGTCGACGTGGGCGATGACACCGCCCACCGGATGGGCCCACGGCGGCTCGCCCGGGTGCTCCTGGTGGAACGACAGGACCCGGTACACGCGGGTGCCGACCTCGTCGTCGTACCCGAAGACGCCGGCCGACAACGGCACCGCCCGGACCTTCCCGACGTCGGTGATCCCGCGTTTGGCGACCGCGTCGAGCCAGCGCTGGTCGGCCTTCACGATCTCGTCCACCAGGTCGTAGTCCTCGTCCAGGCACGGACCGAACCCGGCCGCCGCCGGGTCGAGTTCCGTGCGCGAAACGACCTGCCCTGCCTCGAGGTCGACGACGGCGCTGCTCAGCGACAGCGGGTCCAGCTCGGTCAGCAGCACGGAGACCTCACGCGGCAACGCGCTCGTGCCGTCCCAGGCGAGGACGTCCTCCTTGTGCGGTTCGCGGAGCATGACGTAGGAGAACCGGGTGTGTTCGCAGGTGAGGCCGGCCTCGTCGAGGATCTTCCGCGTGGCCCGGATCTCGTCGGCCGTCAGCGCGGACAGGGGGTGCGGCATGGTTTCTCCCTCGGGGTTTCAGGCGAGCACGGCGACGGCCGGTTCCGCGCGCCGGGCGCCGGTCCAGCCGAGCACGAAGACGACGGGCACGGAGGCGAGCAGGAGCCACACGGTGAGCGCGCTGCCGCCGGTGAGGACCCCGAAGTTGCCCACCACGAACACCAGCACGCCGAGCATGAGCACGGTGGCCAGCGCCGGGGCGACGAGCCCGGTCCAGACGCTCGCGCCGGCCGGGTTCCGGCGGAAGTAGGCCACCACCGCGATCGAGGTCAGGGTGTAAAGGACGACGAGGGCGGCGACGGCGAGCCCGCTGAACCAGCTGAAGAGGGTGGCGATCGGGTTCACGCCCAGTGCGGCGAAGGGCACGATGGCCGCGGCGGCGAGCAGCGACTGCGTCAGCGAGGCGGCCGCCGGGGCCTGGTGCCGGTTGGTCCGTTCGAGGCGGACCGGGAAGATCCCGCCGCCGGCCATGGCGTGGAAGTACCGCGTGACCATGTTGTGGAACGCGAGGACGCCGGCGAACAGCGAGCTGCACAGCAGGGCGTCCGCGACCGTCCCCGCCCAGGTACCGAGCACGTCGTTCAGCGGGGTGAGGGCGAAGACCGCGGGATCGCCGCTCAGTGCGGTCAGGGCGGCGTCCTGAGCGTGCGCGGCGCCGTAGTAGGTGATGAGCATCCACGTCACCAGGGCGAGGAAGGCCGCGATGAGCACGACGGCGACGTAGGTGGCCCGCGGCACGGTCCGCCGGGCGTCCTTGACCTCGGCCGAGTAGATCGCGGTGGACTCGAACCCGAACATCGACGCGATGCCGAACATGATCGCGATGCCGGGCGCGCCGGCCAGCACCGCGGCCGGGCTGAAGCTGGCCGGGACGTCGAGGGCCGACAGGCCGCGCGTCGCCAGGACCGCGACGGCGAAGACGACCAGGAGGAGCACCTCGCACGCGACCAGCACGGCGAGCACCCGGGCGCCGAGCTCGATCTTGCGGGAGCCGAGGAACCAGACGCCCGCGATCGCCAGGCCGACCCACAGCCACCACGGCGTGCTCACCCCGAACTGCCGCGAGACCAGCCCGGCCAGGCTCACGCCGAAGAGCCCGTACATCGCGCACTGGACCGTGTTGTAGGACAGCAGCGCGAGCAGCGAGCCGCCGGACCCGGCCCGCCGGCCGAGGCCCGCCCGGATGATCGCGAAGAACCCGCCGCGGGTGTCGACGTGGCGGGCGATGGTCGTGAAGCCGATCGCGAACACGACGATGATCAGCCCGACGACGAGGTAGGCCCCGGGCACGCCGGCCCCGTCGCCGAGCGCGACGGCGAGGCCGGCCGCGCCGACGATGCCGGTCAGCGGGGCCTGTGCCGAAAGGACGAAGAACAACAGGCTGGGAACGCCGAGGGCGTCCTTTTTCAAGCTGGTCTGGGGTGTGTCCGACATGGGTCTCTCCGGTGGTGGTCAGCGGGGGCTGATCGCGAGGTGGGGCATGGCGCCGGCCTCGATTTCGACGCCCTCGAGCACGCGGGCGAAGTCGGTGAACGCGGGGATGTTCGCGGCGTCTTCGTTGGCCGCGCGGGCGTCGTCTTCGGTTTCGTAGACCCAGACGTCCACCCAGGAGCCGTCCGGCCGCCGGGCGAGGACGGGCACGGCGACGAGCGCCGGATGGGCGGCTTCGACCGCGGCGACGGCCGCCGACCGGAGCCTGAGGAACTCCTCCTCCGGGGTGTCCTTGACGCGGTAGGTCACGAACTCGACGAAACGGGACATGGTCGGCCTTCCTGGCTGGGAGCGGTTCACCGGCTGAGGAGGCGGCGCGCGGTGGCGAGCCCGCTTTCGATGGCGCCGTCGATGAATCCGGCCCAGCCGGTGGCGTAGTCGGAGCCGGCGAGGTGGACCCGGCCGTGGGGCCGCCGGAGCGCCCGCACCTGCCGGAGCTGCCCCGGACGCAGCATGGGCCACGTTTCCCTGGAGAAGCGGTCGTCGACCCAGTCGTGGCCGGCGGTGCCGACGACTTCGAGGTCCGGGCGCCAGATCGCGAGGGCCTTGGCCACGCCGTCCACGTCGCCGGGACGCAGGCGCGCGGCTTCGGGACCGAAGGCGACCAGGACCGAGTCGCCGTCGACGGCGTACTCCTTGTGCGCGTAGGTGAGTGGGAGGTCCTTGCCGCCGAAGGCGAGGAACGGCTCGACGTCCCCGCGCACCTTGATCCAGGTCTTCAGGCCCTGGGACGCCTGGCTCGTGACCCCGGCGAAGGCGTCGAACCGGATGCTCCCGAGGACATTGAGCGGAAGGGTCACCACGACGTCGGCGGCCTGGCGGGTTTCGCCCGATTCGGTCGTCACCGTCACGCCGTTCGCGTTCTGGGTCACCTCGGTCACGACGGCGCCGAACCGGATCTCCGCCGCGCTGTCCGCGGCCATCGCCTCGGCCAGGCTCTTCGTGCCGTGCTTGAGCTTGATCGTCGAACAGGCCTCGAAGAGCAGCTGCCAGCTGCCCGACGCCGCGGCGCACCAGCGCCACGCCTGGGTCAGTGCCGCGGTTTCCGGCGGGGCGTTGAAGTTGAGGGCCCACATGCCTTCGAGCAGTTCCCGCTCGTCCTCGGGCAGGCCCAGCGTGGCGATGCGGTCGAGCACCGATTCGCCGTCGAGGGCGTCGAAGTCCTCGCGCAGGAAAGGCTCGAACCAGTCACGGCTGCCGGCGAGCACGGCGGTCATTCCCGGGTCGAAGAGCGCGAGGAGCTCGTCCGGGGTTCCTTCGCGCACGCGGCCCCCGGTGTGCCAGTACGCCCGGTCCGGGATCGGGCTTCGCGTGACTTCGAGGCCGTAGCGGGTGATTTCGGCCCAGACGTGCGGCTGGGTCCAGTGCACCCACGTGCCGCCCATTTCCAGGGGGAGCCCGAACCGGGTGTCGGTCCAGGTTCGCCCGCCGATCCGGTCACGCGCCTCCAGGACGAGCACGGACCGGCCGCGCCGGCTCAGTTCCCTGGCGGCGGTGAGCCCGGCGAAGCCGGCACCGATGACGATCACGTCGCTCTGCTGATTCATGGTTTGCCTTCGTGGTGGCGAACGGGGACGCGGACGCATCCGGGTGAGGCGCGGTACGCCGGGGTTTGCGGCGCCTGCCTGGCGAGCGGTGCCCACGAGAGTGCGGGCTCCCGGCAAACTTGTCAAGTGGATAGTTTGCCGCGTAGCTTCCCCGTAACCACGAGGAGCCGGGAGCCGACCATGCGTTTCGTCCACGACACACTGCCGCAACGGATCCGGTTCGCCTCCGGCGAAGCGGCGGCGCACCTGGCCGCGGAAACCACCGCCCGCGGGTGTTCGCGGGTCATGGTGATCGCGGCCGAGTCCGAAAAGGACACCGCGCGGCGCGTGGCGGGCAGCCTGCCGGTCGCGGTGTGGCACCACGAGGTCGCCCCGCACGTCCCGGTCGAGGTCGCGCACCGGGCCCGCGCCGCGGCCGCCGCCCACGACGTCGACGCGCTCGTTTCCGTGGGCGGCGGCTCGACCACCGGGCTCGCGAAAGCCGTCGCCCTCACCACCGGCCTGCCGATCATCGCCGTCCCCACCACCTACGCCGGCTCCGAGGCGACCGACGTCTGGGGCCTGACCGACGCGAACCGCAAGACCACCGGGACGGACGCCCGCGTGCTCCCCCGGACGGTGGTCTACGACGCGTCACTGACGCTCACGCTGCCGGTCCGGCTGTCGGTGGCTTCGGGGCTGAACGCGCTGGCGCACTGCGTGGACGCGCTGTGGGCGCCCCGCGCGAACCCGGTCAACGCGGCACTGGCCGGCGAAGGGATCCGCGCGCTCAACGCGGGACTTCCGCGGGTGGCCGACGATCCCGGCGGGCTGCCCGGCCGCGAGCAGGCCCTCTACGGCGCCTATCTGTCCGCGGTGGCCTTCGCCTCGGCCGGTTCCGGGCTGCACCACAAGATCTGCCACGTCCTCGGCGGCATGTTCGACCTGCCCCACGCGGCGACGCACGCGGTGGTCCTGCCCCACGTCCTCGCGCTGAACGAGTCCGCCGCCCCCGAGGCGGAACGCCGCATCGCCGCCGCGTTGCACGCGCCGTCGGCGGTCACCGGGCTTTCGAAGCTGCGGGCCCGGCTCGCGGCGCCGGTCGCCCTGCGGGACCACGGCATGCCCGAAGCCGGGATCGGACCGGCTGCCGAAGCGGTGCTTTCCGTTGTCCCGCCGGGGAATCCCGCTCCGGTCGACATCGAGAGCCTCACGGCGCTGGTGCGCGCCGCCTGGGCCGGGACTGAAGAAATCCCCTACCCGCACAGGTGACAGTACCGATTCCGGCGCGCCGGAGCCCCTTCTACCGTCGGCACCGACAGTGCGCCGAGGTCGAGGAGGACCAGTGCCCGCCACCCGCACCGCCGAACCGGCCGACCGGCAGCACGCCCGCGAACAGGAACTGCTGGAACGCGTCGTGCGTTCGTTCGACAGCTGTGCCGACGTCCGGCTGCGGGAGCTGCTGACCGGGCTCGTCCGCCACCTGCACGCGTTCGTCCGCGAAGTCCGGCTCACCGAGCAGGAATGGGCCGCGGCCGTCGAATTCCTCACCCGCTGCGGTGAGATCACCGATGACAGGCGCCAGGAATTCATCCTGCTGTCCGACGTGCTCGGCGCGTCGATGCAGACGATCACCGTCGCCAACCCGGCCTGCGGCAACGCCACGGAAGCCACCGTGTTCGGCCCGTTCTTCGTGGCAGACGCACCGCGGATTCCGCTGGGTGGCGACATCGCCGGACCGGCCACGGGCGAGCCGTGCTGGGTCGAGGGCACGGTCACCGGCACCGACGGAGCTCCGCTGGCCGACGCCCGGATCGAAGTATGGGAGGCCGACGCCGACGGGCGGTACGACGTGCAGTACGACGACGGGCGAACCGCCGGCCGCGCGCACCTGTACACCGACGAGCACGGCCGCTACCGGTTCTGGGGCGTCACCCCGACGCCCTACCCGATCCCGCACGACGGCCCGGTCGGCCGGCTGCTCGAAGCGGCGGGCCGGTCCCCGATGCGGGCGTCCCACCTGCACTTCATGGTCAGCCACGCCGGCCACCGCACCCTGGTCACCCACATCTTCGTCCGCGGGGACGAACTTCTCGGGCAGGACAGCGTCTTCGGCGTCCGGGAGTCCCTGATCCGCGACTTCGCACAGCAGGAGCCGGGAACGCCGACGCCCGACGGGCGGCCGGTCGAGGGCACCTGGTCACGCGTGCGGTTCGACATCGTGCTCGCTCCCGCGGAGACACGGCGTCCATGACGGCCTGCGCGACCGGGGCGCAACCCGGCCCGTAGCCTGCTCGCCGGGTGGGAGCAGTTCCGCCCACCCGGCCGGGCGACGGCAGCCGGGTGGCGGGTGGTCGCCGGCTTCGAGACGCGGCAGGCTGGTCCGCGGACGAGGCAGCCCCGATGTTCCCCGCCTCGTCCGGCAACGTGGTGGAGAGCCGCGGAACCACCCCCAGCTCTGCGGCTCTCCACCGCGATCGCTCGACCGTCTCGAGCTGGGGCCGGCTGCCGCGATGGCCGCGCGAGGAGTGACATGACCGCTTCCTGGGTCGAAAAATGCGAAGCACGGTGGAACCGCCTGGGCCCGCGACGGCGAGAGCTGCTCCTCGACGCCGCGGCGGTCCTGGTCTGGGGCGGCCTGACCATCGCCCTGTCCCCGGATGCCGAGACCCGGTGGTGGGCGGCCGGCGCCGCGGCCCTGCTCGTGGCCAGAAGGCGCACGCCGTCGGCCGTGCTGGCCGGCGTGATGTCGATCCAGCTCCTCACGGTGGGCGATGTTTTCTTGGCGCTGTGGTGCGCGGCCTACACGGTCGGCGCGCGGGGCCGGGCGGTTCCCGGCGTCCTGGGGGTCGCTGCCGCGTCACTCGCCTACGTGGTCCTGGCCTGGGATCCGGCCGACCTCGTCGACGGCGCCTCGGATGCCGGGTTCCAGATACTGTTTCCCGCTCTGCTGGGGGTGTGCGTCCGCCGCTTCCGGCAGCAGGCCGCGTTGCACCGTGAGCGTGCCGTCACGCAGGAACGCGACCGGATCGCCCGGGAGATGCACGATGTCCTGGGGCACAAGCTGAGCCTCATCTCGTTGCAGGCCGGCCGGCTCGAACTCGGCGGCAAGGCCGATGCCCGGACCGCCGAACTGCTGGGTGCGACCAGCCGCGAGGCCATGCAGTCTCTCCGTGAGATCATCGGCGTGCTGGACGCCGATCCCCGCCCGAAGTCCGTGCCGGATCTCGTCGAATGCTCGCGCCTGACCGGCATGCGCATCGAGTCCCGGGTGGACGATCGGATGGCCTCGCTGCCCAAGACCTTGTCCGACGCGGCGTACCGCATCGTGCAGGAGGCGTTGACCAACGTGCACAAACACGCCGGGCCGGTCGATGTCGAAGTGGAGTGCCAAGTGGCACCGGACCGGGTTCGGCTGCTGGTCAGGAACGGTCCCGGCGCCCGGCCCCCGGCCACCCACGGTGTCGGGACCGGCCGGGGCCTGCGCTCTCTCACGGCACAGATCCGGACGCTCGGCGGCCACTTGTCGTACGGACCGACCGGCGACGGCGGTTTCGCGGTCCACGCCGTGCTGGCGACGAGGGCGGGGAACGCATGATCTCGGTCATCGTCGCGGACGACGAACCGCTGATCAGGTCCGGCATCCGGGGTCTGCTCGAGACCGCGGACGACGTCGAGGTCGTCGCGGAAGCGGGCAGCGGGACCGAGGCGCTGCTGCTGGTGCGGCGCCATCGGCCGGACGTCGTGCTGATGGACATCCACATGGCCGATGGCGACGGGTTGTCGGCGGCGGAGCTGGTGTGCCGCCACGTCCCGTCGACGGCGGTCGCCATGCTGACCACGTTCGGCTACGACAAGTACGTCCACCGCGCACTGCGTTCGGGAGCCCTCGGCTTCCTGCTCAAGGACATGCCGCCCCAGGCCCTTCTCGGCGCCGTGCGGGCGCTCGCCGCGGGTGGCGCGTTCCTCGCGCCCCAGGTGACCCGCTCGCTGCTGACGACGTTCACCGAGCGCGATCCGGAACGCGTCGAGCGGGCCCGCGCCCGGCTGGCCGTCCTGAGCGCCCGGGAACGCCGCGTCCTGACCATGCTGGCGAACGGGCTGTCGAACACGGAAATCGCCCGCTCTGCCGGGATGAGCGAGGGCTCGGTCAAAGCCCACGTCAGCCGGATGCTCGGCAAACTGGACTGCGGCAACCGCGTGCAGCTGGCCATGATCGCTTACGACGCCGACTGCGGCAGCAGGTTGAGCAGCACGCCGGAGAGCAGGACGACGTAGGCCAGCAGCGTGACGATGCCGGTCGAGGCCAGGGTGGCCTTGATGGGCTGGCGGACGCACTGGTAGGCGATCAGGCCGGGCACGATGAAGCCGAGTGTTCCGCGGGAGAACAGGAACGGGTGGTCCTTCAGCAGGAAGAGGAAGATGGTCAGCTGCAGGAACACGCCGAGCAGCAGAACGGCCGCGAAGAGCCGCTTGCCGTAAAGGATCACGAACTTCTGCAGCAGCCGGGCGCCGAAGTAGGTGCCGACGGTGACCGCGGCGATGATCCACAGCCTGCGCGGGTCGGTGATGAGAGCCAGGGCGAGCCAGCCCGGCGTGATCATCCCGCCGGGTGACAGGTTGGACAGCAGGTAGCAGCCGAGCGAGAACACCAGGCCGATGGCGATGCCGAGCACGGCCACCTCGGCCGTCACGGTGGCGGTCAGCACCGCGTTCCCATCTTTGCCGCGTTTTCCAAGTGGTGCACCAGCTTTTCTCCTTGGCCGTGGATGTTGCCGATCGCCACAAGCGACGCGTCGTGGTCGATCTGGTCGACGATGGTGCGCAGGATTTCCTCGACCGGACGGTTCGCGCCGCCGAGGTCGAAGACCTGGCCGCGCCAGCCGGCCGGGACCTTGGCCAGCGCCGACCTGGTGGGGTGGCCGATCGCGAAGAGCTTGCCGGTGCGCAGTTCGGCCACGATCTCGCCCATCTGGCCGTTGCGTTCGACGCGGTCGGGCCGGCAGTTGACGAGGGTGAAGACGGGTTCCTGGATCCGTCCCTGCTCGATGAGCTCCCGCACGTTCATCACCGTGGAGCGCGGATCGTTGGCGGCGAACACGTTGGCGAAGCGCAGCGACTTGCCGTCGAAGTCGTAGGACTTCACCGTGAGGACACCGGGATCGGGTGGCGCGTCCCACATGCCTTTCAGCGCCTGTTCCCGGGGCACACCGAGCAGCCGCGCGACTTCGAGGGAGATGGCGACGTTCTCCTTGAAGCTGTGGTAGCCGAACCCGGCCATTTCGTCGTCGGTGACGTCGCCGGAATCGACGGCGATCAGCCGGCAGGACCGCTTGTCCGCTTCCTCCTGGAGAACGGGCAGCAGGTCGCGTTCGGCCGTGACGCAGACGCCGCCGACCGGCATGGACCGGGAGAGCGAGCGGGCGACGTCCTCGAGGGTGGGACCCATTTCCTGGAGGTGGTCTTCGCGGACGTTGCTGAGAACGCCGATGGTGGATCGGATGAGCTTGGTCTGGTTGATTTCCTGCAGCGGCGGCATGACGGCCATGCATTCCATGACCAGGACGTCCGGCTGCGCGGCGGCGGCCTGGCGGACGATGCCGATCTGCTCGACGACGTTGGCGATGCCGAACTTCCGGTGCACCGGCTCCTCGGTCGCGTCGGGGTGGATGAACCGGGCCGCGGTGCCGGTGGTCTTGGCGACCACGGTCAGGTCCCCGGCGCGCAACGCTCCCGCGCACAGCCGGGTGACCGAGCTCTTGCCGCGGATGCCGTTGACCAGGATCCGGTGGGGGATGGTGTCGAGGTTGCGTTGGTGCCGGCGCTGTTCGATGATGCCCGCGACGAGCAGCACCACGAGCGCGAGGCTGAAAACCGTGTACAGGAAGGTCATCGGTGCCCTCCGGCCCGATCGCGCCGGATCCGTTCGAGGTCGCGTGCGACGAGGCCGAGGTGGTCGTAGCGGCGGACGATCACCGGTTCGCCGGTGTCGCCGCGGGCGAGCCGGCCGGCCGCCCTCGCCAGCGCGGACAACGGGCTGACGATCACCACGTAGAGCCAGCCGAAGACGACGACGGTGAGGACGGCGATGACGGCCCCGAGCAGGATCAGTTCGCGCTTCTCGGCGGAGTGGGGCAGCGTCAGCGAAGCTTCCGGCCGGTCGGTGACGACCGTGAGGCCGGTCTGCCGGGTCGGCTGGGTGCTGGTGACCGGCGCCCAGCTGACCGCGTGCCGCTCGCCGTCCACTTCGCGCAGAGCGTGGCCAGGCCCGCCCGCGGCGTCCTTGGCGGCTTGCTCCAGGTCCGGCCGGGTCAGGGGTTCGAACGCGGTGAAGCCGGTGGTCGCGCCGATCACCTTCCGGTCGGCGTCGAGCAGCCGGGTGTTGCCCGGACCCGCCAGGGACAGGGGCCTGATCAGCGCGTTCGGCTTGAACTCGGCGATCAGCCTGCCGGCCTTGTCCCCGGTGACGGGTGCGGAGACGAACACCCGCGGTGAGACGCCCTGCGGCGGGCCGACCGCGAGAGCCGGTTTGTCGGCGGTCTTGACCGCCGCGGCATCGACGTCCTCCCCGGCCTTGGCGCGTACCTCGCCGCTGGGCGCGAGATAGGCGACGCCGCGATACCGATCACGCGTGGACACCAGCTGTGCCAGCAACTTGGACGGTGTTTCGGTGTCCTTGAGCACCCGGATCCCCGCGGCAACGGCGTTCAGGTCGGACACGCCGCTGTCCAGCGAGCGTTGCAGCTGGCGCGCGGCCAGTGCGGTGCGTGTCTGTTGTTCGGCCGCGACGCTCTCGGGGATCGGGTCGACCAGCCAGGAGGACGGCGCGGTCGCGACGGTGACGGCGGCGCCGAGGAAGCCTGCGGCGCCGAGGGACCACGTCAGCAGCGCCAGCGGGAAGAACCTCGGGCGAAGGTGGCCAATGCGGGTAGTCATCGTTCCTCAGTCGGTTTCTTGCGGGTGCGGGTGAACGCGGTCGCGACCTGTCCTGCTTCCCCGTGCTTCGGTGCCTTCGGCACGTCTCGGCCGGCTGCCTCGGCAACCCGCCTGAGCAGCCGGACGGGGCGCAACAGCACGAAGTAGAGGACCGCGAAAACGATCACGGTGAGCGCGGCGAGCACGGCGCTGGCCGTGACGGCACGCCGGCGAGAACCGTCGCTGGGCGCGGCCGTGTCGTTGGTCGCCTGGTTCGACACCACGGTCCAGCCGAGTGTGTTCGAAGGCCGTTTACCGCCCAGGGATGCCCAGGCGACCACCTCGTGCCGGTCGGCGACCTGCTGGACCCGGCTGCCGGAGGTGCCCTCGCCGGGCTCCATGCCCTGGTCGACGACTCCGCCCGGGGGCGTGCGATTGCCGGTGCCGACGATCACCGCGCCGGATTTGTCCAGCAGCCACGCGCCTTCCGTGCCGGCCACCGCGAGCAGTTCGCTGAACCGGTTCGGATCGAGGTGCCCGACCAGCAGGTACTTCGCGTCGGCCGCCTTGCCGACCGGGGTGTACTGCACGATCTGCTGTGCGGTACCGACCTGGGCCAGCCGCGAACCGGCCTCGCTCGGCATCGGCTCGCCGAGGACCGCGGGCTGCGCGGGTTCACCGACCTGGGCGACCACCACGCGGCTGGCCCGGTCGAGGACGTAGAGGGACTTCCACATCCGGCTCTTGAACGGGATCAGGAGGGCCCGGTTCCGCTGGCTCATCGACTCGTCGACGACGGTGGCGATCTCCGCCAGGCTGCTCAGCCCGCCGTTGAGCGACCGGGCGATGGCCTGCCCGGCCGCCACCGTGCTTTCCCGCCTGCCGTCGAGGACCGACTGGGGAACCGGGGAGAAATCGCGCGGCCGGGACATGTAGACCCCGGCGGTGACCGCCAGCACCAGGAACAGCACCAGTCCGGCGATCCACGGCGCCCGTACGCCGGGTACCCGCCGCGTGCTCATCGGCCGGCCGCCTGCCGCGCGAGGGCGGACACGACGCGGTCGCGTGCTTCGGCGGTGAACCTGGTGTCCTGGGACACTTCGACATGCACAAAGTCGCCGCCGTGTTCGGCGACCCACTTCGCCTGGACGTTGGTGGTGGCTTCCAGGCCTTCGCACCCGGTGACCCAGGACAGGCACACCGAGAGCCCGGCGTCCTTGAGCCGCTGTGCCGTCTGCTCCGCGTACGGGCTGTGGAGGTGGGGACCCGCGGAAACGACCACGTCGCTGTCCGGCGCCGTTTCGTTCCGGAAGCCGTGCAGCTGCATCACCGGAACCTTGCGCTGTACCAGAAGTTCGTGCACCGTCTCGAATACGCTTTCGTTCGTGTGAGCCATGTCGGCCTGCTTGTCCGGCGCCGCCCGGCGGTGCGCGCCGGCGATCACGAGCACCGAGCCGGGGACCTGCCGGAACAGGCCGACGCCGAGCTGCTCGCTGCCCAGATCCGCTTTCGGGTGAGGTACTTCGACGCCCAACCGGGCGGTGGCGGCCTCGTCGATCAGGATCCGGCCCCAGCCGCGTGACCGGTCCGCGCTTTCGGAAACCTCGTAAAAGGTCCGCTTGGTCGCGGTGTCGACCCGCTTGGACAGCCGGTACCCGACGGGGGCCAGCGCCTCGTTCGCGTCGACCAGCTTTCCGTTCAGCGCGAGCTCGACGCCGTATTTGATCGCCTCGCGCTCGGCGGGAGACGGCTTCGAGTAGCCGGATTCGGCCGACATCCGCTCCGCGAACTGCCCGAGGTCGGCCGCCAGGTCGACGTCGCTGCCGGCCGGCTGTTCGGGCTTGGTGGTGGCGCCCGGCATCAGGAGCAGGACGAGCGCCACCACGCCGGTCACCGCCAGGACGCTGGTCGACGCCCAGATGGCCGTGCGGGAGTGCTTCATGAATTCGACATTCCACGATCACGCGTCCCGGCGCCGCAGGATGTAACTATCGGCCCGCCCGTACCCGACGACCGACGGGCTGAGCCGGGCCATGCGGCGCTCGGGCCGGGCGGCGGACCGCCGGGTGGCCGGTGAGCGGGCCGAGGAAGGCGCTGCGGTACTGGGCGTCGGTCACCGTCGAGGCGGCGAAGTACCGGCCGGGGAACGCGGCGATGAACGCGACCGCCGGGGCGGTGCGGACCAGGAGCCGGGCGGCCGGCCGCGCACCACGGCGGCGCTAACGGCGCCCGTCGGCGAGGGGCAGACGCAACTCGAGCCGGAAGCCGCCGTCGGCGGTCGGTGCGGCTTTGACGGTGCCGCCGAGCAGGGCGGCGCGTTCCCGGATACCGACCAGTCCGTGGTGGGCGCTGGGCAGCGCCAGCGTCGGGCGGGTCGGCGGGGTGTTGGTGACGGTCACCGCGAGATCGGTGTCGTCGTGGGTGATGTCGACCGTGGCGCGGCTGCCCGGGGCGTGCTTGCGGACGTTGGTCAGCGCTTCCTGGATGGTGCGGTAGATGGTGCGCTGGACCGCGGTGTCGATGCCTTCGGGCGCGGCACCGGTCATGGTGGTCTCGATGCCGCTGCCCGCGACCAGCTTGTCCAGATCGGACAGCGTCGGCTGCGGGGTGAGCCCCGTGGTGTGACTGCCGGACGCGCGGAGCAGGTTCACCATGTGCCGGAGCTCGTCGAGGGTGTCCACGGACAGCTTGCGGACTTTGTCGGCTGCCGCCTTCATGTCCGGGTCCCGGGTGGACACTCCCATCGCGCCCGCCTGGACGGCGATCAGGCTGACCTGGTGGGAGACCACGTCGTGCATTTCGCGGGCGAGCTGGTTGCGTTCGGCGGCCAGGATCGCCTGGGCGTCCAGCACGCGTTCGTGCTCGCGCGCGGCCCGGATGTCCGCCAGCCGCAGCGCCAGTTCCCGCTGGGCGTGGACGAGCCTGCCGAAGAAGATCGGTGCCGCCGCCGTCATGGTCGCGTAGATGATCATGAGCCCCGTGTCGGTGCGCGAGTAGGAGAACTCCAACCCCGGGAAGAAGTACCCCACCGCGGCGACGAGCCCGCAGGCGGCGAGCAGAACCCGGTGCGAATACCGCACCGCGACCGCGTAGAGCGCGAAGAGCGTCGCGATCACGGAACCGACGAGCACGAGCGCGGGCAGGGTGAGCACGAAAACGGGAACCGGCCACCGCCGGTGGAACAGGAGCGCGCCGACCGCCAGGATGACCACACCGATGTCCCAGTACTCGGTGGGCCGGTTGAACACCGCGTCCAGCGCGGCGACGGCGATCAGGCCCGCTTCGGCGAGCAGCGCCCGGGTCCGGTTCACGGTCCGGTGCCCTCGAGCAGGCCCGCGCGCTGCGCGACGAGCGCGGCCTGCACCCTGCTGCCGACCTCCAGCTTGGTGAGGATGGCGGAGACGTGGTCCTTGACCGTGCCGACGCTGACGTGGATCCGCTGCGCGATGTCCGTGTTCGACAGACCGTCCGCGATGAGGACAAGCACCGCGCGCTCGCGTTCGGACAGCCGGTCGACCTGCGTGGCCGCGGCCGAGCCCGCCCCCGAGTCGAGATAGCCGTCGACGACGGTGCGGGTGACCTTCGGCGAGAGCACCACTCCCCCGGCGGCCAGGGTGCGGACCAGCTGGGCGAGCTGCTCGGGCGCGGTGTCCTTGAGGATGAACCCCGCCGCACCCGAACGCAGCGCGGTGGCGATGTACTCGTCGGAGTCGAACGTCGTGAGCATCGCCACAACCGGCGGGGTGCGCAGGCCCCGCAGCTGCCGCAGGACGGTGAGCCCGTCGACGTCGGGCATCCGGATGTCCAGCAGCACGACGTCGGGCGCGTGCAGGCTGACCTCCTTCACCGCCTCCCCGCCGGTGACGGTCGCCACCACCTCGATGTCACCCGCCGCCTGCAGGATGAGGCGGAAGCCCGAGCGCACCAGCTCCTCGTCGTCGACCACGATCACACGAACCATGGCACCAGTCTCGCCGGAACCGGGTCACGCCTGCCACCCGGGGCCCGGCGACTCGCACCCGGCCGATCGGCTGGACGTCGGCAGCCGGTCGGCGGGGAGTCCGGGGCCGGGTAGCGGCCGGCCGCCCCCAGGCACGACCCCGGATGGGGAGCGAACCTCGTTCGACACGTCTCTCACCCGGCCGGGTGAGAGACAGGTCGGGCCCGGAGTAGTCCTCACTGGACGATTGACGAGGAGGATCGTCACGTCTGCCGTGGTATGTCCGGCCGCGGCGACCGACCGTCCTTTGAGGAGTAACGCTCGTCTGATCGCCCCGTGGAGTATCGGGGCGGGTCCAGCCATGCGGCTGCACACCAGCAGTCGGGTGGGGGTGGTCGCGCGGCCTGGATCCGCGGGATGCTGGTCTTGGACGAGGAGCCCCGGTGGTTCCTGCCTCGTCCGCTGACGTGGTGGAGGGCCGGTCCGAGTTCCCCGCTCCGGCGGCCCTCCACCGCGCTCGCCTGCCCGGTCGTGTTCGGCCGGAGTGGCGCCGGGCACGTTGTCCCTTGTCGCGCTGGTTTCGAGACAGCGACCGTCATCGATGACGGGTATCCGTTCACTCTTTTCGAGGTGGGGTCGTGAATACGAGAATTTTGCCTGCCCTGCGGCACGATGTGCCGGCGTCCTTGGTGGTGTTCCTGGTCGCGGTCCCGCTGTCGCTGGGAATCGCGCTGGCCTCCGGGGCGCCGGTGGTGGCCGGGTTGATCGCCGCGGTCGTCGGCGGCATTGTGGCCGGTGCGCTCGGTGGCTCCGTCGTGCAGGTCAGCGGACCGGCGGCCGGGCTGACCGTCGTGCTGGCGCAGACGATCGCCACGTTCGGCTGGGCCACGACCTGCGCGATCACCGTGGTCGCCGGTGGCCTCCAGGTCGTGCTGGGGCTCTCCCGGGTCGCCCGGGCCGCGCTGGTCGTTTCGCCCGCGATCGTCCACGGGATGCTCGCCGGCATCGGCGTCACCATCGTCCTGGGCCAGCTGCACGTGATCCTCGGCGGCACCGCGCAGAGCTCCGCGCTGAAGAACCTCGCCGGGCTGCCGGCCCAGATCGTCGGCCACCACAGCGCCGCGACGATGATCGGCCTGCTCACGCTGGCCCTGCTGATCCTCTGGCCGTCCCTGCCCCAGTTCGCCCGGCGGGTGCCGGGGCCGCTGGCCGCGATCGCCGTCGCCACCGTGGTGTCCGTGGTGGGCGGCCTGACGCTGCCCCGGGTCAACCTGCCCGGTGATCTCCTGCGCCTGCAGTTCGTCCCGCAACTCCCCTCGGACGGCTGGGCCGGCTTCGCGCTCGCCGTGGTCACCGTCGCCGTCGTCGCGAGCGTGGAGAGCCTGCTCTCCGCCGTCGCGGTCGACAAGCTGCACGACGGGCAACGCGCCGACCTCGACCGCGAGCTGGTCGGCCAGGGCGCGGCCAACATGGTCTCCGGTGCCCTGGGTGGCTTGCCCGTCACCGGCGTCATCGTCCGCAGCTCCACCAACGTCTCCGCCGGGGCGAAAACCCGTGCGTCCGCGGTCCTGCACGGCGTGTGGGTGCTGGTCTTCGTGGTCCTGCTCGGTGGGCTCATCCAGAACATCCCGCTGGCCGCGCTGGCGGGGCTGCTGGTGCACGTCGGCGCGAAGCTGGTCAACCCCGGGCACATCCGGCAGGTGCGTGCCCACGGCGACCTGAGCGTGTACCTGGTGACGTTGATCGGTGTCGTGGCCCTCGATCTCCTCAAAGGGGTGCTGGCCGGGATCGCCGTGGCGCTGCTGCTGATGCTGCGCCGGGCGATGTGGTCGGGCGTCCGTGCCGAACGTGACGGGGGCGACTGGCGTGTGGTGGTCGAAGGTGCGCTGACCTTCCTGGCCGTGCCGCGCCTGACCAAGGTGCTCGGCGTTATCCCGGAAGGCGCGACCGTGCGGTTGGAACTCGTTGTCGACTACCTCGACCACGCCGCCTTCGAAGCACTCGCGAACTGGCAGCAGGCTCACGAAAACTCCGGCGGCACCGTGATCGTCGACGAGATCGGCCACCCGTGGTTCGCCAACGGCAAGCAAGGCAACCCGACCCGCAGCCGGGCCGGCGCGGAACCGGCGCTGCCCCGCTGGCTCGCACCGTGGTCGGACTGGCAGGCAAGCACGGTTCCGCCGCGCAGCGAGGAAGGCGACGCGACGCTGCACGGGGCGAGCGAATTCCACCGGCGGACCGCCCCGTTGCTGAAGGACACACTGAGCGCGCTCGCGAGCGGGCAGCGGCCACCGACGCTGTTCATCACTTGCGGGGACGCGCGGATCGTGCCGAACGTGATCACCACGAGCGGCCCGGGAGACCTCTTCACCGTGCGGAACATCGGGAACCTGGTCCCGGCCGGGCAGGCCGACGACTCGATGAACGCCGCGGTCGAGTTCGCCGTCGGTGTCCTCGGTGTCCGCGAGATCGTCGTGTGCGGGCACTCCGGCTGCGGAGCGATGACCGCGCTCGCCGACGGCGGTCGCGACCACGCGTCGCCGTTGCAGGACTGGCTCCGTCATGCCGAACCCAGTACGCGACGCGAGGACGAGGTGGCTCTCGACGGCGCCGTCCCTGCCGCGCGGCCCGATCGGCTGGCACTGCACAACGTTCTCCAGCAACTCGACCACCTGCGGCACTACCCGCGCGTGGCCGAAGCGGAAGCGCGTGGAGAGCTGACCTTGACCGGGATGTACTTCGACATCGGTTCCGCCCGGGTGTCCATCTGGGACAGCCGATCCGGGGACTTCGTCCCCGCCGGCGCCACGGCCCCGGCCGCTCGGTGATCGGTCCGCCGGGCGGCTGATCGACACCAGCCGCCCGGCGGGCCGGAATCGCCGGCTGCCCGAGGAATCCGGGCCGCGAACGACACACCATCACGGCCTGGATCGTGGCGGGTGGCCTCGTCCTGACGGGCTGTGCCGCCGCCCGCCAGGTGCCCACCGAAGTGACGATCAAGGTCGCCTACGACCCGACCAACCCGATCTACTGGACCGGAACCGTCTGACACCACGCGCTGCCAGGCGCGTTCTCGCGACCGCCGCACCCCGGAAGGTGATCCCCCGAAGTACCCGGCCGACGATCGAACCGGCCCCGCACCGCTCGCGACCAGCGGACTGCCCGCCCGGCGACCGACGCCGTGATCACCCCGGATGTCAGCGGCGCTGCTCCGCGAGGGGCAGGCGGAGTTCGAGCCGGAAGCCGCCGTCGGCGGTCGGTGCGGCTTTGACGGTGCCGCCGAGCAGGGCGGCGCGCTCCCGGATACCGATGAGTCCGTGGTGAGCGCTGGGCAGGGCGAGGGTCGGGCGGGTCGGGCGGGTGTTGGTGACGGTGACGGTGAGGTCGGTGTCATCGTGCGCGAAGGCGATGGCGGCGGTGCTGTCCGGTGCGTGTTTGCGGACGTTGGTCAGGGATTCCTGGATGGTGCGGTAGATGGTCCGCTGGACGGCGGTGTCGATGCCCTCGGGCGCAGCGCCGGTCAGCCGCGCTTCGATGCCGCTGCCGGCGATCAGGCTGTCCAGATCGGACAGTGTCGGCTGCGGGGTGAGCCCGGTGGTCCGGCTGCCGGAGGCGCGGAGGAGGTTGACCATGTGCCGGAGCTCGTCGAGGGTGCCGACGGACAGTTTGCGGATGTTCCCGGCCGCGGCCTTCACGTCCGGGTCGGTGGTGGAGACCCCGATGGCGCCGGCCTGGACGGCGATCAGGCTGACCTGGTGGGAGACGACGTCGTGCATCTCGCGGGCGAGCTGGTTGCGTTCCCTGGCCAGGGCGGCCTGGGCGTCGAGAAGCCGTTCGTGTTCGCGGGCGGCCCGGATGTCTTCCAGCCGCAACGGGAGTTCCCGCTGAGCGTGGACCAGCCGGCCGAAGCAGATCGGGACGGCCGCGGTCATCGTCGCGTAGATGATGGTGAGCAGCAGATCGCTGCGCGAGTACTGGTACTCCATGCCGGGGACGAGGTAGCCGACCACGGCGACCACCCCGAAGCCGGCGAGCAGGTACCGGTTCGAATATCGCACCGCAACGGCGTAGAGGGCGATGAGCGTCGCGATCACCGAGCCCACGAGCGCGAGCGCGGGCAAGGTGAGCAGGAAGACCGGGACCGGCCACCGGCGCCGGACCAGCAGCGCGCCGACGGCCAGCATGACGGCGCCGGCGGCCGGCGGCCCGATGGGCTGGTTGAATCCGGCGTCGACGGCGGCGAGGGCGAGCAGCCCGGCGTCGGCGAGCAGGAGGTGCTTCCGGTTCACGACGGCCGGTTCTCGAGCAGGCCGGCGCGCTGCGCGACGAGCGCCGCCTGCACGCGGCTGCCGACCTCGAGCTTCGTCAGGATCGCGGACACGTGGTCCTTCACCGTGCCGACGCTGACGCGGATCCGGCCGGCGATGTCGGCATTGGACAGTCCGTCGGCGATCAGGACAAGCACGGCTCGCTCCCGCTCGGACAGCCGGCCGGCCTGGGTGGCCACGGCGGCCCCGGCGCCCGAGTCGAGGTAGCCGTCCACCACCGTCCGGGTGACCTTCGGCGAGAGGACGACGCCGCCGGCGGCCAGGGTGCGGACCAGCTGGGCGAGCTGCTCGGGAGCGGTGTCCTTGAGGATGAGCCCGGCCGCGCCGGAGCGCAGGGCGGTGGCGATGTACTCGTCGGAGTCGAACGTGGTGAGCATCGCCACGACCGGCGGGTCGGTCAGGCCGCGCAGCTGCCGCAGGACGGTCAGGCCGTCGACGTCGGGCATCCGGATGTCCAGGAGCACGACGTCGGGCGCGTGCAGGCCGACCTCCCGCACCGCCTCCCCGCCGGAGACGGTCGCCACGACCTCGATGTCCCCGGCCGCTTGGAGGATGCGGCGAAAGCCCGACCGCACCAGCTCCTCGTCGTCCACGACGATCACTCGAACCATGCGGTCAGTCTCGCCGCGACGGGCCTCGGGCTGCCATCCGGTGGCCGGCGGCGCGCGTCGGCCGATCGGCTGGAGATCGACAGCCGGTCGGCGGGCGGTTCGGGCCAGGTCACCGGTGTCCGCGGACGGGGGTACGCGCCGAAGATCGGATCCGACGAAGGGAGTTCTCATGGAGAACCAGGACCGCGAACTGATCCTCGGGCTGGCGAACCGGCTGCGGCAGGCCCAGCCGGTGCAGAAGGACCCGCAGGCCGCCGAGTTGATCGCCCACCACGTCGGGTCCCAGCCCGATGCGCTCTACCTGCTCGTGCAGGCCGTGCTGGTGCAGGAAGACGCGCTGCGCACCGCCCAGGCCCGGATCGCGGAGCTGCAAGCCGCCCCACCGGCACCGGCCTTCGGAGCTGCCCCGGCACCGGCCTTCGGAGCTGCCCCGGCGCCGGCCTTCGGAGCTGCCCCGGCGCCGGCCTTCGGGGCGGCGCCGGCCGGCGCACCCCAGCCCGCGCAGCAGGAGGGTGGTGGGTTCATGTCTCGCATGTTCGGCCAGAACCGGGACCAGGTGGCCCCGGGGGCCGCGCCGCAGGGCGGGTCCGGGGGCGGTCTCCTGAAGACGGCGGCGGCCGCGGCCGCGGGTGTCGCCGGTGGCGCGTTGCTGTTCCAGGGCCTGAGCGGGGCGTTCGGCGGCCACGAGGCCTCGGCGGGCGAGCACCACGGCGGCGGCCACGGCGACGGGGGCCAAGGCGGCTGGGACGACGGCGAGCAGTGGTGAGCCGGGCGCCGCGATGACCGTCCCGGTCCGGACGCGGCGGCCGGGGCGGCGGGTCCGCCGGAGTCGCCGTGGCTCCGGCTGACGCTCGCCGCCTGACGCTCGCCTGCGTGGTGGGCACGATCCTGCTGCGCCGGCGGTAGGTCGCCCGCGGGTGCGGGACCGCGTTGGCGGTCGTGCTCGTGCGGCCGTTCGCCGCCGGGCCCTTCGAGAAGCCGTGCGGACGACGAGTTCCAGCCGGGCGGCGGGCGGTTTCCCGCTCACCGGCGGATGTGCGATCCGACCACGGCCCGCCACGCTGCGGAGCATGACGACTACTGAAAGTACAACAACGAAGCCTGGCATCGCGCGCCTCGCGGGCATCGACCTGGCGCGCGGCCTGGCCGTGTTCGGCATGTTCGGCGCGCACGTCGGCCCGGATCCGAGCATCGGCGGGGTCACCGGCGTGCTGATGGAGTTCGTTCAAGGCCGTTCGTCGGTGTTGTTCGCGACCCTGGCCGGCCTGTCGCTGGCGATCATGTCGGGCAGGCAGGAGCCGCTGACCGGGGTGCCGTGGCGGCAGGCCGCGGGCCGGATCGCGATCCGGGGCGTCATCCTGCTGTTGTGCGGGACGGCGTTGACGATGACGGGCACCACGGTTGTGGTGATCCTCGCCTACTACGGCGTGTATTTCCTGCTGACACTGCCGTTCACCCGGCTGCGGGCCCCGGCGCTGGCCTTGATCGCCGCGGGTACCGCGATCGCGGGACCGCTGCTGTCCTTTGTGGTGCGCCGGTTCCTGGACAGCAGCGGCTGGGGCCAGGCGATCACCACCCACGACCCCGTCGAGGCGATCGGCGGGGAGGGCGTCGTCCGGCTGCTGTTCACGGGTAGCTACCCGGTCGCCACCTGGCTGCCGTTCGTGTTCGCGGGCCTGGCTCTCGGCCGGCTCGACCTCGCCGCCGCAGTCACCAGGGTCCGGCTGGCCGTCCTGGGACCGGCGCTCGTCCTCGCCGGCTACGGTGGCTCCTGGCTGGCGATCCGCCTCTTCGGGGTGACGGACCTGGTCGGGAACGACGCGGTGCCGGGAAGCGGCAAGCTGCCCGGCCCCGGCGGGGTGCTCGAACTCGGATACCAGGACGGGGACCGCTGGGTGGCGTCGGGTGCGGTGAACACCGACACGCCCGCGTGGTTGCTCGTGTCCTCACCGCACAGCGGCACGCCGTTCGAGATCGCCGGCTCGGTGGGCGTGGCGATCACGGTGCTGGTCTGCGCTCTGGTCCTGACGGACAAGCTGCCCCGGCTCCGGGTTTGGCGCCCGGTGACGGCGGTCGGGTCGATGTCCCTGACCGCCTACACGGGTCACGTCGTCGCGATCGCGGTGTTCGGGCTCAGCGGAGCGCAGGGCGAGCCGCCCGCCGTCCTCCTCGGATTCATCGCTGGCGCGATCGTCTTCGCGCTGGTCTGGTCCCGGTTCTTCCGGCGCGGCCCGCTGGAGTACCTGCTGCACGAGGCCACGAAACCGGCTCTGCGCCTGGGCCGGAAGCCGGCGTGACGGCCAGGAGGGGCACCCTCGTGGCCGTCACGCCATGAGAGTGCCCCTCACGCGGGCATTTCACCGGCTCGCCACTTCGCCGGTCAGCAGCTGGGTGGCGGCGAACTCGGCGTACAGCGGGTTGCCGGCGATCAGTTCGTCGTGGGTGCGGGCATCGCGACCGCCGCGACGGCCAGACCGCCCAGTGTCGCGCGTCGCAAATTGTTTGCCGGTCGAGACGAGCGCCCCAATGTGGCGTTCGGTGCGTCCAACGCAACCAACGCCACATTGGGGCGCATCCTGGCCCGCTGCCAACGAACATCGGGCGCACGACACCACCAGGACGAGCGACCCTCCGAAAAGGACAGTCCGCCACTGCGGCCGGGGCGGCCCGGAGGAAGGCCGCCCCGGCCGGATCTCATCGGAGGTGCTTCGCCGGCTTGGTGGCGATGTTGAGCAGGTACTCCAGCGGTCCACGGCGGAAGAACCGAGACCAGATCCCGGCGAACACGATGGTGCCGAGGATGAACAGGAGCACGGGCACCCAGGAATCCTGGGACTCGGTCCCGGTGGACACGGACACCATGGGCGACACCACGAAGTGGCCGACGTAAGCCGTCAGGGACATGGTGCCGACGGCGATGATCGGTGCGGCGAGACGGCGCAGCCACCCCAGGCGGTCGATGGCCACCGTCGCGCCCACGATCACGGTGATCGCGACGCCGACGCTGCCGACGATGTCGAACGTCATTCCGCTGTGCGGTCCGGCCGTCAGCAGCGACCAAGCCGATCCGGCGGCGTCGGCCGATGCCATGTCGGCACCGGAGCCGAACGACTTCGGTCCCGACAGCGCCATGTCAGCACCGGGGCCGAACGACTTCGGTCCCGACCCCGAGCCGTGCGCCGAGGCCGACTGCATCTCCGCGGCCACCCGGACGCCGTCGAACAGCCGGCCCAGCAGCCAGGACGTGCCGTAGGCGAACACGGTGAGGGCGGGGCCGAGCACGGCCAGCCGCCGTTGCACGGTGCGGGCGGTCAGGTCCAACCGGCCCAGCGCCATCCCGGCGATCACGAACGCCATCCACGTCATCGCCGGGTAGAAGCCGGTGACCAGCAGATCCAGCACCCCCACGCCGCCGATCCGGTCGAGCGGGTCATACGCCTTGAGGGCCGCCGTGACCGGCTCGGTCAGCAGCGACCGCACGCCGAACGCCAGCGGCGGCATGACGACCGCGAGCGTCGCCGCGATGATGGCAAGGGTCCTGGCCGGCAGCCGCACCAGCGGCAGCGCCAGCAGGAAGTAGAGGCCGTAGAAGGCGAGGATCACCACACCCCCGAAGGCCATCGCCATGACCGTGCCCAGCGCCAGCAGGACCACGGCCCGGATCACGATCCGGGCTCTCGCCTGGCGGCCGGCCACGCCGGTCTTCGGCTCCAGGCGGCCGGCGATCAGCATCAGCGAGAAACCGGCGAGGGTGGCGAACAGGGCCGACGAACGGCCTTCCGCCAGGCCTCGCACCCAGGCGCCGATGCCGTCCACGGCCGACGCCGACGGTCCGATGTGGATGACGAACATCCCGAACACGGCCAGCGCGCGGGCCAGGTCGACGCCGACCAGCCGCCCCAGCGAGGGAGCGGCTTCGGGCGGTGTCGGGGACTCAGGAGGCGACGTCTCCAGCGGCGGTAACTTGGTCATGCGGCCACCGTCTCGCAGTGACCGGGCCGGGGACCATCCGCCAGGTTTCCGGACCGGCCCGCCGATCGGCGGGATTCCGCCGTACCACCCGGCCACTCACGAGCGGGTGATCATCTTGACGGCGAGGCGAACGCCCTGGCGCGGGTTGACCTGGGGCAGGTAGGCGCGGCCGACCGCGTTCGCGATCCGCGGCAGGGCGGCCGGATCGGGGTAGGCCATGTACAGCGGCCGGTAGCTGGGCTGGAACTTCGCCTTGAACGCGAACAGCGAACGGAACCCGTACACCGGCTCCAGCACCTGCCCGGTCATGTCCAGCACCCGCTGCAGCGCGCGCGGGCGTTCCCCGCGGTCCAGCCGGGCGAGCGGCGCGCCGGACAGGCTGAGGAACCGGATCCCCCCGGCCTTCAGCTCCAGCGCCGCCGAGGCGATCAGGAACTCCATCGAGCCGCGGAAACCACCGGCCCGGCGGCGCATGAAGTCGAGCGTGTACCCGACGATTTCGCCGTCGTCGTACACCGGCAGCCAGCTGGTGACGCCGTGCACCGTGCGGTCGGCGTCGATGGCGAGCAGGCACCGCACGCCGTCGCCGGTGAGCTCTCCGAGGCCACCGAGCGTGAAGCCCATCTCGGGCAGTCCCTTGTCCGCCACCCATTCCGCCGAGATGGCGCGGACCTGATCGGTGATCGCGTGGGGCGCGTCGGCGTAGGCGCACCACTCGGCGGTGATGCCGGCCTTGGCCGCCTTGTTCAAGGCTGTCCGGACGTCCTGCCACTTCTTGCCGGTGAAGCTCAGCGTGCCGAGTTCGACCACGGTGTCCTCGGCGACCTGCACCGCGGACCAGCCGAGCGGGCCCACCGCCTCCCTCGTCTCCTCGGTGATGCTGTAGAGGCACGGTGTCCAGCCGTTTTCGTGGCAGAACTCGGCGAATCCGCGCACGGCCGCGGCCGGTGCGGGGCCGATCGGGTCACCGACGGTCAGGGCGATGGTCGCCACCACGCGATAGGCGATCACCGTCTCGCCGTCGGGGGTGAACCAGTACTGGTTGCCGCGCCAGGTCGTCATGTACGACAGCGACGACCCGCCGTACCGCCGCATCAGGTCGCGGGCGTGCGCCGCCTCCTTCTCCGACGACGACGGCCACGCGCGCCACGACGCCAGCAGCAGGCCGGTCAGCACGATCAGCCAGAACACCACGCCGCTGTACTCGAACAGCACCGTGGCGACGAACCCGTCCGCCTTGAACTCCGCCGAGATCAGCCCGAGCAGGTAGCCCGGCGGCAGGAACCGCTTCGGCAGGTCGGCGAGCAGCCCGGCGAAACTCGGTTCCGGCGAGAACTGGTCACGCGCGAGGAAGCCGACGAAGACGTACAGCGCCGACAGCACCCCGATGCTGCCCAGCGTGAACTGCCAGAACTTCCTGATGGCGTGACGGGGCAGCTTCACGGTGAAGTACTTGCGCGTCACCAGCAGCACGGCGGTGACGGCGAGCGGCGCCAGGATGGGCACGCCGTAGGAGAAGCCGATTTCCAGCGCACCGGCGTTCGGCAGCCGCGCGGCGTCCGCCACGAACCAGCCGACGATCGCCGCGTACGCCACGTTGAACGTCAGCGCCGACCACCAGGCGAACCGCCGTCCGCGCCGCAGTCCTTCCGCGAGCACGAGCAGCAGCAGCGCCGGGAGCAACGACATCACCAACGCCGGGAACCGCCCGTAGGACAGCTGGATCAGCATCGTGCGGCACAGGTCCACCGCGTCGGAGGCGCACATCGAGGTCACGTCCTCCGCCGCCGGTCGCGCGACCGCCACCACATCGGAGTACCACGACAACGGACCGTTCGGATACGGCGACAGCATCGTCACCACCGGCCCGAGCGCCGACGCCGCCACCACGAGCCCGACGAGGACGCGGGTCTCCGCCAGGGTCCGGGGCGCGCGGACCGCGCCGTTCCGCAGGAACAACGCGCCGATCAGCAGTCCGATCACGCCGCCGGACAGCCTCAGCAGGTCCTCCAGCCACCCCGAGTACAGCGTGAGCACCAGGACCGACAGGACGGTCATCAGCCGGACGCGGCGCCGCCACAACGACGGCATCCGGAACGTCAGCGCCAGCGCGAGCCCCACCCCGCCGATCGACGGGCCGGCCGCGGCCGCTCCCCGGAGCGAATCGAGCCAGGTCGGCTGCAGGTCGCTGCCGAACACCACTACCCCCAGCCCCAGGTACACGCCGAGGACGTGGGAGCCGAGGAAGATCGCTGCCGTGCGCAGGGCACCGAACTCGCGCTCGGCGAGCGTGCCGAACACCAGCAGCAGCACGGTGGTCGCCAGGTAGCCCGTCAGGTCCATGGCCCACAGCGCGGAAGAGAGTGCCGTCCACGGCGGGCTGTCGGTGCCGGCGCCGACGCGTGCGAGCAACTCGTCGTTCTGATCGCCCAGCGCACCCGTCAGCGCGCCGACGGTCCAGAACGCGATGAGGAACACGCACGTCAGCGGAGCGGTGCGGAGCAGGCGGCCCAATCGTGTACTCATGACTCTCGTTCCCCCGGACCGGCCGGTGCTCGTGGTGATCATCGGCTCAGGCCTGTGCGCACGGCCAGCCAGGGCAAGGAGTCGTAGAGGCCCGCGCGCCACACGGTCCAGTCGTGCCCTCCCGGCAGTTCCTTCCACTGCAGGTCCATGCCGGCCCGGCGACCGGCCTGGAACACCTCGGCGGCCGCCGGGCGGTAGGCCGCGTCGTCACGGCCGGCGACGATCACCCCCGCGGTGTGCGGGAACCGCTGCCGGGCGAGGATGTCCATCGGGTTGACGCGGGTGAACGCCGACTCGTCGCCGCCGAACGCGGCCTTGACCGTCGCGGCACGGGTGCCGAGCGACGGTTCGCGCTGCCCGGTGAGGTCGACGAAGTTCCCGTACACGTCCGGCGCGCGCACGGCGAGCTGGAGCGCGCACGTGCCGCCCTGCGAAAGACCCGCGATCGTCCAGGCCTCGCGACGCTCGTCGACCGTCAGCCGCTGCTTGATCCAGGCGGGCACGTCACGGGCCAGGTACGTCTCCGACCGGCCCAGCTTCGAGTCCAGGCACAGCGGGTTCGCCATCCGGGCACCGAGCTGGTCGGTCACCACCGCGATCGGCGCCAGCCCGTCGTGCGCCCGCGCGAACGCGTCCAGCCGCTCGGCGAGCCGGCCCGCGTCGAACCAGTCGCGCGGCGAACCCGGCTGCCCCGCGAGCAGCACCAGGACCGGCAGCCGCGGCCGGGGGTTCACCGCGTACGCGGGTGGCAGGTAGATCCACGCCGGACGGGCGGTGAACGCGCCGGGGATCGCCGCTTCCGACACCGTGCCCTTCTCCGGCAGGCCGGCGGGCTTCCGCCACACGTCGGCGAGCTTGCCGCCGGCCGGCACTTCGACGACGCCCGCCGGCGGCGGCGCGGCCGTGTCGAGGCCGACCCGGGTGTTCGCGAACACCTCGAGCGCCGCGCGCGATGTGGGGTAGAAACCGAAGTAGGCGTTCGCGGCCGTGCCCGCGCTCGCCAGCACGACCAGCGCCGCCGCGACGGCGAGCACACGCCGGTACCACCGTCCGGTGCGCAGCCGCGCGACCGCCAGGGCGGCGGCCACCAGCGCCGCGCCCGCCCACACCGCCAGCACCAAGGGCAACGGCTCCGGCCACGGCTTCCACACGTGGTCGACCAGGTAGGTCGCCCCGGCCACGACCACCGCGCACGCGAGCACCACGACCGGGACAACCCGGGTCCACCACCGGCGGTCCTTCCGGACCGCGAGGCAGAGCAACGCGACCGCGCCGGCCACGGTGGCGACGACGGGGATCGGCCCGGTGATCAGGGACAGGTCCAGTGGGCTGATCATGCGTTCCGTTCGTCGGTGGGCCTTCGGTTCACTCCGCGCGCATCGTCCTCAATGGACAAATAACGCACAGGTGCGGGGTTGTCCAATCGGGGGGCTTCGCCGGCGTCTTCAGCGGGGAGCGGCAGGTCATCCTTCGTCGTCGCCGAAGAACTCGTCGGCGACGCCACCGAGGACCATGCCGCCGAGCACGCCGCCGGCCACGCCGGCCGCACCGGCGGCGAGCATGCCGCCCGCCCCCGGCCCGCGCCGCTGCCCGTGGTGGTCGTCGTGGCCGGGGCCGGGGTAGCCCTGCGGCCCGCCATAGCCGGGCTGTGCCCCGTAACCGTGCTGTGCCCCGTAGCCGGGCTGACCGCCGAAGGCCAGGTTCACGGGGCTGCGCTCGGCCGCCTGGGCGAGCCAGGCGCTGACCGGGGCCGCCCAGTCGGTGTGCTGCGCATCCTCGTGCGCGAGCCGGAGGTGGCCGGGCGTGTCGCCGCGCTTGTCGGCGTCCAGGACCACGTGGAGCTCGTTCGGGGCCGCCACGAAGGTCACCGTGACCTGGTTCACCCGGCCCGCGTACTGGGCCGGCGGGAAGAATTCGAGCTCCTGGTGAAATCCGAGCTCGCCCGACACGCCCGGCAGGTGCCCGGCCACGATGCCGGCGCCGCGGAAGGTGAATCCGAGCGCGCCGAACGCGTCCAGCACCTTGTTCTGCGAAGGCAGCGGGCCGACCAGCACCGGGTCGAGGTCGCCCTTGTCGGGTGCCCCTTCGACGAGCAGGTCGGTGCGCACGCCCACGCGCATCCCGGGCAGGGCGGTGCCGCCGACCGCGGTGACGGGCGTCTCCCACGGCAGCGGCAGCCGGAACGGGATCGAGACGAGCTGCCCCGCCGGGACCCGCAGTCCCTGCTGCACGACCAGCCGGGAGATCTCCGCGTCGCCGCCGTACCCGTATTCGCCGGGCGCCGGGTCGGCACTGGCGACGAGGGCCAGCACGACCTGGCCGATCTCGGCGTCCGCGTTGCCACCCCGGACGTGCACCTGCCCGGTGACCGGCCGGCCGGGCTCGGCGTGCGGCGAGTCCAGCACGGTGTCGACGGACGGGCCACCGATGCCGAAGCGGCTCAGCATCCGATTGAACATGGTTCTCCTCCAGGGGACAGACGGGGTGAGCTGCGCGCTCGGTGAGTGCCGTGTTCCAGTGTCGTGAGGTCGCCCCGGCCCGCCCAGCCGCCGGGCGTCCGGAACCACCCCCTACCCGGCTGGATGTCCCCCCGCCGGTCGGCCGGTTCCGCGCACCCGTTCGTGGGCTCGGTGGCCCGGATCGGCCGGAACCTGCGTAGGGTCGCGGCCATGCCAGGGGATGCACGCCTGCTCGTCGACGAGGTCACGGCCGGGCTGACCGCCGCCGAAGTGGCCGAACGGGTCGCCGAGGGCCGGACCAACGACGTACCCGCCCGGGTGAGCCGCAGCACCGGCGAGATCGTGCGGTCGAACGTGCTCACCCGGATCAACGCGATCTTCGCGGTGCTGGCGGTGATCATCTTCTCGACCGGCTACCTGCTGGACGGGCTGTTCGCCGGCCTGATCGTGGCCAACAGCGCCGTCGGCATCATCCAGGAGCTGCGGGCGAAGCGGACACTGGACCGGCTGGCGATCGTCGGCCAGGTCCGGCCGCGCGTGCGCCGGGACGGCGTGAGCCGCGAACTGGCGCCGGCCGAGGTGGTGGCCGACGACGTCGTCGAGGTCGGTCCGGGCGACCAGATCGTGGTCGACGGCACGGTCCTGGCGGCCGACGCCCTGGAAGTGGACGAGTCGCTGCTCACCGGCGAATCGGACCCGGTCGTGAAGAACCCGGGCGAGGAGGTGATGTCCGGCAGTTTCGTGGTGGCGGGCAGCGGCGCCTACCGCGCGACGAAGGTCGGGCGGGAAGCGTACGCGGCGAAGCTCGCCGAGGAGGCGGGGCGGTTCACCCTCGCGGATTCCGAGCTGCGTGCCGGCATCAACACGATCCTGAAGGTCATCACGTACCTGCTCATCCCGGCCGGGGCGCTGTCGATCTACAACCAGCTCTCGGGCTCGCAAGCCCTGCCCGAAGCACTGCGCGGCATGGTCGCCGCGCTCGTCCCGATGGTGCCCGAAGGCCTGATCCTGCTGACCTCGGTCGCGTTCGCGGTCGGCGTGGTGCGGCTGGGCCGGCGGCAGTGCCTGGTCAACGAGCTGCCGGCGATCGAGGGCCTGGCGCGGGTGGACGTGGTCTGCGCCGACAAGACCGGCACGCTCACCGAGAACACCATGCGCGTTTCCGAGGTGCGGCCGCTCGGCGAGCCGGACGTCGTCCCCGAGCTCGTGCTCGCCGCGCTGGCCGCCGCCGACCCCCGCCCGAACGCGAGCCTCCTGGCCATCGCCCAGGCGTGCCCGCCGGCGCCCGGCTGGACCGCGACGGCGGTCGCGCCCTTCTCGTCGGCGCGCAAGTGGAGCGGCGCGGGCTTCGGCGAACACGGCGACTGGGTGCTCGGTGCTCCCGACGTCCTGCTGGCCGCCGGTTCGCCCGAGCGCGCGGAGGCGGAGCGGATCGGCGCGCACGGGCTGCGGGTACTGCTGCTCGGCCGGGCCGCGACCGGCCTCGACGCGCCGGAGGCACCGGGCGAGGTGACCCCGGTCGCGCTGGTGGTCCTGGAGCAGACGATCCGCGGTGACGCCCGCGAGACCCTGGACTACTTCGCCGCCCAGGGCGTGGCCGTCAAGGTGATCTCCGGCGACAACGCCGTCTCGGTGGGCGCGGTCGCGCGGGCCCTGTCCCTGCCGGGGGCCGAAGCGCCGGTCGATGCCCGGACCCTGCCCGAGGATCCCGGCGCGCTGGCCGGCGAGCTGGAGCGCGGCACCGTGTTCGGGCGGGTCACGCCCGCCCAGAAGCGGGCCATGGTCGCCGCGCTGCAGTCACGGGGGCACACGGTCGCGATGACCGGCGACGGCGTCAACGACGTCCTCGCGCTCAAGGACGCCGACGTCGGCGTCGCGATGGGGGCGGGCAGCCCGGCGACCCGGTCGGTCGCCCAGATCGTCCTGCTGGACAACGCGTTCGCCACCCTCCCCCAGGTCGTGAGCGAAGGCCGGCGGGTGATCGGGAACATCGAGCGGGTCGCCAACCTGTTCCTCACCAAGACCGTCTACTCGGTGCTGCTCGCGATCATCGTGGGTGTGCCCGGCCTGATCGGCCTCGCGGCGGTGCCCTACCCGTTCCTGCCCCGGCACGTCACCATCGTCGGCTGGTTCACCATCGGCCTCCCCGCGTTCGTGCTCTCCCTGGCCCCCAACAACGACCGCGCCCGCGGCGGTTTCGTGGGCCGGGTGCTGCGGATGGCGATCCCGGCCGGGGTGGTGATCGCCGCGGCCTCCTTCACCGCCTACGTCCTGGTGCACCCCGGCGGCGCCGCCGGCGAGTCCGCGCAGGTGCAGGCCAGCACCACGGCGCTGATCACGCTGATGGCGCTCGCGTTGTGGGTGCTGGGGATCGTCGCCCGGCCCTACACGTGGTGGAAGGCCGGCCTGGTCGCGACGATGGCTCTCGTGTCCGGCCTGATGTTCGTCCTGCCGGTGACGCGGCGGCTGTTCCTGCTGGACCCGGGCAACACCGGCCACACGCTCACCGCGCTCGGCTGCGCCGCCGCGGGCGTGGTCCTGATCGAACTCGGCTGGTGGATCGGCGGCCGGCTCACGGCACGCTGAACCGACGTCGTCATTCCGGCCGGACCAGCGGGAAGGCGAGGGTGTCCCGGATCGTGGTGCCCGTCAGCAGCATGACGAGCCGGTCGACACCCAGGCCCAGCCCGCCGGAGGGCGGCATGGCGTACTCGAGCGCGGTGAGGAAGTCTTCGTCGACTTCCATCGCCTCGGGATCGCCGCCCGCGGCGAGCAGTGATTGGGCGACGAGCCGGCGGCGCTGTTCGACCGGGTCGACGAGTTCGGAGTAGGCGGTGGCGACTTCCGTGCCCTTGATGACGAGGTCCCAGCGTTCGGCCAGTTCCGGGTCGTCGCGGTGCGGGCGGGTGAGCGGGGAGACGTCGGCGGGGAAGTCGGTGTAGAACACCGGTCCGGCGGTCTGCTCCTCGACGAGGCGTTCGTAGAGTTCGAGGACGACCGCACCGCGTGTCCACTGTGGATTGTGCGCGATCCCGGCGGCGTCGCACAGCTGCCGCAACCGGGTTTCCGGTGTGCTGCTGGTGATCTCCTCGCCGAGCGCTTCGGAGATGGCGTGGTGGACGGGCACGACCGGCCAGTCACCGGAAAGGTCCAGTTCGCCGGCCGTTTCACTGCCGTGGATGGCGGTGGCGGCGGCCTTGATCAGCTGCCGGCACCGCGCTCGCATGATCGTGTAGTCCGCGTAGGCCTCGTACGCCTCCAGCATGGTGAACTCGGGATTGTGCTTGTAGGACACGCCTTCGTTGCGGAAGGTGCGCCCGAGCTCGAAGACCCGTTCCACGCCCCCGACGCAGAGCCGCTTCAGGTACAGCTCGGGGGCGATGCGCAGGTAGAGCCGCATGTCGTAGGCGTTGATGTGCGTGACGAACGGGCGGGCGTTCGCGCCGCCGTGCACGGGCTGCAGCATCGGCGTTTCGACTTCGAGGTAGTCCTGGCCGAGCAGCGTCGTCCGCAGTGCCTGGATCGCCCCGCCACGGGCGCGCAGCAGCTCCCGCGACCGCGGGCGGACGACCAGGTCGAGATAGCGCTGCCGGACCCTGGCTTCGGGGTCGGTGAGGCCGGAGTGCTTGTCGGGCAACGGGTGCAGGCACTTCGCCGCCAGCGTCCAGCTCTCGGCGAGGATCGACAGCTCACCGCGCCGGGAGGTGATCACCTCGCCGCGGACCGCGACGTGGTCGCCGAGGTCGACGTCCGCCCGCCAGCCGCGCAGGTCGTCCTCGGCGGTGTCCGGTGCCGCGAGCATGACCTGGAGGTCACCGGACCAGTCCCGCAGGGTCGCGAAACACAGCTTGCCGTGGTCGCGCATCAGCATGACCCGGCCTGTGACGGCGACGCGCTCCCCCGTGCGGGTGTCCGGCGCGAGGTCCGGAAAGCGCCGGGTCACCTCCGCGAGGACGGTGTCGCGGGGTACCAGGACGGGATAGGGATCGACGCCGCGGGCCCGCAGTTCGTCGAGCTTGGCCAGCCGGATCCGGGTCTGTTCGGAGGCGGGCACGGGCCGGTCGTCGACGGCGGGCCCCGCGCTCTCGATGGCGCGGACGGCAGCCGGCAGCGCCGGGTCGCTTTCGTGTGCGGGCGCGGTCGAACCGCGGCCGAGGAAGCCTTCGGCGATGGCCGAGGCGAGCCCGACCCGCGCCAGGTCGCGCCGGTCCCCGTAGATCAGGAAGCGTGGCTCCCAGTGCGGGCGGTACTTGACGTTCGACCGGTAGAGCGATTCGAGCTGCCACCACCGGGAGAAGAACAGCAGCAGCCGCCGCCAGGCCCGCAGGACCGGGCCGGCGCCGATCCGCGCGCCCTCTTCGAACACCGCGCGGAACACCGCGAAGTTCAGCGACACCCGCCGGACACCGAGCGCGGGCGCACCGGCGGCCAGCGCGCTGACCATGAACTCCATCAGGCCGTTGCCGGCATCGCGGTCACGGCGCATGAGGTCGAGGGAAAGCCCGGTCCGGCCCCACGGCACGAACGACAGCAGCGCCCGGACGTTCCCGGCCGCGTCGAGCGCTTCGACCAGCACGCACTGCCCGTCGGTGGGATCGTTCAGCCGGCCGAGCGCCATCGAGAAGCCGCGTTCGGAATCGGTGTCGCGCCAGCGATCGGCCAGTGCGGCCGCGGCGGCGAGCTGCTCGGGCGGGACGTCGGCGTGCCGGCGCACCCGCGCGGTGTACCCGGCCCGCTCGATCCGGGTGACGGCCTGGCGCACCGGGCGCATGTCCGGCCCGGCCAGGGTGTAGCCGGTGACGTCGAGGATCGCTTCGTCGCCGAGTTCGATCGCCTTCAGCCCGGCCCGTACGTACGCTTCGGCGGCTTCTTCCCCGGCACCCATCACCGCCGGGCTCCAGGTGTACTCGGCGCACATCGCCAGCCACCGGGCGATGGCGGGCTGCCACGCGTCCGGCGCGCCGAGCGGGTCGCCACTGGCCAGGCACACCCCGGCGACGACGCGGTAGGTGATCGCCGCCTCGCCGGAAGGGGCGAACACCACGGCCTTGTCCCGCCGGGTGGCGAAGTAGCCGAGTGAATCGCGTTCACCGTGGGCGGCGAGCAACCTGCGGACGGCGATCTCGTCCTCGGTCGTCAGCAAAGCCGTCATCCGCTGCGAACGCAGCATCCACAGCAGCGCGGCGAACAGCGAGACCACGCCGAACAGCGACACCGACAGCGCGACCCAGCCCGGCGCGTCACCCACTCGGGTGATGTCCAGCTGGATCGCCCCACCGATGACCGTCTCGACCGCCCAGCTCCACCGGTCACCCACCGACCGCAGCGAGCCCGGGAACACCTGGACCAGCGCACCGCCGAGCAGGATGGAGACCCCGAGCAGACCGGCGAACAGCAGGACGGCCTTGCGCAGCGCCGCCTTGCGTGTCCGCCCGTAGAACTCCCGCTTCGCAGCCAGGAGCACGGCCAACGCGACGACCGCGATCAGGCAGGACTGCCAGAGGGACCACAGGTCCCAGCCCTTCAGCTCCAGCGGCTGCCCGTCGTCGTCGAGCAGGAACCGGTCCGGGGCCAGCACCACCAGCAGCCCGGTCAGCATGCTGGCCGCCGCCTGGGCCAGGAGCAGGCCGCCCAGTACCGTCCGGGCGGCCCGCTTGCGGCGGGCCACCGCGCCCGCCAGCACCGCGAGGAACAAGCCGTACGCGACGTTGGGCGGGGCGGGGAACACGGCGTCGTCGACGAACTGCCGCACCGGCTGGAAGCCGCGGCCCAGCGCGGCGCTCACCGCCGAGAGGACGCACAGCGCGGCGATCACGCCCAGCGCCGTGGCGAACACCCGGGGAACCGCGCGCAACCGCGATCGTACGCCCGGCCTGGGGATCCCGGCGGCAACTTCGTTCATGAGCCTGGTGGACACGCGCAGACACTATCCGGCAGCCTGCTGGACGGCGCTGTCGCCGGTGAGCAGCTGGGTGGCGGCGAACTCGGCGTACAACGGGTCGCTCGCCACGAGCTGGTCGTGGGTGCCGGTCGCCCGGACGGTTCCCTCGTCCAGCACCACGATCCGGTCGGCGCGGGTGACCGTCGAGAGCCGGTGGGCCACCACGAGCACGGTCGTCGTCTCGGCCGCGGCGGTGACCACGTCCCGGATCGCCAGCTCGTTCACCGCGTCGAGCTGCGAGGTGATCTCGTCCAGCAACAGCAGGCGAGGACGGCGCAGGAGCGCGCGGGCGAGCGCGACCCGTTGCCGTTCACCCCCGGAGAGCATGCTGCCGCGGTGCCCGACCGGGGTGTCCAGGCCGGCCGGCAGCCGGTCCACGAGGCCGTCCAGCCGGGTCCGCACCAGCGCGTCGCGGATCTCCTCGTCGGTGGCTTCCGGACGGCCGTAGCCGAGGTTGTCGCGCAGCGTGCCGGACAACAGCGACGCGTCCTGCTCGACGTACCCGATCGAGGCGCGCAAGGCGGCCAGGTCCCAGTCCGCGAGGTCGGCACCGTCCAGCCGGATCCGGCCCGACGACGGTTCGTGGAACCGTTCGAGCAGCGCGAACAACGTGGACTTCCCGGCGCCGGAGGCCCCGACGAACGCCGTCATGCCCCGGGCGGGAATCTCCAGGTCGACGCCACGCAGGATTTCCGGGGAATCCGGGCCGTACCGGAAGCGGACGCCCTCGAACACCAGCTCCGCAGCTTCCTGACCGCCGGCGGTCCGCCCGGCCGGAGCCGGTTCGGCGGGCAGCTGCTCCACTTCGGACAGCCGACGCACGGCCGCCAGCCCGATCTGCAGCCTGCTGCCCGCGTGCAGGAGCTGCCCGATCGGCTCCTCCAGGTAGAACAGGTACAGCAGGAAAGCCACCAAAGTGGACAACGGGATGGCGCCGGTCACCACGCGCGCGCCGCCGACGCCGAGCACCGCGAGGAACGACGCCTGGATCGCGAGCGCGTTGGCGCCGTGGACCAGCGACTCCCAGCGCGCCGAGCGGACACCGGCGCGCCACGCGCGTTCGGCTCCCTCCTCGATCGCCGCGGTCTCCCGGGCTTCCGCACCCGAGGCCTTGACGGTCCGGAAGGCGCCCAGGACCCGCTCCATCCGCGTCCCGGTCTCCCCGACGGCCTCCTGGGCGGCGCGGGTCGCCTTTTCGATCATGGGCATGCCCGCGAGCGCGAGCAGGCCGACCACCAGCAGCACCGCCGCGGTGACCCCGAGCAGGACGAGGTCCAGCGTCCCCATCAGCACGACCATCACGACGGTCGTCACCGCACCGGTGACCAGGCCGACCAGCGCGTGCGTGCAGACCTCGCGCAGCAGGGTCGTGTCACTGGTGAACCGGGACAGCAGGTCCCCCGGTTCGGCGCGCTGCACGGCGGGCACGCGCAGCCGCAGCACCCGCCGGGCGAACCGCTTGCGGGCCACCAGCACGACCGACTCCGCGGCGCGCTCGAGCAGGTAGTCACCGGCCATCCGGACCGCCGCGCCGGCGAGCGCGAGACCGACCAGCAGGACCAGCAGCCCGGTGATGACCCCGCCCGTTCCCAGCTCGTCGACGAGCGTCTTCGCCGCGAGCGGCTGGGCGGCCGCGGCCAGACCGCCCAGCAGGACGAGCAACCCTCCGAAGAGGACGGTCCGCCGTTGTGGCCGGACGTACCCGGCGAGCATCCGCCAGGTCGCGCGGTCGATCGAGGTGCGCACGGGAAACAGCTCCATATTCCGTGGTCGTTGCCTGAAGAACTCCTCGATCGTCGACGACGGGACGTGGCGGCCGGTACCGGTGGACCGGCCGGGTGACCCAGCCGAGTGGCTGGTCCCGCACCGCCACCCGGCGGCTCGGGCAGCGTCAGCGGCGGGCACCCGGGCGGGTCAGCAGGTGCGTCAGCGGCTTGGCGCCCATCCCGTGCAGGACCACGCCGCCCAGGACGCAGACCACGGTGATGACCAGGATCGTGTCGGCGGCCGGCCCCTCGAGCAGCTTGTTGAACGCCAGGAGCCCGAACACGATCGTGGTCGTGCCACGCGGTCCCAGCGCGCCGACGAGCAGGCGTTCCCGTCCCGCCAGCTTCGACCCGGCCAGCGAAAGGAGCACCGGGACCACGCGGACCACCGTGAGCACCGCCGCGCAGAACAGGACAACCTGCCACGAAACGCCCAGCGAGTAGGCGAGGACGGCCGCGATGCCGACGACGAACCACATGGTCGTGGTCAGCAGGGTGGTCACGTCCTCCAGCAGGTGCATGTCCTTGCTCAGGGCGTCGGCCCGGACCTCCGCGCGGTCGGCCCGGCCGTCGCGGACCCGGCGGGCCTTGAGCAGCCGGTGCAGGTAGCGGAAGGCGGTGCCGCAGACGAACGAGGCGACGAAGCCGTTGCCGTCGATGGCGACGGTCGCGGCGTAGGTCAGCAGCGGTGCCAGCAGCACGACGAGGCGCGCGGACTGGGGCGTCACCCAGCCGGCGTGGTGGGCCCGGTCCAGCAGCCAGGCGAGGAGGCTGCCGATGACGACGCCCGCGACCAGGGCCTTGGCGGCGAAGGGCAGCGCGGTGGCGAGGGCGTCGAGCGGTGTGCGCTGCTGGGTGCGGTCGCCGGCCAGGATCAGCGCGAACAGGAACAGGGGTGAGACGATCCCGTCGTTGTAGCCGCTTTCCACGTTCAGCACACTGCGGACCCGCATCGACAAAGTGCGGTCGCGCACCAGCTGCTCCGCCGGCGCGAAGTCGGTCGGCATGGCGACGCAGGCGATGAGCAGCAGCACGGCCCACGGCAGGCCGGGGAACAGCAGCCAGCCCAGCAGCGCCGCCAGCGCGAGGCTCACCGGCAGGGCGATGAACAGCACCCTGGCCACGAGCCCGGGGTATCCGCCCCACAGGCGTCCGCCGCGCACCTCGGTGGCGTCGACGAACAGCAGCACCGCGAGGATGATTTCCGCGATGTGCTGAACGGCCTCCGTGTTCAGCACGGCCGCGATGGAGTTCTCGTACAGCAGGCCGACGAGGACACCGGCCAGCACCATCACCACCGGCGCGCCCAGGTTCCACCGGTCGAGCCGGGCCGCCGCCAGCGCCCGGACGACCATGGCGAGCGCGGCGGCGAGGAGCAGCAGGTTCATGCGCTCATTCTCACGGATGGTCCTAAAAGGAGCGCACCCGGCTCAGCCACTCGAAGGTGCCGGTGACCCAGTCGGCGATGAACGTGCTGACGTGGGGCAGGTGGTCGAGTCCGATGTGCTCGGTCGCCCCCTCCTCCGGGGTGAACACCCTCAGCTCCCGCCGGGGCGAGTTGACGGCCTGGTCGTAGGAGCGGTGGGCGTACTCGAGCGGGATCTGCCGGTCGTTCTCGCCGTGGGCGACCAGGAACGGGACGGTGATCTTCTCGACCACGCCGTCGAGGTGCACGCCGTCGGCGAAGGTGATGAACTCCGCCAGGTCGTCGTGGCCCCACACCCACAGCACGTGCTCCCAGTAGTGCGGAACCGGCCGCTCGCCTTCACGTTCGAGGCGGCGGCGCTGCACCGCGCCCCAGTTGTGGTTGGCGCCCCAGGCGACGCAGAGCGCGAACCGCTTCTCGAACGCCGCGGCGCGGGGTGCGTAGTAGCCGCCGAGGGACCAGCCGGCGATCCCGATCCGGCTGTTGTCCACTTCGGACCGCGTCTCGAGCCAGTCCACGGCCGCGCCCGCCCAGGCTTCGGCGTCGATGCGGGCGGTCAGTCCCTGCAGGCGCAGGGCTTCGCCGGTGCCGGGCTGGTCGAGCATCAGGCACGAGATCCCCCGGTCGGCGAGCTCGCGCCAGTGTGCCGAGGTGTACATGTGTTCCTTGGTCGAGTCCAGGCCGTTGACCAGGACGATCACCGGCGCCGGCCCGGTCCCGGTGGCCGGGGCGAGGGAGAGGTAGGCGGGCAGGGTCGTGCCTTCGTACGGGATCGCCACCCGCGAAACCAGGGAGTCCCGCAGGTCGAAGGACTTCTGGGCGAGTTCGAGGACCCGCCGGTAGGTGGGCAGCCGGTGCGGGTCGGAGTGCGCGAGCATGCGCTCGGCCTGGCAGAGGTAGTTGGTGGCCCGGAAGTACAGCTCGCCCGCGGTGCGGGTGTGCCCGGCCTTCTCGGCCTGCTCGGCTTGGGTGACGAGCTGGTCGGTGAGTGCGGTCCAGGCCCGCAGGAAGTCCGGTGTGCCGGCGTCCGAGCCCCGGGCCGCGGCTTCGCGGATGGGCCGGCAGGCGCGGTCGACCTCGTCGATCAGGCCGCCGCTGTTGAGCGCGGCGACCACGCCGAGGTTCCACACGTAGTTGCCGGGAAAGTATTCGAACACGGGGTTCCCTTTCAGGTTCGGGCGGCTTCGCTGATCGACTTGACGCCGCCGTGCGCGGTCAGGCCGCCGTCGACGGGGATCTCGGCGCCGGAGATGTAGGAGGCCGCGTCGCTGATCAGGAACGCGGCGAGCGCGGCGACCTCCTCGGCTGTCCCCGTGCGGCCGAGCGGGGTCTCGGCGACGTTCGCGGCCCGGAACCCGGGCGGCGCCGAGGCGGTCATCGGGGTTTCGATGTACCCGGGGTGCACGGCGTTGACGCGGATGCCGCGCTCGCCCAGCTCGAGGCAGGCGGCCTTGACGAAGCCGCGCAGCGCCCACTTGCCCGCGGTGTAGGCGAGCGGGTAGTGCCCGGTCAGCGCCGCGGCCGAGCCGGTCACGACGATCGACCCGCCGGCCGGCATCAGCGGCACCACCGCCTGCACGGCCCGCAGGACGCCGCCGACGTTGACGTCGTGCACGTGCGCCAGGTCCACGGGGTCCAGCTCGCCCAGCCGGGCCCGCCAGGTGATGCCCGCGGCGGTCACGAGCCCGTCGACCCGCTCGAGACCCGCGGTGAGCGCGGCCCAGCCGGCGTCGTCGGTGACGTCGAGCCGGTGGTGTTCGACGCCGGGCAGGCCGGGGTCTTCGGCGCGGTCGACTCCGATCACCCGGGCGCCGTCCGCGGCCAGCCGTCGCGCGGTCGCCGCGCCGATGCCCTGTCCCGCCCCGGTGACGACCACGACCTTGCCGCTCACCGCGACCGCTTCCGCGGCCGGGGCCGGGCCGGACGGACCGGCGGCAGCGTGCCGCCGTCGACGACGGTGTTGCGGATCGTCCCGATGCCTTCGACCGTCATCTCCACGACGTCGCCGGGCCGCAGCGGCTCCCGCGTGCGGCCGCGGCCCCACAGCTCCGCCAGGCAGCCGCCGTTGCCGCAGGTCCCGGAGCCCAAGACGTCGCCCGCGCGCAGCCGCGTGCCGCGGGCGGCGTACGCGGCCAGTTCCTCGAACGGCCAGCCCATGTTGGACAGCAGGTCCTGCCCCACCTCGACACCGTTGACCGCCACCCGCATGTCCAGTGCCAGGAAGCCGTCCGCGTCGCGGTAGGGCTCCAGTTCGTCGGCCGTGACGAGCCACGGCCCGAGCGTCGTGGCCGAGTCCTTGCCCTTGGCCGGTCCGAGGTTGACCTTCATCTCGCGGCGCTGGAGGTCGCGGGCGGACCAGTCGTTGAGGATCGTGTAGCCGAAGATCGCGTCGGGGCCCAGCACGGCGGCGACCTCCAGTTCGAAGTCGAACAGCCGCGAGCCGGGCGGGATCGGCACGTCGTCGTGGGCGCCGACCAGCGCGCAGGGATTGGTGAAGTAGAACGTCGGTGCCTCGTACCACTCCGGCGGCACGGAACCCGGCGCGACCATGCCTTCGACGTGCTCCTCGAAGGCGACGAAGTCCCGGACGCTCGGTGGCTCCAGCGGTGGCAGCAACCGGACGTCGGCCAACGGCACGGATGGTCCACTGGGGACGGCCTGCTCGCCGCGGACCAGGTCGAGCACCGTCACCCCGGCCGGGAACGCGTGGACGCCGTCACCGGAGACGACGCCCGCGTGCACGGTTCCGCCGTGCTCGTAGGTGGCGAAGCGCATCAGACCGGCGGGGCCACGAACAGGCCCTTGTCGGGGTCGTTGAAGGACCGCTGCGCGACGAACTCGTTCATCGCGTTCGCCGTCCCCCACTGGTCGGACACTTCGGGGTCGCTGAAGTCGTAGAGGTGCGGGTGCCAGGTGTCCTCGTCGACCAGCTCCAGCTCGGTGGTGTACTCCATCGTGTTGCCGTGCGGGTCGAGGAAGTAGCTGAAGGTGTTGTTGCCGGCCAGGTGCCTCCCGGGACCCCAGATCTTCTCGACGCCCGCGCGCAGGAGCCGTCCGGTGCCGCGCATGTACTCGTCCAGCCCGCGCATCTCGAACGACACGTGGTGCAGTGACGGGTGCGGGCAGCGGGCGATGGCCATGCTGTGGTGCCACGAGTTCACCCGCAGGAACCACATCATCTCCCCCATCCGCGGGTGCATGAGGATGTCCGACAGCCGGAAGCCGAGGTGCTTCTCGTAGAACGCCCGGGTCGCCTCCGGGTTGGCGGAGTTGACCACCACGTGGGACAGCCGGACCGGCACCGGCTCGCCCGCCTCGATCCTGCGGTGGGCCCGGACGGCGACGTCGGCGCTGATCTCGATGGTACGGCCCTCGTTGTCGAAGAACCGGAACCCGTAGCCCGCGCCCGGGGTGTGCAGGGTCCGTGGCTCGTGGACGAGGGTCACCCCGGCGGTGGCCAGGCGGGCGGCGAGCGTGTCTACATCGGACGGTGTGGCGACGCCGAAGGCGATCAGGTCGATCCGCTTGTCGCCGGCCTGGCGCAGCCGCACCACGTACTGCTCGGGCGAGCCTTCCGCGGCGAGGAACGCGACGCCGGTGTTGGTGTGCTCGGTCTTGAGGCCCCAGGCGCCGGTGTAGAAGTCTTGCTGCATGGCCAGGTCCGGCACGGCGAGGTCGACGTGCCGCAGGTGGGTGATCATGGCGTTCTCCTCCGGAAGGTTCAGGCGGGCTGGGTGACGAGGGCGGCGATCCGGCCGATGAGCCCGGGAACGTCGCCCTGCTCTCTGTCCAAAAGCCACTGTCCGAGCTGGACGGACGCCGCGACCACCGCCGCCGCTCGTGCGCACCGGCGGTCGGCGAACTCGGCCCAAAGGCGGTCGTCGAGGGTGTCCGCCGCCAGCAGCAGCTCGGTCAGCACGGCGGCGTCTTCGAGGGCCTGGGCGCCGCCCTGGGCCAGGGTGGGCGGGCAGGAGTGGGCGGCGTCGCCGATCAGCACCACCCGCCCCCGGTGCCACGGCGCCGGCAGGACGTGGGTCTCGAACAGGGTGTAGCTGATCCGCGAGGCGTCGGTGAGCGTGGCGCGGACGTCGTCCCACGGACCGTGGTACGCCGAAGCGAGGGCACGCATGGTGGCGAGCCGCTCGGCCGGCGGCAGGCCGCCGCGGTCCTGCGCGTCCTCGACGACGTAGGCGTAGAGCGTGTCCTCGCTGGTCGGGCAGTAGCCGGCGATGTAGGACGGGCCGCCGTAGAACAGGTCGGTCCGGGTCACCGAGGCCGGGCGCGGGCCGAACGCACGCCAGATGCCCATGCCGATCGGCCGGATCGCCGGGTCGATGCCCAGCAGCCGGCGGACCGCCGAGCGGATTCCGTCGGCGCCGACGGCGAGGTCGTAGCGGCCGGTCGAGCCGTCGGAGAAGGTGACGTCGACGCCGCTCTCGTCCTGGGCCAGCGCGCTCACCGTGAGCCCGAAGCGGACCTTCACCCCGGCCGCGCCGGCGCGCTCGTGCAGGATCCGCGCCAGGGCGGGCCGCGGCATCCCCAGCGTGGCCGGCAGGTCCGGGCCGCCGGTCCGGACTTCCGGGAACTCGGCGAGCAGGGTCCCGCCGGGGTCGGGCGCGCGCAGCCCGAGGCCGTCGAAGCAGTATCCCTCGGCCCGGACCGCTGCCCAGACGCCGAGCTTGCGCAGCTCGCGCAAGGCGTTGCCCTGCAGGGTGATCCCGGACCCGATGGCGGCGATGTCCGGCTTGATCTCGATCAGGTCGACGGCGAGGCCGTGGTCGGCGAGGTGGATCGCGGTCGCGGTACCGGCGAGGCCACTGCCGACCACGAGGACGGTGTGCACGGCGGGCATGGGGACTCCTTTGTCCGGTCGGGGAGCTACTTGACGGCGATCGGGGCGACCGGCGCGCCGACCGCGCCGGTCACCGGCAGCGGGTCGGCGGTCAGCCAGAACTCGTACCGGCCGTCGGCGGCGCAGTCCGCGGCCAGCGTGTCGAGGTCCCACATCTCGCCGAGGAACAACCCGATGTGCGGGATGGCGACCTGGTGCAGCGGCTGGAAGGCGTCGTCGAACTCGTTGGGCCGGACCTCGAACCCCCACGTGTCGGTGGCGATCGCGGCGATTTCGGTGCCGTGCAACCACTCCGCGGTGGTGAACGACAGGCCGGGCGCGGGGCCGCCCGCGTAGTCGCCCCACCCCTCGCGCCGCGCGCGGGCGAGCCGTCCGGTCCGCACCAGGAGCAGGTCACCCCGGCCGACGCGCGCGGTTTCCCCTTGTGCGGCCATCGTTTCCTCGAGGTGCGCCACGGTGATCGCGAACCCGTCCGGCAGTTCGCCGTCCGTGCCGAGCGCGCGGCCGACGTCGAGCAGGACTCCGCGCCCGGCGATCCGGCCCGACACCGTCTCGATCCCGGTGACGCGATCGCCTTCGCTGGTCACGACGTCCCCGGCCCGGCGGCCGTTCCAGGCCACGCCGTGGTCGAAGATGTGCCCCAGCCCGTCCCACTGCGTCGACGCCTGCAGGGGCATGAACACCACGTCGTCGGCGCCGCCGATGCCGTGCGGGAAGCCCTGGGTGCCGCGCTCGGCGTCCAGGCCGGTGTCGAGCATCGTGTGCACCGGGTTGGTCCGGCGGCGCCAGCCCTTCTGCGGGCCGTCCGCCTCGAACCGCTGCGCCAGCGAGAAGCTCACGCCCCGCCGGACCAGGGCCGCGCCTTCGCGGCGCTTGGCGTCGTCGAGGAAGTTCAGAGTGCCGAGGACGTCGTCGGCACCCCAGCGGCCCCAGTTCGAACAGCGTTTCGCGGCGGCGGCGATCGCGGCTTCGGGATCGGTGCGGTCCATGCCGCTCACGGTGCGGCACGCCACAGCATCAGGGAAGACGAAATAGCCAATGCGGACTATCAGCCCGATGGATAACCTCAGGTGGTGAACCTGGCGAGCTTGGACCTGAACCTGCTGGTGACGCTCGACGCGCTGCTGGAGCACCGCAGCGTGAGCCGGGCCGCCCAGCAGGTCGGCCTCAGCCAGCCCGCGGTCTCGGCCCAGCTGGCCCGGCTGCGCCGGCACTTCGGCGACGAACTCCTGGCCCGCCACGGCAACCAGTACCGCCTCACCCCGCTGGCCGTCCAGTTGCGCGGCCGCGTGCAAACGGCGGTGAACGGCGTGGAGCGCGTCTTCACCGCCGAACCGGACTTCGACCCGGCGACCACCTCGCGGGAGTTCTCCCTCGCCATGACCGACTACGGCGTCGCAGTCCTCGGCTCCCCGCTGGCCGCCGCTCTGGCGCAGGAGGCACCCGGCGCCCGCGTGCGGTTCATCGCCAACACCCCGGCGCTCGTCGACAACGCCCGCCAAGCACTCACCGGCATCGACCTGCTGGTCCTGCCCCACGGCTTCCTCGAGGGCCTCCCGCACCAAGACCTCCACCGCGACGACTGGGTCTGCCTGGTCGACGCCGGGCACCCCGCGGTCGAGCACGGGCTGACGGTGGAGCAGCTGCGGACCATGCCGTGGGTGGTCACCTACCACAGCCCGACCGCGTCGACCCCGGTCGTGCGGCAGATGCGGATGCTCGGCATCGAACCGCACGTCCAGGTCGTCACGGAGAACTTCCTGACCGTCCCGGGCCTCGTCGCCGGCACCGGCCGGGTCGCGCTGCTGCAGCGACGGCTCGCCGAGCGCATCCCGGCCGAGGAGAACGTCCGGGCGCTGGCCTGTCCCTTCGACGCCGGACCGCTGCTCGAGGCGGCCTGGTGGCACCCGATGTACGAGCACGATCCCGAGCACCGGTACCTGCGCGAACTGCTGACGCGGATCGCCACCGGCGGCACCGGGCATCCACCGCGCTGATACCGCGGTTCACCAGAAGTGATTTCCGCTCCCCCGCCGCGGAATTCACACTTTCGGCACCTCCCTGGACCAACGACGGAATTCAGGTGCCGAAATGCCCGCAAGCCCAGCCGTGAACCTGTCACCGGCAGCCTCTGCCACCGGCCGCTCCCCCGGACCGGTCCAGCTGCTCCTGCTGCTCGCCGGGAGCTGCCTGTCGGTGCTCGGCGCCGTCCTCATCGCGCCCGTCCTGCCGCAGCTGTCCCGGGCGTTCGCGGACACGCCCGGCGCCGAAGTCCTCGTCCCGATCGTGCTGACCGCGCCGGCGCTGCTGATCGGGCTGACCGCGCCGTTCGCCGGCGTCGTCGCCGACCGGATCGACCGGAAACGGTTGCTGCTGCTGGCCATGCTGGCCTACGCCGGGTTCGGAACGGCTCCGCTCTACCTGGACTCGCTCGGGGCGATCCTCGCGAGCCGGGTGCTCGTCGGGCTGTGCGAGGGCGCGATCATGACCTGCTGCACCACCCTCATCGGTGACTACTGGTCAGGCGCGCGCCGGGCGCGTTACCTGGGCCTGCAGACCCTGGTCGCCACCTTGTCGGCCACGGCGTTCCTGGCGCTCGGCGGCGTTCTCGGCGCGTCGGGCTGGCGCACGCCGTTCTGGCTCTACGCCGTCGCCGCCCCGCTGGCGATCCCCATGGCGCTCAAGCTCTGGCAGCCGCACCGCCGGCCGCCCGGCCACCTGGTGAGCCTGCCCTGGCGGCAGCTGGCCGTGCCCTGCCTCGTCACCCTGTTCGGCGGCGTCGTCTTCTACGCCCTGATCGTCGAACTGTCCTTTGTGCTCACCGGCGTGGGCGTGGCCGCCACCGGGACCATCGGGGCGATCTCCGCGGTCATGTCCCTGGCGACGGCCGCGGGAGCGATCGCGTTCAGCCGCCTGTCCGGCAGGACACCCCGGGTGCTGCTGCCCGTCGAGTTCGGCCTCTCCGCCGCGGGGCTCCTCCTCGTGTTCGCCACCGCCTCACCGGTCGTCATCACCATCGGCGCGGTCTTCACCGGCTTCGGCACCGGCATGCTGCTGCCCACCCTGCTGACCTGGGCGGTCAACCGGCTCACCTTCGACCAGCGAGGCCGCGGCACCGGCCTGTGGACCGGCACCCTGTTCCTCGGCGAGTTCACGTGCCCGCTCGCCCTCGCCGCGATCGGCACCGGCACCGGCGGCCTCCAGGGCGCGCTCGCCGTCCTCGGCGTCGCGTCCGCGATCGCCGGCGTCCTGACCGCGTTCCTGCTGCGCCAGAACAACCAGCCGCTCGACGTCACCGACGGCTGACTTCCCGCCACGACAGCGTGGCCGACGCCGAGCGGCCGGGGTCATCCGTCGACGAGCTGCCACTGCTGGTTGGTGCCGGTGTTGCCGGGCCAGGCGAGCACCCGGGCGCCGTCGCCGGCCGAGCCGCCCTCCACGTCGGCGCAGAGGCCGGTGCGGACGTTGACGAGCCGGTGGTAGCCGTCGCCGGTGCCGGTGAGCTGCCACCACTGGTTGTCGGCGCCGGTGTCCTGCGCCTGGTCCAGCTGGGTGCCCTGGCCTGCTCCCGCCGGGCACTGGAGCAGCCGGCCGCTGTTGCGGTTGACCAGGCGGACCGAGCCGTCCGGGTTGGGCAGGACCTGCCACTGCTGGTTGGCACCGCCGGTCCAGGTCCACTGGACGACCTTCACTCCGTCGGCCGTTCCGCCGCCGGTGACGTCGAGGACCTTCCCGCTGCGCCGGTTGACCAGCCGCGCGTATCCGTTCTCCAGCGCGACCGTGAGGTCGACGCGCCGGTCCGCCGCCAAGGACACGACCCGGGCGTGCGAACCCAGCGGCGAGGGGGTGACGGGCGCGGACGTGGTCACCGACGTCATCCCCCGGCGGCTGATCAGCGTGACTTCCTGGGCGATCGCCGACGTCACCGACAGCGTGACCGTGCGTGCCGGCAGGTCCCAGCCGAGGCTGTGGACCCGGATCCGGCCACGCGCCCGCACGCCGGTGATCGACCCCTTGGCCAGCTGCCCGGGCAGCGCGGGGAGCAGCTCCAGCACCCCCGGCCGCGAGTAGAGCAACGCCTCGGCCAGCACCGCGGGGATCGCGTGGGCGGCGTCGGCGTTGTAGGTCTGCAGGTTCGGGTTGTGCGACGTCATCAGCGACCGGAAGACCATGCTGTTGCCGAGGATCTTGCGGAGATTGGCGTACACCTTCCCGCCGTCCTTGAGCCGGGCGGCGGCCAGTGCGCGGTGCAGGCTGCCGTGGGCCGAGAGGTTCTCGTCGCCGCGCAGTTCCAGGGCCCGCAGCGCGGGGGCGACCAGCTCCGGCCGGGTCTCGGGGTTGAGCTCGTGCAGCGGCCAGGCGCCGTACAGGTGGTGGACGTGCCGGTGGTTGTAGTTGTCGGTGAGGCTCGGCCACGACCACTCCGCGAGGGCGTTGTCGCCGTTGACCCGGTACGCGGGCAGTCTCCCGAGCAGCGCGGTCCAGCGCTGGACGCCCTGGCCGCTGCCCTGTTCCACGCCGAGCGCGTTCGCCGCGGCGATGGCGGCCTGCAGCGCGTGCTTGCCGGCCATGATGTCGCCGGTGGCGTTGACCGACAGGAGCACGCGGGTGTTGCCGGGCGCGTTCTCCATCGAGAACGACGGGACGAAGACGACCTTGCCGCCGGTGTCGGTCCGGGTCAGGAAGTCCTCGTAGAACAACGCCAGCTCCATGAGCGCGGGGCCCAGTTTGTCCCGCAGGAACGCCTGGTCGCCGGTCGTCTCCCAGTACTCGACGAGCGGGTACAGCAGCCAGTCGGCCCCGCCGGTCCAGGTCTGGCCGGGGAAGCCGCTGTCGAAGTGGAGCATGTGCCCGTACTCGCCGTCGGTCCGCGACGGGGCGAGGAAACCCCTTGCGCCGTAAAGATTCCGCGCGTTGGTGCGCCACTGGGCGAGTTGCCCGAGGACGAGTGCGAAGTAGCCTTGCATGGCCTCGGGGGTGTCCAGGATGTTGCCGCCGGCGACCTGGAGGTTGACGTTGGCGTCGGTGGTGAAGTCGTCGGCCCAGGCGCCGGTCCAGGTCCCGGTCCAGATCCCCGTCAGCCGCGGCGGCAGGATTCCGCTGGAGCTGATGAACAGGTACCGCCCCGAGTCGTAGAGCCGCTCCAGCAGCGCGAGGTCGATGACGCCCTGGTTGCCGTTCTGCCGGCTGATCAGCCGGGTGACCGGCAGCGCCCGGTCGGCGGCGGAGACGTTCAGGTCCAGCCGGGAGCGGTCGTACCAGGCGGTGTGGATCGCGGTGTGCCGTGAGAGCAGCACGGCGTAGCCGGTCTCGGTCGAGGCCAGCGCCGCGTGCAACGGCTGGGTGTCCCACGCACCCGGGGTCTCGTACCGATCGAGCTTGGTGAGCAACAGCAGGCGGGTCGCGCCGGAGACGACGACGGTGCTCCCGGCGGCCGAGACGCTGCCCCCGGCCGGGACGACGCGCGTGACGCCTTCGTAGCCGAACGCACCCTGCCCGGCGGGGTACGTGCCGCGCAGGTTCAGGTAACCGGACCCGCCGGCGACGGTGGCGCGGGTCGTGAAGCCCACGTTCCCGGGCGTGCCCTCCAAGGCGGTGTACACGCTCAAGGTCGCGTCGATCGTCCGGCCGGGGGCCGGTGTCAGTTCGTGGACGATCACGCGGTCGGCGCGCGAGACGAACGCCCGGCGGGTCCAGGTGCCGGAGCCGTCGGCCCAGGAGGTGGTGACTTCGCCGGTGCGGAAGTCGGTCGTGCGGACGTAGCCGGTGGCGGTGGTCATGTCCGGCGTCGCGATCCGGAGCTCGTACGCCGGGTGGTAGGTCTGGGTCCACCGCAGCGACCAGCCGGCCGCGAAGTCCCGGTTCGCCCCGGCGTAGTCACCGGCGAGCGCCTTGTCCCGGACACCGGCCAGGCGGCCCGCGATCACCGGCGGGACAACCGATCGGGAGCCGTTCGGCAGCACGAAGCGGTGGTGGTTGAAGATCACCTTTTCCAGGGTGGGTGCGCCGTACAGCACGGCACCGTACTCACCGTTGCCGGTCAGGAAACCGTCCGGCCAGGACGTGGCCGGGGCGGTGTCGTGGATACCGCGTTCGGGGAGGGTGATCCGCGGGGCCGCCCCCGCGCCGGCCAGAAACCCGCCGGGCAGCGCCGTGGCTCCGGCGGTCAGCGCGGCGACGGTGAGAAAGCCTCTGCGGTCGAAGGGCAGGTCCGGCACGCGAACTCCTTTCGCGGATGCGGCTTCTTCGTCGACCGGATCTTCCGGCTTTCCCGCACCCGTGTCCAGGAGATCTGCCATTACCGAGGTAATCACCCGTGTAATTACCATTCGATCAATTCAACGGAACGAGCACGGCTTCCCCGCGACGCCGCGGGGAAGCCGTGCTCGCGACCGGTGGGTGTCTCGTCAGCCCCAGGGCGAGGCGACGAGCCAGCTGGTGTCCTGGGCCCACGACGTCGTCGCGTCCCAGGCGTTGCTCCCGCCGTTGCTCGCCACATAACCCGTGAAGTTGTAGTGGCGGAGGTACTTCGCCGGATAGTTGACCGACTGGAAGGACCGCCCGGCGCCGCTGTTGCCCGTGGTGGGGCAGAACGTCGCGTCCTGCGCGAAGGCACTGCCGCCGTCGTCGGCGTTCAGGTGGAGCTGGAACCCGAAGTGGCGCAGGAACCGTCCGGGTTGGTCGGCCGATTCGAAGGTCAGGCAGGAGGTGTTGGCCAGGCCCGCCCGGACGATCCAGGTCGCGCCGGCCTTGAGGGTGGCCGTGCTGGTGGAGCCGACGGCGGAGAGGACGACCTTGTCGTCGGCGTCGTTGTGGCGCAGGTAGTCGGACGTGCAGCACGCCGTCGTCGCCTGGAGGGAAACCTTCGAGCCCGGGGTAAGCGTTCCGGCGCCGGTCGGGGCGCTGCTGTAGCCGGCCGCGGTGATGTTGGCCTGGACCGCGTTCTCGGTGGCGTCCGAGGGGTAGCCCGCGGTCATGACGCCCTCGTAGAAGGTGCCGCGGCCGCTGACGCTGTTGTCACCGCCGATGCCGAGGATGATCGCCCCCTGCTTCTTCATCGGGTTGTAGCCGGCGACGTTGGGGCGCACCCCGCTGTAGTAGGTGGACAGGCCGCCCGACTGCGCGTTGGCGCCGCGGATGGCCCACTGGTTCGGACCACCCTTGACGATCGCGGTCTGGAACCGGTTGGTGACCGTCGGGTCGCCCGCGTTGAAGTGCTGGTTCACCCCGGAGAACAGGCCGTTCTCCAGGTCGGCCATGATCCAGGGGCCGGCGCCGCTGCCGTAGCCCCAGCCCTTGTCGTTGCCGAAGTAGATGGCCTCCATGGTGCCGTTGCCGTCGTCGTTGCCGCTCGTCTCGGCGTTGCCGTAGTCGAAGCAGCAGCCGCCGTTGTAGTTCGTGCCGTCGAAGATCGCGTACATCCCCTCCGGCTGGTCACCGGTCGCGATGCCGTGGGTGTTGTTGTTGCGGTAGCCGGTGCCGGGGGCCACGGAGACGCCGTACGCCCGGTGGCCGCCGACCGTCACTGGTGCCTCGAAGGCGTTGGCGAGGTTGTCGTTGCCACCCGCGGCCGGCCCGGGCCAGTGCCCCTTGAGCGCCTGGGTGAGGTGATTGCCCTTGCCGGACTCGTCGTAGATGACGGTGATCACGCAACTGGTGTTGGCGCAGAAGGAATCCTGCGCGGCGGCGTCGGCGTACCCGCCGGCGGTCAGCACGCCGATGTCCTTGGTCGTGTTGTCGGACGCGCGCCGCACCTGGTACAGCGGGCCGTCGTAGGTCCCGTACAGGGCACGGGTGGTGCTGTGCGCGGCCACGCACGGGGTGTTGCCCGCGGCGTAGATGTCGCACGGTCCTTGGACGGCGGCCTGCGAGGTGGTGGCCGTGGCCGCGAGCAGACCGGCGGCAAGGGTGGTGGCGGTACCGGCCGCCAGGAGGGCGCGGCGGATCCTCGGTCGACGGGTCATCGAATCTCCTTCACACGATGGGAAATGCGTCACTGGACTTCCGGTGCGTGATCAGCCTTGTTCACCGATGACGAATGTTAGCGCTAACAGTTCAGGCGGCGAGCGGCTCCCGCTCGAAGTTCGGGATGGGAGCCATCACTATCAACGTTCGCCGGGAGCACGTCAAGATGCCAGCCGAGCCAACGGACAGCTTCGGGTCCCTATGTCCCTTATGGACGGATTTGCTGTCCCTTTGGCGGGACTCAGGTGTTCGAGGCCGCCTGCTCGTCGCCGCGGCTTGGCGACGAGCAGGCGGGATCTTCGTCGTCAGCTCCGTGCGGGGTCGACGCCGAACTGCTTGGCGAGGTCGTCGAGCATCGCCTGGGCGCCCTGGAGGCTCACGGAGGTGAACCACGTCGTGTCGTCGACGTCGGTGATCGTTCCCTTGAGCGTGCCCCACAACGGGTTGCCCTGGAACTTGGCCTTCGGGTCCTCGGCCGTCTTGGTCGGGTCGGCGTAGGAGGCGACGAAGACGCGGTCGGCGTCGAGCTTGCCGATGTCCTCCTGGCTGAGGTCGGTCGAGATCTTGTCCTTGCTGTCGGGCTGGCCCGCCGGGCGCACGAGACCGGCGTCGGCCATCACGGTGCCGGGGAACGAGGCACCGCTGTAGAGGCGGACCGTGGGTTCGCCCTCGACGAAGCGGACGACGGACACTGCCGGCTGCTTGCCGAGCTTGGCCTTGATCTCCTCGCCGACCTTCTTCGCGCGCTGCTCGTAGGCGCCGATCTTCTGCTCGGCGAGCTGTTCCTTGCCCAGCGCCTTCGCCAGCAACCGGATGTTGTCCTTCCAGGTGGCCCCGGTGGTCTGGCTGAACACCGTGGGCGCGACCTTGGCGAATTCGGCGTAGAACTTCTCGTGCCGGACCTTCGCGGAGACGATCAGGTCGGGCTTGATGTCGTAGAGCTGCTCGATGTCGGGGCTTTCCAGCGGGCCGATCTCCTTGGCGGTCTCGGCGTACTTGCGGTCGTCGCCGAGGTAGCCGGGCAGCTTGTCGTAGTTGCGGTACTTCGTGTAGGCCACGACCTTGGTCTCGAGGGCGAGCGCCGCGTCGACGTAGCTCGAGTCGAGCGCCGCGACGGTCTGCGGCTGCTTGTCGAGCACAGCCGACCCCATCACGTGCTGGATCGTCCGCGGATAGCCGCCTTGGCTCGCCCCCTGCGCCGACGGCCGGCCGTCGCCACTCCCGCAGGCGGTCAGGGCGAGGCACGCGGCCAGGGACAGGGCGGCGGCGGCGGTGTGCCGGGGTCGGGTCATGGACTGCTCTTTCTCTATGGTTAGGCTGGCCTAAGAGAGGCTAAGGTGGTCATGTCCACTGTGGAAGTTCGAGTAAGCAAGGCGACAGTTCTGGCCGCCTTGGTCGCCGCGCTGGCCCTGGTGTGCGTGGCGAGCGTCGCGATCGGTGCGCACGCGATTCCGCTCGGTGTCGTCTGGGACGCGCTCACCCGGCCGACCGGCGCTCCCGACCACCTCATCGTCCGGTCGCTGCGGATCCCGCGCACGCTGCTGGGTGTCCTGATCGGACTCGCGCTCGGCGCCGCCGGGGCCCTGATGCAGGGCCACACCCGCAACCCGCTCGCCGACCCCGGGCTGCTCGGCGTGACCCAGGGTGCGGCCTTCGCGGTCGTCTTCGCCGTCGTCGTCCTCGGCGTGCACGGCCTGCCCGCCTTCATCTGGTTCGGCTTCGCGGGAGCGCTGCTCGCCAGCGTCGTGGTGTTCCTGCTCGGCGCCGTCGGTGGCCGGGGCGCCACGCCGGTGACGCTGGCGCTGGCCGGGGCGGCGGTGAGCGCCCTGCTGAACGGCGTGATCTCGGCGATCGTGCTCGGCGACGAGCGCGGGATGGAGACCTACCGGTTCTGGCGCGTAGGGTCGATCGCCGGCCGGGACTACGCCGTCGCCGGGCAGATCACCCCGTTCCTCGTCGCCGGTCTGCTCCTCGCGGCGCTCAACACCCCGGGGCTGAACACCCTGTCCCTCGGCGAAGACGTCGCCGTCACGCTCGGCCAGAACGTCCGGCGGACCCGGATTCTCGGGATCGTGGCGATCACCGTGCTGACCGGCTCCGCGGTCGCCGCCTGCGGGCCGATCGCGTTCCTCGGCCTGATCGTGCCGCACCTGGCGCGGGCGCTCAGCGGACCGGACTACCGCTGGCTGGTGCCGTTCTCGGCCCTGCTGGGCGCGCTCCTGCTGCTGGCCGCCGACCTGCTCGGCCGGGTGCTCGCCTCGGACAGCTTCGAGGTCGGCATCATGCTCGCGCTCCTCGGCGCGCCGACGTTCATCCAGCTGGTCCGGCGGAAGGGTTTGGCACGGATATGAAACCGGTCTTCCGGGCCGGCCCGGTCGCGTGGCGGGTACGGCCGCGGGCACTGGCCGTGGTGCTGACGGCGGCCGCGGCCTTGGTCGTGGTCGCCGCGCTGAACATCGGCAAGGGCAGCTCCCCCATCGGCGTCCTCGACGTGCTCGAGACGCTGCTGGGCGGCGGCACCGCCCGCGAGCGGGGCATCATCTTCGACCTGCGGCTGCCCCGGACCCTGACCGGCGTCGCCGTCGGCGCGGCGCTGGGGCTTTCCGGCGCGGTCTTCCAGTCCGTCGCCCGGAATCCCCTGGCCGGCCCGGACGTGCTCGGCATCACCTGGGGCGCCGGGGTCGGTGCCGTCGGGGTGATCGTCATGAGCGGGTCCGGTGGCCAGGTCAGCGGCCTGACCGGCGCCCTCGGCGTGCCGCTGGCCGGGCTGGCCGGCGGGCTGCTCGCCGGCGTCCTGCTCTACGCGCTGTCCTGGCGCCGCGGCATCGACGGCTACCGCATGGTGCTGGTCGGCATCGGGCTTTCGGCAGTCGGCGCCAACCTCGTCTACTGGCTGCTGACCATCGGGGACGTCGACAACGCGGCCAGGGCCACCACCTGGATCGTCGGCAGCCTCGCCGACGTCGGCTGGGAATCCGTGGGCCCGGTGCTGCTCGGCCTGCTCCTGCTCGCGCCGCCGGTGCTGTTCCTCGGCCGCACCATCGGCGGCCTGCAGTACGGGGACGACACCGCGCGCGGGCTCGGCATCCGGGTGGACGCGGCGCGGGGCGCGCTGCTGTTGCTGGCCGCCGGGCTGGCCGCGGTCGCCACCGCGGCGGCCGGGCCGATCACCTTCGTCGCCCTCGCCACCCCGCAGATCGCGCTCCGCCTGGCGAAGTCCGCCCAGCCACCACTCGTGGGCTCGATGGTCCTCGGCGCACTGCTGACGGTGAGCGCGGACTTCGTCGTCCGGCTGGCTCCCGGCGTGTCCGGGCTGCCGGTCGGCGTGCTCACCGCGATCCTCGGCGCGCCCTACCTGATCTTCCTGTTCATCCGGAGCGCGAAGGGAGCGCGGGCATGAACCCCCGACTGCGAGCGCGGGAGCTGAAGCTCGGTTACGGCGAGGACCTCGTCGTCGACGGGCTCGACCTGGACGTGCTCGACGGCACCGTCACCGCCATCATCGGCCCCAACGGCTGCGGCAAGTCGACCCTGCTGCGGGCGCTGGCCCGGCTGCTCAAACCCCGCGGCGGCGCGGTGCTGCTCGACGGCGACCGGATCGACAAGCTGCCCACCCGCGAGGTCGCCAAGATCGTCGGATTGCTGCCGCAGTCGCCGGTGGCGCCCGAGGGCCTCACGGTCGCCGACCTGGTCCGGCGCGGCAGGCACCCGCACCAGAGCTGGTACCGCCAGTGGTCCGGCACCGACGACGAAGCGATCGACCGCGCGCTGTCCCTCACCGGCATGGACACCCTCGCCGCCCGGCTGGTGGACCAGCTCTCGGGCGGGCAGCGCCAGCGTGCCTGGATTTCGATGGCGCTCGCCCAGGAAACGGACCTGCTGCTGCTCGACGAGCCGATCACCTACCTCGACCTCGCGCACCAGGTCGACGTCCTCGACCTCGTCCACCGGCTGCACCGCGAGCGCGGCACCACGGTCGTGATGGTGCTGCACGACCTGAACCTCGCCGCCCGCTACGCCGGCACGCTGGTGGCGATGCGCGGCGGCCGGATCGTCGCCCAGGGCCACCCCGCCGACGTGCTGACCGAACCCTTGCTGGACCAGGTTTTCGGGCTCGAAGCCAAGGTGATCCCGGATCCCGTGGCGGGCACGCCGCTGGTCCTGCCCGTCAGCGCGCACCTGCGAGCGTCCGGCAGCACGGGAACCTGACCGCCCCTCGGCGCCGGGCTACGGCGACACCCACGGGTCGATGGGCACCACGTCGGTGATCCGGCCGGCGTCGTCGAGCAGGCAGCCCATTCGTTTGGCCGCGTGGAGGGTGACCGCCCGGTCGGTGAGGGTGAGCGCGGGGAGTTTTCCGGCGAGTTCCGCTTCCAGCCGCTGGACATCGCCGAGAGAACGCAGCCACAAGGTCAGCACGAGGTTGTCCGCTCCGGTGGTGGCCGCGCACAGGCGGACCTCCGGCAGCTCGGTCAGGGCGGTGGCGGTCCGGTCCAGCTCGTTCGGTGGTACCCGCGCCCAGAACGTCGCGGCGACGGGCCATCCGGTGACGGGCTGGGCGACCTCGCAGCGCAGGGACAGCAGGCCGCCGCCGATCATCTCGTTGAGCCGGCGGCGGACGGTGGACCCGCTGCTCGCCGTGCGGGCCGCGATGTCGGCCGCGGGGCTCCGGCCGTCGCCCAGGGCGCGGAGCACTTCCCGGTAGTCGTCCTTCCAGACGGGCCGGTTTCCGGCTTTCGGCGGGCTGGGGACACGGTGCTGCGGCGACAGCGCGTCGAGCCGCCACTGGTTGCCCTCGCCGTAGACGGTGGTGACCGCGTGGGTCCGCGTCCCGCGTAGCCCGGGAAGCTGCTGGAGCTTCTCGAGGACGAGCCGGGACAGCGTCGCCAGGTCGGGGGTCAGCACGGTCAGGAACAGGTCCCGGCCACTGCTGACGATCGAGATCGAGGCGATCTGCGGGACACGGGACAGCACCTCCACCGCATGCGCGCGGGCGGTCGGCTGGAGATCCACTTCGATGAACGCGTTGCAGTGGTCCTGCGCCCACCGCCGGACTTCGGGATAGGCGGTCACCCGGGCGGAGCCGGCCTCGACGAGCCCTTGCCAGCGCCGCGCGGCGGTCCCGGGGTCGACGCCGAGCGACCGGCCGATCTCCTGCCAGGTCGCGCGGGGTGCCGCCTGTAGCGCGTGCACGAGCTTGAGATCTGTTTCGTCAGGCATGAGCACATCCGGCATAAATGACCACTCCGTGCGCGAAATTCCCGATTTGGGCCCTCAGCGTGACATCGGTCGCGATTCTCGGCAAGGAGCCCGACGACGCCTGAGGAGACTGCCCGATGTCCGTGCACGAGGACGCCACCGCGATCCGCGACGATCTGGTCCGGCTGCGCCGCCGGCTGCACGCCGAACCCGAGATCGGCCTGGACCTGCCGCGCACCCAGGAGAAAGTGCTCGCCGCGCTCGACGGGCTGCCACTGGAGGTGTCGCTCGGGAAATCACTGAGCTCCGTGACCGCGGTCCTGCGGGCGCCCCGGCCGGGTCCGGTCGTGCTGCTGCGCGCGGACATGGACGCCCTGCCCGTGCAGGAGCGCACCGGACTCGGCTACGCGTCCCGGGTCGACGGCGTCATGCACGCGTGCGGACACGACCTCCACACCGCCATGCTGGCCGGCGCCGCGCACGTGCTCGCGGCGAGGCAGGACGCGTTGCCCGGGGACGTGGTCTTCATGTTCCAGCCCGGCGAGGAGGGCTGGGACGGCGCGGCCGCGATGATCGCCGAGGGCGTGCTGGACGCCGCGGGAAAGCCACCGGACGCGGCGTATGCGCTGCACGTGTTCGGTGCCGCCGTACCGCACGGGGTGTTCACGGCCCGCCCCGGCACGACGATGGCGGCCTCCGACGGACTCGAAGTCACCGTGGTCGGCTCCGGCGGGCACGGCGCCCGGCCGCATCGCGCGGCCGACCCGATCCCGGTGGTGTGCGAGATCGTCACGGCACTGCAGACCCTGGTCACCCGCCAGTCCGACATCTTCGACCCGGTGGTCCTGACCGTGGGCTCCCTGCACGCCGGGACGCGGCGCAACGTCATCCCCGGCACCGCGAAGTTCGAAGCGACCCTGCGCACGTTCTCCGCCGCCGCCAAGGCCCGGATCAAGGACGCCGCCATCACCTTGGCCGAGTCCGTCGCCCGCGCCCACGGTCTGCGTGCCGAGGTGACCTACCTCGACGGATATCCCATGACCGTCAACGACCCGCGGGAGACGGCGTTCGTCGCCGACACCGTCCGAGAGGTGCTCGGCGGGCATCGGTTCCGCCCGTTGGCCCACCCCTTGCCCGGTGGCGAGGACTTCTCCCGGGTCCTGCACCGGATCCCCGGCGCCTTCGTCCTGCTCGGCGCGGGCGACGGCACCACGGACAACCATTCGCCGCTCGCCGAGTTCGACGACGCGGTCCTGCCGGACGGCGCCGCCGTTCTCGCCGGACTGGCCCTGCGCCGCGGACGGGGAGCGCTGTCGTGATCGTCCTCCTGCTGATGCTGGCCGGCGGTGCCGCCCTGGTGATCACCGGCATCGTCCAAGGCCGCCCCGCCACGGCGATCCTCGGCGGTGTCGTGCTCGTCTTCCTCCTGTGGGGGTTGGCCGCCGGCGGGTCCGGCGGTGACGACGACTGCGGTGACGCCGGCGACGGGGATGCCTGAGTACTCCCCGGATCGCGGCGGAAATGCCCGCCGTACACCGGCTTCGCCGGTACCGCATCGGCCGTCCGTCGCAACCTCGGCGGCGTCCGCGCGGGGCTCGGCCGCCGGTTGGCGGCAGGCCCTGCACCTACGGGCAGAAAGTTCCGCCCATAAGGGCCATGGCGTTCGACGTCCGAGCCTGCCGCCACCCGGAGCGCGCAAGCTGGAATTGTGCCCTTCTACAACGCGGACAACGAAAGATCCGGTAAGACACGAAGATGAACGCAGCATCCGCCCGCCTGCGCGACGTCGCCCGCTCGCCGGAAGCGACCGGCTTCGCCCAGGATCCGCTGTCCAAGATCGACTTCAACTTGCTCATCCCGTTGCAGGTCCTCCTCGTCGAGGCGAACGTCACGCGCGCGGCGGAGCGCACCGGGGTCACCCAGCCGGCCATGAGCGGGTCTTTGGCCAGGCTGCGCCGGCACTTCGGCGATCCGTTGCTGACGCGGGACGGACGCGGCATGAAGCTGACACCGTTCGGCGCCGCCCTGGTGGAGCCGGTCAACCACGCCGTCGACGCCCTGCGTTCGGCACTGGGCGGCCGCCGCACGTCGATGCCCCGCCCGGCCGGGCGCACGTTCACCATCGCGACCAGTGACTACGTCTCGATCATCCTGGTCAAGCCGCTTCTGCAGGCGCTCCGGGCGGCCGCGCCGGACGTGTCGCTGAAGATCGTCCCGACCGGCGAAGACATCCTGTCACCCCTGGACGGCGACACCTGCGACCTCCTCATCGCACCGAGGTCACTGGTGCCGCAAGGCAAGGTGAACCACCACAGCCGGCACCTGTGCACCGACACGTTCGTGGCGGTCGCGGACGCGGGCAACGCCACGCTCGGCGAAAGCATCCGGCACAACCGCGAGGTGCCCGGTATCGAAGCAGGCTGTTACACCGCGGGAAGTTTCGTCGCACGGATGTGCCTGGTCGCGGACACCCCGATGATCACCCTGGTCCCAGCACGGCTTTATGAGCTGCTCGGCCGGAAAATCGGCCTGCGCGCGATCCCGCTCGAGACCGAGGTGTCCCTGCACGAGACCATGTACTGGCACCCCAGGCACAACGCCGACCCGGACCACATCTGGCTCCGCGACAAACTGAGCGACGTCGCACGATCTCTCCGGTGACCGGCGGCATCACCGAGCCGGGAGCCGGAAGGCGTTGATGCCTTCGATGTGCTTCGCGCGTTTCTCTTCGTTACGGACGCCGAGGCCTTCCTGCGGGGCGAGGGCGAGCACGCCGACCTTGCCCTGGTGGGCGTTGCGGTGCACGTCGAGAG
>NZ_JADWPD010000036.1:26187-115843 GCF_017308975.1 Amycolatopsis sp. MtRt-6 | reverse complement strand
GGGGAAGCCGAGCCGCTTCCCCGCACGACGCCGGCGGTCAGTCCGTTTCCGCCATGGCTTCGGCGAACTGAGCCGCGTACAGCCGCGCGTACGCGCCCCCGCTGTGCAGCAGCGTTTCGTGGTCGCCCTGCTCGACGATGCGGCCGTGCTCCATCACCAGGATCACGTCCGCGTCGCGGATCGTCGAGAGGCGGTGCGCGATGACGAAGCTCGTGCGGCCACTGCGCAGCGAGTTCATCGCCCGCTGGATGAGCACCTCGGTGCGGGTGTCGACCGAGCTGGTCGCCTCGTCGAGGATGAGGATGACCGGCTTGGCCAGGAACGCCCGCGCCACGGTGATCAGCTGCTTCTCACCCGCGCTGACCGTGCCGCCCTCGTCGTCGAGCACGGTCTCGTACCCGTCCGGCAGGGTGCGCACGAAGCGGTCCACGTGCGTCGCCTTCGCCGCTTCGACGATCTCCTCGCGGCTCGGGTTGTCGGCGCCGTAGGCGATGTTCTCCGCGATCGTGCCGCCGAACAGCCACGCGTCCTGCAGCACCATGCCGGTCTGGTCGCGCAGTTCTTCGCGGTTCATCTTCGCGATGTCGACGCCGTCGAGCGTGATCCGCCCGCCGTCGAGCTCGTAGAACCGCATGAGCAGGTTGACCAGAGTCGTCTTCCCCGCGCCGGTCGGACCGACGATCGCCACCGTCTGACCGGGCTCGACGGTCAGCGAGAGGTCGTCGATCAGCGGCTTGTCCGGCTGGTAGCGGAACGAGACGTCCTGGAACTCCACGCGCCCCCGGACCACCGCCGGCCGTTCCGGCGAAGCGGGCTCCGGCGCCTGCTCCTCGGCGTCGAGCAGCGCGAACACCCGCTCGGCCGAGGCGACGCCGGACTGCAGCAGGTTCGCCATGCTGGCGATCTGCGTGACCGGCTGGCTGAACTGGCGCGAGTACTGGATGAACGCCTGCACCTCGCCGAGCGTCAGGCTGCCCGACGCGACGCGCAGCGCGCCGATCACCGCCACCAGCACGTAGCTCAGGTTGCCGATGAACATCATCGCCGGCTGGATCATCCCGGAGATGAACTGCGCCTTGAAGCTCGCCTGGTACAGCGTCTCGTTCTGCTTGTCGAAGATCGCCGCGGACTCCGCGCGGCGGCCGAACACCTTGACCAGCGAGTGCCCGGTGTACATCTCCTCGACGTGGGCGTTGAGCTTCCCGGTCGTCGACCACTGCTTGATGAAGTTCGGCTGCGCCCGCTTGCCGATCTTCGCGGCCAGGATCGCCGACGCCGGCACGGTCACCAACACGATCAGCGCCAGCAGCGGCGAGATCAGGAACATCATGATCAGCACGCCGATCACCGTCAGCAGCGACGAGACGATCTGCGAGAGCGTCTGCTGCAGCGACTGCGCCAGGTTGTCGATGTCGTTGGTGACGCGGGAAAGCACCTCGCCGCGCGGCTGGCGGTCGAAGTACTTCAGCGGCAGCCGCGCGAACTTGTTCTCGACATCCTGGCGCAGCCGGTACACCGCCTGCTGCACCAGGGTGGTCGTCAGCCGGGCCTGGATGAGCCCGAAGAACGCCGAGAAGACGAACAGCGCCAGCACGATCAGCAGGATCCGGCCGACCGCGTCGAAGTCGATGCCGGCGCCGGGCACCAGGTCGACCCGGCTGTAGATGTCGGCGAGCGTGCTGTCGCCGCGGGCCCGCAGGCCGGCGACGATCTGCTCCTTGGTCACCCCCGGCGGCACCTGCTTGCCGAGCACGCCGGCGAGGATGAGGTCGGTGGCGTGGCCGAGGATCTTCGGCCCGATGACGGTCAGCGCGACGCTGGCCGCGCCCAGCACCAGCACGCCGATCAGAGCGGCCCGCTGCGGTCTCAGCAGCCGCAGCAGCCGCTTGAGGGATCCCTTGAAGTCGAGGGCCTTCTCCGGCGGCGCGCCGCCCGACATCCACCGGGCGGCCCCGCCGGCGGCGTTCCCGGTGTTCTGCTGCCGCTCGGCGGCCGGCCGTTCCCCGGCGTCGGTGACGGCGGCTTTGGCGGATTCCGTGGTACTCACGCCGCCTCCTGTTCGGTCAGCTGGGACAGCACGATCTCGCGGTAGGTTTCGTTGCCGTCGAAGAGTTCGTGGTGGGTGCCGGTGCCGACGACGCGGCCTTCGTCGAGGACGATGATCCGGTCGGCGTTCCGGATGGTGCTCACCCGCTGCGCGACGATGACCACCGTGGCGTCCTTCGTCTCCGCCACCAGCGCGCGGCGCAGGGCCGCGTCGGTCGCGTAGTCGAGCGCCGAGAACGAGTCGTCGAACAGGTAGATCTCCGGTTTGTGCACCAGCATCCGGGCGATCGCGAGCCGTTGCCGCTGGCCGCCCGAGACGTTCGTGCCGCCCTGGGCGATCGGCGCTTCGAGCCCCTCGGGCATCGCCTCGACGAAGTCCTTGCCCTGCGCCACTTCCAGCGCGTGCCACAGCTCTTCGTCGGTCGCGTCCGGGTTGCCGTAGCGCAGGTTGCTCGCCACCGTGCCGGCGAACAGGTACGGCTTCTGCGGCACCAGCCCGACCGCGCGGGCGAGCACGTCCGGATCGAGGTCGCGCACGTCGACGCCGTCGACCTTCACCGTGCCGGCGGTGGCGTCCATCAGCCGGGGGATCAGGTTGAGCAGCGTGGTCTTGCCGGTCCCGGTCGACCCGATCACGGCGGTGGTCTCACCCGGCCGCCCGATCAGCGAAATGTCGCACAGCACCGGCTTCTCCGCGCCGGGGTACCGGAACTCCACACCGGAGAGCTCCAGGTGCCCGTGCACCGCGCCGGGCCGGATCGGCGACACCGGCGGGCGGACGCTCGAGGCGGTGTCCAGCACCTCGCTGACCCGCTCGGCGCTGACCTCCGCGCGCGGCACCATCATGAACATGAACGTGGCCATCATGACGGCCATCAGGATCTGCAGCAGGTAGGACAGGAACGCCGTCATGGCACCGATCTGCATGCTGCCGGAGTCGATCCGCTGCCCGCCGAACCACAGCACCGCGACGCTGGACACGTTCACCACCAGCGTCACGATCGGGAACATCAGCGCCATCAGCCGCCCGACCCGCAGCGACACGGTGAGCAGCTCGTCGTTGGCGACGTCGAAGCGCGCGCGTTCGTGCTTATCGCGCACGAACGCCCGGATGACCCGGATGCCCATGATCTGCTCGCGCAGGATCTGGTTGATCCGGTCGATGCGCTCCTGCATCGACCGGAACGCGGGGCGCATCTTCGCGATGATCGTGCCGAGGGCGACGGCCAGCACCGGCACGATGACCAGCAGCAGCGACGACAGCGGCACGTCGAGGTTGAGGGCGAGGATGATCCCGCCGACGCACATGATCGGCGCGGACACCATCAGCGTCAGCGTCATCAGCACCAGCATCTGGATCTGCTGGACGTCGTTGGTGGTGCGGGTGATCAGCGACGGCGTGCCGAACTGGCCGACCTCGCGGGCCGAGAAGTCCTGCACCCGGTGGAAGACGCCGGCGCGGATGTCGCGGCCGATCGCCATCGCCGTACGGGCGCCGAAGTACACCGCGCCGATCGAGCCGGCGATCTGGGCCAGCGTGACGGCGAGCATCATCGCGCCGACCCGCAGGATGTACGCCATGTCGCCCTTGATCAGGCCGTCGTCGATGATGTCGGCGTTCAGCGTCGGCAGGTAGAGCATGGCGACCGTCTGCACCAGCTGGAGCGCGACGATCACCCACAGGGTGCCCCGGTACGGGCGCAGGTGACTGCGCAGGAGCTTGACTAGCACAACGATTCCCCCAGAGGAGTGGTGGTGGTGTTCGGTTCGGGGTCCGCGGTCGCGCCGGCCAGGGTCGGCATCCCGGCGGACAGCTCGTCCAGCAGCCGCTCCAGGGTCGGCAGGAGCGGTTCGCCCTCGGTGAACCAGTTGACGAAGGCGACGCGGACGGCGCTTTCCACCGAGGAGGCCATCAACCGGCACAACAGGTGGTCCACACCGCCCACCCGCTTCGCGATCGTTTCGGCGAGGACCCGCTCGACCGCCGCGTGGGCGTTCAGGAATTCCCCGCGCAGCATGAGCTGGCCCATCAGCTCCCGGATACGCGCAACATACGCGCGATCCGGCTCGCCCTCACGTGAATATTGCTCCAGCACCGCCTGCTTGACGGACTCCCAGAGCGGCTCGCCCGCCGGCCGGGCGAGCAGGGCTTCGCGCATCCCCTCGTGCCGGTCGACGACGACCGAGCAGACCGCCTGCTCCTTGCTGGAGAAGTAGTTGTTGAACGTCCGCGGGGAGACTCCCACTTCGGTGGCGATGTCCTCCACCCGGACGTTCTCCAGTCCCCGCTCCAGCGTCAGCCGCAGCGCGGCCTGCGCGAGCGCGCGGCGGGCCTCGCGCTTCTTCCGCTCGCGCAGGGTCAGCTGCTTCGGTGGTTCTTCCGGCGGCATGTGCAGAGTGTAGCGAAAAAATTGCGTGCCCCGCAAAAATTTGCGTGGCACGCAAAGTTGGGACGAATCGGACGCGACCTGGGACTTCCCGGGAACAGCCTTCCTCAGCTGCGGGTTCGGCGGCCATGTGCGCTCTGTTGCGGGGTGCAAAGTGCAAAATTGAACCGAATGGCCTAATCCACTGCGCTCACCAGCAGCGACGCTCCGAATTCCCGATCACACACCGCGTTCGCACGGAGACCGCGTGTGGACATCCCACGAACCTTTCTGCTTGCATGTCCCGCATCGCCGCCGGGGGCCGGCGAAGCAGTCGTTCGACAGCACAGTCGTTTCGGTACCTGATCAAGGAAGAAGTGGGACCACATGGCGAGCCGGGCCCGGGAACTCCTGGATCGATCACGCGTCCTGCTGGACCGTTCGCGCGTCGCCGCCGCGCAGTTCCTCACCGCGCCGCCCAAGCACCCGGGCCACGCGCCCGCGGCCGGACCGGCGTTCGTGGAGCTGACCCGGCCGGAGCCGGTGGCGGCCCCGTCCGGCGAAGGCGTGCTGGCCGAGATCTGCGCCAGCGTCGCCCTGCGTGACCTCAACCTCCTCGACCAGCTCCTCGCCCGGCTGGAGGAGCTGGAGGCGGAGGAGGAGGACCACCACCGCCTCGCCGAGCTCTACCAGCTCGACCACCTCGCGACGCGGCTGCGGCGCAACGCCGAGAACCTGCGCGTGCTCGCCGGGCAGGACACCGCCGACGACGCCGCCCGCGCGACGTCGGTGCTCGACCTGATGCGCGCGGCGATGTCCTCGATCAACCACTACGCGCGGATCACCATCGGCCGCGTGGTCAACCTCGGCGTGGTCGGCTTCGCCGCCGAGGACCTGGGCCGGGTGCTCGCGGAGCTGTTCGACAACGCCGCCAACCAGTCGTCGCCGAGCTCGCCGGTGCACGTCAGCGCGCACCTGACCGAGCAGGGCAGCGTGCTCGTCCGGATCGAGGACGAGGGCATCGGCATCCCGGCCGACCGCATCGGCGACCTCAACGCGCGCCTGGCCGCGGGTGGCGACCTCGACGACGCCTCGGCGCGGCACATGGGGCTCGCGGTCGTCGCCCGCCTGGCCGCCCGGCACGGCGTCACCGTGCGGCTCGACCGGCGCAGCCCGCACGGCACGGTGGCCACCGTGCTGCTGCCCACCGGCATCGTCACCGAGCACGCCGAGCACGCGTGGTCGGGCACGCGCACAGTCTTCGGTGCGGGGGTCCGGGTGGCGGAGCCCCCGGCGCGGGGCGGAGCCCCGGATGACACGGTCTTCGGTGCGGGGGGCCGGGTGGCGGAGCCCCCGGCGCGGGGCGGAGCCCCGGACGGCGCTGTCACCGCCGAACCGGCCACGGCCGGGAACGGCCGCGAACCGGCCACCGTCGGCGGGCTGCCGCGCCGCCGCGCGGGCACCTTCTCCCCGGGGACGCCGGAGCCGCTGGCGCCGCGCAAGCCCAGCCCGCGGCCCCGCCCGGTCGCCGAGGGGACCGTCGGCGGGACCACGGCGAACGGCCTGCCGCGCCGCGTGCCCGGCAGCATCCGCGCCGCCGCGCCGGAACCACCTCCGCCACCGCCACCGGCGGCGGACACCGCCGGGCACGAGCAGCTGCTGGCCGACCTCGGCGCGTTCGCCGACGGCGAGCAGGCCGCGCTCGCCGAGCACCGCACCCGGCAGGACGAGACGCCCGGAGGAACCGCCTCGTGAGCGACCCCCACGTGGCCACGGCGAACTTCGCGTGGCTGCTCGACGACTTCGTGCGCAAGGTCCACGGCGTCAGCCACGCGCTGATCATGAGCGTGGACGGCTTCCCGCTGACCGCCTCGGATTCGGTCGGCGAGGCCGAGGCCGAACAGCTCGCCGCGATCGCCAGCGGCCTGCTGTCGCTGGCCGGCAACAGCGCGGCGCTGTTCGGGAAGGGCACCTGCGAGCAGATCATCATCCGGCTCACCCACGGTTACTTCCTGTTCATGGGCATCGGGTCCGGGGCCGGGCTCGCGGTGCTGACCTCGGGCGAAGCGGACATGAAGGTGGTCGCCTACGAGATGACCCAGTTCATCACCAACGCCGGCCACGCGCTCACCCCCGAGGTGCGCGCCGAACTGCGCCAGGTGCTCACCGCGCGCCGCCCCGGGGTGTGATGGCCGTGCCTGAGGATGTGATGCCGATGTCCGGAAAGGACACCGCCTTGCCGCGGCGCAGCCGCCGGATCCGGGCGTACGCGCTCACCGGCGGCCGCACCGGCACCCGCCACCAGCTGCTGGTGGAGACGTTGATCTCGGTGCCGCAGTACGACCCCGCGCTGAGCGACACGCTGATGCCCGAGTCGCGTTCGCTCTACGAACGCGCCCGGGTGCGGTGCTCGGTCGCCGAGCTCTCGGTCGGGCTGGACCTGCCGCTGGGCGTGGTGCGGGTGCTGCTCGGCGACCTCGCCACCCAGGGCGCGGTGTTCGTCCACCCCACCGCGCACGCCTACCACCACGACACCAACGTGCTCGAGAGGATCCTTGATGGGCTCAAGCGGCTCCCCGCCTGAGGGCGATCTGCTGACGATCTCCGCGAAGATCGTCGTCGCCGGGGGCTTCGGTGTCGGCAAGACCACGTTCGTCGGCGCGGTGTCGGAAGTACCGCCGATGAGTAACGAGGCGTGGATGACCGAGGCGGGCGAGGGGATCGACGAGATCCCGCCCGGCGGCAAGTCGACCACGACCGTCGCGATGGACTTCGGCCGGATCACCCTGCGCCCGGACCTGCTGCTGTACCTGTTCGGCACGCCGGGGCAGGCGCGGTTCTGGTTCCTCTGGGACGACCTGAGCCGCGGCGCGCTCGGCGCGGTCGTGCTGGTCGACACCAGCCGGATCGACGAGTCGTTCGCGGCGATCAACTACTTCGAGAACGACTCGGAGCTGCCGTTCGTCGTGGCGGTCAACCAGTTCGAGGGCAAGCCGGTGCACGACCTCGACGAGGTCCGCGACGCGCTGGCCCTCGACCCGGCCGTCCCGCTGGTGACCTGCGACGCCCGGGACCGCGCGTCGACGATCGCCACCCTGACCGAGCTGGTCGGCCACACGCTGTCGCTGGCGGTGCTCTCCGGCCCGGCGGGCCGCCAGCTCGCCGCCACCGCCCCGCACGCCTGAGAAGGAGAACGAGCTCCATGCGCAAGGTCCTGGTCGTGGGCGCCGGGCAGTCCGGCCTGCAGCTGGCCCTCGGGCTGCAGGCGAAGGGCTACGACGTCACCGTGATGTCCGCGCGGACGCCGGAGGAGATCCGGAGCGGGCGGGTGATGTCGACGCAGTGCATGTTCCACGACGCGCTGCAGCACGAGCGTGACCTCGGGATCAACCTGTGGGAGGCGGAGACGGTCGACGTCGAGGGCCTCGGCATCTCGGTGGCCGCGCCGGACGGCGGCCGCGCGCTCGACTGGTTCGCCGAGCTCGACCACCCCGCCCAGTCGGTCGACCAGCGGGTGAAGATGGCCGGCTGGCTGGAGCTGTTCGAGGACCGCGGCGGCAAGCTCGTCATCCACGGCGTGATGACGTCCGAACTGGACGCGCTGGCCAAGCTCTACGACCTGGTGGTCATCTCGGCGGGCAAGGGCGAGCTGGTCCAGCTGTTCGACCGCGTGCCCGAGCGGTCGCCGTTCACGCAGCCGATGCGCGCGCTGTCGCTGGTCTACGCGCACGGGGTGGGCCGGCGGCCGGAGCACCCGGAGAAGGTGGGGGTGCGGTTCAACATCGTCCCCGGCGTCGGCGAGCTGTTCATGATCCCGGCGTACACGCTGAGCGGGAACTGCGACATCCTCTTCTTCGAGGGCGTGCCCGGCGGCCCGCTGGACTGCTTCGACGACCGCCCCGGCCCCGACGAGCACTTCCGGCGCGTGCTGGACCTGATGCGGCAGTTCGTGCCGTGGGAGTACGAGCGTTGCCGCGAAGCCGAGCTGACCGACGGGAAGGCCACCCTGGCGGGCGGGTACACGCCGGTGGTCCGCCGCCCGGTCGGCACCGTGGGCGGCGGGGCGATCGTGCTCGGCATGGCCGATGTCGTGGTGGCCAACGACCCGATCACCGGGCAGGGGTCGAACAACGCGAGCCACTGCGCGGCCACCTACCTCGACGCGATCGTGGCCCGGGGTGACCGGCCGTTCGACGCCGCGTGGATGGAAGCGACGTTCGAGCGCTACTGGGAGTACGCCCGGCACGTCACCGAATGGACGAACGCGCTGCTCCTGCCGCCGCCCCCGCACGTGCTCCAGATCCTCGGGGTGGCCGGGCAGAACCCGGCGGTGGCCCGGCGGTTCGTGAACGGGTTCATGGACCCGTCCGACTTCCAGCACTGGTTCATGGACCCCGCACTCTGGGAGAAGTACCTGGCAGAGGTCTAGATCGCCCTGTCGCGGAGGGACGATTCGGGCTACGGTGGTCACGTAGCGTGAAGGCGGACCCCGGAGGTGCTTGGCATGCGGGCGATGTGGAAGGGCTCGGTGTCCTTCGGGCTGGTCAGCATCCCGATCCAGCTGTACGCGGCCACCGAGAACAAGAACGTCTCGCTCCGGCAGGTGCACGAGGCCGACGGCGGCCGCATCCAGTACAAGCGGTTCTGCACGATCGACGGCCAGGAAGTGCCGTACGCCGAGATCGCCAAGGGCTACGAGCTGCCCGACGGCGAGATGGTCGTGATCACCGACGCGGAGATGGCCGAGCTGCCGCTGTCCACCCAGCGGACGATCGACGTGCTGGAGTTCGTGCCGCTGGAGTCGATCGACCCGATCCAGTACGACCGGACCTACTACCTGGAGCCGCAGAAGAACGCGGTGAAGCCGTACGTCGTCCTGCGGGACGCGCTGCACAAGTCGAGCCAGGTCGCGATCGCCAAGGTCGCGGTGCGGCAGCGGGAGAGCATGGCGGTGCTGCGGGTGCACGCCGACGTGCTGGTGATGACGACGATGCTGTGGCCGGACGAGGTCCGCGAGCCCGACTTCCCGTTCCTGCGCGACGACCCGCCGCAGATCCGGCCGCAGGAGCTGACCATGGCCGGGTCGCTGATCGACTCGCTGGCCGAGCCGGTGTTCGAGCCGGAGAAGTACCACGACCACTACCGCGAAGCCCTCGAGCAGATGATCGAGGCCAAGGTGGCGGGCGACGAGACGACCAAGCCGGCGGCGGTCACCGCCAAGGCCGACGTCGTCGACCTGATGGCCGCGCTGCAGGCCAGTGTGGACGCCGCGAAGAAGTCGCGGCAGGCCGCCGCGGAGTCCGCAGAGTCCGAGGAGCCCGCTGTGTCCGATGAGGACGCCAAGCCGGCGAAGAAGAAGCCGGCCGCCCGCAAGCGGGCGCCGAAGTCCGCCTGAGGCCTGCGGCCGCCCGGACGGGTGGTTGCGACGACACGCCGTGCCCCTGCCGGGCCCGGCGGCACCCCGGTTCTACTTTGGGTGTACGTCGTCCACGAGCGCGGAAAGGCGGCCGGTCATGGAGTGTGCCTCTTGTGACGCGGGGATCGACCACTGCCACGGCACGCTGGTGGTGCACCCGGAAGGCGGATTCGCCGAGTGCACCGATCCGGCCTGCGGGGACGGTGACCGCGTGCGCCACGGGCTGATCGTCGACTGCCGGGGTGTCGGCGGCGGGTGCGGCTGTGCCGCTGCGCCGCGGGAACCCTTGCTGCGCCAGGCTTCCTGAGCCTCCCGCCAGGATGGTGCCGGCCTCCCCGGCGGGTTTCCGCGCCCGCCGGGGAGGTCTGCACGGCGGCCGGACGGCGTCAAGGGCGTAACACGATCGTGTATGCAGCTGTGTACAGGGGCTGGGCGATGTGCTAACACTAACGGGGTCCTTCGGCTCTCCCTCCCCCTCGGAGCCGGAGGACACCTTCGTTTCCGGATGTGGCGCGTTTCCGGGTGTGTCCAGTGTGGAGGCCCGCGCCTCGCGGATGCGCGGCCCGGACAGGCCGAACGGCCTGGCGCGGCCGGCACTGCTGCCGACGCGCCAGGCCGTGGCGGTGTCCCGGGATCAGTACCAGTGCGCCCGGCCACCGATCCGGCGGCCGGTGCCGCCCAGGATGGCCAGTGCCACGCCGGCCACCGCGAGGATGATACCGATGGTGTACAGCACCGGGATGCCCACGATGAACCCGATGACAAGCAGAATCACACCGAGAATGATCACTTGACACACTCCTTCGCATGAGACCCGGCCCGGCTCCGTGCCGTCCGGGCGGATGCGCTCTCGACCGGAGGATGGCCAGTTTCCCGATAAACCAAACTACGGCGAATGGAGCAACCTTGAATCAGTACCGGTAGTGATCGAGCTTGTACGGCCCCTCGACGTCGACGCCGATGTACTCGGCCTGCGCTTTCGTGAGCTTGGTGAGTTTCACACCGAGTGCGTCGAGGTGCAGGCGGGCCACCTTTTCGTCGAGGTGCTTCGGCAGGCGGTGGACGTCGGTGGCGTACTCGCCCGGCTTGGTGAACAGCTCGATCTGCGCGATCGCCTGGTTGGTGAAGGAATTCGACATCACGAACGACGGGTGCCCGGTCGCGTTACCGAGGTTCATCAGCCGCCCTTCGGACAGCACGATGATCGCGTGGCCGTCCGGGAACGTCCACTCGTGCACCTGCGGCTTGATTTCCTTCTTCGCGATACCGGGCAGTTTCGCCAGCCCGGCCATGTCGATTTCGTTGTCGAAGTGCCCGACGTTGGCGACGATCGCGTTGTGCTTCATGCGGCCCATCTGGTCCGCCGAGATGATGCCGAAGTTGCCGGTGGTGGTGATGAAGATGTCGGCGTCGGCGACCACGTCGTCGAGTTCGACGACGTCGAGGCCGTCCATCGCCGCCTGCAGCGCGCAGATCGGGTCGATCTCGGTGACCGCGACGCGGGCGCCCTGGCCGCGCAGTGCCTCCACCGCGCCCTTGCCGACGTCGCCGTAGCCGCAGACGACCACGCGCTTGCCGCCGATCATGACGTCGGTGGCCCGGTTCAGTCCGTCCACAAGGGAGTGCCGGATGCCGTACTTGTTGTCGAACTTGGACTTCGTCACCGAGTCGTTGACGTTCATCGCGGGGAAGAGCAGCTCGCCGTCCTTCGCGAGCTTGTAGAGCCGCTTGACGCCGTTGGTCGTCTCCTCGGTGACGCCGCGGATCTCCTTGGCCATCCGGGTGAAGCGGTCGCCGTCGGCGGCCAGGCTCGCCCGCAGCGTCTCGAGGACGATCCGGTACTCCTCCGGGTCCTCTTCGGACGGTTGCGGCACCGCGCCCGCCGCCTCGAACTCGACTCCCTTGTGGACGAGCAGGGTGGCGTCGCCGCCGTCGTCGAGGATCATGTTCGGGGCCTGCCCGCCGGGGAAGGCGAAGAGCTGGTCGGTGCACCACCAGTACTCTTCGAGCGTCTCGCCCTTCCACGCGAACACCGAGGTGCCCGCCGGGGCGTCGACGGTGCCGTCCGGGCCGACGACGACCGCGGCGGCGGCCTCGTCCTGGGTGGAGAAGATGTTGCAGGACACCCAGCGCACCTGCGCGCCGAGCGCCACCAGCGTCTCGATGAGCACGGCGGTCTGCACGGTCATGTGCAGCGACCCGGCGATGCGGGCGCCCTTCAGTGGCCGGGCAGCGGCGTACTCGCGGCGGATCGCCATCAGGCCGGGCATCTCGTGCTCGGCGAGCCGCAGCTGGGTGCGGCCGGCCTCGGCGAGGGAAAGGTCGGCCACGGCGAAGTCGAGGCCATGGCGGGTCTGCAGTTTGTCACTCATGCTTCGATGCGCTCCGGAGTTCGTCGGCGAAACGCTCGGGAGGCGGAAGTCCCCGTGGGACAACGAAAAAGGCACCTCCCTCGCGGGAGGCGCCCTTGGAGTCGTGGTCTCGGGCCGAGCGTGGCGGAAGAGAATTCCGTCGCTGCGCCTCTCGGCCCGGGACCAGGATGGCAAAGCCGCCGTGAGGCTGTCAAGCGAGCGACCGGGCCATGAGAACGTCGTCGACGTCGGTGCCGTCGAGGCGGAATTCGCCGCGCAGCACGCCTTCGGTGACGAACCCGCAGCGCTCGTAGATCCGGCGGGCGCCGGTGTTGTGACCCAGCACGCGCAGCGTCAGCTTGCGGGCGCCCTTCCGCCGCGCCACCGCCACGGCGGCGTCCACGAGCTGCCGTCCGATGCCGAGCCGCTGCCGGTCCGGGTCGACCGCGAGCCCGCCGATGACCAGCACGTGCCGGTGGGCGGGGATGTCGAACCCGGCGGAGAGCCGGACGTACCCGGCGACCTCGCCCTCGTGCTCCGCGACGAGGAAGGTCCCGGGCTGCGCGCCCTCGCCGAAGAAGGGCGTACCAGGCTCGGGCGGGGGAGCGGGCGACACGGCCGAGGTCCAGGTGCGCGCGTCGATCCGGGCGAGCACGGTTTCGTCTTCGGCGCGGGCGAGGCGGATGGTGATCACCGGCTGAGTATCGTCCAGGCCTCTTCGAGGATTCCAGCCATTTCCCGCGGGTCGCGGTTGCCTTCGGAGCTCAGGCTCCGCAGCGTCACGGTCAGGCCCGGGCCGGTGCGCTGGCAGGTCTGGACGGAGGTCTGGTCCGGGTCCGGCGTCGATCCCGCGCGCACCGGGTCGTGGTGCACCAGGCACTGCACGTCCCCGAAGCGCACGAGTTCGGTGCTCGGCGCGGCCAGGCCCAGCGCCGCGGCGTCCTGGTACGGCGCGACGAGCCCGGGCGAAGGCGCGCGAACCGCGAGCAACTGGACCGAACGCAGGAGCTGGTCGTCCTGGTACTGCTGCACGACCGCGCCGGCGCCGCCGTAGGCCGCCGACACGCGGGCCGCGGTCTCCCGGTCGGACTTCCCGATCCGGTCGATGAGGGCCTGCCCTTTGGCCTTGTCGAGCTTCGCGACCGCGTCCTGGGCGCGGCTGAGCCCGCCCAGGTCCGCCGGCGCGGTCAGCGGCCCGCCGCTCGGGCCGTCGAGCAGGCTCAGCACCAGCCAGGGCACGCCGACCAGGACCGCGCCCGCCACGAAGCCGATCAGGCCGGTCACGGCCGGCCGGGCGAGCAGCGAGCGGGGCGGCACCGGGGTCTGCTGCCCGGGTGCCAGCGGGGAGTCCTCGGTCACCCGGCCATCGTGGCGCGGCCCGGAACCCGGCGAAAGGGGAATTCCGCCGTTGCCCTCAAAGCAGGTGCGCGCGCCGCCAGATGCCCTCCGAGCGGCCGCCGATCAGGCCCGCGTCGCGCAGGAACGGCACGATCTTCCCGGCCATCCAGCGGCGCGTCTCGTGGAAGTGCGGGTTCGCCAGCGCCGCGGCGCGGCCTTCGCGCGGGTCGATCCCGACGCTGCGGTAGATCCGGGCGTCGACCATGCTGTCGATGACGCCGAACGCGACCAGCGCGGTCCGCAGCCGGTGCCGCCGCAGTGCCGCCTTCGACAGCTTCGGCGTCTCGCGCAGCACCTCCTCCTTGGCGAACCGGACGTGCCGGGCCTCCTCGACCACGTGGATGCGGTTGACCGAGCGGATCAGCGGCTGGATGCCGTCGTCGTCCATCATCGACCGCTGCAGCCGGTCGGTGGTCTCCTCCGCGACCAGCACGCTGGCGAACATGGACGGGCCGGCGGCGGTCGCGCCGAACACCTTCGCGGCGCGGTGCACCACCTTCGGGACGCCGTAGCGCGGGACACCGAGCCGCTCGGCGGTGCGGGCGAACATCACCGAGTGCCGCGTCTCGTCGCCGATCTCGGTCATCGCGTACTGCGCGTGCTCGGTGCGCGCGTCCAGGTCGAAGACGTACCGGGCGAGCAGCTGCATCAGGACGATTTCGAACCACAGCCCGACGCTCATGATGCTGGCGATCTCGTGCTTGGACAGCTCGATCCGCTGCTCCGGCGTCAGTTTCGCCCACAGCTCGGTGCCGTAGAGGGAGAGGCGCTCGAGCGGCATGTACGCCTTGCCTTCGGCGAGCGGGGCGTCCCAGTCGACATCGACGTACGGGTCGTAGGAGTTCTTCGCGGAGCTCTTGAGCAGGCGAGCCGCGGTGACGTCCCGGTCCTGGGCCTCGACGCCCATGGCGGCCTCCGTAAAGTAGGGGGTACGCGCTGTACTAGCTACTTCGGCGAGCGTACACCGCCCGGCGGGTGGTGAGTAGGCTTTCGCCGTGACCAAGGTCGACGGACGGGCGACGCGCTGGGCGGGCCAGCAGGAACGCCGGCGCGCGGAGTTCGTCGACGCGGCACTGGCGGCGATCGCCGAGCACGGCCCGGACGTCTCGACCGAGCAGATCGCCGAGCGCGCCGGCGTCGCCCGCACCCGCCTGTACCGGCACTTCTCCGACGCGGCGGACCTCCGCCGGGCGATCGCCCAGCGGGCGGCCGAGCTGGTGACGGCGGACCTGGCGCCGCTCTGGCACCCCGAGGGCTCGCCGAACGAGATGATCTCCACGGTGATCGCGACGCACCTGCGCTGGCTGACCGAGCACGCCCACCTGCACCGCTACCTGGCCCGCGGCGTCCCGGACGGCCCCGACGTCCGCGGGGCCATCGCCCGCCACCTCAGCGGCCTGTTCACCGGCTACCTGATGGCGTTCGGGCTCGATCCGGCCCCGGCGGACACGATCGCGTTCGGCCTGGTCGGCTACGTCGAATCGGCGACGACCCGCTGGCTCGATCACCCGGGCGAGCTCAGCCTGGCCCAGCTGACGGCCCAGCTGACGGGCACGATCTGGGCGATGCTGGACCACACGCTGCGCGCGGGCGGGGTCGAACTGGACCCGGACCGGCCGTTGCCGCTTCCGGAGGGGCTTTAGTCTTCGCGCGGGAACTCGGCCCGCACACCGAGCAGCCGCACCGCGCGGGTCAGCTCGAACATCCCCAGCACCTCCTGCGCCGCCCGGTCGAGCTCGCCGGCGTCCGACGTCGGTTCCGGCAGCGTGATGCTGTGCGTGTGGGTCAGGAACGGCACGAACCGCACCTTGACCGCCACCCGCGCCGCCGGGCGGCCTTCCTCCAGGACGTCCTGGGCGACGCGTTTGGCCAGTGCCGAGACCTCGGCCGCCATCTCCGCCGGGTCGGCCAGGTCGCGCTGGAACGTCGTCTCGCGGCTGCGGGACCGGGCCACCCACGGTGTCGCGCTGACCTCGGCGTCGCTGATGCCGCCGCCCAGCAGGCGCAGCCAGGGACCGGTCTTCGGGCCGAACCGCGCCGCCAGCTCAGCCGGGTCCGAGCCGGCCAGGTCGAGGACGGTGTGGATGCCCAGTCCGGCGAGCTTCTTCGCGGTCTTGCCGCCGATGCCCCACAACGCGTCGGTCGGGCGGTCCGCCATCACCGCCCACCAGTTCTCCCGCGTCAGCCGGAAGATCCCGCCCGGCTTGCCGAACCCGGTGGCGAGCTTGGCCCGCAGCTTGTTGTCGCCGATCCCGACCGCGCACGACAGCCCCGTCTCGCGCGCCACCGCCTCCTTGATCGCGACGGCCAGCGCTTCGGGGTCGTCCGCCTCCGCGCCGGCGAAGGCCTCGTCCCAGCCCAGCACCTCGACCACCACCGGCAGCTCGCGCACCGCGGCCATCACGCGCGCCGACACCTCGAGGTAGGCGTCCGGGTCGCTGGGCAGGAAGACGGCGTCCGGGCAGCGCTTGGCGGCGACGCGCAGCGGCATGCCGGACTGGACACCGAACTCGCGGGCCTCGTAGGACGCCGTCGCCACGACGGCGCGCTCGGTGGGGTCGCCGTTGCCGCCGACCACGACGGGCTTTCCGCGCAGCTCCGGGTGGCGGGCGATCTCGACCGCGGCGATGAACTGGTCGAGGTCGACGTGCAGGACCCACTTCACCAGCTCAGTCTGCCTCAGATCTTGTGCCGCGCCACGTGTGTCCAGACGGTGCCGGTGAGCGCGAGGATCCCGCAGAGCGTCACGCCGGGATCGGGCAGGACAAGCCCGAGGACCAGCAGTGTCACGGCGGTGATGTCGAAGAAGATCAGGAGGGTGCTGCGGAGCGCGCGCGACTTCGGGCGACGGCCGTCGCGCAGCGCGGCAGCCAGTTCCGGGTCGCTGAGCTCGAGACTGCGCTCGATCTTCTCCAGCTCCGTGCGGTCGTGGTGACTGAGCATCGGGCCTCCTTCGGCGCCGAACCCGCCGTATCGCCGTAGCGAATACCCAATCGTCCTCCGAACGAACCGCCGAACGCCTTCCGATTTCGTGCTTTTCTCTGGTCCGTCCGGGTGATCCGCGCTCCGTGACCGGGTTCGGCCACGTTAAGTTGCCCTCGAACGTGGCCGGTCACGGCCGGACGGTGGGTGGGGGCGGCCGGAGGGCCACGTCCTGTCGTCGCGCCGGTGCCCGGTCAGGCCCTTCAAGCAGCCGGAGGACTTGATGACCCTGCCCACCGAACCGATCGGCAGCATCCCGCGCCCCGCCTACCTCGTCGAGGGGCTCGGTGACTTCGCGGCCGGCCGGATCGACGCCGCCGCGCTCGCCGAGCTCGAGAGCCGGGCACTGGCCGACACGATCCGCCGGTTCGAGGAGACCGGCTCCCCGGTGCTGACCGACGGGGAACAGGGCAAGCCGAGCTTCGCGACGTACCCGCTGGCCGGGCTGGACGCGCTCGCGCCCGACGGCGTCGTCATCCCGTTCGCCGACGGCCACACCCGGCAGCTGCCGCGGCTCACCGCGGGACCGTTCCGCTACGCGACGCACGCCGGCTCCTACCTCACGCGGGCGAAGGCGCTGACCGACCGCCCGGTCAAGCAGGCGGTGATCGCCGCGTCCGCGCTCTCGCTGATCTACCCGGGCGACGGCATCGAGGGCTACTCGCAGGAGCAGTTCGTCGCCGACCTGGTGAACGAGGCCGAGGCCGACATCCGGGGCAGCCTCGACGCGGGCGCGGACAGCGTGCAGATCGACTTCACCGAGGGACGGCTGTCGCTGAAGCTCGACCCGTCCGGCGGCCTGCTGCGGCAGTTCGTCGAGCTCAACAACGCCGTGCTCGACCGGTTCACCGCCGAGGAACGCGCGAAGATCGGCGTCCACACCTGTCCGGGCGGCGACCAGGACTCGGTGCACAGCCTCGACGTCGACTACGCGGGGCTGCTGCCGGCGTTGTTCGACCTCAAGGCCGGCCGGTTCTTCGTCCAGCTGGCGAGTGAAGCCGAGCCGGAGCGCGCGCTGCGGGTGATCGCCGACAACCTGAAGGCGGACCAGCGGGTGTTCGTCGGCGTCACCGACCCGATCGACCCGCGCGTGGAGACCGCGGAGGAGGTCAGGGACCGGGTCCTGACCGCGGCGAAGTACGTACCGGCCGAGCGGCTGGGCACCTGCGACGACTGCGGGTTCTCGCCGTTCGCCGACGACACGTCGACCTCGCGCGACATCGCGTTCGCGAAGATCGCGGCCCGCGTCGAGGGCACGCGGCTGGCGTCGGAGCAGCTCGGCTGAGGGTCGCTCCCGGGCTCACGCCGTTTCGGCGGCGACCTTCAGCCCGAGGGCGACGAGCACGGTACCCAGGACGGCGTCGAGACCCCGGCGCACGCGGCCGGCGCTGAAGAACTTCTTCAGCGCCCCGACCACGACGGCGAGGGTGACGAACCACAGGACCGTGCCGGCGGTGGCGATCGCGGCCAGTTCGAGCGTCTGCAGGGTGGAGCCGTCGGCGGGCAGGAACTGGGGCAGCAGGGCCAGGAAGTACACGGCGACCTTGGGGTTGAGCAGGTTCGTCACCAGCCCCTGCCGGAAGGCGGCCCCGGCGGTGAGCTGCCGCGCCTCGGTGGCCGCCGCGAGATCCCGGTACTCGCCGCGCCGCACGGCCAGCCACGCCTTGACACCGAGGAAGACGAGGTAGGCGGCCCCGGCCAGCTTGACGACGGTGAAGGCGACCGCGGAAGCGGTGAGCACGGCGGCCACCCCGAGGGCGATCGCGACCACCCAGGCGAAGACACCGAGCGCGATCCCGGCCCCGGCGGCGATCCCGGCCCGCCGGCCACCGGTGAGAGAGGAGCGCGTCACGACGACGAAGTCGGGCCCGGGCGACATCGCCCCGAGCACGACGACCAGGAGGAAGGAAGCGGCGGTGGCACCGGGGATCATGGCCCGAGAATACGACCTGTCCGCCACCGGTTTTCGGAGAAACTGCCGTGAAAGTTCGAATTTGAACCTCGTGTAGGGTCGATCTTGTGGGTGACTCCAGGGGCGACGGCATGACGGCTGAGGTGCGGACACGGGTGCGGATCCCGCTGCGGCTCGACGGCGGCGTCGCGGTCGACGCCGAAGCCGTCACCTTCCGGGGCCTGGCCGACGGCGGGGAGCACCTGGCGTTCGTCCTGGGCACGCCCGGTGACGTGCCGCTGGTGCGGCCGCACTCGGAATGCCTCACCGGCGACGTCTTCGGGTCGGCGCGCTGCGACTGCGGCCCGCAGCTGGCCGAGGCTGTCTCGCGGATCTCCGAGACCGGCGGGTACCTGCTGTACCTGCGCCAGGAGGGCCGGGGGATCGGGCTGTACAACAAGCTCGACGCCTACGCCCTGCAGGACGGCGGCCTCGACACCTACGCCGCGAACGCCGCGCTCGGCCTGCCCGAGGACGCCCGCGACTACACGGTCGCCGCGCAGATGCTGGGTGCGCTCGGGGTGGCTCGGGTGGACCTGCTGTCGAACAACCCCGACAAGGCGACGCAGCTGCGCGCGGCCGGGATCGCGGTGCGCGACCGGGTGCCGACCGGCGTGTTCGCGACGGAGAGCAACGTCCGGTACCTGCGGGCCAAGGTCGAGCAGACCGGGCACACGCTGAGCCTGCCCGGGCTGGCCAGCTGAGCGGCGCCGGCCCGGGTCAGGTCGCGTGCCGGAGGGTCGGTAGGCGTACCTCGAGAGTCGGCCGGTGTACCTGGAAGGTCGGGTTGCCCTGGACGGTCAGGTGAGGCGCTGGGCCGCCGCGGCCGCCGGGCTCGTGGTCAGTTTCTCCAGGAGCCCGATCAGCGTCGTCTGCTCCGCCGGGGTCAGTGCCGCCACCCAGGCCCGCTCGCGCGTGTTGTGCTCCTGGTAGGCGTCGGTCACCGCGGTGTGGCCCGCTTCGGTCAGCGCCAGCCGCACCGCGCGGCGGTCGTGGGGGACTGCGGTGCGCGTCACCAGGCCGTCCCGCTCCAGGGTCTTGACCAGTGCCGACACCGCCGCCCGGCTCATCCCCGCCAGGCGGGCCACGTGGCGGGACTCGAGCGGGCCGGCCAGCCACAGCACGAACAGCACCCGGAAGCCGCCCCAGCTCCAGCCGCGGGGGCGGTGGACCGTCGACTCCCAGTCGTAGACCAGCGCGCCGGCCAGGCGGTGCAGCGTCAGGCCGAGGCGCATCGCCACCGGGTCGGTCGCGGGCAGCTCGGCCTGCGTCTTCCCGATCGCGTAGTCGACGAACGAGAGGTAGTCGAGGTCGGCCGGTCGGTCGGTCATGCGGCCCAGGTTAGGGGCAACGGGGTTCCCCGCGGCGGTCCGGCGGATTAGCCTGGCTCGATAGTCAATCCTTTGACGATCAAGGAGCGCTCGCCGTGACGAAGAAAGCCTTCGCCTCTTCGGCCGACCTGGCGGAGAAAGCGCAGACCCTGGAAGTGCTCGCGGACGGCGTCTACGCGCTGACCGCCGAGGGCGACCCGAACATCGGCGCGATCGAAGGCGAGGACTTCCTCGTCTGCTTCGAAGCGCTGGCCACGCCCGTCGCGGCCGGGGAGTGGCTCGCGAAACTGCGCGAGCACACCGACAAGCCCGTGCGGTACCTGGTGCTCAGCCACTACCACGCCGTGCGGGTGCTGGGCGCGTCCGCGTTCGACGCCGACGTCATCGTCGCGCACGAGAACACCCGCGCCCTGGTCGCCGAGCGCGGCAAGGAGGACTGGGAAAGCGAGTTCGGCCGGATGCCGCGGCTGGCGAAGGGCGCCGAATCGGTGCCCGGGCTGACCTGGCCGACGCTGACCTTCTCCGACCGGCTCACGATCGACCTCGGCGGCGACCGCGGCGACCTCGTCCTGCAGTACTGCGGGCGCGGCCACACCGAGGGCGACATCGTCGCCTGGCTGCCCCGCGAAAAGATCCTCTACGCCGGCGACCTCGTGGAAGCCGAAGCCGCGCTGTACACCGGCGACGCCTTCCACCGCGACTGGGCTTCGTCCACTTTGGACCGGGTCGCCGCGTTCGGGGCCGAGACCCTGGTCGGCGGCCGCGGCGGGGTGAGCCGCGGGGCGGCGGCGGTCGACGCCGCCATCGCGCAGACCCGGCACTTCCTCGACACGATGATCCGCGAGGTCGGCGCGGTCCGCGACGCCGGCGGCACGCTCAAGGAGGCCTTCGAGCGGACGCACGTCGCGCTGAACGACCGGTACGGGCACTGGCCGATCTTCGAGCACTGCCTGCCCTTCGACGTCTCGCGGCTGTGGGACGAGCTGGGCGGCATCGAACGGCCGGTGGTGTGGACGGCCGAACGGGACCGCGAAGTCTGGGACCGGCTCCAAGGATGACGGTCGTCGTTCTCGGCAGCGGCCCGGTCGGCCAGACGGCCGCGCTGCTGCTCGCGCGCCGCGGCGTGCCGGTGGTGCTCGTCGACGAGCACGAGCGGCGCGATCCCGTGGGCTCCAGGGCCATCTGCCAGCAGCGGGACACCCTGGACGTCTGGGCGTGGCTCGGCGCCGGCTGCCTCGCCGAAGAGGGCCTGACCTGGACGACCGCGCGGACGTTCCACCGCGACCGCGAGCTGTTCGCCCTCCGGCTGCCGGACGCGGGATCCGCGCTCCCGCCGTTCGTCAACCTCTCCCAGGCCCGCGTCGAGGAGGTCCTCGACGAGCTGATCGCGCGGCAGCCGCTGATCGACGTCCGCCGCGGCCACCGCGTCACCGGGCTGACCCAGCCGGGCCGAGTGGTGGTCGAGTGCGACACCGCGGCCGGGCCGCGCCGGATCGAAGCGGACTACGCGATCGCGTGCACCGGCGCCCACGGCGACGTGGTGCGGCGCGCGGTGGGGGAGCAGCTGGCCGGCGTCTCGTTCGCCGATCTCTTCCTGATCTGCGACATCCGCGCCGACCTCCCCGGCTGGGCCGCCGAGCGGCGGTTCTTCTTCGACCCGCCGTGGAACCCCGGCCGCCAGGTGCTGATCCACCCGTGCCCGGGCGCGCAGTTCCGGATCGACTGGCAGGTGCCCGACGACTACGACCTCGCCGCCGAGGAAACCGGCGGGGCCCTCGACCGCCGGATCCGGGCGATCATCGGCGACCGGCCGTACGAGGTGGTGTGGCGGTCGGTCTACCGCTTCCACACCCGGCTCGTCCGCCGGATGCGCGCCGGCCGCGTGCTGCTGGCCGGCGACTGCGCGCACCTGGTCGCGCCGTTCGGGGCCCGCGGGCTGAACTCGGGGATCGCGGACGCGGAGAACGCCGCCTGGAAGCTGGCGTCCGTGCTGCGCGGAGAAGCCGGCGAGGGGCTGCTGGACAGCTACCACGCCGAGCGGTACGCGGCCGCCGTCGAGAACGCCGAGGTGACGACAGCGACGATGGACTTCCTGGTCCCGCGGGACGACAAGCAGCGACGGCACCGGGCCGAGGTGCTGGCCAGGGCCGCGCGGGACCCCGCCGCGCACGCGGAAGTCGACTCGGGGCGGCTGGCCGAGCCGTTCTGGTACGCCGGATCGCCGCTGACCACCCCGGACCCCGCCCGCCCGTTCGCCGGCCGCCCGCCGCGCGGGGCGCTGCCGCCGCCCGGCCCCGGCATCCTGCTGCCGGACGTCACGGTCGCGGGCGGCCGGCTGCGTGACCTGGCGCGGGCGGGGTTCCTGCTGCTGACGACGCCGGGCGTGCCCGCGGCGGGCCTGCGGTCGGTGGAGATCCCGGTGGGCGGGGCGCTCGGCGCGCGTCCGGGCGAAGCGTGGCTGGTCCGCCCGGACGCGTACGTCGCGGCGGTACTCCGCGATACCGCGGCGATCGGCCCGGCGCTGCGGCGCGCCACCGGCGGCTGACCGGCCACAGTGGACGGAGCAGGCTACCGCACCCCGGTCGAGCCGCGGATCACCAGCGTCGTCGGGACGATCAGCGGTTCGTCCGGGGCCGGCGCGCCGGCCAGGCGGTCCAGCAGCAGCGTGGCCGCCGTCTCGCCCATCTGCCGCAGCGGCTGGTGGATCGTGGTGAGCGGGGGCTGGGTGTGCGCGGCGAGGGGGATGTCGTCGAAGCCGACCACGGCGACGTCGTCCGGCACCCTGCGGCCGGACCTGCGCAGGCCGGTCAGCACCCCCGCCGCGGTGAGGTCGTTGTGCGCGAAGACCGCGTCGAACTCCGGGCCCGTTTCGAGGAGCTGGAGGATCGCCGCCTCGCCGCTTTCGCTCGTGAAGTCGCCTTCGATGATGAGCCGCGGGTCGAGGGTCAGGCCCGCGTCGAGGACGACCTCGTTGAAGCCGTTGAGGCGGTCGGCGGTGCAGCCGAAGTCGTGCGGCCCGGTGACGGTGGCGAGCCGGGTGCGGCCGGTGTGCAGGAGGTGCCGGGCCGCGGCCGCGCCGCCGTGGCGGTTGTCCGTGCCCACCGACGGGAACGCCGGGCGGCGGCCGCGGTCGTCGATCACCACGACCGGCAGCCCCGAGTCGTGCAGCACGCGCAGGTGTCGCACGGCCTCCGGCGGTTCCACCAGCAGGAGGCCGTCGAACGCCTTGGCCGACACCTGCCGCGAGAACTCGCCGAGGGAGTCGGCGCCGCGGTTGGTGGTGGACAGCAGCAGGCCGTAGCCCTTCGACTCCACGACGTCGGCGACGCCCTGCAGCACCTCGCCCATCCACGGCCAGGTCAGGCCGGGCACGAGCATCCCGACCGTGCGCGTCACCCCGCGGGCCAGCCCGACCGCGCCGGCACTGGGGATGTAGCCGGTCGCGGCGATCACCTCGCGCACCCGGATCGCGGTCGCCGCGTCGACGTCGGCCTTGTTGTTGAGCACCCGCGACACGGTCGTCTTGCTCACCCGCGCGCGGCGGGCGACCTCGGCGATCGTGACGCGCATCCGTCCTCCCGAGCGGGGGTGCCAGGCCCTGTGGTGTCAAGGTACTCGCCCGCGGGGCCGCCGCGACCGGTCCGAGATCGATCAAGTGCGGACGACAACGGGGTCGCCGGGCCGCCGGTGCGCTCTTCGGTCCGATGTGGACAATGGCCGGGTATAACGCCCTATACCCGTCGGCGGGGCAGCGCGGGCGGCGTGGTGAGATGACAACGTGATCACCGACCCGTGGGTGCTGCTCCTGCTCGTGCTGGCCGGGGTCGGGGCGGGCCTGACCGGGGCGACCGCCGGGCTCGCGTCGCTGGTGTCGTACCCGGCCCTGCTCGCGGCCGGCCTGCCGCCGGTGACCGCCAACGTCACCAATACCGTCGCCATGCTGGGCACCACCGTGGGCGCCGCGGCCGGGGCGCGCCCCGAACTGGCCGGGCAGCGGCGCCGGCTCGTCCCGCTGTGCGCCATCACCACCGTCGGCGGCGCGTGCGGCGGCTTCGTGCTGCTGCTGACGCCGTCCGACGCGTTCACCGTCATCGTGCCGTGGCTGATCGGCGGGGCGTCGCTGGTCCTGATGGCCGGGCCCCGGCTGCGCCGGCTGGCCGAAGGCGCCGAGCACCACGGCCTGAGCCCGGCGACCGGTGTGGTCGCGTTCCTGATCGGCGTCTACGGCGGCTACTTCGGCGCCGCCGCGGGCGTGCTCATGCTCGCGCTGCTGGTCACGGTGTGGAGCCAGCCGCTGGCCCGCACGAACGCGGCGAAGAACCTGGTCACCGGCTCGGCGAACCTGCTCGCCGCGATCGTCTTCTCGGTCACCGGGAAGGTCGTGTGGCCGGCCGCGCTCGCCGTCTGCCTCGGCTCGCTCGGCGGGTCGTGGCTGGGGTCCGCGCTCGTGCGGCGGCTGCCGGCGACGCCGTTGCGCGTCGGGATCGGTTTGGGCGGACTGGGCCTGGCGGTCGTCCTCGGCCTGCGGGCATGATCGGCGGATATCGGCGAGCAGGAGACCAGATGAGCATTGTCGGGACCAGGGTGATCCGCCGGGAAGACCGGAGCCTGATCACCGCGGGCGGCACCTACGTGGACGATCTGCGGACGGAAGCGCTTTCCGGTGCCGCGCACGCGGTTTTCGTGCGCAGTCCGATCGCGCACGCGCGGATCGGCGGCATCGACGTGAGCGCGGCGAAGGAGGCGCCGGGCGTGCTCGGCGTGTTCACCGCCGCGGACCTCGGGTTCGGCCCGCACCCGGCGGGGCCGGTGCCCGAACCGTGGCTGGCCGGCGAGGTGGTGCGCTACGTCGGCGAACCCGTCGCGCTCGTCGTCACCGAAGAGCGCTACCAGCTGGCCGACGCCGCCGAGCTGGTCGACGTCGACTACGAGCCGCTGGAAGCCGTCGCGACGATCGACGCCGCACTGGCGGGTGAGACGCTGCTGTTCCCGGAGCACGGCAGCAACGTCGTGCAGGCCCACGGCGCGGAAGAGTTCGACGACGCGATCTTCGACGGCTGCGAGGTCGTCGTCACGCAGACCATCCTCAACCAGCGCGTCGCGCCCGCGCCGCTCGAGGTGCGCGGCGCCGCCTGCGTGTGGGGCGAGGACGGCAGGCTGACCGCCTGGCTGTCCACGCAGAACGCCCAGATGGCCCGGAGCCAGCTGGCCGCGGCCCTCGGCGTCGGCGAAGAGTCGGTGCGGGTGATCGCGCCGGACGTCGGCGGCGGCTTCGGCGCGAAGATCGGCGCGGACCCCGAGGCGACCGTGCTCGGCTGGGCCGCCAAGCAGCTCGGGCGGGGCGTGCGCTGGGTCGAGTCGCGCAGCGAGAACCTCACGGCGATGACGCACGGCCGGGCGCAGCGCAACACCGTGACCATCGGCGGGAAGCGCGACGGCACGGTGCTGGCGTACCGCCTCGACGTCGTCCAGGACGCCGGGGCGTACCCGCGGCTGCTGATGCTGCCGACGCTGACCGAGCTGATGGCCGTCGGCGTCTACCGGTTCCCGAAGGTCGAGACGCGCAGCCGCGCGGTCGTCACCACCACGACGCCGATCGGGGCCTACCGCGGTGCCGGCCGTCCCGAGGCGACGGCCGCCGTCGAGCGGGCGATGGACCGCTTCGCCGCCGAGATCGGGCTGGACCCGGCCGAGGTCCGCCGGGTCAACTTCGTCCGGCCGGAGGAGTTCCCGTACCAGACGCCGACCGGCGCGGTCTACGACACGGGCGAGTACGCGGCGGCACTGGACAAGGTGCTGGCAGCCGCCGGGTACGCGGAACTGCGCGCCGAGCAGCGGCGGCGGCGGGAGGCGGGCGACCCGGTCGAGCTGGGCCTGGGTATCGCCTCCTACGTCGAGATCACCGGCGGCGACGGCGCCGGCGAGAGCGGCCGCGTCGACATCCACCCCGACGGCTCGGTCGTCGCCTGGACCGGCAGCTCGCCGCACGGGCAGGGGCTCGGCACGTCGCTGGCGATGCTGCTGTCCGACCGGCTGGGCGTCCCGCTGGAGAAGATCACGGTCCGCCACGGCGACACCGACGAGGTGCCGAACGCGGTCGGCACCTTCGGCTCCCGGTCGCTGCAGCTGGGCGGCTCGGCGATCCGGCAGGCGGCCGACGAGGTCGTCGCGCAGGCTCGTGAGCTGGCCGCGGAACTGCTGGAAGCCGCGCCGGACGACCTCGAGCTCGACACCGAACGCGGCGTCTGGCAGGTCCGCGGCGCGCCGTCGAGCACGGTGCTGAGCTGGGCGCAGGTCGCCGGCCGGGCCGGCGAGGGCAAGCTGTCGGCCGACGTCTGGTTCGGCGACGGCAAGCCGACCTTCCCGTTCGGCGCGCACCTGGCGGTGGTCGAGGTCGACACCGAGACCGGCAAGGTCGAGCTGCGCCGGATCGTCGCCGTCGACGACGCCGGCCCGATCGTCAACCCGCTGACGTTCCGCGGGCAGCGCCACGGCGGGCTCGGCCAGGGCGCGGCGCAGGCTCTGATGGAGGTCGTGACCTACGACGACGACGGCAACCCGACGACCGCGACACTGGCGGACTACTCGTTCGTCACCGCCGCCGAGCTGCCGGACTTCGAGCTCGTCGACATGGCCACCCCGACCGACCGGAACCTCCTGGGGGTCAAGGGGATCGGCGAAGCGGCGACGATCGGTTCGACACCGGCGGTGCACAACGCCGTGGTCGACGCGTTGGCCGCTCGCGGCGTCAAGCACCTGGACATGCCCACGACCCCGATCCGGGTCTGGGCCGCACTCGAAGAAACTGGGAAGGGAAGCGCGCAGTGAAGGTCTCGATCGAGGTCAACGGGCGGCCGGTGACCGAGGAGGTGCCGGACCGGACGCTGCTGGTGCACTTCCTGCGCGACACGGCCGGCCTCACCGGCACGAACATCGGCTGCGACACGACGTCCTGCGGGGCCTGCACGGTGCTGCTCGACGGCGAGTCGGTCAAGTCGTGCACGGTGCTGGCCGCGCAGGCGGACGGCCACACCGTCACGACGGTCGAAGGACTGTCCTCTTCGGACGGAGCGTTGCACCCTGTGCAACGGGCGTTCGAGGAGCAGCACGGCCTGCAGTGCGGGTTCTGCACGCCGGGGATGATCATGGCGTCGGTGTCGCTGCTGGCCGACAACCCGAAGCCGACGCGCGACGAGGTCCGCGCCGGGCTCGAGGGGAACCTGTGTCGCTGCACGGGGTACCACAACATCGTCAGCGCCGTGATCGACGCGTCCGGGCAGGAGGTGGACCGGTGATCCCGGCTTCGTTCCAGTACCTGCGTGCGTCCACAGTAGACGAAGCGCTTTCGCTGCTGGCCACACACGGCGACGACGCGAAGGTGCTCGCGGGCGGGCATTCCCTGCTGCCGCTGATGAAGCTGCGCCTGGCCGCCCCGGAGTACCTGGTGGACATCGGCCCGCTCGACGAGCTGCGGTACGTCCGCCTGGAGGGCGACGAGGTCGTCATCGGCGCGTTGTCGCGCTACAGCGCGCTGGTGCAGGACCCGGTGCTGCTGGAGCACGCGCCCCTGCTGGCGCACGTGTCCGGCGAGGTGGGCGACCGCCAGGTCCGCCACCGCGGCACGATCGGCGGCTCCCTGGTCCACGCGGACGCGGCGGCGGACCTCCCGGCGGCGATCCTGGCGTCGGACGCGGTCCTGGTGGCCCGCGGGCCGGAGGGGGAGCGCCGCATCCCCGCGGCGGAGTTCTTCCTCGGCCCGTTCACGACGCCGCTGGAGCCTGCGGAGCTGCTGACGGAGATCCGCCTCCCGGCCCAGCGCGGCCAGGGCTGGGGGTTCCAGAAGTTCACTCGCCGCGCGATCGACTGGGCAATGGTCGGCGTGACGGTGGCCGGCGGCCGCGTCGGCCTGGTCAACATGGGCGGGGTGCCGCTGCGCGCAACGGCCACGGAGGAGGCCTTGGCGGCGGGGGCGTCGATCGAGGAAGCGGCAGCGCTGGCGGCATCGGGAACGAACCCACCGGACGAGCCCCACGCAACGGCGGAGTACCGCCGCCACCTGGCCAGGGTACTGACGAAGCGGGCGTTGACGCAGGCTCGCCGGTGATTTCCCGGGGGCGGCACTCACCGGTGCCGCCCCCGTTGATCGCGACGGCCGATTCCCGCCAGCCCGAGTCCCCTGTGGACGGCAGGATCGGAGGCGTGAAAAACGTCGCGCACACGGCCATCGAGCCGGGAATCCTCTATTTCGGCACCCCGGTGGTCCTGATTTCCAGCACCAACGAAGAAGGTACGACGAACCTGGCCCCGATGTCGTCGGCGTTCTGGCTCGGGTGGCGGGCCATGCTCGGCCTGGGTGTTCGTTCCCGGACGGCGCAGAACTTGATGCGAACCCGCGAAGGCGTGCTGAACCTGCCATCGGAGTCGTTGGCCCCCGCGGTCGACCGCCTGGCGCTGACGACGGGCGCGGACCCGGTACCGCCGGGCAAGCGGGAGCGCGGGTATTTCCATGTGGCGGACAAGTTCGCCAGGGCGGGGCTGACACCGGTGGAGTCGTCGACGGTGAAGCCACCGCGGGTGGCGGAGTGCCCGGTGGCGATGGAGGTGGTCGTCGAGCAGGTGCACCCGGTGGGGGACGACGGGGGAGTGGTGGCGTTCGAGGTCCGGGTCCAACGGGTGTACGTGCACCCATCGATCCGGATGGCGGGGAGCGAGGACCGGATAGACCCCGACGCCTGGCGGCCGTTGATCATGAGCTTCCAGAAGTTCTACGGGTTGTCTTCGCAGGTGCATCCGTCGGCGTTGGCGGGGATTCCCGAGCGGCTTTATCGGGGGCCGGATATCGAACGGGCGCGGCGGGTTGCCGGGGTTTAGGTTGCGGTGTCTCGTTTTTGCCCGATCGTGTGATGCCGCTGTGTTCGATCGTCGGTAGCTTGGAGGTATGACCAGCGACGCGGCTCTTTCGTCCGAGGCGGTGGCTTTTGCCGACCGGATTGGCGAGTTGGTCGCGTCTATGCGGTCTGCTGAGGCCGAACTCGGGGCCCTGCTGGTGGAAATCGAGCAGCGCGGGGTGATGGAGCTGTTCGGCTACCGGTCCGCTGCCCGGCTGTTGGAGCATCTGGCCGATATGCCGAAGCCGGCTACGGAACGGCTGATCAAACGCGCCCGCCTGGTGAATCCGGGCCGCAACCTCGACGGCTCCCCGATCCCTGCCTTGGCCCCCGCCACCGGGGTCGCGGCCCGCGCGGGGCGGTTGAGCAACCCGATGATCGACGTGATCACCTCTGTGCTGGCCCAGGTTCCGCCCGAGCACTGCGAGAGTGCCGAGACCAACCTGCTGGCTTTCGCCGAGGAGGCCGGGCACAAGCAGGTCGCCGCCCTCGGCGCCCGCATCCTCGCCCACCTCGTCCCCGACGGTCCCGAACCCGACGACACCGAACCCACCGCCCCCACCCGGGAGCTGTTCCTCCGCCGCAAAAGAACCGGGATCTGGGAGCTGAGTGGCCGGTTCGACGACGAAACCGGCACCCGCGCCCACGCCCTGTTGGATGCTCTGGCCGAGCGTCGCACCGGCGACGAGGGTCCCGACTTCCGCACCACCCCGCAGCGTTACGGGGATGCTTTCTCCGATGCCGTCGACCTGGCTCTGAATTCTCCGGAGTTGCCGATGCAGGCCGGGGAACGCGCCCACGTCATGGTCGCCGTGTCATTGGAGGACCTGAAATCCGGTGTTGGCAAGGCCACCCTCGGTGACACCGGGACGATGTCCGCGGCCGAAGCGCGGGTGCATGCCTGCGACGCCATGATCATCCCCGCCGTGCTCGGTGACAAGAGTGAACCGCTGAACCTGGGCCGCCTCCGCCGGTTGATCTCCGCCGGACTGCGCCGCGCTCTCTTCCTCCGGGACCGGGGTTGCGCCTTCCCGGGCTGTCATCGGCCTCCCCGGCACTGTCAAGGTCATCACATCCGGCACTGGGCAGATGGCGGCCCCACCGATCTCACCAACCTGGTGCTGATGTGCGCCCACCACCACCGGCTATTGCACCGATCGGGCTGGGAAGTCCGCATCGCCACCGACGGCCTACCCGAATTCCTCCCACCAGTGTTCATCGACCGGCGCCGCAAACCCAGGCGCAACAACCTCCACGAACCACTGCCATTCGCAGCATGAACACGGGACAGGCCCGCAGCCCCACGGCTACGGGCCTACACCCACGCCCACCTCAGGCGCCGGCGCCCCGACGCTGGGCCGGCGAAGCATTGCCAGAGGCTCTGGTACAGACCAAGTTGCCGACCGCCCGACACCGGTCTGAGCCTGCCGTCACCGCGCCTGCGTCCACCGCGCTTGCCGCCGCCGCGCTTGCCGTCACCGCACCTGCCACCCTCGCAGCCGCTGCCCAACCCTGCCTGCCGCCACCGTGCCTGCCAGCCTCGCGGGTGCCATCGCCGCGGTTGCCAGCGTCGCGGTGCCGCCTCGACCTGCCAGCACCGCAGGTGCCACCACCATCACCACAGCGGACCACCACCATCGCCAGCCGCCAAGGCCATCTCCGCCTGCCGCGGCCGCGGCGGTAGCCAGCGTCCCCGCCCCCACGTGGCCGCGACATTGCCGCCGCCAACCCCGCCGCCAACCCCGCCGCCAACCCCGCCGCTCCAAGCCGCACCACCCCGCAATTGCCCCGCTGCGCCCCTCTCCGCCGCCCCGTCCATCACCGAGATCGCCGCCTCCGTTGCGAAATCCGCCGCGACGTCCGCTATCTCCGCCTTTCCCGACCTGCGCCTCCATCCGCACCCCAGAACAGCCCCCTTTGCCCGCCTGAGCCAGGGGATCGTGGTCTTTCGGGCATCCGGGTGGCGGTGCCGACGCCCATCCATGCCGCACTGCTAATCTTCATCCGGGAACTTGCTTGAAGGTTTGATGAAACCGAGGGGAAATGGCGGAGCGGTTCGAGTTCGTCCTCGAGGTCTTCGAAGCGCTCGTCGTCGGGCGGGCCACCGGGGGCGATGTCCGGCGTTACCCGCTGCGGGCCGGGAACCTGCCCGCCGATCCCGTGCGGTTCGTCACCGTTGCGCGGCAGGTCTACGACGCTCTCGAAGAACGGCGGCTTTCCGTCTCCGGTGAGCTGCACCCCGGCGTGCGGACCGCCTTCGAACTGCTGGCCGAGCCGCGGATCTCCGTCGCCGTCAGTGGGATCGATGGGCTGGGGGCCGATGTTGCCGTCCTCGTCGTCAGCGATGGGGCGCAGGCGCTCGGCATCACCCAGGCTCCCGACACCGATGACCTGCTGTTCTCGCTCTTCGCCGACGAAGACCTCGTCGAGGTCGTCACCGGGGTGCTTCCGCCCGCTCCCGCCGCCACCACCGGGACGCACGTCGTGCACCGGGCTGCCGGGCGGGAGGTTTCGGCCATGACCGCGAAGCGGATCGCCGATGCCGAATTCGACGAAGAAGAGACCGATGCCTTCGGGATGATCGAGGTCAAGGCCGTCGTGCGGCCCGGGCGGCGGCCGCCCGCTCCGAAACCCTCCGATGTCGCCGTCCTCGAACGGGTGCTTGCCGAACCCCGGTTGGGGGGTGGGCACATTGCCGTCAGTGCTCAGGGACGGCGGGGGGAACGGCTGGCCGGTGAGCCGCTGAGCTGGCTCGACACCGCCGATGGCCGGTATCTCGTGCACACGCGGACGGGTGATGCCGGGGAACTCACCGCTGAATACGTACCGGCCGGGCGGGCGGATCTCGCGCGCGCCATCCGCGACGCGATCGCGGCTGTCTACTGATCGGGGGACTGATGACGACGGAAGAGACCGCCGCGGCGGCCCAGGCCATCCAGGCCACCATGCAGATGCAGACCGCCGCCACTCCCGAGGCCAAGGCGATGGCCGCGGTGCGCGTCGGCCTCGCCGGGGCGCAGCTGAAGCGGCTCGCCCAGACCGGTGGCTTCGCGGTCGACGACACCACCGGCAACCAGCTGATCGAGGCGCTCGAAGGCGTGCTCGAATCCCTCGAGGCGCGGTGGGCCACGCTGCAACGGCTGCACGACGCGCCCGCGATGAGCCGGACCGCCACCGGGCAGTGGGTCTCCGCGCACATGGTCAGCACCGCCGCCGACGACGCCGGGCTGCTCACGCAGCTGCAGGCCGCGCGGCAGGAGTTCCCGACCTACATCGAGGCCATCAAGCTGGCGAAGCAGAACTACAAGTCCCGGGAAGAGGAGACGCGCAAGACGCTGACCTCGCTCCCGACCGCCGACCAGAGCTGAGGGAGACCGTGGCACCCACCGCCGAGTCCGTGTCGGACCCGTCGTCCCCGGACTACGACCCGCGCAGCCCGCTCTACGACGTCACCGCCGATTCGTCGTCGAAGTACTACGTCGGGCCGCTGACCTCGGACAAGTCGCCGTCGGGCGACCAGATCCGCGAGATGGCCACCCGGCAGGTCGACGACGAGATCCGGCGCGGCTGGCTCGGCCCGGTCGTCGACCCGGTGCTGCGCGACCAGAAGATCCAGGACCGCTACGAACAGCACCTCGCCGACGCCAAGCACGGCCTCGACGAGGGCCTCGTCATGCGCCAAACCGGCGGGGCGCCGCGGACGCTGTGGAACAACGCCAGCCACGAGCAGATGAACGAAGCCATCACGCAGGACGCCAACTCGGCGACCGTCGCGGAGACTTCGGAAGAGTGGGTGCGCGTCGGCAACGACCTGGGCACGCACCAGAAGACCCTGGCGAGCGCGATCAACGCCAGCACCGCCAACTGGGAGGGCGACGCCGGTGACGCCGTCCGCGAGCACCTCGCCGGCGTCGGCAAGTGGCTCGGCGCGACCGCGCAGGGCGCCACGCTCGCCGGGCGGCAGCAGGAAATCCACTCCCAGGCGCTCAACGAGACCCAGCGGCAGATGGCCGCGAACCCGCCGGTGCAGTTCGACCTGCAGGCGACCAACCAGCGCCTGATGTCGATGACCGACCCGGTGCAGTACGCGGCGGCCGCGGGCGAGGCCATGCAGACCTACCGGGCGCAGCAGGCCGCGCGCGAGCACGCCGCGCAGATCATGACGCAGTACGACGAAACCATCGGCGGCGCCGTCGCCACCCCGCGGTTCCCGGCCCCGCCGAAGCTGCCGACGGCCACCGCGCGCACCGCGAACGCGCCGGCCGGAGGCGGCGCCGGCGCGGGCGGGGTGCAGCCGCTGCTCGCCCGGAACCCCGTCGAGCCCGCGGCCGCGGATATCCCGATCGACGCCAACGCGGCCGCCTTCGGTGGCGCGGGTGCGGCCGGCGGTGCCGCCGCGGGTGGCGCCGGGATCCCGGGCGCCGGCGGCGCCGGAATCCCCGGTGACGGTTCGGGCTTTTCGGGCAGTGGCATCCCGGGTGCCGGTGGCTCCGGCTTCTCCGGTGCCGGCATTCCCGGCAGCGGCGGCGCCGGTGGTGGCGTGGGCGGTGGTGCGGGTGGCGCGGGCTTCACGCCGCCGAACTTCGACGCGCCCGGCACGCCCGCCGGCGGCAACTTCAGCGGTGCCGGCATCCCCGGCTCGTCGCTGCCGCGCTTCGACGACTCGACGACGTCGTCCGGCTTCTCGCCTTCGGGAATCGGCGGCGGCGGGACCGGCGGCAGCGGGTTCACCCCGCCGTCGATCCCGAACATCCCGGACGTCTCCGGCGGGGGCGGGACCGTTCGCGGTGGCAACCCGATCCCCGGGTTCACCCCGCCCGGCATCGACCCGGTCACCGGGCTGCCCACCGGCACCGGCGGGCTCAACAACCCCGGCGGCGCCAAGCTGCCGACCATCGGCCGCGGCGGCGGGATCAACGGCGAAAGCATCGCCAGCCGGCTGGGCGGCCTGACCGGCGGCGGTGGCGGTGGCGGCGGTTCCCTCGGCGGGATCGGCGGCTCCGGTGCCGGTGGCGCCGGTGCCGGTGGGGCCGGCGCCGGCGGTGCGGGCCTGCGCGGTGCCGGCAACCTCAGCGGCGGTGCCGCCTCCGGCCTCGCCGCGGAAGCCGAAGCGGCGGCGGCGCGCAACGCGGCTTCGGGCCGCGGCGCGGCCGGCGCGGCGGGCACCCCGGGCATGGGCGGCATGGGAGCCGGAGCGCGCGGTGGCAAGGGCGAGGACGACAAGGAACACAAGGCCGCCGACTACCTCGAAAGCGACGACCCGAACTTCTTCGCGGGCGAGCAGGCGGTCGCGCCCCCGGTGATCGGCGACTGGAAGAACCAGGATTGGAAGTGACGCCCGTGACGGCACCCGGCTTCGAGGTCGAACCGGACGACCTGGTCGCGCACGCGAGTCACGTCGAGAGCCTGGTGGACCGGCTCAACACGGCGAGCTCCGCGGCCGACACGGCGATGTCGGACCACGCCTACGGGCTCCTGTGCTCGTTCCTCCCGCCGATCATCCGGCCGACGAACGAGCAGGCGAAGGACGCGCTGACGGCGTCCGCGGAAGGCGTGCGCGGGCTGGCGGACAACGTCACGGCGGCCGCGAAGTCCTACCGGGAAGGTGAAGAGGGCAACGCGCAGCCGTTCGAGCGTCAGCTCGCGGCGTCGTCGCCCTCGGCGGAAGCGAGGACGAAGGCATGACGGGCCCGAACGGACTGGGGGACCTCATGCGGGACCCCGACGAGACGATCCGCCGGATGGACGACTGGGCGGCCGGGTTCGCGGCCAAGGCGCAGCGCTACCAGGCGGCGCAGGAACAGACCGAACGGCTGCGGCTGACCGCGACCAGCTCGGACGGCGCGGTGAGTGTGACCGTCGGCGCGGACGGCACCGTCACCGACCTGACGTTCTCGAACAAGGTCAAGTCGTTCCCCCTCGACGAGCTCTCGCGGCAGATCCTGACGACCATGCGGCGGGCGCAGTCCGGCATCGCCGAGCGCGTCGCCGGGGTGATGGCCGAGCAGCTCGGCGACGAGGACCGCGAAACCCGCAGCGTGCTGCTCGACAACCTGCGCGGCCGGTTCCCCGACCCCGACGAGCCGGACGAGCAGCCGCCCGCCGCGCCCGGGCCGGTCCCGCCGGCCCCGGCCGGTGGCGCCGCGGCCCCGCCCGCACCCGGAGCCCCGCAGCCGCCGTCGCGACGGCCCGCCCCCACCGACGATGAGGACAACAATCCGTGGTGAATCCGCTGGTCGCGGAGACGAAGGATTCCACGAAGGCGTATTCCGGCATCTCGCTGCTGGAGTCGGCGAACGACCTGAAGTCCGCGATCGAGAGCGGCGACTGGGCGTCGGTCGCGCTGGGCTCAGTCGGGACCGCGCTGGACGCGCTGTCGATGGCGATGGACCCCTTCGGCGCGATCCTCGCCGCCGGCGTCGGCTGGCTGATGGAGCACGTCGGCCCGCTGAAGGAAGCCCTCAACGGCCTCACCGGCAACGCCGACGAGATCGCCGCCCAGTCCGAGACGTGGAAGAACATCGCGACCGAGCTGGGCAGCATCGGCGCGGACCTGACCGGCATGGTCAAGGCCGACACCGTATCCTGGACCGGGAACGCGGCGGACACCTACCGCCAGCGGGCCCAGGACACCGTGACGCTGCTGGAGACCGCGCAGAAGGGCTGTGAAGGCGCCTCCAGCGGGGTGAAGACCGCCGGAGAAGTCGTGGCCGCGGTCCGCGCCCTGGTCCGGGACATCATCGCGGAGCTGATCGGGCACCTGATCAGCTGGGCGCTGCAGGTGCTGTTCACGCTCGGCATCGGGATGACCTGGGTCGTGCCGCAGGTGATCAACGCGGTGGCGAAGACCGCGTCGAAGATCGCCGATCTGGTGAAGCGGCTGGTCACCGCGCTGAAGGCGCTGGTTCCGCTGCTCAAGCGGGCCGGTGACCTGTTCTCGGACGCCGCCAAGGCGTTGCGGAACATCAAGCCGGGCAAGGCCGCGCCGCCGCCGAAGCACGGCGACATCAAGGGCAACCCGAAGCCCGACGGCGACACGAGCCCCTCGGGCGCGAAGGGTGACGGCACTTCGACCTCCGGCGCGAAGGGTGACCCGCCGCCGGCGTCGAAGGGCCCCGACGACACCCCGAAGAGCCCGGACCCCACCCCCGGCGGGGGCTCGACCACGCCGTCGGGCGCGGGCAAGGGCGACGGCGGCAAGGGCGGCTCGTCGAACAAGCCGGACAACCCGCGCGACCGCGGTGTCGGCCCGGACGACCGCGTCTGCAAGTCCGACCCGGTGGACGTCGCGAACGGCGATGTCATCCTGGAGCAGCGCGACCTCGAACTGCCGGACCCGCTCCCGCTCGTGCTCGACCGGACGCACATCTCGTCCTACCGGGCCGGCCAGTGGTTCGGTCCCACGTGGACGTCCACTGTGGACCAGCGGCTGGAGCTCGACGACGAGCACGTCTGCTTCTTCTCCGCCGACGGCCTGGTCCTGGTCTACCCGCACGCCGAACCCGGCGTCCCGGTGCTGCCGCTGGAAGGACCGCGGCGGCCGCTGACCCGCACGGCCGGCGGCTACACACTGCACGACCCCCTCGCCCGGCGCACCCTCACCTTCGCGCCGCTGCCCGGCCGCGGTGCCGCGCTGCAGCCGCTGCGGCAGGTCGAAGACGCCACCGGCGCCGTGATCGAGTGTGCCTACACGCCTTCCGGTGAACCTTCGCGCCTGAAGCATTCGGTCGGCTACGAGGTCGCGCTCACCACCGACCGCGGCCGCGTGGTGGCGGTGGACGTCGTCGACGGCGACACCGGCTACCGCGTCCGCGCCGTCCGGTACGACTACGACCCGCGCGGGCGGCTGGTCGCGGTGACCGACTCGTCGGAGACCCCGGTCCGGTTCGAGTACGACGACGCCGGCCGGATCACCGGCTGGCACGACCGCAACGGCATCTGGTACCGCTACGTCTACGACGCCGACGGACGCTGCGTGGTCACCGTCGGGGACGGCGGTTTCCTCGACGGCCGGTTCGCCTACGACACCGCCCGGCGCGTCACGAGGTTCACCGATTCGCTCGGCCACACCAGCGAACACCACTTCAACGAGCTGGGCCAGCTCGTGCGCGACGTCGACCCGCTCGGCGCGGTCACGACGTACACCTGGGACCGCTATGACCGGCTGCGGAGCCGGACCGACCCGCTCGGCCACACGACGCTGTTCGAGCACGGCGAAGCCGGTGAACTGCGGGCGGTCGTGCGTCCCGACGGCAGCCGCGTCGCCGTCACCCGGCACCTCGGCGGCGCCCTCGACATCGCGGTCGAGGCCGCCGGCCGCGTCTGGCGGCGCCACTACCCGGCGGGCAGCGCGCCCGACCCGTACACCACGCTGCCCGGCATCGCCGACGGTGCCGCCGACGAAGCACCGGGCACAGCCGAGCCCGGTACTGCCGCGGAGGCGCGCGAGCGCCCCGACGGCACCGACCTGTTCGGCCGTCCGAAGGCCGTCGTCGACGCCGCGGGCGGGCGGTCCGCGTTGCGCTGGAGCGTCGAAGGAAAGCTCCTGGCCCGGACGACGCCGTCCGGCGCCCAGGAGGTCTGGCGCTACGACCGGCAGGGCAACGAGCTCGGCCACACCGGCCTGCTCGGCCAGGCCGAAGCCCGCGAGTACGGCCCGTTCGACCTGCTGACGGCGGTCACCGACCCGACCGGCGCGCGCACGGCGTACGCCTATGACACCGAGCTGCGCCTGGTCGCGGTGACCAACCCGGCCGGGCTGACCTGGCACTACACCTACGACCCGGCCGGGCGGCTCGCCGCCGAGTCCGACTTCGACGGCCGGGTGACCCGCTACACCCACGACGCGGCGGGCCGGCTCGTGCGTTCGGAGTCCGGCGGCCTGGTCGTCGAGTACGGCTACGACGCGCTCGGCAACGTCGTCTCCCGCCGCACGGCCGACGAACTCACCACCTTCGTCCACGACCCGGTCGGCCGGCTCGCCGGCGCGGCGAACGCCGAGTCCCGGGTGGACATCGAACGCGACGACTCCGGCCGCGTCCTCGCCCACACCGTCGACGGCCGGACGATTTCATTCGGCTACGACGACGAAAACCACCTCGTGCGCCGCCGCACACCGTCCGGAGTGGACAGTGTGTGGCGGTTCGACCCGGACGGCGCCCCGGTCGCGCTGGAGACCGCCGGCCAGTCGATCCGCTTCGGGCACGACGGCGGCGCGGAAACCCGGCGTGTCTTCGGTGACGTCGTGCTCGAACAGGCCTACGCGGGGGAGCGGCTCACCGGGCAGACCGTCACGGTCGCCGGACAGCGGGTGCACACCCGCGGGTACGAGTACCGGCCGGACGGCGAGCTGGCCGGCGTCGACGACGACGCGAGCGGCCCGGTGCGCTACCAGCTGGACGCCGCCGGCCGGGTCACCGCGGTCACCGGCCCGAATCGCGCCGAGCAGTACCGCTACGACGGTGCGGGCAACATCACCGGCACGGCCCGGGAACGCCGGTTCTACACCGGCACCCGGCTCACGCAATCGGACAGCGCGGCCTACGAGTACGACGCCCACGGGCGGCTCGTGTCCCGCCGGGACGCCGCGGGCGCCGTCTGGCTGTACGCGTGGAACGCCCTCGGCCGGCTCACCGGCGTCGTCACCCCGGACGGTACCCACTGGCGCTACCGCTACGACCCGCTCGGCCGGCGCACCGCCAAGCAGCGGATCGTCGCCGGCCCGGGTGGCGCCCCCGTGGTGGCCGAGCAGGTGCTGTTCACCTGGGACGGCACCACCCTCGTCGAGGAACAGGCCGGCACCCGGGTCACCACCTGGGAGTACCACCCGGACGACGGAAAGCCCCTGGCCCAGCTGGCCGCCGGGCGCTTGGCCACCGTCGTCACCGACCAGGTGGGCACGCCGATCGAACTGGTCGACGCGACCGGATCGCTGCTGTGGCGCGGGCAGGCGGATCTGTGGGGCAACGACGTCGCCGACCCGAGCGGCACGCCGCTGCGGTTCCCCGGCCAGTACCGCGACGCCGAGACCGGCCTGCACTACAACGTCTACCGCTACTACGACCCGGCGACCGGGCGGTACCTCAGCCCGGACCCGCTGGGCCTCGACCCGGCGCCGAACCCGGTCGCGTACGTGGCGAACCCGCTCGTCGCGGCCGACCCGCTCGGCCTGGCACCGACGGTGTCGCCGTGCGGAAAGGTCAAGGACGACCGGGTCCCCAAGCGCAAGCGCTCCGAGGACGACTCGACGCAGGCGTCCGGGTCCGGCTCGAACAAGAAACCCAACACCGGCAAGGACTACAAGCCGGGCGACATCGTCAACGACGACCTCAAGCACCCGGCGGTCGACAAGTACCACAACTTCCCGAAGGGTGAGGAACGCCGGTTCAAGGACGACGGCGGCGCCGGCAAGACGAAGACCAAGCGGTCGGAGGATGTCGGTGAAGCCGGGGCCCACGACTACCTGAAGAAGGTCACCGGCAAGGACGACCTCGACATGATCACGCCGACGAAGGCCAACCCGCTGCCGGCGGGTAAGTACGGCACCAAGCAGGGCGAGCCGTGGCCGAACGCGGTCGCCTTCAACGGCAACAACGTCGCCGACGTCGCCTACTGGGACGGCAAGACGTTGCACGTGGTCGAGGCGAAGGGCAACGGCTCGACGCTCACCGGCGGCCCGATGCACGGCCGGGTCCAGAAGTTCGACCCGAACACCGGTGACCCGGTGCCGCCCGCGAACCGGCCCAACGAACACCGGATGGACCAGGGCAGCACGGAGTACCTCAAGGACGTCGCCGCGAACATGAAGAACAGCAAGCCGGAGAACGCGACCTACGACGGCCGCGGCGAGGTCGGGACGTCGATCTGGAACGCGCTCCACAAGGGCGACCCGCCGGTCAAGTACGTTCCGGTCAACACGACGGTCGGCCCGGACGGCAAGGCGGTCGTCAAGGTGACGCCAGGGTACGGGGAGTAGGCATGAGCTACGCGTTGGTCTTCCGCGCGATGTCGGCGGACGAGTTCCGGGCGCGGGTGGCCGCCGACCCGGTGGTGGCAGCCTTCCGCGACGCGGGCGGGGGCGAACCGACACCGGAGGTGGCGGACGCCGTCGCCCGCACCGCGCTCGCGATGGGCGAAGAGGTGGGCCGGACCGGCCACTCCTCTTCCGGCGGCGACTGGTTCCGCGAGGAGCTGTTCGACGGCGTGCTCGCCGGGCTGCTGGGCGCGGACGTGGCCGACCACCTGCTCGCACGCACCCTCGAGGGGATCGTCTGGAACGACTACCCGATGGTCGGGTTCGTGCTCGCCGGCGAACTGGCCGAAGCCCTCGCGAAAGCGGGCGACGACCGGCCCGGCGACCTGGACGAGGACGACGCCGAAGTGATCGACGACGTGCTCGCCGCCCTGCGCAAGGTCGCCGAGTCCGGGCAGGACGTGGTCACCGTCTACTCCTGAGCAGTCCTTTCGGGGTCTCGACAGCGGGCGTCCGGGCGGGCGACACTGGGCCGATGACCGGCCTGATCACCGGAAGCCGTGTCCGGCTGCGGCCTGCCGCCGCCCCGGACGCCGCCCGGTTCGAGGAGATCCTGTCGCACCCCGAAGTCGCCCGCTGGTGGGCCGACGCCGAGGAGCCGGTGGCCGCCCAGGTGTCCTATCTGCTGGACCCCGACGAAGGCACCACGACCTACGCCATCGAGCACGACGACACCGTCGTCGGCATCGAACTCGCCTTCGAGGAGGCCGACCCGCAGTACCGCCACGCCGGGATCGACATCGCCGTGCACCCGGACTTCCAGGGGCGGGGCCTCGGCTCGGACGCCATTCGCACACTGGCCGAGCACCTGTTCACGGTGCGCGGGCACCACCGGCTGGTGATCGACCCCGCGGCCGGCAACGAGGCGGCGATCCGGCTCTACCGGTCGCTGGGCTTCCGCCCGGTCGGCACGATGCGGTCCTACGAGCGCGGTCCGGACGGCAGCTGGCACGACGGGCTGCTGATGGACCTGCTCGTGGACGACCTGGTCCCGGCAGCCGCACTAGCCGGCTCGTGAGCGGCCGCGCGGTCGCGGCCCGGCCCTTGCGGCGGGTTGCTGTGGCGAGCGCGGTGGGGACCACCATCGAGTGGTACGACTACTTCATCTACAGCACGGCGACGGCGCTGGTGTTCAACAAGGTGTTCTTCACGACGCTGTCGCCCGCCTCCGGGACCCTCGCCGCCTTCGCGACGCTCGGGGTCGGGTTCCTGGCGCGCCCGGTCGGCGGCATCCTCTGGGGCCACTTCGGCGACCGCGTCGGCCGCAAGGCGATGCTGGTGCTGTCGCTGCTGCTGATGGGCTTCGCGACCGTCGGCGTCGGGCTGCTGCCGACGTACTCCGCGATCGGGGTCTGGGCGCCCATCCTGCTGCTGGTCCTGCGGTTGCTGCAGGGGCTGAGCGCGGGCGGCGAGTGGGGCGGCGCGGCGCTGATGGCGGTCGAGCACGCGCCCGAGGACCGCCGCGGCCGGTACGGCGCGTTCTCGCAGATCGGCGTCCCGGCCGGATTGATCCTGGCGCAGCTGGTGTTCTTCGTCCTCGGCCGCGCGCTGACCGAGGCGCAGTTCGCCTCCTGGGGCTGGCGGGTGCCGTTCCTGGCGAGCATCGTGCTCGTCGGCGTCGGGCTGGTGATCCGGCTGCGGATCGAGGAGAGCCCGGTGTTCACGCGGTTGCGGGAAGCGGAGGAGCGCAGCAGCCGTCCGATGGTCGAAGTGCTGCGCGAGCGGCCGCGGGCGCTGCTGGTGGCGTCCGGCAGCTTCATCGCCAACACCGCGATCGGCTACATCTTCCTGGCGTACCTGCTGTCCTACGGCACGTCGGTGCTGAAGATCCCGCGCACCACGCTGCTGGTCGTCGTGATCGTGGGCAGCGTGACGTGGCTGGTGAGCATCCTCGGCGCGGCGGCCTGGTCCGACCACGTGGGGCGAAAACCCGTGTACCTGGCCGGATCGGTGCTCCTGGTCCTCTGGCCGATCCCGTTCTTCCTGCTCGTCGACACCAAGGCGACGGCGTGGCTGCTCGTGGCGGTGATCGTGCTCAACATCGGCCTCGGCGCCACCTACGGGCCGCAGTCGGCGTTGTTCGCGGAACTGTTCGAGCCGCGCTACCGCTACAGCGGCGCTTCGTTCTCCTACGCCGTGGGCGCGGTGCTGGGCGGGGGCTTCGCGCCGTTGATCGCGACGGCGTTGCAGACCGCCACCGGCACTTCGCTTTCGGTGTCGCTCTACCTGGTGGCGGTCGCGGTGCTGAGCCTGGTCGCGGTCCTGTTCATCCCCCGCGGTCACAGCCGGTCGAGCCGGACGGCGGCGGCCATCCGCTCGTAGCCGGCGTCGCCGGGGTGGAGGTGGTCGCCGGAGTCGTAGGCCGGGAGCATCCGGAGCGGGTCGGCCGGATCGCGGATCGCCGCGTCGAAGTCGACGACGCCGTCGAAGACCCCGCCGGTGCGGATGAAGCTGTTCACCGCCTGGCGGGTCGCTTCGAGGGTGTCGTCGTAGACCCGCCAGCCCTTGAACGGTGTCAGCGTGCCGCCGAGGACCCGGATGCCGCGCGCGTGCGCCTGCGCCACCAGCTGGCGGTACGCCGACGTGATCGCGGCCGGGTCGGTCTGGTGCGGCGTCTGCTGGATGTCGTTGATGCCTTCCAGCACGATGATCGTCCGCACGCCGCCGACGCTCAGCACGTCGCGGTCGAAGCGGGAAAGCGCGTTCTGGCCGGCGCCGGAACCGGGCACGTCGAGCAGCAGCCGGTTGGCGCTGATGCCGGCGTTGAGCACGCCGAAGCGGCCGTGCAGCCGGTCGGCGAGGTAGTCGGGCCAGCGGCGGTTGGCGCCGGAGGTCGAGCCGACGCCGTCGGTGATCGAGTCGCCGAGTGTCACGATCGAGGCTTCCGCGCCGCCTTGGACGTCGACGCCGGAGACGTAGTGCCACACCGACGTCTGCTCGGTGTAGGGGGCGCCGGACTCGCTGGCGGCGAAGTCGCCGGTGCGGGTGAAGTACGACGTCTGCGCCGCGGCCGGGTGGTGGGTCACCGGCCCGGACTTCGAAGGCACGTACGTCGTCACGAGCAGGTTCGTGCCGGCGGGGATCCGCAGGTTCACGGGATCGCTCAGGGCCTCGGCGCCGGCGGGCACGACGACGCTCGGGGCGCCGCCGAAGGTCAGGGACCGCAGGGTGCCCGGCACGGCGTCCGGTCCGGTGCCCTGGACCGCGATGGTGACGTGCCCGAAGTTCAGGGGAGAAGCCCCGAAGGCGTTCGACAGGTGGACGCGGGCGCGGCCGCCGCCGGCGCTGGTGTGGACGACGTTGCGGATCGAGTAGCCCGGGTAACCGTCCGGCGTGTTCGGGACGGCGGACGCGGGCGCGGCGGCCCACGTGCCGACCCAGCCGCCGACCGCGTGCTGCGCGGGTGCCGGGAGAGCGCTTTCCGGGTTCGCGCTCCCGGGCGTGGTGAGAAGACCGATGCCCGCCAGGACGGCCGCGCTCACGGCCACGAAACGTCGCATGATCCCACCGTCGCGCGTGGGTCCACGGGGTGGCGACCGCTGATCAGGTGAGGCACCGGACAAGATCCGCGACAGCTGGGGGCGGGCCCGTCCGGGATTCTGGGGATGCCGGACGGGCCCGCGCGAGGTGGCCGTTGCCGCGACGGCCGCTCGCCGGGGTACCCGGTCCCGATCGGGCGGAGGCTGGCCCGGATCGTTGCGTCGTGGTGAACCCCGGAGGGCGTGTGCGAGACGCCCTCACCCAAAGCACGGCCGCCGGTGCGGAGTGGTTCAGCGCAGTTTCGGGGGTTTCTCGCCCGACGCGGGCCGAACGCCGTGAAGGCCACCTCCCGGGGGGCGGGAAGTGGCCTTCACGGCTGTCGAGCGGGAGGCTCAGGCTGCGGCGATGGGAAATCCGGTCAGGGCGCGGTGGCCGGCGTCGGTCAGTTCGGCGGGCGCCCACTGGCCGGGCGCGACGAGCCGGGTGGCTCTGATCAGCCCGGCGTGGGCGAGGTCGTGGGCGGTGTTCTGGTCGCAGCACGACAACCCGTCGACGCGGAGATCGGGTTCGCAGCTGCAGCGGAGCTCGGCACGGCCTTCGGCGACCGCCTTGAGCATGGCGATCGCGCGGCGGCTCAGCGCGTTCGGGTGGGTGGACATCGGTCTGGCCTTTCGGTGCGGCTGGGTTCGGTGCGAGTTGCTGCAGCTCGTTACCCAGTGATACGCGGCGAACACGAGCGCGGTTCACTTCGATCGGTCCGGTTGGCCCCTTGACACGGCGAGGGCCACCGAGCAAGGTCATTCATCGGATGAATCAGCTTCACTGGCGACAGTTGTGCCCTCTTGGGGATGAACTCTGCCGCCAATCCGCCGCAGTCATCCGATCCCTGGAGGTTTCGTGCCCACCTTCCCCCGCCGTCAAGCCCTCGGTATCGCGCTCGGTGGCGCCGTCGCGCTGAGCGCGGCCGGCCGGACGCCCGCCGGCGCCGCCGTGCCGGTCGGCGCCGCGGCCGACAGCCCCGGTACCCCGATCGTGCCGCCCCCGCCACCCGTCCCGGTCGCCCTCGACCCCTGGTTCTCATGCGACGGCATCGACAGCGCGTCGGCCACCGGCGGCGACTTCGACGGGTCCGGCTACACCTTCCCGGCCGAGCACCTGCCCGCCGGGCAGACCGTCACCGCCGGCGGCGTCCCGTTCGAGCTCGGGTCCGCGGCCGCCGGGGCGAAGAACAACATCGCCGCCACCGGGCAGCGGATCGACCTGCCGAAGGGCCGCTACTTCGCCGCCTACTTCCTGGTCGCCGCCAGCTACGGCGCGGCGGGCGGCCCGGCGACCGTGCACTACGCCGACGGCAGCACGAGCACCGGGTCCCTGTCCGGCCCCGACTGGTACACCGGCAGCGGCGCGCTCGTCTCGCCGTTTCGCTACGCCCCCGGCGGCGTCGTCGACGACAACCCGGTTTCCGTGGCCACCGGCCAGGTCTGGGTCGACCCGGCCCGCGAGGCCGTCGCGCTGACCCTGCCCACGACCGCGAACCCGGCGCCGAACGTCGCCAGCCTGCACGTCTTCGCGCTCACTCTCCAGCCGGTGGCCGTGGGCCGCTCGGCGCTGGTCCTGGACGGCCGGTCGACGGCCAACCTGCTGGCCGACGGCGGGCCGCAGGCCGCCGAAGCGACCATCGTCAACGCCGGGACCGTGTGGCTCGGCGCGGGCGACCGGGTGAGCGTCACCGTCGACGTCCCCGGCGGCCGGACGACCGTGCCCGCGGCCGTCCGCGCGCTGGCGCCGGGGGAGCAGGCGACCGTCCGGCTCGGCCTGGCCCCGAACGCGTCCGTGCCGCCCGGCACCACCACGAACGGCCAGATCCGCGTCACCGCCGGCCGTGGCACCTTGGCGACCCGGCAGGTGCCGATCACCCTCGGCATCCCGGACTTCCGGCCGACCGGCGCCTCGTTGTCGACGCACCGGGCGCCGTACTGGTTCACCGACGCCAAGTTCGGCATCTTCATCCACTGGGGCGTGTACGCCGTGCCCGCCTGGGCGCCGGTGGGGCAGCAGTACGCCGAGTGGTACTGGCAGAACCAGCAGGACCCGAACGGCGCCACCTACGCCTACCACCGGCAGAAGTACGGCGAGAACTTCGCCTACGACGACTTCATCCCGCTCTTCACCGCGGCGAAGTTCGACCCGCGCGGCTGGCTGAACCTGATCGCGGACGCCGGCGCGGAGTACTACGTCCTGACGTCCAAGCACCACGACGGCTTCGCGTTGTGGGACACGAAGGTCAGCGACCGCAACTCGGTCAAGCTCGGGCCGCGCCGGAACATCGTCGCCGAGCTGTTCGCGGCGTCCCGGAAGTACACCCCGCGGCTGCGCAACGGCCTGTACTTCTCGCTGCCGGAGTGGTTCAACCCGGACAACCCGTGGATGGGCCACGCGCCGCGCAACCCCTACACCGGCGCGCCGCTGCCCTACACCGGCTACACCGCGGGGAAGGACTTCGTCCGCGACTACCAGGCGCCGCAGGTCCTGGAACTGATTTCGGAGTTCGACCCGGACGTCCTGTGGTTCGACATCGGCGGGGTCAACGACAGCCGGACCGTGCTCACCGAGTACTTCAACCGCGCGAAGAACCGCAAGCGCCCCAAGGACGTCACCTACAACGACCGCGGCGGCATCCCGGACCACGACTTCACGACGCCGGAGTACACGACCTACCCGAACACCGTGGTGGCGAAGTGGGAGGCGAGCCGCGGCCTCGACCCGTTCTCCTACGGCTACAACCGCGCGACCCCCGACGACCGCTACATGACGGCGGAGGAGGTCGTCCGCACGCTCGTCGACATCGTCTCGAAGAACGGCAACTTCCTGCTCGACATCGGCCCGGACCTCGACGGCACGATCCCGGACGTCATGCAGCGGCACCTGCGGGACGCGGGCGCGTGGCTGAAGGTCAACGGCGAGGCGATCTACGACACGACGTACTGGTCGCGGCTGGCCCAGCTCGGCGACCTGCGGTTCACGGTCAAGCAGAACGAGGCGTTCTACGTGCATTCGCTGACCGCGCCGGGCAGCCGCCTGGTGGTCGACGCGCCGGTGCCGATCCGCAGCGGTGACCGGGTGACGCTGCTCGGGTACCGCGGGACCCTGCACTGGACGGTGGAGAACGGCTCGCTGGTGATCGACGTCCCGGCGGCGGCCCGGCAGGCCGGCCGCTACACCTGGGTGTTCAAGATCGCCTGGAGCTGAAGATCGGCGGAGGTTCGCCACCATGGGCCGAGGGAATCGCCAACCGCTCAGTAGTACTGCCGGAGCTGCGGCCACGCCACGGACCACGGCCGCGTCAGCGTGCACAGCGACAGCGTGACGCCTTCCTCTTCGTTGTCGACGCCCGCGGCGTTGTGGTGCTTCGCGACCGCGCGGCACCCGGTGATCAGGTCTGCCGCGGGCGAGCCGTGCTCGATCCGCCCGATGAGCAGCACCGGGCCGACCAGCCGGTCCGGGGGCGGCCCCCAGTCCGCGTACGACATGTGCGGCGAGTACGGCTGCGGCAGCCCGTGCTCGGGCCCGTAGCGTTCGAGCGCCCCGGCCTCGCCGTAGTTGCCGGCGAGGATCACCGCGGTGTCGCGCTCGGCGTCCGGGATCCGCCGCCAGGCACCCGCGACGCTGCCGGCGAAGTCCGGCCAGCCGACCTGCTCGCCGGGCTCCTTGTTCATCGCCAGCAGCGGGCCGTTCAGCGCCGTCGCCGGCACCACCGGGAGTCCGATGAGGACGGACACCACCACGCACACCGCGGCGGCCGCGCCGGTGAGGGCCCGCCGGAGCGTCCGGCCCCGGCCGAGCCACCGCAGCACCGGTTCCGCGCCCAGTGCCACCAGTGGCAGCAGCAGGGGCACGGCGTAGTACGGCTTCCCGCCGACGATCAGGAGCTCGACGCAGACGACCGGGTAGGCGATCGTCAGCGGGCGGGCCCACCGCAGGCCGGGTTCGCGCCACGGCCGCACGAGCCCGGCAATCCACACCGGCACCAGCACCGGCGAGAGGAGGACCAGCTGCATCGGCACGAACAGCAGCCGGTTCCCGGCGCCGTCGTCCTCGCTGATCCCGCCGGCCACGGTGAGCATCGGCCAGCCGTGCGACGCCTGCCAGAGCAGCACGGGCGCGGCCAGGACGGCGGCGATCCCGACGCCGGCCGCGAGCCACCAGGTCCGCAGGACCCGGCGCGGTCCGGCGACGACGACCCCGATGCCGAGCCCGGACAGCAGGAGCAGGACGAGCCACTTGTTCGCGAGGCCGAGCCCGGCGACGGCGCCGACGGCCAGCCACCACCGGCCGTCGCCGGTGCGCAGCAGCCGCAGGCCGCACAGCGTGAGCGCCGACCACACCAGCACGTCCGCGGAGTTGGTCGCCAGCATGTGCGACACGACCAGGACGTAGGACGACAGCGCCGTCGCGAGCGCGGTGCACAGCTGGACACCGCGGCCGCCGCCGAACTCGCGGGCGATCAGCGTGACGACCACGACGGTCGCCATGCCCAGCAGGGTCGCGACCACCCGCAGGCCGCTCGGTGTTTCGCCGAACAACGCGGTGGCCGCGCGGGCGAGCCACGGCGTGATCGGCAGATTGTCGACGTATCCCCAATCCGGACGGCGGCCCGCGGCGACGAAGTACAACTCGTCGCGGTGGAAGCCGTAGCGGCCGGACAACGCCGTCAGCACGACGGCCTGCACCGCGACGACGATCCCCACCGGCAGCGCGGCGAACCGCGGCAGCTCCCGATCCGCCCCCATGGCAGTCTCCCCTCGGCGTGCCCGGATCGTACGCCGGTGGTCACGCCTCCGGGAGCGCTCCGAGGAATTCGCCGCCCGCGTCGGCGACCAGCTCGGCGAGGGTCTGCGCGCGGCGGAGCGGCGTGAACTCGACGTCACCGTTCGGCGACACGGTGAACCCGTGCACCGCCGGACGCGGCAGCGTGTTGTAGGCGTAGTGCGCGCCGAAGTAGTACGCGCCGGTGTCGTGGGCGACGACGAGGTCACCCGGTTCGAGCAGCGGCAGCGGCCGTTCCCGGGCGAGCAGATCGCCCGCGAAGCACAGCGGACCGGCGATGTCCTGCGGTACTTCGGGTCCGGTCTTCGGCGTGCCGGCCGCGTCGAACGCGCCGACCCGCAGCGGCCAGTGCGCCGGCTGGAGCACCGTGCGCGCCGCCACCTGGCCGCCCGCGTGCGTCACGGCGATGTGCCGCCCACCCGCGATCTTCGTGTATTCCACCGTGCTGACGAGGAAGCCGCTCTTCGCGAGCAAGGACCGGCCGAACTCGGTGACGAACGTGTACTGCCCGCCGGCCAGCGCCGGGACCCGGTTCAGCAGTGTCGTGACGTAGCCGGCGTAGGTCGGGCCCGGCTCGTCGGAGGTGAAGTCCACCGGCAGCCCGCCACCGAGGTCGAGGCTGGTCACCTGCCGGTACCCGGCTTCGGCGTTGATCTCCTCGGCGAGTTCGTGCACCGCGGCGACGCCGTCGGCCATCAGCTCCGGCGGGCAGCCCTGCGAGCCGACGTGGACGTGCAGCCGCGTCAGCCACGGCCGGCGTCGGAACGCCTCGCGCAACAGTGCGCGGTTTCCGTTGTCCGTCAAGGGAATGCCGAACTTGGACGCCGCGGTGGCCGTGCTCGTGTCGCCGATCCGCCCCGCGCCGACCTGCGGGTTGATCCGCAGGCCCAGCACCGACCGCGGCGGCGTCGCGCCGGTCAGCGCGTCGAGCCGGGCGAGTTCCTGGAAGTTGTCGGCGTTGATCGCCGTGCCCTCGGCCAGCGCGTGGGCGAGCTCGGCGGTCGTCTTGGCGGGGGAGTCGAGCACGAGCCGCGGGCCGCGCAGGCCGGCGGCTTCGGCGACCGCCGTCTCGCCCGGGCTCGCGACTTCGGCGTCGATCCCGAGTTCGCCGAGGAACCGCAGCAGCGGCGCGAGACCGCACGCCTTGGCGGCGACCGTGTGCTGGACGCGCCCGAGCGGCGCGAACGCCGTGGTCAGGTCTTCGACGGCTTCCCGGACGGCGGCCAGGTCGACGAACCCGGCCAGCGGGCCGGCGAGCCCCCGGTCCGCCGCGGCGGCGAGGGCGAGCAGCTTGCGGTCGGTGCGGGTCAGGGGTGCGCTGGTCGTGGTCACGGGACACAGGACAGCAGCGGGCAGGCCGGGGCGTCCAAGACTTCGTCCCGATGAAACCATAGGATAGCCCTATAATCGCTGGGTGGACCTGCGCCGATGGCACTACTTCGCCGTGCTCGCCGAGGAGATGCACTTCACGAAGGCGGCCGCTCGGCTGTTCGTGTCCCAGCCGTCGCTGAGCCAGCAGATCCGCGCCTTCGAAGCGGACCTCGGGGTGGCGCTGCTCGACCGCACGGGCCCGCGGTTCGCGCTGACCGACGCCGGCCGGGTGGCCGCGGTGGAGGCCCGCGACCTGCTCGACCGGCTGGAGCGAGCCCGCGGCGCGGTGGCGGCGGCGGGCCGGGGCGACGCGGGGCGGCTGCGGATCGCGTACACGCGGTCGGCGCCAGGCCCGTTGGCAGGCGACCTGGTCGCGGCGTACCGCGACCGGCACCCGGACGTCGAGCTGGCCTTGGAGACGGGCTGGACGAGCCTGAACCTGGCCCGCCTGACGGCGGGCGAAATCGACATCGGCTTCGTCCGGCCCCCGGTGACGGCCGCGGGCATCGAGGTCGCGGTGATCGGCTCGGAGGAGGTCCTGCTGGCCCTGCCGTCGAGCCACCCGCTGGCCCGCCACCGCGGCCGCCTGCGGAGGGCGGCGATCGCCGCGGAGCCGGTGGTGTTCTGGCCCCGCGAGAACGGCCCCGGCCAGTACGACGCGATCAGCGCCCAGGTCTGGCCAGGCGGGCTGCCGCCGATCGTCCGCGAGGAACCGGAGGACGAGCAGTTGATGCGCGCGGTGGCGGAGGGAGCGGGCGTGGCGGCGGTCCCGGAGCACCGGGCCCGAGCCCTGCGGCGACGGGGCGTGGTGTTGCGGAGGTTGGAGGATCCGGCGCCGAGGATCGATCTGGGGTTGGCCTGGCGGGCGGGTGCGGTGTCCGCGGTGGTGCGGGGGTTCGTGGAGCTGGCTGGGGGCCGGGGCGGTTAGTTTGCCGGGCGGTGGCCGGGTGGGCTGTGTGGGGCTGGCGGGGCGCAGGTGGGTAGGCGGGGTTGGGTGGGTTGAGCCGGGTCGAGCTGGGCGGGGCCCAGCAAGACCCGGCCAGGCCGGGCCGCTAATCCGCCCCGAGCGCCGCGCGCACCGCCGTCACCACCTCCGGGTGGCCCAGCGGCAGCGGCGGCGGCACCCGGTCCTCCAGGCTCTCGCTGCTCGACGCCACCACTCGTACCTCCGTGCCCGCCCCGCGCAGCTTGGCCACCACGTCGTCGTGTTCGGCCAGCCAGGCGTCGTTGGCCGCTGCCGCGTCGGCTGCCGACAGGAAGGCGTCCGAGGCCGGGTCGACGAGCAGCAGGTGCGTTGCCGCGCCCGGGTGGCGCTCGACGAGCTGCAGGGCCTCCGCCGCGAACGGGCCGCTCGCCACCACCGCTATCTCGGGGTCGCCCGGGCCCGCGTCGCCGAGGAGGTCGTCGGCTTCGGTCAGGGCTCCGCCCGCCGGGACCCGGCACCAGAACACCGCCCGCTTGCGGGCCAGCGGCCGCCAGGTCGCGGGCAGCTCGTCGTGCTTCCCGGCGCCGGCCGGGTCGAGCACGATCACCTTGGGGCCCGACGGGTCTCCGGCAGTCACCACCGAAGGGCCTTCGGAGCGGACGGGTTCGGGTTCGGCGGGCATGCGCGTTCCTTTCACCAAAAGACTTCAGCGACGGGGGAGTTCCGGGCTGTCCGTGTCGAGCGGCACGGCCCCGGACCGGACGAGTCCCAATTGGACGGTCTGGCGGCCGGTCAGCGCCTCCAGGGCCCAGTCGGCGGCCGTGCGCACGCGGTTGCCCGGCATCGCCATGAGGTGGTAGCCGCGCGTCACGGCCTTCGCCGGCCGCCCGGACAGCGGGATGTGCAACGGGTTCGCCGCCGCCGCACCGGCGCCGAGGTCGACGACGAAGCCGAGGTCGTGGTGCCGGTAGGTCCCCGGGCGGCCGTAGCCCAGCGACGCCGCCACGTTGCGCCCGGCGAGCCTGCCCTGCCGCTCGGCGTGCTGCGCGGTCATCGCGGTGTACTGGCCGGGGCGGGTGAGGTCGGGCACCGCGGCCGCGTCGCCGCAGGCGAACACGTCGTCGCGGCCCGGCACGTTCAGCTGCTCGGTCACCACGAGCCTGCCCTTCGCCGTCTCGAGCCCGAGGTCGGCCACCAGCGGGTCCGGCCGCACGCCCACGCACCACACCAGGGTGCGGGTGGGGACGCTGTCCCCGTTCGTCAGCGTGACGCCCTTGGCGTCGGCGTGGTCCACCGACGTCTTCATGAGCACTTCGACCCCGCGGGCGCGCAGCACCTCGTCGGCGGTGCGGCCCAGCCGCTTGTCCAGCTCGGGCAGCACCCGCTCGGCGACGTCCAGCAGCAGCCAGCGGATCCGCTGCCCTGCCAGCTCGGGGTGGCGCGCGGCGAGCGCCGCGGTGAACGCGGGGCCCTGGGCGGCGACCTCGGTGCCGGTGTAGCCCGCGCCGACCACCACGAACGTGCAGCGGGCGTCGCGCTCGGCGGGATCTTCGGCCGCGGCGGCCAGCTCGATCTGCCGCGTGATGTGGTCGCGCAGGTACAGCGCTTCCGGCACGCCGCGGAACCCGTGCGCGTACTCCGGCACGCCCGGGATCGGCAACAGCTTGTTGACGCTGCCCGCGGCCAGTACCAGCCGGTCGTACCCGATCCGGTGTTCGTTGTCCTCGGGGTCGGTGTAGGTGACGTGGCGGGCGTCGAAGTCCACGCCGGTGGCCACGCCGAGCACGAGCCGGACCCCGCGCAGCGTCTCGGGGATCGAAACCGCGACCCGCCGCGGGTCCAGGATCCCGGCCGCCACTTCGGGCAGCAACGGCAGGTAGAGGAAGTAATCGGTTGGGTTCAGCACCACGACTTCAACGTCTTCGCCGGCTTCCTTTCGGAGGCTTTTCGCCGCGTGGTAACCGGCGAAACCGCCGCCGACGATCACGACACGCATGGATCTCCTTCCGGGGCGCCGATTTCCGTCCCGAACGGATTACCCGAGGTCGGGGCCGGGAAACCCGCGGGGTTGACCTCGCGGCTCAGGGGCGTACGGTCAGGGGTGTTGGCTGTTGTTCAGACACGTGCTCCGGTCAGCGCCCCTGCAACGCTGGAACAAAGGGAGCGCCATGTACGACTGTTTCCGCACGATCTACGAACCGTCCGGCCTGACCGTCACCACGACCGAACGTCCGGGCGGGATCACCGTCCTCACCCTGGTGGGCGACATCGACGCCGCCACGATCGGCACGCTCGACGAAGCCCTCGCCACCGGGCCGCGGCTGGTCGCCGACCTCACCCGGGTGGCGTTCCTGAGCTGCGCCGGCGTCCGGTCGCTGCTGCAGGCGCACGACCGCGCCGAGCTCGCCGTCGTGCTCGGCGGCCACGCTGTCACCCGATCGCTGGAAGCCACCGGTGCCGACCTGGTGCTGAAGATCCACCCCGGCGTCGGCGCCGCGCTCGCCGGCCTCGCCCCCGAGCCCGGCCGGGGGGGGGGGCCCCCGGCCCCGGGCCCCCCCCCCGCCCGCCCCCGTGGTCACCCGGGAGGCGTGACCGCTTCCGCGGGCACGCCTCCCGGCCGTCCACTGTGGACACCAGGAAGCCGGGCACTCAGTCGTCGCCCGGCCAGTCGCCGGTGGCCTTGCGGTAGCCGACCGCGCCGGCCCGCTCGGTGGCGGCCTTGACGGCACCGAAGATCGCCCCCTGCACCGCCGCCGCGACGACCACCTGCCGCCAGGTGTAGTCGCGGTCGGTGGCGTCGGGAGCGTCGTCTTCACCGGCCACGCGCTTCCAGACCTGCTTGAAGACCTGGCCGGCGAGGATGCCGCCCAGGGCACCGACCACCCAGCTCAGCGGCTTGTAGAGCGTCTTGTTCACGAGTTCCTCCGGCGCAGGATCAGGCGGATCAGGATCAGCAGGCCCAGTACGCCGGCGAAGACCGGCACCGGGTTGGCGCGGACGGCGTCGGCGCCCTGGCGGAACCTGGCCGCGGTCGGTTCGTTCGTCACGTCGGCGACCTTCGCGGTCGCCTGGTCGAGCTTGTCGTCGACGTTCTCCTTGACCCTGGCCTTGACGTCGAGCTTCTGCCCGAGCGCTGCCAGGGTCTCGGTGAGTTCTTCCCGGGTGGTGTCCCGGTCGAGCCGCGCCTCCTCGGCGTTCTTCGGGAAGTCCCCGCTCATGTCCGCACTCCCTGCTTCACGGTGTCCACGTCTTCGCGGACGCCGCTGATGGCCTCTTCGGGTACCGGTGGCACCCCTTGCGACACTTCCTTCTTGCCGACCAGCGCCGCGATCCCGGCGACGGCGAACAGCGCGACCGCGACGATCACCGCCGCCAGCCAGCCGGGCACGACGAGCGCGAGCGCCAGCACGGCGGCCGCGACCAGCGTGCCGGCGCCGAGGAACGCGAACAGGCCCGCCGCGCCGAACAACCCGGCGCCGAGGCCCATCTTCTTGCCCTTGCGCTGCAGTTCGAAGACCGCGAGCCGCATCTCGTCCCGGACGAGCCGCTTGACCTCGTCGGTCAGGTCCGTCACCAGCTCGCCGACCGAACGGTCGGCCGCCGGTTTCCTGTTTGCTTCTTCGATCACCGCACACCTCCTTCGCCTGGGCGGCGGGTACCCGGGCCCGGCACGGGTCAACCGCGCCGGGTTTGACCGCCGGTGCGCCGGGTAGCCGCTTTGTGCCCTTCGATGCCGAAGACCGACCACCGACGAGGAGGAGTGCATGAGCACGATCACCGAAATCGTGGATGTGGAAGTCCCCGTCTCCACCGCGTACAACCAGTGGACGCAGTTCGAGGAGTTCCCGAAGTTCATGGAGGGCGTCGAAGAGATCCGCCAGCTGGACGCCACCCACACCCACTGGGTGACGCGGTTCGGCGGCGTGACGCGGGAATTCGACGCCACGATCACCGAGCAGCACCCCGACGAGCGGGTCGCCTGGACGTCGGACTCCGGCCCGGACCACGCCGGCGTCATCACCTTCCACCGGCTGGACGACTCACACACCCGGGTGACCGCGCAGATGGACATCGACCCGGAGGGCTTCGCCGAGAACGTCGCCGACAAGCTCGGCGTCCTCGACCGCCGGGTGAAGGGCGATCTCAAGCGGTTCAAGGAGTTCGTCGAGCAGCGCGGCCGGGAGACCGGCGGCTGGCGCGGCGACGTGGATCGCCCGGGACAGTAAGCTCGCGAGTCACCCGTTCGGGGTGAGTTGTCGCGGCGGGGCGGGTGATCTCGTCCCGCCGCGTTTCGCGTCCGGGAAACGTCGGGTAGGACGTACGCATGACGACCACCACTGCCGACGTCCCCACGCTGGAACTGAACAACGGCGTGCGCATCCCCCAGTTCGGGTTCGGCGTGTTCGACATCCCGCCCGGGGAAACCGCCCAGGCCGTGCGCACGGCCCTGGAAACGGGATACCGCCACATCGACACCGCGCAGATGTACCGCAACGAGGCCGGCGTCGCCGCCGGGATCGCGGAATCCGGCGTGGCCCGCGAAGACGTGTTCGTCACGACCAAGCTGGCGAACGACGCCCACGGGCACGACAACGCGATCACCGCGCTCGAAGGCAGCCTGCGCCGGTTCGGCTTCGACTACGTCGACCTCTACCTGATCCACTGGCCGTTGCCGGCCAAGGACAACTACGTCCGGACGTGGCAGGGGTTCGAGGAGATCCTCCGGGCCGGGAAGGCCCGCGCCATCGGCGTGTCGAACTTCCAGCCCGCCCACCTCGACCGGCTCGCCGAAGAGACTTCGACCGTGCCGGCGGTCAACCAGATCGAGCTGCACCCGGCGTTGCAGCAGGCGCGGCTGCGCGAGTACCACCGGGCGCACGGCATCGCCACCCAGGCGTGGAGCCCGCTGGCCCGCGCCGACGTCCTCGGCGACCCGGTGCTCACCGGCCTGGCGGAAAAGCACGGGCGGACGGCCGCGCAGGTGGTGCTGCGCTGGCACATCCAGCTCGGGAACATCGTCTTCCCGAAGTCCGCTTCGCCCGACCGGATCCGGCAGAACATCGACGTGTTCGGCTTCGCGCTCGACGACGAGGACATGGCGGCGATCGGCAGGCTCGACGAAGGCCGCCGCACCGGAGGGGATCCGGACACCTTCGCGGGGTGACGGTGTTCACCGCGTGACCGCGGCGTTTCCCTGCGCGACCTGCCGGGTATTCCTCCGGCAAGGTCCCCCAGGAAGGAGCGTCCGGCATGACCACGAACGCGTACCTGTCGTTCCTCGCGATCGGCGTTGCGCTGGTCCTGATAGACGGGCAGATCATCTACCGCAGCGGCCGCCGGTACCTGGAGAACTCCTACGGCGACCCGGCGGCGGGCGCGTCGATGACCCGCCTGGTCACGGTGCTGTTCCACCTCGCGACGCTGGGTGTGCTCGCCCTGATCTCGACCATCGAAATGGGCAGCAGCGACCTGCCCGGCGTCGTCGGCCGGATCGGCGTGCTGCTGCTGATCCTCGCCCTGGCCCACGCGATCACCCTCGGCGTCCTGGCCCGCATCCGCGGTGAGCAGGAAGTGGAGGCGGTCGTCCAGCGCGGCCCCCGCCCGCGAGCGGAGGCGGAGCAGGGTCCGACGGTCGCCCCGGTGCCGGGCCAGGACGGCCGGTACCCGACCGCCAGCCCGTCGCTGGAGAACCGGTCTCCCTATTCGGCCCAGTAAAAAGCGATCGAAGGCGCCACTTTCCCGGGAAGGTGGCGCCTTCGGCGTGTCAGCCTTCGGAAGCCGGCAGATCCACCTCGGTGTGCCGCGAGGCCAGCGTCCTGGCCAGGTCGGCGAGCTTGACGTTCAGGTCCTGCGACGCGCGGCGCAGCACGTCGAAGGCCTCGTCGGCGCTGATGCCGCGGCGCTGCATCAGGATGCCCTTCGCCTGACCGATGACGTCGCGGCTGTCGACCGCGCGGCGCAGGTGCGCCGACTCCAGCTCCGCGGAGGCCACGGCCTGGGTGTGGGCGAGGGCCAGCGACGCGTGCGTCGCCAGCAGCAGCGCGAGGTCGATCGCCCGCGCGTCGAACGCGCCGGGCGTGCGCGAATAGATGTTGAGCGCGCCGGAAAGCCGGGGCGGGCGGGCGTCCGGCAGCAGGGCCGTGGCCAGCACCGAGTGGTAGCCGTGGCGGGCGGCGGCCGGGCCGAACACCGGCCAGCGCGGGTCCCGGCCCAGGTCCTGCGACCAGGCGACGGCCGGGCCGTCCGGGCGGGCCGATTCGACGCACGGGCCTTCGCGGTGGTCGTACTGCACCTGGTCCAGCCGCTCGGCGACCGCGTCCGTTTCGACCGGGGTGTGGAACGCGCCGTCGGCGTCCCGCAGGGTGACGCTGACCAGGTCGGCGCCCGGCACGAGCGCGGTCGCGGCGCCGACGACGAGCTTGAGCACGCCGCCGACGGTCGGCGTCGCGTCGAGCAGGGTTCGCGTGAGATCGGCGAACTGCCCCGCCAGCAGCCCCGGCGCCGGTTCACCGTCCTGCCCGAACCCGGCCCGTTCCCGGGCCCACTCCTCTTCGCCGACGCTCATGGATCCTCGCTGTCCTTCGGTATGGGTGGCCAGCCTCCCATTCAACCCGATGCCGGGGTCCGCAGCGCGGCACGGGCCCGGTCGACGAATCCCGGTCCCGGCCACAGCTGATCGGCCTGCGGCATGCGGTCGGCGAGATCCGGGTGGGGAAGCGTCGGCGCGGCATCGCGGCTCTCGACGACGGCTCTGCCCAGTTCGGCCTGCCGCTCGGCGGAACAGGTACGCCGGATCTCGCGCACGACCGCGGGCCCTTCCTCGCGGACGTGCCGCCGGATGGCGCGGATCAGCCCGCCCAGCAGGCGCTCGAACCGCGGCTCCTGCGGTCCCGCGCCTTCGAGCTGCCGCATCAGGCCGTCGGCTTCGGCGAGATCGCCGTCGCCGTCGAGGAAGGGCTCTTCGGCGACGGCGTGCCGGACCAGCTCCGCGATCAGGTGGTCGGCGAGGTCCTTGCGGTTCTCCGGACTGCCTTGGCCGAGCTCGAGCTCGGTGCAGAGCCGGTCGAGCTCGCGGTGGTCGCCGGCGAGGATGGTCGTCAGATCGGTTGCGGGCTGGTTGCCGTTCATGCACTCTCCTGGTCCGGGCTCGGGTTGGCAGAACCGGATACCCGCTGCTCCGGCACCGAATCCCGTGTCGGCCGGACGCCGTGCGGGTATCCCTGCGGTGAACCCGGCCCCAGAGAGGACGAACCATGGCAGCGCCGTCCGCGGTGACCGAGCGCGAACGCAAGTACGAGATCGTCGCGGGCAGCGGCGTGCCCCGCCTGATCGGCGTCGGCGGCGTCGAAACCCAGGACGACCCGGTCGAGCACGTCCTCGACGCGTCCTACTACGACACGGAGACGTTCCGGCTGGCCCGCGGCGGCATCACGCTGCGGCGGCGCGTCGGTGGGCCCGACGCGGGCTGGCACCTGAAGCTGCCGGTGTCGGCCGACGAGCGCCAGGAGCTGCAGCTCCCGCTGGGCGGCGACCCGAACAAGGTGCCGGGCCGGCTGCGGCGGCTCGTGCAGGCGTACACGCTGGGGGAGAAGCTGGTGCCGATCGCGCGCTTGCGGACCGTTCGGTTCGCCCATCGGCTGGCCGGTGCCGATGGCGGGACCATCGCGATCTTGACCGACGATCACGTGACGGGCGAGGTCGGCGGTGAGACCGTGCGGCTCGACTCGTGGCGCGAGCTGGAACTCGAGCTGGATCCGTCGGCCGATCCCGGGTTGCTCGGGGAGTTCGACCGGGCGCTGGTCGCGGCCGGCGCTTCGGCGTCGCCTTGGCCGTCCAAGCTGCGGCGGCTTGTCGGTGACCGGGTGCCGGCGGCGGCGCGGCTGGGGAAGAAGCCGTCCGCGGGGGATGTCGTGGTGGCCGCTTTGCGGGAGCAGTACGGCCGGTTGCGCCGGGCGGACGTCGGGGTTCGGCTGGACGTCGACGATTCGGTGCACCAGATGCGTGTTGCCATCCGGAAGCTGCGGAGCACGCTGCGGACGTTCGGGGCTCTGGTCGAGGCGGGGCCGGTCGCGGGCGAGCTGCGGTGGCTGGGGCGTCAGCTGTCGCCGGCTCGGGATACCGAGGTCGTCGAGGCGCGGCTGCGGGCGCAGCTTGACGATGTGCCTTCGGAGCTGGTTTTCGGCCCGTTGCGGCAGTTTCTTACCCGGTACTTCGCGCGGGAGGCGGAGGAAGGGCGGGCTCGGGCTTTGACTGCGTTGACTTCCAAGCGGTATCTCGGGGTCCTGCGTGCGCTGGATGCTTTGGTGGAGGAGCCGGTGTTGACCGCTGCCGCGCGTAAGCCGGCGAAGACCGGGCTGCGTAAGCCGGTGCGGAAAGCCGCTTCGAAGCTGAGCCGTGCCGAAGCTGCGGCGCGGGGGTTGGTTGGTGAAGAGCTTGAGAGGGCGCTGCACGATGTGCGGAAGAAGGCGAAGCGGGCTCGGTATGCCGCCGATGTCGTGAAGCCTGTTTATGGGAAGAAGCTGCGGGCGTGGCGGAAGAACGTGAAGGCTGTTCAGGGGACGCTGGGGGAGCATCAGGACACTGTTGTGGGGCGGGGTGTGCTGCGGCAGCTTGCTGTTGCCGGGCATGGTGAGGGGCAGAACACCTTCACGTTCGGAATGCTCCATGCGCGGGATGCCGGGCGGGCTGGGGAGTTGCGGGAGCGGTTTCTGGGGGAGTGGCGGCGCGTGCGGAAGGGAGAACGGCCTGGTTGGCTGGGGTGAGCTGGGCTTCTGCCGGTCTGCTTCTGCCGGGGTTTTCCCGCCGGCCCGAACGCCGGATTGTTCAGCGGCCGGCAGACCGCGTCAAGGCGGGAAAGCGTGCCTTGACCCGGCCTGCCGGCCGCTGATGCGGCTGCGTATCGGGTCGGCAGGGGGGTGTGGCCGGAGGTGCGCCCCAATGTGGCCTTCGGTGCGTTGGACGCACCCAATGTGGCCTTCGGTGCGTTGGACGCACCAAATGCCGCCTTCGGGCGGTCGGGTCGTGCGTTCCTAGCCCTCGCCCGTCAGCTTTCCGCGTAGCTGCTCCAGCGTCTGGGACAGCAGGCGGGAGACGTGCATCTGGGAAATGCCGATCCGATCCGCGATCTGAGTCTGCGTCAAGCCCCCGAAGAACCGCATCACCAAAATCGCCCGCTCGCGCTTCGGGAGCTCCTGCAGCAATGGCTGGAGGGCCTCGTGGTTCTCCACCATCGCCATCTCGTGGTCCGGTTCCCCCATGGTGTCCGCCAGTGACAGCGCTTCCGCGTCGTCGTGCACCGGCTTGTCCACCGATAGTGCCTGGTACGCGTTGCCCGCCAAGAGACCTTCGCGGACTTCGTCCACGTCGAGGTTCAGGTGCTCGGCCAGCTCTGTCGGCGTGGGGGCGCGGCCCAGGCGCTGGGACAGCACCGCTGAGCCCTGGCTCAGCGACAAGTGCAGCTCCTTGAGCCGGCGGGGGACGCGCACCGACCAGCCGGTGTCGCGGAAGTGCCTGCGGACCTCGCCCATGATCGTCGGGACCGCGAAAGACAGGAAGTCGTGGCCGCGGGTGGGGTCGAAGCGGTCCACGGCGTTGATCAAGCCGATCCGGGCCACCTGGACCAGATCCTCGCGAGGCTCGCCGCGGCCGGAAAACCGGGTGGCGATGTGCTCGGCCAGCGGGAGGAGCTCGGTGACCAGCTTGCTCCGGACGACTTCGCGCCGCGGGTCGCCGTCGTCGAGTGTGCCCAGCTCCTCGAACAGCGGCTCGCAGTGGGCATATTCGTCCGGGCGGTGGAGGAGGGTTTTTCGCTCGCCGCTCACGCGCTCGTTCCCGGGTTGAGCACCAGCTCGATCGTGACGATGCCCGCACCTCCACCGGGCAGCACGTCGCAGTGGGCCGTCACGGACCGGCTCAGGGTCGTCAGGACATGCCAGCCGAACGTGCGGTCGCTCGGGGGCCTCGGGTCGGTCGAGCGGGTCGAAACGATCACGTGCAGGCCGTCGGGGGCCAGGCGGAAGCGGCACTGCAGCTGGGAGCCGAGCTCGGCCAGCTGGACGAGCTGGGCGCACGCCTCGTCGACCGCCATCTTGGCGTCGGCGATCGCGTCCAGCCCGAAGTCCGCGCGCGAGACCACGCCGTGCGTGAGCATCCGGACCAGCGGGATCTGCTCCGCCATGGCGGGGAGCCGCAGCTCGACGAGTTCGTCGAGCAGCTCGTCGACGGTCGGCTTGCCGCCGAACGAGCTGTCGCTTCGAGTTTCTTCCATGCGGGAGGTACTACCCATCCGGTGTAATGCTGACACTTCGTGATCAGGGGTTTCGGGTATGGTCACCGGCCCAGCGCCCGTTCGAGTTCCTTCTTGGTCATCTTCGAGCGGCCGTCGATGTTCTTCTTCTTCGCTTCGTTGTAGAGCTGGTCCTTCGTCGGGCCGCCCGGGCCCTTCCGGTTGCCGGACCGCTCGCCGCCGCGCCGCTGGGGGGACTTGTCCTTGAGCGACGTCTTGCTCGCCTGGCGGGACTCACCCGACTGGGCGCGGTTCTTGTTCACCGTCCGGGCCGCGATCTCCTTGGCCCGTTTGGTGCTCGCCCCGCGGTCCTCGGCCGAGTCCTTGATGTGCTCGTACTGGCGTTCGCGCTTGCCGCTCCACGACTGAGGCATGTCCGCTCCCTTCGTCTCGTCTCGCGGGATGAGTACCCGCGTGATCGCGCCGCAAACGTCCCGGCCGGGGTGGTTACCCGCTGCTTCCCAGGGGTAAGCGGAAAGCTGACCGAGAGGAGGCGCCGATGCGGATCGGCTACACCCTGATGACCGAGCAGGCAGGCCCGGACGACCTGGTCCGGTTCGCCGCCGGCGCGGAACGGGCCGGCTTCGACTTCGAGGTCATGAGCGACCACTACTCGCCCTGGCTGGACGAACAGGGCCACGCGCCCTACGCCTGGAGCGTGCTGGGCGCGGTCACGCAGGTGACCGAGCGAGCCGAGCTGATGACCTACGTGACCTGCCCGACCATGCGCTACCACCCGGCGGTCGTGGCGCAGAAGGCGGCGACCGTGCAGGCGCTTTCGGGCGGCCGGTTCACCCTCGGCCTCGGGGCGGGCGAGAACCTCAACGAGCACGTCATCGGCCAGGGCTGGCCGCCCGCCAACGTCCGGCACGAAATGCTCGCCGAGGCCGTGCAGATCATCGGCGGCCTGTTCGACGGCGGCTACTTCGACTACGACGGCAAGCACTTCCGCGTCGACTCGGCGAAGCTGTGGGACCTGCCGGACAAGCGGACGCCGATCGGCGTCGCGGTGTCCGGTTCGCAGTCGGTCCGGCGGTTCGCCCCGGTCGCCGACGTGATGATCGCCGTCGAGCCGAAGGTGGAGCTGTCCCAGGAGTGGGACGCGACGAAGCTCGGCGGCGCGCCGAGCCGCAAGGTCGGGCAGCTGCCCGTGTCGTGGGGCACCGACCGCGACGCCGCCGTCAAGCGCGCGCACGAGCAGTTCCGCTGGTTCGCCGGCGGCTGGAAGGTCAACGCCGAGCTGCCGGGCCCGGCCGGATTCGCCGGAGCGACGCAGTTCGTCCGCGAGGAGGACGTCGCCGGCTCGATCCCGTGCGGCCCCGACATCGAGCCGATCGCCGAGGCGGTGCAGGAGTTCGAGAAGGCGGGCTTCACCGACGTGGCGCTGGTCCAGATCGGCGGTGACCAGCAGGAGGGCTTCCTCGACTTCGCCGAGAAGGAACTGCTGCCGGCGTTGCGCGGTTAGGCGGGCGCGGGGGCGGGCCGGTGTTCGGCCAGTGTGAGCCGCCGGTCCGCCCCGGTCACCTGCAGGGCCCGCCGGACCATCGGGTTCGTCCCGGTGACCACGAGCAGGTCGGTGCCGCCCGACCCGGCCTGCAGTGCCGTGTGCAGGAGCACCCGGATCCCGGCCACCCCGAGGAAGTCCACTTCGGACAGATCGACGACCAGCCGTTCGGGCGTCGCCCACAGGCGGTCGGAGAGCAGCGAGGCCAGGTCGCCGGCCGTCGCGCTGTCGAGGTCGCCGCGCGCGGTCACCAGGACCGCGTGCGGGGCGGGCCACGTCGTGCGCAGCCGCAGGCCGGGGTGCCTGGCTCGGGGAGAGGTCATACCGGTTCGCCACCGTCCTGGTGCGGCGCGGCCGCAGCGCCGCGCTCGGGGGAGTTCGAGCGGCTGCTGGTTGAACCGTGCCACCGAGACTAACCCCGCGCCTCCGGCTCGCAACCGACGTTGCTCCGAACGGGCGTGCGGCGCGCCGCGGTGGTGACCGCTCGTGCCCGGGCTGATCGGGATGCAGTAATCTCGCGCTGGACCCGTTAAAGCGCTAGCGGCCCACTAGTGGCGCGCGCCCGGGTCCTCCCTGGTTGAGAGCGCCCTGTCGGAAGAAGAAGGGGCGTCACCAGGATGACGGGCGGCGATGAGCAGCTCACCGCGCGGCTGGACGAAGTCACGCTCGCGATGGAGTCGCTGACCGCGATGCTGGACAGCGAGCTCGACCTCGGCCAGATGCTGCAGGCGGTGTGCGACCACGTCGTGCAGGTGGTGCCGGGGGCCGACATGGCCAGCATCACCCTGGTGCGCGAAGGGGTGCCGGAGACGGTGGCCAGCACCGACCAGCGGGCGGTGAACTTCGACCGCGAGCAGTACCGGATCGGGGACGGGCCGTGCCTGCGCGCCGCCGAGACGGGCCAGCCGGTCCGCGTCGGCGTCGGCGCGGTCGGGGACCTGTGGCCGCAGTTCGTCTCCTCGGCGGAGCAGCTGGGCGTGGCCAGCTTCCTCGCCGCGCCGCTGACGGTGGACGAGGACATGTCCGGCGCGGTGAACCTGTTCGGGTTCGGCGAGCACGGCTTCAGCGAGCTGGGCACCAAGATCCTCGAGCTGTACACGGCGACGGTGGTGATCGGCCTGCGTAGCGCGCGACGCTACTTCGCGGCGCGCGAGCTGGTCGACCAGCTCAACCGCGCGCTGGAGACCCGCGCGGTGATCGACCAGGCCAAGGGGATCCTGATGGCCGCGCACCGGATCACGGCGGAGGAAGCCTTCCAGCGGCTGGTGAAGCGCTCCCAGGACGGCAACCGGAAGCTCCACGAGGTGGCGGCGGAGTTCGTGGCGGCGGTGGCGACGACGGCGTGACCTGCTCGGCGTACCCGGAGGGGCGCCGGTGTACCCGGAGGGTGGCTGTCCAGGTACGCGGGACGGGTGTCGGATGCCGAGCGGCCGGCGTCGTCAGCCGGCCGGGACCTCGTCCGGGGGTGCCTCCGACTCGACCGGTGCCGGGTCCGGGCGCGGCTTGCCGCGCTGGCACGTCGTGCACACCAGGGTGCGGCCGAGCACCGTGCCGTCGTCCGCGACCACCTGGGCCACGTGCATCGTCCGGAAGCCGCAGACCTCGCACGGCAGTGAGCCGTCTTCGCGGCTGATGCGGAGCTGGGTGCCCATCCGGCCTCCTGCTGTGACGTGGGTCTCACCACCTTGCCCGTCTTCGGCGCCGGACCTGGGGGAATTCACTCGTTCGGCCTAGTCGAGCCGGATCTTCGGAGTCCGCCGTGTTGCCCGCGGTGATCCGGGGTAACCCGCCGGCGAACGGACTGCCGGAGGGGAGCGAAAGATGCGGGACAAGCGCAACGATCTGCGGCCGGTGGCGGACCTGCTGGCCGACGGCGGGGACTCGCCGGAACTGGAGCGCACGCGCCACAAGGCGGCGCTGGCCGTGGCCGCCCGGGCGAAGGACCCCGAGGACTGCGCGCGGCTGCTCGAGATGCTGGGGCTGCACCGGAGCAGCCGCCGCAGCAGCGACGTCGCCTGAGCCGGGACGCGGGGCGAGGAGGACGACATGGCCCGACCGGTGTGGAGCGGCGCGCTGAGCCTGGGGCTGGTCACCGTGCCGGTGGAGCTGTACCCGGCGGTGGCGGACCACACGATCCACTTCCACCAGTTCGAACGCGGGACGTCGGACCGCATCCGCAACCGCCGGGTCAACGAGCGGACCGGCGAAGAGGTCACCCAGGACGAGATCGTCAAGGGCTACGACCTCGGCGGCGGGGACCACGTGCTCGTCGAACCGGACGAGCTGGACGAGATCGCGCCCGAGCGGTCGCGCCGGATCGACATCGAGCAGTTCGTCGAGCTCGACGAGATCGACCCGTGGTTCTTCGACAAGACGTACTGGCTCAAGCCGGCGAAGGAGGACTTCGCCAAGGCGTACGGCCTGCTGCTGCAGGCGATGGACCGCAGCGAAAAGGCCGGCATCGCGAAGTTCGTGTTGCGCGGCAAGGAGTACCTCGCGGCCGTCCGCGCCGGCGAGGACGTGATGGTGCTGAACACCCTGCACTTCGTCGCGGACCTGCGGAAGCCGAAGGACGTCATGGGCACGCTGCCGCAGCTGCCGAAACCGCGGCCCAAGGAACTCGACATGGCGCTCGCGCTCGTCGACGAGATGACCGCGCCCTGGAAACCCGAGGACTACCGCGACGAGTACTCGAAGCGCGTCGAAGAGCTGATCAAGGCGAAGGAAGCCGGCAAGGAGATCACCCACGAGGAGGAGCCGGAGCCCTCGGCCGACGTCGTCGACCTGTTCGAGGCGCTGTCGCGCAGCGTCAAGAACCGCAAGAGCGGCGGCAAGGAACCGAAGAAGAAGGCCGGGAAGAAGCTGGCCGAGCTGTCCAAGTCCGAGTTGGACAAGCTGGCCCGTGAGCAGGGCGTGAAGGGCCGGTCGAAGATGACGCGGGCCGAGCTCGAGAAGGCCCTGAAGGCGTCGTGACCGCCGACGTCGTACGGGTGCGCACGTGAAGACTTCCCACCCGGACAAGGTGTTCTACCCCGGCGACGGGCTGACCAAGGGCGATGTCGTCGAGTACTACCGCGCCGTCGCGAACGTCATGCTGCCGCACCTGCGCGGCCGCCCGCTGACGCTGCGGCGCTTCCCCGACGGCATCGGCGAGCAGGGCTGGTTCCAGAAGCACCCGGGGGAGCACTTCCCGGACTCGATCCGCGTCGAACGGGTGCCCCGGCGCGGCGGTGGCACCGACGAATACGTCGTGTGCGAGGACGCCGAGACACTGGCGTACCTGGCGAACCAGGGAACCGTGGAGTTCCACGTCTGGCTGTCCACTGTGGATGCTCCAGAGCGCCCGGACCGGTTGGTGCTGGACCTCGACCCGCCGGAAGGCACGCCGGTCGCGGAGCTGCGCGCCGTCGCCCGGCGCATCCGCGACCACTACGAGCGGGCCGGCCTGACCGCGTTCGTCCAGGCCACCGGCGGCCGCGGGTTCCATGTGCTCGCGCCGCTGGACGCGAAGTCGGACACGGAGGTGGTGCTGGAGCTGTCCCGCGCCCTCGCCGACCGGGTCGCGGCGGCTGATCCGGACCGGCTGACCACGGCTCAGCGCAAGGAAAAACGCGGCGACCGGATCTTCCTGGACGCCAACCGCAACGGGTACGCGCAGACGGTCGTCGCGCCGTACTCGCTGCGGGCCCGCCCGGGGGCCGCGGCCGCCACCCCGCTGGACTGGCGCGAGCTGGGCAAGGCGGCGCCGGACGGCTGGGCGCTGGGCAAGGAGAGGCAGCGGCTGGCCCGCAAGGAGGACCCCTGGCGGAACCTCGACGAGCACGCGGGCTCGGCCGAGCAGGCGCTGAAGGGCCTCACCTGAGCAGCTTCGCCGCGGCCTGCAGATCGGCGACGAAGCCCGCGTAGGCGTCGTCCCGGTCCGGGGCCCGCAGCACCGCCGACGGGTGGACCGTGGCCATCGCCGAGGGCACCAGATCGGCGACGTCCGCCGGTGCTTCCAGGGGCTCGCCGCGGTGGGCGGTGAGCCGGAACTTCGGGCCCAGCAACGACTGCGCGGCCGTCGCGCCCAGCAGCAGCACCAGCTCCGGGCGCACCGCGCGCAGCTCGGCCAGCAGCCACGGGCGGCACGCGACCACCTCGGTGCGGCCCGGCTTCTGGTGGATGCGGCGCTTCCCGCGTTCGTCGCGCTTGAACTTGAAGTGCTTGACCGCGTTGGTGACGTACAACGACCGCCGGTCGAAGCCGGCTTCGGCGAAGGCGCGGTCCAGCAGCTTGCCGGCCGGCCCCACGAACGGCTCGCCCGCGAGGTCCTCCTTGTCGCCCGGCTGCTCGCCGACGACGAGGACCGTCGCCCCGGCGTCGCCCTCGCCGAAGACGGTTTGCGTGGCGTCCTGGTAGAGCGGGCAGCCCTGGCACCCGGACGCCGCCGACCGCAACCGGTCGAGGTCGGTGGTGTCCGGTGGCTCGGCACCGCGGGAATCCGGCATGCCTCCGGAAATTCCCCGTCCGCGGCACGGGTAAACCCCGCCGGTCCGGGTAGCCGGAGGACAACGCCCCAGAGAAAGGAGTTCACGATGACCACCGCACGCGACATCATGACGTCCGACGCGACCTGCGCCCGGGAGTCCGACACCGTGCACGACGCCGCGGTCACCATGGCGCAGAAAGGCGTCGGCGCCCTGCCGATCTGCGGTGAGGACAACCGGCTCAAGGGCATGATCACCGACCGCGACATCGTCGTGAAGGTGCTGGCCGAGGGCAAGGACCCGCGCGCGGTCCACACCGGCGAGCTCGCCCAGGGCGAGGTCGTCACGATCGGCGCGGACGACGACGCCCAGGAGATCCTGCGCACGATGTCCGAGCACCGCGTCCGCCGGCTGCCGGTGATCGACGGGCACGACCTCGTCGGCATCGTCGCCCAGGCCGACGTGGCCAGGGCGCTGTCGAACCCGACCGCCGGCGAGCTGGTCGAGGCCCTGTCCTACGACTGAGTGACCCCTCCTACGCCACACGGCCGCCCCCGGCGCGAGTTCCGGGGGCGGCCGTGCCGCGCTTCAGCGGGAACCGGCCGCGGCGGTACCGTCCTCAGTGGACTCGCGGACCGACTCGGCGCGGGCGATGTGCCAGGCCACCAGGGCGCCCGCGCTCACCGTGCCCCAGAGCACGAGCGCGGCGTCGCGGGCGAACAGGCCGACGAGCAGCATCACCACCGCCGTGACGTCGCAGAGCACCAGCAACAGGTTCCAGCGCCTGGGCGAACGCGGCTTGCGACCGCTGAGGGCGGCGGCGAACGCGGGATCACTCGCGCGCAGTTCCGCCTCGATCTCGCGCAGGGCGTGCCGTTCTCGATCCGGGAGCATGGGGGCCTCCTCGCCTCGGCTATCGCTGGGGATACCCGTTTTCCGGGCGGGCGAAGCGCCGGGATCAGTGGTTGTCGCGGGGAATTCCCTTCGTCGTGGCGATGCGCTGGTAGGCGACGGCCGGACGCAGCACCATGCCGTCGCAGAGCTGGTCGACCATGGACCGCTGGATCTCCTGCCACGGCGTCTGCGCCGGGGGCACCGGGTAGCCGCCCGCCGCGGCCAGTTCCCGGTGGCGGCGCGCGAGTTCCTCGTCGGAGACGAGCACGTCCGCGGTGCCGGCGCCGAGGTCGATCCGGACCCGGTCCCCGGTCCGCAGCACGGCGAGGCCGCCGCCGGCCGCGGCTTCGGGGGAGGCGTTGAGGATCGACGGCGAGCCGGAGGTGCCCGACTGGCGGCCGTCGCCGAGGCAGGGCAGCTCGTGCACGCCCCGCTTGATCAGCTCCGCCGGCGGCCGCATGTTCACCACCTCCGCGGAGCCCGGATAGCCGAGCGGGCCGGTGCCGCGCATGACCAGCAGCGAGTGCTCGTCGACGCCGAGGCCGGGGTCGTCGATGCGGGCGTGGTAGTCCTCCGGGCCGTCGAACACGACCGCGGTGCCCTCGTAGACGCCCCCGGCCAGGTACCGCCGCCGGAACTCCGGCGAGATCACGCTGGACTTCATGATCGCCGCGTCGAAGAGGTTGCCCTTGAGGACCAGGAACCCGGCGTCGGGGGTGAGGGCGGTGTCGAAGGTCCGGATGACGTCCCGGTCGCCGGCCTCGGCGTCGCGGCAGTTGTCGCCGATGGGGTGGCCGTTGACGGTCGGCGCGTCCTCGTGGATCAGCCCGTGCCGCATCAGCTCGTGCACCACGGCCGGGACCCCGCCGGCGCGGTGGAACTCCTCGCCGAGGTACTTGCCCGCCGGCTGCAGGTCGACCAGCAGCGGGACGCCGTGCCCGAGCCGCTGCCAGTCGTCCAGTGGCAGGTCGACGCCGATGTGCCGGGCGATGGCGCCGATGTGGATGGGGGCGTTGGTCGAGCCGCCGATCGCGGAGCTCACCACGATGGCGTTCTCGAACGCCTCGCGCGTCAGGATGTCCGACGGCTTGACGTCTTCGCGGACCAGCTCGACGATCCGCAGCCCGGTCCGGTAGGCCATCCGCGCCCGGTCGCGGTGCGGGGCCGGGATGGCGGCGCAGCCGGGCAGGCTCATCCCGAGGGCCTCGGCGAGCGCGTTCATCGTGGACGCGGTGCCCATCGTGTTGCAGTGCCCGGGCGACGGCGCGGACGACGCGACGAGCTCCATGAACCCGGCGTCGTCGATCTCGCCGGCGGCGAGCAGCTCCCGCGCCTTCCAGATGATCGTGCCCGAGCCGGTGCGCTCGCCGCCGTACCAGCCGTTGAGCATCGGGCCGCCGGACAGCACGATGGCGGGGATGTCGACGGTCGCGGCGGCCATCAGGCACGCCGGGGTGGTCTTGTCGCAGCCGGTGGTGAGCACGACGCCGTCGATCGGGTAGCCGTAGAGGGTCTCCACGAGGCCGAGGTAGGCGAGGTTGCGGTCGAGCGCGGCGGTCGGGCGCTTGCCGGTCTCCTGGATCGGGTGGACGGGGAACTCGATCGCGATGCCACCGGCCTCGCGGATGCCCTCGCGGGTACGGTCGGCCAGCTGGAGGTGGTGCCGGTTGCAGGGCGTGAGGTCGGAGCCGGTCTGCGCGATCCCGATGATCGGCCTGCCGGACTGCAGCTCCTCCCGGGTGAGGCCCCAGTTCTGGTAACGCTCGAGGTAGAGCGCGGTCATCCCGGGGTCGGCGGGGTTGTTGAACCAAGCTTCGCTGCGCAGTCCCATACCGGCCAGTCTGGCAACGCGCCCCGCGGAATGCACGCCCCGGCTCAAGCGCCCCAATGTGGCCTTGGGTGCGTTGAACGCACCCAAGGCGGCCTTCGGTGCGTTCAACGCAACCAAGGCCGCCTTGGGGCGCTCGGGGATCAGCCGAGGCCGTTGAGGCCGATCACCCGGGAGTACCAGTGGGCACTCTGCTTCGGCGTCCGCCGCTGCGTGTCGTAGTCGACGTGGACCAGGCCGAACCGCTTCGCGTAGCCCTCCGCCCACTCGAAGTTGTCCAGCAGCGACCAGTAGAAGTACCCGCGCAGGTCGACGCCGGCCGCGATGGCGTCGTGGCAGGCCCGCAGGTGGGAGTCCAGGAACGCCACGCGGTCGGTGTCGACGATGTCACCGCCGTCGGAGATGACGTCGGGGTAGGCCGCGCCGTTCTCCGTGATGTACAGCGGGATCGGCCGGTAGCCGCGGTGCACCTGCAGCAGGGACTCGGTCAGCCCGCCCGGCTGGACCTCCCAGCCGGAGTCGGTGCGGGGCGCCGCCGGGTCCGGGACGAAGTGCACGTCGCCCGCGCCGACCCACTCGCCGCCCGCCGGCTCGCTGCCCGGCACCGGGCGGCCCGCGACGCGGTAGTCGCGGTAGTAGTTCACGCCCAGCCAGTCGACGTGCGCGGCGATGACCGCGGCGTCGTCGTCCCGCACGACCGAGCCCAGCCCGAACGGCTCGAGGTCGGCGACCAGGTCGTCCGGGTAGCCGCCGCGCAGCACCGGGTCGAGGAACAGCCGGTTCTGGAGGCCGTCGATGCGCCGGGCCGCGGAGACGTCGGCGACGTTCGCCGGGTCGTGCGGGGCGACCGGGTACAGGTTCAGCGTGATGCCGGCCGGGATGTCCGGGGCGTGCTGCCGGATGATGTCCATCGCCAGGCCGTGACCCAGCAGCAGGTGGTGGGTGGCGGCGACGGCCGCCGGGTGGTCGGTGCGGCCGGGGGCGTGGATACCGCCCGCGTAGCCGAGCATCGCCGCACACCACGGCTCGTTGAGCGTCGACCAGCTGGCGACGCGGTCGCCCAGCCGCGCCAGCACGGTCTCGGCGTACTCGGCGAACCGGTAGGCGGTGTCCCGGTTCGTCCAGCCGCCCTGCTCCTCCAGCGCCTGCGGGAGGTCCCAGTGGTACAGCGTCGCCCACGGCTGGATCCCGGACTCGAGCAGGCAGTCGACCAGCCGGTCGTAGAACGCGAGCCCGGCGGCGTTCGCCGCACCACCGTCCGGCCGCACCCGCGGCCAGGCCAGCGAGAAGCGGTAGGCACCGAGGTTGAGCCGGCGCATCAGCCCGACGTCTTCGGAGTACCGCCGGTAGTGGTCGGCCGCCGGTTCGCCGTTGTCGCCGCCCCGGACCGCTCCCGGGCGGCGTGCGAAGACGTCCCAGACCGAATCGGTGCGCCCGTCGGCCGTCGTGGCTCCTTCCACCTGGAACGCCGCGGTCGCGGCCCCCCAGACGAAGCCAGGCGGGAACATCAACGCGGTCTCCGCCCGAACGCTGTCGGGATGTACGGACATGTTCACCCTTTCACGGCACCTTGCATGATCCCGGCCACGATCTGGCGGCCGAGGAGGACGAAGACGATGAGGATGGGGATGGTGGCCAGGGTCGTGCCGGCCAGGACGAGCGAATAGTCGACGTAGTAGCCGCTCTGCAGCTTCTCCAGGGCCACCTGGACGGTGGGGTTGCCGGCGTCCAGCACGACGAGTGGCCACAGGAAGTCGTTCCACGACATCATGAACGTGAACATCGCGAGGATCGCCGCGGCCGGGCGCACCGCGGGCATGCAGACGTTCCAGAAGATCCGGATCATGCTGCAGCCGTCGACGCGCGCGGCCTCGATGAGCTCGTACGGCAGAGCGTCCACTGTGTACTGCCGCATCCAGAACACGCCGAACGCGGTGACCAGGTTGGGCACGATCACCGCGGCCAGGCTCCCCGCCCAGCCCAGTTCGGACATCGCGATGAACAGCGGGATGATGCCCAGCTGGGTGGGTACCGCGAGGGTGACGACGATGAACACGAACAGCTTGTTGCGCCCGCGGAACCGGAGTTTCGCGAAGGCGAACCCGGCCAGCGAGGAGAACAGCACCGTCGTCAGCGTCACCGTGCCGGACACGATGACGCTGTTGGCAAGCGCTTTCCAGAACGGCACGGTGTCGAACACCCGCGCCGCGTTGGCGAAGAAGTTGCCGCCGGGCACGAACGGCGGGATGCGCTCGGTGAGCATCCCGTTGTCGCGGCTGGCCACCAGGAACGACCAGTAGAACGGGAACAGCGAGCCGAGCACGAAGATCGCCAGCACGACGTAGGTCGCCTTGCGTGGCTTGCCGAGCGTGGCGACCTTCTGCCGGAGGCCCGGTTTCCGGGTACCGGCCGTGGGAATGTCACTCTGGAGTGTTGTCATTTCTTCTTCACCGCCGGGGTGCGGGCGATCCGGCCGGTGAGGAAGAAGTTCACCAGCGCGATGAGCACGATGATCACGAACAGCACCCAGGCGATCGCCGAGGCGTAGCCGAGATCGGCGTTCTGGAAAGCCGTCTGGTACAGGTACAGCGTCACGGTCTGGAACTGGCCGGTCGAGCCGCCGTTGCTGGACCCCGGCTGCGCGTCGAACAGCTTCGGCTCGGTGAAGATCTGCAGGCCGCCGATCGTCGAGGTGATGGTGACGAAGATCAGCGTGGGCTTGAGCAGCGGCAGCGTGACGTGGAAGAACCGCCGCCAGGTGCCGGCGCCGTCGATCAGCGCCGCCTCGTGCAGTTCCTTGGGGATGGCCTGCATGGCCGCCAGCACGATCAGGGCGTTGTACCCGGTCCAGCGCCAGTTGACCATGGTCGCGATGGCGAGGTGGCTGCCGATCCGGCTGGCCTGCCAGTCGACCGGGTCCAGCCCGATGGTCTGCAGCACGCCGTTGATCAGCCCGTACTGGGGGCCGAACAGGTTGGCGAAGATGATGCCGATGGCGACGAGGCTCGCCGCGTACGGCAGCAGGATGCCGACGCGCCACCCGGTCGCGCCCCGTAGCCGGGCCCCGAGCAACGCGGCCAGCAGCACCGCGATGATGATCTGCGGGACACTGGAGAGCAGGAAGATGCTGATCGTGTTGACCAGCGCGTTCCAGAACTGCGTGTCGGCGAAGAGCTCCGTGTAGTTGTCGACGCCGAGGAAGTCGGGATGGTCGGCCCCGGCCTCCCACTTGAACATCGAGACGTACGCGGTGTAGAGCAGCGGGAACAGCCCGACGATCCCGAACACGATGAAGAACGGCGCGATGTAGAGGTACGGCGAGACCTTGACGTCCCACCGGCTCAACCGATGACGGAAGGTGGGCCGGGGAGACACGCGCTCCCCGGCCTTACTCCCTTCTGGCGCGACCTTGTCGAGGACGGTCATCGGCTCAGCGAGTGATCTTCTTCGCGGCCTCGACGAGCTGGTTCCAGCCGTCCGCGGCCGACTTGCCCTGCTCGACCGCCTGCAGGGCGGGCCTGGTCGCGTTCTCCTGGATCTGGCCGTCGCCCGGGCCCTTGTACTGCGGCTTCTGGACCTTCTTGGCCTGCTCGGCGAACAGCTCGCCGACCTTCGTGCCGCCGAAGTAGTCGTCGGTCTTGCTCAGCAGCGCGGGGTCGGAGAGGGCCTTGACCTGGCTCGGGAAGGTGCCCTTGGCCTGGAACGCCTTGATCTGCTGCTCCGGGGCGGTCAGCCAGGCCGCGAGCTCGGCGGCCTCCTTCGGGTGCTTGGACTGCGTCGGGACGGTCAGGTACGAACCACCCCAGTTGCCGCCGCCGCCGGGGAACGCCGCGGTGACCGCCCACTTGCCCGCGAACTCCGGGCCGGCGTGTTCCTTGATGACGCCGAGCATCCACGCCGGGCACACCTTCGTCGCGAAGGCGCTCTGCTTGAAGCTGGAGTTCCACTCGTTGCTGAACGGGGTGAGCTTCGCGGACTGGCCCTTGGCGACCGCGTCGGTGACCTTGGCCCAGGCGTCCTTGATGCCCTGGTTGTTCTCGAGCGCGAGCTTGTCGTCGCTGCCGATGTAGCCCTCGGGCAGCTGGTTGACCATGGCGTTGAAGTTCTGCGACGCCGAGTCGAACCAGGCCTTGCCGCCGGACTTCTTCACGTAGTCGGTGCCGGCGGCGAAGTAGCTGTCCCAGGTGGCGAACAGCGGCTTCACGGCCTCGGGGTCCTCCGGCAGGCCGGCTTCCTTGAACATGTCCTTGCGGTAGCACATGGCGAGCGGGCCGATGTCGGTCCCGTAGCCGATGAGCTTGCCGTCCTTGGTCTTGGCGGCTTCGTACTTCCAGGGCAGCCAGCGGTCGGGAGAGGCGTCGGCCGGGCCGATCTTGCTCAGGTCGTTGAACTTCGAGCCCTTGTCCAGGAAGTCGGACAGGTGGCCCTCTTCGAGCGCCGCCACGTCGGCGAGACCCGAGCCCGCGGCCATCTTCGTGACGAGTTCCTCGTGGTAGGGGCCGCCCTGACCGATCTTGTTGTGGGTGATCTTGATGTTGGGGTGCAGTCGCTCGTACTCCGGGATGAGAGCCTCGTAACCGAACTCGGTGAACGTCGACAGCGTCAGCGTGATCTTTTCGTTCGGGTTCGCGGCCGCCGGCGTGTTGCTTTCACCGCCTCCGCTGCAGGCCGAGGCGCCGAGCGCCGTCATCGTGATGCCCAGTGCCAGGACCAGGCCGTTCCGGATCGTTCTCACGTGTCCAACCACCTTGTTGACGGGAATGAGCGCTCTCACTGCTGGGAGCCGATCTGGGAGCGCTCCCAGGTGTGGCAGAGTCTGGTGGGGGCGTTCACCGGTGTCAAGGGGTTGTAACCGGAGCGTTTCCTGCGAGGAGCGCTCCCGGACGTGGCGGAGCGTGAACGTTAAGCTGAGGCGGTCAGAGTTGCAGAGGGTGAGCGAGGGCGGTGCCGTGGGGCCTCGAGCAGGCGATGAAGAACGGCCGACACTGGAGGACGTCGCGGCGTTCGCCGGCGTGTCGCGGTCGACGGCGTCGCGGGCGTTGAACGACGACGCGTACGTCAGTGCGGCGGCGCGCGAGAAGGTGCTCTCCGCCGCCCGTGACCTGGGCTATTCGCCGAACCAGGCCGCGCGGTCGCTGGTCACGCGCCGTACCGGGGCGATCGCGGTGGTGCTGTCGGAGCCGGAGTCCCGGCTGCTCGACGACCCGTACCGCGCCGCCGTCATGCGGGCCGGCTACCGGGAGCTCGCCGACGTCGGCCGGCAGATGGTGCTGATCTTCAGCGACATCCGCGAGGACCTGAGCCGGACGGTCCGCTTCCTCGAGGGCGGCCACGTCGACGGCGCGCTGGTGTTCGCGCCGCACCGGGCCGACCCGCTGCCCAAGGCGCTGCGGCTGCTGCGCATCCCGGTGGTCTTCGGCGGCCAGGCGGCCGGCATCCGCCGCGGCGTGCACGTCGTCGACTTCGACAACGAAGGCGGCGCCCGGCTGGCGGTCCAGCACCTGGTCGCGGCCGGGCGGCGGCGGATCGCCACGATCGCCGGCCCCCAGGACCAGAGCGCCCCGATCGACCGTCTCGCCGGCTGGCGCAAGACCCTCCTCGACGCCGGCCTCGACCCCGCCGACCTGGCCGAGGAGGGCGATTTCACCCTTTCGGGCGGCGCGAACGCGATGTCGGCCCTCCTGGCGAGGCACCCGGACATCGACGCGGTGTTCGTCGCCAGCGACATGATGGCGGTGGGCGCGCTGCGCACCCTCGGCCGCGCCGGCCGCCGAGTCCCGGACGACGTCGCGATGGTCAGCTTCGACGACAACGTGACACTGGCCCCGGCCATGGACCCGCCCCTGACGTCGGTCCACCAGGACCCCCGCGAGCAGGTCCACGCCATGGTCGAGACCCTGATGCGCCTGCTCGACGACCACAACCTCAAGCCGCGCCAGCACATCCTCCCGGTCTCCCTGGCGGTCCGCGCCTCAAGCTGACCGACCCTCCAATCACGCGTGATGCCTCTCCAGTCACGCGTGATGCCCGGCCAGTCACGCGTGGAGCCTCCTCGATCACGTGCGCCGGATCCGGCTGCACGAGCCGGTGGGGCCGATCGGCCGCACCGGGGGTCGACACTCGTGATTCGGGGGTCGACACGCGTGATCGTGGAGCCGGCACGGCGTCCATGACTCGATGGGTGGGAACGTTCCGGTCCGAGATGCACGCCTTTGGCGCTAAACGGCGTTTTCCGGACACCCCGCGTGACTGATCGACTGGGCCGAACGGGTGGCGGGACGACGTTCGGGTGCGGCTGTTCAGGAGTGTTCAGTGGGCCGGCGTTCGCCGGGCGCGCAGATGTGACGTTCGGGGTCGTCGTGTCCTTCTGACTCGATTCTTTACATCCAGGTTTCCGGCTGGCTACCGTCTGCGCCTGGAAGCGCTCCCAGATCGCTGGCTCCCTACGGACAAAGGAGTTCCGCAGCCATGCGTTCCTCTCCCCGAAAGCGCGTCCGTGCGCTGGCACTGGCCTCGGCCGTGCTGGCGGCCACGGGCGCGGTGGTCGCCCCACCACCGGCGCTCGGCGCCGACATCGCCTGTTCCGTCACCTACACCACCAACGACTGGGACACCGGGTTCACCGCCAACGTCTCGCTGCGCAACGACGGAGCTCCGTTCGACGGCTGGAAGGTCGGCTGGACGTTCCTCGACGGCCAGAAGGTCCAGCAGGGCTGGAGCGCCACGTTCGCCCAGTCCGGCGCCGCGGTCACCGCGACGAACATGTCCTACAACGGCCGCCTCGAGACCGGGGCGAGCACGTCGTTCGGGTTCAACGGCACGAAGGGCTCGGCCAACCGGCCGCCCACCGACTTCTCCGTCAACGGCACCGCGTGCACCGGCGCGAACAAGGCGCCCACGGTCACCCTCACCGCGCCGTCCTCGACCGGCACCTTCTACGCCCCGGCGACGATCCCTCTAGCCGCGACGGCCGCCGACAGCGACGGCACAGTGAGCAAGGTCGAGTTCTACGCCGGTGACACGCTGCTGGCCACCGACACGGCCGCGCCGTTCGAGGGCAGCTGGGGCAACGTGCCGGCCGGGACCTACTCGGTGACGGCGAAGGCCTACGACAACAAGAACGCGTCGACCACGTCCAGCCCGGTCAGCGTGAAGGTCCTCTCCGGGCCGACGATCGTCGCCGCCCCGGCGACCGCGCAGGTCAAGCAGGGTGGCACGGCGACCTTCGCGGTGTCCCTCGCCGGCGCCCCGACGGGCCCGGTCACGGTCGCGGTGGCGCGGACGGCCGGCAGCACGGACCTCTCGGCCGCCCCGGCGAGCCTGACGTTCACCGCGGCGAACTGGAACGTGCCGCAGAACGTCACGGTCACCAGCGCCGACAACGGGGGCGCGCTCGGCAGCGCGACCTTCACCGCGAGCAGCAGCGGCTACACCGCGGCCACGGTGGCGGTCAACGAGATCTCGTCGTCCACTTCGGACTACCAGCTGGCATTCCTGACGCAGTACAACAAGATCAAGGATCCGAACAGCGGTTATTTCCGCAAGTTCGGGAACATCCTGGTGCCGTATCACTCGATCGAGACGCTGATCGTCGAGGCGCCGGATCACGGGCACGAGACGACGTCGGAGGCGTTCAGCTACTACCTGTGGCTGGAGGCGTCCTACGGCCGGATCACCGGTGACTGGGCCCCGTTCAACCAGGCGTGGACGTCGATCGAGACGTACGCGATCCCGTCGGCGGCGGATCAGCCGGGCAACTCCGGGTACAACGCGAGCAAGCCGGCGACGTATGCGGCGGAGTACCCGAGCCCGAAGCAGTACCCGTCGCAGCTGCAGTCGAACGTCCCGGTCGGGGCGGACCCGATCGCGGCGGAGCTGAAGGCGGCCTACGGCAACCCGGACGTCTACGGCATGCACTGGCTGCTGGACGTGGACAACATCTACGGCTTCGGCCGCTGCGAGGACGGCACCAACACCGCGCCGGCGTTCATCAACACCTTCCAGCGCGGCTCGCAGGAGTCGGTCTGGGAGACGGTCACGCAGCCCAGCTGCGACGTCCTGAAGTTCGGTGGCAAGAACGGCTACCTCGACCTGTTCACCGGTGACTCCTCCTACGCCAAGCAGTGGAAGTACACCAACGCACCGGACGCGGATGCCCGTGTGGTGCAGGTGGCTTTCCAGGCGCAGAAGTGGGCGCAGGCGCAGGGCAAGAGCGCGGACATCGCGGCTGTGGTCAAGAAGGCCTCGAAGATGGGCGACTACCTGCGGTACTCGCTGTTCGACAAGTACTTCAAGAAGATCGGCAACTGCGTCGGTGCGTCGGCCTGCCCGGCCGGGACCGGCAAGAACAGCGAGCACTACCTGATCTCGTGGTACTACGCCTGGGGCGGTTCGATGGACCCGGCCAGTGCCTGGGCGTGGCGCATCGGTGACGGCGCGGCCCACCAGGGTTACCAGAACCCGCTGGCGGCCTACGCGCTGTCGGCGGACCCGGGCCTGAAGGTCACCTCGGCGACCGGCGCGAGCGACTGGGCGACCAGCCTCAACCGGCAGCTCGAGTTCCTGCAGTGGCTGCAGTCGTCCGAAGGCGGTCTCGCCGGCGGTGCGACCAACAGCTGGGACGGCCAGTACGGCACGCCGCCCGCGGGCACGCCGACCTTCTACGGGATGTTCTACGACTGGCAGCCGGTCTGGCACGACCCGCCGAGCAACCAGTGGTTCGGCTTCCAGACCTGGGGCATGGAACGCATCGCCGAGTACTACCAGGCGACCGGCGACGCCCGGGCGAAGAAGATCCTCGACAAGTGGGTCCCGTGGGCCATCGCCAACACCACCGTCGGGGCGGGCGGCAGCTTCCAGATCCCGGCCGACCTCACCTGGACCGGCGCACCGGACACCTGGAACGCCACCAGCCCGGGCGCGAACAACGGCCTGCACGTCACGGTGAAGAACTTCAACAACGACGTCGGGGTCGCGGCTTCCCTGGCCAAGACGCTGCTGTACTACGCGGCGCGCTCGGCCAACGCCCCGGCGAAGACGGCCGGGGAGCAGCTGCTCACCGCGCTGACGGCGAACACCGACAGCAAGGGCATCGCGGTGCCGGAGACCCGGAAGGACTACGACCGGTTCGACGACACCTACAACGCCTCCACCGACCAGGGCCTGTACATCCCGCCGGGCTGGACGGGCACGATGCCGAACGGCGACGCGATCAACTCGAACTCCACGTTCCTGTCGATCCGCTCGTTCTACAAGAGCGACCCGCAGTGGCCGAAGGTCCAGGCCTACCTGGACGGCGGCGCCGCGCCGACGTTCACCTACCACCGGTTCTGGGCGCAAACGGAGATCGCCACGGCGTTCGCCGCGCACGTGGACCTGTTCGGCTGAGAGGCACGCGATGAAGCGACTGCTCGCTCTGGTGGTCGCCGCACTGGTCGGGGGCGCCGTTCTCACGGCGTCCCCGGCCACCGCGGCCCCGCCGGCCACGCAAGCGGCGGCCGGCACGGGCACCGGGTTCTGGCACGCCGCCGGAGCCCAGCTGGTCGACGAGACCGGGGCGCCGGTCCGGATGACCGGGATCAACTGGTTCGGCGCCGAGACGGCCAACTACTCGCCGCACGGGCTGTGGAGCCGCAACTACCGGGACATGCTCGACCAGATGGCCGGGCTCGGGTACAACACGCTGCGGCTGCCGTACTCGAACCAGCTGTTCGACGCCGGGTCCAAGCCGGTCAGCATCGACCAGGTGCAGAACCCGGACCTGCAGGGCCTGACCGGCCTGCAGGTGCTCGACAAGATCGTCGCCTACGCCGGCGGCAAGGGCATGCGCGTGCTGCTGGACCGGCACCGGCCGGACTCCGGCGCGCAGTCCCCGCTCTGGTACACCAGCGCGTACCCGGAGAGCCGCTGGATCGCCGACTGGACGATGCTGGCCCGGCACTACAAGGGAAACCCCACCGTGATCGGGGCGGACCTGCACAACGAACCGCACGCGATCCAGGGCGGCGGGGGAGCGTGCTGGGGCTGCGGCGACCCCGCGACCGACTGGCGGCTCGCCGCCGAACGGGCCGGCAACGCCGTGCTCGCGGAGAACCCGGACTGGCTGATCGTCGTCGAAGGCGTCGACTGCGTCAGCGGCACCGGCGACCCGCAGTGCGGCTGGTGGGGCGGCAACCTCTCCGGAGCGAAGCAGTTCCCCGTTCGACTGTCCAAACCGGACAAACTGGTGTACTCGGCGCACGAGTACGCGACGTCGGTGTTCGCCCAGAAGTGGTTCTCCGATCCGGCTTTCCCGGCGAACCTGCCCGCGCTGTGGGACCACTTCTTCGGCTACCTGCACAAGCAGAACATCGCGCCGGTGCTGCTCGGCGAGTTCGGCTCCACGCTCGCCGACCCGCGCGACAAGGTCTGGCTGCAGGAGCTGATGAAGTACACGGGCACCGGCACGTCCGGGATGAGCTTCACGTACTGGTCGTGGAACCCGAACTCGGGTGACACCGGCGGCATCCTCAACGACGACTGGACGTCGGTCAACCAGACCAAGCAGGCGATCCTGCAGCCGTACCTGATCCCGCCGGCCGGCTCGGGTGGCGGCCCGGCCGACCCGCCGGCGAGCTGCGCGGTGACCTACCGCGTCGACAACACCTGGCAGGGCGGCTTCCTCGCCACGGTGACGGTGAAGAACACCGGCGGCTCGGCGCTGAAGAACTGGGCGCTCGGCTGGACCGTGCCGTCCGGGACGCAGATCACCGGCGGCTGGAACGCGACCGTCACGCAGACCGGGCAACAGGCGAGCGCCAAGGCTCCCGCCTGGGCTCCCGACCTGGCCGGCGGTGCCTCGGTGTCGATCGGCATCCAGGCGACCGGCCCCTCGACCGGCACGCCGTCCGGCTTCGCCGTCGGCGCGACCGCCTGCACCACCTGACCCACCCCACCGAACAACCTAAGGAGCGCACTCGATGAGGAGTGAATTCTGGTCCGCGAAGAGGAAGTCACGGTTCGCCGTGGCGTCCTCGGTGACGGCGGCGGCGATGACCGCCGGATTGCTGGTGGCCGGGGGCAGTCCGGCGGGCGCCGCCACCGGCTGCAAGGTCACCTACACGGTCAACCAGTGGGACACCGGCTTCACCGCGAACATCGCCGTGACCAACCTGGGCGACGCCGTGTCGTCCTGGAACGTCGAATGGGACTTCGGCGGCAACCAGCAGGTGCAGCAGGGCTGGAGCGCCACGTACAGCCAGAGCGGCAAGCACGTGAGCGCGAAGAACCCGTCGTGGGGCGGGAACCTGGGCACGAACGCGACGGCCAACTTCGGCTTCAACGGCTCGTACTCGGGCACGAACGACATCCCGACGTCGTTCTCCCTCAACGGCACCCACTGCGACGGCACGCCGACGACCACGACGCCGACCACGCCGACCACGGTCACCACGACGCCGACCACCCCGACGACGCCGACCACGCCCACCACCCCGACCACGGTCACCACGACGCCCCAGCCCGGAACGCACGTGGAGAACCCGTACGCCGGGTCGAAGGGGTACGTGAACCCGGACTGGTCGGCTCAGGTGACCGCGGCGGCCGCGGCCAAGGGCGGCACGCTCGGCGCCCAGATGGCCAAGGTGGCCAACACCTCGACCGCGGTCTGGCTGGACCGGATCGCGGCGATCGCGGGCACGTCGAGCTCACGCGGCCTGCGCGGGCACCTCGACGCGGCGCTGGCCCAGCAGACCGGCAGCACGCCGGTGACCATCCAGATCGTCGTCTACGACCTGCCGAACCGCGACTGCGCGGCGCTGGCCTCCAACGGTGAGCTGAAGGTCTCCGAGAACGGCCTGGCCCGGTACAAGGCGGAGTACATCGACCCGATCGCCTCGATCCTGGCCGACCCGAAGTACGCGCCGCTGCGGATCGTGGCGGTCGTCGAGCCGGACTCGCTGCCCAACCTGATCACCAACCTCTCGACGGCCAAGTGCGCCGAGGCGCAGTCGAGCGGGGCGTACGTCCAGGGCATCCAGTACGCGCTGAACAAGCTCCACGCGATCTCCAACGTCTACAACTACCTGGACATCGCGCACTCGGCGTGGCTGGGCTGGGACAGCAACTTCGGCCCGTTCGTCAACGCGGTCAAGCAGATGCTGCAGGGCACCACGGCCGGCGTGAACAGCATCGACGGGTTCATCAGCTCCACGGCCAACTACACGCCGCTGACCGAGCCGAACCTGCCGGACCCGAACCTGAACGTCGGCGGCCAGCAGCTGCGGTCGGCGAAGTTCTACCAGTGGAACCCGTACTTCGCCGAGGTGCCGTTCGCCACGGCGATGTACAACGCGTTCGTGGCCGCGGGCCTGCCGAGCGGCATCGGCATGCTGGTCGACACCTCGCGCAACGGCTGGGGCGGCGCGGCCCGGCCCACCGGCGCCTCGGGGTCCACGGTGGACGCCTACGTCGACTCCGGCCGGATCGACCGGCGGCTGCACCGCGGCAACTGGTGCAACCAGAGCGGTGCGGGGCTGGGCGTGCGGCCCACCGTCGCGCCCCAGGCGCACTTCGACGCCTACGTCTGGATCAAGCCGCCGGGTGAGTCCGACGGCGCGAGCAAGCTGATCCCGAACGACGAGGGCAAGGGCGCGGACCCGATGTGCGACCCGGCCTTCCGCGGCAGCGAGCAGGCCAACGGCGGCAACCTGACCGGCGCCCTGCCGGACGCGCCGCTGTCCGGCAAGTGGTTCCAGGCCCAGTTCGAGCAGCTGGTCCAGAACGCCTACCCGCCGGTGCAGTAAAAGACCCCGGGCCGGGCGGTGCCGCGCAGCCGCCGCCCGGCCCGGCCTCCACCACCACGGCAACCCGGCGAGCGGGCGGTCCCGCCCGGCCGCTCGCCGCGGTCCCGCCCGGCCGCCTGACCGGCCGGACGGGACGGCGGGGTCCGGCTCGACGTCCGACGGGACTTCGGGCCGGACCCCGTGGCGCGGGCCGATCCGGGCCCGATACCCCCTCGAACTGGTTCGATGACGAACCCCACCCGGGTGTGAAACGCGTGCGAACCCTTGTTCTGCGGCGAAGTGATCGCCCGCACCACCGAGCGCCCGTGCGCGGCGCTGCCGGCGAAGAAGCGCTCGTGCGGCGCCCGTCAGGGCACGAGCCGGTGCACGCCGACCAGCACCTGCTGCCAGACGGCCGCCGGGTCGGCGCCCTGCTCGACCGCCTTGAGCGACGGCGCGATCACCGTCTCCTGGATCTTGCCGTCGCCCGGCCCCTTGTACTGCGGTTTCCCGACCTTGCGGGCCTGTGCGACGAAGACCTGGCCGATCAGCGCCCCACCGAAGTAGCCGTTCATCTCGCTGAGCAGGTCCGGGGAGGTGAAGGCGTCGACCTGGCTGGGGAAGTTCCCGCTCACCCGGAACGCGCGCAGCTGCTGCTCCGGCGCGGTCAGCCAGGCGGCGAGCGCGGCGGCCTCCTTCTGGTGCGGGCTCGAGGACGGCACGGTGAGGAAGGACCCGCCCCAGTTGCCGCCGCCGTCCGGGAAGGCGTCGGTGAGCGCCCACTTGCCCGCGTTGGCGATGCCGGCCTGCTGTTCGATGACGCCGAGCATCCACGACGGACACATCTTCGTCGCGAAGGCACCGGTGCGCAGGCCGTTGTTGCCGTCGTCGGCGAAGGCGGTGAGCCCGGCCGACTGGCCCTGGTTCACCGCCGAGGTGACCCGGTTCCAGGCGTCCCGCAGCGCGGCGTTCGTCTCCAGCGTCGAGCGGTCCTCGCGATCGAGGTAGCCGACCGGGAGCTGGTTGACCATGGCGTTGAAGATCTGCGCCGAGGAGTCGAACCACGGCTTGCCCTTCGAGCGCTTGACGTACTTCTCGCCGGCCTTGAAGAAGCTGTCCCAGGTCGCGAACATCGTCTTCACCGAGCCGGGGTCGGTCGGCAGCCCGGCCGCTTCGAGCAGGTCCTTGCGGTAGCACATGGCCAGCGGCCCGATGTCGGTGCCGTAGCCGACGAGCTTGCCGTCCTTGCTGCGGCCCGCCTCGTACTTCCACTCCAGCCACCGGCCGGGTTTCACCTCGGGCGGCCCGATCTTGGCCAGGTCGGCGAACTTGCCGGCGTGGGCGAGCACGTCGGCGAGGTGGCCTTCCTCGACGGCCTGGATGTCGGCGAGGCCCTGGTTCTTCTGCAGCTTGTCCAGCAGGTCCTCGTGGTACGGGCCGCCCTGTTCGGTGCGGACCTGGCGGATGGTGAGCCCGGGGTGGGTGAACTCGTAGCCGGGGATGAGGTCGTCGTAGCCGAACTCGCCGAACGTCGCCACCGTGAGCGTGATCTGCTCCGGCGTGCCCGGCCCGCAGCCCGCGGTCAGGACGACCGGCACGAGCAGGACGACGGCGGCCAGCGTTCTTCGGATCTTCCTCATCTACGCGCACTCCCCATTCGCGGCACACTCCCGGCCTCCGTTGGCTGGGAGCGCTCCCGGGGCGAGTCTCGTTTCCCGGTGCGGCGGGTGTCAAGGTGCGCGACGGCGGGTGTCCGGACGGACACGGACCGCGGGCCGGAGTCCTTGTGGTGCCAGGAAGGGGTGCGATGAAGCGTCCGACGATCACCGACATCGCGAAGGAGGCCGGCGTCTCCAAGGGCGCGGTTTCCTACGCCCTCAACGGCCGCCCCGGCGTCTCGGAGGCCACCCGGCGGCGGATCACCGAGATCGCCCGGGAGCTCGGGTGGGCGCCCAGCAGCACGGCGCGCGCGCTGTCCGGCGGCCGGACCGGGGCCCTCGGCCTGGTGCTCGACCGGCACCTGGAGGCGTTCGTCCCGGCCCTGCTCGACGGGTTCGCGGGCGAGCTGCTGCTGCAGGCCGCCCCCGGCCGCGAGGCGGCGCTGGCGATCTACCGCCGCTGGCGGGCCGAGCGGAAGGTCGACGGCGTGCTGCTCACCGAGCCGGGCTGCGCGGCCGAGCTGGTCCGGATCGGCCTGCCGGCGGTGGTGCTCGGCGGTCCGGGCGGGGTGCCGGGCACGCCATCGGTGCTGGTGGACGACTTCGCGGGCGCCGCCGAGGCCCTGGCGTACCTGGCGGCCTTGGGACACCGGCACGTGGTCCGCATCGCGGGCGCGGCGGTGTTCGCGGACCCGATGGCGCGCAGGCGGGCCTTCGCGACGGCGGCGACGGGCCTGGCGCACCCGGACACGGTCCACCCCGAGCCCTCGGCCGACGCGGTCCGGCGGGTGCTGGCCACACGTCCCCGGCCGACGGCGCTGCTGTGCGACACGGACGACCTGGCGGTGGCGGCGCTCGCGGCCGCGCGGGAGCTCGGGCTCGCGGTGCCGAAGGACCTGTCGGTGGTGTCGTGGGACGACACGCCGCTCTGCAGGCTGGTCCGCCCGGCGCTCACGGCGATCCGCCGCCCCCTGGCCGAGCTCGGCACGCTGGCGGCGTCGGTGCTGCACGACGTGCTGGCGGGGGAGCGGACCGGGGACGTGTACACGTCCCGGCCGCGGTTGATCACCCGGGGGAGCACCGCGCCGGCGAATGTGTGACGGTCGCCGGTGTCGCGAATGACTCATTCGGGACGTGGGAGGTCCCGAACGAGTCATTCGCGACGTTCGAACCCGGGACGGTCAGGTGCCCTGGCAGGTCGGCGACGGGGCCGCGTTGCCTCCCGTCGTGTTGACCGTCAGCCCGAACGTCGTCGTGCCGTCCGCGGCGATCCGGCCGTTCCAGTTGGCGTTGCGGACCGTCACCGCCGAGCCGGACAGGCTCAGCGTGCCGTTCCACACGCTGCCTATCGTCTGGCCCGCCGGCAGTGTCCAGCCGACCTGCCAGCTGTTGTACGCAGTCGTGCCGTGGTTCATCACCGTCACCGAGGCCTGGTAGCCGCCGCTCCAGCTGTTGGTGATCTCGTACATCGCCATGCAGGAGCCCGGCGGCGGGGTGCCGGTGGTGGTCGTCGGCGTGGTCGACGTCGGCGGGGTGCCCGGGTCCTTCACGCCGGTGACCTCGCCGTTGCCGCCGTCGAACGTGACGTCCGAACAGCCGTAGAACGTCTCGGCGCTGTCCGAGCGCTTCCACACCGAATAGATGATGTGGCGGCCAGACTTGTTCGACGGCAGCGCGCCGCTCCACTTGTACTGGCCCTCGACCGTGCCCACCGAGCCGGTCACCGGTGGGTGGTCCACCGTCAGGAACGGCTGGTCCTCCAGGGAGTCCCAGGTGAGCGGCTGGTTCGGGTTCCAGCCGTCCTTGGTCACGTACGTGTAGAACCAGCCCGGGTGGGCCGCCCACGCGTTGTACGAGAAGTCGAACCGGGCGCCGGCCGTGAGGTGGGTCAGCGGCCACTGGCCGACCCCGTCGAAGCCCGCGTAGCCCGGGTTGCCGCCCGAGCACAGCTTCCCGTCGGGGATGAACCCGCGCGTGCGCCCGGCGCCATCCGAGCGCAGCACGCCGAACCAGTTGTACAGCGAGTTGGCCCCGCTGACGCCCACCGCCGCCGCGCAGGCCGGGTTCTGGGGCTTGATCTCACCGGTCGAACTGAGCCCGTCCTGCCAGCACAGGAAGGTCCGGCTGCCCGGTTTCATCATGGCGCCGTGCGCCTCCGCCGTGCCGGTGCTCAGCAGGACGGTGGTCAGGCTCGCCAGCAGCACGGTGACGGCGGCGAGAACGGTACTTCGTCTCCTGGTCACGTCAGTCCCTTCATTGGGTTGCGTGCGTCGAAGACTGGGAGCGCTTCCAAGGTCAGGATACGCGGCGGCGGTCACTTCCGGAACAGCCCGCGATGACCGGGACGGGCGCCTTGGCCTACCTTGGCGGGGGCCGTCGAACCGGGCGCGCCCGTGGAGAAAGGCAGAGAGTGGACAGTCCGTCTTCGGTTCCCGCCTGGGTGCGCGCCGAACCCGCCCGGCTGCTCGGGTTCGCCGGCGGCGCGGTACACCCGGGCGGCGGGTTCGCCTGGCTCGACGACGCCGGGCGGCCGGTGCTCGACCGGCCCGTCGAGACCTGGATCACCTGCCGGATGACGCACGTCTTCGCGCTCGCGTCGCTGCAGGGCGCCGACACCGGCGCGCAGGTCGCCCACGGCGTCGCGGCGCTCACCGGCCCGCTGCGGGACGCCGGGCACGGCGGCTGGTACGCCTCGACCGCCCTGGACGAGAAACGCGCCTACGAGCACGCGTTCGTCGTGCTGGCCGCCGCGAGCGCGGCCGCGGCCGGCGCCGAAGGAGCGCGGGCGCTGCTGGCGGAAGCCCTGGAAATCGTCGAACGCCGGTTCTGGGAACCGGCCGCCGGCCGGGTCGCCGACGTCTGGGACCGCGGCTGGACGCGCCTGGAGGACTACCGCGGCGCCAACGCCAACATGCACACCGTGGAGGCCTTCCTGGCCGCCGCCGACGTCACCGGCGACCCCGTGTGGGCCGGCCGCGCGCTGTCCATTGTGGAGCGCCTGGTCCACGGCGAGGCCCGCGCGCACGGCTGGCTGCTCCCGGAGCACTTCGACCCGGGCTGGCGCGTGCGGCTGGAGTTCAACCGCGCCGAGCCCGCCCACCCGTTCCGCCCGTTCGGGGCGACCATCGGGCACCTCTTCGAATGGGCCCGGCTGGCCGTCCACCTCGGCCGCGCGCTCGGGGACGCCGCGCCGCCGTGGCTGGTGCCCGACGCGGCCGCGCTGTTCGAGGCCGCCGTCCGCCACGGCTGGGCCGTCGACGGGCGGCCGGGCTTCGTCTACACGACCGACTTCGCCGGGACGCCGGTGGTGCGCACCCGGCTGCACTGGGTGGTGACCGAGGCGATGGCCGCGGCGTGGACCCTGCACCAGGAAACCGGCGACCCGGCGTACCTCGCCCGGTTCACCGAATGGTGCGAACACGCCGAAGCCTGCTTCGTCGACCGTGAACTCGGTTCGTGGCACCACGAACTGGACCCGGAGAACCGTCCCGCCGCGACGGTGTGGGCCGGCAAACCGGACGTCTACCACGCCTACCAGGCAACGCTGCTGCCCGGCCTGCCACCCGCGGCGTCGTTCGCCGGCGCGCTCCTCAAGCGCGGTTAGACTGCGTTCGCCGTCCACTTTCGACAAGGAGAACCATGTCGCCTTTCGTCGCGGCCGGAAACCGGTACGCGGACATGCCGTACCGGCGGGCCGGGCGCAGCGGGCTGAAGCTGCCCGCCGTGTCGCTCGGCCTGTGGCACAACTTCGGGGACGACAAGCCCCTCGACGTCCAGCGGGCCGTGCTGCGGCGGGCGTTCGACCTCGGGGTGACGCACTTCGACCTGGCCAACAACTACGGCCCGCCACCCGGCTCGGCCGAGACCAGCTTCGGCCGCCACTTCGCCGCCGACTTCCGCCCGTACCGCGACGAGATCCTGGTGTCGTCCAAGGCGGGCTACCTGATGTGGGACGGCCCGTACGGCGAATGGGGCTCCCGCAAGAACCTCCTCGCGAGCCTCGACCAGAGCCTGGCCCGCACCGGACTGGATTATTTCGACGTTTTCTACTCGCACCGCCCGGACCCGGAAACGCCGATCGAGGAGACGATGGGCGCGCTCGACACCGCCGTCCGCTCGGGCAAGGCGCTGTACGCGGGCATTTCGAACTATTCGCCCGAGCAGACCGAGGCCGCGCTCGCCGCGCTGAAGGACCTCGGCACCCCGCTGCTGCTCCACCAGCCGCGGTATTCGATGCTCGACCGCTGGGTCGAGGACGGCCTGCTCGACACCCTCGACTCCCACGGAGTCGGCTCGATCGCGTACTCGCCGCTGAGCCAGGGCCTGCTGACCGACCGGTACCTCGACGGCGTCCCGGCCGACTCCCGCGCGGCCGGCGCCAGCCCGTTCCTCACCAGCGACCGGCTGACCGAGGAGACCCTGGCGACCGTCCGCGCGCTGAACGACATCGCCAAGGGACGCGGGCAGACGCTGGCCCAGCTGGCCATCGCCTGGGTGCTGCGCCGCGGCCGCGTCACCTCCGCGCTGATCGGCGCCAGCAGCGTCGCCCAGCTGGAGAACACCGTCGCGGCCACCGCGAACCTGGAGTTCACCGACGACGAGCTGGCCGCGATCGAGCGCGTGCTCGGCCGGTAGCTCAGCAGCCGATCCGCGAGGAGCCCACGGCCACGTCGTCGAACCACAGCGTGTCCGCGTCGCCGGCGTAGCTCTCCCAGCCCAGGCGCAGGTCGGTCACCGCGGGGTGCCACGCCCGGGCGAGCCACTGCTGGTCGACGTCGGCGGTCGGGACGCCGTCCACGACCAGGCCGGGCACCTCGGCCGAGCCCAGCCACGTCCGGAGCTGCCCGGCCGCGCCGTCGAGCCGGAACTCGAAGCAGGACCAGGTGCCGGTCGGCAGCGGGACGCTCTGGGCGACGCCGGCCGGGCTCTGGGCGGGCAGGGTGGCGTCGTCGGACTCACGGTTCCACTGCAGGGCCCGGTTCTGCCCGCCGGCCCGCAGGTCGCGGCCGTCGGTGCTGTCGCGCATCGCCAGGAACGTGACGTGCCCGGCGGGCAGCGCGGTGGTGTGCCGGACCCAGAACCGCCCGTACAGGACGCCGGAACCGGACACGCTGGTGCCGAGGAACGCGTGGTTGCAGTAGCCGCCCTGGCCGGTGACCTTGACCGAGCGGCTGCCCGAGTGGGCGACCGTGGTGTCGACGGCGACCGTGCCGGTGCCCTGGCAGTTGGCGGCGCCGACGGTCCACCGGCCGCCGGGCGTACCGCCGGTCTGCTGCTCGAAGTCGTCGCAGAGCGCGGCGCCCGCGCAGCCGGCGGGCGGCGGCCCGGACGTCGTGGTGGTGGGCCCGGAAGTCGGTGTGGTGGGAGTGGTGGTCGGTGTGGTGGACGTCGGGGGAGCGGGGTCACCGCACGAGACGCCGTTGAGCGCGAAGTCGGTGGGCTCGGCGTTCGTCCCGCTCGCCGTCCCCTGCAGCCCGAACGAAACCGAGCCGCCGGCGGGCAGCGCGCCGTTGTAGGACAGGCTCTGCGCGGTGACGGCGTTCCCGGTCTGGCGGACGGTGGCGTTCCAGGCGGAGGTCACGGTCTGGTTCCCGGCGTAGTGCCAGGTGAGTGTCCAGGAGGAGGCCGCGGTGGGGCCGTTGGTCACCGTGATGTCGGCGGTGAAGCCGGTTTGCCACTGGTTGAGGCGGTAGGCGACCGCGCAGGCGGGCGCGGCGGCCGCCGGTCCGGCCAGGACGACCGCGGTGGTCGCCGCGGCGGCGAGGCAGAGCGCGGCCAGCGCGCCGGCGAACCTGTGCATGGGGTGGCTTCTCCTCCGGACGCGGACAGGGGCGGCGGGGGGGGGGGGCCGCCGCCCCCCGGGGGGGGGGGGGGGCGGGGGCGGGGGGCGGGGCAG
>NZ_JADWPD010000036.1:0-26177 GCF_017308975.1 Amycolatopsis sp. MtRt-6 | reverse complement strand
GGGGGGCTGGGGGGGGGTTCCCCGCGGGCGGCGGCGGGGGGGGCGGGGGGTGGCGCCCCGGCGCCCCTGGGTGGTGGCCGCGTTCTGGCGAGGCGACCTGGCATGGGAGCGCTTCCAGCCGCGGGAAAGGTAACCCCGGTGTGTCGTGCTTGTAAAGGGCGACCCGGACGCGGGCCGATCCGGTGGTCCGTTTTCCGCAGCGGGGGCGCCCGCGGCCGCCACTGAACACTCCTGAACGGCCGAATCCGTTGGGGCGCAGCAGATGCCTCCGGTCGCGCTGCGCCACCGGGATGCGGCGCCGGACACCGCCGTTGGGGTGGATTCCGGGAAATCACCCCAAGATCATCGAAAAGCGGCCGATGCCGGAGATTGGGAGCGCTCTCAGTGCCGGTGAGCGACGGTGCCCGGCGTCGCACGGTCCCCGCGCCGGTAACGGCCTGGGCCCTCGCGGTCACGCTGCGGTACTGTCGTCGGTGTGCACCCGTACTCCGGATATCGTTGGATGAACGATGAGTCGACAGGCCAAGCCAGGGAGTAAGCCCTACCGTGCACAACTGCGGGACCGGCTGACCGCCCTGGGCTTCCCCGAGGAGGCGCTTCCCGCCCAGGTGGCGAAGAACCTGATCGTCGAATGCCGGATCCCGCCGCGCACCGCGTGGCGGCTGGCGTCCGAGCTCTCGCTCGACGTCGCGGCACACCAGTACAACGCCGTCACCGGAGACCCCCGCGCGGGCATGCGCGGCACGCGGATCTGGGAGTACGAACAGTGGCCCGAGCGCGGCGTCCGGCCCACCGTCGCGGCGCTGCGGGTACTGGCCCAGGTCTACGGCACGAGCTGGAAGTGCCTGCTGGGCCTGCGTGATCTGGAGCAGCTGCCGGCCAAGGACCTCGCCGAATACCACGCCGAGCCGGAGCCCGCGGCCGTCGTGGTGCCCGAGCCCGAGGCGCCACCGGCCCGCACCCTCGTCCGCGCGGAAGCGCGCACGGAGGAGGAGATCGGCGCCGGCGCCCTCGACGACGCCATCCTGCTCACGAAGACCAACGTCGACGACGTCCAGCTCGACGACCTGTGGGCGGACCTCGACTTCCTCGGCGGTGCCTACACCCGGACCGCGCCCGACTCGATCCTCGGCCAGCTCACCGTGATCGCCGACCGGACGTTCGCCCTGCTGAAGGGCAGGCAGCGGCCGAAGCAGACCCAGGACCTCCTGCTCATCGGGGCGAAGTCGAGCGCGATGATGGCCTGGATCGCGGGCGACCTGGGGCGGTACCGGCGTTCGCGCGAGCTCAACACCGCCGCCTGGCTCTACACCCAGTACGCCGACGACTTCCTCGCCCGGCGCTGGGTGCGCACGTCCCAGGCGCGCGTGGCGTTCTGGGCCGGCAATGGCATCGAGTCCGCGAAGCTCGCCGCCGACGGGCTCAACTACCACGTCGGCGGCCGCCTCACCGACGCCCCGCTCATCCTCGCCGAGGCGCGCGGCTGGTCGTCGGTGCAGGCCGAGCGGCAGGTGCTGGACGCGATCGCGCGCTGGACGGCCATCGAGGACCCGGACCTGGCGGCCGGCGGCGAAGACAGCTTCTTCAACATCACGAAGGACCGGCGGCACTACATGGCGGGCACGTCCCTGCTTTCGGTCGGGCAGGCTTCGGCCGCGCTGCGCGAATTCACCACGGCCCGTGAGGCCTTCGAAAAGCTGTCGCTGGAGAACCGCTGGGAGGCCATGGATCCGATGATCCGGATCGACATGGGCCGGGCGCACCTGCGGCTCGACGACCTCGAAGGCGCCGCCGCGCAGGTCGAGCCGCTGCTGACCGCGGGCGTCGGCAGGCAGCCGGACATGGTGCGCGCCATGCTGAAGCTGATGGCCACCGAGCTGTCCGGGCCGCGCTGGCGCTCCGCCACGACGGCCCGGAACCTCGCCGAAGCCCTCCTCGACGCCCACGCTTCGGCGCGGCCGTGACGCCGGACCAGGCCCGCACGGAGGCGCGCGAGGTGGCATCATCCGGCGTCTCGTGCCCGCAGACCCCGCGCGAGGACGACTGGGTGCCGGCCGGGTACACCCGGCGGGACGTCGTCGTGGTCGCCGACCGGTTCGCGCCGTTCGCCCGCGGCGACCGGGTGCTCACGCTGTCGGCCCTGCTGGCCCTGCTCGATTCCGGTGGCCTGCGCGCGTCGGGCTGCCACTGGGTCGTCCACTTCGGCCAGGGCGTCGACGCCGCCGACGGCGACCGGCTCGAAGCCGCCTGCGGCCGGAGCGAAGGCAGCGTGCGCCTCGCGGATCCCGAGACGTTCCGGCGACGGCCCGAACCCCCGGCGGTCGTGCACAAGAGCCGGCCCGAGAACGTCCTGCTCGCCGGTGTGCACAGCCCGGAACCCGCGCGCTGCCGGGCCGAGCTGCGGATCCACCGGGACAACGAACTGGTCCTCGACCACCACACCGGCGAGCACGTGCAGGGGATCGTGATCATCGAGGCGCTGCGGCAGATCTGCATCGCCCAGTTCGAGACCGCGATCCGCCCCGGCCTCCCGCCTGCCGCGTACGCCGGGGTGTGGAAGCGGATCGACCTGTCGTTCGAGGACTTCCTGTTCCCGCTCCCGGCCACCGTCGAGTCGCTGATCGTCGAAGCCGACCTCGAGCGGGAAACCCACCTGAAGTTCCGCGCCACCACGGCGGTGCGCCAGCACGGGCGGACCGTCGCCACCGCCGGCATCGAGTACTCGATGATCGCGCAGGGGCGCATCGACACCCTCGAACGCCGCAGGGCCGACCAGGCCACCCGGGCCTACCTCGGCTGAGTCCCACTCCGGAAGGGAAACCACTTCACGATGTCCGACCTGCAGCAGCAGGACCGCTCCGCGTCCTTCGCCCAGGGCCTGAAACTCATCCAGCAGCTCGGCGGGGTCGACCGGCCGGCCGTGCTGGACCTGTTCGAGAGCATCGGCGAGGCCGAGTTCGGCGAGCAGTGCGTCGGGTTCATCTACGGCGACGTCTACCACCGGCCCGGCCTGCCGCTGCCGGAGCGGCAGCTGGCGACGGTCGCCGCGCTCACCGCCCTCGGCTACGCGGGTTCGCAGCTGCAGTTCCACGCCAAGGCCGCGCTCAACGTCGGCTGCACCCGGCGCCAGCTGATCGAGGCCGTGATCCACGTCAGCTCGTTCGCCGGGTTCCCGGCCACGCTCAACGCGCTGACGGCGCTCAAGGCGGCCTTCGACGGCCTGCCGGACGACGAGCCGGCACCGTCGGACGAAGCGGCCGAGGTGCCGTGGGCGGGCATCGAGGACCGCCACGAGCGCGGCCTGGCGGCGATGCGGGCCGTCGACGGCGAGGCGGGCGAGAAGGTCGCCGCCGCCCTGCGGGACATCGCCCCCGACCTGGCGACCTACATCATCGAGTTCACCTTCGGCGAGATCTACACCCGGCCGCACCTGAGCCTGCGCCACCGCGAGATCGTCACGATCGCCGCGTGCGTCGCGCTCGGCACCGCGCTGCCGCAGCTGAAGGTGCACATCCACGGCCTGCTCAACGTCGGCGGCACCGAGCAGGAGGTCGTGGAGACGGTTCTGCACCTGGCGTTCTACTGCGGCTTCCCGGCCGCGCTCAACGCGATCGCGGCGGCGCGGGAAGTGTTCGCGCAGCGGTGACCCGGCTCGAGAAGCTGCGCGTGGTCGCGCTCGACTGCGACGGCGTGCTCATCGACGACACCTACCTGGCCATGATCGCCCGGTTCGTCACCCGGCACGGCGGGGTCTACGACGCCGCGGCCGAGCGGGACGTCATCGGGCTGCGCGACATCGTCGTCGCGGAGAAGATCACCCGGCTCTGCGGCCTCGACCAGCCGGCCGAGGAGACGCTGAAGCAGTTGTGGGCCGCGCGGCAGGAGTACCTGGCCGAGCACCCGATCCGCGTCGCCGAAGGCGTGCGCGACTGCCTGGCGGCGCTGGCGAAGCTGCCGGTGCGGCTGATCTGCTACGGCGGCCGCACCCGCGAGCACACCTTCGACCGGTACCTGGGGGACATCGTGGACCTCCTCGACCCCGACGTGCCGTACGTGAGCATCAACGAGCACCGCCCGGGCGTCCGCCACATCGCCCGGACGGTGCTCGGCGCCGGCTTCGACGAGATCGTCTTCGTCGACGACGTCAGCCGCGTGGCCGAGGACGCCCGCGCGCACGGCGCCGGGTTCGTGGGGTTCCCGTCGAGCCCCGCCCACGCGCGGCAGCGGGACTTCATGGCCTCCTGCGGCGTCCGACACTTCGCGACGTCGCTCGCCGAACTGACCCCCGAACTCCTGGCGACCGTCGACGCGGAACTCGCTGCTTCGACACACTGGCCTCGTCGATGAGTTCCCCCGACCCCTGGGAGCCGCTGTGAAGTTCTTTTCCCTGCCCCGTCCCGGCGCCGGGCTCGTCCTGGGCGAGCGTGACGTTCCCGAACCCGGTCCCGGACAGGTCCTGGTCCGCCTGCGGGGGTGGGCGGTCAACGCCCGCGACCTGATGATCCTGCGCGGGTTCTACCCGAAGCCGGTGAAGCCGGACGTCATCCCGCTGTCCGACGGCGCTGGCGAGGTCGTCGCGGTCGGGGCCGGGGTGACTGCCTGGGCCGCGGGCGACCGGGTGGCCGCGACCTACTTCCCGGACTGGCTGTCCGGGCCCGGCACGCCGGAGAAGACCGCGGACGACCTGGCCGGCACGCTCGACGGCGTGCTCGCGGAGTACGCGGTCTTCGCCGAGAACGCGCTGGTCGCGGTGCCCGCGCACCTCGACTACGCCGAGGCGGCCACCCTGCCCAGCGCCGGCGTGACGGCGTGGCGGGCCGTCGTCGAAGAAGGCCGGCTGACCCCGGGGCAGACCGTGCTCACCCTGGGCAGCGGCGGCCTGTCCACGTTCGCCCTGCAGTTCGCGGCGCTCGGCGGCGCCCACGTCGTCTCGACGTCGAGTTCGGACGAGAAGCTCGAGCGGCTGCGCGCGCTCGGGGCGGCCGAGACGCTCAACCACGCGACCACCCCCGAGTGGGGCGCGGCGGTGGCCGCGCTGACCGGCGGCGGCGTCGACCACGTCGTCGACGTGGGCGGCGGCGGCACGATCGGCCAGTCGATGATCGCCGCCCGGTACGGTGGCCACATCAGCGTCGCCGGCGTCCTGACCCACGAAGGCGCCGCCGACCCGATCATGGTGCTGGTCAAGCAGCTGACCCTGCGCGGCCTGACCAACGCCTCCCGCGAGACGTTCCAGGCGATGAACCGGGCGATCGAGCGGACGGGGCTGCGGCCGGTGATCGACCGCCGGTTCGCCTTCGACGAAGTCGACGAGGCCCTCAAGCACCTGGAGTCCCGGACCCACGTCGGAAAGGTCGTGCTGGAGAGCGCCTGAGGCCCTCCGCCCGCCGCCGGGTAACTTTTGCCCGCCCCGGTGGGTATTTTTGCCGCCCCCGGGGAGTGTTTTCGCAGGTCGGCAAGGGTGTGCGGGAGCGAAAAAGTCGCCTGGGGGCAGGAATGGCGACGGCCCTCGCCAACCGGAAGAGTGGACATCGCCGGGGACGTTCGCCCGAGCAGGCTGCGGCTGCTCGGGCGGAGGCCCCGGTCTGGGGGCGCGGGGAGGGGATTTCAACCGCCTGGGGGTAGGTTGAAACCCCTCCCCGCCGCGCGACAGACGCCTGACCCGAGCGCCCCAATGTGGCCTTCGGTGCGTTGGACGCACCCAATGTGGCCTTCGGTGCGTTGGACGCACCCAATGTGGCCTTCGGTGCGTTGGACGCACCCAATGTGGCCTTCGGTGCGTTGGACGCACCCAAGGCGGCCTTCGGTGCGTTCAACGCACCCAAGGCCGCCTTGGGGCGCTTGCCGGCTCACGAGGTTGTGCAGGCCCGCCCGTTGAGCGAGATCGCCGCCGGCTTCCCGTTCGCCGTTCCCGCGCTGCCGGTGAAGCCGAACTCCGCGCTGCCGCCGGCCGGGATGGTCCGGTTCCAGCCCGCGTCCAGTGCCGTCACCGCCGCGCCGCTCTGGGTGACCTGCGCGTTCCAGGCCTGCGTCACGCGCTGGCCGTCGGCGAACGTCCAGGTCGCCGTCCAGCCCGTCACCGCCGTGGTGCCGGTGTTGCCCAGCTTCACCGAGGCCTGGAACCCGCCCTGCCACTGGTTGGTGACCGTGTAGGCCGCCGTGCAGGAGCCGGACGGCACCGGGGTGGTGGTCGTCGTCGGAGTGGTGGGCGTGGTCGGCGTCGTGCTCGTCGGCGGCGGCTCGCTGCCGCCGGACTCGCCCACGATCACGCCGCGGCCGTTCGTGCCCACGTACACCCGGCCGTACACCCGCGGATCGCCGGTCAGCGCCGCCCCGATGTTGCCGTACTGGTGCTTGTCGTCGTTGATCCGCAGCCACGACGCCCCGGCGTCGTCCGAGCGGAAGATCCCGCGGACCCCGCCGATCTTCGCGATCGTGTACAACGCCGGATACGTCCGGCCCGGAGCCGCCTTGCCGAACCCCACGTTGTCGGCTTCGGCGACGTTCGCCAACTTCGTGAAGGACGCTCCGGAGTCGGTGGAGTGCCACAGGCCGTACGCCGTGCCGGAGCCGCCGGCCAGCCAGATGTCCCCGGCCGCGCCCGGCACCGCCTTGAAGTGCGCCGAGCCGGCGGGCAGCCCGGTGGCCGCGGTCGCGGTGAACTTCGCGCCGCCGTCGGTGCTGACGTAGAACCTGCCCGCCGCGAACCCGTAGAACCGCTTCGGGTCGACGCGGTCGGCCTCGACCACCGCGCCGGCCGGGATGCCGGTGGACGCCGTCCAGGACGAGCCGAAGCCGACCGAGTAGCTGACCGGCGCGCCCTCCGGGCTCCAGACGAACCGGCTGCCGTCGGCGGCCGCGGCCACCGTGCCGCCGCTGGCGTTGCCGCCCGGCTCGGCGCCCTGGAACCAGTTCCTGCCGCCGTCGGTGGAGAAGGCGATCCGGTTGTCGTTCGGCCGCGCGGACCGGTCGAGCGTGCCGGTGCGCACGACCGTCCCCGGGGTCAGCTCGGCGTAGTCGAGGCTGGTGGTCGTGGTGAACACCGGCTGCGTGTACATCGTGGCCGGGACCGCGTCGAGGCTGTCGTGCCGGAATCCGCCGATGTCGCCGAGGGCGGAGAGCAGGGGAGCGCCCGACACCGGGCTGATCAGGTCGAGCACCGCGGTCTCTTCGAGGCCGCCGACGACCGGCTTGATCGTGATCTTCCCGCCGCTGTCCCACTTCGTGAGGTCGGACGTGCCGTAGATCGTCGCGCCGGTGCCGTAGAGCAGGTGGTCCGAGTCGAAGGGGTCGATCTCCACCGACTCGGTCATCCAGCCGAGCTTCGGCGAGGGCACCGGGGGAGCGGGCTGGAGGCCGAAGTTCAGCCACGGTACCGAGGAGATGTCCTGGGTGTAGCGCAGGTTCCGCTCGGGGTAGTTCGCGAAGTCCCAGATCCGGGTCCAGGTGGCGCCGCCGTCGGTGCTGCGGAAGAAGATGACGTCCGGCCACCACGACACCTGCGTGGCGACCATCAGCGTGTCCGGGTGCTGCCGGTCGATCGTCAGCCCGCTGTAGCCGAAGTAGTCGTCGCTGCTGTCGGAGGGGATCGGGCTGATCCGCGTCCAGGTGCCGGTCTTCGTGGCGTACTTCCAGACGTCGCCCTTCGCGCCGTCGTACGGGCCGCCGGTGTCGCTGGTCGCGAGGTAGAGGTAGCCGCCGACCGGGTCGAGGACGCCCTTGTGCGCCAGGTACCCGGTGGGCTGGCCGGCCAGCCGCGCCCACGTCGTGCCGCCGTCGGTGCTGCGGTAGACGGTGTTCTGCTTGTCCGCGACCCCGACGTAGATCGTCTGGGTGGTGCTGCCGCGGGTGCCGGTCGTCGGGTCGAACGTCACCCAGGTGACGCCCACGAGCTCGCTTTGGTAGCCGGTCGTGTCGGACGGGTCGGGGGCGTAGTTGCCGGGGTTGGGGAAGCTGGTCACCTTCGCCCAGGTGACGCCGGAGTCGGTGCTGCGCCAGAGGCCGTTGCCGCTCGGCGCGCCGAGGTAGAGGACGCTGTTGCGGTTGGGGTCGATCGCGAGCCGCTCGCCCATCCCGCGGCCGGGCATGTTGCCGCCCAGCTTGAACGGCAGCGGGGCCGCCTGCCAGGTGCCGCCCCGGTCGGCCGACCGGAGGATCGCGCCGTTGTTCGGGTCCCAGCTGTTGGTGTACATCCCCGCCGCGACGTAGACGCGGTCCGGGTCGACCGGATCGGTGGCGAGGCTGACGACGCCGTTGTGGCCCCAGTCGGTCCAGCCGACCGAGTCCAGGAGCGGGAGCCAGCGGCCGGTGGCGGTGTTCCAGCGGTACGCCCCGCCGATGTCGGTGCGGGCGTAGACCAGGCCGCGCTCGGTCTGGTTGAAGATGATCCCGGGGACGAACCCGCCGCCGGCGATCTCCGCGTTGCGCCACGTGGTGGCCGCCGGTGCGGCCGGTGAGGCGGGCGCGCCGACGGTGACGGCGACGGTGGCGGGCAGGAGAACGGCGAGCGCGCTGACGAACAGGCGTCTCGCCGAGCGGAACAGGGACGGGGAATGCGTTCTCGGCACGACGTTGTGCACCTTGGCCTCCACACTCTGGGAGCGCTTCCAGAGGGAAGGTAAACCAGTGTTCGGAGCGTTGTAAAGCGTTCGACGATTTCGGCGACCGGAACTGTCCACAGTGGATTCCGGGGCCGGGGGTGCCGGGTTGCCGGAGTCATGTACGTGAACGTCAATCAGGTGTCTGAATCGTTATCGACGATCTTCTTGCTCGCCATTTTCCGGCGTGTGAGTGTGGTGGCCGCTGGCTGGACTGGAACTGCGAAAGAGGCGACCCGGCACATGACCGATCAGTCGAGTACGCGGACGGCACGGCACATCGGCCGGACCACGTTGTACTTCTTCGGCGCGCTCGGCGGCATCCTCTTCGGGTACGACCTCGGCGTGATCTCCGGGGTGCTCCCGTTCATCGGGGAACTGTGGGCGCTGACCGGCTGGGAAAAGGGCGTGATCACGGCCGTCCTGTCGGCCGGTGCCATCGCCGGCGCGCTGCTTTCCGGCCGCACCAACGAAGTCCTCGGCCGGCGCCGCACGATCATGGTCGCCGCGGGCGTCGTCGTCGCGGGCACGCTGGCGGCGGCCTTCTCGCCGACGTTCGCGCTGCTGGTGGTCTCGCGCCTGGTCATCGGGGTGGGGATCGGCCTTTCGTCGTCGACCGTCCCGACGTACCTGTCCGAGCTGGCGCCGGCGAAGTGGCGGGGCGCGCTGGGGGCGCTCAACCAGATCTTCATCGTGCTGGGCATCCTGATCGCGTTCCTGGTCGGCTACGGGCTCGGCCCGAGCTCGGCGTGGCGCTGGATGTTCGCCGGCGCGCTCGTGCCCGCGGTCGTCCTGCTGGCCGGGCTGGTGTTCCTGCCGGAGACGCCCCGGTGGCTGGTGAAGCACGGGCGGGAGGAGGAGGCCCGGCGGGTCCTGGCGAGCGCGCACGGCACCACCGTGGACCTCGACGCGGAGATCGCGACCATCCACGAGGTCATCCGGCTGGACACCGAGGACAAGCCGCGGATCCGCGACCTGTTCTCCGGGTTCGTGCGGCCGATGGCCGTCGTGGCGCTGCTGCTCGCGATCGGCCAGCAGTTCAGCGGCGTCAACGCGATCAACGCGTACTTCCCGACGATGCTCATCGGCCTCGGCTTCGCCACGCAGGCCGCGCTGCTGTCCGGCGTCCTGCTGGGCGTCACGAAGTTCCTGTTCACCGCCTGGGTCGTGTTCGTGGTGGACCGCTGGGGCCGCAAGCCGTTGCTGCTCCTCGGGAACGCCATCATGGTGCTGACGCTGGCGGGCGCCGGCCTGGTCGTGCTGAACGTCCGCGACACGTCCACGCGCGGCCTGCTGATGCTGGTGATGATGGTGCTCTACCTGGTCGGCTACGAGCTCGGCTGGGGCGCGGTGGTCTGGGTGATGATGGCCGAGGTGTTCCCGCTGAAGTACCGGGCGGCGGGCATGGGTGTCAGCAGCGTGGTGCTCTGGGCGGCGACGGGCATCGTGAGCGCGGTGTTCCCGGTCATCTCGGACCCGGGCTCCCTCGGCATCGGCGGCTCGATGTTCCTGTTCGCCGGGGTGAACGTGGTGCTGTTCGCGCTGACCAAGTGGCTGGTCCCGGAGACCAAGGGCCGCACGCTGGAGCGGATCGAGCTGGACCTGCGCGCGCGGCAGGGGGTCAGCGGGCGGGCACGAGGGTGAGCTTGCCGGCCAGCCGGTCGATCCAGGCCTCGACCTCCTCGGCCGAGCGGTCGGGGAGGCCGAAGATCGTCTCGGTGACGCCGAGGGAGTCCAGGTGGGCCAGGCGTGCGGGGTCCGGGCGCTCCCCGAGCGCGCAGATCCGCGGGGCTCCTTCGCGGCCGCTGTCGGCCCAGATTTCCTTCAGCAGGGCCACGTGCCCGTCCAGGTCGGTGTCGGCCGGTGTCGTCATCCAGCCGTCCGCGTGGCGCGCTATCCAGCGGAACGTCTTCTCGGTGGGGCCCGCGCCGAGCAGGACGGGGATGTGCCGCTGGACCGGCTTCGGCCACGCCCAGCTCGGGCCGAACGAGACGAACTCGCCGTCGTAGGCCGCTTCCTCCTGGGTCCACAGTGCACTCATCGCCTCGAGGTATTCGCGCAGCGCGGTGCGGCGGCGGTTCCCGGGCACGCCGTGGTCGGTCAGCTCGTCGACGTTCCAGCCGAAGCCCGCGCCGAGCGTGACGCGGCCGCCGGAGAGGTGGTCGAGGCTGGCGATCGTCTTGGCGAGGGTGATCGGGTCGCTCTCCACCGGCAGGGCCACGGCCGTGGCGAGCCGGATGCGCGAGGTGACCGCGGCCGCCGTCGCCAGCGCGACCCACGGGTCGAGCGTCCGGCTGTAGCGGTCGTCGGGCAGCGACGCGTCCCCGGTGCGCGGGTGCGGTGAGGCGCGCTTCACCGGGATGTGGGTGTGCTCGGGGACGTAGAAGGTCGAGAACCCCGCGGCCTCCGCGGCGCGCGCCGCGGCCGCCGGGGTGATTCCCCGGTCGCTGGTGAACAGCACGATTCCGTAGTCCACCCGCGGAGCGTATTAGAACGTGTTTCAGTTTTCAAGACGGCCGGGTGTTGCGAAAAGTGGCAACGGGAGCGCGGAGAGTAACGTCGAGTGCTGCTCGAGCGATGGTGGAAACGGCCCACGCGAGCAGGTGGGGAGCAGAGCGCGGCCGCCGGACGCGGCATCGTGGGACGGGACTCTGAACGAAAGCACGGAGGCAGGGTGGGTCGGGAAATCCATTGTGGACAATCGGTGGCGTCCCAGTCCGTGGACGCGCCGGTGGGGCGGGATGGCGTGCACGGGGCCGTTTCGGATACCGTGGACCACAGGCCGAGAGGCGCTGCAACGGACCACCGGGTCCGCCACGCTCGGCCGGGAATGACCAACCAAGGGCGCCTCCCGACCGAGGGAGGCTGCCGGTGAACACCCCGCACGAGTCAGAGGCACGCTTGCGCGAGCTGCTCGGCCAGCGCGTGGCGGTCCTGGATGGCGCCTGGGGAACCATGCTGCAGGGTGCCGGGCTGACCCCGGCCGACTACCGCGGCGACCGCTTCGGCGAGCACACCCACGACGTCACCGGCGACCCCGACCTGCTCAACCTCACCCGCCCGGACGTCATCCTCGACGTCCACCGCCAGTACCTGGCCGCGGGCGCGGACATCACCACGACCAACACCTTCACCGCGACCGGCATCGCCCAGGCCGACTACGGCCTGCAGGCGTACGTCCACGAGATGAACGTCCGCGGCGCGCAGCTGGCCCGCCAGGCCGCCGACGAGGCCGGCGGCAAGTTCGTCGCCGGGTCGATCGGCCCGCTCAACGTCACCCTCAGCCTGTCCCCGAAGGTCGACGACCCGGCGTACCGGGCGGTGACGTTCGAGCAGGTCAAGGCGTCCTACGCGGAGCAGATCGCCGGTCTCGCCGAGGGCGGGGTCGATGTCCTGCTGATCGAAACGATCTTCGACACGCTCAACTGCAAGGCCGCGGTCGCCGCCGCGCGCGAGGTCGCGCCGCACCTGCCGCTGTGGATCTCGGTCACCATCGTCGACCTGAGCGGGCGGACGCTGTCGGGACAGACAGTCGAGGCGTTCTGGAGCTCGATCGAGCACGCGAAACCGCTGGTCGTCGGCGTCAATTGTGCGCTCGGCGCCCAGGAGGCGCGCCCCCACGTCGAGGAGCTCTCGCGGCTCGCCGACACCTACGTCGCCTGCCACCCGAACGCCGGCCTGCCGAACGCGTTCGGCGGCTACGACGAGACGCCCGAACAGACCGCCGGGCTGCTCGGCGGGTTCGTCCGGGACGGCCTGGTCAACCTGGTCGGCGGCTGCTGCGGCACGACCCCGGGACACATCGCGAAGATCGCCGCCGCGGCGAAGGGGGTCCCACCGCGCGAGGTGCCGGCGCCGCGCACGCACACGCGCTTCAGCGGGCTCGAGCCGTTCGGCATCGGCGCCGACACCGGGTTCGTGATGATCGGCGAGCGCACCAACGTCACCGGCTCCAAGCGGTTCCGCCGGCTCATCGAGTCCGGCGACCACCAGGGCGCCGTCGACGTCGCGCTGGAGCAGGTCCGCGGCGGGGCCAACCTGCTCGACGTCAACATGGACGCCGACCTGCTCGAGTCCGAGCAGGCGATGACGACGTTCCTCAACCTGATCGCCACCGAGCCCGAGGTGGCCCGGATCCCGGTGATGGTCGACAGCTCCAAGTGGAGCGTGCTGGAAGCCGGCCTGCGCTGCCTGCAGGGCAAGGGCGTGGTCAACTCGATCAGCCTCAAGGAGGGCGAAGAACCCTTCCTCGCCCAGGCCCGCACGATCCGCGACTACGGCGCCGGCGTCGTCGTGATGGCCTTCGACGAGCGGGGCCAGGCCGACACCGCCGACCGCAAGGTGGAGATCTGCGCCCGCGCGTACGACCTGCTGACGCGGGAAGCGGGCTTCGCGGGCGAAGACATCATCTTCGACCCGAACGTCCTCGCCGTCGCCACCGGCATTTCCGAGCACAACGGCTACGCGAAGGCGTTCATCGAGGCCCTGCCGAGGATCAAGGAGCGCTGTCCGGGCGCCCGGACCAGCGGCGGCATCTCGAACCTGTCCTTCTCCTTCCGCGGCAACGACGTGGTGCGCGAGGCGATGCACTCGGCGTTCCTGTTCCACGCGGTGAAGGCCGGGCTGGACATGGGCATCGTCAACGCCGGCCAGCTCGCGGTCTACGAGGACATCCCGAAGGACCTGCTCGAACTGGTCGAGGACGTGCTCTTCGACCGCCGCGAAGACGCCACCGACCGCCTCGTCAGCTTCGCCGAGAACGTCAAGGGCAGCGGCACCAAGCGCGTCGTGGACCTCTCGTGGCGCGAAGGCACGGTCGGCGAACGCCTGTCCCACGCACTGGTCCACGGCATCGTCGACTTCATCGAGGAAGACACCGAAGAGGCGCGGCAGCAGATGGCGCGGCCCCTCGACGTCATCGAGGGCCCGCTGATGGACGGCATGAAGGTCGTCGGCGACCTGTTCGGCTCCGGCAAGATGTTCCTGCCGCAGGTGGTCAAGAGCGCGCGCGTGATGAAGCGGTCGGTCGCCTACCTCGAGCCGTACATGGAGGCGGAGAAGGAGAAGGCGCGCCAGGAGGGCAGGCTGGCCTCGGCCGGCGGCCAGGGCAAGATCGTGCTCGCCACGGTCAAGGGCGACGTCCACGACATCGGCAAGAACATCGTCGGCGTCGTCCTCGGCTGCAACAACTACGAGGTGATCGACCTCGGCGTGATGGTGCCGGCGGGCAAGATCCTCGACACCGCGGTGACCGAAGGCGCCGACGCCGTCGGGCTGTCCGGGCTGATCACGCCGTCGCTGGACGAGATGGTCGCCGTCGCCACCGAAATGCAGCGGCGCGGCCTGAAGATGCCGTTGCTCATCGGCGGCGCGACGACGTCCCGCCAGCACACCGCGGTCAAGATCGCCCCGGCCTACGACAACGCGACGGTGCACGTCCTCGACGCCTCCCGCGTGGTCGGCGTCGTGTCCGACCTGCTCGACCCGGACCGCTCGATCGCGCTGACCGAGAAGAACCGCGCCGACCAGGAGGTGCTGCGCGAGCAGCACGCGAGCAAGCAGCGCCGTCCGATGCTGACCCTCGAGCAGGCGCGGGCGAACCCGGAGAAGGTGGCGTTCGACGGCCTGCCGACCCCGGCGTTCACCGGCGTCCGCGTGGTCGAGCCGGCCATCGCGGAACTGCGCGAGATGATCGACTGGCAGTTCCTGTTCCTGGCCTGGGAGCTCAAGGGCAAGTACCCGGCCATCCTGGAGCAGCCGGTCGCCCGCGAGCTGTTCGACGACGCGAACACGCTGCTCGACCAGATCATCGCCGAAGGCAGCTTCACCGCGAAGGGCGCGTACGCGTTCTGGCCGGCGCACAGCGAAGGCGACGACATCCTGCTCGAAGGCGAGTACGCGCACATCGGGTTCCCGATGTTGCGGCAGCAGACGGCGAAGCCCGAGGACCGCGCGAACCGCTGCCTGGCCGACTACATCGCCCCGGTCGGCGACCACCTCGGCGGCTTCGCGGTGGCCATCCACGGCGCCGAGACGCTGGCCGCGCGGTACGAAGCCGAGCACGACGACTACCGCGCGATCATGGTCAAGGCGCTGGCCGACCGGCTCGCCGAGGCGTTCGCCGAGCACATCCACCTGCGGGCCCGCCGCGACTGGTTCGAGCCGGACGCCCAGCCGAAGCTCGAGGACCTGCACGCGGAGCGGTTCCGCGGCATCCGCCCGGCCCTCGGCTACCCGGCCAGCCCGGACCACAGCCAGAAGCGCGAACTGTTCGAGCTCCTGGAAGCCGGCGAGCTGGGCATGGACCTGACCGAGTCGTTCGCCATGACGCCGGCGGCGAGCGTGTCCGGGCTGATCTTCGCCCACCCGGACTCCCGCTACTTCACCGTCGGCCGGCTCGGCCGCGACCAGATCGAGGACTACGCCCGCCGCAAGGGCGTCGAGGTCGCCGAGGTCGAGCAGTGGCTGCGGCCGAACCTGGCCTACGACCCCGAGGCGTAGCCCGGCAGCGGGTGTGGTTCGCCGTAACTGGCGAGTTCCGGCGCTGATCACGTGGCTCGGGAAACACCCCCAATCACGAGTGATGCCCCCTCAATCACGCGAGATGCCCGCCCGATCACGCGAGTTCCGGGTCGCGGCGTGGCGCCCGGGTGAACCGTCGCCGGTAATCTCGGCGGTATGGCGGCAGAACACGTGATCGTGACGTCCACGACCGACTCGGAAACAGCGGCACGGGACCTCGCCACCCAGGCGGTGGAAGCCCGGCTGGGTGCCTGCGCCCAGGTCGTCGGCCCCATCACCAGCGTCTACCGGTGGGACGGCGCCGTGCAGACCGATCAGGAGTGGCGGGTCGAAATCAAGACCACCGCCGACCGCGTCCCCGCGCTCACCGAACGGCTCCGGCAGCTGCACGGCTACGACCTGCCCGAGGTCATCGCCACCCCGATCACCGGCGGCAGCGCCGAATACCTGGCGTGGCTGACCGGCGAAACCGCTGGCTAGATTCGGCGCATGGAGCACGAAGGACTCAGGCAGCGCTTCGCGACGCTGACCACCGCCCACCTCGCCGACGCCTGCATCCGCGCCGGCCTCCCGGTGCGCTGCGCGCCCGCGCGGACGCGCGCCGTCGTGCCGGGCAGCCGCCTCTTCGGTCCCGCTGTCCCGGCGCGGCACGTCGGCAGCGTCGACGTCTTCCTCGAAGCCTTCGAGGGCGCTCCCGCCGGTGGCGTGCTCGTGGTCGACAACGGCGGCCGGCTCGACGAAAGCTGCGTCGGCGACCTCGTCGTCCTCGAGGCGCGGGCCGCCGGGCTCTCCGGCGTGGTGATCTGGGGCCTGCACCGCGACACCGCCGACATCCGCGCCATCGGGCTGCCGGTGTTCAGCCTCGGCTCGCTGCCCACCGGGCCGCTCGGCCTGGGCCCGCGCGTCGACGGCGGCCTCGCCGAGGCGATCGTCGGCACCTGGCGGATCGGGCCGGCCGACCTCGTGCTCGGTGACGACGACGGGGTGCTCTTCGTCCCGCTCGCCCGCGCGGGTGAACTGTTCACCCTCGCCGAAGGGATCCGCGACACCGAACGCCGCCAGGCCGACCGGATCCGCGGCGGCGAATCGTTGCGGCAGCAGCTCCGTTTCGGTGAATTCCTCGCGGCGCGGGAAACGGATCCCTCCTTGACTTTCCGGGCGTACTTGCGGGCGGTGGGCGGGGCAATCGAGGAATAAGCCTCACTGAGCACGAAAGTGTGATCGCCGCCCGAATCGGGTATTCCGGGCCTGCGGCGGCGCGGGAGGCGGACCATGAACACGCTCATCGGCTTCGGCAGGGACATCGAGTACCACTTCGCCCGGGGGCTGCGTGCCTACCTCGCCCGGGTCGCGCGGGCCGTCGGTGTCGGCTTCGAGTCGTGTTCGCTCGACCTCGACGTGCCCGCCTCCGGGTACGTCGCCCTCGACCGCACGCTCCCGGACCTCCCCGGGCACGACCTGGCCCTCATCTGGGACGAGGTGCACGGCTGGTCGGCGGTCGTCGAGCCCGCGGGCGGGGGCGCGGCGAAGCCGCTCGCCTACCTCGGCGGCACCGAAGTCCTGCCCGCGCCCTGCGCGGTCGCCCGGTTCCTCGACGTGCTGCGCGCCTCCGGACCGGCCGGCGGCTCGTTCCGCCCGCCGGTCTTCAGGGCGGCCGGCCACCACGAGGACCTCGTCGACTGGCTGCCGGTCACCGGTCCCGAGGGGCTGCTGCGGCCGAGTTCCCCGGCTTGGTGACCGGCGGCGGTCCCGCGCCCGGGCGCCTAGGATGGGCGGTCAGTCACCACCGGAGTGAGGAACCCCGTGCGCAGCGCCGATGAGCCCCGTCCCGTCCGTGTCCTGCTCGTGGAGGACCACGACATGGTCGCCGAGGCACTGCAGCTGGCCCTCGACCGCGCCGACGGCATCACTGTCGTCGGCCGGGCCCGGTCGCGGGCGGAGGCGGCCGCCGACGTGCTCGACCACGCTCCGGACGTCGTCGTGCTGGACCGGCGGCTCGCCGACGGCGACGCCCTCGGCCTCATCGCGCAGCTCGGTTCCGGCGGGGCGCGGGTCCTGGTGCTGACCGGCGACGCGACCCCCGCGGTCGCCGTGCAGGTCGCCAAGGCGGGCGGCGCGGGCCTGCTGCTCAAGTCCTCCCAGCTCGGCGTGCTGGAATCCGCCGTGCGGGACGTGGCCGCCGGCGGCGTCGTCTTCGACCCCGAGCTGCTGCCCGGCGTCTTCGACCGGCTCACCGGCCGCGGCCCTGGCGGGGGTGCGGCGCTGACCGCCCGCGAACGCGAAACACTCGACCTGCTCGCCGAGGGCGCGACCACCGACGAGATCGGCCGCCGGCTGGGCGTGTCCCGCAACACCACGCGCAACCACGTGCAGCGGGTGCTGGAGAAGCTCGGCGCGCGGTCGAAGCTCGAAGCCGTCGCGGTGGCCCGCCGGGAGGGCCTCATCGGCTGATGCACTTGCACCAGCCGCGCGGGGGCGGTTTGCATCTCGCGCCGCCGGTGCCCGTCGAGCAGGCTTGCGGGGTGACCATCCCTGCCCCGCTCACCGCGGAGTGCGTCCTGACCGACCTGGACGGCGGCCTCGCCACCGCCCGCCGGTTCGCCCGGATCGTGTTGCTGGCCTGGACCGGTGGCGCGGCCGTCGACGACGCGCTCCTGGTCGTCACCGAGCTCGCGACGAACGCGTTCGAGCACGGCGGCGGCGACCCGCGCCTGCGGCTGAGCGTCGACGGCGCGGACGTCCGCATCGAGGTCTTCGACGACAACCCGGCACCCCCGGTGCTGCGGCCCGGGGGGCTTGACGGCGGCTGGGGTCTCGCCCTCGTCGACCGCCTGACCTCCGCCTGGGGCACCGCGCGCCACGGCGTCGGGAAGGTGGTCTGGTGCGCCCTCCCCACCCCGTCCGCGGAGCTCACCGGCTGAGCACCGCGGTGCGCGGCCGTGCCGGGCGGGTGGTGATCCGGCAGAGTTGCCGCATGGACGACGACCGGTTCCGCCTGCTGGTGCAGGGCGTACTGGACTACGGCATTTTCATGCTGGACACCGACGGGCGCGTCTCGACGTGGAACGCGGGGGCGGAGCGCATCAACGGGTACCCGGCGGACGAAATCATCGGCCGGCACTTCTCGGTGTTCTACCCGGCCGGCGACGTCGCGGCGGGCAAGCCGGCCCGGGAGCTGGAGGTCGCGGTCGAGCAGGGGCGGCTGGAGGACGAGGGCTGGCGGGTGCGCAAGGACGGCACGCGGTTCTGGGCGAACGTGGTGATCACGGCGTTGTACGACGAGCAGGGCAGGCTGCGGGGGTTCGGGAAGGTGACCCGCGACATGACCGAACGCCGGGCCGCCGAGCTGGCGCTGCGGGAAAGCGAAGAGCGGTTCCGGCTGCTCGTCCAGAGCGTCCAGGACTACGGCATCTTCATGCTGGACACCGAGGGGCACATTTCGAGCTGGAACGCCGGCGCCGAGCGGATCAAGGGGTACCCGGCGGACGAGATCATCGGCCGGCACTTCTCGGTGTTCTACCCGGCCGACGACGTCGCGGCGGGCAAGCCGGCCCGGGAGCTGGAGGTCGCGGTCGAGCAGGGGCGGCTGGAGGACGAGGGCTGGCGGGTGCGCAAGGACGGCACCCGGTTCTGGGCGAACGTGGTGATCACGGCGTTGTACGACGAGCAGGGCAGGCTGCACGGGTTCGGGAAGGTGACCCGCGACATGACCGAACGCCGCAACGCCGAGCAGGCGCTGCGCGAACGCCGCCGGCTCGTCGGGTACCTCGTCGAGGCCCAGGAGGTGGAGCGGCGCCGGATCGCCTGGGACGTCCACGACGAGTCGATCCAGTCCATGGTGGCCGTCGGCATGCGGCTGCAGCTGCTGGCCTCCCGGCTGCCGGAACCGCACGCGAGCGCCGTCGGCAGCCTCGACGAGTCGGTCGCCGCCGCGATCGCCCGGCTGCGCGGCCTGGTGTCCCGGCTGCGGCCGCCGGAGCTCGACCGGCACGGCCTGGTGGAGGCGGTCTCGGCCTACACCGACGACGTCGCGGGCCGCTGGGGGCTGGCGCACGAGGTGCGGGACGAGCTCACCGCCGAACCTTCGCCGGAAGCGGCGATCACCGTGTACCGGATCTGCCAGGAGGCGCTCAGCAACGTCCACAAGCACGCGCGCGCCACCCGGGTCGCGGTCACCCTGTCCACAGTGGACAACGGAACCCTGGTGCGGATCACCGACGACGGCGTCGGTACGGCCGGGGGTGACGCGGGCGCGGGCCACTTCGGGCTGGTCGAGATGCACGAACGCGCCGAAGCGGCGCACGGCTGGCTCTCCGTGGACAGCACCCCCGGCCAGGGCACCGTCGTCGAGTTCTGGCTGCCGCTGCTGCCCGACGCGACGGAGCTCGAACCGTGACCGAGCTGAGCGTGCTGATCTCCGACGACGACGTGATGATCCGCGACGTCCTGAAGGAGGTCCTGGATTCCGAAGCCGACATCGCCGTGGTCGCGGTCGCCGGTGACGCCGACGAGGCGATCCGGCTCGCCGAACGGCACCGGCCCGCGGTCGCCGTCCTCGACGTCCGGATGCCGGGCGGTGGCGGCGCCCGGGCGGCCCGCGAGATCGCCCGGCGCAGCCCGGACACGGCGATCCTGGCCTTCTCCGCCTACGCCGACCGGGCCTCGATCGCCGGGCTGGCCGCCGCCGGTGTCACCGAGTACCTGGTGAAGGGCGCGCCGAACACGGCGATCGTGGAAGCCGTCCGGCGGCTGGGCCGTCAGGCGGCCGGGTGAGCGGTCACGAAACCGGGCGGACGTTCGCGACGGTGTCGAAGTCGGTCGGCAGCAGCGTGAACAGCCGCCGCACGGCCCGGGACCGCCCGGACTCCACGGTGAGGCGGGCCCCGGCCGAGTCGGCGAGCAGCTGGGCGCGCAGCAGCGAGTTCAGCCCGGCGACGGAGAAGAACGTGACACCGGCGAGGTCGATGACGACGGCGTCGATCCCGCCGTGGACGAGGTCCTGCAGGACCGCGTCGAGGCGGCGGGCGGTGCCGAGGTCGACCTCGCCGGTCACCTCGACGAGCAGGGTGCGGGAGCCGGGGCGGCGCACGCGCAGCGACATGTGGCCGCCGGCGTTCGGCCGGCCGGGGGCGGTGAGCTGGTGGTCGGCCGGGCGTGGTTGGGGAACCATCGCGGCACACCCTTTCGTCGGTCAGCGGGGGGCGGACCGGACGTGGCGGGTCGGGGTGCCGGAACGTGGCAGCCTGCCGGCCCGGGCGCGGAACGTCCGGCAGCGGCTGACGGCTCAACCGTGAGCCTTCAGCATAGTGCATCTGCACTAGGTGGACCACCAGGTGTAACCGGATGGAGAGCGAACCGGTGAACAAGGGACCACCGGCCGCGCGGACGGTGAAGGAGGCGGCATGCCGACCACGGTCGTCAACCTGAAGGGGCACCGGGACGACCCGGAGTACGCCGACGTCGTCTACGTCGGGCGGGCCATGCACCGCGGGGGCTGGCACCTCGCGGGGTCGAAGCTCGCCAGCCCGTTCCGGCCCGGTCCGGACGGGACGCGCGAGCAGGTGCTCGCCAAGTACCGCGAGCACCTGCTGTCCCGGCCGGACCTGCTCGCTCTGCTGCCGGAGCTGCGCGGCCGCCGGCTCGGGTGCTGGTGCGTCCCCGAGCCGTGTCACGCCCAGGTGATCGCCGAGCTCGCGGATAACGGGACGTAACGAATCACACCCCCTCCGCGAGTAACCTGGCACGAGGGGGTGATCGATGGTGCACGCGCGGCGACTCGGCGGCTTCGACCGAGCCGAACTGCCCCCGGCGCACCGGGTCCGGTGGTGGCTGGCGGCGGTCGCGGCCGGGCTCGTCGCGGCCGGCTTCGCCGTCGTCCCGTACCTGCCGTTCTTCCAGTCCTGGACCTTCGTGCGTGACCCGAAGGTCGCCACGGTGATCACCTGGACCGTGCTGCAGACGTCCGTGGTGGTCGTCTCCGCCGTCCTGACGCTGTACTTCATCGGCAAGGCGCGGCTGGAAGCCGCCGCCTACCGGGCCAACCAGATCGACATCCGGCTGTTCGTCGACGAACGGCCCGAAGGCAGCCACGACCGCGAAGTCGACTCCGCCGCCGAGCTGACCGCCACCTTCAAGCGGTTCCTCAACGACTCCCGCCTCTACACGCCGACGCCGGTCCCGGGCGCCGGCAGCTCCTACGACTTCCTCCAGATCGTCGAGCACGCCGGCGACTCCGCGGACGGCTGGTGGAAGGCGGTCACCAAGGTGATCCGGCTCGCCCAGCCGCCCGCCGCGTTCACCGTCACCGGCACCGTCCGGCCCGGCAACACCCCCGGCCGCCACCAGCTCATCCTGGAACTCGTCCGCGTGCCGCGCTTCGCCGCGAGCCCGCTGGTGATCGAGGACGCGAACTGGCCGCGCGTGCTGCACCGCGCCGCGAACGCCGTGGCCGCCCTGGTCATCCCGCGCAGCGCGTACGTCCGCTCGAACATCCACTGGGCCGCCTGGCGGGACGCGAAGATCCCGCACGAGCTGTTCGACGCCTACCAGCGCGCCAACCACTTCATCGCCTACCGCCGCTACGACGAGGCCCTCGCCGAGTACTACCGCGCGGTCAGCCTCGACCCGGCCAACGTCTACATCCGGCTCGAGATCGCCGCCCTGCAGGAACAGCTCGACCTGCACCTCGACGCGCTGGCCACCTACGACGACGTCATCACCGTCTGCAGCCGGGGGCACCCGCGGCTGGCGCGCTGGTGGATCGGCGCCGACTTCGCGCGCCAGCCCCGCCACGCCGGCCGCGGCCGCGACGTCGCCCTGCTCATCGCGCGCTACCGGCACGCGCTCGTCCTCGGTCACGGCGACTCCGTGGCCGGGTCATGGTGGGTGCGGCGCACCACCGCGGGCGCCCCCGGCGACGCGCGGGCCCAGCGCCGCGCCGAACTGCGGGCGGCGATCGAGCTGCGCTTCCGCCGGTACGTCGACCTCGACGTCCGGACGCGGCCGTACGCGATCCCGCGGGAGAAGCGGCTCGAGCTGCACAAGCGCGTGCTCAAGGTGCCGGTCGAGGAACTGCTGGTCCACGAGTCGACCCCGGCGCAGCTGGCCGAGTACCACCAGCGCGCCGCGGAGATGCGGTCGTACTTCTGCGCGCTGTCGCAGTACGAGATCGAGCGGCTCATCGAGGACTACCGCCGGTTCGGCCGCCGCTGGCGCCGCAGCTGGCAGCAGCTGACGAACCGGGCGCTCGACCTCTCCCTGGTGTGGTCGGTGCTGCGGCGCGCGATGGCGGACGTCGAGCCGGTCACCGGCGCGGTCCCCGAGCCCCAGCCCGCCTACCCCGGCAGCCGCGTCCGGCTGGCCGACGTCTGCCCGGACCGGCGCTGGCCGCCGTCCCCGCAGGCACTCGACGACACCGTCGAAGCCGCCGGGCCCCGCCGATCGTGGGAAGAGTGCTACAACGCGGCGAGCGTGTACGCGGTCGCGATGCTCGAACTCGGTCCCCACGGCGAACGCGACCTGCGCGACCGTGCGCGCAACCCGCGTCTGCTCGGCGAAGCGCGGGACGAGGTGGCGCGCCGCGCGGTCCGCGAGCTCTACCACGCGGCGACGATCAGCCACAGCGGACGGCTGCCGGAGCGCCGGTCCTGGGTGATGGGGGAGGACCCGGACCTCGCGGCCCTGCGCGGCCACGAGCTGTTCCGCGTGTTCGAGATGGTCACGTTCTCCCCGGACCGCGCGGCGCCGCTGCGGCCGCAGCGCGCCCACGTCTGGGAGCAGGTGAGCTACGTCCGCGGGCTCGTCGCCGAGATCGCCGGCTGCCGCGCGCACTTCTGGCGTGTCCAGGCGCTCGACGAGGGCCCGGCCCCGGACGGCCGCACCCTCGACCGCTGGCGCTCGGCCGACCGCGACGCCTGGCGGAAGCTGGCGCGCCTGGCCGCGAGCAAGCAGGACTGGTACACGCGCTACCAGGCGATCTGCGCGTTCCGTGACTGGGCGGCGGAGACCGGCTACCCGGGTTCGATCTCCGGGTTCCCGCTCTACTGCGAGGAAAGCCTGCACGCCCAGCTGCGCGGCGCGGCGGGCCCGGGCGCGAAGACCGGCTTCGACGCGGACATCGTGGTCCGGGAGTACGTGCGGCTCTGCGACCGCAGGCTGGACCAGCTGGTGGCGGACGTGGCGGAACTGGAGCAGGGCCCGGACGGCTTCACCGCCCGCGCGGAACTGTGGGCGACGCTGTGTTCGTGGTTCGACGACGACATCGCCGACGGCTCGTCGGCCGACGAACGCCGTGAGCGGTTCCGCAAGCTCGCCCGGCCCTAGGAGCGCCGCGTGTAGCGGTGCTTGACGCCCACCGGGAAGTACTCGGGGTCGCCGGCCGGGCGCAGGACGACGTCCGGCAACTGCCGTTCCGGCGGGACGTAGTGCGCGAACTCGCTGTTCAGCCGCACCAGCTCGGCGCGCACGGCGTCGGCGATCCGGCCGGCGTCGGCGGTGGCGCCCGGTGCCGTCTCGACCGTGACGCGCAGCCGCCGGTCGCGGTCGGCGTCCTCGACCGACTCGATGACGAACTTGCCCGTCACGGTGTCGCTGATGCCGGGCTGCTCCAGGCCCACGGTCACGTTCTCCGGGTAGACGTTCGCGCCGAAGAACGACACCGTGAACAGCGATCGGCCGAACACGTACACGAACGGCAGGTCCGGGCCGCGGGTGTCCGGCGTGAAGCCGTGCCGGGCGCAGAAGTCCAGCAGCTCGGCGTGCGGCAGCAGCCCGCCGTCGTCGGCGATGTGGTAGCGGATCAGCGGGATGCCGCCGTCGGCCGTGAGGACCAGCGTGCCCTCGTGCACCTCGAAGTAGCGGCTCGCCGGGTCGTACTGCACCAGCGTCGGCAGCCGCGCGTCGCCGAAGACCTCGCGGGCCAGTTCCGGGCGGCCGGCGAAGAACCGGCGGATGCCGGCCGACAGCGGGGTTTCGGTGCCGAGCACGCCGGCGTCGGCCGTGCCGTACAGCGACGCGATGTCGCGGACCGGGTCGGCGATCCCGGCGCGCCGGCCCACCAGCTCGCGCCACTGCTCGCTGAACACCTCGCCCGCCAGCACCAGCTTGATCGAGTACGCCGGCCAGTCGACGCCCGCGGCGAGGCCGGTGTCGACGACGTCCTTGACGAACGGCGGGTAGCCCAGCAACACGACCTGCTCGAAGTGCGGCGCGAGCTCGGGCAGCACGCGCAGGATCTCCGCCTTGTTGTTGCCCGGCGCCACGACGGTGATCGGGCAGCCCTTGGCGGCGAGGTGGCGCACGCACGCCGTGGTGAACAGGCCGCCGACCCAGGTACCGAGCGGGAAGCAGACGACGGCGAGGGTGCTGCGGCGTCCGGCGTCGAAGGCGCCGGCCAGCACCTGCTCGAACCGGCGGGCGACGTGCAGTTCGTCTTCGAGCGCCCGCGGCCAGACGGTCGGGTGGCCACTGGAGCCCGAGGACACGGCGATCATGTCGAGCCCGGCGAAGGTGCCGTCGCGGCACAGCTCGGGCAGCGGGTACTTCCGGTGGTAGCCGGCCTTGTCGACCAGCGGCAGCCGTGCGAAGCCGGCCATCGTCGTGATGGTGGCCGGGTCGATCCCGTGCTGCCGCAGGAACTTCCCGTAGGCGGGCACGGTTTCCGCGGTGCGGCGGAAGAGGTCGAGGACGGAGTTCTCCGCCGGTGGCGCCGGTGCTTCGAAGAAGGTGTCGAACGCCTGCCGCACACGGGTCTGCCGACCGAGGTCCATGATCGGAGCATAGCGGCGGCCGCGTGTCATGATGGGCGCCGTGAGCACCTCGGCCCAGGAGCACCCCGCCGGCCCGCCGTTGACCCTCTACCTGGTCAAACGGCTCGAGCTGGTGATCAGGGCGCTGCTCGACGACGCCCTGCGGCCGCTCGGGCTCACGACGCTGCAGTACACGGCGCTGACCGTGCTCGAAGCGAGCGGCGCGCTTTCTTCGGCGCAGCTGGCCCGCCGCTCGTTCCTGCGCCCGCAGACCATGCACGAAATGGTGCTGACGCTGGAGAAGCGCGGCCTGATCGCGCGGACGCCGAAGGCGGACAACAAGCGAGTCCTGCTGGCCGGCCTCACCGACGCCGGCCGCGAGCTGCTCGCCGGCTGCGCGCCCGCGGTCGCGGAGCTGGAGAACGCGCTCCTGGCGGGCATGAGCCCGGGGCAGCGCGCGACGTTCCGCGAGGGCCTGCAGCACGGCGTCACGGCCCTCGGCACGCTCTCCGGACACCGGCGCGCTCAGGAAGCCTGATTGCGGGGGACGTACCCCAAGCCGGACGCCTGGTCCAACAAGCTCACCCGACTGGAGTCTTAAGTCAGGCTTGCTGATACGGAAGGACTAGGCCGGACGAGTGGAAGCGCCGGCCGGCCCGTAGCAGGGGTGTGGCCTGCGGCGTTGAGGGGTAAGTCCCAGGCCTGTTCCGACTGTGGAGGTTCGCCGACGTGACCCGGGCTCGCGAGGTGGGCGACGCGTTCGTCGCCGCCCGCCGGCTGCTGGTACTGGCGGGGGCCGTGGCGGGCCTCTGGCTGGTGTCGTGGCTGACGTCCGGCAGCGCGGAGGCGGCGACTGTTCAGACGCGGGCCCTGCCGGACGTGATCGGCGTGGTGGTGGAGGCGGTGACACCGGCCGAGCCCCGCGAGACGGCGGACGTGGTCCGGTCGCCGAAGAGGGCGGCGGGGCCTGAGGGGCGGGCTGCGGCGCACGGGGCGCGATCGAGTGCCGCCGAAGTGGGGGCGCCGGGTGTGGCCGGGGCGGTTCCGGGTGCGGCCCGCGCGGCTGCGGCGGTGGCTGGGTCGGTCTCGCGTGGGGTGCTGACGCCGGCGGATTCCCGCGCGGCCCACCCCGAATCACCGACCAGCTCCCCGCCCGCGGCGAAAACACCGGCTTTCCCGGCAGCCGACCGCGCAGGCGCGGCAGCGGACCGCGCAGGCGCGGCAGCGGACCGCGCAGGCGCGGCAGCGGACCGCGCAGGCGCGGCAGCCGACCGCGCAGCCGCGGCAGCCGACCGCGCAGCCGCAGCGGCCG
>NZ_JADWPD010000035.1 GCF_017308975.1 Amycolatopsis sp. MtRt-6 | reverse complement strand
TCAGCGTTCGACTTGCATGTGTTAAGCACGCCGCCAGCGTTCGTCCTGAGCCAGGATCAAACTCTCCAACAATGTCTTCGAATTCAATCGAGGCATTTTACTGCTCTCAAAGGAAACCCCGACGAGGGGGTTTCAAACATAAGCTCTACTGGCTTAGTTCACTAGCACACTGTTGAGTTCTCAAGCAACACACCCCGACCAACCCCAGACCCAAGGCCCAGCGTCACCCGAAGCGGGTTATTCCTAGCAGTTTTTGGTGGGACACCCACTCAATCGCGATCCGCGAGAGCTTGGTTCGTGTCTCCGTGTCGGCCGGGTTTCCCTGGCGACTTGGAGAACTTTACACCCCCTCCGAGGGCCCGAAACAGGGGGGTCCCTTAACTGCGTTCCCGCAGGTCAGAGCCCTGTTTCAGGCCACCGGAGGCCGGTCAGCCGCCGAGCGCGACGCCGGCGACGTTCCGCTTGCCCTTGCGGACCACGAGCCACTTGCCGTGGAGGGCGTCTTCGCGGGACGGCTTCCACTCCTCGTCCGCGATCTTCACGTTGTTGACGTACGCGCCGCCCTCCTTGAGGGTGCGGCGCGCGGCGCCCTTGCTGTCCACCAGTCCGCCGGCGAGCAGCAGGTCGACGATCGTCGGCTCGCCCGCAGGGTCGACCTTGCCGTTCGGCACCTCGGACATCACCGCGTCGAGGGTGCGTTCGTCGAGGTCGCCGAGCTCGCCGCGGCCGAACAGGGCCTGGCTGGCGTTGATGACCTGCCGGGTCTGCTCCTCGCCGTGGACGAGCGTGGTGAACTCCTCCGCCAGCCGCTTCTGCGCAGCCCGCAGGTGGGGCCGCTGTTCGGTGTCCTCGGCCAGCGCGGCGATCTCCTCCTGGTCGAGGAAGGTGAACATCCGCAGGTAGCGGACGACGTCGGCGTCACCCACATTGACGAAGTACTGGTACCAGGCGTACGGCGAGGTCATCTCCGGGTCGAGCCAGAGGTTCCCGCCGCCGGTGGACTTGCCGAACTTCCGGCCCTCGGCGTCGGTGACCAGCGGCGCGGTCAGCGCGTGCACGCCCGCCCCGTCGGTCCGGCGGATCAGGTCGACCCCGCCGACGAGGTTGCCCCACTGGTCGGACCCGCCGACCTGCAGCTTGCAGCCGTACTGGCGGTGCAGCTGCAGGTAGTCCTGCGACTGCAGGAGCAGGTAGCTGAACTCGGTGTACGACATGCCGTCGCCCTCGAGCCGGCGCTTGACCGTCTCCCGGTTGAGCATGACGTTGATCGAGAAGTGCTTCCCGACGTCGCGCAGGAACTCCAGCGTGGTCTGCTGCCCGGTCCAGTTGAGGTTGTTCTCGACGATCGCGCCGGTCGGCGAGTCGTCGAAGTCGACGAACCGCTCGAGCTGGCCGCGGATGCGCCCGGCCCACTCGGCGACGACGTCGAGGGTGTTCAGCGTGCGCTCACCGGTGTCGCGCGGGTCGCCGATCATCCCGGTCGCGCCGCCGGCCAGCACGATCGGCCGGTGTCCCGCGCGCTGGAAGCGCTTGAGCATGAGCAGCGGGACCAGGTTGCCGGCGTGCAGGCTGGGCGCGGTCGGGTCGAAGCCGCAATAGAGCGTCACGGGACCCTGGTCGAGCTCGCGCCGGAGGGCGTCGATGTCGGTGGACTGCGCGATCAGGCCGCGCCAGGACAGCTCGTCGAGGATGTGTTCGCTCACGCCTGTAGATCCTCCCGCACCAGGTCAACCGACTAACTGGCGGGTCGGACCCGCCGCTTTCCGCCGCGGCGGTAGGTGGACACGGCGGGCGAGCCGTCGACCCAGAAGCGCCACGGCGTGTCCATCGCCATCGCGACGCCCACGCGCGGGCCGCTGCGGACCAGCTCGGCATCCACGCGTTCCCCCTCACGCAGCCGGACCGGCGACGCCGGGTCGGTCAGGTCGACGCCGTTCTGCTCGCGGTCGATGCGCAGCACCGAGGTGAGGATGGCCGGGCCCTTCGCCAGTTCCCCGGTCCCCCGCGCGTTCGGGCGCCGCCTGCGGACGACGTCGAGCCCGGTGACGACCTCGCCCGCCCGCAGCAGCACCGCGCCGGCCACGCCGTCGTGCGAGCCGACGATGTTCGCGCAGAAGTGCATTCCGTAGACGAAGTAGACGTACAGGTGCCCCGCCGGCCCCCACATGACGGCGTTGCGCGGGGTCCGGCCGCGGTAGCAGTGCGACGCCGGGTCGTCCTCGCCGCGGTAGGCCTCCACCTCGACCAGCCGGACGCCGACGGTGCCGTCGGGACCGTCGGCTTCCAACACCGAGCCGAGCAGCAGGTGGGCCAGGTCGACCGGGTCGAGGGCCAGCTCCTCACGGGTGAACAGCCGGTCACTCACACGATCTCCCCTCACCCCGATGGCCGCACCGAGCGTAACCAGCGCCTCAGTTGAGCCACTGACGGGCCGCGGTGACGCGCTCCTCGAGCCGGGCACGCTGCTCGGCCACCCGCGCCGGCGCGGTGCCGCCCCGGGCGTCGCGGGAGTTGACCGAGCCTTCGACGGTGAGAACTTCGCGCACCGCGGGCGTCAACGCCGGGTTGATCTTCTCGAACTCCTCGTCGGTCAGCTCGTCGAGGCCGGCGCCGCGGGACTCGGCGACTCGGACGCTCTCGCCCGCCGCTTCGTGCGCGACGCGGAACGGGACGCCCTGGCGCACCAGCCACTCGGCGATGTCGGTGGCCAGGGTGAACCCGGCCGGCGCCAGCTCGGCGAGCCGTTCGGTGTGGAAGGTGAGCGTTTCGAGCATCCCGGCGATCGCCGGGAACAGGAGCTCGAGCTGCTCGACCGAGTCGAACACCGGCTCCTTGTCCTCCTGCAGGTCGCGGTTGTAGGCCAGCGGCTGCGCCTTCAGGGTGGCCAGCAGGCCGGTGAGGTTGCCGATCAGCCGGCCCGCCTTGCCGCGGGTCAGCTCCGCGACGTCCGGGTTCTTCTTCTGCGGCATGATCGAGCTGCCGGTGGCCCAGGCGTCGTCCAGCGTCACGTAGCCGAACTCGGCGGTGTTCCAGATGATCACCTCTTCGGCGATCCGCGACAGGTTCACCGCGAGCATCGCGACGGCGAAGGCGAACTCGGCGACGAAGTCACGCGAAGCGGTGCCGTCGATGGAGTTTTCGACGCTCGTGGCGAAGCCCAGCTCTTCGGCGACGGCCTCGGGGTCGAGCCCCAGCGACGAGCCGGCGAGCGCACCCGAGCCGTACGGCGACTCGGCCGTGCGGGCGTCCCAGTCCTGCAGCCGCGAGACGTCACGCAGCAGCGCCTGGCCGTGGGCCATCAGGTGGTGGGCGAGCAGCACCGGCTGGGCGTGCTGCAGGTGCGTGCGGCCGGGCAGGATCGCGTCCGGGTGCCGCTTGGCCTGCGACACCAGCGCGTCGATGACCTCCAGGGTGCCGGCGACAACCCGGCGGGCGGCGTCGCGCAGCCACATCCGGAACAGCGTGGCCACCTGGTCGTTGCGCGAGCGGCCGGCCCGCAGCTTGCCGCCGAGCTCGGTGCCGGCCCGCTCGAGCAGGCCGCGTTCGAGGGCCGTGTGCACGTCCTCGTCGGCGATCGTCGGGGTGAACTCGCCGGAGGCGACGTCCTGGGCAAGCGCGTCCAGCGCGGCCAGCATGCCGGCGAGCTCGTCTTCGGTGAGCAGGCCCGCCTTGCGCAGCACGCGAGCGTGCGCGCGGGACCCGGCGATGTCGTAGGGCGCCAGGCGCCAGTCGAAGTGCGTCGACGCGCTCAGCGCGGCCATGGCCTCCGCCGGACCGCTGGCGAACCGGCCGCCCCACAGCTGCACCGGCTGCTCGTTCCCGCTCACTGTTCTCGCTTCTCCTCGGTGTTCGTCGAATTCAGGTCTTCGGCTGTCACGTGGCCGTCGTGCAGGACCAGGCGGACTTGGCCCGAAACGGCGGTGTTCAGGGTGGCGCATCCGCGGCCGGCCTGCCGCTCGAGCGCGGCGCACGCTTCGCCGCGGCCGATTCGCTGCGCCTCGCCGCGCGCGCTCAGCATCCGGCGCGCTTCGGCGACGGACACGGTCTCGCCGTCGATCGCCACCGGGATCCCGCGGTCGAAGGTGATCACGACCTCGTCCGGCGCGAGGAACTCGCCCTCGGCCGGGAAGATGTCGCCGATCGCGATCATGGTGATCCTTCGTCCGCCGATCGTTGGGCGAGGGCGGCGAACCGCTCGGCCAGGTCCTTGCCCGTCAGGGGCTCGCGCGCGATCACGGCGACCGTGTCGTCGCCCGCGATCGAGCCGACGACCTCTTCGAGTGCCGCCCGGTCGATCGCACTGGCCAGGAACTGGGCCGCACCCGGCGGCGTCCGCAGCACGGTCAGGTTGGCCGACGAGTCCGCCGAGACCATCAGCTCGGCCAGCAGCCGCGAGAGCCGGGACGTGCCGCCCTGCACCCCGCGGACCGGGCTCCCGTCCTCTGGGATGACGTAGACCGGCGCGCCCGAGTCCGGCCCGCGCAGCTTGACCGCGCCCAGCTCGTCGAGGTCGCGCGACAGCGTCGCCTGGGTGACCTCGATGCCTTCGGCGGCCAGCAGCTTGGCCAGCTCGGTCTGGCTGCGGATGGTCATGGTGGACACCAGCTCGGTGATCCGCGCCTGGCGCCCCACCCGGCTGCCGGTCATCGTCGGCTCTCTTCGAAAAGCCAGACGAGGAGCGCCTTCTGGGCGTGCAGGCGGTTCTCGGCCTCGTCCCAGACCGCGCTGGCCGGGCCGTCGAGCACCTCGTCGGTGATCTCCCAGCCGCGGTGCGCGGGCAGGCAGTGCAGCACGATCGCGTCGTCCGCTGCCTTCTTCAGCAGCTCGGTGTTGACCTGGAGGGCGCGGAACGGCCCCACCCGGTCGAGCCCGTCGTTCTCCTGCCCCATCGACGTCCACGTGTCGGTGACGAGCACGTCCGCGCCGTCGACCGCCGCGTGCGGGTCGGTGAAGACGGTGACGCTGCCGCCGGTCTCGGTCGCGCGCTTCTTGGCGTCCAGCATCACGCCCTGGTCGGGCTGGAAGCCGACCGGCGAGACGACCCGGACGTGCATCCCGGCGGTGACCCCGCCGAGCAGCAGCGAGTGCGCCATGTTGTTGGCGCCGTCGCCGAGGTACACGAGGGTGAGCCCCTCGAGCTTGCCCTTGCGCTCGCGGATCGTCATCAGGTCGGTGAGCACCTGGCACGGGTGGAACTCGTCGGTGAGCGCGTTGACCACCGGGATCGACGCGGCCGAAGCCATCGCTTCGATGCGCTTCTGCGCGAAGGTGCGCCACACGATCCCGTCGACGTACCGCGAGAGGACCCGCGAAGTGTCCTCGATGGTCTCTTCGCGGCCGAGCTGCATCGAACGGCCGTCGACGATCACCGGGTGACCGCCGAGCTGGCTGATGCCGACCTCGAACGAGAAGCGCGTCCGCGTGGAGTTCTTCTCGAAGATCGCCGTGATGGACTTGCCGGCGAGCGTCTTGTTGCCCAGCGGGTCGGCCTTGAGCGCGTCGGCGAGGTCGAGGATGGCCTTCTGCTCGGCCGGACTGACGTCGTCGTCGCGGAGGAAGTGGCGCAGCATCAGTCGGAGTCCTTCGTGGTGGAGTCGAGCACGTTCGGGAGTGCGGCGAGGAAGCCCTCGGCCTGTTCGCCGTCGAGGACGAGCGGGGGCGCGAGCCGGACGGCGTCCGGGGCGACCGGGTTGACGAGATAGCCGGCGTCCTGGGCGGCCTGGGCGAGCGCCGCCGAGACGGGCTGTTTCAGGGCGATGCCGAGCAGCAGCCCGGAGCCGCGCACGCCGGCGACGAGCGGGTGCCCGATCGCCTCGACCCCGGCCGCGATGTCCTTGCCCAGCGAGGCGACCTGGTCGAGGAGGCCGTCGGCGGCGATGGTCTTCAGCACGGCCAAGCCGGCCGCGCAGCAGACCGGGTTGCCGCCGAAGGTGGTGCCGTGCTGGCCGGGCTTGAGCAGGTCGCCCGCCGCGCCGACGCCGATCACCGCGCCGAGCGGGAGGCCGCCGCCGAGGCCCTTGGCGAGGGTGATGACGTCCGGCACGATGCCGGCCTGCTGGTAGCCGAACCAGGTGCCGAGCCTGCCGAGGCCGGTCTGGACCTCGTCGAGCACCAGCAGCGTGCCGGTGGCCTTGGTGATTTCGCGAGCGGCCTGCAGGTAGCCGTCCGGCGCCGGGATGACGCCGGCCTCGCCGAGCACCGGCTCCAGGAAGACGGCCGCGGTTTCGGTGTCGACGGCGGCCTTGAGCGCCTCGACGTCGCCGAACGGCACGTGCTCCACCCCGGGCACCAGTGGCTTGAAGGCGTCGCGCTTGGCGGGCTGGCCGGTGAGCGTCAGCGCGCCCATGGTCCGGCCGTGGAACGCGCCTTCGGCGGCGACCACCTTGGTGCGCCCGGTCAGCCTGCTGATCTTCAGCGCGGCTTCGTTGGCCTCGGCGCCGGAGTTGACGAACAGCACCTTGCCGTGACCGGCGAGGCCGGCGACGTCGAGCAGCGCCTCGGCGAGCTCGACGGCCACCGGGTTGACATACAGGTTCGAGGTGTGGCCGAGCCGCTTGATCTGCTCGGTGACGGCTTCGACGATCGCCGGGTGCGCGTGGCCGAGCGCGTTGACGGCGATGCCGCCGACGAGGTCGACGTACTCCTTGCCGTCGGCGTCCCACACCTTCGTGCCCTCGCCGCGCACCAGCGTCAGCTTGGGTGTGCCGTAGTTGTCCATCAGGGCGGACTGCCAGTGCGCCTGGCCGTCCACATTGGACGTGAGGTCGGTCACGGGAGCTCCGTTTCGGGGAAGACCATGGTGCCGATGCCGCGCGAGGTGAAGACCTCCAGCAGCACCGAGTGGGCGAGGCGGCCGTCGATCACGTGCGCCCGGCGCACGCCGCCGCGGATGGCGCGCACGCACGCCTCCATCTTCGGGATCATGCCGCTGGCCAGGCCGGGCAGCATGGTCTCGAGGCGGTCGACGCGGATGCGGTCGATCAGCGACGACCGGTCGGGCCAGTTCGCGTACAGGCCTTCGACGTCGGTGAGCACGACGAGCTTTTCGGCGCCCAGCGCGGCCGCCAGCGCACCGGCTGCCGTGTCGGCGTTGACGTTGTGCACGACGCCGTCGACGTCCGGCGCGACGGTGGAGACGACCGGGATGCGTCCGGCATTGACGATGTCGAGCACGGCATCCGGGTTGACCTCGGCCACTTCGCCGACGAGCCCGATGTCGACCTGCTCACCGTCCACAGTGGCCTGCTTGCGCTCGGCGGTGAACAGCCGGGCGTCCTCGCCGGAGATGCCGACCGCGTACGGGCCGTGGGCGTTGATCAGCCCGACGAGCTCGCGGCTGACCTGCCCGGTGAGCACCATCCGGACGATGTCCATCGTCTCCGGCGTGGTGACCCGCAGGCCGCCCTTGAACTCGCCTTCGACGCCGAGGCGCTTGAGCATCGCGGTGATCTGCGGACCGCCGCCGTGCACGACGACCGGGCGCAGGCCGGCCAGCCGGAGGAACACCATGTCCTCGGCGAAGGCCGCCTTCAGCTGGTCGTCGATCATCGCGTTGCCGCCGTACTTCACCACCACGGTGGCGCCGTGGAACCGCTGCAGCCAAGGCAGCGCCTCGATGAGCACCCCGGCCTTTTCGGCCGCCGTCGCGAGTCGTTCGTCCGCGGAAATCAGAGCCTCCTGGTTCATGAGGAGTACGCGCTGTTCTCTTCGACGTAACCGTGCGAAAGATCCGTGGTGTAGATGGTGGCCGTGCCGGTGCCGACGCCGAGGTCGACGACGATTTCGATGGCCCGGCCGGTGAGGTCCGCCTCGGACCGGTCGGCGGCGGGCACGCCTTGGGCGAAGAGGGTGACGCCGTTGATCGCGATCGACACGGCCTCCGGATCGATGCGGGCGGGCACCCGGCCGAGCGCCATGGCGATCCGGCCCCAGTTCGGGTCGGAGCCGAACAGCGCCGTCTTGACCAGGTTGTCCTCGGCGATCGTGCGGGCGACGGCGATCGCATCGGCCTCGGTGGCCGCGCCCCGCACGGTGACGTCGACGTCCTTGGTCGCGCCCTCGGAGTCCGCGCGCAGCTGGAGCACCAGGTCGTGGCTCACCGCGGTGAGCAGCTCGGTGAGCTCTGCTTCCGTGGGCTCGACCCCGCTCGCGCCGGAAGCCAGGACCAGGACGGTGTCGTTGGTGGACGTGCCGCCGTCGACGTCGAGCCGGTCGAAGGTGACGTGGGTGGCCGCGCGCAGGGCGCGGTCGAGGGTCTCCTTGGTCACCACGGCGTCGGTGGTCAGCACCGAGAGCATGGTGGCGAGGTTCGGGGCGAGCATGCCCGCGCCCTTGGCGAAGCCGCCGACGCTCCAGCCGCTGTCGTGCTTCGCGAAGGCCTGCTTCGGTTTCGTGTCGGTGGTCATCACGCCCTTGGCGGCGTTGAGGCTCGCTTCGGGGCTCGCGTCGAGCGCCTTGAACGCGGTGTCCACTCCGGACAGGACCGCGTCCATCGGGAGCCGTTCGCCGATCAGGCCGGTGGAGCAGACGGCGACCTCGATCGCGCCCGCCTGCAGGACTTCGGCGACCTTTTCGGCCGTGGCGTGGGTGTCCTGGAAGCCACCGGGCCCGGTGGCCGCATTGGCGCCGCCCGAGTTGAGGACCACGGCCTTCAGGCGCTGCTGCTTGAGCACCTCCTGCGACCACAGCACCGGCGCGGCCTTGATGACGTTGCGGGTGAACACGCCCGCGGCGACGTCGAGCGGGCCGTCGTTGACGACCAGGGTGAGGTCGAGCGCGCCGGAAGCCTTGATCCCGGCGGCGACGCCGGCGGCGCGGAAGCCCTGGGGGCCGGTGACGGTCACGGTGCCACTCCTACGGTGGAAAGGCCGGTGGTCTCGGGGAGGCCGAGGGCCAGGTTCATCGACTGGACGGCACCGCCCGCGGTGCCCTTGGTGAGGTTGTCGATCGCGGCGACGACGACCAGGCGCTTCGCGTCGGCGTCGACCGTGACCTGCAGCTGCGTGTTGTTCGAGCCGAGCGTCGCCGACGTCGTCGGCCAGGCGCCCGCGGGCAGCACCTGGACGAACGGCTCCGCGTCGTAGGCCTTTTCGTAGGCCGCGCGGGCGGCGGCCTCGTCGGCGCCGTCCTTCAGCGGGGCGCTCGCCGTGGTGAGGATGCCGCGGGGCATCGGCGCGAGCACCGGGGTGAAGGACACGGTGACCTTCTCCCCGGCGACGGCCGAGAGGTTCTGCGCGAACTCGGGGGTGTGGCGGTGGGCGCCGCCGACGCCGTACGCGCTCGCCGAGCCCATCACCTCGGAGCCGAGCAGGTTCGGCTTGAGGCTCTTGCCGGCGCCGGAGGTGCCGGTGACCGCGACGATCGTGACGTCGGGCTCGATCAGCCCGGCGGCGAACGCCGGTGCCAGGGCCAGCGAGCCGCCGGTCGGGAAGCAGCCGGGCACGGCGATGCGCTTGGTGCCGGCGAGCCGCTCGCGGGCGCCCGGCAGCTCGGGCAGGCCGTACGGCCACTGGCCCGCGTGGTCGCCGCCGTACCAGCGCTGCCAGTCGCCGGCGTCGGCCAGGCGGTGGTCGGCGCCGAGGTCGACCACCAGGACGTCCGGGCCGAGCTGCGCCGCGATCGCCGCGGAGTGCCCGTGGGGCAGCGCGAGGAAGACGACGTCGTGGCCGGCGAGGCTCTCCGGCGTCGTCTCGGCCAGGACGCGGTCGGCGAGGGGGACGAGGTGGGGTTGGTGGACGCCGAGCTTCGTGCCCGCGCTGCTGGCGGCCGTGAGCGCGCCGATCTCGACCTCGGGATGGGTCAGGAGTAGGCGCAGCAGCTCACCGCCCGCGTACCCGCTGGCCCCGGCCACCGCGATGTTCACCGTCATACGCATGATTATGCACGCCCTTGCAAGTCTAAACAAACCCGGAGTGGCGGCCGCCACCTTGGGATGCTGTGCCCATGACGGACACCCCGGCCCGGTTGCTCGGCCTGCTTTCGCTGCTCCAGACGCCCCGCGAATGGCCGGGCAGCGAACTGGCCGACCGGCTGGGCGTCAGCCCGCGCACCATCCGCCGTGACATCGAGCGGCTCCGCGACCTGGGCTACCCGGTCGAGGCCAGCCGCGGTGTCGCGGGCGGGTACCGGCTGGTCGCCGGCACCGCGATGCCGCCGCTCGTGCTCGACGACGAGGAAGCCGTCGCGATCGCGGTCGGCCTGCGCACCGCGGCGGGCCAGACGATCGACGGCATCGAGGAAGCGTCCGTGCGCGCGCTGGCCAAGCTGGAGCAGGTCCTGCCCGCGCGGTTGCGCCGCCGGGTGGGCACGATCGGCACGGCGACGGTCGCCGTGCCGGCCACCGGGCCCGTCGTCGACCCGGCGCAGCTGACCGTGTTCGCCGGGGCGATCACCAACCACGAGACCGTCCGGTTCCGCTACCGCGCCCACGACGGCGCCGAGACCCGGCGCCGGGCCGAGCCGCTCCGGCTGGTCGCCGCGGGCCGCCGCTGGTACCTGGTGGCCTACGACCTCGACCGGGCGGACTGGCGCGTGTTCCGCGCCGACCGCGTCCGCGAGGCCCAGGCAACCGGCGGCCGCGTGGTGCGGCGCGAGCCGCCGGCCACGGACCTGGCGGCCTACGTCGTGGAGCGGTTCTACGACCTGGCGCCGTCGTACCGGGCGGTGGCGATCCTGGCCGAACCGGCCTCGCAGATAGCCGTCCGCCTCGGCCCGGCGACCGGCGAGCTGACCGACCTCGGCGACGGCCGGTGCCGCTGGCACAGCCACGCGGACACGGTGGAGTGGCTCGCGTTCCGGCTGCTCGGGCTGGGGTGCGCGTTCACGGTCGAAGAACCGCCCGAGCTGATCGAACGCTTGAAGGTGATGGCCGCCCACGCAGCCGCGGCGGCACCGGACTGAGCAGGCTGCCCGGCGCGGGCTTGCCCCGTAGTGCACCACTGCTCTCCTTTCCCGAGTGTGCTTCGTGGTCAGAAGTTCGTCCGTTGCCAGTCGAACTCCAGCCGCCAGCTGTCGTCGCCGGTGGCGAAGCCCGTGAACGCCCGGACGATCCGGGACCGCTCGGCGACTTCGGCGCGGAAATGCCGGTGGGGCAACCCCTCCCGGTGCTCCAGCGCGAACCAGCCACGGCGGGTGGCCGCCCGCTCGCCGAAGCCCACCTGGACGTAGTGGTCGCCGCGATCGAGGACCACGAACCAGTTCCCGGCCGACAACCGCGCCAACGCCGCCTCGATCCGGGCGGCGCCGGGATTCTCGACCCGCGAACCGTCGCAGGCCGACAACACCACGGCCGGTTCACCGCGCAAGGCCGGTGGCGAGTACACCGCGCCGTCCCGCGGGTCGTACAAGACGAACCCGTGACGCTCCGCCAGTTCCCGGACGAACGCGACGACCACGCCGGGCGTGGAACAGCCCATCGACATGAGCACCGCGTCGCCGAGCACAGTCACCTCCGCGGACCACGGACTGTCGGGCAGCGCGGACGGCTCCGGGTAGCGCGCCGTCAGCTCGCGGTGGAACGCGACAGCCCGCGGGCCGGCCGGCAGCGCGCCCGGCTCCAGGGCCGTGAGCGCGAAGTACTTGCGGGTTGCTTCCTCCGCGGTCACGGTCGAGGCTTCCGGCCAGACTGCGAGGTCGAAGCTCATCGGGCACCTCCGTTCGGTGCGGTCGGGAACGACGGCCGGTGGGCCGGTCCACCTGGGGACCGGCCCACCGCCGCCGCTCAGCTCGGCTCACCCCCGTCCAGGTCGGTGCGCCTGCTCGGCGGCACCGGGAGGTAGCAGCCCGGGTTCTCCGGGTCGCAGCCCACGCGCGGCAGACGGGCGCGGATGCCGCCCGGGGTGCGCTCGAAGTACGCCGCGATCTGCGCGACGCTCTCCCCCGCGATCCACCGGCTCTCCAGCTCCGCGTCCATCTCCTCGCTCCACGGGCGGCCCTGCTGGGCAGGACGGTCCGCGGATCTTCGCCGGGGCCCGCGGCCCGCGCCGGTTGCGGACAGCAACTCGTCCGAAACGAGCTCTGCCACCGTGGCCGCCACCGCGACGTCCAGGTCGAGGCTGCCCTCGGCCACCGGTTCGCCGCCGGGCCCGCCCGCTTCCAGGGTGATCATCACCCGGGGCGTGGGTTCGGGGCGGTCGACGTCCGTCCTGGTCGCGACCATGATCTGGTAGGTGTTCTCCTGTGCCCGGACCTCGGTCCGGCGCTGTTCGATGATCGACATGCCATGAAGCTAGCGCGCACCCCCGACAATTTTCGGCCACGCGCTGCTCACGGCCCACTCCGCTCCGAAATTGTCGGACCCCTCGCCTAACGTTCCCCTCGACCACGAACCGTCACGAGGAGGCGACGATGGGACATCGGCGGACAAGACGCTGCCCCGGTCCGGAAGCACCGGACCGGGGCAGCGGGATGCGGCGGTTTCGCTCAGAAGTGCAGCAGCTGGGCCGGCGTGCTCTGCTTCTCCTGGGCGGCCTTCGCGGAGTTGTCCGACTTCTGCGCCGCGGCGCCGTCGGGCACCGGCGGCGGCACCGGGCTGCACTGGGCGTCCGAGTGGTTGCCGGGCCGGCGCTTCGGCAGCGTGCCGGTGGCCAGGTAGTCGGCGATCTTGTCGTCCACACAGGACACCCCGGACAGCGAACCGGCGTGCGTGGTCCCGCCCGGCGCGCTGATCAGGCTCGAGTCCGGGAACCGCTTCCGCACCTCGAGGCTGCCGGCGTACGGCGTCGCGGCGTCGAGCTCTTCGCTGATGAGCAGGGCGCCGGCCACCTTGCTGCCGTCGATGTTCACCGGCTTGCCCGCCTTCGCCGGCCAGTACACGCAAGGCGCGTTGAACCAGGCGTTGCCCCAGGTCTCGAACGGGGCCTTGAAGTACGTCAGCCAGTTGTCGATCCGCCACCGGTTCCAGTCGGTCGGCCACTGCACGTCGGTGCACTGCACGCCCAGGTAGACGGCGAACCCGTTGTCGTCACCCGGAGGGTTCGACTTGTCGTAGAGCTCCTTGAGCGTCTGCCAGTCACCGTTGTGCACGTAGCCGTCGAAGGCCTTGGCGATGTCGACCCAGCCGAAGACGTAGTAACCGGCCTGCAGGAAGATGTCGGTCCACTCGTCACCGCCGATGACGCCGCCAGCCGGCTCCTTGGCGAGCTTGCGCTGCGTGGCGTACCACAGCTTCTCGACGGCGTCGCCGGTCTTGCCCAGGTGGTAGACGTCGTCGTACTTCGCGAGCCAGTCGAAGTAGATCTTGATGTTCTTGTCGAACGCGACGTCTTGGTCGAGGTTGGCCTGGTACCAGACCTTCCGCGGGTCGACGTTGCCGTCGAGCACCATCCGGCGGACGTTCTTCGGGTACAGCGTGCTGTACACCTGGCCGAGGTAGGTGCCGTAGGAGAAGCCGTAGTAGTTGATCTGCTTCTCGCCGAGGGCCTTGCGCAGGCTGTCCATGTCCTGCGCGACATCGGTCGTCTTGAGGTGGTTCAGGATCTCGCCGTTCTTGCGGCACGCGTCGGCGTACCCCTTCGAGCGAGCGAGCCAGGTCTTCTCCAGCTGCGGCGTGGTCGGCACGTAGGCGGGCCGGTTGTAGCCGAAGTAGTTCCCGTCGCAGCTGATCGCGGGCTTGCTGGACCCGACGCCACGCGGGTCGAAGCCGATCCAGTCGTAGTCGTCCCCGGCGTGGTCCGGCACGTACTTGCCGAGCACCGGAAGGCCGAGCCCGGAACCACCCGGGCCGCCCGGGTTCACCAGCATGATGCCCTGGGACCGGGCGGTCTTGTGCTTGATCCGAGAGACCGCGATCGAGACCTTCGTCCCGCCCGGCTTCGCATAGTCCATCGGCACCTCGAGGAAGCCGCATTCGGCACCGTTGGACTTGAGGCTCGCCGACGCGCAGGGGCCCCAGGCGATCGGCGCCGGGCTGAACTGCACCCCGGATTCCGCCGAGGCGGCGGGCGCGGCGGCCATCAGCCCGGCCGCGAGCCCCGCGGCGGCAATGGCGGCAACGGTTCTTTTCACAGTCGTCCTTTTCTTCTGCATTCGACAACGTTCGCCGGATTCCGGCGAAGCTACCGGCAATCGTGGACAATCTCGCCGACCGGCGCGACTTTCGCCATTCGCCTTTCGCCGGTACCTGCGTTGCCCGCGCGGTCGTGGAACTGTCGGTGGCCGGCAGTACCCTGCGGATCGCCGGTGTGCGACGGGAGGACGGATGAGCGCGGAAGAAAACCTGGTCAAGGCCATCCGCACCGGGCTGGCCGAGCTGGCCGACCCGGTGAAGGCGCCGGCGATGCGGGCGTACATGAAGTCGGCCATGCCCTTCCACGGCGTGGCGAAGCCCGAGCGCAGCGCGCTCCTCAAGCGGGTGCTGGCCGACCATATATTGCCCGATCGGGTGACATTTTCGGCGACGGTGCTGACGCTTTGGCGAACTGCCGAATTCCGCGAGGAGCGGTACGCGGCCATCGATCTTTCCGGGTACCGGGCCTACCGGCGGTGGCAGGATCCGGACCTGGTCCCGGTGTACGAGGAAATGATCGTCAGCGGGGCGTGGTGGGACCTGGTGGACGAGCTCGCCATCCAGCGGATCGGCCCGATCCTCCGGGCATCTCGCACCCGGATGACACCGACGATGCTGGCCTGGGCAGGCGACGGCGACCTCTGGCGCCGGCGCACGGCGATCATCTGCCAGGTGGGCGCCAAGGAGGAGACCGACACGGACCTGCTCACCCGCGCGATCGAGCCGGCGATCGCCGAGCCGGAGTTCTTCCTGCGCAAGGCAATCGGCTGGGCCCTGCGGGACTACGCCAAGACCGCGCCGGACTGGGTGCGGCGTTTCGTGGACGATCACCCGGGGTTGTCCGGGCTGTCCCGGCGGGAGGCGCTCAAGCACATCGGCTGAGGTACTGCGGCGGCTGGGGCGCGGCTAGTGGGCCGGTCGGTGTGCCCGATGGGTCGGCTCGCCGCCTTGGAGGGTCGACTGGCGTACCTGGCGGGTCGGCCTGCGTACCCGGACGGTCGGATTGCCGACCGGGAGGGTCGGCTCGCGTGGCTGGGAGGTCGACTCGCGTGATCAGGCGGACGACACGCGTGACTGGAGGGACGACACGGCGGGCCGGGTGGGGCCGGAACGCGGGCCGGTGTGGGGGTCAGATGTGGGCCGGCCCCTCCTGCTCTGGTGAGCGGGAGAGGCCGGGTGAGCGTCGGGCCGGGTGGCCGTCAGGCGCGGAGCGTTGCGTTGAAGCGCTCGCCCGCCGCTGCCACTGCCGCGTCGCGGGCCTTGGTGGCCTCGTCGACCGTCAGCGTGCGGTCCGGTGCGCGGAACCGCAGCTTGTACGCCAGCGATCGCTTGCCCTCGCCGACCTGCTCGCCCGCGTACACGTCGAACAGCGTGATGTCCTCGAGGAGCTCGCCCGCGCCCTCGCGCAGCACCGACGCGAGGTCGGCCGACGGCACGTCCGCCTTCGCCACCAGGGCGACGTCCAGGAGCACCGGCGGGTAGCCCGAGACGCTCGGTGCCGGGCGCGAGTCCGGGAGCGGGATCGCGTCCAGGTCGAGCTCCATCGCCACCGTGCGCGGTGGCAGGCCGAGGGCCTCGACCACCTTGGGGTGCAGCTCACCGGCGTGGCCGACCGGCCAGTCGCCGACCCGCAGCTGGGCGCAGCGGCCCGGGTGCCACGGCGGGAGGTCCGCCGCCTGCACCGTCAGCTCGACCCCGGCCGCCTCCGCGACCGTGCGGGCCGCCTGGACCGCGTCGGCCCAGTTCGCCGGCTCGCCGGCGCCCCACCAGCCCGCTCGACGCCGGTTTCCGGCGAGGACGACGGCGACGTGCAGCGGCTGCTGCGGCACGGCCGCCTCGAGCAGCGCCAGCTCCTCGTCGGTCGGCCGCCGGTCCACGCCGAGGTCCGGGATCTTCAGCGGGTTCGGCGCCGGGAGCACCACCTGGCCGATGTGGTACAGCGAGACGTCCTTCAATCCGCGGGACACGTTGCGCTGCATGGTGTCCAGCAGGCCCGGCAGCAACGTCGTCGCCAGGCGGTTGCGGTCGGCCTCCAGCGGGTTGCGGACCACGACCGTGTTGCGGCGGACGTCGTCGGCCGGCAAGCCGAAGGCGTCCCACACCGCGTCGCTCACGAACGGGAACGGGCGCACCTCGACGTAACCCGCCTCGGCCAGTGCCCGGGACACGCCCCGGACGCGCCGCTGGGCGTCGGTCAGGCCGCGGCCGGCCGGGGCGGCGGGCAGCGTCGACGGGATGCTGTCGTAGCCCTCCAGCCGCAGCACCTCCTCGACGAGGTCGGCCGGCTGGCGCAGGTCGCCGCGCCAGCTCGGGGGGATCGCCGTGACCAGGCCCGTGCCGTCGTCGCCCGTGCCGACCGAGACCTTGCAGCCGATCTGGGTGAGCCTGCGGACCGTGACACCGCGCTGGTAGTTCACGCCCGCGACCTTGTCGGGCAGGTTGATCGGCATCACGACCGGCGGGTTCGGCTCGATCGTGCCCTCGTCGGTGCGGCCGGGCTGGATCGCCGCGTCGCCGTACTGGCGCAGCAGGCGGGCGGCCAGCTCGACGGCCGCCGCGCACAGCTGCGGGTCGGTGAACCGCTCGAACCGCTTGGCCGCCTCGGAGAACAGCTTGTGCCGCCGGGCCGTGCGGCTGATCGCCGCCGGGTTCCAGTGCGCCGCCTCGAGCAGGACGTCGGTGCTCTCCGTGGTGATCTCGGTGCTCGCGCCCCCCATCGTGCCCGCCAGCGAGATGACCCCGCTGTCGTCGGCGATCACGATGTCGTCCGGGTCGAGCGCGCGCTCGACGTCGTCCAGGGTGGTCAGCTTCTCGCCCGGCTTCGCGCGGCGCACCACCAGGTCGCCCTGGATGGCCTTGGTCGCGAACGCGTGCAGCGGGTGCCCCAGCTCGAGCATCACGTAGTTGGTGACGTCGACGGCCAGCGAGATGGACCGGATGCCGGCCAGCATCAGCCGCCGCCGCATCCGCCAGGGGGTCGGCGCGGTCGCGTCCAGGCCGGTGACCCGGCGCAGCACGAACCGAGGGCAGCCTTCCGGGTCCTCGACGCGGACCGGCCAGGCGTCGCCCTCGGCCGCCGGGACCTCCAGCAGCGCCGGATCGCCGAAGGGGACGTCGAGCGCGTTCGACAGCTCGCGCGCGAGCCCGCGGATCGACAGCGCGTAGCCGCGGTCCGGGGTCGGGGCCAGCTCGATCACCGAGTCGTTCAGGCCGAGCAGCTCGCTCGCGTCGTCGCCCGGGCTCGCGGTGCCCGGCGGCAGCACGAGGATGCCGGTGTGGTCGTCGCCGAGGCCGAGCTCGCGCGCCGAGCAGATCATGCCGTCGCTGATCCGGCCGTAGGTCTTGCGGGCGGCGATCTCGAAGTCGCCGGGCAGGACGGCGCCGGGCAGCGCCACGACGACCAGGTCGCCCTCGACGAAGTTGCGCGCGCCGCAGATGATGCCGCGGGTCTTGATGCCGTGCGGACCCTCGTCGAGCTCGCCGGCTTCGTCGTCGTCCTCGTCGTCTTCGTCGCTGAGCTCGTCGAGCTCCGCGGCTTCGTCGGCGGGCTCGCCGACGTCGACGCGGCAGAAGCGCACCGGCTTCTTGAACTCGGTGAGCTCCTCGATCTCGGCGACCCGGCCGACGACCAGCGGGCCGGTCACGGGACCGAGCTCGTGCAGGTCGTCGACCTCGATGCCGATCCGGACGAACGCGTCGGCCAGGTCCTGCGGCGTGACCTCCTCAGCGAGATCGAGGTGTTCGGTCAGCCAGCTGACTGGGACTCGCACTACGCCTCCGTTCCGAAGGGAAGGGTGAAGCGGACGTCGCCCTCCACCATGTCGCGCATGTCCGGGATCCCGTTGCGGAACTGCAGGGTGCGCTCGATGCCCATGCCGAAGGCGAAGCCCGAGTACACCTCGGGGTCGACGCCGCAGGCGCGCAGCACGTTCGGGTTGACCATGCCGCAGCCACCCCACTCGACCCAGCCGGGGCCGCCCTTCTTCTCCTCGAACCAGACGTCCACCTCCGCGGACGGCTCGGTGAACGGGAAGAAGTGCGGGCGCAGCCGCGTCTTGGAGCTCTCGCCGAACATCGCGCGGGCGAAGGCGTCCAGCGTGCCCTTCAGGTGGGCCATGGTGATGCCCTTGTCGACCGCGAGGCCCTCGACCTGGGTGAACACCGGGGTGTGCGTGGAGTCGAGCTCGTCGGTGCGGTACGTCCGGCCGGGGCACACGACGTACACCGGCAGGTCGCGGTGCAGCAGCGTGCGCGCCTGGACCGGCGAGGTGTGCGTGCGCAGCACCAGGCCGGAGTCCTCTTCGCCGACGTAGAAAGTGTCCTGCAGCTGCCGGGCCGGGTGGTCCTTGCCGAAGTTCAGCGCGTCGAAGTTGAACCACTCGGCTTCGAGCTCGGGGCCCTCGGCGATCTCATACCCCATCGCGACGAAGGCGTCCGCGACGCGTTCGGAGATGGTGCTGATCGGGTGCCGGGCGCCGCGCGGGACGCGGTCCCACGGCAGGGTGACGTCGACGGCCTCTTCGCGGAGGACGCGCTCGTCGCGCTCCGCCTGGAGCTGGGCGCGGCGGGCGTCGAACGCCGCCTGGACGGCCTGGCGGGCCTCGTTGACGCGCTTGCCCGCCTCGGCCTTCTCCTGCTTGGGCAGGGCGCCGATCTCGCGGCGGGCCAGCATCAGCGGCGCGTGGTCGCCGAGGTGGGCCGGCTTGACCTCGGCCAGCCCTTCGAGCCCGGTCGCGGCGGCGAACGCCGCTTCGGCGGCCTTGACCGCCTCCTGCAGCGTCTCGGGGGCGAGTACCGCGCCCTGTGCTTCCTTCTCCGTGGCTCCGGACATAACTCCTCGGCGTCCGTTGGGACTGGTCGTTCGCGCGCCGCCGCACACGGCTCGCGAGAGGTCAAAGGCGGGAAAAGTCTATGGGATCGGCTCCGCGCGCCCCCGGTCGCCCCGGGGCCGCGCGGACGCACCGTCAGCGCCGCCGGAACGCCTCGGCGAAGTCGACCGACGCGAACTCGCCGGGCACGACACCTTCGGCCGCGTAGCGGTACAGCGCCGTCTGGTAGATGCCGGACAACGTGGTGACGAAGACCGCCACCAGCAGGGTCCAGACGATCGCCAGCCCGACCGCGACGAACACCGTGGCCGTGCCGCCGAGCAGGAACCCGCCGCCGAGGAGCACGACGTACCCGGCCAGGGTGAGCAGGAACCCGACGAGGCCGAGGCCGGCGGTGCCGGCGACGTTCTCGCCCCAGGCGCGGCGGAACAGCTCGACCGAGCGCTTGACGCCGCCGCGGACCCCGGTGCCTTCGAGCATGACCACCGGCAGCACGAGGAACGTCGTGAGCCGCCAGGCCAGGCCGACCAGGCCGCTGATGATGCTGCCGAGGAAGCCGAGCCGCTCTTCGATCGTGCGCAGCACCACGCTGACCGTCGCGGTCACGCCGGCCCAGCCGAGCAGCGCCGGCCAGCGGCGAGCGGCGGCGGCGAGGCCGGCGCCGACGCCCGGCAGGCCGCCGTCGCCGCGCAGCGCGATGTCCGCCTGGGAGACCAGCGCGGCGTTGAAGAAGATCGTGACGAACGCCGAGGCGAGGTAGAACGCCGCGAGCAGCACGTACGTACCGGCGGTCGGCCGGAAGTTGTCGGCATCGAGGTGGGCGGTGAAGAACGCGGGTGTCAGGAACACCGCGGCGACCAGGAGCCCGGCGACCCCGGCGAGCACCGGGAACCACGCCAGGCCCTTGTGGGCGCGCAGCACCTTCAACGAAGCGGAGAACAACGCGAACGAACGAGCAAGCCTGCCCATGGAACTCCCCCAATACCGGCCACAATGGATACTGGGGCAGCCTACTCGCAGGTCAGCGGCGTGCCGCCATCGCGCTCGTGTAGACGCAGACGGCCGCGGCGGTGGCCAGGTTGAGGCTCTCGGCGCGGCCGTACAGGGGGATCCGGACGGCGAGATCGGTGCGGTCGAGGACGTCGGCGGGCAGGCCGTGGGCCTCGTTGCCGAACACCCACGCCGTCGGCGCGGCGAGATCCACCCGATCGAGTTCGGCGTCGGCGTAGCCGTGAGCGGCGAACGTCCGCAGACCCGCGGCCGAGCAGGCGGCCAGCGCGGCGGGGACGTCGCGGACGCGCGCGATCGGCAGGTGGAACAGACTGCCGGCGGCCGCGCGGACGCACTTGCCGTTGTGGGGGTCGACGGTGTCGCCCGCCAGGACGACCGCGTCGGCGCCGGCCGCGTCGGCGACGCGGATGACCGTGCCCGCGTTGCCGGGGTCGGCGACGTCCACGAGCACGACCACGAGCCGCGCGGCCGGGGTCACGGCCTCGTCGAGGGGCCGGTCCAGCAGCGCGCAGACGGCCACGATGCCCTGGGGTGTCACGGTTTCCGACAGCCCGTCGGCGGCGCGGTCGGTGATCGGCGAGACGCCGACGCCGGCCGCGCGGGCCGCGTCCACCAGGTCCGCGTGCTGCTCCGCCGCACGGGAGGTGACGAACAGCTCGTGCACCGTGCCGTGCTCGAGCGCCGCTTCGACGGCGTTGGCGCCTTCGGCCAGGAACCGGCCGGTCTTGTCGCGTTCCGCGCGCCGCGTCAGCTTGCGCGCAGCAACGACCCGGGGGGTCCGCTCGGTGAACGGTTCCGCCCCGGGTCGTTGAAAGCTGCCGGTCAGGCCGACTTCGCTTCGCCGGTGTTGACGTTGGCCTTGGCGAGCTCGGCCAGCGCGGTGAAGGCGGCGGCGTCGTTGACGGCGAGGTCCGCGAGGATCTTGCGGTCGACCTCGACACCCGCGGCCTTGATGCCCTGGATGAACCGGTTGTAGGTCACGCCGTTGGCGCGGGCGGCCGCGTTGATGCGGGTGATCCACAGCTGACGGAAGTCACCCTTGCGGGCACGGCGGTCCCGGTAGGCGTAGTTCAGCGAGTGAAGCGTCTGCTCCTTGGCCTTGCGGTACAGCCGCGAACGCTGGCCGCGGTAGCCGCTGGCCAGTTCGAGAGTTGCGCGACGCTTCTTCTGGGCGTTGACCGCCCGCTTGACGCGTGCCACGGGTCCATCCTGTCGATCTCAGGGGGCGAGGGGGACGCCCCGGGTGGTTACTGCAAAGTTCTGCGGGTCAGCGGCCGAGGAGGCGGTTCATCCGGCCGGCCTCGGTCTTCGCGACCTCGCCGGTGCCCTCGAGGCGGCGAGCCACGCGGCTGGACTTCTTCTCCATCAGGTGGCGGCGGCCGGCCTTCTCGCGACGCAGCTTGCCCGTGCCCGTGATGCGGATCCGCTTGGACGCCCCGCTGTGGGTCTTCATCTTCGGCATTTCTGTCCTCTTTCGTGCGGCGGCTCACCGGAGAACCGGTGAGCCGCTGACTCGTGCTGGTCGGCGCCTACGCCTCGGGAGCCTGCTCGGGGGCAGGCTCGGCCTTGGCCTTCGGCTTCACGTTCTTGTGCGGGGCCAGCACCATGATCATGTTGCGGCCGTCCTGCTTGGCGGACGACTCGACGAAACCCAGCTCGGTGACGTCTTCGGCGAGCTTCTGCAGCAGCCGGTAGCCGAGCTCCGGCCGGGACTGCTCGCGGCCGCGGAACATGATCGTGACCTTGACCTTGTTGCCCGCCGCCAGGAAGCGCGACACGTGACCCTTCTTGGTCTCGTAGTCGTGCTGGTCGATCTTGGGGCGCAGCTTCTGTTCCTTGATGACGGTCAGCTGCTGGTTGCGCCGCGACTCGCGGGCCTTCTGCGCGCTCTCGTACTTGAACTTGCCGAAGTCCATGAGCTTGCACACCGGCGGGCGGGCCTGCGGCGCGACCTCGACGAGGTCGAGGTCGTTCTCCTGCGCCAGGCGCAGCGCATCCTCGATCCGGACGATGCCGACCTGTTCGCCGGCGGGTCCGACGAGACGGACTTCCGGCACCCGGATTCGGTCGTTGATGCGTGTCTCGGAGCTGATGGGGCCTCCTTGGTCCGAGGAATGTTTCCTGTTCTCGTTTCGACCTGGTGCCCACATAGCGAAGGCCCCGACACCGTTCGGTGCGCGGGGCCCACTCTGTTCCGATCGTGCCCCGGAGGGCACTTGTTCACCCTGGACGGGTGAGACCGGACCCGGCCACCTGTACGGTGACGCGGGTGGGAGCGGGGCTCCACTTGCCGCCCCCGATCACTCGGGGGCTGGTCGCTCGTGGAAGGGTACCAGACGTGTCAGAACAACCCTCCGAACAGCCCCCGTATTCCCCCGAAGCCCGCCACCTGGAGGACATCCCCAGCGTGGAGGTGATCAGCCGCGCGGCGGTGATGCTGCTGTCGGCCGGCGCCGAGCGGCTCGGTCTCGCCGACGCCGACCCGGCGACCTCCCCGCACCGCGACCTCGACGAAGCGCGACGGCTCATCACCGCGCTCGCCGGGCTGGTGACCGCCTCCGCGGAGTACCTGGGCCTGCACGCCGGACCGTTGCGGGACGGCCTGCAGTCGCTGCAGAAGGCGTTCCGGGAGGCTTCGGCCGTGCCGGACGAGCCCGGCCAGGGCCCCGGCGAGAAGTACACCGGTCCGGTCTACTGACGGCTCCGGTTGCCCACACCCCAATGTGGCGTTGGTTGCGTGAGATGCACCCAACGCCACTTTGGGGTGCTTGACCCGCATTCGAATCGGGGGTGGCGCACTCGGCGTCGGACATCTAACATGTTAGATGTGAGTCTCTCCAAGGTCACTCGGCCGTTGCTTCGCGACGAGGCCTACGACCGGATCCGCCGCGCGATCGTCGACGGCACGCTGCCGCCCGGCGCCGCCCTGCGCGACGGCGATCTCGCCGACCAGCTCGGCCTCTCGAAAGCTCCCGTGCGCGAAGCCCTCCGGCGCCTGGCCGGCGACGGCCTGGTCGACTCCAAGCCGCAGAGCTACACGCGCGTCTCCGATGTCATGTCGCCCGACGTGCTCGACGCCCGGGAGATCGTCCGGGTGCTGCACGAGTTCGCCGTCAAGCAAGCCGCTCCGAAGTGCCGCCCGGCCGACGTCGCCGCCATGCGGGCCGCCAACGACCGGTTCGCCGCGGCCATCGAGGCCCGGGACATCGCGGCCGCCGTGCAAGCCGACGACGAGCTGCACGACGTCCCGGTCCGGCTGGCCGGCAACGCCGCCGTCGCCGCGACCCTCGACCGCTACACCCCCCTGCTCCGCCGCCTCGAACACGCCCGCTTCAGCTCGGCGCTCGCCTGGAACTCCGTCGAACGCCACACGAAGCTCATCGACGCGCTCGAGCGGCACGACACCGAAACCGCCGTCGCAGTGATCTCGACCATCTGGACCGACCTGCTGGAGGACCGATGACCCTCGCCGACTTCCCGCGTTACCCCCTGCTCTTCGGCCCGTCGCCGGTGCACCCCCTCGAACGCCTCACCGCACACCTCGGCGGCGCGAAGATCTGGGCCAAGCGCGAGGACGTCAACTCCGGCCTCGCGTACGGCGGGAACAAGACCCGCAAGCTCGAATACCTCGTCGCCGACGCGCTGGCCCACGGCGCGGACACGCTCGTCTCCATCGGCGGCGTCCAGTCCAACCACACCCGCCAGGTCGCCGCGGCCGCCGCGCGGGCCGGGCTGAAGGCCGTTCTCGTCCAGGAAAGCTGGGTCGACTGGCACGACCCGCTCTACGACAAGGTCGGCAACATCCAGCTGTCGCGGATCCTCGGCGCCGACGTCCGGCTCGTCGAGGCCGGCTTCGGCATCGGGTTCAAGGAGGCGTGGGAGAACGCGGTCGCCGAGGTCGAAGCGCGGGGCGGGAAGCCCTACGCCATCCCCGCCGGCGCCTCCGACCACCGGCTCGGCGGCCTCGGCTTCGCGAACTGGATCGTCGAACTCGAAAATCAGGAAGAAGAACTGGGCGTCTTCTTCGACACCGTCGTCGTCTGCTCGGTCACCGGCAGCACCCAGGGCGGGATGGTCGCCGGGACCACCATCGGCAAGAAGCGGCGCATCCTCGGCATCGACGCCTCGGCCAAGCCCGAGGAAACCCGCGAGCAGGTCACGCGCATCGCGCGCAACACCGCCGCGCTGATCGGCACCGGCGAGATCCCCGACGTCGAACTCGACGACCGCTACCACGCCGGGATCTACGGCATCCCGGACAAGTCCACGGTGGACGCCATCGAGACGTGCGCCCGGCTGGAAGGGATGATCACCGACCCGGTGTACGAGGGCAAGTCGATGGCCGGGCTCATCGACCTCGTCACCACCGGCGGGATCCCGCGCGGCTCGAACGTCCTCTACGCCCACCTCGGCGGGCAGCCGGCCCTGAACGGCTACACGAGCGTCCTGGGCTGACCGCCCGCCGGAGGCTCAGTCCAGCACGCAGAGCACGTCGATCTCGACCAGCAGCTCGCCCGGGAGGCCGACGTACACGGTCGTGCGGGCGGGCTGCGGCTCGTCGCCGATCAGCTCGTCGTACACCTCGTTGAACGGCGCGAAGTGCGCCGTGTCGGTCAGGTACACCCGGACCATGATCGCGTCGGCGAGGCTCGCGCCCGCCGCCGCCAGCACGGCCTCGATGTTCTTGAACGTCTGCCGCGTCTGGCCGGCGACGTCGTCGCCGACGATCGCGCCCGTGGCCGGGTCGAAGGCGACCTGGCCGGCGACCTGCAGCAGGTTCCCCTTGCGGACGGCCTGCGAGAACTTCGCCGGCGGCTTCGGCGCGTTCTCGGTGGAAACTGCCGTCTTGCTCATCAGTGCCCCTTTCCGTTCTCCGTCCATCCACTGTGGACGGAAGCTTCCTTGGTGGCGGCCCGCAGCTCGGGCACCAGCGCCAGCAGGCCTTCGTAGTCGAGCAGCACCTTCGGCACCGACATCGACGCCGCGGCCAGCACCTCGCCGCCGGTTCCCCGGACCGGCGCCGCGATGCAGTGGATGAAGTCCTCGTGCTCGGCGTTGTCGACGGCGTACCCGCGCTGGGCCACGCGCTCCAGCTCCGCCAGGTACTCCTCGGGCGTGGTGATCGTGTTCGGAGTCCGGACCGGGTAGTCGATCGACCGCGCGATCTCCTCCCGCCGCGCCGGCGGCATGGCCGCGACCAGCACCTTCCCCACCGCCGTGCAGTGCAGCGGCGCGCGCTTGCCGATGCGGGAGTACATCCGCACCGAGTGCCGGCCCTCGAACTTGTCGATGTAGACGACTTCGCCGTCCTCGTAGCTGGCCAGGTGCACGGTGTGCCCGGTGCGCGCGTTGAGGGCGGCGAGCGCGGGGTGGGCGCTGCGCCGGACGTCGAAGGAGTCCAGGGCCTGGTTGGCGAGGTCGAACATGGCGCTGCCCAGCCGGTAGTGCCGGGCGCCTTCGCGGCGGACGAAGTGGTGCTGTTCGAGGGTCCGCAGCAGCCGCAGCACCGTCGACTTGTGCACGCCGATCTCCTCGGCGAGGTCGTCGAGCGTGCGCGCGTCCTGCGCGATCGAGTTCAGCAGCGTCAACGCGCGGTCCAAGCTTTGACTCACGTGCGCACCACCCCTTCGCCGGTCAGCCGGACCGAACGCCACTCGTCCGGGTCCGCGTGCAGCAGGGTATCCACGACCGCGGGCGGCAGCGGCACGCCGACGTCGTCGTGCGTGAGCAGGGTGACCGCGGCCTGCAGGTGCCCCTGCCGCAGGCGTTCCAGGGGCGTGGCGCCGCGCAGGGTCGCGGCGAGGAACCCGGCGGCGAACGCGTCGCCCGCTCCGACCGGCTCGACGACGTCGACCCGCAGCGCGGGCGCGAACAGCGGCTCACCCTCGACCAGCGTCGCGCCGCGTTCGCCGTGCTTGACGACGAGCGTGCGCGGCCGCGGCAGCAACGCGCGCAACTTCGCCGGGTCACCGGTCCCCCACACCCGCTCGGCCTCGTCGTCGCCGGTCAGGACGATGTCTGCCTGACCGGCCAGTTCGGCGAGCAGGCCGGGATCGCGATCGACCCACAGCGCGGGCCGCAGGTTGACGTCGAACGAGATCAGCCGGTTGCCGCGGGGCAGCTCCAGCAGCGCGCGCACCAGCGCGCGGCAGCTGTCCGACAGCGCGGGCGTGATCCCCGACAGGTGCAGCACGCGGACGCCGTCGAGGTCGAGCCGGTCCAGCAGTCCCGGGCCCATCCCGGACGCCGCCGAGCCCGCGCGGTAGTAGCGCACGGGACTGCCGCCGGCGCCGCTTTCCTTGACGTAGAGCCCGGTCGGGCGCGCGGGGTCGACGTAGCACGCGCTGACGTCGACGCCGTGGGACGCGACCTCGCGCAGCATCGCCCGGCCGAACGGGTCGTCGCCGACCGCGCTCACCCAGCCGCTGCGGACGCCCAGCGTCGGCAGGTTGCAGGCCACGTTCGACTCGGCGCCGCCGATGGTGCGGACCCAGTGCTTCACCTCGTCCGGGGGGCCGGGCTCGGCGGGCACGAACAGCGCCATCGTCTCGCCCACGCACAACACCTCGGGCCCGCTCGTCACTGTCCGTCTCCCTGCCCTTCACCCCGTTGACCTGTGGCGACCCGGATGCTACACCTATGGCACTCAAAATGCGCAACAGTCGTTGCAACATACGCAACAGAGGTCGCCGCCGATGAACCCTTGCCAGCTGGACCCCGCCGCGCTCGAAGCCCTCCGCCAGGAGCGGATCGACTGGCGCTTCCGCTCCGCCGCCCCCGCGTTGTCCGGGCTCACCCTGGAGGAAGCCGCGGACCGCCGGCTCAACCTGTTCACCGACGGGTTCTTCGCGCCCTTCGTCGTGCTGGACGAAGCAGCGCTCGAACACAACCTCCGGACGATGGCCGCGTGGTGCGCCGCGCGGGGCGTGGTGCTCGCGCCGCACGGCAAGACGACCATGGCACCGCAGCTGTTCGCCCGCCAGACGGAGCACGGCGCGTGGGGCGTGACCTGCGCGAACGCCGGTCACCTCCGGATCTACCGCGCCTTCGGGGTATCCCGGATCCTGCTGGCCAACCAGCTCCTCGATCCCGCCGGCCTGCGCTGGCTGGCCGCCGAACTGGCGGCCGACAGCGGCTTCGAGTTCTTCTGCTGGGTCGACTCCGTCCGCGGGGTCGAGCTGATGACCGCGGCCCTCGACGGCGCCGAGCGCCCGGTGGACGTCCTGGTCGAGCTGGGTGCCGACGGCGGCCGCACCGGCGTCCGCGACACCGCGACCGCGCTGGCGGTCGCCGAGGCCGTCCACGCCAGCCCGGTACTGCGGCTGCGCGGTACCGGCGGCTACGAAGGCGCGCTGTCCCACGAGACCGACGAAGCCGCGCTGCACAAGATCAGCTCCTATGTGGACGGTCTGCGCGAGCTCGCGATCTCGTTCGCGGACAAGGGACTCCTCGAGGGGCAGATCGTCGTCACCGCCGGCGGCAGTGCCTACTTCGACCAGGTCGCGAACGAGCTGACGAAGCCGTGGCCGGACGGCCTCGACGTGCTGCCGGTGCTGCGCAGCGGCGCCTACCTGACCCACGACGACGGCTTCTACCGCGAGATCTCGCCGCTGGGCGACCACCCGCGCATCGACGGCGTCGACTCCTTCCGCCCGGCACTGCGGGCGTGGGCGCAGGTGACGTCGAAGCCGTCGGACGAACTGGCGTTGCTCACCCTCGGCAAGCGTGACGCGTCCTTCGACGAAGGCATGCCCGAGCCGCAGCTGCGCCGGACGCCGGGCGGCCCTGCCGAGCCGCTCGACGGCCACGTCGTCGCGAAGATGAACGACCAGCACGCGTTCCTCACGCTGCCGCCGGGCTCGCCGGTCGAGGTCGGTGACTGGATCGGCCTCGGCCTGTCCCACCCGTGCACGGTGTTCGACAAGTGGCCGCTGCTGCCGGTGACCGCGGCCGACGGCGAAACCGTCGTCGACTACGTCCGGACGTGGTTCTGATGGACGTCGTCGTCAAGAACGCGCTGGTCGCCGACGGCACCGGCGGCCCGCTCGCCCGCCACGACGTCGGCATCGCCGGCGGGCGGATCGCGGAGGTCGCGGACGCGGGCTCGCTCACCGGCGGCCGGACGATCGACGCCGACGGGCTGGTGCTCGCGCCCGGGTTCATCGACATGCATTCGCACTCCGACCTGCAGCTGCTGGCCAACCCGGACCACCCGGCCAAGATCACCCAGGGCGTGACGACCGAGGTGCTCGGCCAGGACGGGTTGTCGTACGCGCCCGTCGACGACGTCGTCCTCGAGGCCTTGCGGCAGCAGCTCGCGGGCTGGAACGACGACCCGCCGGGGTTCGACTGGAACTGGCGCTCGGTCGGCGAGTACCTCGACCGCCTGGATCGGGGCATCGCCGTCAACGCGGCCTACCTGGTGCCGCAGGGCACGGTCCGGATGCTCGCCGTCGGCTGGGCCGACCGGCCCGCCACCGAAGCCGAGCTGGACCGGATGAAGGAACTCGTGTCCAGGGGCCTGCGCGAAGGCGCGATGGGGATGTCGTCCGGCCTCACCTACACGCCCGGGATGTACGCGGAGACGAGCGAGCTGGTCGAGCTGTGCCGGGTCGTCGGCGAGCTGGGCGGCTTCTACAGCCCGCACCACCGCAGCTACGGCAAGGGCGCGCTGGAGGCGTTCGCCGAGATGATCGAGGTGAGCAGGCAGTCCGGCTGCCCGCTGCACCTGGCCCACGCGACGATGAACTTCTCGGTCAACAAGGGCAAGGCGCCCGACCTGCTGAAGCTCCTCGACGACGCCCTCGACGACGGCTGCGACATCTCCCTGGACACCTACCCGTACCTGCCGGGCGCGACCTACCTCTCGGCGCTGCTGCCGAGCTGGGCGACCGAAGGCGGACTCGACGCCACCCTGGCCCGATTGTCCGACGCAGGCGAACGGGAGCGGATCCGCGCCGAGATCGAAGAGTCCGGTTCGGACGGTGCGCACGGCGTCCCGATCGACTGGGACGCCATCGAAATCAACGGCGTCCGCAATGAACGCAACACCCACCTGGTCGGGCACAGCGTCGCCGCGTCGGCGCGCACGCAAGGCACCGAACCGGCCAAGCTGTACTTCGACACGCTCCTCGACGAGCGGCTCGGGACGTCGTGCCTGATGCACGTCGGGCACGAGGAGAACGTCCAGGCCATCATGCGGCACCGGACGCACACCGGCGGCAGCGACGGTCTCCTCGTCGGCGCCCGGCCGCACCCACGCGCGTGGGGCACGTTCCCGCGGTACCTGGCCCGGTACGTCCGCGAACTGGGCGCGCTGGACCTCGCCGAGTGCGTTGCCCACCTGACCGGGCGGGCCGCGCGGCGCCTGCGGTTGACCGATCGCGGGCTCGTCCGCGCCGGCTACGCCGCCGACCTGGTGCTCTTCGACCCCGAGACGGTCGCCGACACCGCCACCTTCGACGATCCCCGGCAGGCCGCCACCGGGATCACCCACGTCTTCGTCAACGGCGTCGCCGCCCTCGACGACGGAAGCCCCACCGGCGCCCTCGCCGGACACTCCCTGCGCAACCCCCGGAGAGCTCGATGATCCACTGGCTGCAACACACCACGGGCGGGCTCCTCACGCTCGCCGCCGTCTCGATCGCCGTCCTGCTGGTGCTGATCATCAAGCTCAAGCTGGAACCCTTCATCGCGCTGATCGTCGTCGGCCTGCTGACGGCGCTGGCCGCGGGCCTGCCGGTCGGGACGATCGTCGGCTCGGCCCAGAAGGCGTCGGACTCCCTGCTGGAGAAGGGGTTCGGCGGCATCCTCGGCCACATCACGGCGATCATCGGCCTGGGCACGATCCTCGGGTCGATCCTGGAACGCTCGGGCGGCGCGAAGGTGCTCACCGGGGCCCTGCTGCGGTCGTTCGGCGAGAAGCGGGCACCGCTCGCCATGGGCGTCGCCGGGTTCGTCTTCGGCATCCCGGTGTTCTTCGACATCGGCATCTTCGTGCTGGCCCCGCTCGTCTACGTGGCCGCGCGCCAAGGCGGCAAGTCGCTCGTGCTGTACGCGATGCCGCTGCTGGCCGGCCTGTCGATCACGCACGCCTTCCTGCCGCCGCACCCCGGCCCGGTGGCCGCGGCCGGGCTGCTGCACGTCGAGCTCGGCTGGATCATCCTGATGGGCCTGGCCTGCGGGATCCCGGCGTTCCTCATCGGCGGCGTGCTCTACTCGACGTGGATCGGCAAGCGCATCACCGTCGAGGTGCCCGAGGACATGGTCTTCGCCGAGGAGGAGGGCGAAAAGGAGGAGAACCCGCCGTCGCTGGCGCTGGTCGGGGCGATCATCGCGGTGCCGCTGGTGTTGATCCTGGCCGGCACGTTCGGCAGCATCTGGCTGCCCAAGGGTTCCGCGCTCGCCGGCGTCGCCGCGTTCATCGGCACCCCCGCGGTCGCGCTGACCGTCGCCGTGCTGCTCGCGTCCTGGCTGCTGGGCCTGCGACGCGGGTTCACCGGCAAGGACCTCAACGAGCTGGCCGCGAAGTCGCTGCGGCCGGTCGCGATGATCCTGCTGGTCGTCGGCGCGGGCGCGTTCTTCGGCGCGGTGCTCTCGGCCACCGGGATCGGCAAGGCCGTGGCCGACTCGCTGCACGACGCCGGGCTGCCGGTGCTGCTCGCGGCGTACGTCATCAGCTGCGGCATGCGGATCGCGCAGGGCTCGGCGACCGTCGCCATCGTGACCACCAGCGGGATCGTCGCGCCGACCGTGGCCCAGCTCGGCTATTCGCAGATCCAGCTGGCGCTGCTCGTGATGGCGATCTCGGCGGGCTCGATCATCGCTTCGCACGTCAACGACGGCGGCTTCTGGATCGTTTCGCGGTACTTCAACCTCACCGTGCCGGAAACGATCAAGTCCTGGACCGCGCTGGAAACCGTGCTTTCCCTTTCGGGATTCGGGGTTTCGGCATTGCTCATGGCCGTGGTCTAGACCATACTGGAGCCTGTCACCGCCGAAACCCGTTGGGAGACAATGACGATGACCGGACTTTCCCGTCGCACGTTCCTCGGCGCCGCGGCCGGCGCGGGCGCCGCGACCGTCCTGGGCACGCAGGTGGCCGGCGCGGCCACCACGGAGAAGGGCTGCTTCGCCGGCACCACCGCGTACATCGGCAGCTACACCACCGGGGCGACCGGGCACGGCCTCGACGTCGCCACGCGTTCGGGCGCGGCGCTGTCCCCGGTCCGGACGATCCCGGGGATCACCGACACGTCGTGGTTCGACCGCAGCGCCGACGGCAAGACGCTGTACGTCACCAACGAAGGCGACCCGGCGGGGTACGTCTCGGCGTTGAGCCTCGCCGATCCGGCGACGCCGAAGCTGCTCAACAAGGTGTCGTCGAAGGGCGGCGCGCCGACGCACCTTTCGGTGCACTCCAGCGGGAAGTACGTGCTGGCGGCGAACTACAGCTCGGGCAGCGTCGTCGTGCTGCCGATCCTGGCCGGCGGCAAGCTCGGGCCGGCAACCGACCTCGTCACCCACCACGGCGCCGAACGGGACGCGCACGCGCACCAGGTCGTCAACGACCCGACCGGCCGCTGGGTGCTGGCGGTCGACCTCGGCGCGGACTCGGTGTACGTCTACGGGTTCGCCGCCGGGAAGCTTTCGCTGCACCAGCAGCTGAAGCTGCCTTCGGGTGCCGGGCCGCGGCACCTCGCCTTCGACCGCACCGGGAAGTTCGCCTACATCCTGGGCGAGCTGCGGGCGGAGGTGACCGTGGCGAGCTGGGACGCGGCGGCGGGGAAGCTGAAAGCGCTCTCGGTCGTCCCGGCCGTGCCCGCCGGGGGCACCGGTGACCGGTTCCCGGGCGAGATCGTCGTGTCCGGCAACGGGAAGTTCGTCTACGCGACGGTCCGCGGTCCCAACACCTTGGCCACGTTCACGGCCGCCGGCGGCACGCTGAAGCTCCTGTCGAACGTGCCGACCGGCGGCAACTGGCCGCGGCACGTGGCCCTCGACCCGTCCGAAAGCTGGTTCTACGTCTCGAACCAGCGCTCCGGCACCGTCACCTGGCTGCCGCGCGACCCGGCCACCGGCCTGCCCGGCACCCCCGCCGGTTCACTCGCCGTCGGGTCCGTCAACTCCGTCTACTTCGCCTGAGCACCGGTCCCCCACTGGAGGCACCCCATGAGACTGCTGCCGTTCGTCGCCGGGCTGGCCCTGCTGGCCGGCTGCGCCCCCACCCAGTCCGCGCCCGCGGGCGGCGGCGGGGACGAAAAGACCGGGACCGTCCGCGTCTGGCTGTTCGACGAGGCCAACCGCGCGCCGAAGGAGGCCGTGGTCAAGGAGGCGATCACCGAGTTCAAGGCGGCGCACGCCGGCGTCGAGGTCGACGTCCAGTGGGTGCCGGTCGAGGGCCGCGCCGACAAGTTCTCGGGTGCCTTCAACGACCCGGCCAACGCCCCGGACGTCGCCGAGTTCGGCAACACCGACGTCTCCAGCTACGCGGCCACCGGGGCGCTGGCCGACCTGACCGGCGACCTCGCGGCGTGGCCCGAGGGCAAGGACCTCATCCCGACCGTGCTGGACACCGCGAAGTCCGGCGGCCAGACCTACGGCCTGCCCTGGTACACCGGCATCCGCGCGCTCTACTACCGCACCGACGTCTTCACCGAGCTGGGCCTCAAGCCACCCGCGACGCTGGCCGAGCTGACCGACACCGCACGCAGGATCCGGGCTGCCAAGCCGGACCTCTACGGCATCGCCGTCGGCGGCAAGTACACCTACGCGATGCTGCCCTTCCTCTGGGCCAACGGCGGGGAGCTGGCGCAGCAGAGCGGCGGCAAGTGGACGTCGGCGGTCACCGGCGAACAGGCCAAGGCCGGCGTGACGCAGTACGCGAACCTGCTCAAGGACGACATCTGCCCGCCCGCGCAGTGCGCCAACCTGACCGGCACGCAGAGCGTCACGGCCTTCGCCGGCGGCAAGGCCGGGATGACGATCGGCGGCGACTTCAACCGCAAGGCCGTCGAGCAGGGCGCGGTCAAGGGGAAGTACGCCGTCGTGCCGATCCCGGGCACCAGCGCGGGCGGCATCGCGCCCGCGTTCGCCGGCGGCAACCTGCTGGGCGTGTTCAAGGCGAGCAAGCACCGTAGCCTGGCGCTGGAGTTCGTCGAGCTGCTCGGCGGCGCGAAGTACCAGGAAAAGATGTACACCGCGATGGGCAACCTGCCGACGCTGGGCAGCGTGCAGCAGAAGCTTGCCGCGAACGACCCGTTCCTCAAGCCGTTCGTCGACACGCTGAAGGCGGGCACGAAGTTCGTCCCGGCGACGCCGGCGTGGTCGAAGATCGACAGCCAGAACGTGCTGCCGACGGCCGTGCAGCAGATCGCCACCGGCGGAAAGGACCCGGCGGCGGCCCTGGCCGACGCGGCCGCCGCGATGAACAAGGCCTTCGGCTAGTGGTGACGCTCCAGGACGCCCCTTCCGTCACGGCCCCCGCGCGGCGGCCGCGGCGGAAGGGGGACGGCCGGGCCGCCGCGCTCTACCTCGCCCCGGCGGGCATCCTGCTCGCCGCGCTGCTGGCCTACCCGATCTACCAGCTGGTCCTGATCTCCTTCTACGACTACGGCCAGCCGCAGGCCGCGGGCAACGCGCCCCTGGTGTTCCTCGGCTTCGCGAACTACGCCGACCTGCTGTCCCAGGCGCAGTTCTGGACCGTGCTGGGCAAGACGGTCGGGTTCGCCGCGGCCTGCGTCGTCGGCTCGCTCGTCGTCGGCACCGGGCTCGCGGTGCTGGCTTCGCGGGTGCGTTCGCTGCCCCGGATGCTGCTGTTCCTGGCCGCGCTGGGCGCGTGGTCGACGCCGGCGATCGCGGGCTCCTACGTCTGGCTGTTCCTCTTCGACACCGACTTCGGCCTGGTCAACGAGGTGCTGTCGGGCCTCGGGCTGCCGTTCGAGCACCACTCCTGGACGTTCGGCACGCTCGGCGCGTTCGGGCTGGTCGCGGCCGAGGTGATCTGGTGCTCGTTCCCGTTCGTGCTGGTCACGATGTACGCCGGGATCAAGGGTGTGCCGGACGAGGTGCTCGAAGCCGCGTCGCTCGACGGCGCGTCGGCGTGGCGCACGACGTGGACGATCGTGCTGCCGATGGTGCGGCCGCTGCTGATGATCGCGACGGTCCAGTCGATCATCTGGGACTTCAAGGTGTTCACCCAGATCTACGTGATGACCAACGGCGGCGGCGTGGCCGGGCGCAACCTCGTGCTCAACGTCTACGCCTACCAACAGGCCTTCGCCGGGCAGGAGTACGGCCTCGGCTCGGCGATCGGAGTCGTGATGACGCTGTTGCTGCTGTCGGTCACCGGGCTGTACGTCCGGGCGCAGCGCCGGAGCGCGGCATGGCTGTGAAACGTCCCGGGCGCCTGATCGCCGAAGTCGTCACGGTCGTGATCGCCGGGATCGTCGCGTTCCCGCTGTACTGGATGCTGCTCTCGGCGGTGAAGCCGGCGGGTGAGATCCAGTCGGCTTCACCGAAGCCGTGGACTTTCGATCCGTCGTTCGACAGCTTCTCGCGCGTCCTCACCGTGTCGGGCTTCGGGCGGTACTTCGTCAACAGCCTGCTCGTGGCGCTGGTCGTCGTGGCGTTGTCACTGGTGATGTCGTTCCTCTCGGCGGTGGCGCTGACGCGGTTCTCCTTCAAGGGCCGGACCGTGCTGCTGGTGATGACGCTGGTCGCCCAGATGGTGCCGGTGGAGGCGCTGACCATCCCGCTGTTCTTCCTGATGCGGTCGCTCGGCGGCGCGGTGCCGGCCCTGGGCCTCAACGAGCTGGGTTCGCTGGTGCTGGTGCACCTGGCGTTCAGCCTGCCGTTCGCGATCTGGATGCTGCGGGGCTTCGTCGCCGCGGTGCCGGTGGAGCTCGAAGAGGCGGCCAAGCTCGACGGCGCGTCGCGGCTGCGGTTCACCTGGCAGATCCTGTTCCCGCTGGTGGCGCCCGGGCTCGTGGCGGTGAGCGTGCTCGCGTTCATCCACGCCTGGAACGACTTCCTCTTCGCCAAGACGTTCATCGTCTCCAAGACCGAGAACCAGACGCTGCCGCAGGCGATCCTGGTGTTCTTCAAGCCGGAGGACACCGACTGGGGCGCGGTGATGGCGTCGTCGACGCTGATGACGATCCCGGTCCTGGTGTTCTTCGTCCTCGTCCAGCGACGGCTGGTGTCCGGCATGGCCGGCGCCGTGAAGGGCTGACATGACTTTCGGCACCCTGCTCCCCCGGCCGGTCTCGGTGACGCCCGCCGCGGGGTCCTGCCCGTGGCCGTCCACAGTGGACGTCCGGCACGCTGCCCTGCCGCCGGAGGGGTACCGGCTCTCGATCGCCCCGTCCGGGGTGGTCCTGGAGGTGGCCGACGCTGCCGGGGAGGTCTACGGGCGGGAGACGCTGCGGCAGCTGGCGGGGCCGTCCGCGTTCCGGGTGGCCGGGTTTCCGCCGTCGTCGCTGCCGTGCGGGGTCGTCGAGGACCACCCGCGGTTCGGGTGGCGCGGCTGCCTGCTGGACGTCGCGCGGCACTTCCGGACGAAGGCCGAGGTGCTGCGGTTCGTCGACCTGCTGGCCGCGCACAAGCTGAACGTGCTCAACCTGCACCTCACCGACGACCAGGGCTGGCGCTTCGAGGTCCCGGCGTTCCCGCGGCTGACGTCGGTGGGCGGCTGGCGGCCGTCGTCGATGGCCGGCAGCGGTGGCGCGCAGGACGGCCGTCCGCACGGCGGGTTCTACACCGGCGACGACCTGCGGGAGATCGTCGCCTACGCCGCTTCGCGCGCCATCACGGTGGTGCCGGAGATCGACATCCCCGGCCACGCGCGGGCGGCCCTCGCCGCCTATCCGGCGTTGGGGACGTCGTCGTCCTACGAAGTGTGGACTTCCTGGGGTATCAGCACTTCGCTGCTTTCGCCCGTTGAGTCTACTTTGGACTTCTTCCGCCAGGTGTTCGACCACCTGCTGGAGATCTTCCCGTCCCCGGTGATCGCCCTCGGCGGCGACGAGACGCCGGGCGCGACCGACGAGCACCGCGCGTTCGTCCGGCACCTGGCCGAGCACCTCGTGGCCCGCGGCCGCACGCCGATGGGCTGGGACGAGGTCCTCGACATCGACGGCCTGCCCCCGATGGTGATCGGCGCGTGGCGCGACGAGGACGCGGGCCTGCGGGCAGCTGCTCTCGGGCACGACGTCGTGCTGTGCCCGGAGCAGCACGTGTACCTGGACCACCGGCAGTCCACGCACCCCGACGAGCCGATCCCGGTCGGCTGGGTCCACACGCTGGAGGACGTGTACGCGTACGAGCCGGCGTTGAGCGGGCCGCGGCTGCGGGGTGTGCAGGCACAGGTGTGGAGCGAGCACCTGGACAGCGTCCGGCGGGTGGACTACATGGCGTTCCCGCGGCTGTCGGCGTTCGCGGAGGTGGCGTGGAGCGGTGGCCCGCGGGACTACGCGGAGTTCCTGTCACGGCTGCGCGACCACCACCTGCCTCGGCTCGACGCGCTCGGGGTGGACTACCGGCCGCTGGCCGGCCCGCACCCCTGGCAGACGCGGCCAGGGGTGCCCGGACGGCCGCGTTAGCCGTGCCACACCGCCGTCCACTGCCGTGGCGTGAGGTCCCGCGGCAGAGCTGACGGTGGGATCCCCGCCGCCTTCAACGTCGGACGCCACCGCTTCGGGACCGTCGCGGTGAGGATCTGCTCGATCCCCCGGCCGCGGCCGGTGAAGACCTCGCGGACGAACTGTTCGTAGCCCGCGCGGTCGGCCGGGTCGACGAGCGGTTCCCGCCGCCGGACGATCGTCAGGAGCCCGCCGTCGACGCTGGGTTTCGGCCGGAACCCGTCGGCCGGGACGCGTGCCTGCAACGTGAAGTCGAACCAGGGTGCCGTCTGCGCCGTCAGCATCGTGCGGCCGCCGACGCCGGCGCGTTTGCGGGCCACCTCCCACTGGGTGAGGAGGATGGCCTCCTGCCAGCTGCCGTCGGTGAGCAGCCGCCGCAGGATCGGTGTGGTGAGGTGGAACGGCAGGTTGCCGACGACGACCGGCCGGTCCAGCGGGGTCCGCAGGGCGTCGTCGTGGACGACGGTCACCGACGGCAGGCGGCGCCGGAGCCGGCGCACGCGGTGCTCGTCGAGGTCGACGGCCCGGACGTCACGCCCGAGTGCCGCCAGGCGACCGGTGATCGCGCCGTCGCCGGCGCCGATCTCGAGGATCGGGCCGTCGGTCGCGCGCGCGAGCCGGACGATCCGGTCGATCGTCGGGGAGTGGTGCAGGAAGTTCTGGCCGAGTTCGTGGCGTCCACCGTGGACGGAACGGGACAAGGGAGGTACTCCAGACATACGGAATGGAGCACCCGGGGATGGGAGCGGAGTGCGCTCGACCGCCTCCGGGTGCCAGGGCATCCGGAAGTACGGCGCGATCGGATCGTCAGCGAGGCGCGCCGTCAGGCGCGGCGAGGACGCTGAGACTTACGCCCGTATGCGGGCATCCACAAAGTTCCCATGGGTACGGACCCTACAAGCCCGGAACGCACCCGGCGACCGGTTTACGGCAGCAGCGTCACGGTGAACGACCGGGTCGGGCCCACGTTCCCCGCCGCGTCGATGGACCGGTACTCGATCCGGTGCTTGCCGTACCCCGGCTGCCGCTCGGCGAACGGCGAAACCGTGAGCCCGCCCGAGCCGAGGTTGCCGTACGCCAGGCCGTCGATGTTCGTGCCGAGCGCGGTGAACACGTACGGTGCCGCCGGGTCCGTCGGCCAGCCGAAGTACTTGTGCCAGCCGTCGCCGTCGACGCGGAACTCCGGCAGCCCGTCGGGCGACGTCAGCCGCATCGTGAACGAGCCGTGGTGCACGGGGCCGGGCGGCAGCTCGGCCGTCGTCAGCGGGCCCGTCGCGTCCACCGTCCAGGTCAGGGTCGTGCCGCCGGTCGTCGCCGTCAGCGTGTGCGTGCCGCGGGCGAGGTTCAGCGCGTAGTCGGTGCCCGTCCCGGCGAAGCGGCCGTCGAGCATCCACAGGACCGGCGGGATCGAGCCGGTCGGCTCGCCGGTTTCGACGTAGACGACGTCGTGCCCGCCGACCGGTCGCGAGGTTGGCGTCGACGCCACGACGGCCGGGCCGCCCGCGGGCGGGGTGACCACCGTCGTGTCGACCGTCCAGGTGCGGGTCGCCGTCGGGCGGACCGCCGGGTCGCGGACGAACGGCGTCGGGTCGGTCACCGTCGCCGTCAAGGTGTGGCGACCGGGCCGGACGTGCGCGCGGCGCAGGTCGACCGCGTCCCGGCCGGGCAGCGCGACGCCGTCGAGGGTCCAGCGGATGTCCAGGCGGTGGCTCACCGGGTGCATCGGGCGCACCCACACGACGCGGTCGGCACCGATCGTGCCCGCCGGCGTGCCACCCGCGATCAGCGGGACCTTCGCCGCGATCCGCTGCGTCATCCGCTCGCGGCCGACCTGGTCGAACGCGTAGCCGAGCGTCTTCATCATCGAGTGCCCGCTCGGCCGCCAGACGCCGGTCTGGCTGTACAGGCCGCCCTCGAACCGGCCGATCGTGCCGCCGGACTCACTGGGTTCGCCGAGCCACCGCCACCACTTCGCGTGCTGCGCGCGCATCTGCGGCTCGGTGAGCAGGGTGTGGTGGATCGAATCCGGCTCGCCGCCTTCGTACGCGCCGCCCGGGACATTGCGGGCGTAGTAGTCGTACTCGTCGTCCAGACCGCCGAGCGAATGGCCCAGTTCGTGCGGCGAAATGAGCGCCGACAGCGCGTTCCCGCCGGACGCCGTCGCGTAGGTGCCGCCCGCGCCGCCGTACGTGGTGCTGTTGCCCAGCGCCAGGATCTGCCGGTTCGCCGGCGTCGTGCCGGGCACGAGGTCGGCGTACCGCTGCGCGGCGGCGTCGTCGACGGTCAGCAGCCGCTGCACGCTCTGCGGGTTGCAGCCACCCCAGAACCCCATGTTCAGCGGGGTGTCCCGGCGTGGTGAGCCGAGCGCAGGGTCACAGTCCACACCGGACTCGGGCGAGGCGATCGAGACGGCGTGGACGTTGAAGTAGCTGCGGTAGGACTTGAACGGCTCGAGCGACCACAGGGTACTGACGTGCCGCTCGACGTCGGCGAAGAACTTGGGCTGTTCGGCGGCGGTGTAGCCGTCCCCGAGGACGACGAGGTTGAACCGCTGGGCGGCCGGCCCGGTCACCTGGACGTCGGTGACACTGGCGGCAGGCGCCTCGGCGTGTGCCGGAGCGGCGAGCCCGGCGGTGACGACGAGCGCTGCGACGAACCCTGCCCACTTCCGCATGGCGGCACTCCCTCGTCGGCGTGCTTTCCGGTCTACCGTAGTAGCGGGGCGACCGGAACCCGCCGGAAGTCGGGGGCGCGGTATAGGGCGTTATACCCCGACCGGGCGAAACGGTTCGGCGCCCTCCGGCGACTGACCTGACTGTGGGGCAGCTCAGTTCCGGAGTAGCCGGGTTGATCGTCGGTGCGGTGCTCGGGCTCGCGCTTTCGGTCCTTTTCGAGGACCCGTTGAAAGGCGCGCTGACCCGCTCGGCCGGCCGGGTCCGGCGCGCACTCACCCGCGCCGCCGTCCCGGGCACCGGCTCGGGGTTCGCGCTCGGCTCCCTGCGCACCAGCGTCGTCCCGCAGCCGGCGGATCGGCAAGCCGTCTTCGCCAAGCGAAGCAACGCGGCGTCGGCCAATGAGGCGTTGTCCCGTTCCCTGGACTCGCACGGCCGGACCCCGCCGGGCCTCTACGACGTCGCGAGGCGCGGGCTACGCGAAGAGCTGGGGCTGGACCGTTCCGAGTGGACCTCGGTGGCGCCGGCCTTGTTCTCCCTCGCCCTGGTCCGGCACTTCGGGCGGGCGCGAGTCGAACGGCAGGTCCGTGACGTGCTCCGGTCCAGCCGGTCCTGAGCCCGCCTGTGCGTCAGACGCGGGTCAGCCGGTACCAGACCTCCGGCCGCCCGACCTGGCCGTAGTGCGGCTCGCGGTGGGCCATGCCGTTGTCCGCCAGGTACTCCAGGTAGCGCCGGGCCGTCACGCGGGAAGCACCGATCGCCGAAGCCGCCGCGCCCGCCGAAAGTCCTTCCGCCGCGCCGGAAAGCGCGTCGGTGATCGCCTCCAGCGTCTGGACGCTCATGCCCTTCGGCAGCGGGGGCTGCTCGGTCGTGCGCAAAGCGCCGAGGGCGCGGTCGATCTCCGCCTGGCCGGTGACCTCGCCGGACGCGTCGCGGAATTCCGCGTAGCGCTCGAGCTTTTCGCGCAGGGTCGCGAACGTGAACGGCTTGAGCAGGTACTGCACCACGCCGACCGACACCGCCGCCTTGACCAGGCCGAGGTCGCGGGCCGACGTCACGGCGATGACGTCGATCGGCAGCCCGGCCGCGCGCAGCGACCGGCACACCGCCAGGCCGTGCGTGTCCGGCAGGTAGAAGTCCAGCAGCACCAGGTCGACCGGCTCGCGCTCGCAGAACCGCAGTGCCTCGCCGCCGGAGTGGACCACGCCGGCCACGGCGAACCCCGGCAGCCGCTCGACGTAGACGCGGTGCGCCTCGGCGGCCACCGGCTCGTCCTCCACCACAAGCACGCGGATCACCGGCCCGCCTCCTGCCGCGGCAGCCGCACGGTGAACACCGCGCCCTCGTCCCGGCCGATGTCGACCGTGCCGCCGTAGCGGCGCACCGCCTGCCCGACGAGCGCGAGACCGAGCCCGTGGCCGTCCTCCGCCTTCGTCGACCAGCCGCGCCGGAACACGTCGGCGTCCTCGGGCACGCCCGGTCCGTTGTCGGCGACGCGCAGCAGCAGGCCGTCCTCGTCGGAACGGGCGGTGACGACGACCTTCGGGTGCCCGGTGCCGCGCACGGCCGCGTCGAGGCCGTTGTCGATCAGGTTGCCCAGGATCGTCACCAGGTCGCGGGCCTCGATGCCGAGCGAGACGTCGTCGATCACGGTGTCCGGGGTGACCGTCAGCTCGACCCCGCGTTCGCTCGCCTCGGCCGCCTTGCCCAGCAGCAGCGCGGCGAGCACCGGCTCGGCGACCGCGCCGACGACCCGGTCGGTCAGCTCCTGGGCGAACGCGAGCTCGGCGACGGCGAACTCGACGGCCTGCTCGGGTTTGCCGATCTCGACCAGGGAAACGACCGTGTGCAGCCGGTTCGCCGCCTCGTGCGCCTGCGACCGCAGCGCCTCGGCCAGCCCGCGGGCGGTGGTCAGCTCACCGGTCAGCGACTGCAGCTCCGTGTGGTCGCGCAGGACGACGACGGTGCCCTGCGCCCGGCCGCCCGAGCGGACGGCGGTCGTGCTGACCAGCAGCACGCGCGAGTCCGTCAGGTGCAGTTCCTCGGCCCGGTTCTCCGCCGAGGTGAACGCCTCGGCCAGCCCGTCGGGCAGGCCCAGCGTCGCCAGGTCGCGGCCGACCGGGTCGGCGTCGAGCCCGAGGAGCGCGCGGGCGCCGTCGTTGCAGAGGCCGATCCGCCCGTCCCGGCCGACGAGCAGCACGCCTTCGCGGACCGAGTGCAGCACGGCTTCGTGGTACTCGAACAGGTTGCTCAGCTCGTCCGGCGCGACACCGCGGGTCTGGCGCCGCAGCCGGGCGCTGATCAGCCAGCCGCCCAGCGCCCCGACCAGCACGACCGCACCCGCCACGCCGAACAGCGGCAGCAGCCGTTCGCGCAGCTCGGCCGAAATCGCCGCGACCCTGATCCCGACCGCGACCAGCGCGACGACCCGGTGGCCGGCGTCGAACACCGGCACGACCGTGCGCACCGACGGGCCGAGCGAGCCGGTGTAGGTCTCGGTGAGCTCGTGGCCCTGCTGCGCCTTGTCGATCGTCCCGATGTAGTGCTGCCCGATCAGCGCCGGATTGGGGTGGGTGTAGCGGATCCCGGCCGGGCTCATGATCGTGATGAAGTCGACCTGGGTGTGGTTCTGCACGAGCAGCGCGAACGGCTGCAGCGTCACGCTCGGGTCCGGTGTGGTCACCGCGGCGGCGACGGTCGGCGCGTCGGCGACGGTCAAGGCGACCGCGCGGACCTGGTCGCGCGCGTTCTCGTTCACCGCGCGCCCCGCGTCGAGCCAGGCGAAGGTGGTCCCGGCGCCGGCCAGCACGCAGAGCACCACCAGCTGCAGCACGAGCAGCTGGCGCGCCAGGCTCCAATGGGACCGCAACGTCGGAGGCACCTCCTCATACCAGCACACCGCGCAGGCCGCTGTCCGAACGGGACAGTGCGATCATCACACGAACTCAATGAACACAAGTGAGCCGGATCACCGAACTCGGCCTACAGTGTGCCGCAACCCGAACACCCCTAGCTGGAGGCAACGGTGCCTACACCGACCCCCGACGCGGCGCCGCGCCGCCGCGACAAGACCCACTACCTGTACCTGGCCGTGATCGCCGCGGTCGTGCTCGGGATCCTGGTGGGCTTTCTCTTCCCCGGCTTCGCCAAGGGCCTGAAGCCGCTGGGCGACGGATTCGTCAACCTGATCAAGATGATGATCTCCCCGATCATCTTCTGCACCATCGTGATCGGTGTCGGCTCGGTCGCCAAGGCGGCGAAGGTCGGCAAGGTCGGCATCATGGCGCTGGTCTACTTCATCGTGATGTCGACCTTCGCGCTCGCCATCGGCCTGGTCGTCGGCAACATCCTGCACCCGGGCGAAGGCCTGCACCTCAACCCCGCCGACGTGAAGAGCGTCCAGAAGTCCGCCACCGGCGCCGAGGGCCCGGTCGACTTCCTGCTCCACATCATCCCGAAGACGCTCGTGTCCGCCTTCACCGAGGGCCAGGTCCTGCAGACGCTGCTCGTCGCGCTGCTCGTCGGCTTCGCGCTGCAGAAGCTGGGCTCGAAGGGCGCGCCGATCCTGCGCGGCATCGAGCACATCCAGCGGCTGGTGTTCCGGGTCCTGGCGATGATCATGTGGGCCGCGCCGATCGGCGCGTTCGGCGCGATCGCCGCGGTGGTCGGCGCGACCGGCTGGGCGGCGCTGAAGAGCCTCGCGGTGATCATGATCGGCTTCTACGCGACCTGCCTGGTGTTCGTGTTCGTCATCCTCGGCCTGGTGCTGTGGATCGGCGCCCGCGTCAACATCCTGAGCCTGCTGCGCTACCTCGGCCGCGAGTTCCTGCTGATCCTGTCGACGTCGTCGTCGGAGTCGGCGCTGCCGCGGCTGATCGCGAAGATGGAGCACCTGGGTGTCGGCAAGTCGGTCGTCGGCATCACCGTGCCCACCGGGTACTCGTTCAACCTGGACGGTACGGCGATCTACCTGACCATGGCGACGTTGTTCATCGCCGCGGCGCAGGACGAGCCGCTGTCGCTCGGCGCGCAGATCGGGCTGCTGCTGTTCATGATCATCGCGTCGAAGGGCGCCGCCGGTGTCAGCGGTTCCGGCATCGCCACCCTGGCCAGCGGCCTGCAGTCGCACCGGCCGGAACTGGTCAACGGCGTCGGTTTCATCCTCGGCATCGACCGGTTCATGTCCGAGGCCCGCGCGCTGACCAACTTCGCCGGCAACGCCGTCGCGACCGTCCTCATCGGAAACTGGACGAAGGAGTTCGACCGCGAACAGGCGGAACGGGTGTTCGCCGGGACCGCGCCGTTCGACGAGGCCACCTTGATCGACGAGGAGCGGCAACCCGAACCCGAGGAAGCCGCGGCGAAAGCCTGACCCCCTGAACGTTCGTGCTCATGCCCCCGCTGCGCACGAACCACCCGGGCCGCGGTGCGAGTCTCCCCGACCTCGCACCGCGGCCCGTTCCACGTCTTCAGCAGGCTGCGTGGCCGTCGTAGGCGACGCGGGCGGCCGCGATGTCGTCCCGGTGCTGCTCCGCCCAGCCGAGCAGGCCGTTCAGCGACTGGTACAGCTCCTTCGCCATCGGCGTGGCCTCGTACTCCACGCGTGGTGGCACGGTCGGGTAGATCGTGCGCACCAGGAGGCCGTCGCGCTCGAGGTTGCGCAGGGTCAGCGTCAGCATCCGGCGGCTGATCCCCTCGACCGCGCGTTCCAGCTCGGTGAACCGGACCGGGCCGCGGATGGCTTCCAGCAGGATGCCGATCGCCCACTTGCCGCTGATCCGGTTGATGACCTCGAGCACCGTGCAGACGTCGAGTTTCTCCGGGTCGATCTCGGTGACCTGGACAGGTACACCGATGTTCCCCTGGGACATGAAAGTGCCTCCTTCCCGGCGACCCCATAGTCACACAAGATGGGCACTGTTACAAGAAGTGCCCTGGCGACGACCAGGGGAAATCTCGTCTGGAGGGGCCTACTGTGTCATTCGACAACAACGTGGCCGAGAACCACCCCACCCGCTCCCGCGGCCTCGCGTTGGCGGTGCTGTGTGCCGCCTCGCTGATGGTCGTGCTCGACAGCAGCATCGTCGCGGTGGCGCTGCCCGCGATCCAGGCCGACCTCGGCTTCACGCCCGCCGGGCTGTCCTGGGTCGTCACCGCCTACCTGGTCGCCTTCGGCGGCCTGCTCCTGATCTCCGGGCGGCTCGGCGACCTGCTCGGCCGCCGCCGCGTCTTCCTCGGCGGGCTCGGCCTGTTCACGCTGGCTTCCCTGGTCGCGGGCCTGGCCGCCGACGCGGGCGTGCTGGTCGTGGCGCGGTTCGCCCAGGGCGTCGGCGGCGCGCTCGCGTCGGCCGTGGTGCTCGGGATGATCGTCACGATGTACCCCGAGCCCCGCGCCCGGGCGAAGGCGATCGGCGTCTACAGCTTCACGCAGGCGGCGGGCGCGTCCATCGGGCTCATCGCGGGCGGCGCGCTGACGCAGGCACTGAGCTGGCACTGGACCTTCTACGTCAACCTGCCGATCGGCGTGGCCGCGCTCGTGCTGGCCGTCCGGGTGGTCTCGCCGGACCGCGGGACTGGCCTGCGGGCGGGCTTGGACGTGCTCGGCGCGGTCCTGGTCACCGCGGCGGTGATGCTCGGCGTGTACGGCATCTCGGCGTCGGCCTGGGGCGCGTTGGTGGCGGCGGCCGTGCTGCTCGCGGCGTTCGCGGTGCGGCAGGCGAAGGCGCGGACGCCGCTGCTGCCGCTGCGGCTGTTCCGGATCCGCGCGGTGGCCGGCGCGAACGTGGTGATGGTGCTGATGGTCGCCGGCCTGCTCGGCTTCCAGTTCGTCACGGCGTTGTACCTGCAGCAGGTGCTGGGCCTCGACGCGCTGTGGACCGGTGTCGCGTTCCTGCCGGTGCCGGTGGTGATCGCGGTGGCGTCGCTCGGCTTCGCGGACAAGCTCGCCGCGCGCTTCGGCCCGCGGGCGGTGCTGCTGTCGGGACTCGGCCTGGTGATCGTGGGCCTGCTGCTGCTCACCCGGGTGTCGGGCTCCTACTTCGCCGACGTCCTGCCGCCGCTGCTGCTGATGGGTCTCGGCGCCGGCGCGGCCATCCCGGCGCTGATGGGCCTGGCGATGTCCGACGTCGCGGCCGCGGACGCGGGCGTCGCGTCCGGCCTGATCAACACGACTCAGCAGGCCGGCGCGGCGGTCGGCACGGCGGTGCTGGCCGCGGTGGCCGCCGCCCGCACGGAGAGCCTGGGTGAGCTTGATCACCGCGAAGCGCTGGCGGCCGGGTTCCGGCTGGCCTACGGGGTCAGCGCGGGCTTCCTGATCGCGGCGGTCGCGCTGGGCGGGCTGGTGCTGGCCCGCCGCACCCGGAAGTTCGCTGCCGCTCCCGAGCCGGAGGTCTGCGTGGCCGACCAGGCCCGGTAGCTCCCAGCGCCCCAATGTGGCCTTGGTTGCGCTCAACGCACCCAATGTGGCCTTCGGTGCGTTGAACGCACCGAAGGCCACATTGGGGCGCTTGGGGCCGGGCCTCAGGTGAGGTAGGCCGAAAGCCCACGGTGGCCCCGCCGCATCATCAGCGCGTGGTTCGCGCGGAAGAGCGGCCGGGCCACCGTGTCGAAGCGCCGCAGCAACTTCTTCCGGGCCTGGACGTCCTGGGTGATTTCCAGCAGCGTGCCCGCGCCCGCCGCGCGGACCGCTCCCGCCAGGGTCCCGTCGAGGTCGCCGCTGAGCCTGACCCGCATCAGGCCCGTGCGCTCGTCCTGGTGGTCCCGGTGCATCCGGACGATGATCCGGAACGGCAGCCGGGACCGGCAAACAAGCTCGGCGGTGTCGTCGTCCACGCGGCGCACCGCGCGGACGTCCGACCACCACCGCGGGTAGCCGGCGAGGTCGGTGACCACGTCGAACACCCGCCCGGGCGCGGTTCCCGGCAGCAGCCACGTGCTGCGGAACCGGTAGCGCGCACCCGTCACGTCACACCTGGGCCGAGACCAGCTTCCGGCCGTCCACCGTGACGATGTCGATCGAAGCGACGTCGTCGGGGGCGACCAGGGCCGACCCGTCGAGGTTGAAGCCCGTGCTCTCCCACTTCTCGGACACCTGCCAGCTGCCGGCGGTCACCGCCTTGCCGTCCTTGGTGACCACTTGGAGGAGGCACTTCTCCCCGGCCTTGACGCCCTTCACGCTGACGTCCGTCTTGACCCAGCCCTGGAACGGAGCGATCGACGCGGCCAGCTGCACGCCGGTCGTCGGGTCCCGGGCTTCGACGGTCTTCGTGCCGGGCACGTTCGACTGCGGTACCGCAAGGGAGCCGCCGTTGTCCGGGGCCGTCTGGCGGCCCACCAGGATCCCGCCACCGAGGGCGGCCACCACCAGTACCGCCGCCGCGACCAGGGCCAGGCCCCGGCGTCCGGCCGAGCGGGCCGGTGGAGCGACCCGCTCTTCTTCGTCGCGCACCCGGCGCAGGGTCTTCTGCAGCAGCAGGTCCCCGCCCTCGGGCGGCCCGTCGAGGAACGCCTCGGGCGGCACTTCGTCGAGCGAGTCGCGCAGTGCCACGAGCTCGTTCAGGTCGAACCGGCACTGGGCGCAGGTCTGCAGGTGCCGCCGCTCGAAGTCGGCCGCCTCCGCGGGATCGAGCGCGCCGAGGGCGTACGCGCCGAGCTGCGTGTGACTCTCGTCCACCGAGTTCATCGCGCCACCTCCGTTCCGCTCGAAATCATCGCTGCTCTGAGTGCTCGTAGTGCGTAGTACGACCTTGATTTCACGGTACCCGGTGCGACGCCCAGTGTTCTCGCCGCTTCGGCCACCGTCCGCCCCCGGTAGTAGATCTCCACCAGGACCTCTCGATGCTCGTTGGACAGCCCGTCCATCGCGCCGAGCACGGTCATCGAGTCGACCACGCCCTGCGCGTGGTCCCGCTCGACGGCCGGGGTCGGCACGCCTTCGGCCGGTTCGGCCACTTCCTGTGGCCGGGCCGCCCGCGCTCGTGCCCGGTCGGTGACCAGGTTGCGCGCGACGGTCAGCAACCAGCCGCGCACCGAGCCCTTTCCGTCGTTCTGCAAGTCGTCCGCGTGTTTCCAGGCTCGGACCAGCGTCTCCTGGACCACGTCCTCGGCTGCCGCCCGATCCCCGGTCAGCCTCGTCGCGTAGGCCAGCAGGCTTCGCCCGTGTTCGGCGTACAGCTGCCGAATCAGGTCCTCGCCTTTGGCCTTCTTAGGCCGCCTGCCTCCTATGGCCACCCTCGTCCTCCCGACGGTGTTCTGAGTCGGCGAGGACAGTACTGCAACCCTCAGCTCCACCGGCGGTGCGTGCGCCGAGCGCAGCGCGACCATGGTGTTCATCGGCTGCCCGTCCTTCCTCGTTCTGCCCGGAAACCCGTCGTCTGTCAGTACCCTGCGCCGCCGGCCTTGCTCTTCGCGGTGATCTTGCTGCCGTCCGGCGCGACGGCGAACCAGGTACCGTTGGCGCCCTGGCCGGTCATGTCGCCCGTGACCTTGTCGCCCGCGTGGCCGTAGAGCGGCCAGCCGTTCAGCGTGATCTGCTTGCTGCCGTCCTTGCGGGTCGTCGTGCCGACCTGGGTGTCCTGGACGCCCTTGAGCATCGGCGTGGCCACCCCGGCGAGCATCGGCGGCCACTGGGTCGCGCACTCGCCGTCGCAGTTGGACGTCGGCGGTGAGGAGAGATCCTTGTCGAACCGGTAGAGCGTCTTGCCGTCGGCGTCGGTGACCACCGCGCCCACGCCGTCGACCGTGGCGACCTGGAGCATCTTGTGCCCCGGCTCCCCGTGTTGCGGTCCTTGGGCGCCGCCGGCCATGTCACCGCAGGCGGACAAGGAGGCGACAGCGGCCAGCGCCACCGCGCTGACGACCACCGGCCGGATACGGTTCATGACGTTCTCTCCTCGGTGAGGGCGGCTCCACCGTCCGGTGGACCTCGACACCTGAGACACGGCCGCCACCGCGAAACGGTTCAGCCGGGTTCACGCCCATTCGGTGCCGGTTCGCGGGCGGATTGGTGTGTCCCGGTGATCGGCACGATCTTGTCGCCGTGCGGGCGGCTTCCTAAGCTGATCACGTCCGCACCGCCGCCCCTGCCCGTGCCGGGAGGCCGCCGTGCCCGTCAAACCCCTCGCCCTGGTGACGCTGCTGGCCGCGGGCTGTTCCGCTCCCGCGCCGGCTCTCACGGCGACGCTGACCTCGCCGACGGACGTGGTGCTCGGCTGGCCGGACGACGGCGCGGGCCACCGCGTCGAGTACGCCAACGACCCGGCCGGGCCGTGGACGACGCTGCGGTTCCTGGCCCCGCACGTGAGGAGCTACCACCACCCGGACCTGATCCCGGAGACGCCGTTCCACTACCGGGTGCGGCCGTTCACCGGTCCGGTCTCGACGGAGCTGCAGGTGGCGCACACGGGCGACACGGTGACGTTCACCTGGCCCGACCGCACGCCGGACGAAGCCGGGTTCCTGCTGGAGATCCGGCGGCCGGGCGCGCCGGATTTCGACCCGGTCGAGGTGACCGAGCCGGACGTCACGACGTGCGTGCTCTCGCTGCTGCCCGGCGAGGAGAACTCGGCTTTCCGGATCCGGGCGCTGTACTACGGGCCGCTCTCCCCGGTGGTCCACCAGACCACCGGGAAGGAGCGGTAGCCGCCTATTCGGCCGCGAGGACCGTCTTCAGGAACTGGCCGGTGTAGCTCTCCTCGATGCCCGCCACGTGCTCCGGCGTGCCCTCGGCGACCACCGTGCCACCGCCCGAGCCGCCCTCGGGGCCCATGTCGATGATCCAGTCGGAGGTCTTGATCACGTCGAGGTTGTGCTCGATCACGATCACCGAGTTGCCCTTGTCGACCAGCCCGTTGATCACGCCGATGAGCTTGTTGATGTCCTCGAAGTGCAGACCGGTCGTCGGCTCGTCGAGGATGTAGACCGTCTTGCCCGTCGAGCGCTTCTGCAGCTCGCTGGCCAGCTTGACGCGCTGCGCCTCGCCGCCGGAGAGCGTCGGCGCGGGCTGGCCGAGCCGGACGTAGCCGAGGCCGACGTCCACCAGCGTCTGCAGGTGGCGGTGGATGGCCTTGATCGGCTCGAAGAACTCCGCGGCCTCCTCGATGGGCATGTCGAGCACGTCCGAGACGGTCTTGCCCTTGTAGTGCACCTCGAGGGTCTCCCGGTTGTACCGGGCGCCCTTGCAGACCTCGCACGGGACGTAGACGTCCGGCAGGAAGTTCATCTCGATCTTGATCGTGCCGTCGCCGGCGCACGCCTCGCAGCGGCCGCCCTTGACGTTGAACGAGAAGCGGCCCTGCTGGTAGCCGCGGACCTTCGCCTCGGTAGTCGCGGCGAACAGCTTGCGGACGTGGTCCCAGACGCCGGTGTAGGTGGCCGGGTTGGACCGCGGGGTCCGCCCGATCGGCGACTGGTCGACCCGCACCAGCTTGTCGACGTTGTTCAGGCCGTTGACCCGGGTGTGCCGGCCCGGCACCTGGCGGGCGCCGTTGAGCTTGTTCGCCAGCACCGTCGCGAGGATGTCGTTGACCAGTGTCGACTTGCCCGAGCCGGACACGCCGGTGACCGAGACCAGGCAGCCGAGCGGGAACGAGACGTCGAGCCCGCGCAGGTTGTGCTCGCGCGCGCCGACGACGGTCAGCTGCCGCTTCTTGTCGACCGGGCGCCGGATCGCCGGCACCTCGATCTTCCGGCGCCCGGACAGGTACTGCCCGGTCAGCGATTCCTTGCTCTTCAGCAGCTTCTTGTACGGTCCACTGTGGACGATGTGGCCGCCGTGCTCGCCGGCGCCCGGGCCGATGTCGACCACCCAGTCGCTGGAGCGGATGGTGTCCTCGTCGTGCTCGACGACGATCAGCGTGTTGCCGAGGTTGCGCAGCCTGGTCAGCGTTTCGATCAGGCGATGGTTGTCGCGCTGGTGCAGGCCGATCGACGGCTCGTCGAGCACGTACAGCACGCCCACCAGGCCCGAGCCGATCTGCGTCGCGAGCCGGATGCGCTGGGCTTCACCACCCGAAAGAGTGGCGGACGCGCGGTCGAGCGAGAGGTACGTCAGGCCGATGTCGAGCAGGAAGCGCAGGCGGGCCTGGATCTCCTTGAGCACCGCGCCGGCGATCATCGCCTCGCGCTGCCCCAGCTCCAGCTCGTCGAGGAACTGCGACGCCTCCGCGATGGACAGCGCGCAGACCTCGGCGATGGACATGTCGCCGCGGGTCTTGTGCGCCAGCGTGACGGCGAGGATCTCCGGCTTGAGCCGGGTGCCCTGGCAGGCCGGGCACGGCACCTCGCGCATGTAGCCCTCGTACCGCTCACGCATGTACTCGGACTCGGTCTGCTCCTGGCGCCGCTCGAGGAACGGGATGACGCCCTCGAAGTTCGCGTAGTACGAGCGCTGGCGGCCGTAGCGGTTCTTGTAGCGGACATGGACCTGCTCGTCGACGCCGTGCAGCACCGCCTTCTGGGCGCGCGCCGGCAGCCGCCGCCACGGCGTGTCCATCCGGAAGCCGATGGTCTCCGACAGCGACTCCAGCAGCCGGACGAAGTAGTCCGCGCTCTGCCCGCCCGACCACGGCGCGATCGCGCCCTCGGCCAGCGACAGCTCGTCGTCCGGGACCACCAGCTCCGGGTCGACCTCCTTGCGGATGCCGATGCCGGTGCACTCCGGACAGGCGCCGTAGGGCGAGTTGAAGGAGAACGAGCGGGGCTCGAGGTCCTCAATGGCCAGCGGGTGGCCGTTGGGGCAGGCCAGGTTCTCGGAGAAGCCCCGAATGCGGTGCGGGTCGTTGTCCGGCAGGTCGACGAACTCGAGCTCGATCAGGCCGTCGGCCAGCCGCAGCGCCGTCTCGACCGAGTCGGTGAGCCGCTGCCGCGAGGCCGCCTTCACCGTGAGCCGGTCGATGACCACGCCGATCTGGTGCTTCTCCTGCTTCTTCAGCTTCGGCGGGTCGGTGAGCGCGTGGACCGTGCCGTCGACGACCACGCGCGCGTAGCCCTGCTGCTGCAGGTTCTCGAACAGGTCGACGTACTCGCCCTTGCGCCCGCGCACCACGGGGGCGAGCACCTGGAACCGGGTGCCCTCCTCCATCGCGAGCACCTGGTCGACGATCTGCTGCGGGGTCTGCTTGCTGATCGCCTCGCCGCACTTGGGGCAGTGCGCCTTGCCGGCGCGGGCGTAGAGCAGGCGCAGGTAGTCGTAGACCTCGGTGATCGTGCCCACGGTCGAACGCGGGTTGCGCGAGGTCGACTTCTGGTCGATCGACACCGCGGGCGAGAGGCCCTCGATGAAGTCGACGTCCGGCTTGTCCATCTGCCCGAGGAACTGCCGGGCGTACGCCGAGAGCGACTCGACGTAGCGGCGCTGCCCTTCGGCGAAGATGGTGTCGAAGGCGAGGCTCGACTTCCCGGACCCGGACAGGCCGGTGAACACGATCAGGCTGTCGCGGGGCAGGTCGAGATCCACGCCGCGGAGGTTGTGCTCGCGGGCACCGCGAACAACGAGGCGATCAGCCACGCCAGGGTCCTCTCAATGTCATTCTCAGGTGCGGTCGCTCACCCGGTTTTCAGCTACACGGGTGGCCGCGATCCATGCTACGAGCCACCACCGACAAAAACGGGTTCCGCGTCCTTGACCTGCGGTTCTTCGGGCTTCCGGCGTCTGGTGAGCCACCGGTGGGCCGGGCGTTCGACCCCCGCGGTGACCGCCCAGCCGGCCAGCACGGCGGCGCCGGCGACCACGGGGAGCCGCAGCCAGCCGGGGAGACCGGCGTCGAGCAGAGCACGAGCCAGGACGTAACCCAGTTCCTGGTGCACCAGGTAAAGACCATACGAGATGCCCGCGAGCCAGGTGACGGCCGGGGCGATCCGCGCCAGCCCGGGGAACCGCCAGTCCGGGCCGCGGGCGGCCAGGCAGACCAGCAGGAGCAGGACGGCGAACCCGATCGTGGAGGGCCAGCGCTCGGCGTCCTGCGGCAGCGCGACGTGGAACGGGAACACCTGCAGGTCCTGCGCGGCGACGGCGGCGGCCACGAAGAGCGCGGCGTGCCAGGTCGCGATCCGGCGTCGCGCCCACAGCCAGATCGCGACACCGACGGCGAAGACGTGCAGCCGGTGCAGGCCGAGGCCGTAGTAGAACGTCTCGACGACCGGGCCCGCCGTCCCGGGCGGGAAGACGAGGAACCGCAGCGCCAGCGGGACGAGGATCAGCGTCCACAGCAGAGCGACGGTCAGCCGGTGCGTGCGCCACGACCGCGGCCACAGCAGGGCCGCGCCGGTGAAGGCGAGCAGCTGCACCGGCAGCGTCCAGTAGGAGCCGTCCAGGTAGTAGAAGGCCGCCCAGCGGATGCCCCACTCCTGCACCATGCCGAGGTTGGCGACCAGGTCCAGCCACGTCGGGATGTACCACGGCGAGGGGTTCGCCGGCGGCCCCGGCGGCACGCCGAACAGGAACCCGGTGACGCCGGGCGGGTAGGGCAGGCCGCTGAAGGAGATGGCCGCCCACCGCGTCACGACGTAGGTCACCAGGACGGCGACCAGGTACGCGGGCACCAGGCGCGCGACGCGGTGCCACAGCCACCGGCCGGGACTGCCCTTGCGCAGGCTCGCGCAGACGAAGAAGGCGGAGATCACCAGCAGGATCGCGGCACCGAACTGCGCCGTCACCCGCACGGGGTACCCCGTGAGTTCGGGGTGCAGGAGCGCGCCCTGGTGGGTGACGTGCCCGAGGACGACGGCGAAAACGGCGACGACCCGGAGGAGGTCCCAGCTGATCCGGCGCGGCGTCGGGGAGGTGGGCACGATCGTCCTGGGGTCGGTCTGGCCGGGGGTCGAGGTGAGCCTACGTGGCTGGGCGGCCGTGCGCTTGTGCGGGTGGAACCGGTTGGAGCGAAACGACTACCGTGTGCACGGTGAACATCGTGGACACCTACACCGGGCACGTCGACCCGGGTGGCGACGCCACCCGCCGCACCCTGGACGCGCTGACGATCACCAAGCTGTCCGTCGGCCCGATGGACAACAACGCGTACCTGCTGGTGTGCCGGTCGTCGAACGAGGCACTGCTGATCGACGCGGCGAACGACCCCGAGCGCATCTCCGACCTGATCGGCCACGGCCCGGACCGGCCTTCGCTGAAGACGGTCGTCACCACGCACCAGCACCAGGACCACTGGCAGGCCCTGGGCGCGGTGGCGGGAGCGAACGGAGCGAACACGGCAGCCCACCCGCTGGACGCTCCGCCGTTGCCGGTGCCCCCGGACTTCCTGGTCGAGCACGGGGACACGCTGACGGTGGGCGAGGTCACGCTGTCGGTGATCCACCTGCGCGGGCACACGCCGGGCTCGATCGCGTTGCTGTACCGCGACCCGGCCGGTCACCCGCACCTGTTCACCGGGGATTCGCTGTTCCCGGGCGGGGTCGGGAAGACGGCGTCGCCATCGGATTTCGAGTCCCTGCTGGACGATGTGTCTTCTCGGATTTTCGATGAGCTGCCGGATGAGACGTGGTTCTACCCGGGCCACGGGGACGACTCGACGCTCGGCGCGGAACGGCCGAAGCTCACGGAGTGGCGCGACCGCGGCTGGTGATCCTCCCGCGAATGGGGCTGCCTACCGGGCAGCCCCGTTTCCGGTGACCATGAGACCTGGTGCCGGGCCGAGGGGTCGTGGGATCCAGGCGAGCCGCCCGCCTGCGGACACGTTCGGAGCAGCCGGATAACGATAGAGGACACCAGGGCAACGCACCGGACGAACCGGGCGTCCCTCGCAAACCCAGCGCTGGGACTTCCACCGGTTCGCTCCGCCAGGAGGCCCACCATGTCCAGACCGAAGAGACGCGCGCTCGCCGCCGTCATGCTGCTGCTCGCCGGGAGCGGGCTGCTCGCCGCCGCGGGGCCCGCGCAGGCCGCCGATCCCGTCGTTCCCACCATGACGAACATCCGGACCGGGCTCAACACCGGGTTCGACCGGGTCGTGCTCGATCTGAGCTCGGGGCCCGCGCCGTCCGTCTCCTACCAGCTCGTCGACGAGCTGCTCGCGGACGCGAGCGGGGAGGTCGTGTGGCTCACCGGGGAGTTCTTCATCGAGGTCTTCACCACCCCAGCCGCCGCGCACGACGCCGACGGGAACCCGACCTTCCCCGGGCCGCGGAAGTTCCGGACGTGGAACCTGCGCAACGTCATGGCCGTCGCCGTCACCGGGGACTTCGAGGCGCAGGTGACCATCGGGCTCGGGGTGCGGTCGCGGACCGCGGTGAAGGTCTTCACCCTCACCGCGCCCAACCGCGTCGTCATCGACGTCGCCCACTGAGCCCACCGCATGGCGGGCGGGGGAGTCACCCGCGCTCGTACGGGATCTTCTCCCCCGCCTCGACCGCGAACGGCAGGTGGTTGCCCGCCGGCGGCAGCGGGCAGGTCGCGAAGTCGGTGAACGCGCACGGCAGGTTCACCGCGCGGTTGAAGTCCAGCGTCACCGCGCCATCGGCGGCCGGCGCGCCCACCGGCAGCGACCGGTTGGCCGCGTAGGTGGTCACGCCGCTCGTTCCGTCGGTGAACAGGATGCTGAGGCCGCCGTCCTTGCCGTTGAACGCGGTCAGCGTGTGCTCGGCGCCGTCGTGGGAGAAGCGGACGACGCCCGGCGCCGTGTAGACGTGGCTCAGGCCTTCCACGACCGCGCCGACCGTGGTCGGCCGCGGCTCGGCGAAGGGCTCGAACCGCCCGGACAGCACCCACGACGGCGACGGCTCGTACGCCGGGACGCCGCGGAACTCGCGCAGCACCTCGGCCTTCGGGTCGTGGACGCGGATCAGGTACCCCGACCGGCGGGCCACCTCGATCTCGACGTCGCCGGCCAGCACCCGGGTGCCCGGGCCGCTGTTGACCAGCTCGAACCGCCGGACGTCGGTGATCGGCTCGCCCTCGTGGGACAGCGACGCGCCGGCCGGGTCGACGTACGCGGCGTCCGCGTCCTGCCACCAGCGGCCGGGGATGCCCGGGTATTCCCGCGGCGAGTCCGTCAGCCAGTCCAGCGACACCAGCGCCAGCCAGCCGTGCGGCTCGGCCAGGTCGGTCTCGCGCCGGGCCTTCCAGTCCTGCCACTCCTGCGTGAACGTGCTCATCGCGGGCCCCTTCTCCTCGGCTACGACGGTGCCAACCCACCGCCCGCGCCGCTATTCCGGGTCCCAGCATCCGGACGGCTCAGCCTTCCGGCGGATCGAACGACCACTGCAGCCCGTAGCTCAGGCCCTGGTGCAGGTCGTGGAACTCGAGGCCGACCTCGCCGACCCGGTTGACGGTCAGCGCGTCGCCCGAGTCGACGCCGTCGTCGATCACCCGGCCCGGCACGCCGTTGAGCCGCCACACCCGCCGCGGCGGCGCGGCGCGGTCGAAGCAGACCCGCACGGAGAACTCCTCGCAGCGGCGCAGCGGCGTCATGACGTAGTACGGCCGCAGTTCCGTGCGCCGGGGCGTGAAGCGGATGCCGTACTCGTGCCGCTGGCCGAGCCGCAGCGGGTTCGGCAGCCGCATGACGAACTGCGCGTGGCTCACCGAAACCTGGCGTGATTCGACGATTTCGCCGCCGAACAGCGCGTCCGCGGCGATGTCGGGCACCGGGTCGCTGCCCGGTTCGGCCGGCACGCTGAACGGCAGCACCAGCTCGTCGAGCTCGTCGACCTCCGCGACGATCCGGCGCTCCTCCTGCAGTTCCGGCGGGTCGCGGTCCAGCCGGAGCATCGCCTTCATCGACTCGACGTACCAGCCGGCCAGCGGGTGCAGGTCGCCGCGGGGCGCGGGTGCGCCGAGCAGCTCGTCGAGGCGGCGGAACGCCAGGTCGATCCGGCGGCGGGCGGTGCGCGGGTCGCGGTCGAGGACGCTGGCCAGCCAGGAGATCCGCCGGTCGAGGAACTCCCCCGCGGCCTCCTCGTGCAGCCCGAACGCCGCCAGCGCGGCCAGCTTCAGGTCCGGCGGCAGCCGCCCGCACAGCTCGGTCAGCCGCAGCACGAGCTTCTCGCGCGCGGCGGCGGGCTGGTCGGTCTCGGCGATCGCGCACGCCGCCCGCAGGCACGGGCCGATCCGCTGGTGCAGGTCGGCCGCGTCGAGGCCACGGCCGCGGCGGAGTTCGTTCAGCTCGCGCACGAACGGTGAGGTGTGCTCCTCCGTCTTGCCACCCCCTCGTTTCCCCGCAGATTTTCCCACGTTACCAGTTTCCGTTCTCCGCGAGCTGGACAAATTACGGACATCGGTATTCGGGGAATACCCGGCCGGCCGACCCCCCACGAGCCGGCCGGCCGGGTCTCACCGCGGTCAGGCCGCCCCGAAGATCAGGGCCCAGATCGAGTGGCTCTCCATCAGACACACCTCCTCATCGCTGTACCCAGGCCGAGGCGGAGAGCGGCGCGGAGCCGTGTAACGTCGGCGCGGCCGGTTCCGCCGCGTTTCCGGCGGCCACCGCGAAACCCGCGACGGCGCCGACCACGAACGCGGCGAAGACCGATTTCACCAGGGTCAAAATCTTGCAGTAGACGTTCACGACAAGGGCTCCCCGACCTCGCTCGGAAATGGCGTCCGGCCGGGTGGCATCGCATTCTTCCCGGCCGGTTCCAGGATCGCCCGGGCGGGCTGTCCATCACATGTCCGCTGTCACGGGCCTTGTGTGCCGTTTGGCTCAGAGTGGGCGAAGGCGCTCAGCACGCGGAGCTCGCGGATGACGAAGCGGCGCCGGCCGGTCTCGACGATCCCGCGTTCCCGCAGCAAGCGCAGCGCCCGGGCGACGGTACGCCGGGCGGCGCCGATCTGCGCGGCGACGTCCTCCTGCGACAGGGCGTCGACGACGACGCCCTCCGGCACGGTCCGGCCGCGCTCCTCGGCCAGCCGGACCAGTACCGCCGCGACCCGCCGGCTGACGTCGTAGGCGGCCGCGTCGAGCCGGGCGGACTCGGCGTTGCGGAGCCGGGCCGCGACCGTCTTGATCGTCGCGACGGCGATCGCCGGCCGCGCGTGCAGGACGTCGACGAACTCGGCGCCGGTGAGCTGGAAAACGGTGCAGGGTTCGATCGCGCGCACCGACGCCGACCGGGGCCGCCCGGTGACCGCCGCGAGATCCCCGAGCACCTCGCCGGGGCCGCGCAGGCCGAAGAGCACCTCGCGGCCGTCTTCCACGATCTTGGAGACGCGCACCCAGCCGGAGACGAGCACGTGGACGTGGTCGGACGGGTCGCCTTCCATGAGCACGACGTCGTTCGCGCGGAACCGGCGGCGGGTGCCGCGGGCGAGCAGGTACTCGCGATCGGCGTCGGCGAGGTAAGCGAGGAGCGCACCCTCGCCCGCGTCGTCGTGCCCGCCGCCCATGGTTCCCCTCCGGAGACTCACCGTAACCCGGCGTGGCGGTCTTCGGCGACCACCGCGACCGGTAGGGTCGCCGCGTGGACGTGGAGATCTACACCGACGGCGCGTGCAGCGGGAACCCCGGACCGGGCGGCTGGGGCGCGGTGCTGCGCTACGGCAGGCACGAGCGCGAGCTGTACGGCGGCGAGGCCACGCCGACGACGAACAACCGCATGGAGCTCACGGCGCCGATCCGCGCGCTGGAGAGCCTGACCCGGCCGTCGCAGGTCCGCGTCTACACGGACAGCACGTACGTCCGCAACGGCATCACGCAGTGGCTGCCCCGCTGGAAGAGCAACGGCTGGCAGACGGCGGCGCGCGCCCCGGTGAAGAACGCGGATCTCTGGCAGCGCCTGGACGCGGCGATCGGCGGGCACACGGTCGAGTGGCTGTGGGTGAAGGGCCACGCGGGACACCCGGAGAACGAGCGAGCCGACCGGCTCGCGGTGCGGGGCGCGCAGGAGGCGCGGGAGACCGGGAAGCCGGTCAACGCAGGTTACTAATCCGGCCAAAAGCAGGCCGCGCCCCGAGCGGCAAGCAACCGTTGCCGCGAAAGCCATCCGGCCGTGGCTGTGGTCGGATTGGTGACGAACGGCGCAGTAGTCCGGAGTGGACGGTCGCTGCGCCGTCCGGGCGACAGGCGTTCCCTCTTCCGGAGTTCCGATGCAGGATCGGACTCTTCCGGACCGGGGAGGGAACGGACGATGGCCGACGGCTTCTACACGGACTCGAGCGGCAGGGTCAGGCCGCGTCACAATCCGAGGGGCCGTGCCGCGGTCGTCGCCGCGGTCGTCGGTGCCGCCGCCGCGGGTGGCACGGCATTGAGCACGGGTGGCGGCGCTGCCTCAGTCGAGCCGGGCGGCGGGTCGAGCCTGCAGGCACGCACTTCCGGCAAGCAATCCGCCCGCAAGGGCAAGCACGAGGACGCGATGAAACGCCTCGGGCTCAAGACGATCAAGAAGGTCGCCAAGCGCGAACCGAAGTGCGCGCCGTACGCGTTCGGCCAGGTCCAGGACTTCTTCGTACGCCACCCGTGCAAGGCGCTGTCCCGGATGCTGCTGGCCGCCGGCGACGGCGGTGGGAACACCGTGGTCGTCACCATCGCCTGGGTCCGGATGCCGCGGACCACCGAAGCGCGCGACTTGCGGCAACTGGCCGACCGCGACGGGACGGGCAACATCTACGCCGTGCCCGACGCCCTGCTGAAGCGGGCGGGCGTCCGGTTCACCGGCGAGCACTACGAGTCCCGGCTCGACGGCTCCCTCCTGGTGATCGCCGAGGCGGCGAGCGGTGGCGGCCACCCGGACCCGGCCGTGCTCGACGACGCGTCGGAGGTTGCCGCGGAGTTTCCGGTGCCGTGACGGGACAACGATTTCTTCGTGCGCCGACCGCTCCTGTCGCCGCGGGAGCCGGAAGCCTTCGTGGCAGAATTCCCCGATGCCTCCCGCTCCGTGCCCGTGTGGCCTCGCCGAGTCCTACGCCGCCTGTTGCGGCCGGTTCCACGGCGGCGGGCTCACCGCTCCCACCGCCGAACTGCTGATGCGCTCGCGGTTCAGCGCCTTCGCCGTCGGCGACACCGCGTACCTGCTGCGCACCTGGCACCCGGACACCCGGCCGCGGCAGCTGCGGCTCGATCCCGGCCAGGAGTGGACGCGACTGGAGATCCTCGGCCGCACCGGGGGCGGGCTGCTGCACGCCGAGGGCACCGTCGAGTTCCGGGCGCACTACCGCCACCAGGGCCGGGACGGCTTCCTCGAGGAGAACAGCCGCTTCCGCCGTGAGGACGGCCACTGGGTCTATCTCGACGCGCAGGCCTGATGGGGACCGCGATCGTCGGCGTCGCCGGCACCCTCCTCGGCGTCCTCGCCGGCGGGCTCCTCCAGCTGCTGCAGACCGCGCGCAACCACCGGTGGCAGCGGGAGGACGCGCTCGGCAAGCTCAAGCAGGCCGTCTACGCCGAGTACCTACGCGCGCCTGCACGCCGCCGCCGCCGAGATCGACGTCCTGGCCGGCCGGGATGTGGCCGGTCCGGCGCGGGAGCTGGCGGGCCTGGTGATCGACGTGCACACGAAGATCGCCGGGGCCGAAGGGGTCGAGCAGTCCGTCGTGGAGGCGGTCGACCGGCGACGGCTCGCGGTGATCGAACTCTTCAAGGCCGACCTCGGGATCGAGAAGCGGTAATCCCGCCCCACGCGGCATCCTCGGCGTGCTAAACAGTGCGGCGATGGGAAAACTGACGCGCCGCGCCCGGGCGAAGGCGGACTACCTCGGCTTCATCGGCGCCCGGGAGTGGCCGCTCGCCGCCTCCGGGCTGGGGGTGCTGCTCGGCGTCGTCACCATCCTGCCGAGCGCCGTCGGCGTGGTGCTTTCGTGCGTCGCGCTCGCCCTCGGCGTCGCCACCTTCACCCGGGACGTCCGGCTGCTGCGCCGGCGGTGGGCCGGGTTCGAGTTCACCACCATCGCCGCCCCCTTCCCCACGGCGGAACTGCCCCCGCCGTCCGCCTACCCGGAGGCGGCCTACCTGGCCGTGCCCGCCCGGGGCACCGCGCTGGTGAGTGCCGCGATCGACCGGGAGCTCTGGGCGGACCGGCTCACCGTCGCGGTCGACGGCGAGCCCTACCGGCTGCCGCCCGCGCTCAAGGCGACCGCGCCGCACGTCCTTCCGCTGCGGGCCCGGGGCCGGCTGCTGTTCAACGGCCCGGTCGTCGGCATGCGCGGCGACCCGCTGCCCGCCGCCGGCGCGCGGCCCGCGCCGATCCGGCTGCACCGGGCCCGGTTCTTCGACGCCGTCTGCTCGAACGAGCTCGGCACGCTCCGCATCACGCGCACCGAAACCGGCGAGGAGTACGACCTGCGCACGGCCGAGCTCACCGACTCCGCCGGCGCGCTGCGCGAACTGAGCGGCAGCTCGCTCGCCGACCACGTCGGCGTCTCCACGGTCGCGTTCACCACCGACGGCAAGCTCGTCACCGTCCGGCAGTCGGCGCTCAACGCCGTGAGCGGGCTGCTGCTGGCGCCCTCGGGCAGCGGCTCGCTCGAGCCCCGCGACCTGCGCACGCCGGACGGCGGCACCCGCCGGTTCCTGCACACCGCGGTCCGCGCCGGGATGGAACGCGAACTGTGCGAGGAGAGCGGCCTCACCCCCGCGGACGTCCGCGAGACGAAGGTCGTCGGCTTCGCGCGCTGGATGGAACGCGGCGCCAAGCCCGAGTTCTTCGGGCTGACCCGGCTGGCGGTCGACAGCGCCGAGGTCGCGCGGCGCCGCCCGGTCAGCGGCGAACGGCTCTACAGCGCGGGCCTGACGCTCTTCGACGTCGACCTCCCCGCGATCGGCGCCGCGCTGGCCGGCGGTGTCCCGCTCAGCGAGGCACTGCCGCACCGGCTTTGGGAAGACGGTTCCCTGCCGCTCCTGCTGGCCCTGCGTGCCGCCGCGGCGTGGCAGGCCGCCCGCGTCTGACGAATCACCCTGTTCCCGGCGTGACCGGGCCGCTACGATCGTGCGCAATTGTTAGGAAAGTTCCCTAACGATAGGCCTGTCCCCCGCCGCCGTGGGTGCCTAGGAGGCGCGCTAGTGAGCTATCGGCAGAGAAGAACCCGGACCCTCCTCGCGGCGGCCGTACTGGCCGTCGCGGTGACCGGCGCGACCGTCCCGGCCGCGACCGGGCAGGAACGGGCCAGCGTGGTGGCCGCGGCCGCGGCGACCCCCGTGCCCGGCTTCCTGATCCAGACGTCGGCGCAGGTCAGCGACGACTCCGCGGTCTCCAGGCCCGGGTACAACACGGCCGGCTGGTACCCGGTCGGCCCGCGCTCGACCGTCTACGCCGGCCTGCTGGCCAACGGCAAGTACGCCGACCCGTTCTACTCGACGAACATGAAGAACGTGCCGGTCGCGGACTTCCAGGTCCCCTGGTGGTACCGCACCGACCTCACCGTCGCCGACACGTCCCAGCGCACCTACCTCGACTTCAGCGGCGTGCTGTCGAAGGCCGACGTCTGGGTCAACGGGACGCGCGTCGCCGACCGGACGCAGGTCAACGGCGCCTACACCCGCCACGACCTCGACATCACCGCGCTGGTGAAGGCCGGCACGAACAGCGTCGCGTTCAAGGTCTACCCGAACGACCCGAACAAGGACCTGTCGATGGGCTGGATCGACTGGGCGCAGACCCCGCCGGACCAGAACATGGGCATCGTGCGGGACGTCCTCGTCCGGCGCAGCGGCGCGGTGGCGCTGCGCGGCGGCCACGTCGTCACGAAGCTGACCGGGCTCACCCACGCCGACCTCACGGTGAAGGCCGACGTCCGCAACGACTCCGCGGCCGCCGTGTCCACGACGGTCTCCGGCACGGTCGCCGGGCGCGCGATCAGCCAGACGGTCAGCCTGGCGGCCAAGGAGAAGAAGACGGTCACCTTCCCGGTGATCGGGATCGACAACCCGCGGATCTGGTGGCCGGCCGGGATGGGCGGGCAGCCGCTGCACGACCTCGACCTGACCGCGAGCGTCGGCGGGACGGTGTCGGACTCTTCGCACTCGACCTTCGGCATCCGCCAGGTGACCGCGAACAAGAACGCGAGCGGCGGCCGGGCGTACGCGATCAACGGACGCCCGCTGCTCATCAAGGGCGGCGGCTACTCGCCGGACCTGTTCCTGCGCTGGAACGCCCAAGCCGCCGCGGACAAGCTCGCCTACGTCAAGGACCTCGGGCTCAACACCGTGCGGCTGGAGGGCCACATCGAGCCGGACGAGTTCTTCGACCTCGCCGACCGGATGGGCGTGCTCACGCTGCCCGGCTGGGAGTGCTGCGACAAGTGGGAGGGCCAGGTCAACGGCAGCGAGAAGGGTGACCCGTGGACCGCCGCGGACTACCCGATCGCGAAGGCGTCGATGACGGCGGAGGCCGAGCGGCTGCGCGACCACCCCAGCGTCATCTCGTTCCTCATCGGCAGCGACTTCGCCCCCGACGCGACGATCGAGAAGAACTACCTCGACGCGCTGACCGCCGCGGACTGGCAGACGCCGATCGTGCCGGCCGCGTCGGCGAAGTCGTCGCCGCAGCTGGGGTCGTCCGGGATGAAGATGAACGGGCCGTACGACTGGATCCCGCCGGTGTACTGGTACGACAAGGCGCACTCCGACGGCGGCGGCGCGTGGAGCTTCAACTCCGAAACCAGCGCCGGGCCGGACATCCCGACGATGGACACGCTCAAGCGGATGATGTCGGCGAGCGAGCTGGACACGATGTGGAAGAACCCCGCGGCCCCGCAGTACCACCGCTCCTCGTCGTCGACGTTCGGCAACCTCAAGCTCTTCGGCGACGCGCTGACCGGCCGCTACGGCAAGCCGTCGAGCCTCGGCGACTTCGTCCGGAAGGCGCAGCTGGCGCAGTACGAGAACGTCCGCGCCGAGTTCGAGTCGCACTCGCGCAACTTCAGCGACGGCTCGAACCCGGCGACCGGGATCATCTACTGGATGCTCAACAGCGGCTGGACGTCGCTGCACTGGCAGCTGTTCGACGCCTACCTCGACCAGAACGGCTCGTACTTCGGGGCCAAGAAGGCGAACGAGCCGCTGCACATCCAGTACTCGTACGACACGAAGTCGGTCGTGGTGGTCAACCACAACCACGACGCGGCGTCGAACCTCACGGCGTCCGTGAAGCTCTACAACCTCGACGGGACGGAGAAGTTCAACCAGGCCAAGAGCGTGTCGGTGGGCGGCGACGGCGCGAAGACGACCGCGCTGACCATCGGCTCGGTGAGCGGGCTGTCGACGACGTACCTGGCGAAGCTGGTGCTGACCGATGCCGCGGGCAAGGAGGTCAGCCGGAACGTGTACTGGCTGTCCACCAAGGCCGACACCCTGGATTGGGCCAACAGCGACTGGTACTACACGCCGACGACGTCGTACGCGGATCTGTCCGGGCTGAACAGCCTGGCCCAGGTGCCACTGGGGTCGACGGCCACCTCGACGGCCAACGCCGACGGCACCACGACCACCAAGGTGACGCTGAAGAACGACTCGACCGGCAAGGTGCCGGCGTTCTTCGTCGACGCGCACGTGGTCGACGCGGCGGGCGCGCCGGTGCTGCCGGTGCGGTGGACCGACAACCAGGTCAGCTTGTGGCCCGGTGAGTCCACGACGCTGACGGCGACGTACCGGACCGCGGACCTCCACGGTGCCGCGCCCTCGGTGCGGGTCGCGGGCTGGAACACCGGGACGAAGACGATCCCGGCGGACGGCTCGGCCGCGCCGGCCGACTACCAGGCCGAGGACGCGACGATCACGAACGGCGTCGCGGAGTCGAACCACCTGGGCTACACGGGAACCGGGTTCGTCAACTACGGCAACGCGACCGGCAGCGCGGTGGAGTTCACCGTGAACGCGGCCGCGGCGGGCCCGGCGAACGTCGTCCTGCGGTTCGCCAACGGCACGACGGCGAACCGCCCGATGGACATCGCAGTCAACGGCACGAAGGTCGGGTCGAACGTGGCCTTCGGCGGGACGGGGAACTGGGACACGTGGCAGACGGTCACGGTCCCGGTGTCCCTGGTCGCCGGCACGAACAAGATCAAGGCGACCGCGACGACCGCCAACGGCGGCCCGAACGTCGACAAGATCACCGTCTAGGTCCGGGCCGGGGCGGTCTCGCGCCGCCCCGGCTCAGTCCCAGAGGAGGCGCTGCTCGCGGTCCGGGTCGCTGACGGTGGTCGAGACGTCGTCGAAGATCCGCGTGACGCGGTCTTGCGGGCGGTAACGGGGCCAGCCCGGGTCGCCTGTTGTGACGAACCGGACCCAGGCGTCGAACATCTCCGTCGCCACCGCCTGCATCCGCTCGGCCGGGAACGGGCGGCCGGCGAAGAGGAACCGCCAGTTGCGGTTGCGGATGTCGTCGAACACCAGGGGCAGGTCGAGCCCGTGTGCCGCGCCCAGGCCGCGGCCGCGCGGGGCGATCCGCCAGTCCAGGCGGTACATCCAGGCAGCCGGCTGCCGTTCGGCGAACCGGATGGCCGGGATCCACCAGTCCCCCGCCGTCAGCGCGCGGTTGCGGACCTGGTCCGCGGGCCAGTCGAGCAGCTCGGTGTAGGCCGCGACGGCCTTTTCGACCTGCTCGGGGGACAGCACGGTCGAGCCGACGCCCAGCAGCTTCGCGCCGCCCGACTGCAGCCAGCTGAACAGGTCCTCCTCGTCCGCCGTCGTCCCGATCAGCAGCGGGACGTCGCGCACGCCGTCCGGCGGCCGGTGCGGGAGCAGCTCGTCGCCGACCACCACGCGGTAGGTCACCTTGGTGCCCGACGCGGCCGAAACCCGTTGCTGCGCCTGGAGGATCCGCGGCACCGGGAGCGTCGCCAGCTCGTCCGGCGAGACGTCCAGTTCCGTCAGGACGGCTTCGGCCACGGCCGCGCCTTCGGCCGGCGTGTGGACGACCGAGCCCACGCCGGTGCCGCTCTGCACGATCGCCTGGTGGACGAGCCCGCGGGTGGCCGGCACGGCCAGCAGCGTCCCGACCGTGCGGCCGCCGTTGGACTGCCCGGCCAGCGTGACGCGGCCGGGGTCGCCACCGAAGGCCCCGATGTTGTCCCGTACCCATTCGAGGGCGGCGACCTGGTCGCGCAGGGACAGGTTCGAGTCGGCGACGCCGGGCAGGTGCAGCATCCCGAGCACGCCGAGCCGGTAGGCGACGGTCACGACGACCACGCCCCGCCGCGCGTACGCGGAGGCGTCGAACTGGTGCGGCGCGCCCAGCACGCCACCGCCGCCGTGGATCCACACCAGCACGGGGTACGAGCCGGGGCGCGCGGGCGCGTAGACGTTCAGGAAGAGGCAGTCTTCGTCACCGGTGAAGCCGCGCCCCGGTCAGCTCGGGCTGCGGCGCGCGGGGCGCCCACTTCGTCGCGTCGCGTTCACCGGCCCAGTGCGGCACCGGCTGGGGCGCGCGGAACCGCAGCTCCCCCACCGGGGGCGCGGCGTACGGCACGCCGAGGAACGTCCTGACCCCGTCCCGTGCGGACCCGCGCAGGGCGCCGGCCGCGATCTCCACCGTCGTCACGTGCTCAGCCTAGGGACCTGCCCCGGACGACGGCCCGGCCCGATGACGCCCGCCACGGCACCCGGGTGATGATTACCCCCGTGCACGTAGCGACAGAGATAGTGGCGCTGGTCGTGACCGTTCTCGTCGTCAGCGCGGTGGCGCGGCGGCTGGACTGGTCCGCCCCGCTGTGCCTGATCGTCGTCGGCGTCGCCGCGTCCTACGTCCCCGGCGTGCCCGAGTACCACCTCGATCCCGAGGTCGTGCTGCTCGGCCTGCTGCCCCCGCTGCTGTACTCCGCGGCCATCCAGACGTCGCTCGTCGACTTCCGGAAGAACCGGGGCGCGATCGGGCTGATGTCGGTCGGGCTCGTCGTCTTCACCGCGCTCGGCGTCGGCGTGGTCGCCTGGGCGGTGATCCCCGGGCTGCCGCTGGCCGGCGGCATCGCGCTCGGCGCGATCGTCGCGCCGCCGGACGCGGTCGCCGCCAGCGTCGTCGCCCGGCGGGTCGGGATGCCCCGGAAGCTGATCCGGCTGCTGGAGGGCGAGAGCCTCTTCAACGACGCCGCCGCGCTGGTCGCCCTCCGCACGGCCATCGCCGCGCTGGCCGGGTCGGTCAGCCTGTGGCAGGTCGGCGCCGACTTCTTCCGCGCGGCCATCGGCGGGGCCGTGGTCGGGCTGGTCGTCGGGTTCGCGGCCGCCTTCGTCCGCGCCCGGATGACCGAGCCGGTGCTCGACACCGCGCTGTCGTTCGCCGTGCCCTTCATCGCCTACCTCCCGGCCGAGGCGATCCACGGCTCCGGCGTGCTCGCGGTCGTCATCGCCGGGCTCATCCTCGGGCACAAGGCGCCGCAGATCCTGTCCGGCTCCACCCGGCTGGCGTCCCGGCTGAACTGGCAGACCATCCAGTTCCTGCTGGAGAACATGGTCTTCCTGCTGATCGGCCTGCAGCTGCGGCGGATCCTCGCCGAGGTCGGCGAGAGCGGGCTGTCGCTGCTCACGCTCACCTGGATCTGCGTCGCCGTGCTCGGCGCGACCATCCTCACCCGGATGCTGTGGCTGGCCGGGATCGGCACCGTGAAGCGCGTGAAACGGCGTCTGCTGCCGAAGCGGAAGCAGCCGAAGATCTGGCCATGGCGCTATTCGGCGGTGATCTCCTGGGCGGGTATGCGCGGGGTGGTGACGCTCGCGGCCGCGTTCGTGCTGCCCGCGGACACCCCGCAGCGCGCGGTGCTGGTGCTCGCCGCGTTCGTCGTCGTGGCCGGCACCCTGGCGGTGCAGGGCATGACGCTGCCGCCGCTGATCCGGCGGCTGCGCCTGCCGCGGCCGGACCCCGCGGAGGACGCGCTGCAGGAGGCGGCCGTCCTGCACGACATGACCCGCGCCGCGCTGGCCAAGCTGGAGGAGATCCGGCAGCCCGACGACCCGCCGGAGATCATCCAGCGCCTGCGTGACCGCCTGCAGCACCGCGCCGACTCGGCGTGGGAGCAGCTCGGCAGGCAGAGCGCGCTGGCCGAGACCCCGAGCGACGCCTACCGCCGGCTGCGGCTGGAGCTCCTCGAGGTCGAGCGCGAGCAGTTCCTCAAGGCCCGCGCCGGCGGCAGCGCCGACGACGACGTCCTGCGCCGCGTCCTGGAACGCCTCGACATCGAGGAGTCCATGCTCGACCGCGACGAGGCCGAGCCGGACATCGAGGGCCGCGAGCTGCGCACCCCGGCCGCGACGGCGGGGTCGTGCAAGCACCTGGCCCACGAGTGGGTCGAGAAGGAGCCCAGCTCGGCCGACAGCTGCGCCGCCTGCCTCGCCGAGGGCACCACGTGGGTGCACCTGCGGATGTGCCTGAAGTGCGGCAACGTCGCCTGCTGCGACTCCTCGCCGCGCCGCCACGCGACCCAGCACTTCCACGAATCCCGCCACCCGGTCATGCGCAGCTACGAGCCGGGCGAGACGTGGCGATGGTGTTTCGTGGACAAGCAACTCGGCTAGGGTCGGGGCCATGAGCACGCCCGAGCAGGAGATCGAATACCGCCAATACCGCTTCAGCCCGCCCCCGGGTGCGACGGAGATCTTCCTGGTCCGGCACGGCGAGTCCGCTCCGGCCCGCGGCGACGCGCCCTTCGACCTCGTCGACGGCCAGGCCGACCCGGACCTCGCCCCGGAGGGCCGCGACCACGCCCAGCGCGTCGGCGTCCGGCTCGCCGGGGAGCGGATCGACGCGATCTACGTGACGACGCTGCGCCGCACGGCGCAGACCGCCGCGCCGCTGGCGGAGAAGCTCGGGCTGACCCCGGTCGTCGAGCCGGACCTGCGGGAGATCCACCTCGGCGAGTGGGAAAACGGCCTGTTCCGGAAGTACACGGCCGACGGCCACCCGATCGTCGACCGGCTGTGGGCCGAGCAGCGCTGGGACGTCATCCCGGGCGCGGAGTCCGACGAGCGGTTCGGCGCCCGGCTGCGCGGCGCCTTGACGCGGATCGCGGCCGCGCACCCCGACCAGCGGGTCGCGGTGTTCACCCACGGCGGCGTGATCGGCGAGGTGTTCGCCCAGGCCAGCCGCGCGGTCGAGCGGTTCGCGTTCCTCGGCGCCGACAACGGCTCGATCTCGCACCTCGTGCTGCACGGCGACAACTGGATCGTGCGGCGCTACAACGACACCGCCCACCTGGCTACTCCGCTCGGCTGAGCTTCCCGGCCGCGACGAGCTGCACGGTCACCAGGATCGAGACGGCTTGCGCGGCCAGCAGCCCGATCAGCACGAGCACCTGCGTCAGCCCGGCCTGGATCGGACCCGCGCCGCCCAGCAGCACGCCGACGTACGCGCCGGGGAGCGTCACCAGGCCGACCGTGCGGGTCTGGTCGAGCGCCGGGATGAGCGCGTGCCCGGCGCTCGGGCGGCAGATCTCGAGCGCGGCCGGCCGGGGCAGGAAACCGAGGGCGAGCGCGGCTTCGTACTCACCGTGCCGGGACTTCAGCTCGTCGAGTGCGCGGCGGGCGGCCTGCGACGTCGCGGTCATGGCGCCGCCGATCACGATGCCGGCGATCGGCACGACGGCGATCGGCTCCGGCGGGACGACTCGGGCGCCGAGGACGAGGCCGAGCACGGGCGCGACGCCGGCGGCGATGGCCAGCGCCGTCCAGGGGAGGTTCCTGCGGGTGCCGGCGCGCCGTGCCGACGTCACGGCGGCGATCCCGAACATCAGCAGCACGAACAGGCCGGTCAACGGCATCGAGCGCAGGACGGCGGTGATCACCAGCGAAACGGCGGCGAGCTGGGCGACCGCGCGGACGGCGGCGACCAGCACCGCGCGTCCGTCGCCGAGGCCACCGGCCTTGACGACGACCGCGCCGGCGACGGCGAGGAGGACGAGGACGCCCACCAGGGCGGGCCCGAAGGTGATCGCGGCGTTCACGCCGTCGATCCTGCCGTTCAGACGGCGCAGCTGAAGAGGCGCCCCGGCTCGGTCTCGGTCTTCTCGGCGACGACGACACCGTCGACGACGATCCGGCAGCGGAGCGCGCCGGGACCGGGGTTGCGGGCGGCGATGCTGTAGAACTCGGTGCGGCCGTCGGGGCCGACCCGGGTGAACCGCGCGGACCACGGCGTCGAGACTTCGGCGTGCTGGGTCAGCGCCGACCCCGCGGCGGCGTAGGTGACGTTGCGGGCACCGTGCGCGCCGAGCAGTTCGTAGACGACGCTGTGGCTCACCGTGCGGACGGCGACGGGGGCGACCGGCGCGGCGGCGGGCTCTTCCTTGACGGGGCCGCGCCCGGACCGCGGCACGACGTAGGCGGCCACCGCGAAGGCGGCGGCGAGCACGCCGAGGACGACGACGAAGCTGCCGGCCGACCGAGCCCGTTCGGCGCGGATCGCGGTGGGAACACCCATGGAGAGGTCTTCTCTCGTCGCGCGCACTTCCGTCGAGTGCGTCGATCTATATCTCGCCGTGACCTAACGGCGCGTTAGCCGCTCTACGCAGGAAGTTCGACATTCACCCGGACGGGTGGCCGTCGGCCGCCGGGTTCTTGTTCGGTTTTTGTCGGTGCCGAGAGGGATGATCGGGGTGTGTACGAAGAGGCGGCACCACCCCGGCGGCTGAGCGGCGTGGCGCGGTGCGTGTGGCGATCGGCTTCGGAGGGCCCGAAGCGGATCGTCCCGGACGGCTGCGTGGACCTGGTCCGCGGCGAAGGCGCGGTGTTCGTGGCCGGACCGGACACCGCGGCGTGGTCATCGGTGACCAGGCCGGGCGAGGTGCTGAGCGGAGTGCGGCTCATCCCGGGCCTCGCGGCGGCGGTCCTGGGCGTCGCGGCGGACGAGGTGCGGGATCGGCGCGTGCCGCTGGCGGAGCTGTGGGGGCGGTGTTCGGCGGAGCGGCTGGCGGAGGGCGAGGTTTCACTGGCGGAGGAGGTGGCCGAGCGGCTGTCGGAGGCACCACCGCCGGACGAGGTGGAGGTGGCGGTCGCGGAGCTGATAGCCCGGTTGGACAAGGGGGCGGCCCGCGTCGGTGACGCGGCGGGCAGCGCCACCACATCCGGCGGGGCCCCACCCAGCGCCGCCGCATCCGGCGGGGCCACGTTCGGTGAGGCCGCGTTCGGTGAGGCCGCGTTCGGTGAGGCCGCGTTCGGCAGGGCAGCGTTCGGCGGGCCCGCACTCGGCGGAGCAGCGTTCAGCGCCACCACATCCGGCGGGCCCGCATTCGGCGAGGCCGCATTCGGCGCACCCACGTCCGGCAGGGCAGCGTTCGGCGGAGCAGCGTTCAGCGCCACCACATCCGGCGGGCCCGCATTCGGCGAGGCCGCGTTCGGCGCAGCCACGTCCGGCAGAGCAGCGTTCAGCGCCACCACATCCGGCGGGGCCGCATCCGGCGGCTCCGGCCCGGTGGATCTCGTGGCGGCCCGGGTCGAAGACCCCGCCCTGCCGGGTGCGGTGAGCGAGCGGCGGCTGCGGCGGCGGTTCGTCCAAGCCGTCGGGTACGGGCCGGCCACCTACCTCCGCGTCAGCCGGTTCCAGCGGGCCGTCGCGCTGGCTCCCCGTGCCCCGAACCTCGCCGCGCTGGCCGCCGCCGCGGGGTATGCCGATCAAGCGCACCTCAGCCGGGACTGCCGGGCGCTGACCGGGCTCACGCCGCGCGCCTACTTCCGCTGAACCTCCACTGTGGACGTTGCGCTGCGTGATCGACTCCGTTCGGCGTAACCCCTGCGAACAACCGGAAGTGGCTGTTCACCCAAAAAGGTAAGCGGACGGTAAACCACCACCAGGAGCGCTATCCTCCCCTCGACGAGTGATCAGGGAGGGCGTGTGGCCACCATCAGCGACGTCGCGGCGAGAGCCGGGGTCTCCACGGCGACCGTGTCGCGCGCGCTCAACGGCAAGTCCACTGTGGACCCCGCGCTGGCCGCGCGGGTGCAGGAGGCCGCAGCCGAGCTCGGGTATCACCCGAACGGGTTGGCCCGGAACCTCCGGCGTCAGGAAACCGCCGTCCTCGCGCTGATCATCTCCGACGTCGAAAACCCGTTCTTCACGGCCATCGCGCGGGGCGTCGAAGATCTCGCGCAGCGGTCCGGCTACTCGGTGGTGCTCTGCAACTCCGACGAGAACGAGGACAAGGAACGTCGCTACATCGAGGTGGCGCTGCAGGAGCGGGTCGCCGGGGTGGTGCTGTCGCCCACCGGCCGGTCGACGAACGTCGAGGGCCTGCGGCGCCAGGGCACGCCGCTGGTGGCGGTCGACCGGCCGCTGCAGGCGGCGGAGGGCGACCAGGTACTGGTCGACACGCGCCACGCGGCGGCCGAAGCGACGCGGCACCTGCTCGCCGGCGGCTACCGGCGCGTCGGCTGCCTCACCGGCCCCGCGAAGGTCCGCACGGCCGAAGACCGCCTGGCGGGGTACGCCGACGTCGTCGGCGAGGAGAACGTCCTGTTCCGGCGGTCGGAGTACCGCGCCGAGGGCGCCCGGCTGGCGGCGTTGGACCTGCTCGACGAGCCGTCGCCGCCGGACGCGCTGCTGGTCGCGAACAGCACGATGGCGATCGGAGTGCTGGAGGCCCTGTCGGCCCGAGGCCTGCGCCCGGGCCGCGACGTGGGCATCGTTTCGTTCGACGACGCACCGTGGACGACCTTGATCGACCCGCCCCTGACGGTGGTCGCCCAGCCGGCGTACGAAGTCGGCCGGGTGGCGGCCCAGCTTTTGCTGGCCCGCATTTCGGACAGCACCCGCGACGCGACCACGACGACGCTGGAGGCCCGGTTGATCGTGCGGAAGAGTTCGCGCCGCTGACACCGGGCGGCTGCGCGGAGGCGTGGTTCGCGTACCCACAAGGGTCGGCCCACCGAACGAGCGGCGAGCGACGTGCCCGGGGGCCGGCTCGTGCCGGGCCCCCCAGGCACGCCCCACCCCCTGTGTCCCCCACCGCCGGCGCCGCAGCGCCGGGGGTCCGTGAGCACGGAGCGGAAATCGTTTACTCATCCCGGAACCTAGGTTCCCCGTCCCGCAGTGTCAAGCCGGACCGAGACTGGACAAGCTCGCCCGTTCCAGGGAAACTGACCGGAAGTTGCCTACTCAACGTGTTGGATGATGTGCCCTGAGTGTCGATCTCTGGTGAATTCACCCACAGACAGGGCAAGAAAGCGCACGAACCCGCACATCCGCGCTGTTTCGGGTTAACCTGAGGCACATGTCTGTAGCGCTGGAGAACATCCTCGCCAAGGCGGGCCTGAAGGTCGATGCGAACGAGTTCCTGACACTCGTCGAAGACGCGGCGCGCAGACTGTCCCCACCGAATCCGGATCCCTCGCACTACTTCTCCGCCGACCAGCGGGCCGCGCTCGCCGACGTCGGCCTCGATCTCTCGCCACGCAAAGAAGGCGAACCCGACTTCAGAGCGCGCACCGTGGCCGCGCACGCCGTGCTCGCCGAAGGCGCGCTGAGCGTCAACGAGGCGGCCAAGGCCCTCGGGGTCGACGACAGCCGGATCCGGCACCGCCTCAAGGAAGGGCGGCTGACCGGCTGGAAGGACGGCGGGTGGCGGCTCCCCGCCTGGCAGTTCGCCGGCTCGGGCGTGCTGCCCGGCCTCGAAGTCGTCCTCAAAGCCCTGCCCGACGACCAGCCCGCGCTCGTCGTCGCCGCCTTCATGAGCACTCCGCAGGCCGATCTCGTCATCAACGACCAGCCCGCGACGCCGCGCCAGTGGCTCCTCTCCGGTGGTGATCCGGACCACGTCGCCCGCCTCATCGCCACGCTCGGTACTCCGCTCTAGGCTGGACCCTCCCGAGCAAGATCACCGACAAGGACGGACCACCCCCGACCCATGGCCCGGCTCCCGCTGCCGCCCGCCCGATCCGTCCTGGTCCGGCAGCTGAACCGCGCCGACGACGTGGTGACGGTCCAGCCCGCGACCAGGCTCGTGCGGATCTTCACCGCGCACGGCAGACACCCCCAGCAGTGGAACTCGTTCCGCTACACCGGCCCGCTCCCGCACGGCCGGTTCGACCAGCAGACGCCCGGCCGCGGCGGCGCGCCGGTCACCGATCCCGCGAACGGCGTCCTGTACTTCGGCCTCACCGTGCGCACCTCCGTGGCCGAGGTCTTCCAGACCAGCTCGACGGTCGACCGCCGCACCCGCGGTCCCCGGCTGGTCGTCGTCCGCCCGACGCGCACGCTGCGCCTGCTCGACCTGACCGGCCTCTGGCCGACCCGCGTGGGCGCGTCGCAGGAGATCTCCAGCGGGCCGAAGAAGCTGACGCAGGCGTGGGCCCGCGCGATCCGCGGCGCGTTCAGCGACCTCGACGGCCTCTGGTACCGCTCGTCGATGGACTCCGGCGACCCCGCGATCTGCCTGTGGGACCCGCCGGCGGGCGCCGCGCTGCCCATCGCGCCGGACGTGCTGCTGCCGCTGGACCACCCGGGCCTCGACGTCCCGCTGGGCCGGGTCTGCGAAGAGCTGAACTACACGCTGCTGAACTGAGCCGCGAGCACCGGGACGACCCCCCGCAGGTCCGGGCCGTCGACGACGTGGGTCGCGACGGCACGCGCGGCCGGGGTCGCGTTGAAGCCGATGCTCGTGCCGACGGCGGCGAAGAGCGGCAGATCGGACCGGCTGTCCCCGACCGCGGCGCACCGCTCCGGCGCGAAGCCCTGTGACAGCGCGAAGTCACGCTTGCCGTACTCGTCCAGGTGCTCGGCGACCCGGCCGGTGTAGCGCCCGCCGACGGCTTCGGGCACCGGGCCGCAATAGGCGGCGAACCCGAACCGGCCGGCGAGCAGGCGGCCCACCGGCGTCCACGCGAGCGTGGTCAGGATGGGGCGCAGGCCGTGGTCGCGGCACCACGCGACCGTCTCGGCGATCCCGTCGACCAGCGGCAACGTCGCCAGCCGGGCCAGCACCTCCGCCTCGGTGTGCCCCGCCCAGCCGCGGGCGTCGATGACCGACGCCTCCTGGTTCGTCATCAGGCCCGCGACGTACGCCTCCTCGGCCGCGACGAGCTCGGCCTCGTGGCCCAGCGCCGCCGCCACCCACGCGCACGAGCTGGTGCCCGGGACGAGGGTGCCGTCGACGTCGAAGCAGACCAGGCCGCGCGTCACAGGTGCCGGGACCACCACTCGAGGACCGCTTCGAAGCGCTGGACGCGGTGCCGCGGCCGCCCCGAGCGGCTCAGCTCGTGGCCCTCGCCCGGGAACACCAGCATCTCCGCCGGCGCGCCCGCGCGGCGCAGGGCCACGAACATCCGCTCCGCCTGCTCCAGCGGGCAACGCCAGTCCTGCTCCGAATGCACCACCGCGAACGGGATCTTGATCTGGGAAGCGTACGAAAGCGGCGAACGGTCCCGCTGCACCTCCGGCGACGAGCCGATGTACGCGTCGACGAAGAAGTAGCCGATGTCCGAACTGCCGACCATCGAGTCCCACGCGTTGACCGCGCGCTCGCTCCACGCCGCCTTGAAGCGCTCGCCGTGGTGGGCCGCCAGCCAGCTCGTCATGAAGCCGCCGTACGAGCCGCCCATGATGCCGACGCGGGCGGGGTCCAGGTCCGGCCGCTCCAGCGCCTTGTCCAGCAGCGCCAGGACGTCGTCGACGTCGACCGTGCCGAAGCCGTGCGTGATCGCGTGGCCGTGCGCCTGCCCGTAGCCCGCCGACCCGCGCGGGTTGCCGACCACCACCGCGTAGCCCGCCGACGCGTACACCTGCGCCTCGTCGAACAGCGCCCACTCCTGCTGGGCGAACGGGCCGCCGTGCACCACGCGCAGCACCGGGTGCGGGCCTTCGCCCTCGGGCAGCACCAGCCAGCCGTGCACCGGGTAGCCGTCCGGGGCGGTCGTCTCCAGCTCGATCATCGGCCGGATGCCCTTGTCCCGCAACGGCTTCGAGAAGTCGGTCAGCACCCGCGGCGCGCCGTCGCCCAGCAGCACGACCTCGCCCGAGGTCGACGGCGTCGCGATCACCGCCGCCAGTACCGAACCGGCCAGCGTGAACGACCGGACCACGGCCTGCTCCGCGTAGACCACCGCGAGGTCGGCCAGCGGGACCTCGACGGCTTCGACGGCGACCGCGCGCAGTTCGACCGCGCCGCGGTTGCGGACGGCCACCAGGACGTCGTCCCCGCGCGGGGCCGGCGGGCCCGCCGTGGCTTCGCAGTCCACCGTCTCGGCGTCGGTGAGCCGCCGGGCCTTCACCGGGCCGGCGCCGAACGCGGGCGTGGCCGCGTACAGCCCGGTGGGCGCGGCTTCGTGGTGCTCCGCGAAGGACTGTCCGAAGTAGAACAGCGTGCCGTCGGGGCCGAACGCGGGCCGCTCCGAGAGACCTTCGCCGCGCACGACGACCTCGGGCGCGCCACCCTCGGCGGGGATCGCGCAGATGTCGCGGGCGTCGGTTTCGACCGCGCCCCAGTCCGGCGGTGCGGTGAAGACCACGCGCGTGCCGTCCGGCGTCCACACCGGGTGGGCCGCGTCGAACCCGTCGCCGGTCAGCGGCTCGGGGTCGCCCGGTTCGAGGGTGTCGACGACGAACAGCCGCTGCATGCGGTCGCGCAGGAAGCCGACGTCGTCGATCCGGTAGTCCATGCGCGTGATCCGGCGCGGCGCTTCGGCGGCCGGCTCCGGCGTCTCGCCGTCGGCGTCCGGCGTGCCGTAGCGGCCGGCCTCGGGCACGCGGGCGGTGAACGCGATCCGCCGCGAGTCCGGTGCCCACACCGGCTCGCCTGCCCCGAGGGGCAGCGACGTCAGCCGGCGGGCCTCCCCGCCGTCCGCGGGCATCACGTGCAGCTGCGGGCTGCCCTCGGCACCCGTGCCCTCCCCCGCGCGGAGGAGGGCCACCCAGCGCCCGTCCGGCGAAATCGCCGGGGCCGAGTCGCGCGGACCGTGGGTCCACGCGGCGTCGCCGCCGTCGAGCGCCACGCGCCGCACCGCGCCGTGCGCGGCGTTCGCCTTCAGATCCGGTCTCTTCAGGGCTGTGAGCAGCAGGTTCCCGCGCAGGGCGGGACGACCGGGGACGACGAGGGCTTCGATGTCGGCAGGACGCACGTCCCGACCGTACCCGAAGTCCTTAGCGGTGCGAACGAGTTTCGGGGAGGACCTACGCGGCGACCTGTTTGCGCTCGTCGCGCCGGGCCTTGGCCAGGCTGACCGCCGTGGTCACGGCGAGCACGGTGACGATCACGCCGAGGGACACCCAGTTGTTGATGTCCAGCCAGTCCGGCACCACGTGGTACTCGTGCAACGCGTGCAGGAACAGCTTCGCCCCGATGAAGGCGAGGATGATCGCGAGGCCGTAGCTCAGGTAGACGAGCTTCGTCACCAGGCCGCCGAGCAGGAAGTACAGCTGCCGCAGACCCATCAGCGCGAAGGCGTTGGCCGTGAAGACCAGGAACGCCTCCTGCGTGATGCCGAAGATCGCCGGGATCGAGTCGACCGCGAACAGCAGGTCGGCCGAGCCGATGGCCACGATCACCAGCAGCATCGGCGTGATCATCCGCTTGCCGTTCAGCTTCACCGTGTACTTGTGGCCGTGGTAGTCGTCGGTCACCGGGAAGAACCGGCGGACCTGCCGGGTGACGGCGTTCTCGTGGTACTCCTCTTCCTCGCCCTTGCTGCGGAGCATGCTGATCGCCGTCCAGATCAGGACGGCCCCGAACAGGAAGAACACCCAGACGAACTGCGCGATCAGCGCGGCGCCGATGGCGATGAACACGCTCCGCATGGCGAGCGCGAGCAGGATGCCGACCAGCAGCACGCGGTGCTGGTGGATGGCGGGCACCTTGAAGGAGCTCATGATGATCATGAAGATGAACAGGTTGTCGACGCTCAGCGAGTACTCGGTGATGTACCCGGTGAAGAACTCGACGCCCGGGTCGTGCCCGGCGAAGATCCACACGCCGATGCCGAAGACGATCGCGCACGAGATGTAGAAGATGACCCAGCGAGCCGCTTCCCCCGTGGTCACTTCGTGCGGCTTGCGATCGACGATGACCAGGTCCAGCGCGATCAGCGCGAGCAGGCCACCGATCGTGGCGATCCACAGCCACAGGGGGACAGTCATGGAACTCGAACCTCCGGATAGTGCGCAGCAGCAACTAACCGGAGGTCTCTTCCGCCGGTGGAACCACCGGCCGACGGTGCCGGGGGCGCGAGGGCCACCGTGCTGACGACACCGCCGCGAAGGAATACTCCCCTCACAGCTGGTTCAGTTTGCCGGTTGCCCCCGGCCGAGCGCCAGCCGGGGTTGCCCACGTCACCGGGTTGGTCGTGTAATTCCGGTCACTTCGGTCCGCCAGGCGGTCCCTGGCGTGTGATCGACGTGAGCCGGTGAGGACACTCTCAGGAAACTTCACATACGGTCACCTCGTGCCCCGACTCCCGCTCCCGCGCACCCGCCGAGCCCGGCTCACGTCGCTCGGCGCCGTCGTGGCGGTGCTCGCCGCCGCGACCGTCCTCTGGGCGACGCGCGACACGGCCCCGCCCGCCGTGCCCACCCAGGACGCCCTGCTCGACATGCCTGCCGCGCCCGGCTCGGCCGAGCAGGTCAAGATCGACACGACCACTTACCTCCCGGCGACCGTGCCCGCGCCCGCGGTGCTGCTCGCGCACGGCTTCGGCGGGGACAAGAACAGCGTCGCCGACGAAGCCCTTCCGCGCGAGCTCGCGCGGAAGGGCTTCGTCGTGATGACGTGGTCCGCGCGCGGTTTCGGCAAGAGCACCGGCAAGATCGGGCTCAACGACCCGGACGGCGAGGTCGCCGACGCGAGCCGCCTGATCGACCGGCTCGTCGCGCAGCACCAGGTGACCCTCGACGCGAAGGGCGACCCGAAGGTCGCCGTCACCGGTGCCTCCTACGGTGGCGCGCTGGCGCTGCTGCTGGCCGGCACCGACAAGCGCGTCGACGCGATCGCGCCGGTGATCACCTACAACGACCTCGCCCAGGGCCTGATCCCGAACGCGGCGACGCCCGCGTCCGCCGGCCCGGGCACCCCGGCCGCCGGGGCCTTCGCGACCGACGGCGTCTTCAAGAAGAGCTGGGCCGGCATCTTCTTCTCGGCCGGCTCGGGTGCCGCGGCGAGCGGTTCGCCCTCCGCCGAAGCACCGGAAGCCGGGCAGGAGACCGACACGGGCTCGACCGGTGCCGCGGGCACCGCCGCCGGTGCGGCGGCCGCTCTGCCCGCCGGGCCACCCGGCGGGAACGGCCCGCGCGGCGGGCCGGCCGACCCGTGCGGCCGGTTCACCGCCGCGGTCTGCCGCGCCTACACCGAGCTCGGCACCACCGGGCAGGCGAGCCAGGCGAGCGTCGACCTGCTGCGCCGCGTCTCCCCCGCTTCCGTGACGGACAAGATCACCGTGCCGACGCTGCTGGTGCAGGGCGAGAGCGACACGCTGTTCGGCCTCGACCAGTCCGACGCGAACGCCCGGCAGATCACCGCGGCCGGCGGCAAGGTCAGGACGATCTGGTACACCGGCGGCCACGACGGCGGCAAGCCCGGCCCGCAGCTGCGCGCCAAGATCGCCGACTTCCTGTGGACGGCGCTGGACGGCGGCGACCCGGGCACCGGCTTCAGCTACGACGTCCAGGGCACGTTGCGCGCCAACGGGACGCCGTCGGTCCGCACGGTCAACGCCCCCGCCTACCCCGGGTTGACCGGGCCGGCCACCGAGCGGCGGCTGCTGGCGCTGAACGGGCCCGCGCAGCCGGTCGTGCGCCCGGCGGGGGCGAACCCGGCGGCGGTGAGCGGCATCCCGGGCCTCAACGGTGTCGCGAGCAGCTCGTCGCGGCTGGGCGCGCTGTTCAGCAACGACCCGCCCGGCCAGGCCGCGCAGTTCACCACGGCCCCGGTCGACAGCCAGGTCGTCGTCAGCGGCTCGGCCACCGTGCGGCTCCAGGTCGCCGCGGACCCGGCGCACCCGCAGCCGGACGCGGTGCTGTTCGCCAAGCTCTACGACGTCGGGCAGGACGGCTCGCGCGTGCTGCCGGCCAACGCCATCGCGCCGTTCCGGGTGAGCGGGCTGCCCGCCGACGGCACCCCGGTCGACGTCACCGTGACGCTGCCCGGCATCGTCCGCCCGATCGAGGGCGGCCACTCGCTGCGGCTGGTGGTCGGCACCACCGACCAGGGGTACGCCGCGCCGGCCGCGCCCGCGGTGTTCCGGATCGGGCTCGCCGCCGGCGGCACCGGGCTGGCGGTGCCGATCGTGCCGGGCAGGTCCGTCGGCTCGCCCGCCCCGGTCGGGCAGCTGGCAGGCATCGGCGTCACGCTGGCGATCGGCCTCGCCGCGGTGTTCTTCGCGGCGCTGCGCCGCCGTCGCGCCACCGACGTCGACCCGGAGCTCGCCACCACCCCGCTGGTCATCGAAGGGCTGCGCAAGCAGTACGCGGGCGGGTTCGTCGCGGTGAAGGAGCTGTCGTTCCGCGTCGAGCCGGGCCAGGTGCTCGGCCTGCTCGGGCCGAACGGCGCCGGCAAGACGACCACGCTGCGGATGCTGATGGGCCTGATCACGCCGACCGCGGGCAGCATCCGCGTGTTCGGGCACAAGATCACCCCGGGTGCGCCGGTGCTCTCGCGCATCGGCTCGTTCGTCGAAGGCTCCGGCTTCCTGCCGCACCTGTCCGGCCGGGAGAACCTCGAGCTGTACTGGGCGTCGACCGGACGGCCCGCCGAGAAGGCGCACTTCGCGGAGGCCCTGGAGATCGCCGGGCTCGGCAACGCGGTCGAACGGCGGGTGCGAACCTACAGCCAGGGCATGCGGCAGCGGCTGGCGATCGCCCAGGCGATGCTCGGCCTGCCGGAGCTCATGGTGCTCGACGAACCGACCAACGGGCTCGACCCGCCCCAGATCCACCAGATGCGCGAGGTGCTGAAGCGGTACGCCGCGACCGGCCGCACCGTGGTGGTGTCCAGCCACCTGCTGGCCGAGGTCGAGCAGACCTGCACGCACGTCGTGGTCATGCACCGCGGCTCGCTGGTCGCCGCGGGCGAGGTCGGCGAGCTGGCCGCGGCCGGCGGCGAGGCGACGTTCCGGGTCGACGACCCGGCCGTGGCCGCGGCGGCGCTCAAGGCGCTCAGCGGCGTCACCGACGTCGACGTCGACGGCGACCTCGTGCACGCGAACCTCGGCGAACTGCCGCGGGCCGAAGGCGTGGCCGCGCTGGTCCGCGCCGGCGTGGCGGTGGAGCAGGCCGGGCCGAGGCGCCGGCTGGAAGACGCGTTCCTGCAACTGGTCGGAGAGGGATCATGAGCGAGGGTGTCCACACCGACCCGCATGCGCTAGACGAGCTGAGCGACGTCGCTTCGGCCGAACACGCGGGCGTCGGGCCGGACGGCGCGGTCGAGGGCTACTCGGCGCGGCGGACGCTGCGGCTCGGTGTCGAGCTGCGCCGCCAGCTCAAGCGGCGGCGCACGCAGTTCCTGCTCGGGTTCGTCGCGCTGCTGCCGTTCATCCTGGTGATCGCGTTCCAGCTCGGGCAGTCGAGCCCGAACCGGCGCAGCGGCGGGTTCGTCGACCTGGCGACGGCGTCCGCGCCGAACTTCGTCGTGCTGGCGCTGTTCGTGTCGGGGACGTTCCTGCTGCCGATGATCGTCGCGTTGTTCTTCGGCGACACGATCGCGAGCGAGGCGTCGTGGTCGAGCCTGAAGTACCTGCTGGCCGTGCCGGTGCCGCGGCAGCGGGTGCTGCGGCAGAAGGCGATCGTGTCCGGGCTGCTGTCGGCGTTCGCGCTCGTGCTGCTGCCCTTGGTGTCGCTCGGCGTCGGGGTGCTCTGGTACGGCGCGGGCGCCGCGATCAGCCCGACCGGTGACGCGGTGTCCTTCGGCGACAGCCTGCTGGCCATCGCGCTGTCCACTGTGTACATCATCCTGCAGCTGGCGTGGGTGGCCGGCCTGGCGCTCGCGCTGAGCGTGGTGACCGACGCCCCGCTCGGCGCGGTCGGCGGCGCGGTGCTGGTGGCGATCGTGTCGCAGATCCTGGACCAGATCACGGCGCTGGAGGGCCTGCGCAACTACCTGCCGACGCACTACGCGTTCTCCTGGATGGACCTGATCTCGACCGACGTCGACTGGACCAACCTGGCGAGCGGCATGCTGTCGGCGGCGATCTACGGGACGGTGTTCTTCCTCTTCGCCGGACGGCGGTTCGCGCGGAAGGACATCACCAGCTGAACCCGGTACGGTCGGGCTCGTGCCGATCACCCTGGACAGCCACCGCGACGTCGCCGTGCTCCGGATCGACCACGGCCGGGGCAGCACCCTCGACACGGACTCGTGCCGGGAGCTGGTGCGGCGGGTCGAGGACGCCGAGCAGGCCCGCGCCGTGGTGCTCACCGGGACCGGCGGCATCTTCTGCGCGGGCGTCGACCTCAAGCGGATCGACGAAGGCGGCGCCTCGTACGTGTCCGAGTTCCTGCCGCTGCTGTCGGACGCGCTGCTGGCGGTGTTCGGCTGCCCGCGCCCGGTGGTCGCCGCGCTGAACGGGCACGCCATCGCCGGCGGCGCGGTGCTCGCCGCGGCCTGCGACCACCGGGTGCTGGGCGCCGGCACGATCGGCGTGACCGAGCTGCTCGTCGGGCTGCCGTTCCCGTTGGCCGCGCTGGAGATCCTGCGCTGTGCCTACGGGACCACTCGGCTGCCTTCACTCACCTACACGGGTGAAACCTGGGGCGGCGAGGAAGCCTTGGCCCGCGAGCTGGTCGACGAGGTGGCTCCCGCGGCGGAGGTGCTCGAGCGGGCCGTCGCCGTCGCGACCCGGCTCGGCGACCTGCCCGCCGAGCCGTTCGCCCACACCAAGGCCCAGCTGCGCCAGCCCTTCCACGAGCGGATCGCCGAGTACCGCCACTCCGACGACCCGCGGGTGGAGCGGATGTGGCGCTCGGCCGAGGCGCTCGCCGCCGTCAAGTCCTATGTGGGCAAGGTACTCCGCTAGGCGGCGTGCACGCCGCTCTCGGCCAGCTCCTTGATGCCCTCGACCGTCTTCTGCATGTTGGCCTGCAGCTCGCCGAGCCGCATCGCGACGATCTCCTCTTCGTGCTCGGGCATCGAGCCGATGATCGTCGTGAGGTTCGACGGGCCGGGGCCGATCTGGGCCCACTGGCGCAGGATCGTGCCGTCGCCGTCCGGGACGAGCTCGAAGCGCCACGACGCGGCCGGGTTCGTCACGTCCATCACGGCCCACGCGAACAGCCGCTCGGGCTCGTAGCCGGTGACGGTCGAGACCGTCTCCCACTCCCCGGCGACCGGGTGGGAGTTGCGGCCGCGGAACTGCGCGCCGAGGCCGGGCTCGGCGCCGTCGACCCAGCCGCCGCCCTGGAACTCGGTGGAGAACCGGGCCGGCAGGTCGATGTCCAGCAGCCAGGACCAGACCTCCGCCGGTGCCGCGGCGATGCGGACCTCGACCTGGGTCGTCGGGCAGTCGGAAACCTTCATGGCGGACCCCTCGCTCGATGCCAGTGCCTACGGATTCGGACCGTACGTGGCGCCGATCACGCGGACAACTCGCACAATGCCCGCGGCTGCGCACGCCGGAGGACGCGGCGCCACCCGCCGAAAGTCGGATCCTGACCGATTCTGCGCCCGGACAGCCGATTGCCGACCCGGGCCGGTTCTGTGAAGGTCCCACCGAGGGTTTGGGTCGGGTTTGGGTCGGGGTTCGCTGAGCCGGGAGGGTGCTCGATGCGCAGACTTTTCACCGCGGGTGCGGTCCTGCTCGCGCTGGCCGGCCTGGCGCCGGCGGCCGCGGCGGCACCCGACATCAAGGCGGAACTGCAGCGGATCCCGGGGCTGACGATCGTTTCCGAGGACGCGGCGCCGGCCGGGTTCCGGTTCTTCAAGCTGACCTACACCCAGCCCGCCGACCACCGGCGCCCCGAGGCCGGCACCTTCCAGCAGCGGTTCACCTTGCTGCACCGCGACTTCGCCGCCCCGACGGTCGCCTTCACGAGCGGCTACAACGTCAGCGGCTCGCCGAACCGCTCGGAGCCGACGCAGATCGTCGACGGCAACCAGCTGTCGATGGAGTACCGCTACTTCACGCCGTCCCGGCCGGAGCCGGAGAACTGGGCGAAGCAGCTGACGATCTGGCAGGCGGCGGCCGACGAGCACCGCGCGGTGCGGGCGTTCAAGGCGATCTACCCGGGCAAGTGGCTGGCCACGGGCGGCAGCAAAGGCGGCATGACCGCGACCTACTTCCGCCGTTTCTTCCCCGGCGACGTCGACGCGACGATCCCGTACGTCGCCCCCAACGACGTCATCGACGCGGTCGACGGCTACAACCGGTTCCTGTCCCGCGTGGGCGACGACCCGGCGTGCCGCGCCGCACTGAAAGCGATCCAGCGAGACGCGCTGAAGCGGCGTGACGAGCTGGGGGCGATCGCCGCGGCGGACGCGGCGAAGCGCGGGCTGACGTTCTCGATCGTCGGGTCGGCCGACAAGTCCCTCGAGATCTCGGTGATCGACTCGTACTTCGCGTTCTGGCAGTACCAGAAGCAGGCGGACTGCGCGACGGTGCCGGCGCCGGGCGCGCCCGCGGCGGAGGTCTACGCCTGGTACGAGAAGGTGGAGAGCCTCAACACGTACTCCGACCAGGACCTGGCGCCGTACATCCCGTACTACTACCAGGCGGCGGCGCAGCTGGGCTCACCCGAGGCGTACGACGGCTACCTCCGGGACCTGTTGCGCTACCCGGGCACCAACCAGCCGAAGACGTTCGTGCCGGCGTCGATCCGCATACCGCGCTTCGACTACCCGGCGATGCCGGACATCGACTTCTGGGTGAAGTCCCGCGGCACCCGGCTGTTGTTCGTGTACGGCTCGAACGACCCGTGGAGCGCGGAGCCGTTCGAGCTGGGCCACGGCAGCCGCGATTCGTACCGCTACTACGTCCAGGGCGGCAACCACTACGCGAGGATCGCCCAGCTGGCCCCGTCCGACGCGGCGGCGGCCACGGCGACGATCCGGCGCTGGGCCGGCCTGCCGCCGACGTCGTCCTTGGCCGCACGCTCGGCTCCCGCGGGCTTCCCGGACTTCGACGCGGACTTGACGCCGCGCGCACGGCTGTAACTTTTCTCAGGCCGGGCGTACTCTCACGGCACCCTGACGGCCCGGCCTGAGGAGGCAAGGATGCCTCGTCCCGTCCACTTCGAGATCCACGCGGGTGACCCCGAACGCGCGGTGGCGTTCTACACGGCGGTGTTCGGCTGGAAGTTCGAGCGCTGGGGCGACGTCCCCTACTGGATGATCACCACCGGCGAAGGCGCCGGAATCGACGGCGGGCTCCTCCCCCGCCAGGGCCCGGCGCCCGAGTCCTCGGCCCCGATCCACGGTTTCGTCAACACGATCGACGTGGCGGACCTGGACAAGGCATTGGGCGACGTCAACCGGGCGGGCGGAACGCTGGCCCTGCCGAAGAACCCGGTCCCGGGCGTGGGCTGGCTGGCGTACTGCAAGGACACCGAGGGCAACGTGTTCGGCATGCTCCAGCCGGACGAGAACGCCCCGGCCCCGGAGTGAGCGCACCGGCTTCGGGGGCCCTGTGGCAGCAGCCCGCGACCGTTTCGATGTTCACCGTTTCAGCTCGACCAGCTCGAGATCAGTCTGCGGGAAGTCGTCGCCGATGCACAGCAACGGTTCATGCGCGAGCTTGGCCGTGGCGTAGCTGTAGCAGTCGCCCATGTTGAGCTTGGCAGGATGGCGGCCTTTGCCGTACTGGCTGAACGCGTCGATCGCGGCCTCCGCGTGCTTCTCGGTGAAGGGGACGGTTTTGATCTCGTTGTCCTGCAGGAACCTGGCGAGCACCAACCGGCCCCGTCCACCCAGCTTCGCGGTGAGAACGACACCCACCTCGACCAGGGTCGGCGCCCCGATCTTGACCTCGTTCGCCTCGGCAAGACGTTCCTCCAGGAGTTCGTGGTCCGGCTCCCGACGGAGGATCGCCACGATGGCCGAGCTGTCGATGATCACACGCCCTCCGGCCCGAACCCGAGGATGTCTTCCCACTCCTCCTTGGAGATCGGTTTCCCGAGCTCGTCAGGTGGAATCAACGGCCAGATCTCCTCTTCCAGCACCCGCCGCATCCGCTTCAGCCGTTGCTCGGCGCTCTCCTGCTTCTTCAGCTGCTCCCGGCGCAGCCGGAGCGCCTCGCGGACGGCACCGGTCTTGGTGTCGCCCGTCAGCTCGGCGACCTCGGCGGCCAGGCGCTCGGTCTCCGGATCCTTGATGTTCATCGCCATGGTGTAAATATACAGCTCACGGTGTAATACTCGACCGGGTCGGCAAGGTCACTTGATGCCGGCCGCGTCCATGCCCCTCAGCTCCTTCTTCAGGTCCGAGATCTCGTCGCGCAGCCGGGCCGCCAGCTCGAACTGCAGGTCGCGCGCCGCCTGCATCATCTGATCGGTCATCTGCTGGATCAGGTCCGCCAGCTGGGCCCGCGGCATCGCCGAGACGTCCTTGTCGACCAGCATCCCCGAGCTGCGCACCCGATCACCCTGCTCGGGCTTCTTGCCCCGGGACGAGTTGCGGCCCGAACCGCCCACCGAGACCTGCTCCGTGTCCTCGGCCTCGCTGTAGACCCGGTCGAGGATGTCCGCGATCTTCTTCCGCAGCGGCTGGGGGTCGACGCCGCGCTCTTCGTTGTAGGCGACCTGCTTCGCGCGGCGGCGGTCCGTCTCGTCGATCGCGTGCTGCATCGACTCGGTGATCTTGTCCGCGTACATGTGGACCTCGCCCGACACGTTTCGCGCCGCGCGGCCGATCGTCTGGATCAGCGACGTCCCGCTCCGGAGGAAGCCCTCCTTGTCCGCGTCGAGGATCGCCACCAGCGACACCTCCGGCAGGTCGAGACCCTCGCGCAGCAGGTTGATGCCGACCAGCACGTCGAAGTCGCCCGCCCGCAGCTGCCGCAGCAGCTCGACGCGCCGCAGCGTGTCGACCTCCGAGTGCAGGTAGCGCACCCGGATGCCCAGCTCCAGCAGGTAGTCGGTGAGGTCCTCGGCCATCTTCTTCGTCAACGTCGTGACCAGGACGCGCTCGTCCTTGTCCGCGCGCTCGCGGATCTCGTGGACCAGGTCGTCGATCTGGCCCTCGGTGGGCTTCACGACCACCTTCGGGTCGACCAGGCCGGTCGGGCGGATCACCTGTTCGACGAACTCGCCGCCCGCCTGGCCCATCTCGTAGGGCCCCGGCGTCGCCGAGAGGTACACCGTCTGCCCGATCCGGTCGGAGAACTCCTCCCAGGTCAGCGGCCGGTTGTCCACCGCGCTCGGCAGGCGGAAGCCGTACTCGACCAGGTTCCGCTTCCGCGACATGTCGCCTTCGTACATGCCGCCGATCTGCGGGACGGTCTGGTGCGACTCGTCGATCACCAGCAGGAAGTCGTCCGGGAAGTAGTCGATCAGCGTCGCCGGCGCCGAGCCGGGCCCGCGGCCGTCGATGTGCCGCGAGTAGTTCTCGATGCCGGAGCAGAAGCCGACCTGGCGCATCATCTCGATGTCGTAGGCCGTGCGCATCCGCAGCCGCTGCGCCTCCAGCAGCTTGCCTTGGCGCTCCAGCTCGGCGAGCCGCTCCTCGAGCTCCTTCTCGATGCCCTGGATGGCCTTTTCCATCCGCTCCGGACCGGCGACGTAGTGCGTGGCCGGGAAGATCCGGACCTCGTCGACCTCCTTGACGATGTCGCCGGTCAGCGGGTGCAGGTAGTAGAGCTTCTCGACCTCGTCGCCGAAGAACTCCACGCGGATCGCGAGCTCCTCGTACGCCGGGATGATCTCGACCGTGTCGCCGCGCGCGCGGAACGTGCCGCGGGCGAAGGCGATGTCGTTGCGCGTGTACTGGACATCGACCAGCGCCCGCAGGAAGACGTCGCGGTCGAGCTGCATGCCGACCTCGAGCTTGCTCGAGCGGTCCAGGTACGACTGGGGCGTGCCCAGGCCGTAGATGCAGGAGACACTGGCGACCACGATGACGTCCCGCCGCGAGAGCAGGTTCATCGTCGCCGAGTGCCGCAGCCGCTCGACGTCGTCGTTGATCGACGAGTCCTTCTCGATGTAGGTGTCCGTCTGCGCGATGTACGCCTCGGGCTGGTAGTAGTCGTAGTAGCTGACGAAGTACTCCACCGCGTTGTGCGGGAAGAGCTCGCGCAGCTCGTTGGCCAGCTGCGCGGCCAGCGTCTTGTTCGGCGCCATCACCAGCGTCGGCCGCTGGACGCGCTCGATCAGCCACGCGGTGGTGGCCGACTTGCCGGTGCCGGTGGCGCCCAGGAGCACGATGTCCTTCTCGCCCGCCTTGACCCGGCGTTCGAGCTCGTCGATGGCCGCCGGCTGGTCACCGGCGGGCTGGTAGTCACTGATCACCTCGAACCGGCCGCCGGTCCGCGGGATCTCCGAAACGGGCCGGAAGTCGGACTGGGCGAGGACGGGGTGTTCGGTTGCGAAAGCCACGTCGACCAGAGTAGGCCGCCCCACCGACAATTTCCGTCGGCCCTGGTCAGCGCGCTCGGAAGACCGTGATCGACGTGACATCGGCGCCGTCGACGGCGCAGTGCAGGACCGCGCCGGGAACGGGGTCGTCGCCGAAGCACGAGACGAGCACCCGGTCCGGGCCGGTCGCCTGGACCTCGGTGCGCGGGAACGCGGCCAGCACCTCGGCCACCTCGCCGTCCGCCGCCGCCAGGTGCGCGAGGACGACTTCGCGCGGCGACGGCGGGGGCGGGATCGGCAGGTCGTGGCCTTCGAAGAGGCGGTTCAGCTGGTCGGCGGCGGAAACCGCGCGCGGGAAGCCCGCGAAGGCCGCGGTCTGGACGACGACTTCGCAGACCTCGGCGGGTGCCAGCCCGGCGGCGAGGCCGGTCCGGAGGTGGACGCTCAGCGGCGGCCCGGCCATCCCGGCGGCGACGATCGCGGCGAGCGTGGCGGCTTCGCGGGTGCGGGCGTCGAGGGCCGGGCGTTCGTGGAGGTGGCCGTAGACGGTGCCGACGGCCAGCTCGCCCAGCGCCGGGACAGTCGCGAAGAGGGCGTCGAGGCGGGCTTCACCGCCGTCGACGAGCCCGGCGAAGGTTTCGCGGCCCCGGTCGTGGAGGTGGGCCATCGGGTCGGTCATGGTGCGCTCCTCAACAGCCGCAGCCGCATCCCCAGGCGTCGTGTGGTTTCCCGCTGAAGGGACCAGGATAGGGATCGCGGCAGCAGAATCGGCAGGTGCGGCGCACCCGGGGGTACCGACGTCCGGCGCGCCTTAGCCCGAACGCGTGACGGCCGTGGCGTGAGTACGCGTTTCGCAACCGGCCCGGCAGGATGACCGGCATGGCCGCACTGCACCCCCCGAAGGTCGAGGTCTTCGACCCCGCCGCGCGCTCGAACACCGACCCGAAGGGCATCCGGCGGGAGGTCGAGGAGTTCCGGCAGGAGCCGTTCGGCCTCTACCTCGCCCGCCCGACACCGGGGCGCGCGCAGTTCCACTACCTCGAGTCGTGGCTGCTGCCCGGGCTCGGCCTGCGCCTCACCGACTTCTGGTTCTCCCCCGGCCACGAACGCGACCAGGACTTCTACCTCGACGTCGTCCGCGTCCACCGCGACGGCCCGCGCTGGGTCGCCACCGACCTCTACGTCGACATCGTGCTCAAGGACAAGCTCTCCCTGCGGGTGATCGACACCGACGAGCTCCTGGCGGCCCTCGAAGCGGGCCTGGTCACCGCCGGAGACGCCGAGTTCGCGCTGAAAACCACCTACACCGCCGTCGAAGGGCTGGCCGCGCACGGCTACGACCTCACCGCCTGGCTCGCCACCCTCGGCATCGCCCTGACCTGGCGGCGCCACCCCTGACCCCGGCGACGCCGGGGCCGCACGTAGGGTGCGGAAAGACCGGCGCCGACGAGGAACAGGAGCACGATGGACGCCGTGGCCACGGCCCCCGACCAGGCGAAAGCCGAACTCGCCCCGTTCGCCCGGCTCCCGGTCCTGCTGCTCGCGGCGGGCACGGCCACCGCGCTGCTGCTCACCGCCGGCCGCTACGGCTACTTCGGCGACGAGCTGTACTTCCTCGCCGCCGGCAAGCACCTCGCCTGGGGTTACGCCGACCAGCCGCCGCTCGTGCCCGCCCTCGCCTGGGCGATGGACACCCTCGCCCCCGGCTCGCTGGTCGTCTTCCGGCTGCCCGCGATCGCCGCGACGGCGGCCGGCGTGGTCGTCACCGCGCTGATCGCGCGGGAGCTCGGCGGGCGGCGCCGGGCGCAGGCCCGCGCCGCGGCGGCGTACGCGATCTGCGGGCAGTTCGTCGGCAGCGGCCACTACCTCGCGACGTCGACGATCGACCCGCTGCTGTGGACGCTGGTCCTGTGGCTCCTGGTCCGCTGGGTCCGCACCCGCTCCGACGCGCTGCTGGTCTGGCTCGGCGTCGTGACGGCGGTGGCGCTCAACGGCAAGCTGCTCATCGCCGCGTTCTGGGTGGTGGCCGGGCTCGCGGTGCTCGTGTTCGGGCCGCGTGACCTGCTGCGCCGCCCGAAGCTGTGGCTCGGCGCGCTGATCGCCGCCGGCTCGCTGGTGCCCACGCTGCTCTGGCAGCGCGCGAACGGCTGGCCGCAGCTCGGCATGGGCGATGCCGTCGGCGCCGAGGTCGACGCGGCGGGCGGCCGGGCGAGCTTCGTGCCGAACCTGCTGGCCGGCGCCGGCTGGGTGATCGGCGCGCTCGGTGTGCTCTACGGCCTCGCCGTGCTGCTGGGCGGCAAGCAGCTGCGGCCGTACCGGTTCCTCGGCTGGACGGCGCTGGGTGTCGTCGCCGTGTTCCTGGTCGCGAACGGGCGGTACTACTACGCGGCCGGGATGTTCGGCGTGCTCTGGGCGGCCGCCGCGGTGCACGTCGAAGCGCGGGAGCCCGCTCGCTGGTGGCGGTGGGTGCCGACCTGGCCGGTGTTCGTCGTGTCCGCCCTGTTCAGCCTGCCGTTCACGCTCCCGGTCTGGCCGGCGCACTGGCTGGTCGAGCACCCGGGCGCGCCGCGGCCCGCCTACGCGGCCGAAGAGATCGGCTGGCCGGACCTCGCCGCCGACGTCGCCGCGCTGTACCGGACGGCGCCGCCGGACACCGCGATCGTCACCGGCGGGTACTGGCAGGCGGGCGCGCTCGACCGGTACGGGCCCGAGCGCGGCCTGCCCGAGGCGTTCAGTCCCAGCCGCGGTTTCTGGTACTTCGGCCGCCCGGCCGACGACACGCGCAACGTGCTCTTCGTCGGCTACGACCCGGCGAAGATCGCGAAGCACTTCGGTACCGCGAGGATCGTCGGACAGGTCGGCAACCGGCTCGGGATCCGCAACGCCGGCGAGCACATGCCCGTCTGGCTGCTCACCGACCGGACCGGGAGCTGGGCCGAAATCTGGCCGCGGCTCAGGGACATGCGCGCCTAGGGCGTCCAGCCGGTGGCCGCCGCCCACTTCTCCGCGCGGGCGAACACGGCGTTGACCCACTCCTGCTTCTCGTCGGCGTAGGCCTCGACCGTGCCGTCGGCGGCGTGCGCCTCGGCCAGCCGCAGCTTGACGTCGCGGTAGTCGTCGCGCTCGTCCGGGTTCGCGCGCAGGAAGTCGCGGAAGAGCAGCGCGAGCCGCCACGCCGGCGTCTCCACCGACCGGACGTGCAGGTTCACCGGCCGCTTCGGGTCGGCGCCGACGTGCAGGCGCTTGGGCCACGTCCCGTCGCCGTCCACGGCGTCGTCCCACCAGTCCCCGTCGAGCCGCGGGAACCCGGCGTCGGCCAGCAGCTCCCGCAGCGTGTCCGCGTCGGCCGAGGTGGACACGGTCAGCTGCAGGTCGAGGACGTCCTTGGCGGGCAGGCCGGGCACGGCCGTCGACCCGATGTGGTCGGCGCGGCGGGCCAGCTCGCCCGCCGCGGCGCGGACCCGGGCCAGGACCCGCTCGGCCTGGGCGGGCCAGGTGAGGTCGTAGTCGGCGATCTTCGGCGACATCGGCGGCCGCGGCCGCCGCAGCCGGACGTTGGCTTCGAACGGCACCAGCCGGTCCGCCCACAGCGCGTCGACCTCGGCCAGCACGGTGTCTTCGGCACCGCCGTTGTCCAGCCAGATGTCCGCGACGGCGCGGCGCTGCTCGGTGCTCGCCTGCGCCCGGATCCGCGCCCGCGCGTCCTCCTCGGCCATCCCGCGCGCCGACACCAGCCGCCGCACCCGCACCTCGACCGGCGCGTCGACGACCACGACCAGGTGGTACGCGGTCGCGAGACCGTTCTCGACCAGCAGCGGGATGTCGTGGACGACGACCGCGTCCGGCTTCGCGGCCGCCATCAGCTCCCCGGTGCGGGCGCCGACGAGGGGGTGCACGATCGCGTTCAGCCGGCGTCGCGACTCGTCGTCGGCGAACGCCTTCGCGGCGAGCACGGGCCGGTCCAGCGAGCCGTCCGCGGCGAGGATTTCGGGACCGAACTCCGCGACCAGCCGGGCGAGCCCCTCGGTCCCGGGCTCGACCACCTCGCGGGCGATCCGGTCGGAGTCCACCAGCACCGCGCCGTGTTCGGCGAGCCTGTTCGCCACGGTCGACTTCCCGGCCCCGATCCCACCCGTCAACCCCACACGCAACATGCCGATCACCCTAGTCACGCGCGTGACTCAACCGATATCCGGACACGCCGTGTTGCTTACCCACGTCGACCCGCGCGAATGCGTACGGTGCGCGCGACAGCGTCGCCCACGCGGAGGAACGATGGCGGACAGCAAGCACGTCGGGAGGCACCGGCTCGGCACGCCGGGGCTGGTGCACTGCGTTGTCCATCGCCCGGTGGCCGAGGCCCTGGCGGACGACCGCCGGACCTGGCTGAACGCGCTGCTGGTGCCGGCCAGGCACAGCTTCGCCGGCCTCCGCCGCAAGGCCCGCGCCGCGGCACTCGAGCGCATCTGGGTGCCCTCGGTCGGCCCGGCCCGCCCGGCCGCGGTGACCGTGCGCGCCGCCTGATCTAGATTTCGCGCGTCTCGATGACGATCTCCGAGGACAGCGTGCGGTGCACCGGGCACTTGTCGGCGATGAACATGAGCTTGGCGCGCTGCTCGGCGTCGAGGTCGCCGTCGAGCTCGATCTCGCGGGTGATCCGGCTGAGCAGGCCGCGCTCGGTTTCGCACCGCGCGCAGTCTTCGGCGTGGATGCGGTCGTGGCGCAGCCGGACGGTCGCCCTGGTCAGCGGGATGCCCTTGCGGTCGGCGTACATCCGCAGCGTGATGGCCGTGCACGAGCCCAGTGACGCGAGGAGCAGCTCGTACGGGTTCGGGCCGGCGTCGGCGCCCCCGGCCGCGACCGGTTCGTCGACGAGCAGCGTGTGGGTCGCCGTGACGACCTGCTGCGTGTAGGTGCCGTCGCCGCTCGCGGTGACGACGACGGTGCCGGGCTCGGGGTGATCCATCCGCGTGCGGTCCTCTCGGGGGCGCGCCGCCGACGATCCGGACATCCGGAACATTCCCAAGACGCTGCGGATATCGTATCTTCTGCTGCGGGTGGGTCACCCGGACGCCGCCCTGCGCCCGGCTGGCGCGAAGGGGGTGCGCCGTGGCTACCAGGCACTTGCCGATGCGCCCGGCCGATCAAGGCGGGCGCGAGCGCTTCCTCGACGCGGCGTTGTCGGTGCTCGTGGACCGCGGGGTCCCCGGGCTGACCGTCCGCGGCGTGGCTGAGGCGGCCGGCGCGTCGACGCTCTCCGTCTACGCCCGCTTCGGCGGCCGCGCGGGCCTGCTCGACGCGCTGTACGAGCGCACGTTCGACTCGCTGCGGGAGCTGCTGGAGGGGCTGCCGCCGTCGAGCCAGGACGGCGTCGCGGACCTGCTGCACCTCGCGCTGGAGTACCGGCGCTTCGCCCGCGAGAGCCCGACCCGCTACGCGCTGATGTTCGAGCGCCCGGTGCCGGGGTTCGACCCGGACCCGGCGCTGCGGTCGGCGGTGCTGCGGACGACGTTCACCCTGTTCATCGCCCGGGTCCAGCGGGTGTGCCCACCGGGCGCGGACGCCCGCTCGGCGGCCTACCAGCTGTGGACGGCGATGCACGGGCTGGTCGGCGCGGAGCTGATGATGGCCTCGCGGCGGCCGCTGCCGGACTGGTTCATCCCGCCGACCGAGGAAGCCAACGAGGCGATGTACCGCGACGGCGTCCGCGCGATGATGGCCGGCTTGGACCTGCGCAACCGCTGACCACCGACACGACGGAGCCCCCGGTCCGCGAAGGACCGGGGGCTCCGTCGTTCAGCTCGGAGAGCTAGCGCTCACGCACCACCGGAGAGCTTCTCGCGGAGTGCCGCGAGCTGCTCGTCGGAGGCGAGGGTGCCGCCGCTGCTCTTGGAGTCGGCCGGGGCCGAGCCCGAGGTGTAGCTTTCCGCGCCACCCTCGATGCCGGTCGCCGCGTCCGCCGCCGCTTCGGCGTCGGCCTCGACGGCCTTCTGGACCTGCTTCATGTGGGCCTCGTAACGAGTGTGCGCCTCGGCGTACTGGCGCTCCCACTCCTCACGCTGCTTGTCGAAGCCTTCCTGCCACTCCTGGGTGTCCGGGTCGAAGCCTTCGGGGTAGATGTAGTTGCCCTCGGCGTCGTACTCGGCGGCCATGCCGTACTGGGTCGGGTCGAACTCGGTGTCCGGCGTGACACCCTCGTTCGCCTGCTTCAGCGACAGCGAGATGCGACGGCGCTCGAGGTCGATGTCGATGACCTTGACCATGACGTCGCCGTTGACCTGGACGACCTGCTCCGGGATCTCCACGTGGCGCTCGGCCAGCTCGGAGATGTGGACCAGGCCCTCGATGCCCTCTTCGACGCGCACGAACGCGCCGAACGGAACCAGCTTGGTGACCTTGCCCGGCACGATCTGGCCGATCGCGTGGGTGCGGGCGAACTGGCGCCACGGGTCTTCCTGGGTCGCCTTCAGCGACAGCGAGACGCGCTCGCGGTCCATGTCGACGTCCAGCACCTCGACCGTGACCTCCTGGCCGACCTCGACGACCTCGGACGGGTGGTCGATGTGCTTCCAGGACAGCTCGGAGACGTGCACCAGGCCGTCGACGCCACCCAGGTCCACGAAGGCACCGAAGTTGACGATGGACGACACGACGCCCTTGCGGACCTGGCCCTTGGCGAGCGCGTTGAGGAACTCGCTGCGCACCTCGGACTGGGTCTGCTCCAGGTAGGCGCGGCGGGACAGGACCACGTTGTTGCGGTTCTTGTCCAGCTCGATGATCTTCGCCTCGAGCTCGCGGCCGACGTACGGCTGCAGGTCGCGCACGCGGCGCATCTCGACCAGGGACGCGGGGAGGAAGCCGCGCAGGCCGATGTCCAGGATGAGGCCGCCCTTGACGACCTCGATGACGGTGCCCTTGACGGGCTCGTCCTTCTCCTTGAGCTCCTCGATCGTGCCCCAGGCGCGCTCGTACTGCGCGCGCTTCTTGGACAGGATCAGACGGCCTTCCTTGTCCTCCTTCTGGAGGACCAGGGCTTCGACCTCATCGCCGACGGTGACAACCTCAGCCGGGTCGACATCGTGCTTGATGGAGAGCTCACGCGAGGGGATGACACCCTCGGTCTTGTAGCCGATGTCGAGCAGGACCTCGTCGCGGTCGACCTTGACGATCGTGCCCTCGACGATGTCGCCATCGTTGAAGTACTTGATCGTCTTGTCGATCGCCGCGAGGAAGTCTTCCTCCGACCCGATGTCGTTGATGGCGACCTGCTGGGGCCCGGTGGGGGCGGTCGGGGCGGTGGCGGTGTCGGTGGTCATTAGGCGGGTTGCTCCGGTGGATGGGAATCGAGGGTTGGCAGTTGTCGACGCGATGGGCGGCATGCGACGACCCTGCAAGCAAACGTCCACCAGTGAACGACCGCGGCATGACCCCGCATACGGTGCGCGACCCGAGTCCCAACCAGAAGCTGAGCGGAAGGCAGCGCGAACCCACTGCGCTAACACTTATCCTACGCGGCAGCCGCTAGGCGGCACAATCAGGGTCCCCCTGGCTCGCTAAGGTCCTCGCGGAAGCAAACCGCACGGACGAGGACGCAGGTGGCGCAGGTGACGGCCACCGGGACCGGAGACACCATCATGCCACCGGAGCAGGCGCCCGCGCCGGGGCGCCACGACGCCGCCGAGCACCGGCTGGGCACCGCGGCGGTCGCCTACCGCGAGGTCGGCGGAGCCGAAGCCGCGGCGGCCAACCTCGCCTGGTGGGACGCGGACGCCGACGACTACCAGGCCGAGCACGGCGGGTTCCTCGGCGACGCCGACTTCGTCTGGTGCCCGGAGGGCGTCCGGGAGGCCGAGGCGCGGCTGCTCGGCGACGTCCGCGGCAAGCGCGTGCTCGAGGTCGGCTGCGGCCAGGCCGCCTGCGCGCGCTGGCTGGCCGCGGAGGGGGCCCACGCCGTCGCGACCGACCTCTCCGCCGGGATGCTGCGCCACGCCCGCGACGGCAACGCGCGCACCGGGCTCGACGTCCCGCTCGTGCAGGCCAACGCCGAGCACCTGCCGCTGGCCTCGGGCAGCTTCGACGCCGCGTGCTCGGCCTTCGGCGCGATCCCGTTCGTGGCCTCGGTGGACGCGGTCTTCACCGAGGTGCACCGGGTGCTGCGGCCGGGTGCGCCGTGGGTGTTCTCGGTGACGCACCCGATGCGGTGGATCTTCCCCGACGACCCGGGCCCGCAGGGGCTCACCGTCACCCAGCCGTACTTCGACCGCACGCCGTACGTCGAGGTCGACGACGAGGGCACCGCCACCTACGTCGAGTACCACCACACCCTCGGCGACTACGTGCGCGCGCTGGCCGCGGCCGGGTTCACCCTCACCGACCTGGTCGAGCCCGAGTGGCCGGCGGGGCACACGCGGGTGTGGGGCCAGTGGAGCCCGCTGCGCGGCAAGCTCTTCCCGGGGACGGCCATCTTCCGCACGCACCGCTCGTGAGCACGCTCGAAGAGCAGCAGAACGCGCGGTTCGCCGCGCTCGACCCGCTGCTCCCGCCGATCGCGGCCCCGCCGGCGCCGTCGAACGAGCCCCTCGTCGTGACGGTCGGCGGCCGCAAGGCCGGTGGCCTGCTGACGCAGGTCGCGCACGCGCCGGATTCGTGGCCGGCACTGTGGGGGCCGTCGGACATCCGCGACCTGACCGCGGTGCCGGGCGACAGCGGCGCGGCGGGCCTCGCCGCGCTGCTCGGCGCGTGGCGCGACCGGCTGCGCGGGACGCCGGCCGGCCCGGACTCGGCCTGCTCGCTGACCTGGCCGAGCCGCGACGCCGAGGCGTCGGCGGTGCTGCTGGCGCACGGGTTCGCGCCGATGACGGTCCTGGCCGTGCGCACGGCCGAGCCGCCCGCCGGCCCCGGGACGGCGCGGGTCACCGTCCGCCGCGCCGGGGACGGCGACGTCGACGCGCTGACCGAGCTGCGGCTGGCCGAGTGGTCCTACACCTGCCTGGTCGGCACCGCGGTGCCGCGACCGGGCGCCCGGGAGCTGCTGCGCGCCGAAGTCGTCCGCTCCCTGCGCTTCAGCGGGCTGGTCTGGCTCGCGGAGGAAGACGGCGGCGTGCCGGCCGGCCTGGCCTCCTGCGCGCTCGCCCACGCCACGCCGGGGAACTCCGTCCACGGCAGGCTGCTCCCGGGCCGCTGGGGGTACGTCGACACGCTGTCGGTCGCCCCCGCGGCCCGCGGTGGCGGGGTCGGCCGGGCGCTGATGGCGGTGGCGCACCGCGAGCTGCTGACGCACGACGTGCGCGGGACGTTCCTGTTCTACCACCCGGCGAACCCCCTTTCGCCGGTGTTCTGGCACCGGCAGGGTTATCGTCCACTGTGGACCATGTGGCTCCGGCGCCCCGCCTGGTCCTGACCACACCCACCGAGGGGGAAACCATGGACATCGCCGAGCCGCTGCTCGCGGCGCACCGCGCGCGTTTCGCCGCCGTCGACCCGCTGCTGCCGCCCGCCCCGCCGCCCGCCGACGGCGAACGGCTGGACGCGGCGACCGCGGACGGCACCCAGGTCACCGGCGTGCTGCAGCGGCAGCGGCTGGCGCCCGGCGACGTCCCGATGCTGTGGTCGGCCGCCGACACCTGGCAGCTCTTCCCGTACTTCGGCGACACCGGCACCGAAGGCGCGGACCTCCTGCTGCGTGCCCTGAAGGGCCGGCTCGAGGCCGAGGACACCGGCGAGGACTCGGCGTGCGTGGTCGTCTGGCCCAGCCGGGACGCCGAAGCGACCCGCGCCTTCCTCGACCACGGCCTCGTCCCGCTCTCCGCACTCGGCGTGCGGACCGCGCGCCCGCCGGAGGCCCTGCCGGAGATTTCGGTCCGGCGCGCGGGGCCGGACGACTACGACACCGCGCTGAAGCTGGCCGAGGCGACGTTCGACTACACCGGGCTCGTCGCCGCTCCCCGGCGCGCCAACACCGCCGAACTGCTGGGTCCCGCCCTGCGGCGCTCCCTCGCCGAGGCCGAGCCGCTCGTCTGGCTGGCCGAAGAGGACGGGGAGACCCGCGCGCTCGCGCACTGCGCCTGGGTGGACGCGACGCCGGACAGCGAGGCGGCGGAGCTGCTGCCGCCCGGACGCTGGGGGTACGTGAACAACGTCGTCACCCTGCCGGGCGAACGCGGCGGCGGCTTCGGCCGGGCGCTGATGGCCCACGTGCACCGCGAGCTGCACCGGGGCGGCGCGAACCGCACGTACCTGTACTACAACCCGACCAACCCGCTGTCCTCGGTGTTCTGGCACCGGCAGGGCTATCGTCCACTGTGGACGACATGGGAGGTGCGCCCGGCCGCGGCGCTGCGCTGACCCCGGGATCCGGTGATCCACTCACCAGTGTGACGTGCGTCCGGTGATCTTGCCGCCATCCGCCGTTCGGACTACTTTTTGAACTGACCGGTCAGTTCAAAAGTTCGCGAAGCGGGAGAAATCGTGCAGGTCCGAGCCGATCGGGTGTCCCTCGAAGGGCACCACGGCACCTTGTTACCGCCCACGTCGCTGACCCTCGGCGAGGGCGACCTGGCGATCGTCCACGGCGAACCCGGTGTCGGCGTCACGGCCTTCGGTCTCGCGCTGGCCGGACGGCTCAAGCCGACCACCGGCACGGTGCACGCCGAGGGCGTCGACGCCCCGCTGACCGAGCTCGTCGCCGTCGTCGACGCCCCCGGCGTCAGCGAACCGGACGACGCGCTGCCCCTGCGCGTGGTCGCCGGCGAGGAGCTGGCGCTGGCCCACCGCCCGGCGGGCAAGGAGGACGTCGCCCGTTGGCTCGCCGCGCACGACGCCGCGCCGTTCGCCGGCACGCGGTTCGAGAACCTCGCCCCGGCGCTGCGCACGCGGCTGCTCACCGAGCTGGCCGCCGAGCGCAAGGGCGTGCGCGTGCTCGTGCTCGACACCCCCGACCGGCACACCAGTGAGGTCGACAGCTGGGCCGCGCTGGCGCGTGAGCTGGCCGGGCGCGGCCTGGCCGTGATCGTGCTGGCCGCGACGACGCCGCTGTCCGCCCTGCCCGTCACGCCGGCCCGGATCGGCGCGACCGAGCAGCCGGAGCCGCAGCACTTCGCTCTCCCCCCGACCCCCGAACCCAGCCCCGAGCCCAGCCCCGAGCCCAGCCCCGAACCCACCGAAGAGCTCACCGAGAGCACTGACGGAGCCCCCGAATGAACGCCTTCCGGATCGCGCGCAACGAGCTGCGCCGCCTCTCCACCGGCACGCTGCCGAAGCTCGCGCTGGTCGCGCTCGTGCTGGTGCCGCTGCTCTACGCGTCCTTCTACCTCTACGCGAACTACGACCCGTACGGCCGCCTCAACAAGCTGCCCGCCGCGGTCTTCACCAGTGACACCGGCGCGAAGGACTCCAGCGGGCAGCAGCGCAACGTCGGCCGCGAGGTGACCGACGAGCTGGTCAAGTCCCGCACCTTCCAGTGGCACGAGGTGTCCGAACAGGAGGCCCGTGACGGCGTCCGCAACGCCAAGTACTCGTTCGCGATCGGCATCCCGAGCGGCTTCTCCGCGGCGCTGCTTTCGGTCGGCAACTTCCAGCCGCAGCAGGCGACGATCACGCTGACCACCAACGACGCCAACAACTACCTGTCCGGCACGATCGCGAAGCAGGTCGCCGAGCAGGTCCGCAAGACGATCGCGGAGAAGGTCGGCAGCGAGGCCGCGAACCGGTTCCTGGTCGGGTTCTCCACCATCTACGCCAAGATCCAGGAAGCCTCGACCGGCGCGTCCCAGCTCGCGGACGGCACCACGAAGCTCCAGTCGGGCCAGCAGCAGCTGGCCGACGGCGCGGCGAAGCTCGCGGACGGCTCGTCGACGCTGGCGACCGGCCTCGGCACGCTCAAGAGCGCCACCGCGTCCCTGCCGTCTCAGACGCAGCAGCTCGCCAACGGCGCTTCGCAGGTGGCCGCCGGAAACCAGAAGGTCGCCGACGCGGCTTCGATCGCCGCGACGGCGTCGTCGGACATCCAGGGCAAGCTCGACTCCTACCGCAGCCAGCTGCAGACCGACCTGCGCGCCGCGGGCGTGCCGGAGACCCAGGTGCAGGCGATCCTGGCCAAGGCCGACCAGCTGCGTTCCCCCGTCGACCAGGCGAACGGCAAGATCCAGCAGGCCAACGGCGACCTCGCGAAGCTGGCCGACGGCGCCCGCCAGGTGTCCGACGGCGCGGCCAAGCTCGCCGCGGCCTCCCCGCAGCTGGCGAGCGGCATCGCCCAGGCGTCCGACGGCGCGAACCAGCTACGTGACGGCGCTTCGCAGCTCAGTGACGGCGAGAAGACGGCTGTGAACGGCACGAACCAGCTCGCGGACGGCTCGGTGAAGCTGCGCGACGGGCTCGCGACCGGGCTGAAGCAGATCCCGAACCCCGACGACCCGACCCGCTCGGCGACGGCCAACACGATCGCGGACCCGGTGGCGGTGAACGCCAACGGCGAGGCGTCGGCGGGAACGTACGGGGCCGGCCTCGCGCCGTTCTTCATCTCGCTGGCCACCTGGATCGGCGCGTTCGTGCTGTTCCTGATCCTGCGCCCGCTCTCGACGCGCGCGCTGACCGCGGGCGCGGCGCCGTTCCGGGTCGCGGTCGGCGGCTGGCTGTCCTCGGCGCTGCTCGGCACCGCGCAGGTGGTCGTCCTGTTCGGCGCGGTGACGTGGCTGGTCGGCATCCACGTCGCGCACCCGCTGGCGGCGATCGGGTTCGCCGTGCTGGTATCGCTGACGTTCACCTCGGTGGTGCACGCGCTCAACGCGTTCTTCGGAGCGGTCGGCAAGTTCCTCGGCCTGGTGCTGCTGGTGCTGCAGCTGGTGAGCGCGGGCGGCACGTTCCCGTGGCAGACGATCCCGGACGCGCTGTACCCGCTGCACGTGGTCCTGCCGATGGGGTACGCGATCGACGGCTTCCGCCACCTGTTCTACAGCGGCGCCTCGACGGGACGGCTGCTCGGCGACATCGGCGTGCTGCTGGCGTATCTCGTGGGCGGGATCCTGGTGTCCACTTTGGCCGCCCGTAAGCGTCGCGTTTGGACGGTGTCCGCGCTCAAGCCCGAGCTGAGCCTGTGAGCGGCGCGACGAAGCAGAAGCTCTTCGAGGCCACGCTGGAGCTCTCGAAGAGCCGGGGCCTGGTGGGCCTGACGGTCGACGACATCGCGGCGGCGGCGGGCGTCGCGAAGGGCACGGTGTACTACAACTTCGGGTCCAAGGACGGCCTGGTCGACGCGCTGCTGCGCTACGGCGTGGACATGCTGGCCGGTCGGCTGCGCGACGCGGTGTCTTCGGATGACCCGCTCGACGTGATCGAGGCGCAGGTCGACACGACGCTGGAGTTCATCGCGCAGTACCCGGGGTTCTCGCAGATCCTGGTGAGCGAGCTGTGGCGGACACCGGGCCAGTGGCACGGGACGCTGTCGTTGCTGCGCGAGGAGATCATCTCGATCGTGAAGCAGCAGCTGACCCGCCTGGAGTCGGCGGGCCGGCTGCCGGCGGGCGTGGAGATCCCCACCGCGGCGGCGGGCCTGTTCGGCACGATGCTGGTGGTGGCGCTGGACTGGCAGGTGTTCGGGCCGCAGCGGACCCGGGCGGAGGTGCGGGACGCGGTGATGGTGCTGATCCGCGGCCTGGGGCACCGCTAGGCCGTGCGGGTCGCCGCTTCCTTCCGGTAGCGGCCGGGGGTCCGGCCGACGAGCGCGGTGAAGGCTTCGATGAAGCTGCCCGGATTCGCCCAGCCCAGCCGCGTCGCGGTGGCGGTGACCGAGACGCCGTCGCCGAGTTCGAGCACGGCCCGCTGGACGCGCAGCAGCGTGCGCCACTGGGGGAAGCTCATCGACAGCTCGCTGCCGAAGAGCCGGCTGAGCGTGCGTTCGCTCGAGCCGGTCCGGCGGCCCAGCTCGGCCAGGGTCGCGGGGGTCGCCGGATCGGCGTGCAGCAGGTCGGTGACGGCTTTGAGGCGGTCGCTGCGCGGCTCCGGGAGGCGCAGCGGCTCCCGCGGGGCGCGGACGAGCTCGACGCGGACGACGTCGAGGAGCAGCCGGGCGCGGGGACTGCCGGCCGGTTCGGTGTGCACGGCCAGGTACGCCTCGCGCAGCAGCGGCCCGGCCGCGAACACCGAGGGCTCCGCCGGCAGCTGCCCGGCCAGCGCCTGGGGGACTTCGAGCAGCCGGAGGTCGGTCTCGCCGTGCGCGCGGCTGCTGTGCACGTGGAACGGCGGCACCCACGTGATGCGGTTCGCCGGGGCCACCCAGGTGCCGGCCGTGGTCGTGGTGACCAGCGCCCCGGCGGCGGCGTACCGCAGCTGGCCGAAGTCGTGGGAGTGCGCGGGGACGGCCGCGCCGTGGGCCAACGGCCCGCAGGCCGGTTCGGTCATGGTCATCAGCCTAGTTGGCGGGTTTCCGAAATTTCCTGTCGGGACACCGGTGGTACGCCTTCGCGGCGGCGGCCATCGTGGAGGCATGCGAGTCATCACCCAGCACACGTACGGCGGCCCCGAAGTCCTCACCATCGTGGACGCACCCGAACCCCGGCCCCGGCCGACCGAAGTCCTCGTCCGGGTCGCGGCGATCGGCCTCAACCCCCTGGAGCCGCGCCTGCGCGCCGGCGAGTTCCCGTTGCTCGGCCGGCCGCCGTTCGTGCTCGGCTGGGATGTCAGCGGCGTGGTCGTGGAGTCGCAAACGTGGCGCTTCCGCCCGGGCGACGAGGTGTTCGGGATGCCGCTGTTCCCGCGGGCGGCGGGCGGGTACGCCGAGTTCGTGGCCGCACCGGCGTTGCACCTGACGCGCAAGCCGGCCGCGCTGTCGCACATCGAGGCGGCGGCGTTGCCGATCGCCGGGTTGACGGCGTGGCAGGGCTTGGTCGACCTGGCGGGGATATCGGCGGGCGACCGGGTACTGGTGCACGGCGGTGGCGGCGGGGTCGGCCACGTGGCGATCCAGCTGGCGAAGTCGCTCGGGGCGCACGTGATCGCCACGGCGAGCGCGAGCAAGCGGGAGTTCGTGCTCGGCCTGGGCGCGGACGAGTTCGTCGACTACGCGGCGGGCGGTTTCACCGGCGAGGTCGACGTCGTGCTGGACACGCTCGGGGGCGAGGTCGCCGCACGGTCGCTCGACGTGCTCCGCCCGGGAGGCCACCTCGTGACGGCGGTGGCGGACGAGGACGTCGAGCTCGCCGCCCGGTTCGCGGCGGCCGGACGGCGGTTCAGCGGGATCGGGGTCGATCCGGATCCGGTGGCGTTGCGGGGGCTTGCCGGGCTTGCCGAGGAGGGCAAGCTGCGGGTTCATGTGCAGGAGACGTTTCCGTTCGAGCGGATCGCCGACGCGCACCGGCTGATCGAGCGGGGTCACCTGCGGGGGAAGGTCGTCCTCACGGTGTAGGCGCCTGGGCCAAGGTGGCCGACGCCGCCCGGCCCGGCACCCGTCCGGCCCGGCACCCGCCCGGCCCGGCACCCGCCCGCGGGGGCGCCCCCCGTTTCCTACGCTACCGGCAGGCACCGACAATTCCGGCGCCCGCAAGCTCGCCACCCGCAGGCCCGGTGCCGCTCAGCCGCGGTCCTCGATGCGAGCCCGGACCGCCGCCGCATACGTGTCCACCGCCGTGGCCGCCGCTGTCAGCTCGCAGGGGCCGTCGATCAGCAACCTCTTTGCCGGGATGTACGCCTGCTCGATCTCCGGGTCTCCCACCAGGCCGTACTCGCGAGCCAGCTCGTGGTCGCCCGCCAAGCGGGCCCGCAGCTCCTCGCGGCGGGCCACCAGACCGTCGAGGACCGCGCGCTGGCGGCGGCCGTCTTCCACCGCCGGGGCCACCGCGTGCTCGTGGCTGTCTATGTGGCGCTCGACCCACTCCGCGTCGCCGTCCACCTCCGCCGACCGGAGCTGCTTCAGTGCCCCGCGAAGCCGCTGTGCCCGGGCCGGCAGCATCGCGACACCCGTGAAACGCGTCGCCACGCGCAACTGGTACGCCTCGATCTCCGCCAGCTCCGCCACCGCCTGGGTGAGAACCTCCAGGCGCCCGGCGAGGTCGTCCGGGGCCGGGCGGGCCTGGCCCGTGCTCGCCCGGACCGCCGCCACCCCCGGCGACGATTCCTCCCGGAAGCCCAGCAGCAGCCGGAGACCCAGCTCGGCCGCGCGGCCGGCCAACGGTGCCAGCACCTCGCCGACCAGCCGGTCCGGCTCCGCCGAGTCGTCGATCGCGTCGACGACCAGGGTGCGGCCCGCGACACCAGTCGTCAGCCGGTCGGCGATGCGGTGGCGGACCGCGTCCGCCGTGCGGCCCGTCGCGTCGACCGCCAGGTCGACGCTGCCCGCCGGGGGCATCGGGCCGAACGCCGGCGGCAGGCCGGGGACGCCGAGGGAACGTTCCCGGTCGGCGAGCACGATCCCGAACCGCAACGCCGCCGCCACCGGGGAGCCGGCCTCGCCGGTGTCCACCACCCAGACCGTGCCCGGCTCGGCCTTGGCGAACCAGTCGGCGACGCGCTGCACGAACGACACGTCGACGGCCTCGCCGACCGGACGCGAGAAGCTCGCGTCGACGGCCGGGCTGCCGGACGTCCAGATGCTCAGCTGGGGCAGGTGCCCGAGCATCGTCTCCACCGGCACCATCCAGGTGCCGGTGTCCTTGCCGACGACCATGCCGACGACGTGGCCGGTCGCCTCGTCGAGCACCGCCGTGCCGCCGAAGCCGGGGCCGAGCGGCTCCGCTTCGGCCGTGCGGAAGAGGCGGACCCACTCGCCGCCGGTCTGTTCCGGGCCGCCGAGCCGGGCGTGCGTCCAGCGGCCGACCGAGCCCGGCGGGAACCCGAACGCGCGGACGAGCTGGTGCTCGCCCAGCGGCATGCGGTGCAGCGGCGCGCGGAACACGCGGGACTCCGGGCGTTCCAGGCGCAGCAGCGCGAGATCGCCGTTGCCGCCGCCGTCGGACGGCACCCAGCACCCTTCGACGACGGTCGCGGCGCCGGGCAGCGCCTCGGCCAAGCCGACGAAGTCGACGCTCAACGCGGCTCGGGGGCCACCGGCGGTCTCGACGACGTGCGCGCTCGTGAGCACGTGGTACTCGTCCAGTACCGTGCCCGCCCCGCACACCCGGCCGAGTTCGTCGTGCAACCGGACCCGCCAGCGTCGTCGCTCACGCTCGAACCCCATTCGGCGGACCCTACGCCGTGATCGCCGCGCGTCGGCACCGACTCCCTTACCGATCAGTAATCGCTCACCCGAACGGAGTCCTCCGTTCGGCACAACGCGCGTTCAGAAGCGGCCGAACACACTGCTGCCCGGCGCGGCCGGGTCGTCGCCGGCCCAGAACTCGAACCAGTGCCGGGTGAATTCCGCGCGCGACAGGCGGCCGTCGCCGTCGGAGTCGAGGAGGGCGAAGACGTCGCCGGACGGTGCGCCGACGCCGTTCCAGGCCGCGATCATGCGGTCGTACTCGGCGGCGGAGATGGCGCCGTCACCGTTTTCGTCGACGGCTTCGAACATCGCCTCCGCGGTGCCGGTGACGGCGCCCGGCATTTCCGGGAGCACGTCGACGACCTGGAGCACCTGGTCGAGGCTGACCTTGCCGCCGCGGCCGGCGGCGTCGTCGAGGGTGCCCCACCAGCCCATCATGATCGCGGCGAGCCGCTGCCCCGCCGGCGTGCCGGCGTCGGTGCCGCGGAGGTCGAGCCACCGCGCGGTGAGCGCGCGGAAGTCGGTCTCCGTCAGGAACCCGTCGCCGTCGGCGTCCATGGCGCCGAAGACGCCGGAGATCTTGCGCCGCTGGAAGTCACTGGCCATGCCGCCCAGCATCGCCGCGGAGCGTGACACCCGACGACGACCGCCCGAGCACTTCCGCGTCACGACCCGGTGATCCGGGCCGTGACGCAGAGCGATCTCAGTGCGCGGCTTCGTTCCACGACCGGCCGTAGCCGACCGAAACCTCGAGCGGCACCGCCAGGGCGTACGCCGAGCCCATGCCTTCGCGCACCAGCTTCTCCAGCTGCTCCTTCTCCCCCTCCGCGACTTCCAGCACCAGTTCGTCGTGGACCTGCAGCAGGATCCGGCTCTTCAGCTTCGCCTCGACCAGCGCGCGGTGGACGTTGAGCATCGCGACCTTGATGATGTCGGCCGCGCTGCCCTGGATCGGGGCGTTGAGCGCCATCCGCTCGGCCATCTCGCGGCGCTGGCGGTTGTCGCTGTTGAGGTCGGGCAGGTAGCGGCGGCGCCCGAAGATCGTCTCCGTGTACCCGCACTTCGCCGCTTCGCCGACCACCGAGTGGAGGTAGTCGCTGATGCCGCCGAAGCGGGCGAAGTACGCCTCCATCTGCTCCTTGGCTTCTTCGGTGGAAATCCGCAGCTGCTGCGAAAGCCCGTACGCCGACAACCCGTACGCGAGGCCGTACGACATCGCCTTGACGCGGTAGCGCAGCTCCGGCGTGATCTCCTCCGGCGGCATCGAGAACGCCCGCGACGCGACGAACGTGTGCAGGTCCTCGCCGCTGTTGAACGCCTCGATGAGGCCTTCGTCCTGCGACAGGTGCGCCATGATCCGCATTTCGATCTGGCTGTAGTCCGCGGTCATCAGCTCGGTGTAGCCCTCGCCGACGACGAAGGCGTCGCGGATGCGGCGGCCTTCCTCGGTGCGGACCGGGATGTTCTGCAGGTTCGGCTCGGTCGAGGACAGCCGTCCGGTGGCCGCGATCGTCTGCAGCAGCGTGGTGTGGATGCGGCCGTCGTCGGCGACGGACTTGATCAGCCCCTCGACCGTCGTGCGCAGCTTGGTCGCGTCGCGGTGCTCCAGCATGTGCTGCAGGAACGGGTGCTCGGTCTTCTCGAACAGGCCCTGCAGCGCCTCGGCGTCGGTGGTGTAGCCGGTCTTGGTGCGCTTGGTCTTCGGCATGCCGAGCTCGTCGAACAGCACGACCTGCAGCTGCTTCGGCGAGCCGAGGTTGATCTGCTTGCCGATCACCGCGTACGCCTCGTCGGCGGCCTGCGTGACGCGCGAAAGGTAGTGCGCCTCCAGCGAAGTCAGCTGCTCGAGGTCGACGGCGACGCCGGCGATCTCCAGCTCGGTGATGACTTCCAGCAGCGGCAGCTCCAGCTCGGCGAGCAGCTTCGCGCCGCCGATCTGCTCCAGCTCCCTCTCCAGCGCACCGGCCAGCTCGAAGATCGCGCGGGCCTTGACCAGGTCGTCCTGGATTTCCTTCTGCTCCAGGCCTTCCGCGCCGCCGTCGAGCAGCGACAACTGTCCGTCGCCACCGTCGGTCTCCGAGCGCAGCTCGCGGTGCAGGTAGCGCAGCGCGAGGTCGTCGAGCTCGAACGTGCGCTGCCCGGGCCGCACCAGGTACGCGGCCAGCGCGGTGTCCATGGCCAGCCCGGCGAGGACCCAGCCGCGGGCGCGGATCGCGTGCAGCGGGACCTTGAGGTCGTGGCCGGTCTTGCGGATGCCCGGGTCGGCGAGCCAGGCGGCGAGCGCCGCGTCGTCGGCCTGGTCCATCGCCGTGACGTCGACGTACGCGCCTTCGCCGTCCGCTGTCGCGAAGGCGACCGCGCGCAGGTCGGACCGGACGGACGTGCCCACGGTGCGGAGGGCCAGCGCCACCGGCTCGCCCGCGCCCGCGTGCGCCGTCAGCCACGCGCCCAGCGCACCGGGCGCGAGCGCGGCACCGGAGACCTCGAAGCCTTCGTCGGCCTCCGGCTCGGCGCTCTGCAGTGTCGCGAAGAGCCTGTCGCGCAGGATGCGGAACTCCAGCTCGTCGAACAGCGCGTGGATCGCTTCGCGATCCCACGGGCGCAGCTCGAGCCCGGACGGCGCGACCTCCAGCTCGACGTCGCGGATCAGCTCGGTGAGCTGGCGGTTGAGCTGGACCGAGGACAGGTGCGCCCGCAGCGCGTCGCCGACCTTGCCCTTGACCTCGTCGACGCGGTCGATCAGGTCGCCGAGCGAGCCGAACTGCCGGATCCACTTGGCCGCGGTCTTCTCGCCGACACCCGGGATGCTCGGCAGGTTGTCCGACGGGTCGCCGCGCAGCGCGGCGAAGTCCGGGTACTGCCGCGGGGTGAGCCCGTACTTCTCCTCGACGGCGTCCGGCGTGAACCGGGTCATCTCCGAGACGCCGCGCTTCGGATAGAGCACGGTGACCTGCTCGGTGACCAGCTGCAGCGCGTCGCGGTCGCCGGTACAGATGAGGACGTCGAAGCCGTCGGCCGTCGCCTGCGTGGTGAGCGTGGCGATGATGTCGTCGGCCTCGAAGTTCTCCTTCACCAGCGACGGGATGCCGAGCACCCGCAGCACGTCCTTGACCAGGTCGACTTGACCGCGGAACTCGTCCGGCGTGGTGCTGCGGTTCGCCTTGTAGTCGGCGTAGGTCTCCGAGCGGAACGTCTTGCGCGAGAGGTCGAATGCCACCGCGAGGTGGGTCGGCGCTTCGTCGCGCAGGAGGTTGATGAGCATCGAGGTGAAGCCGAAGACCGCGTTCGTGACCTGCCCGGTCTTCGTCTTGAAGTTCTCCGCCGGGAGGGCGAAGAACGCGCGGTAGGCCATGGAATGGCCGTCGATCAGCAGCAGCTTCGGCCGCTCGGCGACACTCGTGGTTCCTGTGGCGTTGGCAACGGTCGTCTTCTCACTCGGGCTCACGAGGCCGAGTCTAGGCTGAGGGTCCGACACTCTTACGTGTCGCATAGGAAGAGGAGCACTGCGTGACCGAACGCGCCGCAGACGTCGCGGTCGAGAACTACGCCGGCATCGATCCGGCCGCCGCGGACCAGCAGCTGAACGACAAGGTCGGCATGAAGCTCCTGGAAGCCACCGCCGAGCGGGTGGTGGGCACGATCCCGGTCGAGGGCAACCTCCAGCCGTACGGCCTCCTGCACGGCGGCGCCAACGCCGTGCTCGCCGAAGCGCTGGGGTCGACGGTGGCCGCGCTGAACGCCGGCCCGGGCCGCGCGGCGATGGGGCTGGAGCTGTCCTGCACGCACCACCGGGCCGTCCGCTCCGGCACGGTCACCGGCGTGGCGACGCCGCTGCACGTCGGCCGCGGCACGATCACCGCGGAGATCGTGCTGACCGACGACGAGGGCCGCCGCACCTGCACCGCCCGGCTCACCTGCGTGGTCCGGGACCGGCCGCCGGGCGCCTGAGCCCGTGGACCTCGACGTCGCCCAGGTCCGCGCGTTCGTGGTGACCGCGGAGCACCGGCACTTCGGGCGGGCGGCCCAGACGCTGTTCCTCACCCAGCAGGCGCTGTCGAAGCGGATCCGGAAGCTCGAAGACGCCCTGGCGACACCGTTGTTCCTGCGCACGCCCCGCTCGGTGGAGCTGACCGCCGACGGCGAACGGTTCCTGCCGCACGCGCGCGAGCTGGTCCGGGTGGCCGACGCGGCGGTGGCCGCGATGGGGGCCGACGACCGGCCGCTGCGCCTCGACCTCGTCGACCACCGCCTCTCCCCCATGTTCCTGCTCCGCCGGCTCGCCGCGCACGAGCCGGGGCTGCGCGTCGACCGGGTGGCCGGCCGCGGGTTCGCGAACGCGATCGACCCGCTGCTGTCCGGGGAGCTCGACGCCGCCTTCGGCCGGGTGTCCGGCTGCGGACGGCCGCTGCCCGACGTGCTGGAGCACCGGCCGGTCCGGCTCGAACCGCTGGTCGCCCTGCTCGCGCCGGAGCATCCCCTGGCCGTGCAGGACGTTATACGCCTCGACGAGCTGCGCGCCGAGGGGATCTGGCTGCCCGGGCTCGGCGGGCCGGCGGAATGGCTGTCCTACCTGACGGAGCTGTGCGCGGAGTTCGGCCTGCCGATCGACGACTCCGGCGTCAGCTACGACCTGCGGCACACCCTGGAGCAGACGCGGTACGGCAAGCGGCGCGTCACCCTGGCCGGCGCCGACATGGAACTGGCGCCCGACCTGAACCTGAAGGTGCTGCCGTTCGAGCCGTCCCCGCTGTTCCCGTGGTCGCTGGTCTGGCGGCGCGGCAAGGCCCACCCGGCGCTGCGGCGGCTGCTGGCCGTGGCCGGGCGCACCAGCCGCGAAGAGGACTGGTGCGCCTACGACCCGGACCACGCCTGGCTGCCGGTCGGCGACGTCAGCCTCGCAACCGCCGCGCGAACCACGCGCTGAACGCCGCGTCGACGCCGGCCGCGCCCGGCGTCCCCGGCGGGAATTCGTGCGCCATCCCCTCGACCGTCACCAGCTCGCCGCCCACCTTCGCGTGCAGTGCTTCCGCGGGCTCGCGCACGGCGACGTCGTCGCCGGTCCCGGTGACCAGCAGCAGCGGCGCGGTCAGCTCGGCGGCCCGGTCCACGTAGTCGTAGCGCGCCGCGACCGCGCGGGACCGCTCGGTCCAGGAGTAGGTCAGGCCGTACCGCCGTTCGTTGGCGGCGATCATCGGCGCGAGCTGGACGACCGGGCTGGCCACCGCGGCAGCCGCGATCCCGGCGTCGCCGCGCGCCAGTACCTCCAGGGCCACGAGCGCGCCGGCCGAGCCGCCGAACACCCCGAGCGGCCCGGTCGCGCCCGGCAGCCGGTCGCGCAGCTCGGCCAGCGCGGCCGGGAACTCGCCCGCCGCCTGCTCGGTCACCGGCTCGAAGATGTTGAGGACGGCGTCCTCGCTCGCGCGCCGGAAGACCTCTTCGGGACCGCCTTCGGGCAGTCGCGCCCCGGAGAGCGGGAGCCCGAAGTACACCCGCCACGCCTGCAGGCCCGCCATCGGGACGGCCGCCGCCATCGCCCGTTCACTGGCCGGCTCGTCCATCAGGTGCCAGCCCGCCAGCAGCGCCGCCGGCGCGGCCGGGTCCACCGGCGGCACCGCCACGAACGGCACGCCCGCCGCGACACCCTCGACCATCTGGTTCATCTCGCTCATCTGTCTCTCCCTGTCTCTCGGCTGCTTCCAGCCAACAACCGGGGAGGGGGCCGGGTCCAACAGCCGTTCCGGCGGCCACGACAACCGTTGGTTGTGGCAGGTGTCCCCGGCCGGGCGGACTTTCGGGCAGACCTGATTCGAGGGGTGGTCCGTTCGGCCCCCCGAACCGGACGTAAGGTGCATCCCGACGGCGGTGCCCGCACCCCCACGACCCCGTCAGGGTGAACAGCGGGCCACCGGGAAACGGGCCACGCTCCGGTCGCCGAAATGGGCGATGACATACCGGTGAAACACGGTTGTCACCCATTCGCAGAACAAGCCCCGATACTTAGCAGCGCTGCGTGACCAGCAGCGGGCCGCGGGGAAACATCGTTCGCCTTTTCGTGCAATTCGTGTCGGTTGCGATCGTCACGATGTGGACACAGAGTAGTGAGGCCGCCTGTGCACAAGACAGTCAAGAGGGATATCTTCCTGCCCTAACCTAGCCCCTGTGTCGGGGGCAACGCCTACCGGCGGCTGGTTGGTCATGGGAGGTAGTCGGTGTCAGGAGTGCGTTTTGGACGGGTTCTCGCCCTCGCAGCGGCGACGTCGCTCGCGCTGGCGGGCTGCGCCGGTGGCGGCTCGTCCAGCAACAGCGGTGACGGCAGCACGCTGAAGATCGGGTTCATGGGCGACCTGACCGGTGAGAACTCCGGGATCGTGATCCCGCCCAACAACGGGGCGAAGCTCGCCATCGACGAGTACAACGCCACGAACCCCAAGGTCAAGCTCGAGCTGAAGAACTACGACAGCCAGGGCAAGCCCGACCAGGCGACCTCGCTGATCACCACGGCGATCGGCTCGGACAAGATCACCGCGCTGATCGGCCCGGCCTTCTCCGGCGAGTCGAAAGCCATCGGCGGCCAGCTCGAGCAGAACAAGGTCCCGAGCGTCTCGCCCTCGGCCACCAACCCGGGCCTGGCGAAGAACGGCTGGACCTACTGGCACCGCGTCGTGGCGAACGACGACGACCAGGGCCCCGCCATCGCGAACTTCCTGGTCACGGCGAAGTCGCCGAAGTCGGCGTTCGTCATCTCGGACGACCAGGAGTACAGCGTCGGCCTCGCGGACGCGTTCGAGAAGACCTTCAAGGAGAAGGGCGTCACGGTTCAGCGCGACAAGTTCCCGAAGGACGCGCCGGACTACTCCTCGACCGTGCAGAAGGTCAAGGCGGCCAACCCCGACATCATCACCTTCGGTGGCTACTACGCGCAGGGCGGCCCGCTGCTCAAGCAGCTGCGTGACGGCGGCGTGAAGGCCATCTTCGCCACCGGTGACGGTTCGCTCGACCCGCAGCTGGTTTCGGCCGCGGGCGCCCCGGCCGCCGAAGGCGCGGTCATCGGCTGCCCGTGCAACATCCCGGACGCCGGCACCACCGACGAGTTCGCCACCAAGTACAAGGCCAAGTTCAACGTCGCCCCGGCGATCTACGCCACCGAGGGTTACGACGCGGCGACCGCCATCATCAACGCGGTCAAGGCGGGCAACACCACCGGCGAGACGATCAACAACTTCCTGAAGACCGTGGACTTCAAGGGCGTCTCGAAGCAGATCAAGTTCAAGGCGAACGGTGAGCCCGAGACCGCCGCGATCAACGTGTACCAGGTCGTCGGCGGCGTCATCAAGAACCTCGGCGCGTCGACCGAAGCCAAGATCACCGGCTGACGAAACAGGGAATAGCACTCAACGGGAGCGGGGGCGCTGTGGTCACCACAGCAACCCCGCTCCCGGCCCGTATCCCTGTCCTCGCCCTGTCTCGTAAGGCGCTCACGTCATGTTGCAGACCCTGCAAGACCAGTTCCTCGGCAGCACCATCGGCGGACTGGTTCTCGGCTCCATCTACGCCCTCGTCGCCCTCGGCTACACAATGGTCTACGGCGTCCTGCGGCTGATCAACTTCGCCCACTCCGAAATCTTCATGATCGGGACGATGACGTCCCTGTTCATCCTGGCCAGCATCGCCACCTCCGGCAACATCGTGGTGGGGCTGGGCGCGATGATCCTGCTCCTGCTCGCACTCATGCTCGCCTCCGCGGTCGTCTCCGGCGGTTCCGCGGTCGTGCTGGAGCAGGTCGCCTACCGGCCGCTGCGCAAGCGCGGCTCGTCGAAGCTCGCGGCCCTGATCTCCGCGATCGGCGCGTCGATCTTCCTGCAGGAACTCTTCGCGCTGGTGATCATCCCCGCCGTCTTCGACAAGTCGGGCCGCGTCCCGCAGAACGCGCCGCGGTTCGTCGACCGCGACACGCTGTTCCCGATCGGCAACGCCGTCGTCCGCACCGACCAGGTCCTGGTCATCATCGGCGCGGTGCTCGTCATGGTGGTGCTGGACCAGCTGGTGCGCCGCACCCGCATCGGCCGCGGCATCCGGGCCACCGCCCAGGATCCCGAAGCCGCCGTGCTGATGGGCGTCTCGATCGACCGCATCGTGCGGATCACCTTCCTGCTGGGCGGCGCGATGGCCGGCGTGGCCTCCGCGCTCTACCTGATGGAACTCGAGAACACCGGCTACCGCGTCGGGTTCGTGCTCGGGATCAAGGCCTTCACCGCGGCCGTGCTCGGCGGTATCGGCAACCTGCGCGGCGCGCTCCTCGGCGGCATCGTGCTCGGCCTGGTCGAGAACTGGAGCGCGATCTTCCTCGGTTCCGAGTGGAAGGACGTCACGGCGTTCGTGGTCCTCGTGCTCGTGCTGATGTTCCGTCCCACCGGCATCCTCGGTGAATCCCTCCAGCGAGCTCGCGCATGAAAGGCGACGGTGTGACTACCCAGGAAAACACTCGCCGCTCGTTCCACCCGGTGAACGGCGCGCGGGAGTGGTGGCAGCACGCGCCGATGTGGCAGCGCTACCTCGTCTACATCGCGTTGATCGTGTTCGCGCTGATCCTCCCGGCACCCTGGATCGGCTCGTTCATGTCGCCCGCCTCGGACTGGACGAGCGTCCTGATCTTCCCGATCGGGACCTACATCCTGCTGGCGATCGGCCTGAACATCGTGGTCGGCCTGGCCGGCATGCTGGACCTCGGGTTCGTGGCGTTCTTCGCGATCGGCGCCTACACGGTGGCGATCTTCGGCACGAAGTTCGGCTGGAACGTCTGGCCCACGATCCTGGTCGGGATCGTGCTCGCGGCGGTGTCGGGCGTCATCCTCGGCGCTCCGACCCTGCGGCTGCGCGGTGACTACCTCGCCATCGTGACGCTCGGGTTCGGGGAGATCGTCCGGATCGTCGCGCAGAACACCGACGCCATCGGTGGCGCCCGCGGCATCACCAACATCCCGCACCCGTCGCCGGTCTTCGGCATGGAGTTCCTGCTCGACCCGGCGCCGTACTACTACCTGATCCTGGTCGCGATCGTGCTGGTGATCGTGTTCTCGGTGCGGCTGCAGAAGAGCCGCGTCGGGCGCGCGTGGGCCGCGATCCGCGAGGACGAGGACGCCGCCGAGCTGATGGGCGTGCCGACGTTCAAGTTCAAGCTGCTCGCCTTCGCGATCGGCGCGATGATCGGTGGCTTCGCGGGCGGCATCTACGCCAGCAAGGCCGTGTTCATCGCGCCGGACAACTTCCCGTTCATCCTGTCCGCGACGATCCTCGCCGCGGTGGTGCTGGGCGGCGCGGGCAACCTGCCGGGCGTCATCCTCGGCGCCTTCCTGGTGGCCTGGATCCCCGAGCGCCTCCGGTCCGTCGAGTGGCTGCAGCACCTGCTCGGCGACCGGGACCCGGCGGAGTTCCGGATCCTGCTGTTCGGCGGCGTCCTGGTGCTGATGATGGCGCTGCGGCCCGAAGGCCTGTTGCCATCGAGACAACGAAAAGCCGAGCTGCGGGAAGGTACCGGCGGCATGGGCTCGCTCGGTGGCGAAGTGGCCGGACCGGGTACCGAAGCCCCGGCGGAGGTGGCCAAGTGACTCCCTTGCTCGAATTCGACAACATCACCATGCGGTTCGGCGGTGTCACCGCCCTGCGCGAAGTGAACATCTCGATCAACGAAGGCGAGATCTTCGCGCTGATCGGCCCAAACGGCGCCGGCAAGACCACGGTGTTCAACGTGGTCACCGGCGTCTACCAGCCGACCGAGGGCCAGGTGCGCTTCGACGGCGACCGCATCGACGGGATGAAGCGCTTCCAGGTCACCAAGCGCGGCATCGCCCGGACGTTCCAGAACATCCGGCTGTTCCACAACATGTCGGCGCTCGAGAACGTCATGGTCGGCGCGGACGCGCACCACAAGACCGGCGCGATCGGCGCGGTGCTCGGCCTGCCGTGGCACCGCAAGGAGGAGAAGCGCGGCCGCGAGCGGGCGCGTGAGCTGCTCGACTTCGTCGGCATCGGCAAGGTGGAGCACGAGACCGCGAAGAACCTCTCCTACGGCGACCAGCGCCGGCTGGAGATCGCGCGGGCGCTGGCCACCGACCCGAAGCTGCTGCTGCTCGACGAGCCCGCGGCCGGCATGAACCCGGCGGAGAAGAACGCCCTCCAGGCGCTGATCCGCAAGATCCGGGACGACGGCCGGACCGTGCTGCTCATCGAACACGACATGGGCCTGGTCATGCACATCAGCGACCGGCTGGCCGTGCTCGACTTCGGCCAGAAGATCGCGGAAGGGCTCCCTCAGGAAGTGCAGACCAACCAGAAGGTGATCGAGGCGTACCTGGGGGTGGCCGAAGATGCTTCTTGACGTCCAGGACATCAACGTCCACTACGGCAAGATCGCCGCCCTCAAGGGCATGAGCATCCAGGTCGACGAGGGCGAGATCGTGTCCCTGATCGGCGCCAACGGCGCCGGCAAGACCACGACGCTCAAGACGATCTCGGGCCTGCGTCCGCTCACCAGCGGCCGGATCCTGTTCAACGGCCAGGACATCTCCAAGACCCCGGGGCACAAGCGCGTGCTGCTCGGGATCGGCCAGTCGCCGGAAGGCCGGGGCGTGTTCCCCGGCATGACGGTGCAGGAGAACCTCCTGATGGGTGCCTACACCCGCAAGGACGACCTCACCGCCGACCTCGACGAGGTCTACGAGCTGTTCCCCCGGCTGAACGAGCGCCGGACGCAGTTCGGCGGCACGATGTCGGGCGGCGAGCAGCAGATGATCGCCATCGGCCGCGCGCTGATGACGAAGCCGAAGGTGCTGCTGCTCGACGAGCCGTCGATGGGCCTGGCGCCGATGCTGATCGCGCAGATCTTCGACATCATCCGGGAGATCAACAAGCGCGGCACGACGGTGCTGCTGGTCGAGCAGAACGCCCAGCAGGCGCTGAAGCTGTCGGACCGCGCGTACGTGCTCGAGACCGGCCAGGTGGTCAAGAGCGCCCGCGGGGCCGACCTGCTGGACGACCCGCAGGTCCGGGCCGCCTACCTCGGTGGCGACCTGGGCGTCTGAGTTTCTTCCAGGGGCCCGGCACTTCGGTGCCGGGCCCCTGCTTTTGGTGGCTCTGTCACAGCCTGATGTCGGTGCCGGTCAGGTTCTTCATGTCGGTGATGCTGGGGCCGCCGAAGGCGCGGAGCGTGACGGGCTTCCGGTCCTTGGGGATGTCCCAATAGAGGTCGAATTCGACGCGCACGCCGTGGCCGAGGTCGAACTGGCGGGGCTGGCGCTTGATGATCACGGCCTGCTCTTCCGGCGGGTGCGCGACGCCCTGGTCGTCGACGAGCAGCTGCCGTCCGGTGTCGAACAGGACGCTGGAGGTGCCGGTGTTCGTCACGACGAGCCGCAGCCGCACGAACTGGCCCTTCGCGGCGAACTCGGTGTGGCTCCCGGTGATGCTGGGCAGCCCGGCGGCCAGGCCGATCAGGGTGAATTCGGTGTCGCCGTTCTTGGCGGGCGGCAGCTTGAGGGCGGTCTCGTCGGGCCGCACCTGCCGCGGCGGCAGCTCGTAGGTGGCAGGTGCGGGCGCGCTGGGCTGTCCGGCTTGGCAGCCTGCTGCGAGTGCTAGGACGACAACGACCGGCAGGACTCTCACCTGGGTGATTCTGCCCGCCGGCCGCTGCTTCCGGCTAGCTCCCGATGCTCTCGACGACGGCCTCGGCGACGGCCTTCATGGTGGTCCGCCGGTCCATGGCGGTGCGCTGGATCCACCGGAAGGCATCGGGCTCGGTGAGCCCCTGCCGGCTCATGAGCAGGCCCTTGGCGCGGTCGATGACCTTCCGCGTCTCGAGCCGGTCGGTGAGCCCGGCAACCTCGGCCTCGAGGGCCTGCAGCTCGGAGAACCGGCTGACGGCGAGCTCGATGGCGGGCACGAGGTCCCGCTTCGCGAAGGGCTTGACGAGGTAGGCCATGGTGCCGGCATCCCGCGCGCGTTCGACGAGATCCCGCTGGCTGAACGCGGTGAGGATGACAACGGGCGCAATCCGGTCACCGGTGATCTTCGACGCGGCCTCGATGCCGTCGAGCTTGGGCATCTTGACGTCGAGGATCACGAGATCGGGCTTCAGATCGGTGGCCAGCGCGATGGCCTGTTCGCCATCGCCGGCCTCCCCGACCACCTCATAGCCCTCTTCCCGCAGCATTTCGACGAGGTCGAGCCGGATGAGCGCTTCATCTTCCGCGACGAGCACCCGACGCTGCGGCACGCTGGCCTCGGTAGCCTGGTCGGTCACCGGGGTCCTCCTGAAAGACTCGGCGGGGCGTTGGCGTTTCGCGGCTTCCCGCGAACCTGAAGCCTACCGGGAACGATCCAGAAGCAGAGATGGCGTTCACCACGTAGTGGCGGGCATGACACTCGCCGGGTCGGGGAGGCCGCCCCCGGGAGCGGGCGGGGTCCGGTGATCCCGTAGAGTCACGACGTCACGCCCCCGTAGCCCAACTGGCAGAGGCAACGGATTCAAAACCCGTCCAGTGTGAGTTCGAATCTCACCGGGGGCACGAACAGCAACCTCACAAGGCCGCCCGCTGGGCGTTCCTTGCGAGAGCATCTCCTCGGTGATCCTTTCCGCTGCGCCGGTGATGTCCGGCAGCTGATCTTCGGGAAGTGTGATCTCCAGTGTCGCACGATCGCCGCCGGCGTCAATCCGGATGGTCAGCTGAGTGACCTCGAAGAGCGTCCTCAGCAGCCGCTCCGGCGCTTTCGCCAGGTTCAGGGCCAGGTACGGGAGCGCATCGATCAGGCCCTTGTCCTCAGCTGTCGGCTTGGCGGCTGTGGCTCCAGCGGCTTGTTTGAGGTCAGCCAGCGCACTCGCCGCACCAGCCCGTTGTTGCTCCAGCTCGTTGTAGCGGCCCCTCAGCGCCTTCGTGAATGGGTCATCAGGATCACCGTCGGCAGCCTGCTGCAGGATGGAGTTCTGCTTCTTGGTGAGCTCGTCGAGGGCCCTGGCCAGCCGCTGGGCCTCCGCCTCCCGATCGCGATCGGCCTGGTCATCTACGCCCGCCAGCTCGGCCTCGAGAATGGTCCGGCGGTCGGAACCGAACACGCGGTCGGCGAAGAACCTGGAGACGGCGTCGAGGACGGCATCCTCACGAAAGTACAGCGCCTTCTCGTGACCGAGGTACTTGTCCGGACGACCTCGGTTCGTGTTGCTCGGCCGGCACAGGTAGTACGACTTGCCGTGCCGCGGTACGCCGATCATCCGTCTCCCGCACGAGCAGAACAGCATCCCGCGGAACAGGTAGGTCCGCTTGGTCTGGGGGTGGACGTTGCGATCACCGCCGGCGCGAGAGCCCTTCTTGGCCTGCCTGCGGGCCGTGAGCTCGTCGTACATCCACTTCGGGATCAGTGGCTCGTGGGCGGGCTCGAGCGACCAGACCCACTTCACCGGGTCGTTGACCTTGCCCCGGCGTGACCGCGTGGCGCGGCGGTTGTAGACCTGATAGCCGGTGTACTTGGGGTTGCGGAGGATGTCGTAGACGCTGGACCGGCTCCACGCTCCGCGCGCTCGCTCCGGTCCCGGCGGCACGGGCGGCGGATGGTTGGCCAAGTCCTGGTTGAGGAGCGTCGCGATCGCGTCGCCACCCAAGCAGTCATAGTAAGCCCAGGAAGCGATCTGGGTCACAGTCTCGCTACGCGCGCCGTCGGGTTCGAGACGGGTCTTCGTAATCCCCTTCGCAGCCTTCGCCGGATTCGGATGCCGGAACGTCTTGGCCTTGTAGCCGTAGCAGGGCTTGCCGATGTTCCAGCCCTCGCGGACGTGGGTGCAGGTGCCTCCCCAGGACTGTTCGAGGGTGTTCAGGACCTCGTACTCGGCGACGGACTGATTGATCCGGCGCTGCAGGATCCGCTGGGCCCGGCTGCCCGAGACACTGATGGTCTCGTTCGCCGCGAACAGCGAGACCTCGCACCGCTCCAGGTCTCGTTCGACCGAGAGTCCCTCATAGGCCCGGCGCGCGACTCGCGCGATGCTCTCGCAGATGACGACGTCGAACCGGCGGTCCGGTCTCGCAGCCTCGGCCAGCAGGTCGGCGATGCCGCCGTCGCGGGCGATGGGGATGTCGAAGCGTTCGTAGTGGTCTCCGCGGCCACGCCGGTCCAGTTCCATCCGCCCGGACTCGACGTCGTAGAAGTGCGCGACGATGACCCAGGATTCGGGCAAAGCGGTCTTGGAGTTGCCCAGCTGACGCAGGATCGACTGGCGTGGATCCTGCTGCTCCTCTGTGGAGGTTCGCCCCAGGAAGGCGACGCGGACCTCGTCTCGGAGCAGGGCCAGCGGCATGCCCAGGGGCGAGACCGCGTGGTCGGACAGTCCCGATGGACCCGAGACACCGGGCCGGAGGGGTTGACCAAAACCGGGCCGCCCTGGAGCAGGAGGGTTGACGATCACACGCTCGGGCGAATTCATGGCTATCAGGCATCCTTGGCGGGTTCAGCGGACGAGGCGTCAGCAGCCCAACGAAGAAGATCGGCCGAGGCGCGAGCAAGCCGGGCGCGCAATCCTTCAGCACTGGCCCCACTGACAAGCTCGACGCGGCCGGAGAAATGACATTTCTCCCCGCGGGAACGCTCCTGATCGTAACACCAAGTAGGACCACTCTGGCGCCATGCCATTTCCGTCGCCACGACGTGATCGCGACCCGATTCCCCTGCCGAGACTGCCACTTCGACCACCGAGACCGTTCGCGAGACCGGGGCGAGACAGGCACGACTTCGATTCACGTGTCTCGGGACCCATGCCAGGGATTTCCTTTGAGCGAGACATGCGAAAAGACGTGGTCGACAATTCACCAGCGGCTTGCCTGAATACTTGCTCGCTACGACCGGCCGGCCAACAGCGCGCTCACCAGGGCGCTGGTTTCCTCATCGAGCTCCAGCTCGAGTGAGGCCGCGAGGGCGGCGAGCTTGTCGGCCGTCTGGCGAACGGCGGCGAGATTGCCCGCTCGGTACTCGATGCGGAGCAAGTCTCGGTACAGGATCTCGCTTACCGGCTCGGCGAGGAGGCCGCGCATGGCTGCCCGGCGTGCCGCGGGGAGGTCACCGGCCTTCTGGTAGGCGTCAGCCAGGGTGTGGGCGACGTCCACGATCGCATCGATCATCTCCCGCTGGTGCCACGAGCTCCACGCGTACCTGCCAGCCGAGACGGTGCCGAACGGTGTCCCCCGCACCAGGTCGAGAGCTTGCTGCAGATCCGAGACCCCGCTGTCTCGGTCGGCGAGACCGCGGCGCGCCAAGTCTCGGAAGATGCGCCAGTCGGAGGTGAACGAGTCCGACATCCGGTAGCCGCCGTGACGGGCGTCGACGTTCGGCACGTACGGATCGCCGTTCTCGTCCCGGCCGAGCCAGGTGCGGAGGCGCGAGATGTAGCCCTGCCGAGTCGCTGCGGACCATGGTTGGGTGTCCGTGCCGAGCTGTCGGGAGATCTCGTCGGCCGTCACGCCAGGATGCAGGGCAAGGAACGCGGCCAGCTCGGTCAGGCGGTTGAGCTTCTTGCCCTCCACGGCTTGCGGGTCGGCTCCGTGCAGCCGTACGGGACCCAGCAGCTGGAGAGACGGTGTTGCCGCCACAGTGGGGTGCGGCGCAACCGGCGCCGCGGGCTCACATGTCTGGCGCGGCTCTGGCAATCCCTCTTCCTCCGGTGGGACGCCTCGGTATTCGTGGTGCAGTACCTGCTTGGGCTCGTCCGCCTCGGCGAGGGCTGATACGAGTTCGCCGACCTGCGCCGGCGAGAGCCTCTGTAGCTCGATGTCCTCGTCCAAGACCTCTACCGGCGTGAACCGGTTCGTCACGTCGAGGTGCCACGCACCCGGCAGCACGACGTCTTCGTCGTGAGCTGCCACGACGGCGTCCAGGCGAAGGGACTGAAGGCGTTGCACGACGTCGCCGGTCAGCGGGATGGCCGACAGCAGCACCTGAGGCCGGTCCGGTTCGGGCTCGAGCGACTCGATGGCTTCATCCCAGCCTGACGTGAACCGGAGTCGATCCGGGTGGGCCTCGGCCGAGATTCTTCCCACGTCGACCAGCGTGATCTGCGTCCGAGCGGTCCATGGAGCCGCGGCGAGGTCCCAAGCCATGGCGAGCAGGACAGGCTCGACCGCCTCGCGGTCGCCGCCGAGGGTAAGGACGCCCACTTCTCGCAGGTCAATCAGTACGAGGTCGCGCTTCTGGGTGTGCCCGAGGGATACCAATGCCGGATACGGCGGCGGGACACCGTCGCCGTCGAGATTCGCCGTCGAGTCCAGCCGCCACTCGGACGGCCCTGACTTGACGAACGGCTCGACCGGCTTGCTCTTCCCGGCGAGCCGAAGCTTGATCCCCTCTGTCCCGATCTTCACGGCTCGGAGCTTCGGCAAGTCGTCTCCGACCTGTCCCGCAAGCGTTTGCAGCGCCCGGGCCAGGTCCTCCACAGTGGCCGGATGCGCGGCCGAACGGAGAGCGTGTTCAAACGGGCCAGACTCTTCGATGTGGATGCGGTGTCCGGGACGTCGGCGACGCTGTGCGCGGCGTCGCCGGACCACCAGCAGGGTGAGCAGACCTGCGGCGAGGACACCACCGACGCTCGTCAGCACGACCGATGATCCATCGTCTGCGTCGGCGGTCGGCGTCACGGTTTTCGAGGGCTGGTTGGTCGGGGTCGGGGTTTCGCCGCCAGGCGGCTCCGGCGGTTCGAGGGGGCGAGGCGGAGGGGAAGGTGGTTCGGCCGGCTGACAGGACTCGGGGGCGCGGGCGAACACTGCGGCGGCCGGCGCCCCGCCGCCGCCAGCGGCAGGCTTCGGCGGGCGCGGTATGCGTAGAACGTCGCCGGGGTGGATTGTGTCGGGATCGTCCAGCAAGTGTCCGGTCGGCTGAGTTCGTCCGCGGTTGAGGTCGAAGATCTCGCGGTAACGGCTTGCGTCCCCCAGCTGTTCGCGGGCGATCTGGGTCAAGGTCTGGCCGGGACGCACGATGACCTCTTCGCAGTCGGGATCGTCCGGCAGTTGGAGAACCCAGCCGGGCCGAAGCAGGCCGGGGTCCTGGAGGGAGCGGCCGTCAGGCTGGCGGACCCCGCGGTTGAGGTCGAAGACCTCTCGGTAGCGCGCCGCGCTGCCGAGTTCGCCGGCGGCGATCTTCGTCAGACTGTCGCCAGGGACGACCACGTGCGTCGACGGAGTTCCGTCGCCGGCCAGCTCCGTAGCCTCAGCCGCTGTGCTCGTCAGTACGACGAGCAACAAGGCCGCAGCCGTGCGCTGTGCCCATGCGAAGCCGGGCAGCCGGGGCACGGTAATGCCGCGCAGTCGGGCAACCAGTTCAAGCGCGATCGCGACCACCAGCTGAAGCCAGGCGACGAAGCCCACGCCGACCAACAGCAGGAGGAAGAACCGGCCGGTGTCCTCGCTCGTCAGCCACGTGGCAACCTCGGACGCCGATGGCACGTGGTCAGGCAGGTAGGCGGACCGGAAGTGCCACAACGCCATCGGCGGCACCGCGACGATCACAACCAGCGCGGCGACGCCGGCGAACAGCCTCGCAGTCGTTCGCATCGCACTCCTCCTACCCCGCCGAGACCACGACGGCTGCTCCGGCGCCATGGACGGTGAAGGCGGGGATACCGATCGAGCCGAGGAACACGGTGGACCTGGTGATCGTCGTCTCGACGATCAGGCGCCGGCCGTCCCACCGTGCGGTTCCGTCGGCACCGGATGCGGTGAGGTAGCGCTGCGCCTCGACCACCGCCAGCTGCGGATCGATGTCAGCATCGGTCCCCTCGGCCAACGCGCGGGCGTGCAGTGCCTGGCCGCCGGCACGCGCTGCTTCCTCGGCAATCGACGTCGCCTGGGAGTAGGCCTGTCCCTTGCGGGTCCCGTCGACGGCGAACCCGATGCCGACCAGCGCCGAGATGCTCAGGCCGAGGATGAGCACCGACGCGGAGCCGCGGTCGCCGCGCAGCGACCTCATGACCGTGTGGGAAGTCTCGCCAGTTGCTGCTGTGTGCGTTGGCCCTGGTAGAGCTGCTGGCCTGGCCAGGGTGGTTCTGTTCGTTCGCATAACGATTCCGACCGTTCGTCGAGATTCCTGACAGACTGTCG
>NZ_JADWPD010000034.1:51722-131337 GCF_017308975.1 Amycolatopsis sp. MtRt-6 | reverse complement strand
CCACATCGAGGGTGGCACCATAATTGATCACGTGGGGCCTCTGGAACCTCGGACTTGATCTTCGCAAATCCAGTCCTACCAGGGGCCCCACGCCTTATCCACACACACCGCTACTGAGAAAACCTCATTGGGGCGGTCGTGCTGCCGGTGCCGGCCGGGCGCGGCAGCGGGTTCGCCTCAGCCGGCTTCGGGGACCGGCGCTAGGGGTTGCCGGTCCCCCACCCGCACCGGAGACTTCTTGAACTGTGACTGCCCTGAACGAGAACCCGAGCCGGTGGATCCGGCGCTTCCACCCGGCCGACGACGCCGCCGTGCGGCTGGTGTGCCTGCCGCACGCGGGCGGATCGGCGACCGCTTTCTTCCCGTTCTCGCGGGCAGCCGCCGCGGCCGGGCTGGACGCCGACGTCATCGGCGTGCAGTACCCGGGCCGCCAGGACCGGCGGGACGAGCCGTGTGTCGACGACTTCGCCGCGATGGCCGACGTCATCGCCGACGACCTCGGCGCGTGGGCCGACCGGCCGGTGGCGCTGTTCGGCCACAGCATGGGCGCGACGCTCGGGTACGAGGTCGCGCGCCGGCTCCAGGCCCGGGGCGAGCCGCCACTGGGCCTGTTCGCCTCCGCGTGCCCGGCACCGTCCGTGCCACGGACCGAGGACGTCCACCGGCTCGACGACGACGGCCTCCTCGCCGCCCTCAAGGAGATCAGCGGCACCGAGAGCGCGTTCCTCGGCGACGACGAGCTGCTGCGCATGGTGCTGCCCGCGATCCGCGGGGACTACACGGCGGTCGAGACCTACCGCCACCAGCCCGGCCGCGAACTGGACTGCCCGGTGCACGTGCTGCTGGGCGCGGACGATCCGGTCGTCGACCTCGCCGAGGCCGAGGCCTGGCGGTCCCACACCACCGGCGGCTGTACCGTCGAGGTGCTGTCGGGCGGGCACTTCTACCTGGACGCCCGGCTCGACGTCGTGCTGCCCGGCGTGGCCCGCCGCCTGCGCGGCTGGCGGGAAGCGGCACTCGCTCCGGTCCCCGGGCCGATGTCGCGCGTCTGAAGCCGGTCTTCGAACGACCTGCGTGACACTGGATCGGTCAGTGATCGGGTGACGGGTTGGCCGGTGGCGCGATTGTGCCAGATGGCGGCGAGGAGGCGTTGGGCGATGCGGACGCTGACGCCGTCGGATGAGCTGGCGGATGGACTCGATCAGCGATTCGCCGGGATGGGGGCGGCGGTTGCGGTAGGACGGGCGAATCAGCCGGACCCCGCGCTCGGCCAGGAAGCGGTCCAGTTCGGCGTAGACGTAGCCCAGGTCGGCGATGATCAGCAGGCCGCGTCGTTCGGTGAGCAGGTGGGGTTCGTGGTCGCAGATGGCCATGAGCACCTGCCGTTCGTCGACCTTCGGGTCGGCCAGGGCCCAGGCGACCGGTAGTCCGGCCGGGGTGCCGACCAGGTGCAGCCGCAGGCCCCAGTACCATTGGGAATGTGAGCGGCAGAAGCCGTACTTGGCCCAGCCGGCCAGCTCCGAACGCTGGACCGTTGGCCGGGATCGGCCGCACTCGACCGGGGTGGAGTCGACGATCCAGGTGGTGTCGGTCCACAGGTCGGTATCCGCAGCCAGCCTCGGAGGTGAACCCCAGCAACGCCTGGGCCACGGCCGCGGTCACCAGCTCGGCGTCGGTCAGCTTCGGCGGTCTGCCCGAAGTCGTGTCGAGCTGGTCTGGGCTCGTGTGCTCGTGGGTGTGGGCCCGTAGCCGTGTGGCTGCGGGCCGTTCCCGTGTTCAGGCTGCGAATGGGAGTGGTTCGTGGAGGTTGTTGCGCCTTGGTTTGCGGCGTCGGTCAATGAATACCGGTGGCAGGAACTCCGGGAGGCCGTCGGGGGCGATGCGGACTTCCCACCCGGAGCGGTGCAATAGCCGGTGGTGATGGGCGCACATCAGCACCAGGTTGGTGAGATCGGTGGGGCCGCCGTCTGCCCAGTGCCGGATGTGGTGACCTTGACAGTGCCGGGGTGGCCGATGACACCCGGGGAAGGCGCAACCACGGTCCCGGAGGAACAATGCCCGGCGGAGTCCGGCGGAGATCAGTCTGCGGAGGCGGCCGAGGTTCAGCGGTTCGCTTTTGTCGCCGAGGACGGCGGGGATGATCATGGCGTCGCAGGCGTGCACCCGCGCTTCGGCGGCGGTCATGGTGCCGGTGTCGCCGAGGGTGGCCTTGCCGACGCCGGATTTCAGGTCCTCCAACGACACGGCGACCATGACGTGGGCGCGTTCCCCGGCCTGCATCGGCAACTCCGGAGAATTCAGAGCCAGGTCGACGGCATCGGAGAAGGCATCCCCGTAGCGCTGCGGGGTGGTGCGGAAGTCGGGACCCTCGTCGCCGGTGCGACGCTCGGCCAACGCGTCGAGCAGGGCGTGGGCGCGGGTGCCGGTTTCGTCGTCGAACCGGCCGCTGAGTTCCCAGATGCCGGTTCTTTTGCGGCGGAGGAACAGTTCCCGGGTCGGGGCGACAGGTTCGGTGTCGTCGGGGGCGGGCCCGTCGGGGGCGAGGTGGGCGAGGATGCGGGCGCCGAGGGCGGCGACCTGCTTGTGCCCGGCCTCCTCGGCGAATGCCAGCAGGTTGGTCTCGGCGCTCACGCAGTGCTCGGGCGGGACCTGGGCCAGTACAGAGGTGATCACGTCGATCATCGGGTTGCTCAACCGCCCCGCCCGGGCCGCAACACCAGTGGCGGGGGCCAAGGCAGGGATCGGACTGCCATCAAGGTTGCGGCCGGGGTTCACCAGGCGGGCGCGTTTGATCAACCGTTCCGTAGCCGGCTTGGGCATGTCGGCGAGGTGCTCCAACAGCCGGGCGGCGGAGCGGTAGCCGAACAGCTCCATCACCCCGCGCTGTTCGATTTCCACCAGCACCGCACCAAGTTCGGCCTCAGCGGACCGCATGCGCGCGACCAGCTCACCGATGCGGTCGGCGAGAGCCACCGCCTCGGAGGAGAGAGCCACGTCGTTGGTCATATCTCCAAGCTACCGGCCATCGAACACAGGGTCATCACTCGATCGGGCATGAAACCCAGAACACCGGAAACCACGGCTGGGCAACCAAAGCGTGGGGAATCGGCGCAACCCGTGGAGCGCCGATTCCCCACACCACGGCGAAGCCGTGCAGGAAACCCAGCTCGGGACGACGACCCCGAGACAGAACCTAGGGGTGAGGAAACCCCAGCCCGCCTTCAGGTGCCGCCCCCATGGTACGCCGGGTCCGGATCCGCGAAACTGGGTACATCAAGGAAAACAGACCCGCCCTCGGAGGTAGCCATGATGGCCATTCGGACCGCTCCCGGCGTCACCCAGCGGATGCTTCCCGACGGGCGGCTCGAGCTGATCTGCAGCAGCACCAGCCGCCAGGTGAAGTGCGAACCCGTCGCCGCGGCCATGTGGATCGCGCTCAAGCAGCACAACGGCGACGTCGATGGTGCCAGTGCCGTCCTCGCCGCGCTGTGGGAGACCGATGTCGAGACCGTCCGCTACGACATGATCGCCCTGGCCGGCTCCCTGTGCTCCCTCGGTCTCCTCACCGAGGTGTGACCGCCGTGAGCGCGCGCGAAAGCCCCCTCCCACACCGAAGACCGGGGCGGGAGGGGGCAACAACGCGTGCTCAGACCGGTTTGGTCGCCAGTTCGTCGTCCAGGAGGGCGAAGATGTCCTCGGCGCTGGCGTTCTCGATGTCCGCCGGTTCCTCCGGGGCCGAGTACGAGGCCAGCAGGGCGGTCAGGCGGGTGACCAGCTTCTCGCGGGCGGGCTCGTCCAGCACAGTTTCCCGCAGCGCGGCTTCCAGGGCGGTGAGCTCGGAGTCCACAGTGGACGTCTGGTCCGCCAGGTCCGCGCCGAGGAACCCGGCCACGGCGGCCGCGGAGGGGTGGTCGAAGATCAGCGTGGCCGGCAGGCGGCGTCCGGACACCTCGTCCAGCCGGTTCCGCAGCTCGATCGCCGTCAGGGAGTCGAAGCCGAGCTCGGTGAACCCCTTGCGGGGGTCGATCGCGTCCGGGCGCTCGTGCCCGAGCACCACCGCTGCGGTGCCGCACACGAGGTCGAGCAGCGCCCGCTCCCGTTCCGCGGCGGGGAGGGCCACGATCCGGGCCCACGCGTCACCGGCGACCGTGGCCCGTCGCCGCGTGCCGCCACGCACCAGTCCCCGCAGCATCGGCGGCACGCGGTGCGCGTCGGCCCGCAGTGCGGCCATGTCGAGCTTTACCGGCACCAGCGACGGCTGTCCGGTGCCGAACGTCGCGTCGAACAGCTCGAGCCCGTCGGTGAAGGACAGCCCGGCCAGCCCGGACCGCGCCATCCGGACCAGGTCGGTGTCGCCGAGCGCACCCGCCATGCCGCCGGACCACAGTCCCCACGCCAGCGACACCGCCGGCAACCCGAGCGACGCGCGGTGGTGGGCGAGGGCGTCGAGGAACACGTTCCCCGCCGAGTAGTTCGCCTGCCCGGCCGAACCGAGCGTGCCGGCGACCGAGGAGAACAGCACGAACGCGGCCAGGTCGAGTTCCGCGGTCAGTTCGTGCAGGTGCCACGCCGCGTCCAGCTTCGGCCGCAGCACCGTGTCCATCCGGTCCGGGGTCAGCGCCTGCAGCACCCCGTCGTCCAGGACCCCGGCCGTGTGCACGACGGCGGTCAGCGGGTGCGCGGCCGGGACGCCGGCCACCAGCGCGGCGGCCGCGGCCCGGTCCGCGAGGTCGCAGGCCACCAGCGAAACCGTGGCGCCCAGGTCTGCCAGCTCCGCCTTGAGTTCCGCCGCTCCCGGCGCGGCCTCGCCGCGACGGCTGGTGAGCAGCAGGTGACGCACGTCGTGCGTGGTCACCAGGTGCCGCGCGATCAGCCGGCCGAGCGCGCCGGTGCCGCCGGTGACGAGCACGGTGCCGTCCGGGTCCAGCGACGGCGCCCCGGTCTCGGGGACGAACTTCGCCAGCCGGTGCACCAGCACGGCCCCGTCCCGGACGGCGACGCCGGGCTCCCCGGCGGAGATCGCCCCGAGGACGGTGTCCAGCGCCGGTTCGCCGCCGTCGACGTCGACCACCGCGAACCGGTCCGGGTATTCCAGCTGGGCGGACCGGACGATGCCCCACAGGGCGGCGTGGGTGAGGTCGCCGACGCCTTCCCCGGGCCGCGTCGCGACGGCGTGGGAGGTCACCACGACCAGCCGCGAGCCGGCCAGCGCCTGCTCGCTCGCCCACGTCTGGACCAGAGCCAGCAGCCCGTGGGTGGCCGCGCGCGCGGCCGCGGGCGACGCCGTTTCCGGCGCCGGGAACGACACGAACACCACGTCCGGGACGGCCGTCCCCGCCCGCACCGCGTCGGCCAGCCCCGCGAGGTCGGCGTAGGCGTCTCCGCCGAGGCCGAAGGGGTCCGCGCCGAGCACCGCGTGCGAAACCCCGGCGGCGACGTCGCCGGTGTAGGGCAGCCAGTCCACCCGGAACAGCGAGTCACCGGCGGCCGGGCGGGCGGCGGTGGCGAACAGGTCGTCGGCGATCGGCCGCAGCGCCAGCGACGCCACGGTCAGCACCGGTGCCCCGGCGGGGTCGGTGGCGGTGAGCGACACGGTGTTCTCGACGTCCGACGAGAGCAGCACGCGCAGGCTCGATGCCCCGCCGGCGTGCAGCGATACCCCGGACCAGGCGAACGGCATCGCCGGCTTGTCCTCGGTCAGCCCGGCGAGACCGATGGTGTGCAGCGCGGCGTCCAGCAGGGCCGGGTGCAGCCCGAACGCCGCACCGTCGGCGTGGTCGGCCAAGGCGACCTCCGCGGCCAGGGTGTTCCCGTCGCGCCAGACCCGGCGCAGCCCGGCGAAGACCGGCCCGTAGTCGAAGCCCTGGGCGGCGAGGTCGTCGTAGCGGCCGGTCACGTCGATCTCGACGGCCCCGGCCGGGGGCCAGTCCGCGACGGCCGCGGGCGTGTCCGCCGACGGCGACAGCCTGCCGCTCGCGTGGTGCGTCCACTCCCCCGCCGCCTCGGCCTGCGAATAGATGTCCAGCGAGCGGGCGCCCGACTCGTCCTCCGCGCCCACCGTCACCTGGATCGCGACGGCGCCGTGTTCGGGCAGGACCAGCGGCACCGCGAGGGTCAGCTCGTCGAGCCGCGCGCAGTTCACCTCGTCCCCCGCCCGCAGGGCCAGTTCGGCGAAACCCGTTCCGGGGAACAGGGCCACACCCTGCACGACGTGGTCGCCGAGCCACGGCTGCGCGGGCAGCGAGAGCTTCCCCGTGAGCACGACACCGCCCGTGCCGGCGGCCGCCACGACCGCGCCCAGCAGCGGGTGCCCGGCGTCGAGCTGCCCCACCTCGGCGACCCCGCGGACGCGGGCGCCGGTCGGGTTCTCCAGCCAGTAGCGCTTGCGCTGGAAGGCGTACGTCGGCAGCTCGACCGGCGCACCACCGGCGTAGAACGCCGGGAAGTCCACGGTGCCCCCGGTGACGAACAGCGTCGCCACCGCGGTGGCCGCCGACTCGCCTTCGGGCCGGTCCTTGCGCAGCACGGGCACGAACGTCGCGCGCTCGTCCGCGCGCAGGGAGGCCTGCGCCATCGCGGTCAGCACCGCACTCGGCCCGACCTCGACGAACGTCGTGACGCCCGCGTCGAGCAGCGTGCGGACGCCGTCGGCGAACCGGACGGCGTCGCGCACCTGGCCCACCCAGTACTCCGGGGAGGTCAGGTCGGCGTCCGGCGAGACCGTCGAGACGATCGGGATCTCCGGCGTGCGGTAGGTCAGGTTCCGGGCGATGAACGCGAAGTCCGCCAGCATCGGCTCCATCAGCGCCGAGTGGAACGCGTGCGAGACCTTCAGCCGCGACGTCTTCTCGAACCGCGAAGCCACCGCGAGGACGGCGTCCTCGTCACCGGACAGCACGACGGACGCGGGCCCGTTGACGGCGGCGATCGACACGCCGTCGGTCAGCAGCCCCACGACGTCGGCTTCGGCCGCCGCCACGGCGACCATCGCACCACCGGACGGCAGGGCCTGCATCAGCCGGGCCCGCGCCGTCACCAGCGTGCACGCGTCTTCGAGGGAAAGGACCCCGGCGACGTGCGCCGCGGCCAGCTCGCCGATCGAGTGGCCCAGCAGGTAGTCCGGCGTGACGCCCCACGACTCGAGCAGCCGGAACACCGCGACCTCGACGGCGAACAACGCCGGCTGCGTGTACCCGGTCTCGCCGGAGCCGAGGACGGTCTTCAGCGGCACGTCGAGGTGCTTGTCCAGCTCGGCGGCCACCCCGTCGAAAGCCTTGGCGAACGCCGGGTGAGCCGCCGCCAGTTCGAGGCCCATCCCGGCGCGCTGCGCGCCCTGGCCGGTGAACAGGAACGCCGTGCGCCCGGACGAAGCCACACCTTCGACGATCCCCGCGGGCGTCCGCCCGGCCGCGTACTCGGTCAGCGCGCGGATCGCGCCGGCCCGGTCGGCTGCGACGATCCCGGCGCGGTGCTCCGCCAGGGTCCGGGTGGTCGCCAGCGAGAACCCGACGTCCACAGTGGACAAGTCGGCGACGGAAGAAGCGAGCTTGCCCGCCTGGGCCCGCAGGGCGTCGGAGTCGTTGGCGGACAGCAGCCACGTCACCGGCCCGTCGTCCGACGAGTGCGCCACCGGGTCGCCCTGCTCGACGATCACGTGCGCGTTGGTCCCGCTGATGCCGAACGACGACACGCCGGCGCGGCGCGGCCGCCCGGTCTCCGGCCACGGCCGCGGCTCGCCGAGCAGCGAGACGGTGTCGGTCCACTCGACGTGCGGCGACGGCTCGTCGGCGTGCAACGTGCGCGGGAGGACGCCGCGCCGCAGCGCCTCCACCATCTTGATCACGCCGCCGACGCCGGCGGCCGCCTGCGTGTGGCCGACGTTCGACTTGAACGACCCGACGTGCAGCGGCCGCTCGGCCGTGGCCGCCTTGCCGTAGGTGGCGATCAGAGCCTGCGCCTCGATCGGGTCGCCCAGCTTGGTCCCGGTACCGTGTGCCTCGACGGCGTCCACATCGGACAGTTTCAGCCCGGCGTCGGCGAGTGCCGCGCGGATCACGCGCTGCTGCGCGGGCCCGTTCGGGACGGTGATGCCGCTGGACGCGCCATCGGAGTTGACCGCGCTGCCACGCAGCACCGCGAGCACGTGGTGGCCGTTGCGGCGCGCGTCGGAAAGCCGTTCCAGCAGCAGCATCCCGGCGCCCTCGGAACAGCCGACGCCGTCGGCGCCGCTGCCGAACGCCTTGCACCGGCCGTCCGGGGCGAGGCCCTGCTGTTCGCTGAAGTAGACGAACATGTCCGGCGTCACCATCACGGTGACGCCGCCGGCCAGTGCCAGCGAGCACTCCCCGCGCCGCAGCGCCTGGGCCGCCCAGTGCAGGGCGACCAGGGACGACGAGCACGCCGTGTCCACCGACACCGACGGGCCTTCCAGCCCGAGGGTGTAGGAGATGCGGCCGGAGATCAGGCTGCCGTCACTACTGCCGGCGCCGTAGTCGTGGTACATCACCCCGGCGAAGACACCGGTCCTGCTGCCCCGCAACGTCGACGGCACGATCCCGGCGCGTTCCACGGCCTCCCACGCGGTTTCCAGCACGACCCGCTGCTGCGGGTCGAGCGTGCGGGCCTCCCGCGGGGAGATGCCGAAGAACTCCGGCTCGAAGTCGGCGGCGTCGTGGAGGAAGCCGCCTTCCTTCGAGTACGTCGTGCCGGGCCGGCCGCTCGGGTCGAACAGCGACGCGGTGTCCCAGCCCCGGTCCCCGGGGAACTCGCCGACGGCGTCGACGCCGTTCGCGACGAGCTCCCAAAGCTGCGAAGGCGTGGTGACCCCGCCGGGGTACCGGCAGCCCATCCCGATGATGGCGATCGGCTCGCTCATCGCCGCGGTGAGCTTCTGGTTGTCCGCCTTGAGCCGCTCGTTGTCCATCATGGACTGGCGCAGCGCGGCGACGATCTGCTCGGTGGACGGCGCGGTGGTCACTTGGACTCCTCTGTCTGGGTGCCCGCCATCGCGGACTTGACCAGGTCGGCCAGGTCCATGCCGGCGATGGCGGCCACTTCGTCGGTTCCGTTGGCTTCGGCGACCTCTTCGACCGGCTCGCCGACCTCCGGCAGCAGCTCGGCCAGCAGGAACCGGGTCAGCGGCAGCGGGCTCGGGTAGTCGAAGATCAGCGTCGCCGGCAGGCGCAGCCCGCAGGCCGCCCCGAGCCGATTGCGCAGTTCGAGCGCGGCCAGCGAGTCGATGCCCAGGTCGGTGAAGCCCTTCTCGACGCCGACCGCCGCCGCGTCGTCGTAGCCGAGGACGGCCGCCGCGTGCTCGCAGACCAGCTGCAGCACGGCGGTTTCCCGCTCGTCGGCCGACATTCCGGTCAGCTTGTCGGCGAACCCCGCCTCGGGTGCCGCCGCCACCGGACCGGCGGCCGCGGCGGCCCGCCGCGGGCCGGCCGTGACCAGGCCACGCAGGAGCGGCGCGATCCGGTCAGCCGCCCGCAGGTCGGCGAGCTGCACCGGCACCAGCGCCGGGGCACCAGCGGCGAGAGCGGCGTCGAAGAGCGCGAGGCCGTCGGTGACGGCCAGCTCCGCGACCCCGTACCGGGCGACGTGCGTCAGGTCGACGGCGTCGCCGCTGCCCTCCCACGGTCCCCAGGCCAGCGCCGTCGCCGGGAGGCCCAGCGCCGCGCGGTGCCCGGCGAGGGCGTCCAGGAAGACGTTGCCCGCCGCGTAGTTCGCCTGTCCGGCGGCGAGCAGCAGGCCGCCCGCCGAGGAGTAGAGGACGAACGCCTTCAGGTCGAGCGACGCGGTCAGCTCGTGCAGGTGCCAGGCCGCGTCCACCTTGGGCCGCAGGACGTTGCCGACCTGCTCCGGTGTCAGCGCGGTCAGCACCGCGCTGTCCATCTGCCCGGCGGCGTGCACGACGGCGGTGAGGTCGGGCAGCGATTCGATCAGCCGGGCCAGGTCGGCCCGGTCGGTGACGTCGCAGGCCGCGACGGTCACCCCGGCGCCCAGCTCCTCGACCAGCTCACGAGCCCCGGGCGCGTCCAGACCACGGCGGCTGGTGAGCACCAGCTTCCGGGCGCCACGGGCGACCAGGTGCCGCGCGAGGTGGCCGCCGAGCAGGCCGGCGCCGCCGGTGACGAGCACCGTGCCGCCGGTGTCCCACTCGACCGGGTCGCCGGCCGTCGTGACCTTGGCCAGCCGCGGCACGCGCACTTCGCCGCCCCGGACGATCGCTTCCGGCTCGCCGGCGGCGACGACCGCGGGCAGGGCCCGCAGCGACTGGGGCACGTCGTCGACGTCGACCACCTGCACCCGGCCAGGGTTCTCCGCCTGCGCGGCCCGCACCAGGCCCCAGACCGGCGCCTGCGCGAGGTCCGGGTCGTCGGCCACGGCGCCCCGCGTGACGACCAGGAGCTTGCCGTCGGAAGAACCGCCGAGCCAGGCCTGCAGCTGCTTCAGCGTCGCCTGGACGGTCTCGTGGACCCGGGCCGGCACGTCTCCGCCGGCGGAGACGACCGGCAGGACCAGCACGTCCGCGGCCACCGGCTCGTCGTGCGTCGGGACACCGAGGCCGAGGTCGTCGGCACCCAGCACGGCCCAGCCTTCGAGGGACTTGACCAGCCGGACGCCCGCCGCGGGCTGCCAGTCGATCCGGTAGAGCGAGTCGGGCACCTTGGCGCCCAGCTGGCCCTCCGACACCGGCCGCGTCACCAGCGACTCGATCCACGCGACCGGCGTGCCGGCCGCGTCGGCGAGGGCGAGCGAGGCGTCGTTGCCTTCCTTCCGGACGTGCGCCCGCAGCGACGTGGCTCCGGAGGCGTGCAGTGAAACCTGGTTCCAGGCGAACGGGATCGTCGTCTCGGTCAGCGCCTTCGGGCCGCCCGGAACGAGGAAGTCCGTCGCGCCCAGCGCCGAGTCGAGCAGGCCCGGGTGCAGGCCGAAGTCCTTGGCGTCGGTGCCCTCGGGCAGGGCCACCTCGGCGAACACCTCCCCGTCGCGCAGCCAGACCGCGCGCAGGTTCCGGAACACCGGGCCGTAGCCGAAGCCGAGCCCGGCCAGGTCGTCGTAGAGCCCGGTGAGGTCGACGGCGTCGGCGCCCTCGGGCGGCCACGCGGCGAGATCGAACTCCGCCGGCCGCGCCCCCGTGGCGAGGGTGCCGGCCGCGTGCTGCGTCCAGGCGTTCTCGCCGCGGGAGTGCACCGACAGTTCGCGACGGCCGTCCGCACCGGGCGCGCCGACGACGACACGGATGTCGACACCGCCCTCTTCGGGCAGCAGCAGCGGCGCCTGCTGGGTCAGCTCCTCCAGGAGGTCGCAGCCGACCTGGTCGGCGGCGTGCAGGGCCAGCTCGACGTAGGCGGTGCCCGGCAGCATCGTCCGGCCGAGCACCACGTGGTCGCCCAGCCAGGTCTGCGTGCCGACCGCGAGCCGCCCGGTGAGCACCGCGCCGCCGTCGGGCAGCTCCACCAGCGCGCCCAGCAGCGGGTGCGCGGCGGATTTGGCGCCCAGCGCATCGACGTCGCCGGCCGGCTTCGTCGCGTTGAGCCAGTACTCCTTGTTCTGGAACGCATACGTCGGCAGATCCACGGTGGCCGCGCCGCGGCCGACGAACAGCGCCCGCCAGTCGATCTTCGCGCCCCGCGAGTGGACGGTGGCCACCGCGGTGAACAGCGTCTGCACTTCGGCGCGGCCCCGGCGCAGCGCGGGCACGCCCACGACGCGGTCGGGCCGGTCGGCGACCGAGGTGTCGCACTCGCGGGCCATGCCGGTGAGCACGGCGTCGGGGCCCAGCTCGACGAACCGGGTGACGCCGGCCGAGAGCAGCGTGCCGACGCCGTCGGCGAAGCGCACCGCTTCGCGGACGTGGTTGACCCAGTACTCCGGCGAGCAGAGCTGGTCGGCGGTGGCGATCCGGCCGGTCACGTTGGAGACGACCGGGATGCCCGGGGCCGAGTACGTCAGCTTCTCCGCCACCACGGCGAAGTCGGCCAGCATCGGCTCCATCAGCGCGGAGTGGAAGGCGTGCGAGACGACCAGCTGCTTGGCCCGCCGCCCGGCGTCCTTGAACGCCGCCATCGCGGCCTTCACCGCGTCCTCGGGTCCGGAGACGACCACCGACCGCGGGCCGTTGACCGCGGCGACGTCCACCCCGGCCGGGAGCGCGGCGCGCACCTCGTCCTCGGTGGCCGCGATGGCCGCCATGGCTCCGCCGGACGGCAGCGCCTGCATGAGCCGGCCGCGAGCCGAGACCAGGGCACAGGCGTCGGCGAGGGAGAACACCCCGGCGACGTGCGCCGCGGCCAGCTCGCCGATCGAGTGGCCGGCGACGTAGTCCGGCGTCAGGCCCCACGACTCCACCAGGCGGTAGAGGGCGACCTCGATCGCGAACAGCGCGCACTGCGTGTACGCGGTCTGGTTGAGCAGCTCACTGCCGTCCCAGATGACATCCTTCAGCGGGACGTCGGTGTCGAACAGGCCGCAGGCCTCGTCGAACGCGCCCGCGAAGACCGGGAAGGCCTCGTACAGCTCGCGGCCCATGCCCGGCTGCTGCGCACCCTGGCCGGTGAAGAGGAACGCGGTCAGGTCGGCCGCGCTCGTCGTGCCGGTCACGGTGCCCGCCGGGGTCCCGCCGCCGGCCAGGCCGTCGAGCGCCTTCAACGCGGCGTCGCGGTTCGCCGCCAGGACCACCGAGCGGTGGTCGAGCGCGGCCCGGCCGGTCGCCAGGGAGTAGCCGACGTCGGTGACGTCCAGCTCCGGGTTCGCCCGGAGCCACGCGGCCAGCCTGGCCGCCTGGTCCGCGAGCGCCGCGGCCGTGGTGCCGGCGATCGGCAGCGGCACCGACGGCAGCTGTGGAGCGGTCGCCCGCGGACGCTCCACAGTGGACGGCGGTGCCTCCTCGATGATGATGTGCGCGTTGGTGCCGCTGATGCCGAAGGACGAGACACCCGCGCGGCGCGGACGGCCGTTGGGCAGCCACGGCCGGGCCTCGGTCAGCAGCTCGATGTCGCCGGTGGTCCAGTCGACGACCGGCGACGGCGCGTCGATGTGCAGCGACTTCGGCAGCATGTTGTGCCGCATGGCCTGGACGACCTTGATCACGCCCGCCGCGCCGCCGGAGGCCTGCGCGTGGCCGATGTTGGACTTCACCGAACCCAGGTAGAGCGGCTGCCCGTCGGGACGGTCCTGGCCGTAGGTGGCCAGCAGCGCCTGCGCCTCGATCGGGTCGCCCAGCTTGGTGCCCGAACCGTGCGCCTCGACCGCGTCCACTTCGGCCGGGGTCAGGCCACCGGCCGCGAGGGCCGCGTGGATCACGCGTTCCTGCGACGGCCCGTTCGGCGCGGTGAGGCCGTTGGACGCGCCGTCCTGGTTGACGGCGCTGGAGCGGACCACGGCGAGGACCTCGTGCCCGTTGCGCTGGGCGTCGGACAGCCGCTCCAGCAGGAGCAGGCCCGCGCCCTCGGCCCAGCCGACGCCGTCGGAGGCCGCCGAGAACGACTTCGACCGGCCGTTGGGCGAAAGCACGCCTTGACGGCTCGAATCGACGAACAGGTCCGGCTGCGAGAGCAGCGTGACGCCGCCGGCGAGCGCCAGGCCGCACTCCCCCGCCCGCAGCGCCTGCACCGCGAGGTGCAGCGTGACCAGCGAGGACGAGCACGCGGTGTCGACCGTCATGCACGGGCCTTCCAGCCCCAGCAGGTAGGAGATGCGGCCGGAGACGACCGCGCCCGAGCTGCCGTTGGGGATGTAGGCGGCGACGTCGAGGGGCGCGCCGGGGACGCGGCTGCCGTAGTCGTCGTACATGGCGCCGGTGAAGACGCCGGTCATGCTGCCGCGCAGCGCGGTCGGGTCGATGCCGGCCCGCTCGATGGCCTCCCACGCAGTTTCCAGCAGGAGCCGCTGCTGCGGGTCCATGGCCAGGGCCTCGCGCGGGCCGATGCCGAAGAACGCCGGGTCGAACAAGGTGCCTTCGTGGAGGAAGCCGCCTTCGCGGGCGTAGGTCTTGCCGCGCTTGCCGCGCTCGGGGTCGTAGATGCTGTCGATGTCCCAGCCGCGGTTGACCGGGAACTCCGACACGGCGTCGACCTCGTCGACCAGCAGCTGCCACAGGTCCTCCGGCGACCGGACGCCACCGGGGTACCGGCAGGCCATGCCGACGATCGCGATCGGTTCCTGCATCGACGCGTTCGTCCGGGTCGTGGTGGCCGGGACCTTGGCGACCGCGCCGAGCAGCTTGCCCTTGACGAAGTCCGCCACCGCCTTGGCGGTCGGGTGGTCGAAGATCAGCGTCGCGGGCAGGGTCAGGCCGGTCGCGGTGCCGAGCAGGTTGCGCAGCTCGACCGCGGCGAGCGAGTCGAAGCCGAGCTCCTTGAACGCCCGCGCGCCGTCCACTTCGGACTTGTCGGCGTAGCCGAGCACGGTGGCCACCTGCGTCCGGACGATGTCCAGCAGCACGCGGTCGCGCTCGCTGTCGGCGAGTGCGGCCAGCTCCGCGGCGAGGGCGTTGTCGGCCGCCTTCGCCGCCTTGGCGGTCCGGCGGGCCTTCGGCGGGACGAACCCGCGCAGCAACGCGGGCAGCTCGTCGGTGCGGGCCCGCAGCGCCGCGACGTCGACCCGCAGCGGGGCGATCACGGCGTCGGCGGTGGCGGTCGCCGCGTCGAACAGCGCGAGCCCCTGCTCCGCGGTGACCGCGGGCAGGCCGAGCCGCGCCATCCGGGCGAGGTCCGCCTCGGCCAGCTCGCCGCCGAGGCCGGTGTTCTCCGCCCACAGCCCCCACGCCAGCGCGGTCGCCGGCCGGCCGGCGGCCTGGCGGTGGGCGGCGAGGCCGTCGAGGAACGCGTTGGCGGCGGCGTAGTTCGCCTGGCCCGCGGGCAGCACCTGCCCACCGGCGGAGGAGAACATCACGAACGCGGCCAGGTCACCGGTCAGTTCGTGCAGGTGCCAGGCGGCGTCGACCTTCGACCGCAGGACCGAGTCGAGCCGGTCGGCGGTCAGCGAGTCGAAGACGCCGCTGTCGGCGGTCCCGGCCGCGTGGACCACGGCGGTGAGGTGGTCGATCGTGCCGAGCACGCTCTCGACCTGGGCGCGCTCGGTGACGTCGCACGCGGCGACCCGCACCCGGGCCCCCAGGTCCGTGAGGTCCTCGACCAGCTGCCGGGCGCCCGGCGCGCCGAGCCCGCGGCGGCTGGTGAGCACCAGGTCGGTGACCCCGTGCTCGGCCACCAGGTAGCGGGCCAGCAGGCTGCCGAGCCCGCCGGTGCCCCCGGTGATCAGCACGGCGCCGGTGCCCCACGGGGAAGCGTCGCCGGCTTCGGTCTTGACGTACCGCGGCACGACGACCGCGCCGTCGCGGACCGCGGCCTCGGGTTCGCCGGAGGCGACGACGGCCGCCAGTGCCCCGGCCGTGGTGGCCTCGTCGGCGTCGACCACGAACACCCGGCCCGGGTGCTCGGCCTGCGCACCGCGCGCCAGGCCCCACAGCAGGCCCTGCGTGACGTCCACTGTGGACTCAGCCGCGGGCACGGCGTCCTGGGTCACGACCGCCAGCTTCGTGGCGGCGAACCGCGAGTCGGCCAGCCAGGCCTGCAGCTCGGCGAGCAGCCAGGCGGCGTTGGCCCGCGCGGTTTCCGGGACGTCGCCGGTGCGCTCGGGCACGCTCAGCGTGAGCAGGCCCGGCACCGGCTCGCCCCGGTCGATCGCGCCGGCGAGGTCGGCGAACCCGGCGTAGGTGGCGGCCACCCCGACCCGGCCGCGGCCCACGGCCACGACCTCGGCGTCGGACTGCGGCACGGACACCGGCTGCCAGGCGATCTTCAGCAGCGAGCCGTCCACCGCGCCGGTCGCCGCGGCCAGCTCCCGGCGGACCGGGCGCGAGACGAGCGAGTCGATGGTCGCGACCGGGCGGCCTTCGCTGTCGGCCACCTCGATGGCCGACACCTCGTCGCCGTTCAGCCGCTCGATCCGCACCCGCAGCACCGAAGCGCCGGCGGCGTGCAGCGTGACGCCGTTCCAGACGAACGGCAGCAGCGTCGCGCCGCCCGGGTCGCCGAGCAGGTCGGCGTGCATCGCGATGTCGAGCAACGCCGGGTGCAGGCCGTACCGGTTCGCCGTCGCCGCCGCCGGCTCCGGCAGCGCGACCTCCGCGAACACCTCGGTGCCCCGCTTCCAGGCGGCCGTGAGCCCCTGGAACGACGGGCCGTAGCCGTACCCGCGCTCTTCGAGGAGGTCGTAGGCGCCCTCGACCTCGATGCGGTTCGCGCCCGGCGGCGGCCATTCGGTGAGCCCGGCGGGCTCGGGCCGCGGCGCCGCGGACAGCGTGCCGAGCGCGTGCTGGGTCCACTCGTCGCCGTCGACCGGCCGGGAGAAGACCGTGATCGGGCGCCGGTCGCCGTCGGCGGGGCCGACGACGACCTGCAGCGCCACGGCGCCGTCCGGGGGAAGGACGAGCGGCGCCTGCAGCGTCAGCTCCTCGACCGTCGAGTGCCCGACCTGGTCGCCGGCCGCGACGGCCAGCTCGACGAACCCGGTGCCGGGCACCAGGATCGCGCCCTTGACGACGTGGTCGGCCACCCACGGCACCGACCCGGCCGACAGCCGGCCGGTGAGCACCGTGGTGTCCGAACCGGACAGCGGCACGACCGCGCCGAGCATCGGGTGCGGCAGCGGCTGCTGGCCGACCGCGGTCACGTCGCCGGACGGGGTCGCGTCGAGCCAGTAGCGCTTGTGCTGGAAGGCGTACGTCGGCAGGTCGAGCCGGATCGGGCCGTCGCCGAGCAGCTCGCCCAGCCCCGCCGCGCCACGGGCGTGGAGCCGGCCGAGCGCGGCCAGCGCGGTGCGCACCTCGTCGCGGTCGCGGCGGCCGAAGGGCACGAACGCGGCGTCCGGGTCGATCTGGCGGCCGAGCGCGGTCAGCACGCTGTCCGGGCCCAGCTCGAGGAACGTCCGGACGCCGTCGGCGGCCAGCGCGGTCACCGCGTCGGCGAAGCGGACGGTTTCGCGGACGTGCGTGACCCAGTACTCGGGCGAGGTCAGGTCCGCGTCCGGCGAGACCGTGGAGAAGATCGGGATCTTCGGCTCGTGGAACGTCAGCCCGGCGGCGACCTCGCGGAACTCGTCGAGCATCGGGGCCATCAGCGGCGAGTGGAACGCGTGGCTGACACGCAGCCGGCGCGTCCGGACGTCGGTGGCGCGCTCGAGGCGGGTCACGACGTCGGCGACGCCGGAGATGACGACCGACGCCGGGCCGTTGACGGCGGCGATGCTGACCTCGTCCTCGTGCCCGCGGATCAGCTCTCGCGCGGCCTCTTCGCTGGTGGCGAGGGAGACCATCGCGCCCGGCGGCGTGCTCAGCGCCCCCATCAGCCGGCCGCGCGCGGCGACCAGCTTGGCGGCGTCCGCCAGGGAAAGCACCCCGGCGACGTGCGCCGCGGCCAGCTCGCCGATCGAGTGGCCGGCGAGGGCGTCGGGGACGATCCCCCACGACTCGGCGAGCCGGAACAGCGCGACCTCGACCGCGAACAACGCGGCCTGGGTGTACTGCGTCTGGTCGAGCAGGCCGCGGTCGGCGAGCGCGGTCGTGCCGAAGACGACGTCGCTCAGCGGCACGTCGAGCAGCGGGTCGAGCGCGGCGCAGACGGCGTCGAACGCGTCCGCGAAGACCGGGTAGGCGGTCGCCAGCTCGGCGCCCATCCCGGCCCACTGCGCACCCTGCCCGGAGAACAGGAACGCGAGCTTGCCCTCGGTGACGGGCTCGCTGCCCTGCTCACCGCCGGCCAGCGCGTCGAGACCGGCGGCCAGTTCGGCCGTGGTCCCGGCGACGACCACGGCCCGCTGCTCCAGCGCGGCGCGGGTGGCGACCAGCGACCGCGCCAGCTCGGCGACGCCGACGTCTTCGTGGTCGGCGAGGTATTCACGCAGGCGGGCGGCCTGGCCGCGCACGGCGGCCGCGGACCGGCCGGACAGCGCGACCGGGACGACGGCCTCGGGCTGCGGCTCGGCGGGCCGCTCGGCCACCGCGCCGGCCGGGGCCTGCTCGATGATCACGTGGGCGTTGGTGCCGCTGATGCCGAACGACGAGACGGCGGCCCGGCGCGGGTGGCCGTGGGGTGCCCAGTCCTGCGCCTCGGTCAGCAGGCGCACCGCACCCGTGTCCCAGTCGACCACAGTGGACGGACGATCGACGTGCAGCGTCCGCGGCAGCTGCTCGTGACGCAGCGCCATGACCATCTTGATGATGCCCGCGACGCCGGCCGCGGCCTGGGTGTGGCCGATGTTGGACTTGATCGAGCCGAGCCACAGGGGCTGGTCGTCCGCGCGGTCCTGCCCGTAGGTGGCCAGCAGCGCCTGGGCCTCGATCGGGTCGCCGAGCGTGGTCCCGGTGCCGTGCCCCTCGACGGCGTCCACTTCGGACGGCTGGAGACCGGCGTCGGCCAGTGCCTTCGCGATGACGCGCTGCTGCGAGGGGCCGTTCGGGGCGGTGAGGCCGTTGGACGCGCCGTCGTGGTTGACCGCGGAGCCCTTCAGCAGCGCGAGCACCGGGTGCCCGTGGCGCTGGGCGTCCGACAGGCGCTCGACGAGCAGCATGCCCGCGCCCTCGCCCCAGCCGGTGCCGTCGGCCGCGTCGGCGAACGAGCGGCAGCGGCCGTCGGCGGACAGGCCGCGCTGGCGGCTGAAGTCGACGAACGTGTCCGGAGTGGACATCACGGTGACACCACCGGCGAGGGCGAGGGTGCACTCGCCGCGGCGCAGCGCCTGGACCGCCCAGTGCAGGGCGACCAGCGAAGACGAGCACGCCGTGTCGACGGTGACCGTCGGGCCCTCCAGGCCGAGCGCGTAGGACACGCGGCCGGAGACGACGCTGGCGAGGCTGCCATTGCCGAGGTAACCCGCGATGTCGTCGGACACGGTGCCGAGGCGGGTGCCCCAGTCGTGGTACATGACGCCGGCGAACACGCCGGTCGCGCTGCCGCGCAGCGAAACCGGGTCGATGCCGGCCCGCTCGAAGGCCTCCCACGAAACCTCCAGCAGCAACCGCTGCTGCGGGTCCATCGCGGCCGCTTCGCGCGGGCTGATCTCGAAGAAGTCGGCATCGAACTCGGCGGCGTCGTGCAGGAACGCGCCGTGCTTGACGTAGGAGTGGCCGGGCTTGCCGGGCTCGGGGTCGTAGAGCGCGTCGACGTTCCAGCCGCGGTCGGCCGGGAACGGCGTGAGCGCCTCTTCGCCGCCCGCGACGAGCCGCCACAGGTCCTCCGGCGTCGCCACGCCGCCGGGGTAGCGGCAGGCGATGCCGACGATGGCGATCGGCTCCTCCGGGTCGGCCGTGGTCACCGGCGCGATCGGCTTGACCGGGGCCAGGCCGCCCAGGCGCGTGACGAGGTACTCGGCCAGCGCGCGCGGGGTCGGGTGGTCGAACACGAGCGTGGCGGGCAGCCGCATGCCGGTGACGGAGTCGAGGATGTTGCGCAGCTCCACGGCGGCGAGGGAGTCGAAACCGATCTCGCCGAACGGCCGGGCCGGGCTGATCGCGCTCGGGCCGTCGTGGCCGAGCACGGCCGCGACGTGCGTGCGGACCAGGTCGAGCACCGCGCGGTCGCGGTCGGCCTCCGACAGCGAGGCGAACCGCTCGGCGAACTGCCGCTCCGGCGTCAGCTCGCCCGGGGCCGCCGCGACCCGGCGGCGGCTCGCGGGAACCAGGCCCCGCAGCAGGGCCGGAACGTCGTCGCGGGCGCCCAGGGCGGCGCGGTCGACGCGGGTCGGGACGACGTTGGCCATCCCCGAGCCGATGGCGACGTCCAGCGCGGCCAGGCTTTCGGCGGCGGTCAGCGGGGCGAGGCCCAGCCGCCCGATCCGGCTCAGGTCCTTTTCGGACAGTCCGGCGCTCATGCCGAGCGCGGCACCGCCATCGGTCCACAGGCCCCAGGCCAGCGAGGTCGCCGGGAGCCCCTGCTCGCGGCGGTGCTCGGCCAGCGCGTCCAGGAAGGTGTTGCCGGCGGCGTAGTTCGCCTGGCCCGCGCCGTCGACCAGGCCGGCCGAGGAGGAGAACAGGACGAACGCGGTCAGGTCGGCGGTCAGCTCGTGCAGTGCCCAGGCGGCGTCGACCTTCGGCGCGAGGACGGTGTCGAGGCGCTCTTCGGTGAGCGAGCCGATCAGGCCGTCGTCGAGCACGCCGGCGGTGTGGACGACGGCGGTCAGCGGCCCCTCGATCTTCTTCAGCGCGGCCGACAGCGACCGCTTCTTCGTGACATCACAGGCGATGACCTGCACGGTCGCGTTTTCGCTCAGCTCGGCGACCAGGTCCGCCGCACCCGGGGCGTCGAGGCCGCGGCGGCTGAGCAGCACCAGGTGCCCGACGCCGTGGGTGGTGACGAGGTGGCGCGCGACCTGCGCGCCGAGGCCGCCGGTGCCACCCGTGACCAGCACGGTGCCGTCCGGCTGCCAGGCCGGGGCGTCGGTGGCCAGGCGGACGAGCCGCGGGGCCAGCACGCGGTCGCCGTCGACGCGCAGTTCGGGCTCGCCGGACGCGAGCGCCGTGGCCAGCGTCGCGGCGGTGGTCTCGCCTTCGACGAGCACGATCCGGCCGGGGTGTTCGGCCTGCGCCGAGCGCACCAGCCCGCGCACCACGGAGTCGGCGAGCGTGCCGCGCGTCCGCAGCACGAGCTTGGCCGGGGTGGCCTCGGCGAGGAACGACTGGAGGATCTCCAGGACGCGGTGAGCGGTCTGGCGGGCGGCGGCGGGAACCCGGCCGCGTTCGCCCGGCACACTCACGAGCCGCACCTCACCCGGATCCGCGTCCGAGGCCGCGACCGGCGTCCATTCGACCGTGTGCAGCAGGTCCTGGGCCCGCGGGCCGAGGTCGGCGCCGCTGACCGGGCGGCTGCGGAACGACTCGACCGACAGCACGGGCGCGCCCGTCGTGTCGGTGACGTCGATCGAGACGCCGCCGGTGGCGGGCGAGGTGATCCGCACCCGCACCTCGGCCGCGCCGGAGGCGTGCAGCCGGACGCCGGTCCAGGCGAACGGCAGCCGGATCTCGCCGGCTTCGCGAGCCTCGCCGGGAGCGAAGTCGGTGGCGTGCAGGACGGCGTCGAGCAGCGCCGGGTGGATGCCGAAGGTGTCGTCCCGCTCGGACAGCGCGACCTCGGCGAACACGACGTCACCGCGCTTCCACGCGGTCCGCAGGCCGCGGAACAGCGGGCCGTAGCCGTAGCCCTGGGCCGCCAGTTCCTCGTACAGCTCGCCCGTGGCGACGACCTCGGCGCCGGACGGCGGCCACTCGGTCAGCGGCGCGGGCTCGCCGGCGGCGGTCTCGGCCAGCACACCGGCGGCGTGCCGGGTCCAGGCGACGTCCTGCTCGGCGCGCGAATAGAACTCGATGGTGCGGCGGCCGTCCTCGGCCGGGCCGACCACGGCCTGCACCTCGACGCCGGCGCCCTCGGGCACGGCGAGCGGCGCCTGCAGGGTCAGCTCGTCGACGACGGCACAGCCCGCGCGCTCGGCGGCGTGCAGGGCCATCTCGACGAACGCGGTGCCGGGCAGCAGGGCCGTGCCGGCGATCGCGTGATCGGCCAGCCACGGGTGCGAGCGCAGCCCGATCCGGCCGGTGAGGACCAGGCCGTCGTGGTCGGCCAGGCCGAGCTCGGCAGCCAGCAGCGGGTGGCCGGAGGCGAGCTGGCCGAAGCCGGCCGCGTCGCCGCGGGCGGGGGCGGTGAGCCAGAAGTGCCTGCGCTGGAAGGCGTAGGTCGGCAGGTCGACCACGCGGGCCGTGCCGAAGACCGCGGTCCAGCCGACCGGCACGCCGCGGGTGTGCAGCCTGCCGAGCGCGCCGGTGAGCGCCGGGACCTCGGCGTGGCCGCGGCGCTGGGCGGGGACGAAGGCGATGTCCTGGCCGTGCGGGCCGGTGGCGGCCAGCGCGGACAGGACGGCGTCGGGGCCGACCTCGATCGCGGTGGTGACCCCGGCCGCGGCGAGCGCGGCGACGCCGTCGTCGAACCGGACGGCGCGGCGCACGTGCCAGAGCCAGTAGCCCGGCGAGCACAGCTCCGTGGCCGTCGCCACCCGGCCGGTGACGTTCGAGACGACCGAGATCGACGGCGGCGCGAACTCGACGACCTCCAGGATCTCCCGGAACTCTTCCAGCATCGGTTCCATCAGCGGCGAGTGGAACGCGTGGGACACGCGCAGCTCGCTGGTCTTGCGGCCCTGCATCCGGAACACCGACACGACGGCGTCGACGGCCTCGCGCGTACCGGAGACCACGACCGAGGCCGGGCCGTTCACGGCGGCGATGCTCACGCCCTCGTCGAGCAGCGGCAGGACCTCGTCCTCGGTCGCGGCGACCGCGACCATCACGCCGCCCGCGGGGAGCGCCTGCATGAGGCGGCCCCGCGCGGCGACGACCAGGCAGGCGTCCGCCAGCGACCAGACGCCGGCGATGTGCGCGGCGGCGAGCTCGCCGATCGAGTGCCCGAGCAGCAGGTCCGGCTTGACACCCCAGGACTCGAGCAGCCGCGCGAGCGCGACCTCGACGGCGAACAGCACGCACTGCGCGTACTGGGTGCCGTTCAGCTCCTCCGCGTCGTCGCCGAACAGGACGTCGCGCAGCGGGCGGTCCATTTGCACGTCGAGGTGGTCGATGGCCTCGTCGAAGGCTTCCGCGAAGACCGGGTGGGCGAGGTAGAGCTCCCGGCCCATCCCGAGCCGTTGCGAGCCCTGCCCGGTGAACAGCATCGCGAGCTTGCCCGGGGTGCGCGTGCCGGTGACGACGGCGCCGTCCTGCTCCCCCGCGGCGAGTGCCCGCAGGCCACGGACCGCCTCCTCGGTGCTCTGGGCGACGACGACGGCGCGGTGGTCGTGCGCGGCGCGCGTACCGGCCAGCGAGTAGCCGACCTCGGTCAGGTCCGCGGACTCCACAGTGGACACGAGCTTGGCCGCCTGGGCGCGCAGGGCTTCCTCGCTGCGCGCGGAGACGACGAGCGGCACGACCGGGAGCGGCTCGGTGGCGTCCGGCTCGCCGGCCGTGGCGGGCGCCTGCTCGATGATGACGTGGGCGTTGGTGCCGCTGACGCCGAACGACGAAACGCCCGCGCGGCGCGGCCGCTCGACGTCCGGCCACTCGCGGGCCTCGGTGAGCAGCTCGACCGCGCCCGCGGTCCAGTCGACGTGCGGGGTCGGCGCGTCGACGTGCAGCGTCTTCGGCAGCCGGCCGCGGCGGATCGCCTCGACCATCTTGATCACGCCGGCCACCCCGGCCGCGGCCTGGGTGTGGCCGATGTTGGACTTGATCGAGCCGAGCAGCAGCGGCGTCTCGCGCTCGTGGCCGTAGGTGGCGAGCAGGGCCTGCGCCTCGATCGGGTCGCCGAGCCGGGTCCCGGTGCCGTGCGCCTCGACGGCGTCCACTTCGGACGGCCGCAGGCCCGCGTCGGCGAGCGCGCGGTGGATGACGCGCTGCTGCGACGGCCCGTTGGGCGCGGTGAGGCCGTTGGACGCGCCGTCGGAGTTGATGGCCGTGCCGCGGACGACGGCGAGCACGGTGTGCCCGTTCGCAACCGCGTCGGAAAGCCGTTCCAGGACCAGGACACCGACGCCTTCGGCGAACCCGGTGCCGTCGGCGGCCGCCGCGAAGGCCTTGCAGCGGCCGTCCTCGGCGAGGCCGCGCTGCCGGCTGAACGCGGTGAAGGTACCCGGCCCGCCCATGACGGCGACCCCGCCGGCGAGGGCCAGCCGGGTCTCCCCGCGGCGCAGGGCCTGCACGGCGAGGTGGAGGGCGACGAGCGAGCCGGAGCACGCGGTGTCGACGGTCAGCGTCGGGCCTTCGAGACCGAGCGCGTAGGCGACCCGGCCGGAGACGACGCTGGGGGCGTTGCCGGTGAGCAGGTACCCGTCGAGGCCGTCGGGGGCCTCGTGCAGGCGCGGGCCGTACTCCTGGGCTTCGGCGCCGATGAAGACGCCCGCGGGCGTGCCGCGCAGCGTCGTCGGGTCGATCTTGGCCCGCTCCAGCGCTTCCCACGCCGTCTCGAGCACCAGCCGCTGCTGCGGGTCCATCGCGGTCGCCTCGCGCGGCGAGATGCCGAAGAAGTCCGCGTCGAACTCCCCCGCGCCGGCCAGGAAGCCGCCGGAGGTGACGTAGCTGCTGCCCGGGCGGTCGGGATCGGGGTCGTAGAGGCCGTCGAGGTCCCAGCCGCGGTTGTCCGGGAACCCGCTGATGGTGTGGAGCTCTTCGGCCACGAGCCGCCACAGCTCCTCGGGCGAGGCGGCCCCGCCCGGGTACCGGCAGCCGATGCCGACGATGGCGATCGGCTCGTCCGCGGCCGCCGCCGTTTCCTGTCCACTGTGGACGAGGTCGGCGCCGAACACCAGCGCGTGCAGGAACCGGGCGACGGCGGCCGGGGTCGGGTGGTCGAAGGCCAGGGTGACCGGCAGGTCCAGCCCGGTGGCGTCGGTGAGCCGCGCGTGCAGCTCCACCGCCGCCAGCGAGTCGAACCCGTGGTCGGAGAACGCCTTTTCCGGGTCGAGCACCGCCGGGACGTCCGGCCGCGCCGCCAGTAGCGCGGCGCGCGTGGCGTCGTGGACGACGTCCGCCAGGAATGCCGCGCGGTCACCGGACGGCAGTTCGGTCAGCCGCCCCGCGAAGCCGGACTCCCGATTCGATTCGGTCTCAAACTCACGCATTCCGCACTCCACCGCTGTAGCTGGCCGGCATTCATGGTCGTTTTGCTCGATCGTAGGTCGGCGTTCTTCGCCACCGGATCCCCTGAAAAGCCTTCTAGGGGCGGGAAATCACCAGGCGATCCGCAGGAGCGAAGGTCCGCGCACGATCACGCCGTACTCCCACTTCACGCCTTCGCGGCCGTCCGCCAGCCGCAGGTCCGGGAACCGCTCGAGGATCGCCTTCAGCGCTTCCTGCAGTTCCAGCCGGGCCAGCTGCGCGCCGATGCAGTGGTGCGGGCCGTGCCCGAACGCCACGTGCGGGTTGGGGCTGCGCGTCAGGTCGATGCGGTCCGGGTCGGCGAACACCTCCGGGTCGCGGTTGGCCGCGTGCAGCGCCGGCAGCACCGGGTCGCCCGCGCGCACCACGACGTCGCCGAAGCGGATGTCCTCGGTGGCGTAGCGGGCGAACATCGCCGCGGTGTTGATCGGCACGTACCGCAGCAGCTCCTCGATCGCCGTCGGCATCAGGTCCGGGTTCGCCCGCAGCTGGGCCAGCAGCTCCGGCTGGGTGAGCAACGTGAAGACGAAGCTCGGCAGTGCCGTGGAAACCGTCTCGACGCCGCCGGTGAGCAGGCCGGCGCCGGCGATCGCGATCAGCTCCTGCTCGGTCAGCTTGTCACCGGCGTCGCGGGCGTAGACGAGCGCGCCGAGCAGGTCGTCGGTCGGCTCCTCGCGGCGCTGGTCCACCAGCCCGGCCACGTAGTCGTCCAGCTTGTCGCCGTAGACGTCGAGCACGTCGCTCTTCGCCGTCGCGTCGCCGACCAGAGCCTGGGTCCACTCGCTGAAGATCCGGTGGTCCTCCTTCGGCACCCCGAGCAGGTCGCAGATCACCGTGACCGGCAGCGGCCGCGCGAGCTCCTCGACGAGATCGGCGCTGTCACCGTGCGCCTGCATGTCGTCGAGCAGGCTGTGCACCAGGTCGTGCACGCCCTCGCGCATCTGCTCCAGCCGGCGGGCCGTGAACGCCTTCGCCACCAGGCGGCGCAGGCGGGAGTGGTCCGGCGGGTCCATCCCCATGATGCCGTCGCCCATCTGCTGACGACGCATCCGCGGCTGGTCGAGGCCCTGCGCGAGTTCCCGGCTGAACCGCTGGTCGGTCGTCACCAGCTTGACGTCGGCGTACTTCGTCGCCAGCCAGGCCGGTTCGCCGAAGGGCATCTGCACCCGGCTCATCGGCTCTTCGCGCTGGAGGATGTGGTACTGCTCCGAAACGGAGATCTCGTGCATGTCGAACGGATACGCACGGACTGTCCGGCGTGAACTCGTCACGACCCGCCCCCAATCGCTCTCATCGGTTGTTCCAGCGCCTCGGTGTCGAAGGCATGCTGGACGTGGGAAAGCGCCGACATCAGCGTCGACGAGGTGATCCGGCCGGCGCGGTGGCGCTCCACCACGCCGTGCAGCGGCAGCGACCCGAGCTCCGACCAGCCGAGCCGGCCCGCCGGGTCGAGGTAGCTGCGTGCCTGCCCGGCGTTGTCCGGGTGCAGGCAGTACGGGACGTCGAGCAGGCCGCGCTTGAACGCGATCACGATCGCGCGGCCCAGGTCGGCGTGGCTGTTGAGCACGGCGTCCACGAGCGCGTAGGCCTCGCGGTAGACCTGGTTGTCAGCGGCCACGACGGCCTTCTCGGTGACCGCGCTCGCCGCCGCGGCGGCGTGTTCCAGCGCCGCGACGTTCTCGGCGACGGTCGGGATCCGGTGCGCCTCGGCGGTGGTCTTGACGATCAGCCGTTCCGACCCGGTCGTCACCGCCAGCTCGGCCGCTTTCCCGAGCAGCGTCCGCGCGCCACCCGGCGTCCGCGGGAACAGGCCCATGTAGGCGTAGATCACGACGTGCCAGGTGGCCTCGGGCAGCAGTTCGGCGCACAGCCGGCGCAGCGCGGACACCGCCTCCTGGTCCTGCGCCATGTTCGTCTGCTGCGCGTAGCTCACCGAGATGCTGCGCACGCCCTTGCGGTAGAAGAACAACGCCTCCAGCACCGACAGCGCCACCAGCTCGCTCGGCGGGCACAGCTGGCCCATCATGCAGCCGCCGAACGTCTCCAGGTGCGGCCGGCCGCCCGGGTGCTCGGCGGCCAGGAGCAGGTCGCAGCAGTGCGCCCAGTTGCGCACGGACTCGTCGAGCGGCGCGCGGCTGTAGGGCAGGCAGTAGGACACCGGGCCGCCCTCGGTGGCGTGCAGGCCGGCGGCGATCATCGCGCGGAAGATGTCCGCCGGCCGCGCCGAACCGTGGCGCACCTGCACCGGGAACTCCGGGCCTTCGAGCCCGTCGAGCATGCCCCGGGTGACCTCGGGCGGGTGGTTGACGATCGGGTAGCCGTTGAGCGCGATCCCGGTGCTCAGCGCGTGCGCCACGGAAGCCGTGTCGCAGACCCGGGTGTAGCTGTCGAGCGTGACGGTGCCGACGGTCGCCGCGTTCGCGTCCTTGGTCGCGGCCAGCCCGGCGCGCATGACGCCCGGGTCCGCGAAGCCCATCCTCGGCTGGACCACCAGTTCGCCGGCGGCGCGCCGGCGCGCGACGAACTCTTCGAAGCTCACGCTTCCACCTGGGTCACACCGGCCGGCAGGGTCGCGGCGAACCGGCGGAACGCGCCCGCGCCCTGCTGGTCGTCGAACACCGCGTCGAACCCGGCGAGCAGCAGCTGCGCGGTCTCCTCCGCGGTCAGCGCCCCGCCGACGCCGAGCTTGCCGCCGATCACCACCGGCAGCGCCCGCAGCTCGGGGAAGGCACGCAGCCGCTGGATCACCCGCAGGCCGTCCTGGTGGCCGTGGCCGTTGACGCTGCTCAGCACCAGCATCGCCGGCCTGCGGCTCAGGCACTCCGACTCCAGCAGCTCGTCCGGTACGCACGCGCCGAGGTTGACGACGTCGAAGCCGAGCTCCCCGACGAGCAGTTCGAGGTAGACCAGGTTCCAGGTGTGGGAGTCCGACGCCATGCTGCTCACGATCACCGTCCGCCGCGGCGGCTCGGTGACGATCCCGCGCCCGTAGGCCCGCAGTTCTTCGGTCATGGCGAAACCTCGTAGACGCGCTGGTAGTCCAACCGCGACACCGACAGTGCCGTGCCGCCCCGCACCACGATCTCCACCGGCGTGGGCCGCCCGAGGAAGCTGATCAGGCTGGCGGTGACGCCGTAGGCGCCGACGTTCGGCACGGTGACGACGTCGCCGGAAGCCAGTTCGGGCAGCTTCGCCGCCTTGGCGAGCGAGTCACCGGGAGTGCACAGTGGACCGACGAGGCTGCCGACGACATCGCCGGTTTCCTCGACGCCGACGGCCGCGGGCAGCAGCCTGCCGATCCCGGAGAGCCCGCCGACGACGTTGATCCCGGCGTCGAGCACGACGAACCGGCTGCCGCGGCTGTCCTTGACGTTGACCACGCCGGCCAGCAGCGACCCGCAGCTGCCGGAGAGGTACCGGCCGGATTCGCAGGCCAGCTCGATCCCGCCGTCCCGCCACTCGGGTAGGTGCAGGTCGAGCAGCGTTTCGAGGCCGGCGCGCAGCTTCGGGTAGCCGGTGCGCGGGCCGGGGACCGCGTACGGCGAGGAGAAGCCGCCGCCGATGTCCAGGACCTCCAGGGGCAGGCCGACCTCGTCACGCAGCCGCGCGGCCGAGGTGAGCACGAACTCGTACTCGCCGAGCAGGGCGTCCTCGTCCTGGGCGTTGCTCATGGTGAAGAAGTGCGCGCCGACGACCCGCGTGCCCGGCACTTTTTTGAGGATGGGCATGAGGTCGGGCAGCGTCTCGGCGTCGATGCCGAACTGCGACGGGCGGCCCATCATCCGGATGCCGGTGCCGCCACTGCTGGCGGTGGTGTTGACGCGCAGCAGGGCGGACGCGGTCACGCCCTGGTGCTCCGCCGCCGCGCCGACGTGCTGCAGGTCGGTCAGGGACTCGACGGAGAACAGCCGGACCCCGGCGGCGAGCGCGTGCTCCAGCTCGTCGTTCGTCTTGCCGGGTCCGGTGTAGAGGATGCCGGCCGGGTCGAACCCGGCTTCGAGGGCGTTCAGCAGCTCACCGGTGGAGCTGATCTCCGCGCGGCAGCCGCCGCGGCGCAGCTCGCGCCCGATTTCGGGGTGAGGATTGGACTTCAGCGCGTAGAACAGCTGGAAGCCTTCGGGCAGCAGGCCGAAGAGCTGGTCCCGCGACTCGGCGACGACGTCGAGGTCGTAGACGTAGGCGGGCGTGCCGTACTTCGCGGCGAGATCGGCGTACTTGCTCATGCGCGGGCCCCTTCAACCAGCTGCGCGAGTTCCTTGGTGGCGTTCTTCCCGTGCGCCGTGAGCGGGAACTCCTCGACGACGTGGCACAGCGACGGGACCTTCTGCGGCTCGAGGCGCTTGGCCAGCTCGCGCAGCACGGTCGTGGGCGGCAGGTCGGTCTCGACGCAGATGGCCAGGTCCCGCGTCTCGCTCGGCGGGATGGCTCCGGCCGCGCGGACGCCGGGGATGTCCATCGCCGCGGCTTCGATCTCCAAAGTGGACATCCGGATGCCCTTGCGCTTGAACATGTCGTCGCGGCGGCCCTCGAAGTAGAGGTAGCCGTCGGCGTCGAGGCGGCCGTAGTCACCGGTGTGCAGGCGCAGCTCGCCGGTGGTCTCGTCCCGGCGGAAGGCGCGGGCGGAGATCTCGGGTGCCCGCCAGTAGCCGGGCATGACGTGCGGGCCGGCGGCGACGATCTCGCCGATGTCCCCGGCGGGCAGCTCGGTCCCGTCGGCGGCGAGGATCAGCACGGACGTGCCCGGCAACGGCAGCCCGGACGAACCGGGGCGCTCGGTGTCCTCGGCCGGGGGCATGATCGTGATGCGCTTGCACTCGGTCTGGCCGAACTGGCGGACGACCTTGACCCCGGGGAACGCTTCGCGCAGGTGCGTGATGGTGGAGTCGGGCAAGGCGGCGCCGGTGTTGGTGAACAGCCGCACGGGCGCGGCCGGCTCGGTGTCGCGCGCGGCGAGCGTGGCGATCATGGTGGCGAGCGACGGCACGATCGGCACGACGGTGGCGCCGACCTCGCGCATCCGCCGCAGCAGCCGCAGGTCCGACTCGGCGTCGGCGAGCACGATCTCGCTGCGGCCGAGCGTGCTCAGGAGCACCTTGTAGAGGCCGTAGTCCCAGGACATCGGGAACCGGCAGAAGACGACGTCGTCGCGGCGGTAGCCGAGGACTTCCTGGATGGCGCGGGAGGCGAAGGTGACCTGGCGGTGCGGGCCGATCACGCCCTTCGGGGCGGCGGTGCTGCCCGAGGTGTAGACGAGGACGGCGATGTCGTCTTCCGCCGTGGGCACCTCTTCCGCGCGCTGCCCGTGCGCCGCTTCGACTTCCGTCCACAAGGGACCGAAGTTCTCCGGCGTCAGCACGAGGACGGGTTCGGCGTTGGCCACGACCGAGTCGAAGTGGAACTTCTTCATGGCCGGGTTGATCGGCACGAAGACGGCCCCGCGGCGCGAAGTCCCGTAGAAGAGCGCGACGAGCGCCCGATCGGTGGGCAGCTGCACGACGACGCGGTCGGCGTGCCCGACCCCGTGCCGCGCGAGGACGACGGCGACGGCGTGGCTCCACGCCTCGAGCTCGCCGTAGGTCCAGGCACCGGCGCGGTCCCGGACGGCCGACGCCCCGGCCGCGTCGGCCGCCGCCGCGTCGAGCAGAGAATGGACCAGAGAATCGTTCACGACTGCCACTCCGTAGGACTCGAAGGATGACCGGGCCGGCGTGGAAGGCACACCTGGAGACGTACGGAAAGCTAGCCGCGCCGACCTGCGGATCCACACCCCTAACGGCCCCTAACCTCGGCCTCACCAGGGTGCGGGCACGCCAAAGCGGTCGTGAGCGGTAATTCGGGTTCCAACCCGAATTACCACTCACGACCAGCCGCGGGAGACTGCTCAGGCGACGTGCGCCGGGGACAGGATTTCGGCCGCGCGGGCGGCCAGGGTCTTGCGGTCGATCTTGCGGTTCGCGTTGAGCGGGAACTCGGCCACGTGCCGGTAGTGCCGCGGGATGACCCCCTCGGGCAGCACCGCCCGCAGCGCGCGCACCATTTCCAGCACCGGCCGCTCGCCGCCGGTGTAGAACACGAACAGCTCGGTGCCCGCGTCCCCGGCCACGCCGAGCGCCACCGCGTCCTGGATCCCGCAGCCGCGCAGGGCGTGCTCGACCTCCGTCAGCTCGATGCGCCAGCCCAGGACCTGCACCTGGGAGTCGAGCCGGCCCAGGTAGGCCAGGTCCGCTCCGGCGAGGCGGCGCACGCGGTCGCCCGTGCGGTAGAACCGCTTGCCGTCGCGTTCGGTGAACCGGCCCCGCTCGTCGGCGGGGTCCAGGTAGCCGGGCGTCAGCTGTGGCCCCGCGATGCAGAGCTCGCCCTCGTCGGGGTCGTCGCCCAGGAGCACGTGGTCGTGTCCCGCGTGCACCGCGCCGATCGGCACCACGCCGTTCACCGCGACCCGCGGGGTTTCCCGGTCGTCCCAGCGATAGCCCGACACGGTGATGGTCAGCTCGGTCGGGCCGTACAGGTTCTCCACGATCGACGCCGGCGCCGCCGCCCGCCAGTCCGCGGTGTCCCGGACGGTCAGCGCCTCACCCGCGAAGAAGCTCCACCTCAGCCCCGGCAACGCGCCCGGGGTCAGGCCGCCGGTGCGCCGGACGAGGTCGATGGCGCTGGGCGTGGAAAACCACACGGTGAGCCCGCGGGCGGCCACGAACTCCGGCAGGCTCCGGTACGCCGAGGGCGGCAGCACGACCGCCGGCGCCCCGGCACCCCACGCGCAGAACAGGTCGAACATCGCGCAGTCGAAGTTCAGGTCGAACGTCTGCGAGAACACGTCGTCCGGCGTGAAGTCGTAGCGCGCGTCGAGCAGGCCGAAGTAGTGCTCGACGGCCGCGTGGCCGATCCGCACGCCCTTGGGCCGTCCGGTGGAGCCGGAGGTGAACAGCACATACGCGGTGTCCGACGAAGGCGCCAGCGGTGCGGACAACGCCTGCGAAGCTCGTGGCTCGCCGAGCACCGGAACACCCTCCGGGGCCACCGCGCGCCCCCGGTCGTCCGCGACGAGCACGTCGATGTCCGCCGCCTCGACCATCTGGGCGGTCCGCGCCGCCGGGAAGTCCGGGCGCAGTGGCACGACCGTCGCGCCGGCGTACAGCCCGGCCAGGATCCCCGCGTAGGCCGTGACGCCCTTGCCGGAGAGAACCCCTACGGTGCGGGCGCCGGCCTCGGCCAGCGCGCCGCCCCAGCGCAGCGCCAGGTCGTTCAGCCGCTCGTAGGTCAGCGCCTGGTCGCCCACGTGGACGGCCACGCCGCCGCCGGAGCGTTCGAGGCCGCGCAGGAACCGCGTGTGCAGCCCGCTGGTGAGACCGGTGTCCATTGTCGTCCTCCGCTGTGAATAGGGGTGCCGATGCGTCGCTCCGGGACGGCGACGCGAGGTAGAGTCCAAAAACAGAACCGGGCGGTCGGTTTCCTCTCGGTAGATTCCACCCTAGCGATCCGGAGTAGCCATGTGGGACAGCACTTTCGACGAGACGCTGCGCTCGTTCCTCCCGTTCCTGCCCGCGGACGAGGCGTTGACCGCCGAGACCCCGCTCCGGGAGTACGGGCTCGACTCGCTCGCCACCGTGGAGCTGCTCGCCACGCTGGAGCAGAGCTACGACGTCCGCTTCGAGGACGACGCCCTGAACCTGGAGACGTTCGAGAACCCCGGCCGGCTCTGGGCCACGCTGTCCGGCCTGCAGCCGGCTAGCTGACGCGCGACGGTCCTGCGCCCCGGCGACGGGGCTGCAGGGCCAGGCGCGGGTTCACGGTGACCACCTCGAACCGGCTCGTGGTGGCCCGGACGCGGCCGAACAGCGTGTCCGGCCCGGCCACCCAGAGCTTGCGGACCCCGAGCTGCTCCAGCGACGACACGACGTGCGGCCACCGCAGCGGCTTGACGATGCTGTCGAGCAGCATCGTGCGCACTTCGTCGCCGGAGCGCAGGATCGCGCCGTCCTGGTCGGCGACGATCGGCAGCAGCGGGTCGTGGAAGGTCAGATCGCCGATCACCTCGTCCTCCGCCTTGCGGCGCAGCGCGCCGAACGCGCGCGAATGCAGCGGCGGCCGCATCGTGTAGAGGGACAGCCCGCCCATGCTCCGCACGGTCTGCTTGAGCCAGTCGAGGTTCCGTTCGCGCAGGGAGACCATGAAGAAGTCGTGGTCGATGTAGCACGAGATGTCGAACCATTCGCCGCGCCCTTCGAGGTCGGTGAGCGCGTCGGTGAGCTTCTCCTCCGGCGTGCGGACGAACGAGTGCGTCACCACGTCCGTGTATTCGGTGTCGAAGAACTCGTTGAGGCAGCGCGCGAGTTCCGCGGTCATCCACACGGCGTCGGGGAAGGTCAGGGAACCCGCGTACACGCTGGCCGGTTTCTCGCCGAAGCTCGGCCCGGTGCAGTAGTCGGGACTCATCCCGTACTCCTGCTCGGCCCATTCGGCGAGCGCGACGCAGGTGAGCATGAACCCGACCTGGGCGTACTCGGAGTAGTCGCCCTCGGTCTCGCGGAATCGGTCGATCAGCGAGTAGCCGAGCCGCTCCTTCGCCTGCGCGATGAGCGGGCGGGCGAAGGGGTTGACGAGGAGGAACTTGCCGAAGTCGGCGAAGCGACAGGGGCTCATTCCGGGGAAGACGACCGCCGACCCCGGTCGGATGGCCTCATCCATGGCTGGCGACCCTTCTCTCGGCGACCCGGCTCGCGGGCGCGGTGGGGTGGATGTCCTGCAGGAAACCGAGCAGCACCTGGCGGAACCGTTCGGGCTCCTCGAGGTGCGGGACGTGGCTGGAGTCCTCGAAGACCTCCCAGCGCACGTCGTGGATCCGGTCGAAGTACGGCTGGACGGTCACCGGGGTGGCCTCGTCGTGCCGGCCGGACACCAGCAGCGTGGGCACCTCGATGTCGTCGAGGAGGTCGATCACCGAGTAGTCGGCGAGTGTGCCGGTGACGGTGAACTCGCTCGGCCCGTTCATCACGGAGTAGACGCCGTTGTTGTCCGCCATCTCCATGAACGAGGCCAGGTAGTCGCCCGGCCACGGCAGCACGCGGCACACGTGCCGGTCGTAGAACACCCGCATGAGCTCGAAGTACTCCGGCGCGTCGGTGGTCCCGGCGGCTTCGTGCGCCCGCAGCCCGGCGTCGACGCCGGGCGGGAGCTGCGCGCGCAGCACGTCCATCTCCTGCCGCCACAGCCGGTAGGACGCCGGCGAGTTCGCGATGACCAGCCCGCGCAGGCCCTCGGGCCGCTGCGCGGCGTGCCGCGCGACGACCAGCCCGCCCCATGACTGTCCGAACAGGACGTAGTTGTCCTCGATACCCAGCTGGTGCACCAGGTTGTCCAGCTCGTCGCCGAACAGCTCCGGTGTCCAGAAGCCCGCCTCCTTGCCGGGCAGGCGCGTCGAACCACCGCTGCCCAGCTGGTCGTAGTGCACCACCGGCCACCCGTCGTCGGCGAGCGAGCAGAGGTTCAGCAGGTAGTCGTGCGTGCTGCCCGGCCCGCCGTGCACCACGACGACGGCGGGCAGCTCCCCGTCGGCGTCGCCGGTGACCCGGTACCAGGTGCGGTATCCGCCGAAGGAGACCCAGCCCTTCCTGGTGGGTGCCACGGCCATGCTCATTCACCTCGTTCGTTTCCCTCGCGTCCGGCTTCCGCGCGGCCGGATCCACCTTCATGTCTAATCGGTGCGGGCGCGCTGTCACCAGCCCCTAAGGGGCAGCTGAAGCGGATCTAAAACGTCTTCGACCTCCCTAGCGCACCAGCGCGCGCACGGGGAAGACTTCCTTGCCGGAACAGGGGTTCCGGACCCCTACCGCCGCGTTGCCGGGTCGGCCCGGCGGCGCGCCGCCACTACCTTTTCCCCAGAGCAGAGTTTCCCGCCCCCGGCATCGGAGTGTGCGTTGTGCGCGTCATGTTGATGGTCTTCCCGACGAGGACGCACGTCTACAGCATGGCCCCGGTCGGCTGGGCGCTGGCCGCCGCCGGGCACGAGGTGCGGTTCGTCGGCCAGCGCAACCCCCGCGAGGTGCTGCCGTTCGCCGAAACCGGCCTCGACGCGATGTGGTTCGGCGAGGACCTCGACATCGCGCACCACCGGCGGCTCAGCGGCGGTGACGCCGGCGCCGCGCACCAGCTCTCCGAAAGCCGTCCGGAGCGCTACACCGAGGAGTACGTGCGCACCGTCTACGACGGCTGGGTCGACGTCTTCCGCTGGAACACGCCGGAATCGCTGGTCAACGAGCTCGTCCGGTTCGCCCGGCAGTGGCGGCCGGACCTCGTCGTGTGGGACCCGCTGCTCTACGCCGCGCCGATCGTCGCGCAGGCGGCCGGCGTCCCGCACCTGCGGATGATGTACGCGGCCGACCAGACGGCGCGCATCGGCGCGCAGTACCGGGACCTCCGCGCGAGCCTGCCCGGCGACACCGGCCCGGACCCGTTCGTGGAGTGGATGTCGGCGGAGGTGGGCCGCTTCGGCGCGGACTACGACGAAACCCTGCGCTACGGCGGCAAAACCATCGACTGCCACCCGTCCTACCTCCGCTACGACGGCGTCGACGTCGACTACCTCCCGGCGCGGTTCGTGCCGCTGAACAAGCCGATGGCGCTCCCGCGCTGGGTGGTCGAGCCCCCGTCGCGCCCGCGCGTGCTGCTGACGCTGGGCATCTCCAACCGGCAGACGCTCGGCGAAGAGGAGACCTCGGTCTCCGCGCTGCTCGACGGCCTGTCCGACCTCGACGTCGAGGTGATCGCGACGCTCAACGCGGAGCAGCTCGCGTCGGTGGAGAAGATCCCGGACAACGTGCGCGCGGTGGACTTCGTGCCGATGAACGAGCTGCTCGCGAGCTGTTCGGCGATCGTGCACCAGGGCGGTGGCGCGACGATCGGCAACGCGGTGGTCAACGCCGTCCCCCAGCTCGTGATCCCGGGTACCACGTGGAGCGAGCGCGTGTCCGCGCTCGCCCAGGCGAAGCGCGGCAACGGCCTGCTGGTCGACCTCGAGGACGTCACCCCGGAGACCGTCCGCAATGGCCTGGAGCGGCTGCTGGAGGAACCGTCCTTCCGCGACTGCGCGCTCGAGGTCCGGGACGAGATGCTGGCCAGACCGTCGCTGGACGACCTCGTGCCGGAGCTGGAACGGCTCGCGCGATGACGGTGCCGGGGCGGCCGAAGGTGGTGCGCACCATCGGCTTCCTCATCGCCGGCTTCCCGATGCGGCTCGTCGCCTTCGTCCTCGTCCTGGTCACGACGCTGCTCGGCATCGCCACCACCATGCTGTGGATCGGCATCCCCATCCTGATCGTCGCCACCTCGCTCGTCCGCGGCTTCGCCGATCTGGAACGCAGGTGGGTCGCCACGATGCTCGGGGTCGACGTCCCGTCGCCGCGGCCGCTGAAGCACAACGCCGGGCTGCTGCAGACGTGGCAGCTCCGGCTGGTGGACCAGGCCACGTGGCGGGAGCTGAAGTTCCTGCTGCTCGCGTTCCCGCTGGGCATCGTGGAGTTCGTCGCCGGCATCGTCTCGGTCGCCGTGCCGCCGTTCGGCATCTTCGTCGCGCCCCGGATCGGCGCCCTGCACGCCGCGCTGACGTCCTCGATGCTGGGACCGGCCCGCACGGCACTGCTGGAAGCCCGCACCCGGCAGCTCACGGACTCGCGCGCCCGCGGGGTCGACGCGGTCGAGGCCGAACGCAAGCGCATCGAGCGCGACCTGCACGACGGGGCGCAACAGCGGCTGGTGTCCGTCGCGATGAGCCTGGGCCGGGTCCAGCTGAAGCTGGACTCCGAAAACGCCCCGGCCACCACTGCCCTGCGCGAGCTGATCGGCGCGGCGCACGCGGACGCGAAGCTCGCGGTGGCCGAGCTGCGCGACCTCGCCCGCGGGATCTACCCGCCGGTGCTGCAGGACCGGGGCCTGGACGCGGCGCTGTCCTCGCTCACCGCGCGGCTGCCGATCCCGGTCGACGTCCGGGTGAGCGTCGAACCGCGGCCGCCGGCGCCCGTCGAGACCACGACGTACTTCATCGTCAGCGAGACGCTGACCAACATCACCAAGCACTCGGGCGCCGACCGCGCGTCGGTGCGGGTCACCCGCGACGACGAGACCGTGGTCGTCGAAATCCTCGACAACGGGCACGGCGGCGCCGCCGTCCGGCCCGGCGGTGGTCTGGCCGGGCTCGCCGACCGGGCCGCCACCATCGACGGCGTGCTCACCGTGGTCAGCCCGGCGGGCGGGCCGACGGTGGTGCGCGCCGACCTGCCCGTCCGCTGGTGAAATCCCCCTGGGAGTACGAAATGCGTGTCGTCATCGCCGAAGACTCCGTCCTGCTGCGGGCCGGGGTGCAGAGCCTGCTCTCCGACGTCGGCATCGAGACCGTGGCCGCCGTGGGCAACGGCGACGACCTGCTCGTCGCCGTGCGCGAGCACCGGCCGGACCTGGTCATCGCCGACGTCAGGATGCCCCCGACGTTCACCGACGAAGGCCTGCGCGCGGCACTGGCGGCGCGCAAGGAGGTCCCCGGCCTGCCGGTGCTGGTGGTTTCGCAGTACGTGGAGGGCAGCTACGCCGTCGACCTGATCGCCGAAGGCACGTCCGGCGTCGGCTACCTGCTGAAGGAACGCGTCGCCGACGTGGCCGAGTTCCTCGCGGCGGTCCGGCGGGTGGCCGGCGGCGGCTCGGCGATCGACCCGGACGTGGTCGCCCAGATGCTGGCCCGCAACCGCAACCCGCTCGAACAGCTGACCGCCCGCGAGCGGGAGGTCCTCGGCGAGATGGCGCAGGGCCTGTCGAACACCGCCATCGCCAAGCACCTGGTGGTGACCCAGGGCGCGGTGGAGAACCACATCAGCAACATCTTCGCGAAGCTCGGCCTCGAAGCCAGCCGCGACCAGAACCGCCGCATCCGCGCGGTGCTGACCTACCTGGACAGCACGACCGTCCGGGCCTGAGCGCCGCCACCCGCTCAGCGGCGGGTCCGCCAGCTCGTCGCGGCTTCGAACCGCGCCGGGTGGCGCGGCCGCGGTACCGTCACCTCCGGTTCGGGCGGCTGGGCGGCGCGGATCGCGGACAGGACCACGATCAGCGCCGCCAGCTCGGTCTCGTCGGGCTCGCCGCGCAGGACGTGCACCACCGGGCCGCTCATCAGACCGGCGGGTTCCCGTGCTTGCGCGCCGGGACGTCGGCGTGCTTGGCCCGGAGCATCGCGAGCGAGCGGATCAGCAGCCGGCGCGTCTCCCCCGGCTCGATCACGTCGTCCACGAGGCCGCGCTCGGCCGCGTAGTACGGGTGCATCAGCTCGGTGCGGTACTCCTTGATCTTCAGCGCGCGCACGGCCTCCGGGTCGTCGGCCGCCTTGATCTCGCGGCGGAAGATCACGTTCGCCGCGCCCTCGGCGCCCATCACGGCGATCTCGTTCGTCGGCCACGCCAGGGAGACGTCGGTGCCGATCGACCGCGAATCCATCACGATGTACGCGCCGCCGTAGGCCTTGCGCAGGATCAGCTGCACCCGCGGCACGGTGGCGTTGCAGTAGGCGTAGAGCAGCTTCGCGCCGTGCCGGATGATGCCGCCGTGCTCCTGGCCGACCCCGGGCAGGAAGCCGGGGACGTCCACCAGCGTCACGAGCGGGATGTTGAAGGCGTCGCAGGTCTGGACGAACCGGGCTGCCTTCTCGCTGCTCTCGATGTCGAGGACGCCGGCGAGGACGGCGGGCTGGTTCGCGACGATGCCCACCACATGGCCGTCCAGGCGGGCGAACGCGCACACGACGTTGGCCGCCCAGGCGGCGTGCACCTGGAGGAACTCGCCGTCGTCGACGATCTCCGCGAGGACGTCGCCCATGTCGTAGGCGCGGGCGGGGTCGGTCGGGACGAGGTCGAGCAGCCGGTCGGTGCGGCGGTCGGGCGGGTCGGCGGCGGGCACGTGCGGCGGGGCCTCGTTGTTGTTGGCCGGCAGCAGGGACAGCAGGTACCGGACGTCCTCCAGGCAGGTCGCTTCGTCGTCGTAGGCGAACGCGGCGACGCCGGAGGTCTCGGCGTGCACGTCGGCGCCGCCGAGGCCGTTCTGCGTGATCTCCTCGCCCGTCACCGCCTGCACCACGTCGGGCCCGGTGATGAACATCTGCGACGTCCCGCGGACCATGAACACGAAGTCGGTCAACGCGGGCGAGTACGCCGCGCCGCCCGCGCACGGGCCGAGCATCACCGAGATCTGCGGGATGACCCCGGAGCAGCGGGTGTTGCGCCGGAAGATCCCGCCGTACCCGGCGAGCGCCGTGACGCCCTCCTGGATCCGGGCCCCGGCGCCGTCGTTGAGCGAAACCAGCGGCGCGCCCGCGGCCTCGGCGAGGTCCATCACCTTGTGGATCTTCTGCGCGTGCGCCTCGCCGAGCGCGCCGCCGAAGACCCGGAAGTCGTGGGCGTAGACGAAGACCGTCCGGCCGTGCACCGTGCCCCAGCCGCAGACGACGCCGTCGGAGTACGGGCGGCGCTGCTCCAGGCCGAACCCGGTGGCCCGGTGCCGGCGCAGGGCCTCGAGCTCGGTGAACGAGCCCGGGTCGAGGAGCAGCTCGATCCGCTCGTGCGCGGTCAGCTTGCCGCGCTCGTGCTGCCGCTGCGTCGCCGCGTCGTCGGGCCCGCGGCGCGCGGCCTCCTTGATCTCCCGCAGTTCGACGAGCCGGTTGCCGAACGCGGCCGGTGCCTCAGACATGGGCCGCACCCCGGTCGAGGAGGCCGTCCGCCAGCCGCCGCAGGATCACGTCCTGGTGCCGGGTGAGGAAGAAGTGGCCCCCGGCCAGCGTCACCAGCTCGAAGCCGCCGGTGGTGTGGTCCGCCCACGAGGTGACCTCGTCGACCGAGGCCACCGGGTCGTCGGTGCCGGTGAAGGCCACGATCGGCGCGTCGAGCGGCCGGCCGGGGGTGTGCCGGTAGGTCTCGACGGCCCGGTAGTCGTTGCGCACCACCGGCAGGATCATCCGGACGACGTCTTCGTCGCCGAGCAGGTCCATCTCGGTGCCGCTCAGCCGCCGCAGTTCGGCGAGCACGCCGTCGTCGGTCCGGCTGTGCACCCGGTCGTCCCGCATCCGCGACGGCGCGCGCCGCCCGGAGACGAACAGCGCCGCGACCGGCGTACCGGCCTGTTCGAGCCGGCGGGCCGTCTCGTAGGCGACCATCGCGCCCATGCTGTGCCCGAACAGCGCGAGCGGCCGGTCGGTCCGGCCCCGCAGCAGTTCGGCGACCCGGTCGGCGATCGCGTCGATGCTCGTCAGGAACGGCTCGTGCCGCCGGTCCTGCCGGCCCGGGTACTGGACGGCCGCGACCTCGATGTCCGGTGCCAGCGCCTTCGCCACCGGGAAGTAGAAGGTGGCCGAGCCGCCGGCGTGCGGCAGGCAGACCAGCCGCGCCTTCGCCTCGGGCGAAGCGGCGAACCGGCGGAACCAGCTGTCCTCGCCGTTGTCCACGTGGGCGACCATGTCGGCCACCGCCTTTCCGTCTCTCGGGGCCTCCACCGGCCAACGTAACCGCCGGGAGAACGGGACAACGACCCCTAACACCCCCTAAGCCGTCCGTCTACAGTGGACGTACGGCCGTCGCGGGAGCGCGTTGCCGCCGGTGGCAACGCGCTCCCGCGTGCCTCAGGGCAGCACCTTGAAGGTGTACGTGGCGTCCGCCGACACCGTCGCCCCGGTGGCGGCCAGGACCCCGCTGACCCGGAAGGTCGCCGTGTAGGTTCCCGCGGCACCGAACGCCCAGTTGGCGTGGGTGTGGGCGCCGGCCGCGAGAGGCCTGCTGTCCGGCAGCCCGTCGCCGCTGTTGAACAGGACCGCCGGGGTGCTCAGCGACTGCGTGTAGATGCTGAGCTGCCCGCCGGTGACGCCGATCAGGCTGAGGGTCAGCGAGTTGTTCTGGAAGACACCGGAGGCGACGTCGGTGCTGTTCCAGCCGGGCCACAGCAGGTTCGCGTTCTGCGTCTGCGGCAGGATCCAGACCGTCGAGCCCGGCGCGCCGAGGAAGCTGTAGGCCGAGTTGGCCGGGACGGTCGTCTTCGCGGCCGCGAGGACGTCGAGCTCGACCGTCGCCGGGTCGCGTCTGACCGCGGTACCGGTGGTGCCGTCGTGCAGTTGGGCCGACAGGGTGCCGGCGGCGTAGTCGACGTCGATGATGTCGACGTGCCCGGCGGTCAGCACCGTGGTCGCGGCGCCGGCCGGGACCGTCGTCCCGAACGCCAGGGCCATGGCCGCGGCGGTCACCGCGAGGGAGCGGGTGAAGAGTCGCATGATCGTCCTTTCCGGACAGAGGCGGGTTATTCGACGCAGAAGGTCAGGACGGCGGGCGGGGACGACACCGGGGTGCCGTCGACGAGCTGGGCGCTCGCGCGGAAGGTGAGCTTGTAGACGCCCGGCTTGGTGAAGCCCCAGTTGGCGTGCTCGTGCAAGCCGGCGGTGAGCGACAGGGCGTCGGGCAGGCCGTCGCCGCTGTTGAGCAACACCGTTGCCGCGCCGAAGGAGTCGGTGGTGAACACGCTGACCTTGCCCGGCCCGCTGACGCCGGTGAGGCGGAGGGTGACCGAGTCGGACCGGAACACCCCGGTGGCGAGCTCCTCGGCGCTGAGCCCCGGCCAGAGCAGATCGGGGTTCTGGGTCTCCGGCAGGATCGACACCGGAGCACCGGCGGCGCCGAGGAACCGGTAGGACGGGTCGGCCGGCACCGTGGTGCGCGCGCCGGCCAGCGCCTTGAGCACCACCTGCGACGGCTCGTACTCCACGCCGGGTTCGGCCGACTCGTCGTGGACGATCAGCTCGAGAGCACCGTCTTCGTATTCGACGTCGACCGCGTCGACGTGTCCTTTGTCCAGCACGACCGCCGGCGCGGCCTGCGCCGGGGCGACCCCGGTCAGCAGGGCCGCGCCCACGGTCGCGACAGCGAGCAGGGTCAGACGTACGCGCATGCGGATTCCTTGATACGAGAGGGAAAACAGCCTGGACAGGCGGTAACGGTAATGATATTCATTACCGAAAGCAATGGCCGATTCACGGCGCACGCCGACACGGGGACGAGTTCAGATGCCGAGAGTGAGAAGACCGATGCGCTGGGTACTGGCCGGGTGCCTGCTGGCTTTGTCGGTGCCGCTGTTGAGCGCTCCGGCAGTGGCCGGCACCGGCCCGGCGCCGGCGTCGAAGTCGCGGACGGTGCTCGACGACGAGCACACCGACACCCTCGACATCCAGTACCGGGACGGCCGGCTCACCTTGCAGACCCGGGTGGGCAACGACCCGCACCGGTACTTCTCCCCGCAGGACGTGCTCTTCCAGCTGCGGGACAACGACGCGTCGCGGATCGCCGTCCCGGAGGCCCCGGAGTACTCGTTCCTCGGCGCGGCCGGGACACCGGTGTGGATCGCGCCCCAGGTGCAGGACTTCTCGCTGCTGTTCGCCGGCTGGGACACCGAAAGCCTGACGCCCGGGACGTTCGCGGGCGACGCGGTGGACATCCGGCTCGCCCGGGTCGACGGCCCCGGCGCCGTGGAGGTGTTCCAGACCGACTCCTTCGGCCTGCCCCTGCGCGTGTTCAGCTCCGCCGACCCGGCACACCGGGTGCTGCGCCAGGCGGTCGGCAGTCACGTGCACGCCAACTGGGCGTTCACCGCGCTGGGCCGCTACCGGCTGACCTTCGAGGTCACCGCCACCGACCCGGCCGGGCACCCGCTGAGCAGCGGGCCGGTGGACTACACCTGGTTCGTCGGCGGCACCCAGGCCTCCGACGTCACCGCGGCGGCGACCACGACCACCCTCGCCGTGACCCCGCCGGCCGCCGCGGCCGGCGACCCGGTCACCCTGACCGGCACCGTGACCCCCGCCGACGCCTCCGGCGCGATCGAATTCGCCGACGGTGACCGGGTGCTCGGCCACGCCGCGGTCTCCGGCGGCCGGGCCTCCCTCGTCACCACCGCGCTCGGCGGGGGTACGCATACGCTGACCGCGCGGTTCGTCCCCACCTACGTCACGGACTTCGCCGCCGGCGTTTCCGCGCCAGTGACGGTCGTCGTCTCCGGCGACGGACCACCGCCCACGACCTCTTCCTCCGCTCCACCGGTGACGTCGCATTCGTCCACGCCACCCGGCACCTCGTCCGCCCCGTCGTCCACCGGCACGCCGCCCCCGCCCGCCCCGAGCAGCACGACCTGCGTGCCGGCCGGGCCGACGACCGCCACGACCGGCACCGTCCTGGCCGACGGCCACGTCGACTACGCGGTCCGCGTGCTGGACGGGAAGCTGGTCTCCGGGGTCAAGGACGGCACCGTCTCGGGTGTCACCACCTGGCGGGCCCCGTCGAGCGTCGTCCTGCACGTGGCCGACAAGGCCGCGACGACCGTTCCCCCGGGTGACCGCTTCGCGTTCCTCGGCAGGCCCGGCGACCGGATCTGGCAGATCCCGCAGACCCAGCAGGCCGGGGTGCTGTGGCTGGGCTGGAACACCGAATCGGTCACCGCCGCGCAGGTCCGCGGCGACATCACCTGGTCACTGGACAAAGTGGACGGTCCCGGTTCGCTGGCGGTGTTCGAGTTCGATCCCTTCGGCACGCCCGTGATCCTGTTCGACAGCGGCAACGGCGTCCCGGACACCGCCCCGGTGCGGCTGGGCACCCACGCCCACGGCAACTGGACCTTCACCAAGCCAGGCATCTACCACGTCACCCTCACCCACACCGCGACGCTCGCCTCGGGCACCCGGGTGAGCGACAAACAGACCGTCACCTTCGCCGTCGGCCCGGTCGACCCGAAGCAGGCCCTGCCGGTCACCACGTCGACCCCGCCGCCGGGCACGTGTGCTTCCGACGTCGCGGCGCGAGGTGGCCGCGGCGGCTCGCTGGCCTCCACCGGGTTCTCCGCGGCGGTCCCGGCCGCGGCCGGTGCGCTGGCACTCCTCGCCGGTGTGCTGTGCCTGGTCGTCGTCCGCCGCCGCCGGTCCGCCGCGGGAGGTGCGCGATGAGCCGCCGGCCCGGCGCCGGGCTCGCCCTGACCGCCGCCGCGGCCGTGCTGGCGGCGTGCTCGGCGGGCCCGGCCGCCGGCGGTGGCGCGGTGCGGGTGGTGGCCACCACCGAGATCCTCGCCGACCTGGTGCACGCGGTCGGCGGGAACCGGGTGACGGCCGCCTCGATCGTGCCGTCCGGCGGCGATCCGCATTCCTACGAGCCGACACCGCGCGACGCGGCGAAGGTCGCCGAAGCCGACGTCACGTTCACCAACCACCTGCTGCTCGAGGAACACGCGCTGATCAAGACGATCGACGCCAACGCCCGCCCGGGCACGCCGAACGTGTCGCTGGCCGAGGCCGCGGAAACCTATGGCGCGTCGGTGATCCCGCTCGTCGAGGACATCGGCCTGGACGTGGCGTGGCTGGGGCTGGCCGTGCGCGGTGACGGCAAGGCCCGCGGCGCGACCCGCGCCTCCGACGTCCGGCTGTCGGCGACGAAACTCGACGGGCCCGGCGCGGTCGCGGTCTACCTCACCGAAGCGCTCGGGCAGCCGGAGATCTACTTCGACTCCGCCGACGGCCTGGACGCCGCCGACACCACGACCCTGCCGCCCGCCGCCCACACCCACCTCAACTGGGCGTTCGGCAAACCGGGTGTCTACCGGCTCACCCTGTCCGCACAGCTGGCCACCGGCCCGGGCAGGACGACCGACCTCGGCTCGGGCACGTTCACCTTCGCCGTCGGCGTCGACCCGCACACGGTGCCCGACCGGCCGGTCGTCATCGGCACCGGGCACACCGACCTCGCCGTCGACCTCGACACCGGCCAGGTGTACGCCTACACCGACGCCGGCACCGGGCAGCAGCACGCCGTCCCCGCCGACCAGGTCGTCATCGACGTCCCCAACCGGGCCCTGGAAACCGTGCCGGACGACCCGCGGTTCGCGTTCCTCGGCCCGCCCGGGACCTCCGTCCACCAGCTCCCCCAGGCCGTGCTCGGCAAGCACGTCCACGGCGAGATCGACCCGCACCTGTGGGAAGACGTCCGCAACGCCAAGGCCTACGTCCAGCTGATCCGCGACACGCTCAAGCAGCGCGACCCGGCCGGCGCGACGACCTACGACGACAACGCCCGCGCCTACCTGGCCCGCCTCGACGAGCTCGACACCTACGTGCGCGGCCGGATCGCGCAGATCCCGAAGGACCGCCGTCAGCTGATCACCACCCACGACGCCTTCGGCTACCTGGCCAAGGCCTACGACATGACCGTCGCCGGGTTCGTGGTGCCCAACCCCGCCCAGGAGCCCAGCGCCGACCAGGTCCGCAAGCTCACCGAAACGATCCGCAACCTGAAGGTGCCCGCGGTGTTCGCCGAACCCAACCTCAAGCAACGGGCGACCGTGCTGACGCAGGTCGCCGGCGACCTGCACGTGCGGGTCTGCCGGCTCTACGGCGACGCGTTCGACGAGACCGCCCGCTCCTATGTGGACATGATGCGCCACAACGCCGACGAGCTGCACCGCTGCCTGGGAGCCGCGGCATGAGACTGCTCCCCCTCGTGGCGGCCGCCGCGCTCCTCGTCCCCGCCGCCGTCCCGGCTGCGGCGGCCGGCAGTGTCGTCAGCAGTGTTGTCGGCAGTGTCGTCGCCATTGCCGACGGCCACATCGACATGGGGCCCCGGCTGGTCGACGGGGTGTGGAAGATCCAGCTCCGCGACGACTCGGCCACCCCGGTCACCTGGCGCCCGGTACCCGAGGTGGTGCTGCAGGCCGTCGCCGCGTCGTCGATGACCGTGCCGCCCGGGCCGCAGTTCGCCTTCCTCGGCGCCAGTGGCGCTCCGGTCTGGCTGCTGCCCCAGGTGCAACGGCCCGGCGTGCTGTGGCCGGGCTGGAACACCCAGGACCCCTCGATCGCCCCGGTGCTGGGCCGCGAGGTCACGTGGGTGCTGCACGACGTCCGCGGCCCCGGCCACTTCACCCTGTTCCTCAACGGAAACTTCGGCACCCCCGAAGTCGTCTTCGACAGCGCCAAACCCTTCCCCCAGGAGACCGGGATCGAAGCCGGCTCGCACGTCCACGGCAACTGGGCCTTCTCGGCGCCGGGCAGCTACGCGCTCGACATCGACATGCACACCACCGCACCCGACGGCCGAACCCTGAGCGACCGGCAGACGCTGCAGGTGTTCGTCGGCGACGGCGACGCCGCCCGCGCCTACCGCGCGCCTGCCCCCACCCCGGCTTCTGCCTCCACGGCTCCGCCTTCGTCCGGCGCCGCGCCCGCCGGGCCGGACCGGACCGGCTGGCTCACGGGGATCGCCGCCGGAGCCGCCCTCCTCCTCGCCGGCGGCGGGTTCTGGTGGCGCCGTTCCCGCCGACGTACCGGAGGTGCCGCGTGACCGCGCTCGACATCCGCGGCCTGACCGTCCGCCTCGGCGGCCGGGAAGCGCTGTCCAGAGTGGACTTCCAGCTGACCGGCGGCGAACTGGCCGGGCTCATCGGTCCCAACGGCGCGGGCAAGACCACCCTGCTGCGCATGGTGCTCGGGCTGCTGCCCGCCACCGCCGGAACCGTCGCCACCGACGGCACGATCGGCTATGTCCCGCAGCGTCACGAGTTCGCGTGGGACTTCCCCATCTCGGTGGAGAAAGCCGTGCTCACCGGCCGGACGCGGGCCATCGGGTTCCTCCGCCGCCCGGGCCGCGCCGACCGCGAGGCCGTGGCCGAAGCGCTCGGGCGGGTCGCCATGACCGACCTCGCGCGCCGGCCCATCGGCGAGCTGTCCGGTGGGCAGCGGCAACGCGTGCTCGTCGCCCGGGCCCTGGCGCTGCGGCCGCGGCTGCTGCTGCTCGACGAACCGTTCACCGGCCTCGACGTCCCGACCCAGGAGCTGCTCACCGCGCTGCTGCGCACCCTGCGGGACGAAGGCACCGCCGTGCTGATGACCACCCACGACCTGCCCGGCGCGGCGAGCCTGTGCGACCGGCTCTGCCTGCTCAACCGCACGGTCGTCGCCGACGGGCCGCCGGAGCGGCTGCGCGACCCCGACCTGTGGCTGCGCGCCTTCGGCGTCACCGAGTCCGAGCAGCTCATCCACTCACTGGGGATCGCCCGATGACCGAATTCCTCACCGGCCCCTGGGAACACCTGTTCATGCAGCGCGCGTTCCTCGTCGCGCTCATGTCCGGCGTCGTGTGCGGCGTGATCGGCAGCCACGTGGTGCTGCGCGGCATGGCGTTCATCGGCGACGCCGTCGCGCATTCGGTGTTCCCCGGCGTCGCGATCGCGTTCGTCTTCCAGGTCAACCTCGCCCTCGGCGGCGCGATCGCCGGCCTGGTGACCGCCCTGAGCGTCGCGGTGTTCGCGCAGAACAAACGGCTCAAGGAGGACACCGTCATCGGGGTCTTCTTCGCCGCCGCGTTCGGCCTCGGCATCGTCATCCTCAGCAGCGCCCCCGGTTACAGCGGCTCGCTGGAATCGTTCCTCTTCGGGCAGATCCTCGGCATCAGCGACAGCGACACCCGCACCGTGGCCATCACCACGGCGGTCCTGCTCGTGGCGGCCGCGCTGCTGCACAAGGAACTCGTCACCGTCAGCCTCGACCGGGAAACCGCCCGCGCGGCCGGCCTGCCGGTGTTCTGGCTCGACATCGCGCTCTACGCCATGGTCACCATCGCGATCGTCGTGTCCCTGCAGGCGGTGGGGAACATCCTCGTGCTCGCGCTGCTGATCACCCCCGCCGCCTGCGCCCGCCTGCTCACCGACCGGCTCGGCGTGATGATGGTGCTCGCCCCCGCCACCGGGGCGCTGGCCTGCGTCGTCGGGTTGTACCTGTCCTACTGGCTCAACCTCGCCGCGGGTGGCCTCATCGTGCTGGTCGCCACCGCGTTGTTCCTGGTCTGCTGGCTGTTCGCACCGCGGCACGGCCTGTTCGGCAAGTTCCGCGCGGCCCGCCGCACCCGGCAGGCGAACACAGCGGCGGCCGTGGCGACCGGGAGCTGACGGCCGGCGTCGGCACCCGCGAGCCGCCGTGTCAGCGGATGGGCGGGCGAGGCTTACGCGGACCGGTCAGGGAGCGATGCCCACCCCCTCGACGCGGCTCCACGACCACTCCTGCGCCGCCGTCATAGCCGGCCAGGCGACGCCGCCCGGCCGCGGCCGGATCCGGGTGGAGAACGGGGCCGGCTGGTAGCCGGGGTCGTAGAAGCACCCGCCGCCGTAGGTGCGGTCGAACGCGGCACACGACTGCGCGATGGACTGCGGGGCCGGCTTCCGGCCGGTGCGCACCCAGGCGTCGAGAGCGGCGAGGGAGGTGGCGTACTCGGCCACGCTCAGCTCGTCGTGCTCGGCTTCCCTGGTGAACGTCTGGACGAGCCGGCCGTCACCGCGCAGCGTCGCGCGGTAGGCCGCTTCGTGTTCCACGAACACCGACGGGTCGTCGATCGCGTGCAGGGTGAGGACCGGGACGGAGACCTGGCCGGTGAGGTCGCTGTCGTAGGAAAGGTCACGCTGTGCGGTGGGATCGGCCCGGAAGCGCGCCACCCCCGCGTTGAGGGCCCGGTCGTCGTGCGACCCCGAGTACCGCACCCCCTCGGTGCCGAACGGGTTCCGGCCGCCGAGCCGGTTCGCGACGATGTCCTGGAACAGGAAGGTCGCGTACTGCAGGTGCGTGGGCAGGGAACGCTCCGGGATGCGCGTGACGGCGGTGATGTCGTCCAGATTGCGCTGCTGCGACGGAGTCCGGTCGGCCGGGGCGGAGCCGATGCCGGTGCATTCCTGCAGCCGGGCGAGGACGTCGTCCGGGGTCAGCGTGGAGTCCGCGGGCAGTCCTTGCCACAGCGGGTACTGCGGCTCCGCCGGGCGGGGCAGGTTGCGGCAGTAGTACTGGTAGACCACCCGCAGGTCCACCCGGTGGTCGTAGCCGCGGGAGCCGCCGGCCAGCAGGCCGCTGGTCAGCAGCACGCCGTCGTAGGCGCCGCCCCGGCCGTGGACCTCGGCGGTCTTGGCGGCGACGTTGCCACCGAAGGACTGGCCGTGGAGGTAGGTGCGGCCGGGCCGGCCGAACCGGTCGGCGAACAGGCGGCGCACGTTCTCCGTGTCGGCGGCGGCCATCCTGACCCCGTAGCCGCCGCGGCGGTACGAGGAGCCCGCCCAGGCGTAGCCCTCCCGCACCAGCACCGCCCACTCCGCCAGGTCCGCCGTGGTCGTGGCCGGGTCGTAGGACGGGGCGGGTCCGCCGTGGGCGTGGACGACGAGGGAGCCGTTCCAGCGCTTCGGGATCGCGATCGTGTAATAGGCGCCGTTGGCGTCCTGGCCGGTGTAGCAGGTGGCCGTTCCGGTCAGGTTCGGCGGGCAGGCGGTCGCCGGTGGCCGCACCGTGCTCGCGTGGGCCGGCGCCGCGGTGCCGAGCAGGGCCAGCAGTGTCGCGGCGACCACCGCCCGATGACGACCGGAGGGTTTTATGTTCAAGGAGCTGCCTTTCCCGAGGTGTCTCATGTGGACAGAAGCCTGGCGAAGAAGCCGGTGACCGGCGCTCGGGTGCCCGCGGCGCTGTGCCCGACGCCGGGGACCACGACCTTCTCGACGGCCGCGCCGTGGCGGGTCAGGCTTTCGGCGAGCCGGTCGAGCTGCTCCGGCCGGCTGTGGCCGTGATCGCCCATGGCGGCCAGGTCGGCCCGCCCGTCGTCGTCGCCGCCGATGACGAGCAGCACCGGCACCCGGGCGACCGCGCCGGGATCCACGGTGGTCCCGAACCGCCGCCGGGTGTCGCCGATGCCTTCCGGCCAGGCCAGTGACGGCTCCAGCAGGGTCACGCCGCCGGGGGCACCGACCGCGACGGCCGAGACCCGGTCCGGGTGCAGGTACAGGAAGCGGTGGGCGAACTGGCCCCCACCGGAGTGCCCGCACAGCAGCACGGACTCGGTACGCGCGTTCCACCGGAACCGGACCTGCTCCAGGATGTCCAGCAGCACCAGGTCGAACCGGATGCCGTGGGCGTCGAGGAGCTTGTAGCCGTCGACGTCGTCGGGATCGCCGATGCCGACCGGGAACAGCGGGAAGACCACGATCAGGCGGTGGCGTTCGGCGAAGGGGATGAACCCCTCGCGCAGCTCTCCGACGCTGCGGCCGGTGCCGTGCACGGCCACCAGGACGGACAGCGCGCTCTCCGGGGTCCAGCTCGTGGGGACGTAGACGCAGTAGCCGCAGCGGGGTTCGCCCGGTGCGGCGAAGAACGGCGTCCGCTTGGTCAGCAGCCGGCGGCCGGGATGCGTGGCGGGCAGGTCCGCGACCCGGATCACGGGACGTCCCCGCGGCGGACGGTGACCGGGACGCGGGCCAGCGGGACGTGGTGCTGTCCGGCGTGGACGTCGCGGTCCCGGAGCGAGCCCTGGCTCACCGGGCGCGGGAAGGAGATCTTCACGACGTTGAGCGAAGGGATCCGGAAGATCCGGATGACGCTTTCCTCCAGGCGGTACAGCCGGGCGATCAGCCGCTCGTCCACCAGGTCCGCGGCGAGCCGGTAGCCGTCGGCGTCGCGCAGGAACAGCTCCATGGTGACCCAGAACGGGCCGGCGTTCTTGGCGCGGACCTCGTGGGCGAGATCCGCGAGAGTGGTGTCAGGCACGGGTTTTCTCCCCCAGCTCGGTGCGGAACAGCTCGGCGGGATCGGCGCAGTCGACGACGTGGTTGAGCACGAACTCGTACGCCGCGCCGCGCTCGATCTCCGCGGGCGAGAACGGGAAGGCGAAGCTGGGCAGGTAGTCCATCCCCGGCGCCGGCAGGTGCAGCAGCAGCGGGTTGGCGACCTTGGCGACCGCGGTGGCGGTCGGCTGGTCGGGCGCGTTGACGAGCAGCATGACGCCGACCTCGCGCGGCGGCCCGGTCTCGGGTTCGAGCTCGTCCAGCACCGCGTTGTGGCCGTAGAGCCGGAGGTCGAAGGCGTATTCGTCGTCCGCCAGCTCCAGCGTCTGGCGCACCCGCTGCGTGATCACCGTGCGCATCAGCCGCGCCCAGGCGTCGATGTCGGCGAGGACGCGCGGGTCCCGGATCGCCGCGAAGGACACGGTTTCGTAGCCGGTGATCCGGGCGCCTTCGAGCTTGATCGTGTACTGGCCGGCGACGTGGAACCGCGACCCCTCGACGCGGACGATCCGGTCGTCGACGGCCGTGTACCGCGCGTCCCGGACGTCGAGGGTGCCCGCGGGCTCGCGCATTTCGAACGGGTCCGCGGTCTCGTAGAGCATGTGGGCGGCCACCGAGATCGGCGTGCACGACACCGCCGGGTCGAGCGGCTCGATGGTGAAGCCGGCGGCGTCGATGGTGGCGAGGACCCCGCCCGCGCGCGGGTTGCTCGTGCACTGGCCACCGCACTCGATGATCTTCGCGGCGTGCCACGTGGGTCCGGGCGGCATGCCCTTCATGAGCGGGTACGCCGCCGCCACCGCCGTGTCGGTCGCGCGGCCGGCCAGCACCACCTGGGCGCCCGCCCGCAGCGCTTCGACGATCGGCTCGTGCCCCATCGCGCCGACGACGTGCGTGCAGCTCTCCAGGGTCTCGGCGGCGAGCTCCCCCGACGGGGGCAACGGGTGCACGCGCCCCGCGTCGAGGTATTCCTTCAGCCCGGCCGGGTCCTGCTCGCTGTAGATCCGCGCGACCTTCAGGTCCAGGCCCTCCTCGGCCAGCACCTCGGCGGCGATCCCGGCGACCCAGTCGACGCCGCGGTCGGTCCCGCTCGTGCCGCAGGAGCCCACGATCACCGGGATCCCCGCCCCCGCGGCGGCCGTGAACAGGCTGCGCAGGTCGCGCGCCACCGCCTTGGCCGTCGTCTTGGCCGTCGCGGCGCCGAGGTAGTGGGGGCCGGAGTCGGTGGACCCGCCGTCGATGCTGATGACGTCGGCGCCCAGGGCGATGCCGCGCTCGACCGTCGCGTGGTCCCAGCCGGCGCCGAGCATGCCGCTCGGCGCCAGGACGCGCACTGTCTCCATGTTCCTCATTTCTCTCCGTTGACCACGAACCGCGCCCGCCCCGCGAGGGCGGCGACCAGTTCCTCCGCGCCGCGCAGGCCCGCGGCTCGGCGTGCTTCGGCCGTCTGCCCGGCCAGGTGGGAACAGACGACGATCCCGGGCACCCCGCGCAAGGGGCTGCCGGGCGGAAGCGGCTCCTCGGCCACGACGTCGAGCACGGCGCCCGCGATCTCGCCGGCCCGGACGGCCGCCGCGAGCGCGGCTTCGTCGACGATGGCGCCGCGTGCGGTGTTGACCAGCAGCGCCGTCGGCTTCATCCGCCGGAACGCCTCGGCGCCGAGGAGTCCCCGGGTCCGGTCGGTCAGCGCGGTGTGCACCGAGACGTAGTCCGAAGTGGACAGCAGCTCGGTCAGCCCGGTGCAGCGGACACCGGGATCCCGCAGGCGTGCCGGGACGTTCGTCGTGCAGACCACGTCCATGCCGAACGCGCGGGCCAGGGGTACCACGGCCCGCGCCGCTGCCCCGTGGCCGATGAGCCCCAGCGTCGAGCCGCGCAGTTCGCGCCCGTCCTCGCGTGGCCAGTTCCCTTGCGCCACCCCGGAAGCGGACTGCACGAGCCGCCGTGCCCCGGCGAGCAGCAGGCCGAGGGTGTACTCGGCCACGGCATTGGCGTTGACGCCGGGCAGGTTGCTCACGGTGATCCCGAGCCGGGCCGCGGCGGCGACGTCGATCGAGTCGTAGCCCACGCCGGTCCGCACGACGACCCGCAACCGCGGCGCGCGGGCCAGGACGTCCGCCGTCAGCGGCTCGTTGGCCACCAGCGCCGCGTCGATCCCGGCGAGAGCGGTGGCGAGTTCGCCGGGATCGCGCCGCCCCGCCAGGGGCAGGTGCCGGGTTTCCAGCCCGCGGTCGCGCAGGAACCGGTCGACCTCGTCGCCGGGACGCAGGTAGTCCGTGGTGATCAGCACGCGCCCGGTCACAGCGCACGCCCGGTGGACGACCGGCGCTGCAGGACGCTGACGCGGGTGACCGCCAGGATCGCGAGGAGCGCGACGACCGCGACGTGGAGCAGCAGCAGGCTCCAGCCGGTCAGGTCGACCAGGCCGCCGACCACGGCCGGCCCCAGGAAGCCGCCCCCGACCCAGCCGACGGTGTAGAGCCCGGTGTAGGTCCCCACCACGCGGTCGGACGGGGCGAGGTTCCACAGGACGACGACCGCGTTGACCAGGAACGAGGACGCGCCGGCGGACGCCACGCAGAGCCCGGCCACGACGCCGGCCGGCGTCGCCACCACGGTGGCGAGCACCATGCCGGCCGCGAACACCGTCATCCCGGCGGCCATCACCCGCAGCCGGCCGAAGCGTTCGGCGAGCCGGGCCACCGGGTAGGCGGCCACGAGGAAGGCCACCCCGCTGGGCAGCGTGAGGCCGCCCGCTTCGCCTCGGGACAGGCCCAGCACCTCCATGCCGTAGGGCGTGATGAGCGCCCGGGACGCGGCCCAGGCGCCCCCGAAGAGCAGGATGGACCCGATGAGCAGCACCCGGCTGCGGTCGCGGTCCCGCACGATGTCGAGCACGGTGTCCCGCACCCGTGCGGCGGGCGCGGCCTGCTCGCGCTCTTCCTCGACGGCGCTCCGGTAGGCCGGCGACCGGCTGTCGCGCACGTTCGCGGCCAGCACGGCGAGGGACACCACCATCAGGATCGCGGGGATCGCGAACGACAGCTTCGGCCACGAGTCGATCAGGAAGATGCTGATCAGGGCCGCCACCAGGACCGTGAGGCTCGCCGCGATCTTGACGACCGCGTTGGCCCGGCTCCGCCGCTCGGGCGGGACGAAGTCCGGGAGCAGGGACTCGGCGATGGGCTTGAACGAGTTCGCGACCAGCGCGTAGCCGAACATGACGAGGATCAGCAGCGGCAAGGCGCCCGCGACGTGCGGGATGGCGAGGAACAGCAGGGCTGCCAAGGGCATTCCGGCGAGCAGGTAGGGCATGCGCCGGCCCCACGAGGTGCGCGTGCGGTCCGACCGGTTCCCCATCCACGGCTGGATGAAGATGCCGAGCACGTTGTCCATGCCCATCAGGAGACCGACCAGCGCGGCACTGCCGATGTGCTCGCGGAGCAGCGGCGGGACCTGCGAGTCGTAGAGGTTCCACGTCGACTCCTGCGCGAAGACCGCCAGGGCGACGAAGAACGTGATCCGTCCGGTCCGTACGCGGTGGGTGTTCGACGTCGTCGTCATGCCGCCAAGCTACTTTTGCTATAGCAAGAACGTCAAGTATTTCTTACTGTCTTTGCCATGGCAGATACAGTGACGCCATGGCAAGTGAGACGTTGAAGGGCCTGACGGCCGACACGCTGGCCGACCGCGCTTACCGCGCCATCCGCGACGCGATCACGACCGGCGAGCTGCGGCCGGGGCAGAAGGTCACCGAACGCGGGCTCGCCGAGCGGCTGTCGGTGAGCCCGACACCGGTGCGGGAGGCCATCCGGCGCCTCGAGCAGGACGGTCTCCTCGAACGCACCGGACCGCGGACGGTCCAGGTGGCGGCCTTCGGGGACAGCGCGATCCAGGACCTCGCCGAAGTCGAGGTCGCCCTGCGCGGGATGGTGGCCCGCTTCGCCGCGCGGCACGCGTCCCCGGCGCAGCTGGACCACCTGGACGCCGTGCTCGACGAAGCCGACGACCTGCTGATCGTCGTCAAGCAACGGCAGCAGGCGGGGCAGGACGTGACCCGGCACCTGGACCGGCTGCTCGACACCATGCAGCGCTTCAACGAGGTCGTCGAGTCGTGCGCCCGCAACCCGGTCCTGGTGCGCCTGCTCGGCCAGACGCGGGTGTTCTCCTGGCCGGAGCGCCGGGCCCGCCTGATCGAACGCGTCGCCGGGAACGACCGGTTCGGCCTCGACCGCTACGGCAGCCACCGCGCGCTCGTCCGGGCGTTGCGGGTGGGCGACTCGGCGGCGGCCGAGGCACTGGTCATCGAGGACGCCCGCGGCGGCCTGGGCGACCTGCTCGCCGAGGCCACCACGCCGGCCACCGCCGACCGGCCCTGAACGACCCGTCACCGGTACCGCCCGGGGCGAACGCGGGGGTCATGACGCCGCGGCGATCTCGGCGGCGATCGCCGTGCCCAGGCCCTCGGTCGTGCCGGAACCGCCGAGGTCCGGGGTGAGCACGTCAGGGCGCCCGGCGAGCACGCGCTCGATCGCGGCCAGCACCGCCGCGGCCGCGGCCGTCTCCCCCAGGTGGTCGAGCATCATGGCGCCGCTCCAGATCTGCCCGACCGGGTTGGCGATCCCGCGGCCGGCGATGTCGGGGGCCGAGCCGTGCACCGGCTCGAACAGGCTCGGCCAGGCGCGGTCCGGGTTGATGTTGGCGCTCGGCGCGATCCCGATCGTCCCGGCGCAGGCCGGGCCGAGGTCGGAGAGGATGTCGCCGAAGAGGTTGCTCGCGACGACGACGTCGTACTGCCCGGGCCGCAGGACGAACTTGGCCGCGAGGATGTCGATGTGGTCCTTGTCCGCGACGACGTCCGGGTACTGCTCCGCCATCGCCGTCGCGCGCTCGTCCCAGTACGGCATGGCGATGGCGATGCCGTTGCTCTTGGTCGCCCAGGTCAGGTGCTTGCGGGGGCGGGCGGCGGCGAGCTCGAAGGCGTAGCGCAGCACCCGGTCCACTCCGGTGCGGGTCAGCACGGTTTCCTGCAGGACCGTTTCGCGGTCGGTGCCCTCGAAGATCCGGCCGCCGATGCTCGAGTACTCGCCTTCGGTGTTCTCGCGCACGACGAAGAAGTCGATGTCGCCGGGGCCGTGGTCGCGCAGCGGGCTGCGGACCCCGCGCAGCAGCCGGACCGGCCGCAGGTTGACGTACTGGTCGAAGCCCCGGCGGAACCGCAGCAGGCTCCCCCACAGCGAAACGTGGTCGGGCACCACCTCGGGCCACCCGACCGCGCCGAAGAAGATCGCGTCGAAGCCACCGAGGACGTCCTTCCAGTCCGGCGGCAGCATTTCGCCGTGCCGCAGCCAGTACTCGGCGCAGGCGAACCCGTAGTGGACGGTCTCGAGCTCGAACCCGTGGGCGTCGGCGGCGGCCCGCAGGCACCGCAGTCCTTCCGGGACGACCTCGCGGCCGATGCCGTCCCCCGGGATGACCGCGATGCGGTGGCGTTGGGACACGAAGCGCTCCTGTGGTTTCGGTGGGACTTCCACCCTGACCACCGGTGCACGCCGAGACAAGAGCGGCCGGGGCAACCTATCCTTTCGCTGAGCGAAAGGGCCGAACCGCGATGATCGACGATCTCCGCTTCTTCCACGTGGTCGCGTCCAGCGAGACGCTGACGGCGGCCGCCCGCGAGCTGCAGTGCTCGCTCCCGGTCGTCAGCAAGCGCCTCAGCGCACTGGAACGCCGGCTCGACGCCCGCCTGGTGCACCGGGGCACCCGCCGGCTCGTGCTGACGTCCGAAGGAGAGCTGTTCGCCGCACGGCTGGCACCGATCCTCGACCAGGTCAGCGAGCTCGAGGACCTGGTCGGCCCCCGCACCGGCGAGCTGCGGGGCACCATCGACGTCCAGGCCACCCTCGGCCTCGGCCGCGCGCACATCGCCCCGCTGCTGGGCGAGTTCACCGCCCGGCACCCGCGGCTGGACGTCCGGCTCCACACGTCCGCGCTGCCCCTGCGCCCACACCGGCGCGAGTTCGACCTGGCCGTCCACGTGGGTACCCCACCGGACTCCGCACTGCGGATGCGCAGGCTGGCGAAGAACCGCCGGATACCGTGTGCGGCACCGTCCTATGTGGATCGGCGCGGGCTGCCCGAGCGGATCGAGGACCTGGCCGGCCACGACTGCATCGTGCTCCGCGAGAACGAGGGAGACTTCGCGCTGTGGCGCTTCGGAGACGCCCGCAACCCGCGCCAGGTCCGGGTACGCGGCCGCCTGTCGACCAACGACGGCGACATCGCGACCGGCTGGGCGCTGCAGGGACACGGGGTGATCATGCGCTCGGAGTGGCAGGTCCGCACCCACCTCGAGAGCGGCGAACTGGTCCGGGTGTTGCCGGACGTACCGACACCACCGGCCGACATCTACGCCCTCCGCACCGGCGACGCCCCTGTGCCGAGGCGGATCAGCGAACTGATCAAGCACCTGGCCGCGCGGCTGCCGGGCCGCATCGCGGGCTCCTCCCAGCCCTAGGTGTGATGTTCAGAGACGTTGTCCCGGCTCGAGATGACCTGGTGGCGGCCTGTCGTGCTGACAGGTGAAGGCCTCCGGTTGTGAAGTGGAGCGGTCTGGGAACCACATCACCGTCCGGAGGCCTTCGTGTCCCAACCTAACGCCACCCTGACCCCACGCACCCGCCTACGACTCGCCCGCCTGATCGTTGAGCAGGCTGGACGTGCACCGAAGCAGCGAAGACGTTCATGGTCGCGGCGAAGACGGCCGCGAAGTGTGCCGAGCGCTACCGAACCGAAGGCGTGGCCGGGATGACAGATCGCAGCAGCCGCCCCCACCACAGCCCGGCCCGCACTCCCGGGCCGGTGGTACGGGCGATCGTGCGGCTGCGGTGGCGGCACCGGCTGGGCCCGTCCAGATCGCCGACCGGTTTGGCCTGCCCGCACCCACGGTGCGCGCGGTGCTGGTGCGCTGCCGGATCAACCGGCTCACCCACATCGACCGGGTCACCGGCGAACCGCTGCGCCGCTACGAACACGACCATCCGGGCTCGCTGATCCATGTCGATGTCACCAAGTCCGGCAACATCCCCGACGGCGGCGGCCACCGCTACGTCGGCCGGCAGCAAGGCGCATGCAACAAACGCGCCACCGCCGTCCTGCGCCGGGCCGTGGCCTGGTTCGCCGATCGGGGCGTCACCGCCGAACGGGTCCTGTCCGACAACGGGTCGGCCTACCGATCTCATGCCTGGCGCGACACCTGCACCGAGCTCGGTGTCACCCCCGAAACGGACCCGGCCTTACCGGCCTCAAACAAACGGCAAGATCGAGCGCTTCCACCGGCCCCTGGCCGAGGGATGGGTCTACGCCCGCTTCTACCCCTCCGAAGCTGCACGCCGAGCGGCGCTACCGGGGTGGCTGCACTTCTATAATCATCATCGACCCCACAGCTCAACCAGCGGCAAACCACCGGTCACCCGGCTGACCAACCTCGCTGGACATCACACCGGGCCGGGAGGGAAGAGGTGGCTGGGTTTCAAGCACGAATTCCCACGTTTCGGTTGCCCTGCCGCGGTTTCCGGTGTTCTCGGGTGCGGACAGCGGCTTTACCTTTTGTTCCCACCGCATCGAGTGATGACCCTGTGTTCGATCGCCGGTAACTTGGAGACATGACCAACGACGCGACCCAGTCCCCCGAGGCGGTGGCTCTCGCCGACCGCATCGGCGAACTGGTCGCGACCATGCGGTCCGCCGAAGCCGAACTCGGGGCCCTGCTGGTGGAAATCGAACAGCGCGGGGTGATGGAACTGTTCGGCTACCGCTCCGCCGCCCGCCTTCTGGACCACCTCGCCGATATGCCCAAGCCGGCTACGGAACGGCTGATCAAACGCGCCCGCCTGGTGAACCCCGGCCGCAACCTCGACGGCAGCCCGATCCCCGCACTCGCGCCCGCCACCGGCGCTGCGGCCCGGGCGGGGCGATTGAGCAACCCGATGATCGACGTAATCACCTCCGTGCTGGCCCAAGTCCCACCCCAGCACTGCGTGAGCGCCGAGGCCAACCTGCTGGCTTTCGCCGAAGAGGCCGGGCACAAGCAGGTCGCCGCCCTCGGTGCCCGCATCCTCGCCCACCTCGCCCCCGACGGCCCCGCCCCCGACGACACCGAACCCGTGGTTCCCACCCGGGAACTGTTCCTGCGCCGCAAAAGAACCGGCATCTGGGAACTGAGCGGCCGGTTCGACGACGAGACCGGCACCCGCGCCCACGCATTGTTGGACGCCCTCGCCGAGCGTCGCACCGGGGATGAGGGTCCCGACTTCCGCACCACCCCGCAGCGCTACGGGGATGCGTTCTCCGATGCCGTCGATCTCGCCCTGAATTCCCCAGAGTTGCCGATGCAGGCCGGGAAACGAGCCCACGTCATGGTCGCCGTGTCGTTCGAAGACCTGAAGTCCGGCGTCGGCAAGGCCACCCTCGGCGACACCGGCACCATGACCGCCGCCGAAGCCCGCGTGCACGCCTGCGACGCCATGATCATCCCCGCCGTCCTCGGCGACAAAAGCGAACCGCTGAACCTCGGCCGCCTCCGCCGCCTGATCTCCGCCGGACTCCGCCGGGCATTGTTCCTCCGCGACCGCGGCTGTGCCTTCCCCGGCTGTCATCGGCCACCCCGGCACTGTCAAGGCCACCACATCCGCCACTGGGCAGACGACGGCCCCACCAACCTCACCAACCTCGTCCTGATGTGCGCCCACCACCACCGGCTCCTGCACCGATCCGGCTGGGAAGTCCGCATCGCCACCGACGGCCTCCCCGAATTCCTCCCACCAGCATTCATCGACCGACGCCGCAAACCCCGGCGCAACAACCTCCACGAACCACTCCCATTCACAGCCTGAACACGGGACAGGCCCGCAGCCCCACGGCTACGGGCCCACACCCACGAGCACACCAGACCGGTCTCCGGTATTCAGGTTCACCCTCCAGGCTCTCGGTGTGCTGCTGCTTTTGGTCGTTGACACCCTGGGATGGGATTGGGTCTTCTGTAGGAGCTTCTCCTACGGGGTCTGGCCGGCCAGACCGCCGTGGGGACGGTGGTAATTGTAGTAGTCCTCCCCTTCCTTGAGCTTGTCGTTGAAGGCGCCGAGGTCGTCGAGGACGACACCGTCGAGCAGGCGATAGAACTCCTCGGCGTCGATGCGGTGGGAACGCTCGACCTTGCCGTTGAGCCGCGGTGTGGCGGGCCTGATGTCGACGTGCTCGATGCCTTGGTCCAGCCGGTGCCAGTGATATCGCGGTCTGTCGGCGGTGATCGGTTCGGCGAACTTGACGTCGATCTGCAGCTGGTGGCCGGGGCGCTGCTTCTCATACCGCTTCCACCGCTACTGGTGGCGTTTGTACCGCTGCGACGCCGGCAGCCGGCTCATGCCCAGGCGCCCCGAGGATGCGGCAGATCGTCGAGTGGCCGATCTCCTGATCGTCGTAGCGGCGCAGGTACATCTCGATCTTCAGCGGGCCGAAGTGGTAGTGCTGCCGCAGGTGGGCGATCTTCTCGACCACCTCAGGAGGAGTGATCTTCGGGCAGTGCAGCGGCGCACTCGAGCGGTCCTTCAGACCGTCGATGCCCTCGTCCTCGTAGCGGCGTTTCCACCGGTAGAACACCGTGCGGCTGATGCCGTAATACCGGCAGGTCGCCGCGACGTTGCCGCTGACTTCCTCGGCGTGACGCAGGACGGCCAACCGCCGGTTCGCGCGCCTGACCAGAGGAACCCAGACTGTCAACAACCTCACAGGGCATTACACCAGGCCACATCAATTTGTCTACAATGGACAACCACCGTGATGGGTGGGCCCGGTTCGCTTCAACAGCCGAGTCGCGAGCACTTCGGTCGCGACGCCGCGGCCGATGGCCAGACCCGCCTGGTTGCTGAACTCGAAGTGCTGTCCGCCGAACACCCGCGACCGGCCGGCCTCGGCGGCGGCCGCGGAGAAACCCGGGTAGGTGCGCGGCCGGCCGTCCGGTGCGGTGTCCGTCGTGTGCGTGAAACGAATGCCGTCCGCGCAGAAGAACCCCGCCAGCACGGCGGCCGCCGCGCCGCTGTACGAACTGTGTCCGGACGGGTACTCCGGTGATCCGCCCGTGCTGCCGGCCCGCGGAGCCCAGTCCGGGTTCGGCTGCGTCGACGGGTTGCCGTCGGTGTCCGCCTCGCGGATCGCCGTGGCGGGACGCCAATGCCGGTAGGCGAACTTGGTGCCCACCGTGGGAAGCGTGGTGTCGGCCAGCGTCATCGTCAGCAACGCCATGAGGCGCGCCGCGGCGGGCAGCGACAGCTCACGAGACACCGTCAGCGCGATCTTCACCCACTCGCCGGCGGGTTGGCCGGTGCCGGCCGGCACGGACCAGAACTGGAACGTGGCGAGCTTGTCGGGAGCGGGTATCCCGGCGTCGCCGAGCAGCGCGACCTCGGCGAAGGCAGCGGCGTAGTCCAGGCCGGCCAAGGCAGGTGGCGGCCCCGGTACGTACCCGGCTGGGTCGACGACGGCGAACGGGCGAACGTCGCGGTACTGCACGCCGGACCACTCCGCCCGGAACACCCCGGGGCCCGAACCTGCGGGCTGGCTCTGCACCGGAACCGAGCCGTCGTCGGCGCGGGAGGCCACCACGCGTTGGCCGACCTCCCGTCCCCAGCGCACGCCGGCGTCACGCCGGTGGCCGGGACGCAGGGCGGCCAGATCGGCCTGCAGCTGGGTGTCGTAGCCGGCGGTCCGGCCCGGGTCCACCCGGACGAGGACGGCGTGCGCCGCGGCGACCGCCGCGGCATCGGGATCGGCGCCGCGCGGGCCGGGGCCGGGTACCAGCGCGGGGCCGCGGGCCGGGCCGGTGAGACCGTTGACCGCGTCGTAGACGGCGACGTTGAGCATCGCGTAGGTGCGGGCGGCGTCGGCGTCGGTGGCGCGGGTGGCACGGACCGCGGCCAGGGCCAGCTCGTTCCACACTCGCACACTGTCCGGTCGTGGCTCGGCGGCCGCGGGCGCGCTCAAACCGGCGCCGGCCAAACCGAGCACCAGGGCCAGGACGATCTTCTTCACGGCCTTGCCTCCCGAGTCGCCCGAGAAGTCCCGACCGTCCCATCGTGTCGTGCTTCCCGCGGTCCTGCGACGGCCACTCGACGGCGTCCCGGCTGGTACGAACGGCTGCCCGTCACCCGGCGGCCGGCTCCAGCCGGATCCGGACGTCGAGGCTCCGTTCGACCTCGCTCCGGCTGTACAGCAGGGGGAACGAGCCGCCCGCGGCCCAGAGGGCGTTCAGGTCGCGGTAGTGCGGGCTGCGCGGGTCGCCGGACTGCCCCGGCGCGTTGATCACGGCCGAGCCGTTCCAGTTGCCGACGTCCAGTGCCATCTTGAACGTCGCCCCGATGATCTGCGCGTAGGTCAGCGGGTGGAAGAACGACGGGTGGATCGTGTGGTACGAGCCGCCGACCGGGGTCGGGCCGACGTTCGGGCCGCCCAGGGGGTGCTTGAACTCCTGGTGATGCAGCGAGCCCCACCGCCACGTCGACGGGTCGGCGCCGAGCCGGCCGGCGACGTCGCGGAACGCCACCGGCAGCGTGTCCAGGATCAGCTTGTCGCGCACCGCCGCGCCGTCCGAGCCGAGCCACCTCGCCGGGTCCGCGAAGGAGTCGATGACCAGGCTGACGTCGGGGTTGACGTTGCTCGCCAGCGCGTCCGCCGCGGCCTGCGGCAGCACCGCGTGCGCCCACGCGTTGTGCAGGTACTTCATGAGCCACGTCTCGAACAGCGCGGCCCCCGCCGAATCCACCGACGCGACGCCGTCGTAGCCGCGAAGCAGCTCCAGCGCCCGCGCGGTGTCCGGGTCCGGCGAGGACAGCCCGCGCACGAACTCCAGGAGCTGGGTGGCCACCAGCGACTTCTCGTCCTTCTGCAGCTCGAGCGAGCCGACGACCGTCGCCCCCGGGTGGGATTCGATCAGCTCGTCGATGCGCTGCTTGCGGTAGGGCAGCTGCCATTCGTAGTTGGACACCACCGGGTGGCCCGGCGGGATGTTGAAGTCGTTGGCCGAGGCGAAGTAGCCGGACGCCGGGTTGTCCTGGCCCGGCAGCTCGCTGTTCGCGTGGAAGCCGTCCCACTCGTAGCGCCCGTCACCGGGGACGGGCAGCAGGCCGTCGTAGCCGGCGCCGGTGCGGCGCGGCGTCAGCCCCGCCGGGACGTAGCCGATGTTGCCGCGCACGTCGGCGTAGACGAGGCTCGAGCCCGGCGCGCCCCACGTCCGCATGCCCGCGGTGAACTCGCGGAAGTTCGTGGCCCGCTGGTAGTTCAGGCTGCCCAGGTACGCCGCGCTGCCCGGCTGCGTCCACGCCGTGCGGATCGCGAACGCCCGGTGCGCCGCCTCGTCGATCTTGACGACCGGGCCGTGCCGGGTGAAGAACAGCTTCCCGGCGACCGGCGTGCCGCCGCGCACCGGGATCTGCTCGGTGACCTCGGTCATCCGCTCCCAGCCGGTGCCGTAGCGGTAGCGGGTGGGGTCGTCCGGGTCGAGTTCGTAGACGTAGAGGTCGGTCTGGTCGATCGGCAGGTTGGTCAGGCCGAACGCGATGTCTTCGTTGTGCCCGATGGCGATCCCCGGGTTCCACGGCTCGCCGGCGCCGGCGAGGTTCAGCCCGGGAGCCGACAACTGCGCGACGTACCGGCCCGACGGCAGGGCGTCCGCGAAGCGGTGCGGGTCGTTGGCCAGGATCGGCCGGCCCGACGCGGTCCGGCCCGGCCCGATCACCCAGGCGTTGCTGCCGGCGGTCGCGTCGCCGATCGCCCGGGTGACGTCCTCGGTCCGGAAACCGCTGCCGGTGAACTTCACCCCGGCGGTCGCGAGGTAGTACACCTTGAGCACGTCGTCGGACACCGAGCAGGGATCGAGGCCGGCGGGTACCGCCGCTTCGTGGTCCGGGCTGAGGGAGCGCAGGTAACGGCTCGCGCCGGGCCCGGCCAGGCAGACCAGCTTCGCGCGGGCGATCTCCCACGCCAGGTTCTCCCCGATGGCGTGCGAGCGGATCCGCACCACGTCCTGCGGGTGCCAGCGGGCGGGCCGGTAGCCGAGCCTGCCGAACTCCGGGGGAAGCGCGTCGGGATGGCGGTCGAGCCAGTCGACGTAGGAGTTGATGCCTTCGGCGAACCGGGTGGCGGCCAGCCTGCTTTCCGGACCGTAGGACGCCCATTCGGCGTCCAGGTCGCCGCGGTAGAGGAACAGCCGGGCGGCCCGATCCTGCTCCACATAGGACGGACCGAGCACGTCGCCGAGCAGGCCGAGCCCGCGGCGGCGCCAGGTGTCGATCTGGAACAGCCGGTCACGGGCGATGTTGAAGCCCTGCGCGAAGAAGAGATCGGCGGTGTTGGCGGCGTAGATGTGCGGTACGCCCCACTTGTCGATGAGCATTTCGACCGGCCGGTGCAGGCCGGTCACCGGGTACCGCGGGCCGGCCAGCGCGGCCACGGCGAGGGGCGGCACGGGCGCCAGGCACAGCACGACCAGTGCGAGGAGCAGGCCGCGAATGGCCGGTCGACGTGTGGCCATGGTGGTCTCCTCGTTCGGGAACGGGTGGCCATTCGTGTTTACCCACCGCCACCGCGGTCCCACGAGCCCCTTAGGGGTTCGTGGCCTTCAGCCGGCCCGGCCGGCCGTTGCGTCGCCGGCGACGGTTCGGCAAGATCTTCGGCACGTCCCGGCGCCACCACGAGAGGCGTGATTCGCTTGAGAAGATCGGCCGTGACCGCGCTCATCGCCGCGATCGCCCTCGCCGTGACACCCGCCACGGCGTCCGCGCACCCCGGCACCCTGTTCCGGGAGAACTTCGACCGCCTGCCGTTCGGCCAGGTCACGGCGGGCCCCGGCTGGACCACCGACGTCTCCGGCGGCAGCCTGACGGTCGAACCGAGCAGGACCGGACACGGCCGGGAACTGCGCATCCGCACCACCGGCAACGGCCGCGCCTTCCTCGTGATCCCGGCGCTGAACCCACCCGGCAACAGCTTCTGGGTACGCCTGCGTGTCCGGGTCGCGGCCTTCCCCACCGCCCCGGACTGGGCCCACTGGACCATCGCCGAAGCCTCCGGTTCCGGCTCCCCCACCCTCGTCCGCCCGCTCGGCGGGCAGTACGTGCCCAGCGCCGCCGCGAACTTCTACGGCGTGGGCTCGGACCTCGGCCCCACCGGCGACTGGACAGCGTGGCAGACCTCCGCCCCGGCCGTCGCCGCGAAGTGGCGCTGCGTGGAGTTCCACCTCGACGCGACCGACAACCGGGTCACGGTGTACCTCGACGGCGTCGAACAGACCGCCCTCACCGTCTCGACGAAGAACCACGGCGGCGCCCCGGGCGACTTCCTCTTCCCGGCCTTCGACCAGCTCAAACTGGGCTGGCAGCTGTACCAGCCCAACCCGGTCCCGTCCTCCTACGACGTCCGGCTCGACGACCTGACCGTGAGCACGGTCAGGTCGCCCGGTCGGAGTGGGCGTCGAGGGTGATCCGGCCGGTGCCGGTGTCGTAGTCGAAGAGTTCGGCGTAGCGGCCCCAGTCGATGGCGGTGTCGAGTTGCTGTTGCGCGTCCTCGGTGGAGAAGCCGCGGCGGAGCAGGTCGAGGAAGAAGCCGGCGCGGAGGTTGCCGCCGGTACTGGCCGCGAGGGCTTTGTGGATCGTGCGCACCAGTGGTGCGCGGTCGCGGGCCTGTTCGGCGAAGATCTTCTTGCTCGCCTGGATGTCCGCCGTGGTGAACAGGTCGCCGACCGGGGTGAGGTGCAGGTCGCCGCCGGCGACGAAGAGGAAGTCCAGCATGGCGGCGGCGTCGACCAGCGGCAGCAGGTCGTCGACCTCGAAGCCGATCTCGGCGGCGATGTCGGGCAGGTCGGCGCGGCCGCCGCGGGCGTGGACGATCTCGACGAGCCCGGCGAGCCCGCCGACCGACGCCGCCGGCAGCGGCCGTGCCGCCGGCGTGGCCTCCGTGGGCTCGGCGGCACCCGGTTCGCGGCCGGTGAGCAGGTCGTAGAGCCGGTCGACGAGCGCGGCGAACGCCGGTGCCTTGCGGTCACGCGGGCGGGCGAGGTCGACGGTGACATCGGCGCGGACGTGGCCGGGGTTCGCGCCCAGGACCAGGACGCGGTCGGCGAGCAGCACGGCCTCCTCGATGTTGTGCGTGACGATGCAGATCGCCTTGGTGGGGAAGCCGTCCTGCTGCCAGAGCGTCATCAGCTCGGTGCGGAGGTTTTCGGCGGTGAGGACGTCGAGCGCGGAAAACGGCTCGTCCATCAGCAGCAGGTCGGGTTCGAGGACCAGGGCGCGGGCGAAGCCGACGCGCTGGCGCATGCCGCCGGAGAGTTCCTTGGGGTAGGCCGATTCGAAGCCGTCGAGGCCGATCATGTCGATCGCCTTCAACGCCCGTTCCCGGCGCTGTGCGGGCGGGAGGCCTTGGGCGGCGAGGCCGAGTTCGACGTTGTCCTGCACGGTCAGCCACGGCATCAGCGCGAACGTCTGGAACACCATCGCGGTGCCGGGATTGGCGCCGTTGAGCTCGGCGCCGCGATAGCGGACCGAGCCCGTGGTGGGGCCGATCAGCCCGGCGATGGTGCGCAGCAGCGTGGACTTGCCGGAGCCGGAGCGGCCGAGCAGCGCGACGATCTCGCCGGCGCGCAGGTCGAGGGTGATGTCGTCGAGGACGCGCAGTTCGTCGCCTCCGGCGCCGGTGAAGCTCTTGCCGACGTGCTCGACGGACACCAGGACTTCGGGACGGGACATGGGAAACCTCGTTTCAGGAGAGGGAGAAGCGACGTTCGGCGAGTGCGTAGAGGCGGCGCCAGAACAGCCGGTTGAGGCCGACGACGTACAGGCTCATCACCGCGACGCCGATGAGGATCCGGCCGGCGTTCCCGGTGCTGGTGGCGTCCTTGATGTAGGCGCCGAGGCCGGTGGCGGTCAGGGTGAGCCCGTGGTAGGAGACGATTTCCGCGACGATCGAGGCGTTCCACGCCCCGCCCGCCGCGGTGATGCCACCGGTGACGTAGCTGGGAAAGACCGCGGGCAGCACCAGCCGGCGCCACCACAGCTTCCGCGGCAGCCGCAGGTTCGCGGCGGCTTCCCGCAGGTCGTTCGGGATCGCCGACGCACCGGCGATCACGTTGAACAGGATGTACCACTGCGCACCCAGTGCCATCAGCAGGATGCCGCCCCAGTTCAGGGAAATCCCGGTCGCCACCAGGACGGCGGTGACGAGCGGGAACAGGAAGTTCGCCGGGAAGCTCGCGAGCACCTGCACCACCGGCTGCGCCAGCCGCGACACGCGGGGGTCGAGACCGATCCACACCCCGACCGGCACCCAGACCACGGTGGCCACCGCGACCAGCAGGAGCACCCGCCCGAAGGTGACGAGCCCCAGCAGCAGCGCGTGCCCGACTTCGGCGAACCCGGTGGTCTCGCCGATGAACGTGACCATCCGGACCAGGCCGTAGCCGATCAGCGCGAGCACCGCCACGGCGAACACGACGTCCCCGGCGCGACGGCGTGCCGGCGAAACCCGCAGCGGGTGCTCGGCGAGCCCGAACACCGCCATGACGCGGTCGAGCGGAGCCACCAGCGGCCCGGACACCCGGCCGAGCAGGGCCGGGATCCGGGACCGGCGCAGCAGACCGAGGGTCAGGCTGCGCGGTGCCTGCGCGGCTTCGGACTGCTCGATGCGAAACCGCTCCGCCCACGCGGTCAGCGGCCGCCAGAAGAGCACGTTCACCCCGGCCACCATGACGATCATCACCGCGATGGCCAGCAGGACCTTGCCGAGGTCCCCCTCGTCGGACGCGGCGGCGACGTAGGCGCCGATCCCGGGCAGGGCGTAGGACTGGTTGTTGACACTGAGGGCTTCGGAGGCGGTGAGGAAGAACCAGCCGCCGCCGAAGCTCATCATCCCGTTCCAGACCAGGGGAATCATCCCGCTCGGCACGTCCACCCGCCAGAACCGCTGCCAGCGCGACAGCCGCAGGTCGCGGGCGACCTCGTCCAGCTCGCGCGGCTGCGAGGTCAGCGAGTGGTAGAAGGCGAAGGTCATGTTCCACGCCTGCGAGGTGAAGATCGCGAAGATCGACGCGCACTCCAGGCCCAGTCCCGATCCGGGGAACAGGGCGATGAACCCGGTGATCGTCACCGACAGGAACCCCAGGATCGGCACCGACTGCAGGATGTCCAGCACCGGCAGCAGCACCTTCTCCGCGCGCCGCAGCCGGGCCGCGGCGGTGGCGTACCCGAACGTGAACACCACCGACAACCCCAGCGCGGCGAACATCCGCAGCAGCGAACGCCCGGCGTAGTAAGGCAGTTCGGCCGGCTCGGTGGACACTGTGGACGGTGCGGTGGCCGGCGTCCACGGCACCGCGGCGCCGTGGGCGAGCCGCACGACCAGCCACAGCGCCACGGCGGCGCCGAGGAACACGACCACGTCGGCGATCGTGCGCCGCGGCCGGGTGAGCGCGCCGCGCGTGGGAAAAGGGCGCAACAAGGACATGGTTCACCTGTCTTCGTGGTCAGGAACGGTCAGCGGTGGTGGGTGAAGACCCGGTTCGCCAGTCGTGCGGACAGTGCGTAGCCGACCAGGACGACGCCCACCCACAGCAGGTAGCCACCGGGCAACGGATGCATCAGCAGGGGCCCGGCCAGCGGGGACAACGGCAGCAGCAGGCCGATCAGCCCGGCACCCGCCGCCGCGGCCACGACCGCGCGCGTGGGGCGCGCACCGCGGGCGAACCCGGCCCGGCTGCGCAGGATGAGCACCACCAGCAGCTGGGTGAGCAGGCTTTCGACGAACCAGCCGGTCCGGAACACCGCGGGACCGGCGTCGAACACCCACCACAGGACGGCGAACGTCGAGAGGTCGAACACCGACGACAGGGGCCCGAACACGAGCATGAACCGGGTCAGCCCGCGCGCGTCCCAGCGCCGCGGCGCGCTCAGGTACTCCTCGTCGACGCGATCCCAGGCCAGCGCGAGCTGCGCGAGGTCGTAGAGCAGGTTCGCGACCATCAGCTGGATCGGCAACATCGGCAGGAAGGGCAGGAACGCGCTCGCCGCGAGCACGGTCAGCACGTTCCCGAAGTTCGACGCGGCCGTGATGTTGACGTACTTGAGCGTGTTGCCCAGGGTCCGCCGTCCCTCGACGACCCCGCGCGCCAGCACCCCGAGGTCGCGCTCCAGCAGCACCAGGTCCGCGGCGTCCTTGGCCGCGTCGGTGGCGGTGTCCGGGGCGATCCCGACGTCGGCGGTCCGCAGCGCGGTGACGTCGTTGACGCCGTCGCCGATGAACCCGGCCGCGCGGTCGTTCCCCCGCAGCGCCGCCACGATCCGGGCCTTGTGCGCGGGGGTGAGCTTGGCGAACACCGTCGTGCGCTCGGCCAGCGCGCGCAGGCCGGCGTCCGTGGCCCGGTCGACGTCGCGGCCGAGCACGACCTCGCCGACCGGGACCCCGGCCTGCTCGGCCACGCGCGCGGCGACGTGCCGGTTGTCGCCGGTCAGGATCTTCACCGCGATCCCGTGCCCGGCCAGCGCCCGGACCGCCTCGGCGGCGCCGTCGCGGACCGGGTCGACGAAGCCGGCGAACCCGACCAGGACCAGCCCGGTCTCGTCGGCTTCGGTGTAGTGGCCGAGGCGGGCCGGGGTCTCGCGGGCGGCGACGGCCAGCAGCCGCATGCCGTGCCCGGCGTGCGCCCGGACCAGGTCCGCGACCGCGGCCCGCGTCGCGTCGGTCAGCTCGACGACCTCGCCGCCCCGGCGGGCGTGGCCGCAGCGGGGCAGGATCTCGTCCGGATCTCCTTTGGTGACCAGGATGTGCGTGTCCGCGCGGCGGACGACCACGGTGGCGCGGCGGCGCGTGTGGTCGAAGCCGAGCTCGTCGACCTTGGTGAACAGCGCGTCGGTCACGACGTCGTCGCCCGGGCCCGCGAACTGCGCCACGATCGCCTCGTCGAGCCGGTCGCGGGAGTCGGCCTGGAAGTGCACGGCGAGGGAGGCGTACTCGGCGGCCTCGCCGTCCGGGCGGCCATCGAGGTCGATGCTGTGCGCGAAAGCCACCCGGTCCTCGGTGAGGGTGCCGGTCTTGTCCACACACAGCACGTCCATGGCGGCGAGGTCCTGGATCGCGTTGAGCCGCTTGACGATCACCTTCCGCCGCGAGAGCGCGGCCGCGCCCCTGGCCAGGTTCGTCGTGACGATCACCGGCAGCATCTCCGGTGTCAGGCCGACCGCGACGGCGACCGCGAACATCGTGGCCTGCGCCCAGTTCCCGGTGACCGTGCCGTTGACCACGAGCACGATCGGCACCATCACCAGCATGAACCGCAGCAGCGTCCAGCCCACGCGGCGGACACCGGCGTCGAAGCTCGACTCCGCCCGCGGCGCGGCGGCCTGGGTGGCCAGGGAACCGAAGCAGGTGTCGCTTCCGGTGGCGACCACGACGGCGGTCGCGGTGCCGCCGAGCACCGACGTCCCGGCGAACGCGACCGCCGGCGCGTCCGCGGGATCCGGCGCGGGGTGCCGGGACGGCAGCCGCTTGACGACGGGCAACGCCTCGCCGGACACCGCAGACTGGTCGACCACCAGGTCGGCGGCCGCGACCACCCGGACGTCCGCGGGCACGACGTCACCCGGGCCGAGCAGCACCACGTCACCGGGAACGAGATCGGCCGTCGGCACCTCGCGCTCGGTGCCGGGGAACGCGTCGCCGGCCCGGCGCCGGACGGTGACCGTCGTGGTGACCCGGGCCCGCAGCGCGCCGACCGCCCGCTCGGACCGTGCCTGCTGCCAGAACCGCAGCAGCACGTTCAGCACCACCATCACCGACACGGTGACCGCGCCGCGCAGGTCACCGACCACGGCGAAGACCACGCCGAGGCCGGTCAGCAACGCCACGAACGGGCTGCGCACCGCGGCCCACGCCCGCCGCACCACCCCGGCCGGGACGGCGGGCTCGAGGTGGTTGTCGCCGTAGCGGGACAGGCGGTCGGCGGCTTCGGCCTCGGTGAGGCCCTTCGGCGAGCTCTCGAGCCGCCGGAAGACCGTGATCACGGGTGCCTCGCCCAGTTCGGGGGGCACGCCGGGGAAACGCGTCATGGGGGACGTCCTGTCCGTCGAGGTCACAGCTGTACGGAGCGACCACGCGGACTCCCGGACCTACCCCCGGGTGGCCGCGCGATCGCGGCGACTACTTCCTTCGCCGGTCACCCGGCTCACCTCCTTCCACACACGGACAGGCCGCAACACCGGCCCGGCCCCAGTCAACCGCACCACGACCAGAACAGTCAAACACTTGTCCAAGTGACGGGTCTTACGTCACGCTGTGCGGAGACCCGAGAGGATGAACCCGTGTCCGCTCCACCCGATCCCCTGCCACCCGACCTCCTCCAGGACGCCGCGGCGACCTTCGGCCTGCTGTCGGCCACCGTCCGGCTGCACCTGCTGTGGCTGCTCGCCCACGACGAACGCGACGTCGGCACCCTCGCCGAGGAAACCGGGCAGAGCGTGGCCACCGTCAGCCACCACCTCGGCAAGCTCAAGCTCGCCGGCCTCGTCCGCGCCCGCCGCCACGGCAAGCACCAGATCCACTACATCGACGACCCCCACGTCGTCGACATCGTCCGGCTCGCCGTCCAGCACCACCGGGAACTCCGCCCCGGATCACCCCGGGCCCGCCACACCCGCGGCGCCTGAGCCGTCGGCTGCCTCGGCCGTCAGTTTCTTCGGGATCTCACGGGAGAGGTCGAGCTTCTGCGGCTGAAGCCCCGGAGCCGGTGCGCGATCGAGGGGCGCACCGGCTCGCGCCGCCGGCTCACAGCTCTCCGACGGCCTCTTCGACCTTGCGCTGCAGCTTGTTCATCCCGCCGAGCCAGCGGTCGGTCTCGGTGGCGCGCGCCGCGTAGTAGCCGGCGACCTCCGGGTGCGGCAGCACCAGGAACCGCTTGTCCGCCATCGCCGCGAACAGTGCGTCCGCCACCTGCTCCGGCTCGATCGCCGACGCGCCCATCAGCAGCTGGCCCGCCGTGCCGGTGCTCTCCAGCATCGCCGTGCGCACGCCCTGCGGGCAGATCGCCTGCACCGTGATGCCGCGGTGGCGGTAGGTCGCCGACAGCCACTCCGCGAACGCCAGCGCCCCGTGCTTGGTCACCGAGTACGGCGCCGAACCGAGGCTGGTCAGCAGGCCGGCCGCGGACACCGTCGCGATGAAATGCCCTTCGCCGCGCTCGAGCCACGCCGGCAGCAGCAGGTTCGCCGCGCGGACGTGCGACATGACGTTGACGTCCCAGGTGCGCGCCCACACCTCCTCGCCGCTTTCCGCGCCGCCGAAGGGCGCGATGCCCGCGTTCGCGCAGAAGACGTCGATCTCGCCGAGCGCCGAGCGCGCGCTGTCGATCAGCTTCGTGACGCCGTCCAGGCTCGCGACGTCGCCGGCGAACGCCGTCCCGCCGACTTCGGCGGCCACCTCCGCGGCCTTGTCCCCGTCCAGGTCGGCCACGACGACCCGGGCGCCGTCGGCGGCGAAGCGGCGGGCCAGCGCGGCGCCGATGCCGCCACCACCCCCGGTGACGACGACGCCGGTCACAGGCCACCGCCGAGGGTGACGCCGCCGTCGAGGACGACCGTCTGGCCGGTGATCCAGCCCGCGTCGTCCGACAGCAGGAAGGCCACCGCGCCCGCGATGTCGGACGGCACGCCGAGGCGCTTCATCGGGTACGCCGAAGCGACCTCCTCCTCGCGGCCCTCGTACAGCGCGGTGGCGAACTTCGTCTTGACCACGGCCGGCGCGACGGCGTTGACGCGGATCTTCGGCCCCAGCTCGGCGCCGAGCTCGACGGTCAGCCGGATCAGGGCGGCCTTGCTGACGCCGTACATGCCGATGCCCGGCGAAGCGCCGAGACCGGCGACGGAGGAGACGTTGACGACGGCGCCGCCGTGCTCCCCCAGCCACGCGTCGCGGGCGCGCTTGGTCCAGCCCAGCGGCGCGAGCACGTTGACGCCGAGGATCTTCGCCGCGGCGGCCGGGTCGATGTCGAGGGTCGGCCCGTAGACGGGGTTGATGCCGGTGTTGTTGACCAGGTAGTCGAGCCGGCCGAAGGTCTCGATCGTCTTGGCGACCGTCTCGTCCTGGTGGTCGGTGTCGTCGGCCTTGCCCGCCACGAACATGGCGACATCGGGGCCGCCGAGGGAGTTGACGGCCTCTTCGAGGGCTTCCGGCTTGCGGGCGGTGAGGCAGACCTTGGCGCCGCGCTCGACGAGCGTCTTCGCGATCCCGAGGCCGATGCCCCGGCTGGCCCCGGTGACGATCGCGACGCGATCCTTGAACGAGTTCACGGCAGTGTGTCTCCTTCGGCTGTGGTGCCCGGCACATACCAAGCAGTCGGTCAGTGGCCATTATGCGCGATGCGGCCGAGGTCTCAAGACGGACACACGTCACACTCCACGGCCCCGGACCAGGGTCAGCGCGGCACCAGCGCCCGCACCGCCTCGACCAGCTCCGGGCCGTCGAGCAGCACCGGATCGTTGTGGTCGGCGCCCGGGATCTCGACCAGCCGGGCCGCCGCCGCGGCCGCCACCTCGCGGCTCTGGGCCGGCGGGACGATCGAGTCCCGGCCGCCGACGACCACCACGGCCGGGACGCGCAGCCGCGCGACCTGCTCCTTGACCGGGAAGCGGTCGCGCAGCAGCAGGCGGACCGGCAGGTACGGGTAGATCTCCGCGCCGACGGCCGCCAGGTCCACGAACGGGGACCGCAGCAGCAGCCCGGCGGGCGGGTGTTCGAGGGCCAGCTCCGTCACGACGGCGGAGCCGAGGCTTTCGCCGAAGTAGACGAGCCGCCCGGGCGGCACCCGCCGGTCCTCGGTCAGGAAGCGGTGCGCGGCGCGGACGTCGAGGGCCAGGCCGTCCTCGCTGGGGTCGCCCGGATTGCCGCCATAGCCGCGGTAGTCGAACAGCAGCACGGCCAGTCCCGCCTGGGCGAGCTTCGCGGCCAGCGGCGCCCGGCCCGCGCGGTTGCCGCCATTGCCGCCCGCGACCAGCACCGTCGCCGCCGGGTCCCGGCCCACCGGACGCAGGTACCAGGCCCCCAGGTCGAGGCCGTCGGCGGTGCGGAGGCGGACGTCCTCCGCGCCGGGCAGCACGTCGGCGGCCGCGGGCACCGGGCCGGGGTCCGGGAGGTAGATCAGCCGTCGCTGGAACGCCCAGAACGCGGCCAGCAGCAGCACCACGACCACGAGGGCCACCAGCACCACGCGCACGAGCACCGTCTTGGTCAAGCTCGACCTCCCGGGAAACAACGGTGGCCTCGTCACGTTGTACCCCGTAATGAACCCACCACTCCGATTCTGCGTCCTCGGCGACTCCCTGGCAGCCGGCGTCGGCAGCAGCCGCGAGGACGACACGCTCGGCCGGCAGCTCACCCGGCGGCTGCGCGACGCGGGCCACGTCGTGCGCCTGCGGAACTTCGGCGTCCCCGGGGCCCGCTCGGCCGACCTCGCACGCCAGGTCGGCGTCGCCCTCGGCGAGGGTGTCGACCTGGCCCTGATCGTGATCGGTGCGAACGACCTCGCCGGCTTCGTCGCCCCCGCCGTCGGCGCGCGCCAGCTGCACGACGCCGTGACGCGGCTGGTGCGCGCCGGCGCCCGCGTCATCGTGGTGCCGGCGCCCGACCTGGGGATCGTGGCGCGGGTGCCCGGGCCCTACCGGCAGCTGGTCTCCGCGGCCAGCGGCCACTACGCGCAGGCTCAGGCCGAAGCCGCCGTCCGGGCCGGTGGCGCGGTGGCCACCGCCGGCCCCGAACTCGCCGCCCGCTTCGCCGCCGACCCCACGCTGTTCTCGGCCGACCGCTTCCACCCCTCCTCGGCCGGCTACGCCGTGATCGCCGACGGCCTGGCCCCGCACGTGCTGGCCGCTGCCGCGCAGCTTGCCGCCTAAGCCGGTTTTGCCCGGCTTTAACCGGGGCCCGGCAAGATCGGTTCCGCCAGGCGGTCGGAGCGAGGGCTGGGGGTCCGGAGCTCACCGGCGGGGGGACTAGCCGGTCGAGGGTGCCGGTCGCCTGGCAGCCAGGGGGTACTGGGGGAACGCTTCCCGCGTCGCTCGCGACGCGCGCTGCAGGCTGGGGGCCTGCAGCGCCCGCCCCTTCCGCCACAGGGAGAGAGGGCAGACATGTACCGATCAACCCAGCGCGCCGCCATCGTGGGCGCGATCGCGGCCAGTGCGCTCGCACTCGCCGCACCGGCCGCATCGGCCACCGTGCAGGGCGGTGTCTCGAAGACGTGCTACACCGTCAACACCTGCTCGACCGAACCGTCGGTCTGGTTCCCGGGCGGCACCCTTTCGGTCGACGCCGACGTGCACGGCACCGGCCCGGCCCAGTGGGTCGTCCGCAGGGACAGCGGCGGAACCGTCTGCCAGTCCGGGTTCGGCGCCGAAGAGGGAGCGCGGTCCTGGGTCTGCAACAACGTGTCCGGCGGGTGGATCTACGGCATCGTCTCCGGCGGCTCGCCGAGCGTGAACATCGGCCTCCGCTGGTAACACCCACCGAAAGAAGGAGAAACACCATGAAGACGCTTCGTTTCTTCACCCGTTCCGTGGCCCGCAGCCTGCGGACCCGTGAGCTGGGTGCCACCTGGCGCATGTACTACGAGATCTACTGATGGCCACCGCGGCCGGGGTCCCCGAACCCCGGCCGCGGGACTTTCCGGGAGACGTCCGTGCGCCAAGCCACCACCGAACCCGGCGTGTTTCTGACCGATCCACTCGCCGCCCTCGAGGGGTGGGCCGGCGACGGCATCGCGATCCGCCGGTTCGAGCCGGGCCGGTACCTGGTGTCCGGCGCCGAGCTCGTCCGGACCGCGCTGGCCGGGACGACCACGCCGTTCGAGGCGAAGGCGGCGACCTTCGGCGCCGTCGCCGGCTGGGTGCCCGGCTCCGACCGCAGCCGCCCGGTCAACGCCGCGCTGGCCCAGGAACTGGACCGGGCCTGGCAGGCCGTGCCCGCCGAGCGGATCACCGCCGAGCTGCGGCGCTCCGCCGAAGCCGGGGAGGCCTGGCCGGGCGCACTGTCGACGTCGTACCTGCGGCTGTTCGGCGAACAGCTCTTCCCCGGCCTGCCCCCGCGGGCCCGGCAGACGCTGCAGGACGCCCTCGCCGCCTCCGACGGGCTCGACCGGACGAGCACGGCCCTGCGGCGCCTGCGGGGCCGGTTCGCGCACAGCCGGGCCGACGCCGCGCTGCACCGCTGGGCGGCGGACCGGGCCGGGCCCCTTCCCGAGGCGCTGCGGGCCGCCCTCGGCTCGGCCGACGACGTGGCACTGGCCCTGCACGGCCTGGTCGGCGCGGTCTGCCGGGCCGCGGCCATGGTGTTCGCCTGGACGGTGCTGCTGGACCGCGGCTGGCGGCCCGGCAGCCCGGCGGGCGCGATCCTGCGACCGGCCGGCACGCCCCAGCCCGCCGCGCACCGCGTCCGGGAAGCGCTGCGGCTGTGGCCGGTCGCCTGGCTGCTGTCGCGCAAGGTCACCGCGGCCACCGAGCTGGGCGGCGTCTCGCTGGTCCCGGGCGACCGGCTGTACCTGTGCACCTACCTCCTCCACCGCGACCCGGACGTCTGGGCCGAGCCCGGCGAGTACCGGCCCGGCCGCTGGGCCGGCCCGCCCGAGGGGCACAAGGCCCGCTACCTCCCCTACGGCTTCGGCAGCGCCGCCTGCGTCGGCTCCCGGTTCGTCAACCAGGCGACGGCGAAGGTGCTCGAGTGCGCCGGCGCCCTCGACCGCTTCGACCTGCGGATCATCGAACCCGAGCCGGTGTTCGGCTCGCTGCTCTCCCCGCCGGTGGTGCGCCCCGTCCCGCCGAGCTGACCGATTCCCGCTACCCTCACCGCCGGATGACCGGTTCGTCCGGTCAGCGGGGGGTGCGGAAGAGTGCTCAGCTTCGGGGTGCTGGGACCGTTGCAGGTCCAGCGGGACGGCGTGCCCGTCCCGGTCACCGGGCCCAAGGTGCGGGCCCTGCTGGCCGCGTTGCTGATGCGGGCGAACACGACGGTGTCCCTCGACCGGCTCACCGAGCTGCTGTGGGGCGAGGACCCGCCGGAGACCGCCCGCAAGAGCATCCAGGTGCACGCGGTCCGGCTGCGGCGCGCCCTCGGCGACGGCGTCGTCGAGACACAGCCGACCGGCTACCTGCTGCGCGTGCGGCCGGCGCAGCACGACCTGCTGCGCTTCCGCGAACTCACCGCCGCCGCCCGGGCCGAGCCGCGGCCGGAGACCGAACGCGAGCTGCTCGCCGCCGCGCTCGCCTGCTGGCGCGGCCCGGTGCTCGCCGACCTCCCGGCCGAGGTGCTCGGCCGCGAAGACGTCGACCAGCCCGCCGAAGAGCGGCTGCGGGCGCAGGAGCGCTACTTCGAGGTCAGCCTCGAGCTCGGCCGGCCCGGCGAAATCACCGACGAGCTGGCCGGGGTGACCCGGGAGCACCCGTGGCGGGAGGCCTTCTGGGCGTTGTACCTGGAGGCGCTGCACCGTTCGGGCCGCCGCGCCGACGCCCTGGAGACCTACCGCGCGGTGCACCGGATGTTCACCGACGAGCTGGGCGTGGGGCCCGGCGAACGGTTGCGGCGCGCCCACCGGGCCGTCCTCGCCGACGAAGCCGCCGCGGAACCGCCCGCCGTCGCGCAGCCGGAGTTCCGGCCGCGGCAGCTGCCCCCGGACGTCGCCACGCTCGTCGGCCGCACCCGGCTGCTGTCCCTTTTGGACGAAGCCATCGGCCCGGACCGGGCACCCGGCACCCATCCGCCGATCGCGCTGCTGGTCGGACCGGCCGGCGTGGGCAAGACGGCCGCCGCCGTGCACTGGGCGCACCGCGCCGCGCGGCACTTCCCGGACGGCCAGCTCTTCGCCGACCTCCAGGGCTATTCGACGGTCCCGGCCCTCGCGCAGCTGGAGGTGCTGACCCGGTTTTCGCACGCGCTCGGCGTCCGGCCCGGCCAGGTGCCGACCGACCTCGCCGACGCCGCCGCGCTCTACCGCTCGGTGCTCGCCGACCGGCGGGTGCTCATCGTGCTGGACAACGTCGCCGGGCCGGACCAGGTACGTGCGCTGCTGCCCGGCAGCGCGGGCTGCGCGGTGCTCATCACCAGCCGCGACCGGCTCGGCGGCCTGACCGCCACCGTCGACACCCGGCTCGTGGAACTGGCCGAGCTGCCGCCGGACGACTCGCTCGCGCTGCTGGCCTCGGTCGTCGGCGCGGCGCGGGTCGCCGCGGAGGACGACGTCGCGCGCGAACTGGTGCGGCTGTGCGCCGGGCTGCCGCTGGCGCTGCGGATCGTCGCGGCGAACCTCGCGCTGTGGCCGGACCGGTCCCTGCGCGGCTACCTCGCCGAGCTGGCCGGGCCCGACCTCCTCGGGCGGCTGGCGGTGCCCGGTGCCGAGCAGCTCGGCGTCCGGCGTGCCTTCGACCTGTCCTTCGACACCGTTTCGCCGGCGGCCGCCCGGTTCTTCCGCCTGCTCGGGCTGGTGCCGGGCGCGGACGTCGGCGTGGCGGGCGCGGCGGCGCTGGCCGCGGTGGCCGACAGCCAAGCCGGGCGGCTGCTGCGCGAACTGGCCGCGAGCCACCTGGTGCAGCCCTGCGGCGACGACCGGTTCGGCCTGCACGACCTGCTCCGCGCGTACGCGGCCGAGCGGGCGCGTGACGAGCTTTCGGCCGCCGAGCGGGCGGCCGCCCTCGACCGGCTCTTCGGGTACTACCTGCGTGCCGCGGCCGGGGCGGCGACGGCGCTCTACCCGGACCTGCAGCGGCTGCCCGACGCACCCGAGAGCGGCGAAGCCGTCGAACCGGCCGAAGCGCGCCGGTGGCTGCTGGCCGAGCACGGCAACGTCCTCGCCGCGATCCGGTGGGCCGCCGGGCCGGACCAGGACCCGTTCGCCTGGCGGGCGGCCGACCTGCTGCGCGGCTTCTTCCACTCGCACCGGCTCGACGCGGAGTGGCAGGCGGCCGCGACCGCCGGGCTGGCCGCCGCGCGGCGCGCCGGGGACGAGCGCGCGGCCGGGGCCATGCGGCACAGCCTGGGCGCGCTGGCCTGGAGCCGCGGCGACTACGAGACGGCGCTCGCGGAGCTCGAAGCCGCCCAGGCGTCCTACCGCGCGGCCGGGGCCCGCGAAGGCGCCGACTCGGTCCTGCACGCACTCGGCGTCGTGCACCTCGACCTCGGCCGGCTCGACCGGGCGATCGAGCACTTCACCGCGGCGCTGGCGGGCACGCTGCGGTCGGGCACGTCGATCCGGGCGGCGAACGGGCTGATCAACCTGGGTGCGGTGCTGATCGAGCACGGCAGGCTCGCGGAAGGCATCGAGCGCAACGAACGCGCGCTCACCCTGTGCCGCCGGCTCGGCTCACCGCACGCGGCGGCGATCGCGCAGTGCAACCTCGGGTACGGCTACCGCGTCTCGGGCGACCTCGCGCGGGCGAGGGCCGTGCTCACCGAGGCACTGGAAACGTTGCGGGAGCTGGGTTCCCGCGACGACGAGGCCGACGCGCTGGTCCGGCTCGCCGCCGTGCACCGGGCGACCGGCGACCTCGATCAGGCCTGGCCGGCGGCGCGGCTCGCGGTGACGGTGGCGCGCGAGGCGGGCAACCAGCGGTTCGAGGTGGACGCGCTCGGCGCGCTCGGCGACCTCCACCGCCAGGCGGGCGACCCGGCGGCGGCACTGGCGGAGTACACCGAAGCCCACCGGCTGGCGGAGAAGATCGGCTACCTGCGCGGCCGGATCGCCACCCTGATCGGCTTGTCCACTGTGGACACGGAGGAGGCGGTCGCGCACGCCGGAGCCGCGGTGCGCGAGGCGGACCTGGGCGGCTTCCGGCTGCTGGCCGGGCAGGCGAGGACCAGCATGGCGTGGGCGGTCCTGAGCGCGGGTGACCCCGGCGCCGCGGAAACCCTGGCGGAGCAGGCGATCGCGGGTTTCCGGGCCACCGGGCACCGGCTGGGCGAGGCGTACGCGTTCGTGGTGCTCGGCCGGGCCCGGGAGACCCTGGCCGACCCCGGCGCGGCCCGCGAATGCTGGCGCACGGCCGAGGAGATCCTGGCGGCCGCCGGCGAGCGCCCGGTGCTGGCGACCGTGCGCACGCTCCTGGCGCAGTAGGCGAATCCGGTACCGGAGGAGGGCTGCCGCGGCTTGTCGTGAGTGGTAATTCGGGGTCTAACCCGAATTACCACACACCCACCCCCGGCCCCCGAGGGCGGGGGCCGGGACGTGAGCGCCGG
>NZ_JADWPD010000034.1:0-51712 GCF_017308975.1 Amycolatopsis sp. MtRt-6 | reverse complement strand
CGGCCGGGGTGGGTGGGGTGTGGTATGGGGGTTTCTACCCATATTACCCACCCACGACCGCGCGGCCAGCTCGGCCGGGTGCAGCTCGTAGAGCGCGTACGCCTTCCGGATCACCGGCTGCGCCACGTTCCGCACGCGCACGCCGCCGGGTGTCACGCCCTGCTCGCAGCCGAAGTGGGCGTGGCCGTGCAGCGCCAGGTCGGCCCCCACCTCGTCGATCGGCTCGCACAGCAGGTACGAACCGAGGAACGGGTGGATCTCGGGGGGCTCGCCGTGCAGGGTGCCGGGGATCGGCGCGTAGTGCGTCAGCGCGACGACGACGTCCGTGTCGAGCGTCTGCAACGCTTGCCGCAACGAATTCGCCGAGGCCATCGTGTGCTCGACGAAGTCCTTCATCTCCCGCTCGCCGAACCGGCTGGCGCACTTGCCGGCGAACCCGCCGCCGAAGCCCTTGACGCCGGCGACGCCCAGGGAGCCGTCCGGCAGGTCGAAGCGGACCGCGTCACCCTCCAGGACCTCGACCCCGGTCTCCCGCAGCAGGTTCGCGATCACCTCGGCGTAGTCGCTGTGGTGGTCGTGGTTGCCGAGGACCGCGGCGATCGGCACGCCGAGCCCGGCGAGCTCGTCGGCCACCACGCGGGCCTCCTCGACGGTGCCGTGCCGGGTGAGGTCCCCGGCCAGCAGCAGGACGTCGGCGGTGCCCGCGAGGTGTTCCAGGGCCGGCCGGAGCAGGCCGCGGGAATCCTCGCCCAGGTGCACGTCCCCGACCGCGGCGATCCTCATCGGCCGATCTCCTCCGCGCTCGCCGGTTCGCGGACGTCGGCGACCCGGATGTCGTTGTGCACCAGCTCTCCGGTCAGGTATTCGCCGACGACGGCGTCCACCTCCGCCTTGCGCGCGGGGCAGGTGACTTCGCCGGTCAGGTGGACGTGCTCGCCCCGCACGGTCACGTGCACGCCGAGCTCGGCGGTGCGGGGGTCTTCGGCGAGGGCCCGGCTGAGCCGGGCGACGAGGTACTGCGGTGGTTCGGGCACGAGTGCCTCCTTCGGGTCGATCACGGCCAGGTCGCCGAGCAGGGCCAGGAACGCCCGGGCGTACGGGGACGCCGACACCTGCACGGCGACGTCGGTCCAGTCGACCTGCTCGCGCAGGTCGCGGGCGATCCGCAGCAGCGGCGCGAAGTCGCACCGGTGCGCGCTCAGCACGAGCAGCTTGTCCACCAGCAGGTCGGTGCCGCAGACGACCGGCGCCGCGGTGGACCCGATCCGCATCAGCGAGGCGCGGTCGAGCAGCTCGTCGGTCACCGGCCGGTGGTTGGGGCCGTGGATGAGGTCCACCAGGATGTCGCCGTCGTAGACCTTCGTCAGCCAGTCCTCCGGCGGGTGCACGCGGCGCAGGCCCGCCGCGGTGAGCACTTCCGCGGCCCGGTCCGCGTCACCGGGTTTGAGGAACAGGTCGACGTCGTGGTCCGACGGCGGCCCGCCGCGGGCGTACACGGCCAGTCCGCCGGCGACGGCGAACCGGATGCCCGTGCCGTCGAGCGCGGTCACGACACGGGTCAGGCTCTGCAGCAGCGCCTCCGCTTCCATGGCTGAGGACTACCCGCGACCGGGCCGGGCCTAACCGCCGCTTGTGCGTCGCCGCCGGAGCCACGCGCGGGCGCGGGCCACCGTGGGGTGCAGCGCGACGGCGGCGTCGAGGCGCGTGACCTGCAGGGAACGCAGCACCGGCCGCCGGTCGGCGACGACCGCCAGCGGCAGGCCGGCGGCCGAGGAAGAGGCGACCAGCTCGGCGATGACCTGCAGTCCGGCCGAGCCGCAGTAGGTGACGGCGCCCAGGTCGACGATGAGCGCCCCGGGCCGGCCGGCCAGCGCGGCGCGCGCCCGCGTCCGCAGCACCGGCGCGGTGGCGAGGTCGAGGTCGCCGGCGGCCGCGACGACGACGGCTTCGGGCACGGTGCGGACGCGCACCGTCAGCGCGGGCGTCCCGTCGTCGGTCACGGGTGCTCCCTTCCGTCGCTGCCGACCTTAGATGGCTTGCATCGGTTTGTCATCGATTTGCCGGGCGGCCGGTTCAAGACCTTCACCGAGGAACGGACGCTCGGCGCCGCGGCGGTGTCCGGTTTATCCCCGGACCGCCCGGGTAGCCAGCCGCCCTACCAGGCCGGTGGTCCGCCGCCGGCACCCACGAAGGCGCGAAAGTGCCCCTCCCGCAGGAGGTCGAGATGACCCAGGGACCCGGCGGTCAGTCGCCGCCGCAGCAGCACGGCAACGGATCGCCGTCGGACGAAGCCCGCGAAGTGGCGGCCACCGCCGCCGACCGGGGTGGCGAAGTCGCGCAAACGGCCGCGGACCAAGCGAAGCACGTGGCCGCGCACGCCCAGCGGGAAGCACGCGACCTGGTCCGCGAAGGCCGGGAGCAGCTGCAGGCCCAGGCCAGGGACGGTCAGCGAAAGGCGGCGGAGAGCCTCCACCAGCTGGCCGGCCAGCTGGAGCGGATGGCGGAGCAGACGGAGTCCCCCGGCCTCGCCGGCGACGTCGCACGCCAGGTGTCGGACCGGACGCGGTCGGTCGCCGACTGGCTCGAGCACCGCGAACCGGGCGACCTCCTGGACGAGGTGAGGCGCTTCGCCCGCCGCCGCCCCGGCACGTTCCTGATCGGCGCGGCCGTCGCCGGCGCACTCGCCGGACGGCTCACGCGCGGTGTGGTGGCGCAGCAGAAGGAGAGTTCGCCGAACGGCGGGGCTGATGCCCCGCAGCCGCACGCCGGCCCGGCCGTTCCGCAGCCTGGTGGGGCCCGGCCGGATCGCCCGCAGCCGGGATATGCGGCTCCGGGTGGGTACAACGCGCCGCAGCCCACGGAGGGACTGCCGCAACCGAGCCGGCCGGCCGCGGCGCCTGGTGGGTACAACGCACCCCAGCCGAGCGAAGGCCTCCCGCAGCCGGGCACTGCGGCTCCCGGTGGGGCCAACGCACCGCACCCCATGGAGGGCCGCCCGGCTACCGGCGGACCCAACGCACCGCAACCCGCCGAAGGCCTGCCGCAACCGAGCCGGCCGGCCGCAGCACCCGGCGGACCCACCACATCCCGGCCCGCCGACGACCTGCCGCAGCCGAGCCCCCGCTTCTCCGCGCCGGGGCAGGTGCCGTGATGACCGAGGCACCCGGTTCCGCTCGCCGCGCCGGCGAGCCCGTCGACGTGGCCGATGCCTCCGTCGGTGAGCTGATGTCCAACGTCATGCAGGACCTCTCCACCCTGGTGCGCCAGGAAGTGGAGCTGGCGAAGGCCGAAGTGAAGACCGAGGCGGGCAAGGCCGCGAAGGGCGCGGGCATGCTCGGCGGCGCCGGGTTCGCCGGTTACATGGTCCTGCTGTTCCTCTCCCTCGCCCTCTGGCAGGGCCTGGCGAACGTCATGGACGCCGGCTGGGCCGCGCTGATCGTCGCGGTCGTGTGGGCGATCGCCGGCGCCGTGCTCTACGCGACCGGGCGCCGCGAAGTCCGCCGGATCAACCCGAAACCCGAACGCACCGTCGAGACCCTGCAACAGGTCCCGGACGCACTGAAAGGCGAACGACCATGACGGAACCGGAGCGGATCCGCCGCGAAATCGAAGGCACGCAACGCGCGCTCAGCACCGACGTGAACGCCCTCACCGAAAAGGTGACGCCGGGCCGGATCGTCGAACGCCGCATCGGCCGGATGCGGTCGGCGGTGAGCCACGCGCGGGACCGCGTCATGGGCACGGCGTCCGACCACGCGTCGACGGCGGGCGACAAGGTCGGCTCCGTCGCTTCGGCTGCCCAGGACAAGGTGAGCTCCGCCGCCGACGCCGTCAGCGAGGCCCCGGAGTCGATCAAGCGCGGTACCCAGGGTAATCCGCTGGCCGCCGGCCTGATCGCCTTCGGCGCCGGCTGGCTCGTGTCGTCCCTGCTGCCCGCGAGCGAGCCGGAGCGCCGGCTCGCCGGGCAGGCCACCGACCTGGCCCGCGAGCACGTGGCTCCGGTGGCCCAGCAGGCGGCCGGGGAACTGAAGGAGAACCTGCGCGAACCCGCGCAGCAGGCGGCCGAATCGGTGAAGTCGGAAGCCGCCGGCGCGGCGTCCACCGTCAAGGACGAAGCGCGGTCGGCGACCGGCGACGTCACCGATCGCGCCCAGGAGGCCCAGCAGAACGTGCGGTCCCGGAGCTGAGCCGTGGGGCGCGGCCGCCCCCGGCCGCGCCCCATCCCCGCGAAAGGACCGCGATGTCCCCGTACGAGCCACCCGACGGCAACTCCCTGATGTTCGTCGGGACCGCGACCACCGTGCTCCGGCTGGGCCCGTTCACCCTGCTCACCGACCCGAACTTCCTGCACCGCGGCCAGTGGTCGTACTTCGGGCAGGGCCTGCTTTCCCGGCGGCGCACCGAACCCGCGCTGCAGCCGGCGGACCTGCCGCCGCTGACCGCGGTCGTCCTTTCCCACCTGCACGGCGACCACTTCGACCGGATCGCCGCGCGTGAACTCCCCCGCGACACCCCGATCCTCACCACCGGGCACGCGGCCACCCGCTTGCTGCGGCGGGGTTTCCACGCGCCGCTCCCGCTGCCGACGTGGACGTCGGAGACCTTCACCGACGGCGACGCGCGGCTGACGGTGACGTCCGTCCCCGCGCGGCACGCCCCCGGTCCGATGCGGCGGCTGCTCCCGCCGGTCATGGGCAGCGTGCTGGAGTACCGCGCGACGCCGGAAGCCGATCCGCTGCGGATCTACGTCAGCGGGGACACGGTGCTGCACCAGGAACTCCGGAGCATCCGGGAGCACTTCCCCGACCTCGACCTCGCGGTCGTGCACCTGGGCGGCACGCGCGCGTTCGGCGTGCTCGTCACGCTCGACCACCGCGGCGGGGTCGAGCTGCTGAACCTGCTGGAGGCCCGGCGCGCGGTCCCGGTGCACTTCGACGACTACGGCCTGTTCCACTCACCGGTGTCCGAATTCCTGGTGGAGGTCCGGCACCGCCGCCCGCCCACGCGGGTGAAGCTGCTGCTGCGGGGCGAATTCCTGTCGTTGTGACTCCCGCTCACGGCCACGGTTCGCCGTCGCCGAGGACGGGCGCGTCGCGGTGCTGGTCGGCGAAATCCGCCGGATCGGCGTCGGCCGGGACACCGGTGACGTCCTCGGTGTCTTCGCGCTCGGGCCGGACCGGCACCTGCTGGTCGGCCAGGTCGTTCGGCGGGACGAAGTCCCCGGGCATCGTGGTCCCTCCCTTCGCTCGTCCCCGCCCGGTCCCGGTGCCGGCGCGCGGCACCGGGACCAGCGGAGGAACCAGCGTGTCGAAACCGTTTGTCCGTACCTGCGAACCCGACGGCTCCCGGCACGCCGGCGTCGCTGCCGCGGGTGTGCGCCTGGAGGCGCGGTGGCCGGGCCTGAACAGGTCCTACCGGCCGCTGTCGGGGCAGGCAGCGCCCACCGGCGCCGAGGGAAACCCGGGAGCCGTCACGGCATCACTCCCCTTTCCTCGGTGTCCGTTGTCATTCGCCCTCCGGGACACGGAGGAGCCCGCTCCCGCCGCGGGCACTTCGCGGCGAGCAGGCGAACACCCGGTCGTCGTCGGGGCACACCGTCGACCGCGGGCGGCCGCGGCACCCCACGACGGCGGCGGGCGGCGGGAACCGGTGGTGGTGGCGGGCCGAAGTTCGCAGCCACGATGGCGTCGAACTCCGCCTGGACCCACGCGGGGTCGGCCAGCACCAGCTCGGCGAACCCGTCGGCCGTGCGGGTGATCTCGTCCGGCATCGTCGTTCACTCCCCGGATCGTCTCGCGATGTCACCAGGTCATGTCCTGCACTATTTTCTATAGCACTCCCCCGTGATCGGTTCAAGTCCTCAAAGGACCGGCCGGCGCCGCCCCTCCCGTCCTCCGGTGACAATTTTTCCGGATACACCCGTGCGGAGCAGCCGGCCGGCCGCGTGGGCACCGGGCGTCCTCCGGGAGGCGGCCGATCAGGCGGTCCGGGGTCGGCGCCTTCCGCCGTTCAGTGACCGTTCAGTTCGCCTCCGTGCCGGAAAGCGCTGTCTCGCAACGGTTCCCCTAGTGGGGGGGGGGGTGTCCCCGGGGGCCGCGGCGGGGGGGCGGGGGGGGGGGGGGGGCCCCCCCCCCCCCACGGCCCCGACGAAGGAGGACAGCGTGGTTCCCCGACGCAAGACCTTGCTCTCCCTGGTGGTGACGGCCGTGGCCGCTGTGCTGCTGGGCGGCGTGCTCACCGGCGTCGCCGAGGCGCACGGGTCCGCCACCGACCCGCCGTCGCGCAACTACGGCTGCTGGAACCGCTGGGGCAGCGACTTCCAGAACCCGACGATGGCGACGCGGGACCCGATGTGCTGGCAGGCCTGGCAGGCCGACCCGAACGCGATGTGGAACTGGAACGGGCTCTACCGCGAAGGCGTCAAGGGCAACCACCAGGCCGCGATCCCGGACGGGACGCTGTGCAGCGGCGGCCGCACGCAGGCGCCCCGGTACAACGCCCTCGACACGGTGGGCGCGTGGCAGATGGCGAACAAGGACAACCGGTTCACCCTCACCATCACCGACCAGGCCCGGCACGGCGCCGACTACCTGCTGGTGTACATCACCAAGCAGGGCTTCGACCCGGCGACCCAGCGGCTGGGCTGGGGCAACCTCGAACTGGTCGCCCAGACGGGCCGCTACGCGCAGGCCGGGCAGTACCAGCTCGCGGTGAACGCGGGTGCCCGGACGGGGCGGCACATCGTCTACACGATCTGGCAGGCGAGTCACCTCGACCAGTCGTACTACTTCTGCAGTGACGTGAACTTCTCCGGCCGCTGACGGGTGCCGGGCCGCGCTTGGTTCGCGGCCCGGCTCACCCGGGTGCGTACCGGTCGAACCAGGCCGCGGCCGCGCGCAGCGGGACGTCGACCTCCGGGATGCCGGGGTACCAGGCTTTTTCCCATTCGAGAGACACCCACCCGGACCACGAACGCAGCAGTTCGCCGCACCGGCCGAGCGGGACAGCGCCTTCCCCCGGCGGCCGCGGGGTCGGGTCCTGCCTGCTCACCGCGTCCTTGACCTGGAAGTAGCCGAGGTACGGGCCGAGCACTTCCCGGGTGGCGGCGGGCTCCTCGCCGGCACGCCACGGGTGGACGGCGTCCCACAGCACGGCGACCAGGTCCGGTTCCTCGAAGCCGGCGACCAGGTCGAGCGCGGCGGCGCCGGTGGGATGCGAGTCGTGCGTCTCGACCAGGAGCCGGACACCGGCAGCCCGCAGATCGTCGAGGACGGCGCCGATGCGCTGCCGGGCGTCCCCGGCACGACCGGGGTCGCCACCGGGGAAGACGCGCACCGCGGGAGCGCCGACCCGGTGCGCCAGGCCGATCAGGGCTTTCAGTTCGTCGACGACCGGCCGGTCGTCCCCAGCCGCGGCGACCTTCGCATAGCCGGCCAGGCAGGCGATTGCCAGCCCCGCACCGTCCAGGAGGGACCGGACACCGTCGGCGGCGGAACCGGACAGTCCCAAGTGGACTTCCTCGTCGGGGTGGACGCGCAGTTCGAGGCCGGTGCAGCCGTGTGCGAGCGCGGTGCGCGCGGCTTCCCGCACCGGAATCCCCGGCATGCCCAGCGTGCTTACCGCGAACCGCCATCCCATGGCCGACCTCCCCGCTCTTCTGCGCCGAGTGTAAGCGCTTTCAGCTGGGTTCGGAGCCAGCACCCCGAATGCGGGCGCATCGGCACCCACACCGGTGACCACCCCACGAATGCGGGCACACCGGAACCCGCACCCGTGATCACCTCGGGTGCGGGCACCGGGAGCCGGGGCTAGTGGGCCTTGTTCTGCCCGCGGCCTGCCGGGGCGCGGCCGTTCGCGCCGTCGGTGGCCTTGGCCGCCTGCTCGGCAGGCTTGGCGGGACCGGGCTCGGCCGGCTTGGCCGCCGCCGGCGCCGGCTTGGCCGGAGCGGGCTCAGCCGGCTTGGTGGTCGCCGGAGCGGTCTTGGCGGCCGGCGACGCCGGCTTCGCGGCCGACGGCTCTTCGGCGGGCAGCGCGGCGGTGTTCCCCGTCGACTGCGTCGCGGGCTTGTCCGTCGCCTGGGTCGCGGGCTTGTCCGTCGCCTGGGTCGCGGGCTTGTCGGCCGCCTGCCCCGAAGCGTTCTTCTCCGCCTCGGCCAGCGGGTTCGGCCGCCGGACCTGCACGACCGCCGCGATCGCCGCGGCCACCGCTCCGAGCGCCACCAGCCACGGCCAGCGGGCGCGCCGGGTACGCTCACCGCGGGCCACGCTCTTGGCTTCCTGGAGCGCCACGGCCAAGTCCCGCTTCGCCGTGGCCACGGCCTTGCGCCGCTTGCGCCCGGACTCCCCCGCCGAGCTCACCACGGTTGCCACGGCCTGCGCGGCCTTGCGGCCCGGGTCGCGCATCTTCGCCGCGCGGGCCAGTACCTCGTCGCGCGCGGCACCGGAGTGGGTCAGCACGTCGCGGCGTGACGACCGCGTGCTCTTGTCGAGGTCCTTGGTCGCCGCCCGCCCGACCTTCGCGAGTTCGTCCTTGCCTTCGGCCAGCTTCCGATCGGTGATTTCGACCGCCCGCGCGGCCGCGGCCGCCCCCACCCGCGCGGCCTCCGCGGCGAGATCCCGAACGCCGGCCGCCGCCGTCTTCACCGATCGCCCGACCGGGGCGTCGCCCTGGCTCATGTGATCACCTCTCACTCGTCGCAGCAGGCATCACCTGCTCAGCTCACACCTGGGGGCTACCCAGTCCGGGCCCGTCCGGAACCTCGGCCACCCGACGGCGCCCCGCCGACCGGTGGGTACACAGGTCGACGACGGCGCGGAGGTGGCTTGGCCGGGGTCGCCGACCGCGGTGCCCGTCCAGTGCGGGACCGGCGGCGGCCGCGCGGACCGGCCCAGGTGTTCGTGACGCGCGCGAGCTTGAAGGTGACTCGGCGCGGCGTTCGCGGGCGCGACGAGCGGTCGGTTCAGGCCCGCACCACGTCCAGCGGCAGGTGCCGGACACTCACGATCACCGAAGGGTTCTGGAACACCACCGGAGCGTCCGTCGCCACCGCCATGTCCCGGTAGCGCTCGAACAGCACCTCGAACGCGATCCGCCCCTCCAGCCGCGCCAGCGGGGCGCCGAAGCAGAAATGGATACCGTGGCCGAACGTCAGGTGCGGGTTGGGGTTGCGGTCCGGGGAGAACGCGTCCGGCCGGTCGAAGAACGCCGGGTCGCGGTTGGCCGCCGCCAGGTCCGCCATCACGATCGAGTTCTCCGGGATGCGGTGGCCGCCCAGCTCGATCTCGCCGGTCGTGCGGCGACCCAGCTCCGGGAACGGCGGCAGCATCCGGAGCACCTCCTCCAGCGCCGGCGGCAGGGCACCCGGCGACGACCGTAGCTCCGCCGCCGCGGCCGGGTTGCGGTCGAACGTCACCACCGCGTTGCCCAGCAACGCCGTCGTCGTGATGTGACCCGCGATCAGCAGCAGCGCCACGAACCCGACGATCTCCTGGTCCTCCAGGCGCTCGCCGTTGAACTCCGCCTCGACCAGCCGGCTCGTCAGGCCCGGGCCCGGGTGGGCGCGGTGGTGGCGGATGTGGTCGAGGATGTAGGCGTTCATCTCGCGGATCGTCGGCGCGATCGCGTCCAGCGCGCGCTGGATGTCCTCCATGTCGGCCGACTCGCCGAGCTGGTCGCCGCTGAACAGCACCTGGGCCCAGCGGGTGAACAGCGGCCGGTCCGCCACCGGGACGCCGAGCAGCTCCGCGATCACGATGATCGGCAACGGGTACGCCAGCGCGTCGACGACGTCGAAGCGCGAAGCACCGGCGACCTCGTCGAGCAGCTCGCCGGCGATGGCCCGGATGCGGGGCTCCAGCCCGGCGACCACGCGCGGGGTGAACGCCTGGCTGACCAGGGTGCGCAGCTTGCGGTGGTCCGGCGGGTCCATCCCGACGAAGTTGCCCTTGCGGAAGGTCTCGAAGTCCTCCTGGACCGGCGTCAGCCCGCTGAAGTCCGACGAGAACGCCGCCGGGTCGGACAGCACCCGCGAGACGCCCGGGTGGTCCAGCACCCGCCACAGGCCGCGCTCCTCGTCGTGGTGCACCGGGCCGCGCTCGCGCAGCTCGGCCGAGCGCGCGAGCAGCTCTTCGAAGGCGAACGCGACGCCGGATTCCTGGGTGGTCATGACGTTTTCTCCTCGGTCGTCGTCGGCTGGGCTGCGGGGACGAGGGTGTCGCTGCGGGGGAAGCGGCGCAGGGTCGGGCTGACCGTGACGACCAGGGTCACCAGGGCGATCCCCGCGGCGCAGAGCACGACGGCGCTGTTGCCGGGGAACGCCTGCACCACCACGCCGCCGAAGGCGGGCCCGGTCGCCGCGGACACCCCGCCGATCACGCCCATCACGCTGGTCAGCCGGCCGCGCAGGCGGTCGGGGGTGAGCAGCAGCTGGTAGGTGCCGATGGTCGTGTTCGCCGTCGGCGGGAGCAGCGCCATGGCGACGAACAGCGCGCCCAGCAGGTAGCCGTCGTGGATCACGGCGGCCAGCGGGGTCAGCAGGGTCAGCACCCAGAACACGCTCATGATCGACACGTACGGGCTGAGCCGCCGCTGCAGGTAGGGCGCGATCAGCGAGCCCACCACGCCGCCGACGCCGAGCATCGCGGCCATCACGCCGATCTCGCCCGAGGTGACGCCCCGCTCCTTGGCCAGCACGATGATGACGATGTAGTAGGCGCTGAAGAAGAAGTTCAGGCTCACCGCGCACGCCACCGTGACGCGCACGTGCCGTTCGCTCCACACCCAGCGCAGGCCCTCGGCCATCTCCTTGCCGAGGTGCCCGCGTTCGACCGGCGTGGCGGCGCGGCGCGGCGCCCGGACGAAGGTCAGCGCGACCAGCGAGATCAGGTGGACGAGCACGTCGAAGGCGAACGGGACGGCCCGCCCGATGCCGTAGAGGAACCCGCCGACCGCGGTGCCGGAGAGCTGGCCGAGCGCGCCGCGCGCGGAGTTCATCGCCAAGGCCGTCGGCAGCTGGACCGAGGGCACCACGCCGGCCAGCATCGCGCCTTCGGCCGGGCCGAACAGCGACCGGCAGCAGCCCATCACCGCGGCGACCGCGATGAGGTGCGGGACGCTCACGCGGTCCCACCAGATCGCCGCCACCAGGCTCCCGACCGCCAGCGCGTACACCGCCTCGCAGCCGAGCAGGATCTTCTTGCGGTCCCACCGGTCCGCGAGCGCGCCCGCGGGCAGCCCGGCGACCAGCTGGGCCATCGCGTCGACGCCGAGCACCACGCCGGACAGCGCGGGCGAGCCGGTCACCGCCAGCACCAGCAGCGGCAACGCGATCATCGACGCGCTGAACCCGGCCTCCGACAGCGCTTGGCTGCCCCACAGCAGCTGGTAGTTCCGGTTCCGCGAAAGCCGCGTGGTCACCGCCGCTCCTTCCGCCGGGCCGGCGCCTTGCCGCCGGCGCTGTCGGCCGCGATCTGCCGCAGCGCGGCGGCGAAGTCGCCGGCCAGCGCTTCGGCGGTGGCCCGGTCGTGGCGGCCGGGCTGGTAGATCAGCGAGAACACGAGTTCGCCGTCCTGCACCGCGCCGACCAGGTCGAGCAGGTGCGGGTGGTGCTCGGCCGGGTCGTGGTCGCGGCCGAGCGAGCCGCGGACGGCCGCGTAGAGGCTCTCGGCCGTCGTCGTCCCGCCGGCCCCGTCCCACTGGCCGAGGTAGTTGAACGAGATCTGCGGGGTGCGCCCGGCGAGCCGCTCCCGGACGGCCGGCTCGCCGAGGTGGCGGAGGGCGCCGTAGCCGAACCCGTTGCCCGGTACGGCCCGCAGCTGCTTGCGGACGGACTTGACGAGCGTGCGCCAGTCCGTGTCCTCTATGTCCTTCATGGACAGTGCCACCGGAAACAGCGTGGTGAACCAGCCGACGGTCCGGTTGAGGTCGACGCCGTCGAGGACGTCCTCCCGGCCGTGGCCTTCCAGCGCGATCGCCACGTCCGGGCGGCCGGTCCACCGGGCCAGCGCCCAGGCCAGCGCGGTGAGCAGGACGTCGTTGACGCGCGTGCGGTAGGCCGCGGGCGCCGAGCGCAGCAGGGCGTCGGTGTCGTGGGCGTCGAGCGCCACGGTGACCTCCGCCGTGCCGGTGCCGCCGCCGTCGTGGTCCACGGGCAGCTCCCCGGCGGCGGGCAGGCCGGTCCAGTAGCCGAGTTCGTCGTCGAACCCGCCGGCGCGGACGTGGTCGCGCAGGCGCTGCGCCCAGTCCCGGAACGACGTCGTCCGCGGGCCGAGGTCGATGGGCACGTCCCGGGCGGCCTGGCGGTAGGCGGTGTCGAGGTCGTCGAGCAGGATGCGCCAGGAGACGGCGTCGACCACGACGTGGTGCGCGGCGAGGAACAACCGCGGCCGCCACGCCGGATCGGCGGTGACCAGGACGGCGGCCAGCAGCGGGCCCTTCGTGAGGTCGAACCCGGCGTGGACGTCGTCGGCGATGCGTTCCAGCGCGGCCGCCCGCTCGGCCTCGGGCACGGCGGTCAGGTCCTCCCGGCGCAGCACGGGCACCGGCTCGACGCCGGCGTTGTGCTGCTGCCAGCCGTCTTCGGTGTGGGTGAAGCGCATCCGCAGGGCGTCGTGGTGGGTCCACACCGCGGTGAGGGCTCGCTCGAGCGCCGCGACGTCGAGGCCGTCGGCCGGCTCGACCAGCATGGACTGGTTGAAGTGGTGCGGGTTGACGGTGTGGGTGGCGAAGAACCAGTCCTGGATCGGCGTGAGCGGGACCGGCCCGGCGACCGGGCCGTCCGCCTCGGTGGGTGCGTCCACCGCGCCGGCTTCGGGGGCGAGCGCGGCGACGGTCTGGTGCAGGAAGATGTCCTTTGTGGACACCCGGAGCCCGGCCTGCCGGGCCCGGGAGACGACCTGCATGCTGAGGATCGAATCGCCGCCCAGTTCGAAGAAGTTGTCGGCGGTGCCGACCCGGTCCAGGCCGAGGACCTGCGCCCAGATCTCGCAGAGCGCGCGCTCGGCCGGGGTCACCGGCTCGACGTGCCGGCCGGCCGGCTCGGCCGCGGCGGCGACCACCGGCAGCGCGCGGCGGTCGACCTTGCCGCTCGGGCTCAGCGGCAGCGCGGGCAGTTCGAGCATGGCCGAGGGCACCAGGTGGCCGGGCAGCGACCGGGCGAGGAACTCGCGCAGTTCACCGACCGGTTCCGTTCCGGGTTCGGCGACGAAGCAGGCGACCAGGCGTTTGTGGCCCGAATCGTCCTGCTGGACGGCGGCCACGGCGGCGGCCACCCCGGGGTGCCGGGTCAGCGCGGCCTCGACCTCGCCGAGTTCGACGCGGAAGCCGCGGACCTTGACCTGGTCGTCGGCCCGGCCGGTGAATTCGAGGTACCCGGCAGCGGTCCACCGGACGACGTCGCCGGTGCGGTACATGCGTTCCCCCGGCGCGCCGAAGGGGTTGGCGATGAACCGGTCGGCGGTCAGGCCGGGCCGGTCGAGGTAGCCACGGGCGAGGCTCGGCCCGGCGACGTACAGTTCGCCGGCCACCCCGATCGGCACCGGTTCGAGCGCGGCGTCGAGCACGTACACGCGGGTGTTCGGAATGGGCCGGCCGATGGGCGGCGGCGCGCCCGGTTCCAGCGGCGCGCTCCAGGTGGCGACGATGGTCGACTCGGTGGGGCCGTAGGCGTTGATCATGCGCCGGCCGGGAGCCCACCGGTCGACGAGCTCGGCCGGACACGCGTCCCCGCCGACGACGAGGGTGCGCAGGCCGGGCAGGTCGGTCGCCGGCACGGTGGCCAGCGCGGCGGGCGGGATCAGGGTGTGGGTGATCCGGTGGTGGGCGAGGAAGTCACCGAGGGGTTCGCCGAGCAGCGGCTCGGGCGGGACGACGACGAGCGCGGCCCCGAAGGGCAGGGCGAGGCAGAGTTCGAGGAGGGAGGCATCGAAGCTCGGCGAGGAGTAGGCGAGGACACGGTCGCCTTCGCGGACCCGGAAGTGCTCGGCTTCGGCGGCGGCGAAGGAGGCAAGCCCGGCGTGGGTGACGACCACCCCCTTGGGGCGACCGGTGGAACCGGAGGTGTAGATGACGTAGGCGGGGTGCTCGGGCCGGACGGGAGTAGCGGCGGCGGGCTCGGCCGACGCGGCCGAAGTCGCCGGCTCGGCCAGCTCGGCCGAAGCCGCCGGCGCACCCAGCCCGGCCGAAGCCGCCGGAGCGACCGAGGCGGCCTCGAACAGTGCCGGGTCGTCGAGTGCCAGCACCGCCACGCCCTCGGGCACCGGCGGGGCCAAGCCCTCCAGCGTCAGCACCAGCGCCGGCCGGGCGTCGGCCAGCATGAACGTGATGCGCTCGATCGGGTACGTCGGGTCCACCGGGACGAACGCTCCGCCCGCCCGCCACACCGCCAGCTGCGCCACCACGATCTCCACCGAACGCGGCAGCGCCAGCGCCACGATCCGCTCCGGCCCGATGCCGTACCCGGCCAGCACCGACGCCAACCGCGAAGCTCGGGCATCCAGCTCCGCGTACGTCAGCGACGAACCCGCGATCACCGCCACCGCGTCCGGCGTCCGCCGTACGCGGGCCGCGATCAGCTGCGGCACAGTCGCCGGCCCGGCGGAACGCGCGGTGTCGTTCCACTTCTCCAGCACCAGCGCGCGCTCCGCCGGGCCGATCAGCGGCAGCCGGGACAGCGGCCGGTCCGGGTCGGCCGCCACTCCCGCCAGCAGCACGCCCAGGTGCGAGGCCAGGCGGTCGATCGTCGCGGCGTCGAACAGGTCCGTGTTGTACGTCAGCGCCGCCCGCAGCTCGCCGCCGTCCGGCTGGAACTCCAGGGTGAGGTCGAAGTTCGCCGCCGTCGCGGGCTGGGCTATCTCCTCGGTCTCCAAGCCGGGCAAGCGGGTCGCTTCGCGGGGGCTGTTCTGCAGCACCACCATCACCTGGAACAACGGCGTCCGGCTCGGGTCGCGGCCCGGCTGGACCGCGTCGACGACCCGGTCGAACGGCAGGTCCTGGTGGTCGAACGCCGCCCGCACGCCGGCCGCCACCTCGTCGAGGAACGCCGGGAAAGCCAGCGAAGGGCGGACCTGCGAGCGCAGCACCAGCGTGTTGACGAAGAACCCGACGAGCCCTTCCAGCTCGGGCCGCTCGCGGCCCGAGGTCACCGTGCCGACCGCGACGTCGTCCTGGCCGGCCCAGCGGCCCAGCAGCACCTGGCACGCGGCCACGAGCGTGGTGAACAACGTCGTCTCGCGCTGCCTGCCGACCTGCTCGAGCCGGGCGGTCACCGCCGCCGGGACGACGATCTCGCGCGTCGCGCCGCGGGTGGTGCGCACCGGCGGGCGGGGCCGGTCGGTCGGCAGCTCCAGGGGCGTGAGGTCGCGCAGGCGCTCGGTCCAGTACTCCGTCTGGCCGGCCAGCACGCGCTCGGCGAGCCGGCCGCGTTGCCAGGCCGCGAAGTCCGCGTACTGCACCGGCAGCGGCGGCAGGTCCGCCGGCTCGCCGCGCAACGCGGCCGCGTAGAACGCGCCGACCTCTTCGGCGATCAGGCCGTTCGACCAGCCGTCGGTGACGATGTGGTGCACCGCCACCGTGAGCACGTGCTCCCGCGGCGCGAGCCGGATCAGCTTGGCTCGCAGCAGGGGCCCTTCGGCGAGATCGAAGGGCTGCGCACCGTCGGCGCGCAGGATCTCCGCCAGCTCCTCCTCGCGCGCGTCGATCACCGGCAGCGGCACCGGCGACGGCGGGTGCACGATCTGGACGCCGTGGCCGTCGGCCGAGCCGAACGTCGTGCGCAGCGGCTCGTGCCGGGCGACCAGCGCGGTGAACGCCCCGGCGAGCGCGTCGACGTCGAGTTCGCCGCGCAGGCGCACGGCCGAAGTCGTGACGTACTCGGTGCCGCCCGGCTCGAACTCGTCGAGGAACCACAGCCGCTGCTGGGCGAAGGACTGCGGCAGTTCGCCGTCGCGGGACACCGCCGGGATCGGGTCGGCCACCGTGGCGCCGACGGTCTCGATCGCGGCGGCGAGCCGGGACACCGTCGGGTGCGCGAACACCGCCCGCGGCGACAGCGACACGCCGCATTCGGCCAGCAGCCGGGACACCAGCCGGATGCTGAGGATCGAGTCGCCGCCGAGCTCGAAGAAGTTGTCCTTCGCGCCGACCCGCTCGACGCCGAGCAGCCGCTGCCAGATCTCCGCGACGGCACGCTCGGTCGCGGTCGACGGCTCGACGTACGGACGCTGCGACGGCACCGGCCCGTCCGGGGCGGGCAGCGCCCGGCGGTCGACCTTTCCGTTGCGGTTCAACGGAAGCGCGGGCAGCACCAGCACGACGGCGGGCACCATGTACTCGGGCAGCGTCGCGGCGGCGTGCGCGCGCAGCTCGGCAGGATCCGCTGCGCGGTCGAGGACGACATACCCGATGAGCCGCCGGGTGCCGGCGGCGTCCGCGTGAATGCTCGCCACCGCCTGCGCGACCGCCGGGTGCGCGGCCAGCACCGCCTCGACCTCGGCGAGCTCGATGCGGAACCCGCGCAGCTTCACCTGGTCGTCCGACCGGCCGAGGAACACCAGCTCGCCGCCCGCGCCGCGCCGGACGACGTCGCCGGTGCGGTACATCCGCTCCCCCGGCGCGCCGAACGGGTCGGGGACGAACCGCTCGGCGGTCAGGCCGGGCCGGCCGAGGTAGCCGCGCGCCAGGCCCGCGCCGGCCAGGCACAGCTCGCCGGGGGCGCCGGCGGGCAGCGGGCGCAGCTCGGCGTCCAGCACGTACGCGCGCATGCCGTCGAGCGGGCGGCCGATCGGCACCGGCTCGGGCACCGCCTCCCCGGCCATCCGGAACGACGTGGCGAAGGTGGTCGTCTCGGTGGGGCCGTAGCCGTCGACCACGACGAGGCCGGGGCACGCCGCCTGGACCGCCCGCACCACGGCGGGCGGGACGACGTCGCCGCCGGTCCACACCTCGCGCAGGCCGCGCAGGCAGTCCGGGGCGTCCTGGGCGAGCAGCCGGAAGAGCCCGGCGGTCAGCCACGCCGACGTCACGTCGTGGGCGGACACCGCACGCCGCAACGACTCGGGCGTCAGGTCCGGCCCCTCGGGCAGGACCGTCGCGCCGCCGGTGAGCAGCGGAACCCACAGCTCGTAGGTGGAGGCGTCGAAGGCCAGCGGCGAGTGGGAAAGGACCCGTGTGTGGGCGCCGCCGCGGAACCGGCCGTCCTGGGCCAGCGCGGTGATGTCGCGATGGCGCACGGCGACGCCCTTGGGGACGCCGGTGGAGCCGGAGGTGTACATGACGTAGGCGAGGTTGTCGGGCCCCGCAAACGATTGCGGCGCGGCGGACGACCGCTGCTCGCCGACCGTCAGCACCGGTCCGCCGTGGACGGCTTCGGCCGTCGGCACCCAGGTGTCGCCGGCCACCACGACCGACACCCCGGCCTCGGCGAGCACGGCCCGCAGCCGCTCGTGTGGCGCCCGGGTGTCCAGCGGCACGTAGGCCGCGCCCGCCTTGAGCACGGCGAGTTCGGCGACGACGTGCTCGACCGACGGCTCGAGCAGCAGCCCGATCCGGTCCTCGACGGCGACCCCGAGGCCGGTCAGCCGTCCGGCCAGGTGGTTCGCGCGCTCGTCCAGCTCCAGATACGTCAGAGTCCGGTCGGCGAGCACGGCGGGGTCGTCCGGGTGACGAGCGACCTGGTCGGCGAACAGCGCGGGCACCGTGGCCGGCGTCCCGGCGGCACCCGGGCCGTGGGCGTCGGCGAGCACCCGGGCGCGTTCGGCCGCGTCGACCCACGGGACGCGGGCGAGGGGCCGGTCCGGGTCCGCGGTGACGGAGTCGAGCAGGAGCACCAGGCGGTCGGTCAGCGCCGTGACGGTGGCGGCGTCGAACAGCGCCGGGTCGTAGGCGAGGTCGAGGGCGAGGCCTTCGTCGAGGGACGCGCGCAGGCACAGCGGGAAGTTCGTGGCGTCGGCCGAGGCGACCTCGACGACCCGGGGCGCGCCCGCGGTGGCGGGTTCGCTGATCGGGTAGTTCTCGAAGACGACCATGCTGTCGAACAGGTTCTGCCCCGCGGGGACGTCGCTGAGCGGGCGCAGCCGGGCCAGTGACACGAAGTCGTGGTCGCGGGCCTCGCTCTGGGCCGTCTGCAGCTGCCCGAGCCACCGCGCGACCGGCAGCGCGGCGTCCACGCGGACGCGGGTGGGGATGGTGTTGATGAACAGCCCGATCATGGTCTCGACGCCGGCCAGGTCGGCCGGGCGGCCGGAAACCGTGGTGCCGAAGACGACGTCGCGATCGCCGGAGAGCATCGCCAGCAGCAGTGCCCAGCCGCCTTGCACGACGGTGTTGACGGTCAGGCCGTGGGCCTTGGCGAACTCGCGCAGCCGCAGCGTCGCGGCCGGCGGCAGCTCGATGCGGACCGAATCGGTGGAGCGGGCCTGGTGGGCTTCGGCCGGCGGGCGGTCGTAGGGCAACGCGGTCGGCGCGCCGAAGCCGGCCAAAGTGTCCCGCCAGAACGCGTCGGCGGCGGCCTGGTCGCGGCCGGCGAGCCAGCCGAGGTAGTCGCGGTACGGGCGCCGGGTGACGAGGGCGGGCCGGACGCCGGCGGTCGCGGCGGCGTACTGCTCGCAGGCCTCGGCGAAGACCTGCGCGGAGCTCCAGCCGTCGAACAGCACGTGGTGGGACGTCCAGATCAGGTCGGCCTCGTCGCCGGGCAGGGCGGCGATCGTCAGCCGGGTCAGCGGCGCCCGGGTCAGGTCGAACGGGACGGCCCGGTCGGCCGCCAGGGCCCCGGCCAGCGCGGTTTCGCGGTCCGCCGGGCCGAGGTCGCGCCAGTCGTGGTGGGTGACCGGCAAGGTCGCGGCACGGTCCACCACCTGCACGGGCTCCTCGACACCCGTCCAGACGAGCCGGGTACGCAGCACCGGGGTGCGGTCGACGACGCGCTGCCAGGCCGCGGCGAGCGCGGCCGGGTCGGTGACGCCGGCGAGCCGGACGCGGACCTGCTCGAAGTAGGCCGGGGAGCCGGCGTCGAGCAGGGTGTGGAACACCATCCCGGCCTGCAGCGGCGTGAGCGGGTAGATGTCCTCGGCTGCGCGGCCGTCGCCGGCCAGCGCGTCTACTGTGGACTGATCGAGCCGGGCCAGTGGGAAGTCCGACGGCGTGCGGCCGCCGGCGTCCGGGCCGGCGCAGTGCGCGACGATCTCGCGCAGCGCCGCGAGAACCTGGTCGGCGAGCCCGCGCACGGTGTCTTCGCGGTGGATGCCGGGCGCGTACGTCCAGGCGAGTTCGAGCGCACCGCCGTTGACGATGCCGACGACGTCGAGCAGCGCCGTGCGGGGCCGCTCGGGGTCGATGTCGTCGCCGAGGTCGCCACCCCAGCCCCGGTAGAGCCCGGTTTCGTCGCCGCCGGCGGTCCACTGTCCGTGGTAGTTCAGGGAGATCTGCGGCACCGGGTCGGCGTGCCCCCGCAGCGCGCCGTAGCCGAGACCCTTGCCGGGGACGGCTCGCAGCTGCTCCTTGACGGCCTTCAGGGTCGGACCCCAGTCTTCGGCCGCGGGGAGGGTGAGGGCGACCGGGTACTCGGCGGTGAACCAGCCGACCGTGCGGGAGAGGTCGAGGTCGTCGAAGATCTCCTCGCGGCCGTGCCCTTCCAGGGAGACCAGGACGCGGTCGCGGCCGGTCCAGCGGGCCAGCACCCGGCCGAGCGCGCTGAGCAGGACGTCGTTGATCTGCGTCCGGTAGACCTCGGGCACCTGGTGCAGCAGGGCGCCGGTGGTGCCGGTGTCCAGGCGGACGCTGATCGTGCGGGCGGTTCCGGCGGTGTTGTCCCCCGCCGCGTCCACCGGCAGGTCCGGGACGACGCCGTCGAGCGTTTCGGTCCAGTACGGCAGTTCGGCGTCGAACGCGTGCGAGGCCAGGCGATCGGCCCAGCGGAGGTAGCTGAGCGGGGCCGGGCCGAGGTCGACCGGCCGGCCGGAAACCACCTGGCGGTAGGCGGTTTCCAGGTCGTCGAACAGGATCCGCCAGGACACGCCGTCGATCACCAGGTGGTGGACGACGAGCAGCAGCCGCGGCGGCTGCCCGGGAGAGGTGATCAGCACGGGTGCGACGAGCGGGCCGCCCTCGACCCGCAGGGTGGCGCGCGCTTCGGCCGCAACCGCGCTGGTGTCCACATCGGACACATGCCGCAAGGCCGGGATTTGCGCCTCGGGCCGGAACTCCTGCCGCCACCCGGAATCGGTGCGGGTGAACCGGGTGCGCAGGGCGTCGTGGCGGGCCAGCACCGCGCCCACCGCGGTTTCGAGCGCGGGAACGTCCACGTCCGGGTCGAGTTCGGCGAGCGTGGACATCGTGAAGTGGTCGTGGTGACCGGTCTCGAAGAACCACCGCTGGATCGGGGTGAGGGGCGCCGTGCCGGTGAACCCGGCTTCGGGTTCGGCGGCCGCGTCGGCGGCGGCGACGAGCGCGAGTTCGGCGATGGTCTGGTGCCGGAAGACGTCCCGCGAGGTCAGGCGCAGGCCGTGCCGCCGGGCCCGGGAGACGACCTGGATGCTGAGGATGGAATCCCCGCCGAGGGCGAAGAAGTTGTCGTCCACCCCCGGCGACGGGACGCCGAGGACGTCGGCCCAGATCTCGGCCAGCCGCCGCTCGGTGTCCGTGCGCGGGGCCGTCCGGCCCTCGGCCGGGGCCGGGTGGACGGCGGGCGCGGGCAGGGCGCGCCGGTCGACCTTGCCGCTGGTGGCCAGCGGCAGCCGGTCGAGCGGGACGAACACCGACGGCACGAGGTGGTCGGGCAGGGTTTCCTTCAGCGCCGTCCGCAGCCGCGCCGGGTCCACCGCGGAACCCGGGACGACGTAGGCGACCAGCCGGGCGTGGCCGTCGTCGTGGCGGGCGGCGACCACCGTGTCGGCGACCTCGGGCAGGGCGCGCAGGGCCGCCTCGACCTCGCCGGGCTCGATGCGGAAGCCGCGGATCTTGACCTGGTCGTCGACGCGGCCGAGGTACTCCAGGTACCCGTCGGCGGTCCAGCGGGCGCGGTCGCCGGTGGCGTACATCCGGCTGCCGGGCGGCCCGAACGGGTTGGCACGGAAGCGATCCGCGGTGAGACCGGGGCGGTTGAGGTACCCGCGGGCCAGCTGGACCCCCGCCAGGTACAGCTCGCCGGGCACGCCGATCGGGGCCGGGCGCAGCCGGTCGTCGAGGACGTAGGCGCGCACGTTCCCGAGCGGGCGGCCGATGACCTCGCGCGCGGTCTCGCCGATCCGGCACAGGGTGGCGTCGACCGTGCACTCGGTCGGGCCGTAGAGGTTGAACGCGGTGACGCCGTCGAGGTCGCTCAGGTCGCGCCAGAGCGTTTCGCCGACGGCTTCCCCGCCGATCAGCAGCACCGATGGCCGGTGATCGCCGAACCCGGTGTCGAGGAGGTGGCGGACGAACGACGGCGTGGAGTTGACCAGGTCGATCCGGTGCTCGGCGACGTACCGGGCGAGCACGGCCGGGTCGAGCCGGGTGCCGGCGTCGATCACGTGCAGTTCGTGCCCGGCGGTGAGCGCCAGCAGCACGGCTTCCCAGGACGCGTCGAAGGTGAACGCGGCCGTCAGCGCCACCCGCAGCCGGTCCTTCCCGGCCGCGGCGGTGAACTGGTCCGCGTGGTCGACGGCGAAGCCGGCCAGGGCGCGGTGGCCGACGAGCACGCCCTTCGGCGTTCCGGTGGAGCCGGAGGTGTAGATCGCGTAGGCCGCGTGGTCCGGGCTGATCGGGGTGCGGAGGTTCGTGCCGGCTCCCGCCGCGGTCACCGGTTCGGTGATCACGAGGACCGGCCGGGCGTCGGCCAGCAGCGCTTCCCGGCGCCGGGCGGGCAGTTCGGGGTCCAGGGGCAGGTAGACCGCGCCGGCCTTGAGGACGGCGAGGAGGGTAACGACCGACTCGGCCGAGCGCGGCAGGGCGACGGCGACCAGGCGCTCCGGCCCGGCACCGCGGGCGACGAGGTCACGGGCGACCCGGTTGGCCCGGGTGTTCAGCTCGGCGAAGGTCAGCGTCGTGTCGCCGGAGACCACCGCGGTCGTGTGCGGGGTCCGGGCGGCCTGGGCTTCGAACAGCTCGACGACTCCCGCGTCCGGCTCCGGCCGATCGGTCGCGTTCCACGTCTCGACGACCAGGGCCTCTTCGGCCGCGGGCAGGGGCAGGGTGCCGACGGGCCGGTCCGGGTCGGTCACGACGGCGGTGAGCAGGACCGTGAGGTGCTCGGCGAACCGCCGCATGGTCGCCGCGTCGAACAGATCGGTGTTGTAGTTCAGCGAGCCGCGCAGGCCGTCCGGGCGCTCTTCGAACTCGACGCTCAGGTCGAACCCGGCGGTCGTCATCGGCAACGCCAGCTCACTCGCGGTGAGCCCGGCGAGGGCGGGCAGGCGGGTGCCGGCGTTCTGCAGGGTGACGAGGACCTCGAACAGCGGGGTGCGGCTCGGGTCGCGGTCGGGGCTCAGCTCGTCGACGATCCGCTCGAACGGCACGTCCTGGTGGGCGAAAGCGTCCAGGACGGTCCGGCGGACGGCGCCGAGCAGCTCGCCGAAGCCCTGTCGTCCGTCCACCCGGGACCGCAGCACGACGGTGTTGACGAAGAGGCCGACCAGGTCCTGGACGCCCGCGTGGTCGCGGCCGGAGGTGACCGTGCCGACGGCGACGTCGTCCTGGCCGGACCAGCGCCGCAGCACCAGCTGGCAGGCCGCGACCAGCGCCGTGAACAGCGTCGCGTCGCGGTCCCGGCTCAGCCGGCGCAGCCCGGCGAGGGCCTCGGCGCCGAGGGTGAACTCGTGCTCGGCGCCGTTCGACGTCCGGGTGGCCGGGCGGGGGCGGTCGGTCGGCAGGTCGAGGGGCCGCAGGCCGTCGAGTTCGCGCCGCCAGAAGCCGAGTTGCTCGTCGAGGACGTCACCGGTGAGGCGCTCGCGCTGCCAGGCGGCGAAGTCCGCGTACTGGATCGGCAGCGCGGGCAGCTCGGCCCGTTCGTCGCCGTAAAGAGTGGCCAGCTCGCCGACGAGGACGCCCATCGACCAGCCGTCGGTGATGATGTGGTGCAGGGAAAGCACGAGCGCGTGGTCGTCCGCGGCCAGGCGGACGAGCCGGGCCCGCAGGAGCGGGCCGCGCGCGAGGTCGAACGGCCGGGTGAGGTCCTCGGCCAGCAGCCGCCGCAGGTCGTCCTCATCGGAAACTTCGGCGACCGGCAGCGCGAGCTGCCACGGCTCCCCGACGACCTGGCGCGGGCGGCCGTCGACGGACGGGAACGTGGTGCGCAGGGACTCGTGCCGGGCGATCAGCGTGGTGAGCGCCCGGGCGAGCGCGTCCGGCCGCAGGTCGCCGTGCAGCCGCACGCCGAACACCGTGACGTGGTCGGTGCTGCCCGGGGCGAACTCGTCGAGGAACCACAGCCGCTGCTGGGCGAACGAGAGCGGCAGCTCGCCGTCGCGGTCCACCGGCGTGATGGCCGCGGTGCGCGGCGTGGCGGACGCGGCGGGCAGCGCGGCGGCCAGGCCGGCCACCGTCGGGTGGTCGAACACCGTCCGCGGGGACACGTCGACGCCGAAGGCCGCGCGCAGCGCGGAGGTGAACCGGATGCTGAGGATGGAATCCCCGCCCAGCTCGAAGAAGTGGCCGCCGGCCCCGACGCGCTCCAGGCCGAGCGTGGCGGCCAGGACCGCCGCGACCGTGCGTTCGGTCTCGGTGCGGGGTTCGGCGAAGCTCTCGGTGCTCGCCCCGGCAGGCGCCGGCAGCGCCCGGTGGTCGAGCTTTCCGTTGCGGGTCAACGGGAGTTCGTCCAGCGTCACGAACGCCGAGGGCACCATGTAGTCCGGCAGCGACCGGCCCAGGTGCTCGCGCAGCCGCGCCGCGCTCGGCGGGGTGTCCGGTGTCGCGGCGACGACGTAGGCGACCAGCCGCTTGCGGCCGGGCTCGTCCTCGCGGGCCAGCACCGCCGCCGAGCCGACGTCCGGCAGGGCGAGGAGGGCCGCCTCGATCTCGCCCGGCTCGATGCGGAAGCCGCGGATCTTCACCTGCTGGTCGGCACGGCCGTGGTAGCGCAGGGCGCCGGCACGGGTGCGGGACACGCGGTCGCCGGACCGGTACATCCGGGACCCGGGCGCGCCGAACGGGTCGGCGACGAACCGGGCGGCGGTCAGCCCGGGGCGGCCGAGGTAGCCGCGGGCCAGGCCGTCGCCGGCCACGTACAGCTCGCCGGGCACCCCGGCCGGGACCGGGTCGAGGTCGGCGTCGAGAACGTACCCGCGCAGGTCGGGCAGCGCGGTGCCGATCACGCCGGGTGTGTCCACATCGGACGCGAGGTCGTGGTGGGTGACGTGCACGGTGGTCTCGGTGATGCCGTACATGTTCACCAGCCGCGGCGCGCGGTCGCCGTGGCGGGCGAACCAGCCGGCCAGCCGGCGCGTGTCCAGGGCCTCGCCGCCGAAGATCACGTACCGCAGGGAAAGCCGGGTGCCGGGATCGTCTTCGTCGGCCCGGACGAGCTGGTAGAACGCCGACGGCGTCTGGTTGAGCACGGTGACGCCTTCGTCGGCCAGCAGGCGCAGGAACTCCCGCGGCGAGCGCGACACCGCGTGCGGCACGACGACGAGCCGGCCGCCGTGCAGCAGTGGCCCCCAGATCTCCCACACGGAGAAGTCGAACGCGTAGGAGTGGAACAACGTCCAGACGTCGCCGGAGCCGAAGCCGAAGCGAGCGGTCGCGGCGAACAGGCGGGTGACGTTGCGGTGCGGGATCACCACGCCCTTGGGCAGCCCGGTCGAGCCGGAGGTGTAGATGACGTAGGCGGGGTGGTCCGGCGTGCAGCGCGGCGGCGGGTCGGTCTCCGGGCCGGTTTCTACGTCAACGTCTTCCTGCTGGAGGACGGCGACAGGATCGGTGTCGGCGACCATCCGCTCGACGCGTTCGGCCGGGGTGGCGGGGTCGATCGGCAGGTAGGCGGCCCCGGCCTTGAGCACGGCGAGGATCGCGACGACCTGCTCCGGCGAGCGCGGCAGGCGCAGCGCGACGAACCGTTCGGGCCCGGCGCCGAGCGCGATCAGCCGGTGCGCCAGGCGGTTCGCCCGCGCGTTCAGCTCGGCGTAGGTGAGGTGGGTGCCGCCGGCGGTGAGCGCGACCGCGTCCGGGTGCGCCGCGACCTGGGCGGCGAACAGCTCGGTGATGGTCGGCGCGGGCAGCGACACGGGCTCGGCCACGACGAGCTGCGCGCGGTCGGCGGCCGACAGCCACGGCAGCCGGGCGATCGGCCGGTCCGGGTCTTCGGCGAGGGCCAGGAGCAGGGTCTCCAGCCGGGCGGCCAGCGCGGTGGCGGTTTCCTCGTCGAACAACGCCGGGTCGGTGCCCAGCTCGAAGCCCAGCCGCCGGTCGGCGTAGGCGCGCAGGGTGACCGGGAACGTCGTGGCGTCGAGCGCGGTCACCTCGCGCAGGGTGACGCCCGCCCGCGCGGCGGCGTGCTCGTCGAAGGGGTAGTTCTCGAACGCGACCATGCTGTCGAACAGGCTCTGTCCCGAGGCGGCGTCGCTGAGGGCACGCAGCTTCCCGAGTGCGAGGAAGTCGTAGCGGCGGGCCTGGTTCTGCTCGTCCTGCAACCGCCGCAGCCAGCTCAGCACCTGCTCGCCGCGGTCGATGTGGGTCCGGGTCGGGACGGTGTTGATGAACATCCCGATCATGTTCTCCACGCCCGGCAGGTCGTCGGGGCGGCCGGAGACGGTGGTGCCGAACACGACGTCGGATTCGCCGCTGTGGTGGGCCAGCAGCAGCGCCCAGGCACCCTGCACGAGCGTGTTGACGGTGAGGCCGTGGCGCCGGGCGACCGCGCGCAGCCGATCGGTGTCCGCTGTGGACAAAGACACCCGGGTCGTCCGCGACGAGCGCGTCCGGTGCGCCTGGGCCGGGGACCGGTCCCAGGGCAGCGGGGTCGGGGCGGCGAAGCCGGAAAGCACGTCCCGCCAATGGTCTTCGGCCGCGGTGACGTCCTGGGCGGCGAGCCAGCCGAGGTAGTCGCGGAACGGCCGGTGGGCCGGCACGCGCGGGACCCGGTGCTCGGTGATCGCGGCGTACTGCTCGCACACCTCGGTGAAGATCTGGGCGAGGCTCCAGCCGTCGAGGACGATGTGGTGGGAGGTCCACATCAGCAGTACGCGGTCGTGGGTGAGCGCGACGACGGCCAGCCGCATCAGCGGCGCGGTGGTGAGATCGAGGCCGGCCGCGGCGTCTTCGGCCGACAGCCGGTCCAGCTGGGCGTTCTGCTCGGCCTCGGACAGGCCGCGCCAGTCGTGGCGGGTGATCGGGACGACGGCCCGGTGCCGCACGACCTGCAGGGGTTCCTCGACGCCGTCCCAGACCAGTTCGGTCCGCAGGACCGGGGTGCGGTCGGCGACCTGCTGCCAGGCCAGGGCGAACGCGTCGGGGTCGCGGACACCGTCGAGGAGCATCCGGGCCTGGTCGACATACGCGTCGGCCGTGGGATCCAGGAGGCTGTGGAACAGCATGCCGGCTTGGAGCGGGGTGAGCGGGTAGATGTCGTCGACGTCGCGGCCGTCGCCGGCCAGCCGGTCCACTCCTGCCTGGTTCAGGCGGGCCAGCGGGAAGTCCGACGGGGTGCGGCCGCCGGCGTCCGGGCCGGCGCAGTGCGCGACGATCTCGCGCAGCCCGGTCAGCATCGCCTCGGCCAGCTCCCGGACGGTGCCGGAGTCGTTGACCTGGTCGGAGTAGGACCACGTCAACGCCAGCGCGCCGGACTCGACGACGCCGGTGACGTCCAGCTGGTAGGTGCTCGCCTCGCCCGGGGCGATGTCGGCGCCCGGGCTGTCGTGCCGGCCGCGGAACAGCCCGTCCGCGCCGGCCTGGGCGTCCCAGCGGCCGTGGTAGTTGAAGCAGATCTGCGGCAGCGGGAACGCCTGCAGCGCGTGCCCCGGCGCGCCGGGCTCGCCGAGGTACCGCAGGGCCTCGTAGCTCAAGCCGCGGCGAGGGACGGCCCGCAGCTGCTCCTTGACGGCCTTGAGCGTGGCACCCCAGTCCCCCGACGGCGGCAGGTCGAGCGCCACCGGGAACTGCGTGGTGAACCAGCCGACCGTGCGGGAGAGGTCGACGCCGTCGAGGACGTCCTCGCGGCCGTGTCCCTCCAGGGCGATCAGGACCCCCTCGTCGCCGGTGCGGTCGGCGAGAGCGCGCCCGAGCGCGCTCAGCAGCACGTCGTTGACCTGGGTCCGGTAGAGCGCGGGGACGCGGTGCAGCAGCGCGTCGGTGTCCTCGGCGCCGAGGGTCACCGTCAGCGTGCGGGTGGAGCCGGTGGTGCCCGCGCCCGCGTGGTCGGCGGCCAGCGCCGCCGGGACCCGGCGGGCCACCCGCGTCCAGTGGTCGAGGTCGTCGTCGAACCCGCCGCCGCGGACGTGCTGCTCCAGCAGGTGCGCCCACCGGGTGAACGGGGTGGCCGTGGCCGCGAGCCGGACCGGAACCCCGGCGACGACCTGGCCGTAGGCGGTTTCGAGGTCGCCGAGCAGCAGCCGCAGCGACACGCCGTCGGTCACCACGTGGTGCACGGCCAGGAACAGCAGCGGCGGCCGGGTGCCGCGCAGCAGCAGCGCCGCGCCGGCGAGGGTGCCGGTGGTGAGGTCGAGGCCGGCCCGCACCTGCGCGGCCGCGGCCTCGATGCCGGCGCGCTGCCCGGCGTCGCCGAGCGAGGAGAGGTCCCGGATCCGCAGGAGCCCGGTCCGCGGGACCGGCGTGACCTCCTGCCGCCACTGCCCGTCGACGGTGAAGAACCGGGTCCGCAGGGCGTCGTGGTGGGCGACGACGGCGTCGAGGGCGGTCCGCAGCGCCTGCTGGTCGACGTCGGCGGGCAGTTCCAGCAGCTGCGACATCGTGAAGTGGGCCAGTGGCCCGTGGGTGGCGAAGAACCAGTGCTGGATCGGGGTGAGCGGTGCCGGGCCGGCGACCGGTGCGGCCGCCGGGGTTTCGGCCGCCGCCGGCTGCACCGCGGTCGCGAGGCCGGCGATGGTCTGGTGCAGGAAGATGTCCCGGGAAGTGAGCCGCAGGCCCGCCTGCCGGGCCTGGGCGACCACCTGGATGCTGAGGATCGAGTCGCCGCCCAAGCCGAAGAAGTTGTCCTCGACGCCGACGCGGTCGTTGCCGAGCACCTCGGACCAGATCGCCACCAGCTGGTGCTCGACGGCGGTCCGTGCGGGCACGTAGGCCGGGCCGCCCTCGGCCGGCGCGTCGGGGGCGGGCAGCGCCCGGCGGTCGACTTTGCCCTGCGGCGTCAGCGGAATGGCGTCGATGGGCACGAACGCCGAGGGCACCAGGTAGTCGGGCAGCGTCGTGCGCAGGGCGGCCCGCAGCCCGTCCGGGGTGACCTCGCCGGAGCCGGCGAAGTAAGCGACCAGCCGCGCGTGCCCGGCTTCCGGCCGGGTGGCGACGACGACGGCCGCGGCGACGCCGGGCAGGCGCACCAGCGCGGCCTCGACCTCGCCCGGCTCGACGCGGAAGCCGCGGATCTTCACCTGGTCGTCGAGCCGGCCCAGGTACTCCAGCTGCCCGTCCGCGGTCCAGCGGACGGAGTCGCCGGTGCGGTACATCCGCTCGCCCGGCGCGCCGAAGGGGTTCGCGACGAAGCTGCCGGCCGTCCGGCCCGGCCGGCCGAGGTAGCCGCGGGCGAGCTGGGCCCCGGCGAGGCACAGCTCGCCGGGGACGCCGACGGGCACCGGCCGCAGGTCCTGGTCGACGACGTAGGCGCGGGTGTTGGCCAGGGGGCGGCCCAGCACCGGCCGGGCCGTTTCGCCGACGCGGCACGACACCGCGTCCACTGTGTACTCGGTGGGGCCGTAGAAGTTGTGCGCCACGGTGACTTCGGCGCCGGCGAGGTCGCGCCAGAGCGTGTCGTCGAGGGCTTCGCCGCCGAGCATGAGGATCTTCGGCCGGTGCCGCGGATCGGTCAGCAGCCCGGCGGGGATCAGCCGGCGCAGGTACGTCGGGGTGAGGTCGAGGAAGTCGATCCGGCGCTCGGCGATGTGGTCGACGAGCGCGTGGGCGTCGAGCCGGAGGTCCTCGCCGATCAGGTGCAGCTCGTGGCCGTCGGCCATGAGCAGCGGGCCTTCCAGGGAGGTGTCGAACGACAGCGTGGCGGTCAGCGCGACCCGCAGCCGCCGCCCGGGCGCGGCGAAGTCGCCGCGGTGGTTGAAGAGCAGGTTCGTCAGGTTGCGGTGCGGGACGGCCACGCCCTTCGGCCGGCCGGTCGACCCGGAGGTGTAGATGACGTAGGCCGTGTTGTCCGGCCGCAGCGGCGCGATCCGGTCGGCGTCGGTGAGGTCGGCGGCGGAGTGATCCGGTTTCGCGGCGGCGATGTCCGCCGGGCCGAGGACCAGGTGCGCCCCGGCGTCGCGCAGCAGCAGCTCTTTCCGCTCGGCGGGCAGCGCCGGGTCGATCGGCAGGTACACCGCGCCGGCCTTGAGCACGGCGAGGAAGGCCACGATCGCGTCGGCGGTGCGCGGGAGGGCGAGGGCCACCACCCGCTCGGGGCCGGCGCCCAGCGTGACGAGGTGGCGGGCCAGCCGGTTCGCCATCGCGTTGAGCTCGGCGAAGCTCAGCGCGATGTCCCCGGCGACGAGCGCGGTCTCGTCCGGGCCGCGCTGGGCCTGGGACTCGAACAGCTCGGTGATCGTGGTCTCGGGGACGTCCAGCGCGGTGGCGTTCCACTCGGTGAGCAGCCGGTGCTTCTCGTCCCCGGCCAGCAGCGGAAGTTCGCCGACCGTCCGCTGTGCGTCCGTGGCGATCGCGGTCAGCAGCACGGTGAGGTGCTCGCCCAGCGCGACGGCGGTCCGCGTGTCGAACAGGTCGGTGTTGTACTCCAGCGAGCCTTCGAGCGCGTCCCCGACCGGCTGGAACTCGACGGTCAGGTCGAAGTTGGCCGCGCGGCGCGCCACCTCGACCGGTTCGGCCGCCAAGCCGGCGAAGTCCGCCTGACCGGCCTGGCTGCCGTGCACCAGGACCATGGCGTCGAACAGCGGGTTGCGGCTGGCGTCGCGGTCGAGGCGCAGCGCTTCGACGAGCTTTTCGAACGGGGCTTCGGCGTGCTCGAAGGACTCCAGCACGGTCGTGCGGACGGCGTCGAGGAACGTCCCGAACGGGGCCGTGCGGTCCACAGTGGACCGGATGACGACGGTGTCGACGAAGAAGCCGACGGTCCGCTGCAGCTCGGGCCGGTTCCGCCCGGAGACGACGGTGCCCACGGCGATGTCGGCGCGGCCGGTGTAGCGGGCGAAGAGCACCTGGCAGGCCGCGACCAGCACGGTGTACAGCGTGGTGTCGTGGACGCGGGCCAGCTCGGCCAGCCCGGCGGCGACGTCGGCCGGGACGCGGAAGTGGTGCACGGCGCCGGCGGTCGTGCGCACGGCGGGTCGCGGGCGATCGGTGGGCAGGTCGAGCGGTTCGACGCCGGCGAGCTGCGTCGTCCAGTAGGCGAGGTGCCGGTCGAGGGCGGGCCCGGCGAGCCGGTTCCGCTGCCACACGGCGAAATCGGCGTATTGGACGGCCGGTTCGGGCAGCTCCGCGGCCTCCCCGCGGACGGCGGCCGCGTACAGCGCGCCCAGTTCGCCGACCAGGATGCCCATCGACTCGCCGTCGGTGACGATGTGGTGGGCGGTGATCAGCAGCACGTGGTGGTCGTCGGCGACCCGCACCAGCAGCAGGCGGACCAGTGGCCCGCGGCGGAGGTCGAACGCCCGGCCGTACTCGGTCTCCAGGACCTCGTCGAGGTCGGCCGGCCGCAGCGCGGGATCGGTGGTCAGGTCGACCGTCCGCACCGAGATTTCCGGAGCTTCGTGGACGACCTGCACCGGGGTGCCGCCGGCGTCGTCGATCGTCGTGCGCAGGGATTCGTGGCGCGCCACCAGCTGGTTCAGCGCACCGGTGAGCGCGCTCGCGTCGAGCGGCCCGGTCAGCCGCAGTGCGACGGCGCTGTTGTACTCGGCGTCCCCCGGCCGGAACTCGTCGAGGAACCACAGCCGCTGCTGGGCGAACGACAACGGCAGGGCGTGCTCCCGCGGCGCCCGGCCGATGACGTCGGACCGCTCCGCCCGCCCGGCCAGCCGGCGCTTGAGCGTCTCCCGCAGCTCCGCTGGCAACGCGTCGATGCGGCTCTTCCTCGAGGTGGTCATCGCTTCCGTTTCCTCACAACACAAGTCGGGGTGGACCGGGGTACTCAGGAGGCGCGGCGGCGCCGCCGGGCGACGCGGCCCCCGGCCTGCATCGCGCTGACCGTGCCGGTGGCCGGGTCCGTCAGGAAACGGCCGCCGATGATGCGGCGGCCCGTCGCCGGCTCGCGGACCGAGAACGACCCGTCGCGCGACACCGCCAGTTCCGGGTACACCTCGCCGTCGACGACGAGGACCGCGCCGCCGTCCGCGCGGACGTCCACCTGGTACTCCAGGTCGCCGTTGGTGTAGTGGCCGCTCAGGTCCGCCGGCGGGCGGGCCGCGCGGCCGAGGTCGCCGGGCAGCTCGTAGTCGCCGACCGGGATGCCTTCGAGGCGCAGGGCCGCGACCAGGTCCGTCCACAGTGCCGAGCCGGTGCTGCCGTTGGTGGTCAGCGCGACGACCCGGCCGTGCGCGGCGTCGATCCGCAGGTGGCACGACGTGCCGTCCGCGGTGCCGTCGTGGCCGGTCCAGTGACAGCCGAGGCTCCGCCTCGGGCCGGGGGCTTCGCCACCCGGAGCCCCCGGAGAACGGCAGTCCGCGTCGGCGCCGCGGTAGCCCGCCAGGCCGAGGCCCCACGTGTCGGCCAGGCCGAACGGTTCCGCCCCGGGCACCGGGCGGCGCATCAGCTCCACCAGGTCCGCCGGCAGCGGACCGTCGCCGCCGCAGCACACGCGGCCGAAGGCGGCGAGGTCCTCGGCACTCAACGCGAGCGCGCCGGCCGCGGCTTCGGCCGGGGTCAGGGTCTGCGCGACCGGCCGGGCCCGGCCGGTCGCCGCGTGCACGGCGTGCCCGCTGACGTGGGCTCCGGTCCGGCGCCGCGCGCCCGGCTCGACGACGAACGCGCCGTCGATGCCGAGCTCCGCGAGCAGCAGCGTGTCCATCGCCTCCCACCAGCTCATCCCGGTGACGGCCTCGACCACGTAGCCGGCCAGCACGTACCCGACGTTGGAGTAGGAGAAGCCTTGTCCGGGTGGCTGGACCAGCCCGGCGTCGCGGCAGGCGCGCAGGTACCGGCGGGCCGAGCCGGCCCCGTCGGCGGCGGCGCCGAGCGCGGCGGGCAGCCCGCCGGTGTGGCTCAGCACCTGCCCGATGGTCGGCCTGCCGACCTGCGGGCCGAGGCCGTCCAGGTGCTCGCCGAGCGGGTCGTCCGGGTCCAGGTCGCCGTCGGCGACGAGCAGCATCGCCAGTGCCGCGGTGAACGCCTTGGTGATGGAGCCGACCGGGAACTTCGTGTCGGCGGTGACCGGGCCGGCCACGGCGGAGACCGCCCGGCCGCCGTCGATGACGACCAGCTGGGCGGCCGGCACGCCGTGCTGGTGGGCGAGGCCGGCGAGCAGCCGCTGCAGCCGCCCGTCGGCCGTCGCCCGCGGGTCGCGGACCGGAACCCCGGGGGTCGTGCGGGAAAGCGTCGAAGGAGAGGGCATGAGGGGGACCTTCCGCGTCGGTTCGGTGGGGGCGGGCAGCGGCGGCGGCTCAGCCGTCGGCGGCCATCTGCCGCTGCAGGCTCAGCGGCCGCATGTCGGTCCACACCTCGTCGACGTGGTCCATGCACTCCTGGCGGCCGCCGCGGAAGCCGTCGGCGCGCCAGCCCGCCGGTACCTCGTTCGCCACCGGCCACAGCGAGTACTGGCCCTCGTCGTTGACCAGCACCTGGAACTCGGCGTCGTCCTGCATGGGATTTCCTTCCTTGTTAAGGGTTTCAGTGGTCTTGGCCGGCGGCGAGCCGTTCGAGGTCCTGCAGGACCCGTTCTTCGACGAGCTCCGCCAGTGCCAGCACGGTGCCCGCGGTGAGCACGTCCTTGGGGGTGATCTCGACGTCGAAGGCGGACTTCGTCATCGACGTGATCCGCAGGCTGCGCAGCGAATCGCCACCGAGGGCGAAGAAGTTGTCCTCGACGCCGACCCGGTCGAGGTCCAGTGCCTCGGCCCAGATGGCCGCGAGGACCTCTTCGGTCTCGGTTTCCGGGGCCGCGTACCCCGCGTCGTCCGACGGCGCTTCCGGCGCGGGCAGCGCCCGCCGGTCCAGCTTTCCGTTGGCCGTCAGCGGAAGGGCGTCGAGCGGGACGAACGCGGCGGGCACGAAGTGGGCCGGCAGGGTCGCGGCCACGTGCTCCCGCAGCCCGGGACCCGCGTCGCCCACGACGTAGGCGATCAGCCGCTGGCCGTCCGCGACGACGGCCGCGTCCCGGACGCCCGGGTGCCTGCGCAGCACCGCGACGATCTCGCCGGGCTCGATCCGGAAGCCGCGGATCTTGACCTGGTCGTCGGCCCGGCCGAGGAAGTCCAGGGTGCCGTCGGCGCGCCACCGGACCAGGTCGCCGGTGCGGTACATCCGCGCCCCCGGCGCCCCGAACGGGTCGGCGAGGAACCGCGACGCGGTGAGCCCCGGCCGGTCGAGGTAGCCGCGGGCGAGCCCGGCCCCGGAGACGTACAGCTCCCCCGCGACGCCGATCGGCACCGGTCGCAGCGCGCTGTCGAGGACGCGGACGCGGGTGTTGCGGATCGGCCGGCCGATCGGCGGGGCCGCGCCCGGTTCCAGGGGGTCGCTCCAGGTCGCCACCACCGTGGTTTCGGTGGGCCCGTAGGCGTTGATCATCCGGCGGCCCGGCGCCCAGCGGGCCACCAGGTCGGCCGGGCACGCCTCGCCGCCGACCACCAGCGTGCGGAACGCGGGCAGCTCGACGTCCGGCACGCTCGCCATGGCCACCGGCGGGATCAGCGCGTGGGTGACGCCTTCCTCGCGCAGCACGGCGGCCAGGTGGTCGCCGAGCAGCGGCCCGGGTGGCGGCACGACCAGCGCGGCCCCCGCGGGCAGCGCCATGCACAGCTCCAGGACCGAAGCGTCGAAGCTCGGCGAGGAGAACTGCAGCACGCGGTCGCCGGGCCGGACGTCGAAGTGGGCGATCTCGGCGCTCGCGAAGCTCGCCAGGCCGGCGTGGGTGACGACGACGCCCTTGGGCGTGCCCGTCGAGCCCGAGGTGTAGATGACGTACGCGGGTGCGGTCAGCGGTACCGACCGGGCGAGCGAGCCGGCCGAGCCTTGGGCTTCCGAGCCGTCGAGGACCAGCACGTTCTCCGCCGGCACCGGTGTTCCCGGCAAGGTCACCACGACGACCGGGTTCGCGTCGGCGAGCATGAACGCGATCCGCTCGGGCGGGTAGTCCGGGTCGACCGGCAGGTAGGCGGCGCCGGTCTTCAGCACGGCCAGCTGCGCGACGACGATCTCCACCGAACGCGGCAGAGCGAGCGCGACGATCCGCTCCGGTCCGGCCCCGCGGGTGGCCAGCAGCCGGGCCAGCCGGTCGGCGCGCGCGTCGAGTTCGGCGAAGGTGAGCCGTTCGTCGCGCGACACCACCGCGAGCGCGTCGGGTGTGCGGGCCGCCTGGGCCTCGATCAGCTCGGTGAGGGTGACCGGCGGGACGTCGTGGTGCGTGTCGTTGAACGCCACGAGAACCTGGTCGCGTTCGGCCGCGTCGACCACCTCCAGGTCCCGTAGCGGCCGGGCCGGGTCTTCGGCGATCGCGGTCAGGAGGTGTTCGAGCTGCCGGGCCAGCCGCTCGATCGTCGCCTCGTCGAACAGCGCCTTGTCGTAGCCGAGGCCGAGCGACAGGCGCGGGCCGGGCGCGGCGACGACGCTGAGCGGGTAGTTGGTCGTCTCCATCGCCTGCAGTTCGCGCAGCCGCACGCCGTGCGCGGCGACATCGTCCGCGGTGACCGGGTAGTTCTCGAACACCACGAGGCTGTCGAACAGGTTGCGGCCGCCCTCGACACCGCTCCAGGCCTGCACCGCGGTCAGCGGCACGTGCTCGAACCGGCGCGAGTCCGCCTGCGCGGTCTGCAGGCCGCGCAGCCAGCCGGCGACCGGGGCCGCCGGGTCGGCGGTGACCCGCACGGGCAGCGTGTTGATGAAGATGCCGGTGATGTCGTCGACGCCGGCCAGCCCGGCCGGGCGGCCGGACACGGTGGCTCCGAAGCAGACGTCGTCCTCGCCGCTGTGCCGCGCCAGCAGGAGCGCCCAGGCACCCTGCACGACGGCGTTGACGGTGAGCCGCTCGCGCCGGGCGAACGCCGCCAGCCGGGCGGTCGCCGCCTCGTCGAGGTCGCGGCCGACCCACGTCGAGGAGCTTGTTTCGTGCGTGGACGACGGCATCCGGTCGTACGGCAGCGGTGTCGGCTCGGTGACGTCGGCGAGTTCGCGCCGCCAGTACTCCTCGGCACCGTCGGCGGTCTGGTCCTTCAGCCAGGTGACGTAGTCCCCGAACGGCCTGCGGTGCGGCAGGGCGGGCGGCGTGCCGTCGCGCAGGGCCGCGTAGGCCGTGCAGACGTCGGAGAGCACCTGGAAGACGCTCCAGCCGTCCAGCAGGACGTGGTGGAAGGTCCAGACGAGCTGGACGGCGTCGTCCGGCAGCCGGGCCAGGGCGACCCGCAGCAGCGGGGCCGTCGCCAGGTCGAACGGCCGGGCCCGGTCCTGCGCGAGCAGCTCACGCAGGGCTTCCTCGCGGTCGCGGTCCCGCCAGTCCAGCTCGGTGACCGGCACCCGGGCTTCGCGGTGGACGACGAGGAGTGGCTCGGGGACGTCCTCCCAGACGACGCTGCCCCGCAGCACCGGCGTCCGGTCGACGACGTGCTGCCACGCCTCGGCGAGGAACCGCGGCTCGGCCACGCCGTCGAGGACGGCGGTGACCTGCTCGAAGTAGACGCCCTGGGATTCCTGGGAAAGCCCGTGGAAGACCATGCCGGCCTGCATCGGCGTGAGCGGGTGGAGGTCGGCCACGCCGCGGCCGTCGCCGGCGATCCGGTCCACCTGCCGCTGGTCCAATGTGGACAGCGGGAAGTCGTTCGGCGTGCGGCCGCCCGCGCCGGGCCCGGCGCAGTGCGCGACGGCTTCGGCCAGGGCGGCCACCAGCTCCGCGGCCAGCTTCTCGACCGTGGCGGCGGTGTGCGTGTCGCGGGAGTAGTACCAGGTCAGTTCCAGGGACTCCCGGTCCACGCGGCCGACGACGTCGAGCAGGTGCGCCCGGCCCGCGCCGTCGCCGACAGCGGAGTCGAGGCTGCCCGCCGCGCCGTCGAGCCGGCCCAGGTAGTTGAAGCTGATCTCGGGCCGCAACGCGGGCGCGGTCCCGGTCAGGTACCGCAGCGCGCCGAAGCCGACGCCGCGGCGCGGCACGGCCCGCAGCTGCTCCTTCACGGACTTGAGCAGGGCACCCCACTCGTCGTCGATCCGCAGCGCGACCGGGTACAGCGAGGTGAACCAGCCGACCGTGCGGGACAGGTCGACGTCGTCGAACAGGTCCTCGCGGCCGTGGCCCTCCAGGTCGATCAGCACGCCGTCGCGGCCGGTCCAGCGGGCCAGCACCCGGCCCAGCGCGGCGAGCAGCACGTCGTTGACCTGCGTCCGGTAGACACCCGGGACGTCCTGCAGCAGCGCGCGGGTCAGCTCGGCGTCCAGGCGGGTGGTGACCGTGCCGGTGCCCGTCTCGGCCGGAGCGTGGTCGATCGGCAGGGCCGGGTCGACGGCGAGCGCGGTGCGCCAGTACGGCAGTTCGTCGTCGAAGCCGCCGGCCTCGGCGTGCGCGGCGAGCCGGTTGGCCCAGTCGCGGAACGCCGTCGTCTTCGGCGGCAGCGGCCCGCCGCAGTAGGCGGTTTCCAGGTCCTCCAGGAGGATCCGCCACGAGACGCCGTCGACGACGAGGTGGTTGACCGTCAGCCGCAGGACCGCGGGCTCCAGGAGTTCGGCGGTGAGCAGCGGCCCGCGGGTCACGTCGATCTCGGCGCCGAGGAGCTCGACCGGTTCGGGCGGGGCGTTCTTCTGGCCGGCGACGGTGAACCGCATCCGCAGGGCGTCGTGGTGCCGCATCAGGGTGGCCAGCGCCGCGCGCAGCGTCTCGACGTCGAACGGCTCGGGCCGCTCGATCCGCACCGACTGCGTGAACCCGTTCGGATCGCCGTGGTGGCCGGCGAAGAACCAGAGCTGGATCGGGGTCAGCGCGGCAGCGCCGGTGACCGGCCCCTGCTCGGCCACGGTGACCGCGGCCGAGCCCGCCGCGACGGCCAGCGCGGCGACGGTCTGGTGGGCGAACAGGTCCCGCGGGGTGAGCGCGAGGCCGTGGCGCCGGGCGCGGGAGACGACCTGGATGCTCAGGATCGAATCGCCGCCGAGTTCGAAGAAGTTGTCCTCGACACCGACGCCGGGCACGCCGAGCACTTCGGCCCACACTTCGGCGAGCACGCGCTCGGTCTCCGTGCGCGGCGGCACGTACCCGGCCAGCGGTTCCGCGGCCGGTTCCGGAAGCGCCCGGCGATCGACCTTTCCGTTGGCGCTCAAGGGAAGCGCGTCGAGGGTCACGAACGCCGAGGGCACCATGTAGTCGGGCAGGTCCCGCTGCAGCCACCCGCGCAGGTCCGGCTTCCCGGTCGTGACGACGTAGGCGACCAGCCGCCGGTCCCGCGCGACGACGACAGCCTCGGTGACGTCCGGGTGGGCGGCCAAGGCCGTCTCGATCTCGCCCAGCTCGATCCGGAAGCCGCGGATCTTCACCTGGTCGTCGGCGCGGCCGACGAACTCCAGCACGCCGTCGCCGGTCCACCGGACGACGTCCCCGGTGCGGTACATCCGCTCCCCCGGCACCCCGAAGGGGTTGGCGACAAAGCGTTCCGCGGTCAGCCCGGGGCGGCCGAGGTAGCCGCGGGACACCCCGGCACCGGCGATGAACAGCTCGCCCGTCACGCCCGGCGGCACCGGCCGCAGCCCCTCGTCCAGGACGTAGGCGGCCATGTTGTCCAGAGGCCGCCCGATCGGCATCGCGTCCGGGACCACGTCTTCGGGCGCCAGGACGAACCGGCTCGCGAACGTCGTCGTCTCGGTGGGGCCGTAGCCGTCGACGACGGTCAGGCCCGGACAGGCGTCCCGCACCTGGCGAACGGCCGCCGCGGGCACGACATCACCGCCGGTCCAGACTTCACCGACGCCCCGCAGGCACCCGGGATCCTCCTGCGCGACCAGCCGGAACAGCCCGGCGGTGAGCCACAGCGCACGCACGCCCTGGGTGACGACAGCACGCAAGACCTCGGCGTCCACGTCCCCCGGCGGCGCGACGACGACCCGGCCGCCGTTCAGCAACGGCACCCACACCTCGTAGGTCGAGGCGTCGAACGCCTGCGGCGAGTGCAGCAGCACGGTCCGGTGCGCGTCGCCCGCGAACGAGCGGTCCGAAGCCAGGGCCACGATGTCGCGGTGGGTCACCGCCACGCCCTTCGGCGTCCCCGTCGACCCGGACGTGTACATCACATACGCCAGGTTTCCCGGCCGCACCACCACATCCGCGACGTCGGCCGAGCCGGTCTCGCCCACCCGCACCGAGAGTCCGCCGTGGACGTCCGAACAGGACCGGTCGGCGATCACCACGGAGACACCCGCCTCCGCCAGCACCAGACGCACCCGAGCCGCCGGCGCCCGCAGATCCACCGGCACGTACGCCGCACCCGCCTTGAGCACCGCCAGTTCGGCCACGACGAGGTCGGCCGACCGCTCCAGCAGCAGCCCGACCCGGTCTTCCCCGCCGACACCCAGCTCGATCAGCCGGGACGCGAGCCCGTCGGCACGGGCGGCCAGCTCCGCGTACGTCAGGTCGTCGACCGCCGGGGCGTCCGGGGTCCGGCGAACCTGGCCGGCGAACCGGCTCACGACGGTGGCCTCGGCCACCGGGTGCGCGGTCGTGTTGAACGTCCGCAGCACCTTTTCGCGGTCGTCGTCGGTCAGCAGGTCGAGTTCGCCGACCCGCCGGCCCGGCTCGGCGGCCATGCGCTCCAGGACGAGGAGCAGCTGCCCGGCCAGCCGGTCGATCGTGGCCCGGTCGAACAGGTCCGGGTCGTGGTCGAACGACACCGAGAGGCGCTCCCCCGGCGTGACGACCACGCTCAGCGGGTAGTTGGTCGGCTGCAGCTCGCCTTCCTCGTGCAGGCCGATCCCGTGCGCGGCGACCGCTGCGGGGTCGAACGGGTAGTTCTCGAACACGAGGATGCTGTCGAACAGCGTGCTGCCGCCCGCCCACGTCTGCAGCTGGGCCAGTGACACGAAGTCGAACCGGCGCGAGCGCGCCTGGGCCGTCTGCAGCTCGCGCAGCCACTCCACCACGGTGAGTCCGTTGTGGACGGTGATCGGCGCGGGCAGGGTGTTGATGAACAGCCCGGCCATCGCCTCGACACCCGGCAGCTCGGCCGGCCGCCCCGACACGGTGGTGCCGAAGACGACGTCGGATTCCCCGCTGGAGCGGGACAGCACGAGTCCCCACGCGCCCTGGACGATCGTGTTGAGCGTCAGTCCGGCGCGGCGCGCCAGCTCCCGCAGCCCGGCGGCGGGTGCCGACACCCGGACCGACGCGGCGGAGCGGGCGCGGTGCGCTTCGACCGGACGGCGGTCGTAGGGCAGCGGCGTCGGCGTCCGCAGCCCGGCGAGCTGTTCGCGCCAGTGCGTTTCGGCGGCCGCGGTGTCCTGTTCGCCGAGCCAGCGCAGGTATTCGCGGAACGGCGGGCGCCGGCCCGGAACGGCGGCGCCCGCGTACCGGGCGCACACCTCACCGAACACCTGCGCGGCGCTCCAGCCGTCGAGCAGGACGTGGTGGAACGTCCAGATCAGCAGGACGTCGCCGCCGGGCAGCCGGGCGAACGCCAGCCGCAGCAGCGGGGCGGCCGTCAGGTCGAAGCCCCGCGCGCGATCGGCCTGGAGGAAGTTTTCCTGCTCGCGGGCGCGTCCGGCGTCGTCCAGCGCGGTCCAGTCGAGGTGGACGACGGGGACCGTGACGGCCCGTTCGACGACCTGCACGGGCTCGTCGAGGCCGTCCCAGACGACCCGGCTGCGCAGCACCGGCGTGTCCGCGACGACGTGCTGCCACGCCCGGGCGAACCGCTCGGGGTCGGCGATGCCGGTCAGCCGCAGCCGCACCTGGTTGAGGTAGGTCCCGGCCGCGCCGTCGACGAGGCTGTGGAAGACCATGCCCGCCTGCATCGGGGTGAGCGGGTAGATGTCCTCGACGTCGCGGCCGTCGCCCACCAGCCTGTCCACGCCCGCCTGGTCGAGCCGGGCCAGGGGGAAGTCCGACGGCGTGCGGCCGCCGGCGTCCGGCCGGGCACAGTGCCCGACGATCCCGCCGAGCGCCGCGAGGAGCGCCTCGGCCAGCCCGCGCACGGTGGCTTCGGTGTGCACGTTTCCGGAGTAGTGCCAGGTGAGTTCCAGCTCGTCGCCGACGACCGCGCCGACGACGTCGAGCTGGTGCGCCCGCGTCTGCTCGGGGTGGGCCGCGCCACCGAGGCCGCCGCCGTGGTCGAAGCGGCCCAGGTAGTTGAAGCTGATCCGCGGTTCGAGGCGCGGCGCGGTGCCGGTGAGGTAGCGCAGGGCGCCGTACCCGATGCCCCGGCGCGGAATCGCGCGGAGCTGCTCCTTCGTGGCCTTCAGGGCTTCGCCCCAGTCCTCGCCGGACGACGTCAGCTCGACCGGGAAGATCGACGTGAACCAGCCGACCGTGCGGGAGAGGTCGATGCCGTCGAACAGGTCTTCCCGGCCGTGGCCTTCGAGGTCGACCAGGACGCGGTCGCGGCCCGTCCAGTCCCGCAGGACACGGCCGAGCGCGGTCAGCAGGACGTCGTTGACCTGCGTCCGGTACGCGCCCGGCACGTCGTGCAGCACCGCCCGGGTCGCCGCCGCGGGCAGCCGCACGACCACCGAACGCGCCGAGCCGTAGGTGTTCTCACCCGCCGCGTCGACCGGCAGGGCCGGGTCGGCGTCGAGCGCCGCCCAGTGCGCGAGTTCGTCGTCGAAGAAGCCGTCGGCCGCCTGGCGGGCCAGGGTGCGCGCCCAGTCGCGGAAGGACGTCGTCTTGGCCGGGAGCTCGCCACCGGCCAGGAGGGTTTCCAGGTCCTCCAGGAGCACCCGCCACGAGACGCCGTCGACGACCAGGTGGTGCGCGGTGAGCGTCAGCGTCGTGCCGGACAGCTCGGCGCTCAGCAGCGGCCCGTGCTCGAGGTCGATGGTCGCGCCGAGGACGTCTTGCGCGTCGGGCGCGTGACGCGGCCCGTCGGCGGTGAACCGCAGCCGCAGGATGTCGTGGTGCAGCTGGAGTTCACGCAGCGCGCGAGGCAGCCCGGCGGAGTCCGGCAGGTCCACCGAAACGGACTGGACGAACTGCTCCGGGTGGACCGGCCGCGGGTCGAGGTACCAGTGCTGCACCGGCGTCAGCGGCAGCTCGCCGGTCACCGGGCCGGCGTCGGCCACGGCAGGGGCCGCCGGGGTGGCGGCGCGGGCGAGCGCGGCGACGGTCGGGTGGTCGAACACCTGGCCGGGCATCAGGTCGAGACCGGCCCGGCGGGCCCGGGAAACGACCTGGATGCTGAGGATCGAGTCGCCGCCGAGCTCGAAGAAGTTGTCGTCGGCGCCGACCCGCTCCACCCGCAGCACCTCGGCCCAGATGCCGGCGAGCAGCCGCTCGGCGTCCGTGGCCGGCTCCCGGTACCCGAGCCCGGAGACGAAGTCGGGTGCGGGCAAGGCTCGGCGGTCGACCTTCCCGTTCTGGTTGAGCGGCAACGCTTCGAGGGGCACGAACCCCGCGGGGACGAGGTAGTCCGGCAGCGTCCGCAGCAGGAACTCGCGAAGGTCCGGCGTCCCGGTCGCGACGACGTAGGCGACGAGCCGCTTGGACCCGCCGTGCTCGGCCGCGACGACGACGGCTTCGGACACCTCGGGGTGGGCGGTCAGCGCGGTCTCGATCTCGCCGAGCTCGACGCGGAAGCCGCGGATCTTCACCTGGTCGTCGGCGCGGCCGACGAACTCCAGCACGCCGGCACGCGTCCACCGGACGAGGTCGCCGGTGCGGTACATCCGCCCGCCGGGCGTCCCGAAGGGGTTGGCGAGGAACCGTTCCGCCGTCAGCCCCGGCTGCCGGAAGTAGCCGCGGGCCAGCCCGGTGCCGGCCAGGTACAGCTCGCCGACCGCGCCCGGCGGCACCGGCCGCAGCCCGTGGTCGAGGACGTAGGCCGCCATGTCGTCCAGCGGACGGCCGATCGGCAGCACGTCCGGCACCCGCTCGCCCGGCGGCAGCGGGAAGCGGGTGGCGAACGTCGTGGTCTCGGTGGGGCCGTAGACGTCGACCACGGTGAGGCCCGGGCACGCGGCCGACACCTGGTGCACCGCGGCCGGGCGCACCACCTCGCCGCCGGTCCACACCTCGCGGACGCCGCGCAGGCAGCCGGGATCCTCCTGGGCCAGCACGCGGAACAGTCCCGCGGTGATGAACAGCCCGGTCACCCCGTGCTCGGTGACGACCCGGCGCAGCACGTCGGCGTCGAGGTCACCCGGCGGGGCGACGACCACGCGGCCGCCGCTCAGCAGCGGCACCCACAGCTCGTACGTCGACGCGTCGAACGCCAGCGCGGCGTGCATGAGCACGCTCCGGTGGCCGGGGCCGGCGAAGGCCCGTTCCCGCGCGAGGCCGACGATGTCGCGGTGGCTGATCGCCACGCCCTTCGGCGTCCCCGTCGATCCCGACGTGTACATGACGTAGGCCAGGTTCCCGGGCCGGATCGGTACCTGCGGCGGCTCGGCCGGTGCGACACCGGTCTCGTCGACCTCGTCGACCGACACGATGGGTCCACTGTGGACGTCTTCGGCGAGCGGCCGGCCGGCGTCGCCGGTCACCAGCACCCGAACGCCGTCGAGCAGCGCCCTGAGCCGGCTCCGCGGCGCGCGCGTGTCCAGCGGCAGGTACGCGCCGCCGGCCTTGAGCACCGCGAGCTCGGCGACGACGACGTCGGCCGAGCGGCCGAGCAGCAGCCCCACCAGGCCGTCCCGCTGCGCCCCGAGGGCGATCAGCCGGTGGGCCAGCCGGTTCGCGCGGGCGTCCAATTCCGCGTAGGTCAGGGTCACTTCGCCGGTGACGGCGATCGCGTCGGGCGTGCGGCGGACCTGCTCGGCGAAAAGGGCCGGCACGGTCGTGTCCCGGTGGTCCCGGGCGCGCCCGATCCCCTGGTCCAGGACGTCCCGCTGCTCGGCGTCGGTGAGCATGCGCAGGCGGGCGAGCGGCTCGTGCGGCCGGGTCGCCAGCTCGGTGAGCAGGGTCTCCAGGTGCCCGGCGAAGCCGGCGACCGTCTCGGCGTCGAACAACGCGGGGTCGTAGCCGAACAGGAACTCCAGCCGCTCCTCGCCCGGGTAGGCGACGACGCTCAGCGGGTAGTTGGTCGCCTCCACGCCCCGCAGGTCGTGCAGCCCCAGCTCCGTGGTGACGGGATAGTTCTCGAAGACGAGGAGGGTGTCGAACTCCCCGCCCCAGCTCTGGAGGCGCGCCAGGGACAGGTGGTCGAACCGCCGGGCCTCGGCCTGGGCTTCCTGGAGGCCGCGCAGCCAGTCCACCGCCGCCGCCCGCTCGTCGACGTCGGTGACGACCGGCAGCGTGGTGATGAACATGCCGGTGATCTCGTCGGCACCGGGCAGTTCGGCGGGCCGCCCGGCGACCGTGGTGCCGAAGCAGACCTCCGGCCGTCCGGTGTGGCGGGCCAGCAGCACCGCCCAGGCGCCCTGGACGAGCGTGTTGAGGGTCAGCCCGTGGCGTTGCGCGGCGCTGCGCAGCGGCCCGGCGGGCAGCGCGACCCGCAGCGCGGCCGTCGACTCGACCGGGTGGGCTGGGGACCGAGGGCGGTCGGTGTGCAGCCGCATCGGCTCCGGGCGTCCGGAAAGCCTTTCCCGCCAATACCGTTCCGCGGCCGGGGTGTCCTGTTCGGACAGCCAGCGGAGGTGGTCGCGGAACGGGCGGCGGCTGGGCAGCGGGCGCCCGGCGTGCGCCGCCGCGACGTCGGAGAGCACCTGGAAGAGGCTCCAGCCGTCGAGCAGCAGGTGGTGGAACGTCCAGACCACGCGGACCTCGGCCGCCGAGACGCGCGCGAGCAGCAGCCGCATCAGCGGCAGCTCGCCGAGGTCCAGGCCGGCTTCCCGGTCGGCCGTCAGCACCGCGTCGAGGTCTTCCGGTCCGGTCGTCCAGTCGCGGTACTCGATCGGCAGGGTGACCTGCCGGTGGACCACCTGCACCGGCGCGTCGACGCCGTCCCAGACCACCTGGCTGCGCAGGACCGGGGTCCGGTCGACGACCCGCTGCCACGCGCGGCCGAGTGCTTTCGCGTCGGGGACGTCGCTCATCACGAACGTCACCTGCTGGAGGTAGGCCTGGCGGCCGCCGCCGGCGAGCCGGTGGAAGAGCATGCCGGCCTGGGCCGGGGTGAGCGGGTAGATGTCCTCGACGTCGCGGCCGTCGCCGGCGAGCCGGTCTACCGCGGCCTGGTCGAGGGCGGCGAGGGGGAAGTCCGACGGCGTGCGGCCGCCGGCGTCCGGTCCGGTGCAGTGCGCGACGATCCCGGCGAGGCCGTGGACGAGGTCGTCGGCGACGGTCCGGATCGTGGCTTCCGCGTGGAGCTGGTCCGAGTAGAACCAGGTGATCTCCAGGCGGCCGTCGGTGACCCGGGCGACGACGTCGACGGCGTGCGCGCGGACGTCGGCCGGGTGCTGCTCGAGTTCCAGTTCCCGGTCGAGGCCCCGGTACAGCTCGCCTTCGGCTTCGAAGCGGCCGAGGTAGTTGAAGCTGAGCCGGGGCGTCACCGCGGGCGCGGTCCCGGCAAGGTGCCGCAGCACGCCGTAGGACAGGCCGCGGGCCGGGATCGCGCGCAGCTGCTCCTTGACGGACTTGAGCTGGGTCGCGAGGTCGCGCTCGGGGACGTCGAGCGCGACGGGGAACAGCGACGTGAACCAGCCGACCGTGCGGGAGAGGTCGACGTCGTCGAACAGGTCCTCGCGGCCGTGGCCCTCGAGGTCGACGAGCACCCGGTCGGCGCCGGTCCACCGGCGCAGGGCTCCGCCGAGCGCGGTCAGCAGCACGTCGTTGACCTGGGTGCGGTAGACGCCGGGGACGTCCTGCAGCAGCGCGCGGGTCAGCTCGGCGTCGAGCCGGGTGGTGACCGTGCGGGTGCTCGCCACCGTGCCGGCGCCGTCGGTGTCCAACGGAACTTGCGCGCCCTCGACCGCCTGCCAGTACGGGAGGTCTTCGGCGAAGGAGTGCTCGGCGAGCCGGGCCGCCCACTCCTGGAAGGACGTCGTGCGGGCGCTCAGTTCCCGGCCGTGGTAGGCGTGGCCGAGGTCCTCCAGGAGGATCCGCCACGAGACGCCGTCCACGACGAGGTGGTGCACGGCCAGGCGCAGCGTCGTGCCGGTGAGTTCCGCGCTGACGAGGGGGCCGTGTTCGATGTCGATCTCCGCGCCGAAGACGTCGGTGTCAGCGGGCTCGGCGTGCTCCTGCATCCAGCCGTCCGGTGTCCTGCGGAAGCGCAGCCGGAAGGCGTCGTGATGGGCGACGACCGTGTTCACGGCCGCGCGCAGGCGGGCTTCGTCGACGTCTTCGGCGAGGCGGACGCTCAGCTGCTGGACGAAGTGGTCCGGGTCGGCGGGGTCGGTGTCGAGGAACCAGTGCTGGATCGGGGTGACGATCACCGCGCCCGTCGCCGCCGGCCGCCCCTCCGCGGTGGCCGGGGCGACGGTGCCGGCCGCCGCGGCGAGCGCGGCGATCGTCTGGTGCCGGAAGACGTCCCTGGTGGTGATCCGCAGGCCGGCCTTGGCCGCCTCGGAGACCAGCCGGATGCCGAGGATCGAGTCGCCGCCCAGCTCGAAGAAGTTGTCCTCGACGCCGACCTCGGGCAGGCCGAGGGCGTCGGCCCAGATGTCCGCGAGCAGCCGTTCGGTTTCGGTGCGCGGCGCGACGCGGGTGGTGCCGCCGGTCCAGTCCGGGGCGGGCAGGGCGCGCCGGTCGAGCTTGCCGTTTGCGTTGAGCGGCAGCCGGTCGAGCGGCACGAATGCCGCGGGCACGAGGTGGGCGGGCAGTGCGGCGCCGAGGAAGTCCCGCAGGTCTGTGGGGACTTCGGGGGCTTCGGGCACGACGTAGGCGACCAGCCGCTGGTGCCCGCCGTCGGTGCGGGCGACGACCACCGCCTCGGTGACGCCGCTGTGCTTCCGCAACGCGGCCTCGACCTCGCCGGGTTCGATCCGGAAGCCGCGGATCTTCACCTGGTCGTCGGCGCGGCCGAGGTACTCCAGCTCGCCGCGGGTGGTCCAGCGGACGACGTCACCGGTCCGGTACATCCGGTCGCCGGGCGCGCCCGCGGGGTCGGCCACGAACCGGCTCGCCGTCAGCCCGGGCCGGTTCAGGTAGCCGCGGGCCACCCCGGCGCCGCCGAGGTGCAGCTCGCCGGGCACGCCGACGGGCACGGGCCGCATTCCGCGGTCCAGGACGTAGGCGCGAACACCGGCGATCGGGCGGCCGATCGGGGGTGTGCGGTCGGTGTCGTGGTACCACGCGGTGGCGTACACAGTGGACTCGGTCGGGCCGTAGATGTTCGCGATCCGGCTGTCCGGCAACGCTTTCCGGATGTCGTGCAGTGCGTGCAGCGTCAGCGCCTCGCCGGCCAGGACCACAGTGGACGGCCGCACCGACACCGCGCCCTGGGCCAGCAGCTGGGCGAACGCCGACGGCACGCCGCTGACCAGGCCGACCGGCCGGCCGGTGTGCTCGCCCTCGCCGAGGGCGAGCACGTCCCGGACGATCTCGACGGTGGCGCCGGTCATCAGCGGCGCGAAGATCTCGAAGACCGAGACGTCGAAGTTGAGCGACGTCGAAGCGACCACAGTGGCCCCGGGGCGGAAGACGTCCCGGAAGTCGGTTTCCGCCCAGGCCATCAGGTTCGCGGCGCTGCGGTGGGCGACCACGACGCCCTTGGGGCGGCCGGTCGAGCCGGACGTGTGGATCACGTAGGCGGGGTGGTCCGGGTTGGCCGCGCGGGTGAGGGGCCCGCTCTCCCGGCCGTCGAGCAGGGCGGGGTCGTCGAAAGCGAGCGCGGGGACGGCTCCGGGGCCGCGGCCGTCCGGGGTGAGCAGCAGGGCCGGGGCGGCGTCGGCGAGGATCAGTTCCTTCCGCTCGGCCGGGTAGGCGGGGTCGACCGGGAGGTAGGCGGCGCCGGACTTGAGGACGCCGAGCAGCGCCACGAGGATCCGTTCCGTACGGGGCAGGGAGACGGCGACGAACCGCTCGGGCCCGGCACCGCGGTCCGCGAGGACGCGAGCCAGCCGGTTGGCCTGCTCGTCGAGTTCGCGGTAGGTGAGGCGGCGGTCCTCGCAGACGACGGCGACCGCGTCCGGGGTGCGGGCGGCCTGGGCCTCGAACAGCTGCGGCAGCGTGGCTGCCGGCGCCGCGAGCACGGGACCGCTCGCGAGGTCGTCGAGGTGGGCCAGCTCGGCGTCGCCCATGATCGGCAGTTCGGCCACCGGCCGGTGCGGCTCGGCGACCACGGCCCCGGCCAGCGTCCGCAGGTGCCCGGCGAAGCGGTCGATCGTGGCGGCGTCGAAGAGCGCGGTGTCGTACTCGATCGCGACGCCGCGGCCCTGCGGCTGGAACTCCAGCACCAGGTCGAACCGGGCCCGGGGGCGGGGCAGATCGTGCTCGCCCAGGCGGAGGGCGCCCGCCTCCCGGGGCCGGACGAGGTCCTGCTGCAGCACCAGCAGGACCTGCACCAGCGGGGTCCGGCTCGGGTCACGGGCCGGCCGCAGGTCGTCGACGACCTGGTCGAAGGGCACTTCGGCCGCGGCGAAGGCCGCCAGCGTCGTCTCCTTCACGCGGTCGAGGAAACTGTCGAACGGCTGCGCCGGGTCGACCGCGGACCGCAGGACGAGGGTGTTGACGAAGAACCCGGCGAGCCGTTCGAGCTGGTCGTGGTCGCGGCCGGACACCGCAGTACCGACGGCGATGTCGTCTTGGCCGGTGTAGCGGGCCAGCAGCACCTGGACGAGCGCGGTCAGCGTCGTGAACAGGGTCGCACCGGTGTCGTGGCCCAGTTCGGCGAGGCCCGCGGGCAGCTCGTACCGGCGGATCGCGCCTTCGGTGGCGCGGACGGGCGGACGGGGCCGGTCGGTGGGCAGGTCGAGGGGTTCGAGGCCGGCGAGCTGGGTGCGCCAGTACGCCAGCTGCCGCTCGCGCAGCCCGGCCAGCCGCTCGCGGTGCCACTTCGCGTAGTCGCGGTAGCCGATCTCGAGCGGCGGGGGCTTCTCCCCCGCGTAGAGCGCGGCGAACTCGTCGACGAGCAGGCCGACCGACCAGCCGTCGGTGATGATGTGGTGCTGGCACAGCAGGAGCAGGTGGTCGTCCGGGCCGCGGCGGAGCAGGGTGGCCCGGGTGAGCGGCCCGGTCGTCAGGTCGAAGGGGCGGTCGAGTTCGGCGGCGAGCTGGGCGTCGAGGTCCGGCTCCGCGTCGGCTTCCCGCAGCGGGATGGTGCCCTCGTCGGCGACGACCTGGACGCCCTCGCCGTCGACGGTCCGGAACGTCGTCCGCAGCGACTCGTGCCGCGCGGCCAGCCCGTCCAGTGCGGCGCGCAGGGCGTCGCGGTCCAGCGGGCCGTCGAGGGTGAGGCCGACGCCGGCGTTGTACTCGGTGCTGCCGGGGTGCTGCCGGTCGAGGACCCAGAGCCGGCGCTGGACGGGCGAGAGCGGCACCACGGCGTCGTGGACCACGGGCTCGATGCGGCCGGCCGGGGTGCCGCCGTCGGGCAGCAGCCGGGCGAGCTTGGCGATGGTGCGCGCGTCGAACACCACCCGCGGGGACAGGTCGGCGCCGAAGCGGGCGCGGATCCGGGCGAGCGCGCGGGCCCCGAGGATGGAGTCGCCGCCGAGCTCGAAGAAGTCCGCGTCGACACCGACGTCCGGCACGCCGAGGACGTCGGCCCAGATTTCGGCGAGCGCGTGCTCGGCCGGGGTCCGGGGCGGGGTGTGGGCGGCCTGGACCTGCGCCTGCCAGTCGGGTTCGGGCAGCGCGTCGCGGTCGAGCTTGCCGTGGTGGGTCAGCGGCATCGCGTCGAGGGCCACGAACGCGGCCGGGACCATGTAGGGCGGCAGCCGGTCGGCCGCGGCGGCGCGCAGCCCGGCCGGGTCGGCGTCGCCGGCGAAGTAGGCGACCAGGCGCTTGACGCGGTCCTCACGGGCCACGACGACCGCTTCGCGGACGCCGTCCTGGCCGAGCAGCAGCGCTTCGATTTCGCCCGGTTCGATCCGGAAGCCGCGGATCTTGACCTGGTGGTCGGCCCGCCCGACGAACTCCAGCTCGCCGGTGGCGCTTCGGCGCACGACGTCGCCGGTGCGGTACATCCGCGCGCCGGGCGCGCCGAAGGGGTCGGCCACGAACCGGCTCGCGGTCAGGCCGGGCCGGTCGAGGTAGCCGCGGGCCAGGCCGGGGCCGGTGACGTAGAGCTCCCCGGTGGTGGCCGGGCGCAGCGCGTCGTCGAGGACGTAGGCGGTGGCGTCCGGCAGCGGGCGGCCGATCGGGGGGATGCCCCCGGGGACCAGCGGATCGCTCCAGGTCGCGACGACGGTGAACTCCGTGGGGCCGTAGGAGTTGATCATCCGCCGGCCGGGGGCCCAGGTCCGGACCAGTTCGGGCGGGCAGGCGTCCCCGCCGACGATCACCGTGCGGAAGCCGGGCAGCTGCTTTGCCGGCAGCGTGGCCAGCGCGACGGGCGGGATGAGCGCGTGGGTGACCTGGTGTTCGGCCAGGACGTCGGCGAGCCGGTCGCCCAGCAGCGGGCCGGGCGGGGGCACGACCAGCGCCGCCCCGTGCGGCAGGGCCATGCCGAGTTCGAGGATCGACGCGTCGAAGCTGGGCGAGGAGAACTCGAGGACGCGGTCGCCGGGCCGTACGTCGTACTGCTCGCGCATGGCGGCGAAGAAGCCGGCCAGGCCGCGGTGGGTGACGAGGACGCCCTTGGGGACGCCGGTCGAGCCGGACGTGTAGATGAGGTACGCCGGGTGGTCGAGGTGCAGGGGGCGGGTGCGGTCGGCATCGGTGGGGTCGGCGTCGGTGTCTGTGTCTGTGTCGGTCACGTCGTCGAGGTCGAGGGTGGTCTGGGGCGTTTTCCCGCGGGTCACGACCAGCACGGGCCGCGCGTCGTCGAGCACGAAGGCGAGGCGTTCGGCGGGCTGGTCGGGGTCGACGGGCAGGAAGGCGGCCCCGGCCTTGGCGGCCGCGAGCTGCGCGACGACGAGGTCGGCCGACCGCGGCAGGACCAGCGCGACGACGTCCTCGGGGCCGGCCCCGCGCCGGATCAGCAGCCGCGCGAGCCGGTTCGCCCGCGCGTTCACCGCCGCGTAGGTCAGCGTGCCACCGTCGCCGGTCAGCGCCGGGGCGGCGGGGGTGCGAGCGACCTGCGCCTGGAACAGCCCGGCGAGGGTACGCGGCTCGTCGTCGGCGGCGGGAACCGAGACGTCGTATCGCGGCATTGCGAGAACCTTTCGAGCACGGGGGTGAAGTCAGCGCGGGGCCGTCCGGGCGCTGGGCGAGAACAGGCCTGCGACCAGGGAATTCAGGAGAAACGGCGCAGGTTCGGGCCGGAGCGGGGCTTTCCACCCACCGGCTTTTTGCCACTCGTTCAACAAATCGCCCCAGCGTGCCACAGACCGGGCGAACCCGCAGGAACGAGCGCGAGACACATTGATCCTTTCCACCGTGACAGCCGCGCGGCAACCCCCGGAAACAGTTCCGATTTCGACGGCACCCCCGCGGCGCCGATTAGGCCCCAACGACCGCCGAACGCGCGCGACAACCGGCGTTCTTCGTGCAACAGGTCGGTCATCCGGTAGCCGAGAACCCCCAAGACCAGCCGGATCGGGCATCACGCTACCTACAGAACGCCCTGCTCGTACCGCCGAACGGAGCATTGGCAAAAATGTCCAAAAATCACACAGGTTTGCCCAGACAGCGAGTAGTAGACCGTCGATTATTGTTCACTCTTCTGCCGGAAAATGTTACCTCGATTGGGAGGTTTGACTTTACGTCAGAGCGCTCACCTGGGAAGACTCGTCGCCACTCGGGTGACACCACAGCCGAGCGATCAGCAGAACCCGAAGTACGCAAGTATCGCAAGTCGCGCTTCACCTATCGGCACATCACCCGATTGGCGGGTAACGCGGAAGTCAGGGGTGCCGAGGTGAAATGATCGATCGAAGAGACACCACCGGCAACCGGGCAATGGGAAGCGGAATGCGAGGAGCCCGGCCGGCGGGCGGCGATCAGCCGGTCGGGCCCGTTCATTCACCGCGCGGTGAATGAACGGGCGTTCATCGGCGGGCCGAGCAGTCCCGGCTGCCGAGGTGGGGAACCTTGGGGCGGGGGACGTTCGGGAGCGGGCACATGCCGGCTTCGAGCCGACCGGTGCCGGTGTGCGTCCGGAGGGCGCCCGCCCGGCCGCGCCTCCGAGCCGCATGGCTGGTGACAGCGCCGCCGCCCCCTCGGCCACCCATGAAGGGCCCCCAGACGATCGACTTCGGCGAAGCCCTGCCCCGCGGGGTGAGGAACCACGGAGCGGCAGCCGGCGGGGCGGCGGGGCGGCGGGGGCGGCGAGCAGCAGGGCGGCCGGGTGGCGAGCGGCAGCGGCGGGCAGGCGCGGCAGGGCGGCCG
>NZ_JADWPD010000033.1:116783-142166 GCF_017308975.1 Amycolatopsis sp. MtRt-6 | reverse complement strand
CTGGGGCGCCGGGGGCTGGGCGGGTGGCGCCGGCGGCTGCGGCTTCGGGGCCGGCGGCTCGGCCTGCTGCGCCGGCGGCGGCGCCGGGTTGGCGACCGGGATCTCCTGCGTCCCGCCGCCCGCGGTGAGCGCGATGACGACGGCCGCGACGATCGCCGTGCCGGACGCGGCGACCCCGGCGAACTGACGAGGCCCCGCGGCGGCCGCGGACGCCCCGGCCTTGCCGCCGGCGGCCGCGGCACCGATCGCTCCCGCGGTGGCCGCCGTGGCCGCGCTCGCCTTCGCCGCGCCGATGGTGGCGAGGTACCCGAGGGCCGCGCCACCCAGGACGATCGGGGCGATGATCGCGCGCAGGCCGCCGTTGACGTCGGCGAGCTCCGCGGCCAGCGCCCGGCACCGGTCGCAGTCGTCGAGGTGGCTCTCGACCTGTGCGCGTTCCCGCTTGGACAGGCCGTCGCGGGTCCACGCGCCGAGCCGCTCGGCGCAGGCCCGGCAGCGTTCCTCGGCGTTCTCCTGCAGGTGGACCTGCAGGTACGCCTGCCGAAGCCCCTCGCGGGCGCGGTAGGCGAGCGCGGAGACGCCGTTCGCGGTCAAGCCGAGCAGCGGCGCCACCTCGGCCGGGCTCTGCTGCTCGATCTCGGTGTGCCAGAGCACCGCCTGCCAGCGTTCCGGCAGCCGCGCGAACGCCTTGGCGGCCATCGTCCGCTCGAGGCCGGCGACCGCGGTGTCGGAGAACGGCACGGTCAGCGCCTCGGCCGCGGCGCCGCCGACCTCGGTCATGTCCTCGTTGAGGTCGACCCGGCGCTCCTTGCGCGTGCGGTCGTACGCGGTGTGACGGAGGGCAGTCAGCAAGTACGCCCGGAAGGCTGTGTCCGGACCCTTGCCGCCACGGAGCGTGTCGAGCACCTTGGCGAACGCCTCGGACACCAGATCGTCCGCTTCGGAGCTGGAGCGGGCCAGCTGGCGGGCCAGATTGTGGGCCGCGCCGGTGTGTCGTTCGTAGAGCGTGCCGTACGACGCGATCTTCCCGGAGCGGACCTCCGCGATCAGTTCGGCGTCACTCTTTCCGCTGAGATCGGCGGGAACGGTGGACACGGCACTCCTCGGTCGGCTAGGGCCAGGACCTGCCATTACAGGCCGATCCGGGACGCGAGACAAGTGTGACTGACCCACCCCCGGCGGTCACGTCGTGGTCGGCGTGATGACTCCGACGGCGGAGCAAAATCACCCACCCCCGGGCACGGAGGGGGAAAAGCTCCACGACAAAAACTGGTCAGTACGCGTCACGGTGTCCCCCGGGCCACGTCCTCACCGTGAAGCACCGAACAAGATCGTTGCGAACCGGACGAAAGGGGCGGGTGGCCAGTGGATGTTCCGGCTACGCGACCCGATTCCGGTGACACCCCGCCCACCCAGGCCGAGCGAGACGCCTCCCTGCGTGCGCTGCGGGCCCGCTGGCGCACGGCCAGCCTCGCCGCCGGCTGGCGGTTCCCCAGCGACTGGGCCCTGCCCGAAGTGGACGCCGTCTGCGCGGCCGTGATGGCCAAGGGCCGCGTCGAAGCCGCCGAAACCGCGCTGGCCGGGCTGGCCAGGGCCCGGGCGGCGGCCGGTGCCGGACTCGCGGAGACCCTCGCCGACCTCGCCGCGTTGCACGCCGTGCTCGGCCACGGCGGCGACGGGTTCGTCGCGCCGGACGTCGACGCCACGCCCGCGCGGCTGCTCCGGACCACGGCGCTGGCCTGGGCCGACGTCGCCACCGACCAGCTCGTGCACACCGAGGTCACCGACTCGCTGACCGGCCTGCCGTCGGCCGCCTACCTGCGCACCCGGCTCGCGGAGGTCTACCGCGCCGCCGCCGCGCGCGAGCGGCCGGCCGCCGACGACCACGTGCTGCTCGTCGTCTCGCTCGACCTCAGCGCCGTCGCCGGGTTCCCGCGGCTGACCGGGATGATCCTGGTCGCGGACGCGCTGCGGTCGGTGTTCGACAGCGGGCAGAGCGTCGCTTTGCTCGGCCCGTCCGTCGTCGCGGCCCTGGTCCCGAAGGACGAGCGGGTGGCTTCCCACGGTGTCGCGCTGCGCAGGGCGTTGCACGAGCGGCTGTCGGTCGACGCGCAGCTCGCTGACGTCGGCAGGCCGCGCGTCTCGGCGGTGCGGCTGCCGGCCACCCACGAGCTCGCCTGCGACCTCCTGGCCCACCTGGCGCGCGCGTAGAACACCGGAAAAGTCCGGTTTCGCCCGGACCCTTCCGACCGCGACCGGGCCGGTCATGATTTCCTGGTGCGGTGACCCGGACCGTTCCCACCGACGTCGACGGCGCTGTCGCGGCCAGACCTCAGCACCGGCTGGCCCTGCGGAAATCACTCGCCCGCCTGTCCGTCCGCCCGCGGTCGATCCTGATCCTCTCGGTGATCCCGCTGTTCGCGATCGGGTACGGCATCTACGGCTGGCAGCACGACTGGGTGCTCGGCGTCGACAGCGCGGTCTACCGGGCCGGCGCGCTGACGCTGCTGCACGGCGACTCGCTCTACGACGCCAACACGCTGCCCAACGAGCCGTGGTGGGCGCTGCTGCCGTTCACCTACCCGCCGACGGCGGCGCTGATCTTCGTCCCGCTCGCCGCGTTCCCGACGCAGGTGTCCTGGGGCCTGATCACGGCCGTCTCGCTGGTGGCGATGGCCCTGTCGATCCGGATCGCGATCGGCGCGCTGCCGCGGCCGGCCGCCGACGGGCCGCGCTGGTGGGCTTCGCCCGCCCGCTCGACCATCGTGTTCTTCCTGGTCTTCCTCGCCCTCGAGCCGGTGTGGCGGACGATCTTCCTCGGCCAGATCAACCTGATCCTGATGGCCATGATCATGCTGGACATCCTGGTCATCGGCGCCCGCGGCAGCCGGTGGGGCGGGGTGCTGGTCGGCGTCGCGGCGGCGATCAAGCTGACGCCGCTGGTGTTCCTCGGGCACCTGTTCATCACCGGCCGCCGCATGGACGCCATCCGCGGGTTCGCGACGTTCGTGCTGCTCCAGGGCCTGATGTTCCTGATCAACGCGCACGACGCGGCCAAGTACTGGACCGTGACCCTGCCGGACACCGGCCGGATCGGGCCGGTGCACTGGGCGGGCAACCAGTCGCTGAACGCGCTGATGAACCGGGCCACCGACCTCGCGCCGTGGGCGTCGAAGGCGGCGATGGGCATCGGGTTCCTGCTGGCCATCCCGGCGTTGTGGCTGCTGATGCGCTTCCACCGGAAGGGCCAGGCGCTGGCCGCGCTGCTCGTTGCCGCGTTCTGGACGCTGCTGATCTCGCCGATTTCGTGGACCCACCACTGGGTGTGGGTCATCCCGCTGATCGTGCTGCTGGTGTCGCGGCTGCCGAAGACCACCCCGAAGACGGCGTGGAAGCGCTGGGTCGGGACCGGTCTGGTGGCGTTCGTGTTCGTCAGCTGCGTGCTGCTGATCCTGCCGAACGGCCGCAACGTCGAGCTGCACTGGAAGGTGTGGCAGAACGTCCTGGGGGACGCCTACATCCTGATGCCGGTCGTGCTGGCCGCGGCGCTGATCCTGCGCTGGGGACTTCTCCGTCGAGCGCGGAACAGGGCCGCATCGGATGACCATGCCGACGTCGAAGCCGGCGTCTGAGGCGCGCACCGGCCGCCTGCTCGCCGGGGTTCTCGCGCTGCTCGTCCTGGCCTTCGGCGTGGTCGTCTGGCTGGCCGGGTGGCACGTGGGCGCGGACAGCGCCGTGTACCGCGCGGGCGCGCTGACCCTGCTGCACGGCGACCCGCTCTACACGCGGGACGTGCTGACCGCGCTGCCGGACTGGGTGCGGCTGCCGTTCACCTACACGCCGGCCGCCGCGCCGCTGTTCCTGCCGCTCGCCCTGGTGCCATCGGGCCTGGTCTGGGGCGTGATCGCGGTTTTGTCGGTGGTGGGTCTTATGGTCGTCATCACGGTGGTTTCGTCGCCGCCGGGGGGCTCATCGCTTCTGGGAAGAAGCTGGTGGGCGCTGCCGGTGGGAACGGCCATCGCGCTGGCGCTGGAACCGGTGTGGAAGACGCTGTTCCTGGGCCAGATCAACTTGATACTGATGGCGTTCGTGGTGCTGGACGTCCTCGTGCTCTCGCTGCGTGGGTCGCGCTGGGCGGGGGTGCTGATCGGCGTGGCGGCGGCGATCAAGCTGACCCCGCTGATCTTCGTGCCGCACCTGTTCTTCACGGGCCGGTGGAAGGACGGGTTGCGGGCCCTGGGCACGTTCGCGGCGCTCGAAGCGGTGATGTTCGCGGTCATCCCGGCCGACGCGGTGCGGTTCTGGCGGGATTCGGCGACCGACCCGAGCCGGGTCGGGTCGGTGCACTGGATCTTCAACCAGTCGCTCAACGGGCTGGTCAACCGGGCCTCCGCGCTGGCGCCCTGGTCGCTGGCGGTGGCGGTCGGGGTGGCGGCGGTGCTCGCCGTGCCGGCGGTGTGGCTCGTCGTGCGGCTGCACCGGCGTGGCGAAGACGCGGCCGCCCTGCTCGTGACGGCGTTCTACGGGCTGTTGCTGTCGCCGGTGTCGTGGTCACACCACTGGGTCTGGTGCGTGCCCTTGATCACGCTGCTGCTGGTGAAGGCCCGCTGGTGGGCCGCGGCGGCGGTCGCGCTGCTGTTCGTCTCGCAGGTCGTGATGCTCGTGCCCAACGGCGGGGATTCCGAGTTCCGCTGGGGCCTGGGCTGGTCGGTCCTCGGCAACGTTTACGTGCTCGCGGCGGCGGCCGGGATCCTCGGGCTGGCGGCGCGTGAGCTTCGTCTGGTCCGGCGGTCGCCGCAGGTGGTCACCGTTTAGGCTGATCGGCGCTATGGACAAACACACCGGTCTGCCCATCGTGGGCATGGTGGGCGGCGGCCAGCTGGCCCGGATGACCCACCAGGCGGCGATCTCCCTCGGCCAGTCCCTGCGCGTGCTCGCGGCGGGTGAGAACGAAGCCGCGGGGCTCGTGGCCGGCGACGTCACGCTCGGGCACCACACCGACCTGGACGCGCTGCGGAAGTTCGCGGCCTCGGTCGACGTGCTCACGTTCGACCACGAGCACGTGCCGGGCGAGCACCTGCTGACGCTGGCGATGGAGGGCCACGTCATCCGGCCCGCGGCGAGCGCGCTCGGTTTCGCGCAGAACAAGCTCGTGATGCGCGAGATGATGGCCGGGCTGGGCGTGCCGGGCCCCGCGTTCGCCGAGGTGTCCACTGTAGATGACGTCGTGGCGTTCGGCGGCGAGCACGGCTGGCCGGTCGTGCTCAAGGCGGCGACGGGCGGGTACGACGGCCGCGGCGTCTGGATGCTGGACACCGCGCAGCACGCGCGCGAGACCGTGCCGGAGCTGCTGGCGGCGGGCACGGCGCTGCTGGTGGAGGCGAAGGTGGCGATGCGGCGGGAGCTGTCCGCGCTCGTCGCCCGCTCGCCCTTCGGCCAGGGGGCGGCGTACCCGGTGGTCGAGACGGTGCAGACCGGCGGCATCAACACCGAGGTCCTCGCCCCGGCGCCGGGGCTCGACGACTCGCGCGTGCACGAGGCTCAGGACCTCGCGCTGCGGATCGCGGCGACGCTGGACGTCACCGGGCTGCTCGCGGTCGAGCTGTTCGAGACCGACACCGGGCTGCTGGTGAACGAGCTGGCCATGCGCCCGCACAACTCCGGGCACTGGACGATGGACGGCTCGCGCACGTCGCAGTTCGAGCAGCACCTGCGGGCGGTGCTCGACTACCCGCTGGGCCGCACGGACCTGGTCGCGCCGGCGTGCGTGATGGCGAACGTGCTGGGCGCGCCGGAGCTGCCGGAGATGGGGCCGGACGAGCGGCTGCACCACCTGTTCGCGCGGTACCCGGAGGCGCGGGTGCACCTCTACGGCAAGCAGGAGCGGCCGGGGCGCAAGCTCGGGCACGTCAACTTCACCGGCGAGCGCATGGACGACCTGCGCAACCGCGCGCTGCTTTCGGCGCACTGGCTGTCCCACGCCGTCTGGCTCGACGGCTACGAAATCCACTGACGGGAGAGGTCGGTATGGCGCCGCAGGTGGGCGTGATCATGGGCAGCGACTCGGACTGGCCGACGCTGGAGGCGGCGGGCGCGACGCTGGAGGAGTTCGGCGTCGAGTACGAGGTCGGCGTCTACTCGGCGCACCGCACGCCCCAGCGCATGCTGGACTACGCGACGTCGGCGGTCGCCCGGGGCCTCCGGGTGATCATCGCGGGCGCGGGCGGCGCGGCGCACCTGCCGGGCATGGTGGCCTCGGCGACGGTGCTGCCGGTGATCGGCGTGCCGGTCCCGCTGAAGTACCTCGACGGGATGGATTCCCTGCTGTCGATCGTCCAGATGCCGGCGGGCATCCCGGTGGCCACGGTCTCGGTGGGCGGCGCGCGCAACGCGGGCCTGCTGGCCGTCCGCATCCTGGCGGCGTCGGACGAAGGCCTGCGGGCGAAGCTGGCGAAGTTCCAGGCGGACCTGGAGAAGCTGGTCCTGGACAAGGACGCGGCGCTGCGCGAGAAGGCCGGTCACTGACCGAGCCGTTCGCGGCGTCCGTTCCCCAGCTCGCGAGCAGCCCGCAGAGCGCGGGCGATCGAGCCGAGCACCTCCGCCGACAGTTGCGCCCGTCGCCCTGCTCCAGCCGCGTGTAGTACGCCACGGAAACCCGGCGAGCTGGGCCGGCTCCTCGCGGCGCAGCCCCGGTACGCGGCGGTACCGCCCGAAGTCCGGCAGGCCCATGTCCGCCGGCTTGAGCCGGGCCCGGCGGGTGCGCAGGAACTCGCTGAGCTCGGCACGCCGGTGCTGACCGGCCCGCCCTAGCCCAGGTCGCCGATCAGCTGCTGCCTCAGCTCCCGCTTCAGCACCTTGCCGGCCGCGGACACCGGGATCTGCTCGACCACGCGGATCTCGCGCAACCGCTTGTAGGGCAGCACCTTCTCGTTGACCGCGGCCATCAGCTCGTCGGCGTCCAGCGAGCCGCGGGGGACCACGAACGCCACCGGGAGCTCGCCGACCTCGGGGTCGGGGCGGCCGACCACCGCGGCCGCCGCGACGTCCGGCATCGTGACGAGCAGCTCCTCGAGCTCGCGGGGGAAGACGTTGTACCCCTTGTACAGCAGCATGTCCTTCTTGCGGTCCACAATGGACAAGTAACCGTCCGCGTCGACGATGCCGATGTCGCCCGTGTGGAGCCAGCCGTCCACCAGGGCCGCCGCCGTCTCGTCCGGGCGGTTGCGGTAGCCGAGCATGATCTGCGGCCCGCGCAGGCAGACCTCGCCCTTCTCACCCGGCGGGAGCGGGTCCTCGCCGCCCTCGGCCGGGACGATCTTGACCTCCGTGTCGAAGATCGGCACGCCCACCGAGCCGACCTTGCGCGTGCCCGACCGGTACGTCGGCGAGATCACCGCGCCCATCGTCGCCTCGGTGAGGCCGTAGCCCTCGGCGACCACCACGTCCGGGAACCGCTCGCGCAGCGCGTTGATCATCGCGTGGTTCATCGGTGCCGCACCCGAGCCGATCGCACGGACCGACGACAGGTCGGCGGTGTGGAACGACGGCGTCGCGAGCAGGGCGGCGAACAGCGCCGGCGCGCCCCCGATGCCGGTGATGCGGAGCCGTTCGGCGTCGGCGACGTACGCCGCCGGGGCGAAGCGGGTGTGCAGGACCATCGTCGTCCCGGCGATCACCGCCGCGTTGAGGCCGCCGATGATGCCCATCGCGTGGAACCACGGTGTCAGGTTGATCGCGACGCCGGTGCCCAGCCGCGACGGCCACTCGTCCGCGCTGCCGATCTGGTCGATCGTGACGTCGCCGCGGGCGTCGAGCGCCGGCACCGAGCCGGTGCCCCAGCAGGCGTGCTGGAGCGTGTTGACCACGACGTTGCGGTGCGACAGCCGCACGCCCTTGGACCGGCCGGTGGTGCCGCCGGTGTAGGCGAGGTGCGCGAGGTCCGCGTGCACGTCGAGCTCGAGGGCGGGCGGCGTCTTCGGCTGCCCGGCGTGGAACGCCTGGAACTCGACGGCGCCCTCGGGCAGGTCGCCGGTGGGCTGGACGACGACGGTGAACCGCGCCGGGATCCGGTCGGCGACGCTCGCTAGGGCGCCCGCGACCGGGCCGGACGTCACCACGGCGGCGGCCTCGCAGTCGGTGAGCTGGAAGGCGAGGTCGTCCGGCGGGAGCAGCGGGTTCGCCGGGCTGAAGGTGGCGCCGGCCAGCAGCGTGCCGTAGTAGGCGACCGGGAAGGCCAGGCAGTTCGGCAGGTGCAGCGCCACGACGTCGCCGCGGCCGATGCCGCGTTCGCGCAGGGCGTTGGCGAACCGGCAGGCGGCGCGGTGGGTCTCGGCGAAGGTGAGGCTGTGGCCGTCGTGGGCGAAGGCGGTCCGGTCACCCCAGCGCGCGGCAGCCGCCGCCAGGATCGAACCGACCGGGACTTCGGGGTAGTCGAGGGAGGCGGGCAGACCGGGCGGCGTCGTCGGCGCGGTGAGCGGCATCACTCGACCATACGAATTCTGCGGTCAACGCCACAAGGACGACGTAGGTGAACGAGCGCTAACATCGACCGAACCCCTCCCGACGTTGCAGAGAAGGTGACCCGAAGTGACCGACGGCCTGTACCAGCTTGCCGAGGAGCACGAGGAGCTGCGGGCCGCGGTCCGGGCTCTGGCCGAAAAGGAGATCGCGCCGTACGCGGCGGAGGTCGACGAAAACGAGCGCTACCCGATCGAGGCGTACAACGCGCTGGTCAAGTCGGGGTTCAACGCCGTCCACATCGGCGAGGAGTACGACGGGCAGGGTGCGGACGCCGTCGGTGCCTGCATCGTGATCGAAGAGGTGGCGCGGGTCGACGCGTCGGCGTCGCTGATCCCGGCCGTGAACAAGCTGGGCACGCAGCCGATCATCCTTTCGGCTTCCGAGAGCCTCAAGAAGCTGGTGCTGCCGTCGATCGCGTCCGGCGAGGCTTCGGCGTCGTACGCGCTGTCGGAGCGTGAGGCCGGCTCGGACACCGCCTCGATGCGCGCGCGGGCCCGGCTCGACGGCGACCACTGGGTGCTGAACGGGACCAAGTGCTGGATCACCAATGCCGGTGAATCTTCCTGGTACACCGTGATGGCGGTGACCGATCCCGACGCCGAGAAGAAGGCCAACGGTATTTCGGCTTTTGTCGTGCACAAGGACGACCCGGGTTTCTCCGTGGGGCCGAAGGAGAAGAAGCTCGGGATCAAGGGTTCGCCCACCCGGGAGATCTACTTCGAAAACTGCACCATTCCCGAGGACCGGATCATCGGCGAGCCCGGCACCGGCCTGAAGACGGCGCTGCGGACGCTGGACCACACCCGCCCGACGATCGGCGCGCAGGCGCTCGGCATCGCGCAGGGCGCCCTCGACGCGGCGGTGGCGTACGTGAAGGACCGCAAGCAGTTCGGCAAGTCGATCGCCGAGTTCCAGGGCGTCCAGTTCATGCTGGCCGACATGGGGACGAAGATCGAGGCGGCCCGTCACCTGGTGTACGCCTCGGCGGCCGCGTCCGAGCGGGGGGACAAGCGGGCCGGGTTCATGGCTTCCGCGGCGAAGGCCTACGCGTCCGACATCGCGATGGAGGTGACCACGGACGCCGTCCAGCTCTTCGGCGGCGCCGGGTACACCCGCGACTTCCCGGTGGAGCGCATGATGCGCGACGCCAAGATCACGCAGATCTACGAAGGCACCAACCAAATCCAGAAGGTCGTCATGGCCCGCGCCCTGCTCAAGGGCTGAGCACCGGATTCCAGCGACGCCCCTGGCACCCGCGCGGTGCCGGGGGCGTCGGCTTTTACCAGGCGAAACGCGGCAGGAAAATCACTCACCAGGGGGAGCACCGAACAAGTTACTCGCGCGTTAAACCTGCGGTGACGCGGGTCACCATCGGTTCACAGAGAGGTGAAGCGGATGGGCGCAACGACGCGCAGGTGGCTCACGGCAGTCGCGGTCACGGCACTGGCGCTGGCACTGGGGGCGGGAACCGGTCACGCGGCCGAAAAAGAGCCCACCGGGCCCGTTCAGCCCACCATCCTCACCGCCGCCGGCTACTCGCTCGCGGCTCCGACCATCGCTCCTCCCGGGGCCAATGACTGGACCTGCCGGCCGAGTGAGCGGCATCCGAATCCCGTCCTGCTCTCCAACGGGACCACCGCCAACGCCTACGAAAACTGGGCCGGCCTTTCGCAGAAGCTCGCCGACGCCGGTTACTGCGTCTTCGCCGGGAACTTCGGTGGTGCGCCCGGGGCCTTCCTGCAAACCGTCGGGCCCGTTGCCGACACCGCGAAAGCGCTTGCCGCCTTTGGGGACAAGATCCTCGCCGCCACCGGGGCTTCGAAGCTGGACGTCGTCGGGCACTCGCAGGGCGGCATGAACGTCCGGTACTGGATCAAGTACCTCGGCGGTGCCGGCAAGATCAGCCGGCTCGTGGGGCTTTCGCCCTCCAACCACGGGACCGATCTCTTCGGGCTGCTCAGCACCCTCCAGCGGATCCCGGGGGTGCCCGCCGCGCTCGGGACCGTTTGCCAGGCCTGCAACGAACAGGCCGTCGGGTCGGCGTTCCTCACCGACCTCAACGCCGGCGGGGAAACCGTGCCCGGCATCCAGTACACCGTCATCCAGACCCGCTACGACGACGTCGTGACGCCGTACACGAGCGCCTTCCTGGCGCCCGGCCCGAACGTCAGGAACATCCTCCTCCAGAACGTCTGCGGGCTCGACTTCACCGACCACCTCGGCATCACCTACGACCCCGTTGCCGCGGGCCTCGTGCTCAACGCCCTCGACCCCGCGCACGCCAAGACCCCGCCCTGCGTCCCTGTGCTGCCCGTCATTTCCTGAGTTTCGCCACATGAGACATAACCCACCGCCGGGGCGTTTTCGCGCTCCGGCGGTGTCACCCTCGACTCATGTACTGGCCGGTTCCGGCGTCCTGGACGCCCCACGACGAAGCCGAGCTGGTCGCCGGCTGGCGGCTGTGGCTCGAGCTGTCCGATCGCGCCTGGCCCACCGCCGCCTGGGACGGGACCCCGGGTGGTGCCGTGCGGCAGCTGCGCGACCTGCTCGCCGCCTGCGACGAGATCGAGACCGCCTACCGGGCCGCCGCCGAGGTGCCGTCGCCCGGTTTCCTGAGCCTCACGCAGGGGCTCGCCGTCACCGCGGGCTCGGCCATCTCGCTGTGGTTCGACGACTTCGCCCCGCTCGACGGCGAACGCGCGGCCCTGCTGCATGAGGACCTCGTGCGCTTCGCCGAACAGGCGGAACAGGTGCTGACGCTGCTTGCCGTCAACGGCGGCTGGGCGGGACTCGACGAGGTGCGCCGCCGCCCCGCGTGAAAGCCGGATGAGAGAGTTCTCATCCGGCCCTCACGGTCGCCTCACCGCCGGCCGGAACCGTGGCGGGCATGAACCGCAAGACCGTCGCACTGGCCGCCGGGGCGCTCGCCGTGGTCGTCGCGGCCGGGGTGGGTGCCGTTCAGGCGACCTCCGCCGCCGTGCCGCCCGATCTCGGCCCGCCGATCGTCGCCCCCGCGGGTGGGGGTGCGCCCGCGCCCGCGGACGGGGGTGCGCGGCCCGTGCCGCCCCAGGTGGCCGGGGACGACCGCGACGTCGATGATGACCGGGTGCCCGACCTCGACGACGTTTTCGACGCTGCTCGCCTTCGGGGGTTCCGGGTGGCGGAGCCCCCGGCCCGGGACGAAGTCCCGGATGTCACTGAGCCGTGAGTGCCCGCGCCCGCATCCTCGGCTGGGTGCTGCTCGTCGTGCTCCTGGCCCTCGCCGGCACGCTCCTCGCCACCCGCACCGTGCTGCACAACCAGCTCGACCAGCGGCTCGACGCCGAGATCTCGCACGAGTCGAGCAAGCTGCGCGCCTACCTCGCCACCACCGATGCCACCACCGGTGCGCGCCCGCCCGACGTCGACGCGGTGCTGCACCGCTACCTCGAACGCAACCTCCCCGAACAACACGAAACGTTCTTCTCGCTCGTCGACGGCGCCGCCGCCCGGCGCAGTGCCGTCGAACCGCCCGTGCGGCTCGACACCGATCGCGCGCTGGTCGCCGAGCTGGCGCAGGCCACCACGCCGCGCTACGGCACCGTCGAAACGGCCGTCGGTTCCGTGCGGTACGGCGTTCTCCCCGTCTCGGTCGAGGGCGATCCGCAGCGGGGCGCGCTGGTCGTCGCCGAGTTCGTCGACCACGCCGCCGGGCAGATCGACGACGTCCTCCGCGTGATGGCCGCGATGTCGGGCGCCGCGCTGGTGCTGGCCGGCCTGATCGGCTGGCTGGTGGCCGGGCGGATCCTGGCGCCGGTGCGCGAGGTGCGGCTGGCCGCCGAGCAGATCGGCGAATCCGACCTGACGCGGCGCATCGACGTCCGCGGCTCCGACGACGTCGCCGCGCTGGGCCGGACCTTCAACACGATGCTCGACCGGCTCGAGCGGGCCTTCGCCGACCAGCGCGAGTTCATCGACGACGCCGGGCACGAGCTGCGGACGCCGATCACCATCGTCCGCGGGCACCTGGAGCTGATGCGGGACGACCCGGAGGACCTCGAAGTGACGCGCCGCCTGGTGCAGGACGAGCTCGGCCGGATGCAGCGCATGGTCGACGACCTGCTGGTGCTGGCCAAGTCCGGCCGCCCGGACTTCCTGCAGCCCGGCGCGGTCGACCTCGCCGACCTCACCGTGGAGACGCTCGCCAAGGCGCGCCCGCTGGCCGAGCGCGCCTGGCGGCTCGACGAGGTCGCCGAGACCACCGTCCGCGCCGACGGCCAGCGGCTCGTCCAGGCCCTGCTGCAGCTGGTGGCGAACGCCGTCCGGCACACCGCGGCCGGGCAGGAGATCGCCGTCGGCTCGGCGGTCACGGCGACGTCCGTGCGCCTGTGGGTCCGCGACACCGGCGAAGGCGTCCCGCCGGATTCGCGGACACGCGTCTTCGAACGGTTCAAGCGCGGCAGCAACGCCGCCGGCGACGACGGCGCGGGGCTCGGCCTGCCGATCGTCGCGGCCATCGCCGGGGCGCACGGCGGCACGGTGCACCTCGACAGCGAGCCGGGCGAAGGCGCCCGGTTCACCGTCGAATTCCCCCGGGTGTCCACAGTGGAGGCAGTACGGTGACCAGCATCCTGGTGGTCGAGGACTCCGCCCGCATCGGCGCCTTCGTGGAGAAGGGCCTGCGCGCCAACGGGTTCGCCACGCACTGGGTGCGGACCGGTGCGGCCGGCCTGACCGAAGCCCTGACCGGCGCGCACGACCTCGTCGTCCTCGACCTCGGCCTGCCCGACCTCGACGGCGCCGACCTGCTGAAGGCGCTGCGCGCGGCCGGGCGGACCACGCCGGTCGTCATCCTCACCGCGCGCGACAGCGTGCTCGACCGCGTCGCCGGGCTGTCCGGCGGGGCCGACGACTACCTGTCCAAGCCGTTCGCGTTCGAAGAGCTGCTGGCCCGCATCCGGTTGCGGCTGCGCGGGCCCGCCGACGCCGAACCCGCGGTGCTGCGCGCCGGGGACCTCAGCCTCGACCTGCGCACCCGGCGGGCGTCCGTCGGCGACGCGGAATGCGACCTCACCGCGCGGGAGTTCGCGCTGCTGGAGACCCTGCTCCGGCACCGGGGGCAGGTGCTGTCGCGGGAACAGCTGCTGGGCAGCGTGTGGGGGTTCGACTTCGACCCGGGGTCCAACGTCGTCGACGTCTACGTGCGCTACCTGCGCCGGAAGGTCGGCGCGGAACGCATCGAAACGGTGCGCGGCATGGGGTACCGGCTGCGCGCCGTCGAATGAGGACGCTCTCATCCGGCTCTCACGGCCCTCTCCCGCCGGGCCACCACAGTGGTTCCCATGACACAGACACTCCTGCACCTCGCGGCGGACCTCGTGGTCGCCGTCCTGCTCGCCTTCGGCCTCTACGCCCGGCGCCACGACCGCCGTGACCTCGCCTGCGCGTACCTGGCGCTGAACGTCGGCGTCTGCGCCGCCGTCGCCCTGCTGCTGGCGGTGCCCGCCGCGAGCGCGCTGGGCTTCGGCCTGTTCGGCGTCCTGTCGATCATCCGGCTGCGCTCGGACTCCATCACCCAGCAGGAGGTGGCGTACTACTTCGTCGCGCTGGTGCTGGGCCTGGTCAACGGCATCCCCACCGCGGACTGGCGGCTGGTGCTGCTCTTCGACGTCGTGCTGCTCGGCGTCCTGTACGTCGCCGACCACCCGGCGCGCGCGGGCGGGCCGGTGCGCCGCACGCTGGTCCTCGACACGGTGCACCCGGACGAGCGGACGCTCGTCGCCGACCTCGAAGCCCGGCTGCGCGGCACGATCGTCCGGCACCAGGTGTCCGAAGTGGACTACGTGCGCGAGGTGACCGTGGTCGACGTCCGGTTCCGGCCGCATCCCGCCCCCGAGCGCGTGGCGGTGCCGCGGTGACCGCGCCGGACCGGCCGACGGCGGTGGTCGCCACGGTCGCCGCGGGCCTGCCCGGGCTGTCGCTGGCGGAGGTCGTCGCCGGCAGCGAGCTGATGAGCCGCGCCGACCGCAAGTACGTACTGCGCCTGCCGGACTTCCTCGCCGTGGCCGACGTGCTCGGCGACCGGCTGCTGGCCCTCGACATCGGCGGGCGGCGGTCGTTCGCCTACTCGTCGACCTACTTCGACACGCCGGACCACGCGGTGTTCCGCGCCCACCGGCAGGAGCGGCGGCGCCGGTTCAAGATCCGCACCCGCACCTACGCCGACACGGCCGACACCTACTGCGAGCTGAAGCTCAGCGGCCGCCGGGAGGAGACGGTCAAGCGGCGGCACCCGCACCCGACCGCCGCCGCGGACGTCCTGACCCCGGAAGCCCGGGCGTTCCTGGGCCGCGAGCTGGCCTCCGCGGGACTCGCCCTGCCCGGTTCGCTGCTTCCGGCCCTCGTCACCGGGTACCGGCGGAGCACGCTGGTCACGGCCGACCGGCGGACCCGGATCACGTGCGACACCGCCCTCGTGTGGACGGCGGGTGCCCGGGCGCGCCCGGCCGCCCGGCAGCAGGTGCTGCTGGAGGTGAAGTCGGCGACCGAGCGCAACGCCGTCACCGAGACGCTGGCCCGGCTGCGGCTGCGCGAGACGTCGGTGAGCAAGTACTGCGCCGGGGTGGTCGCGCTCGGCCTGGCCCCGGGCGGCAACCGGTGGCTGCCCGTGCTGCGCCGGCTCGGCTGAACCACCACCGGTAGCCGCTCGGTCGCGCAGCCGGGCCCCGATCGTCCCAACGCCGCAGCGAATTGGGCCGCTCAGCCCAGCGCTTCCCGGCCGGGCGTGGGTACTCCAGGAGGCATGAACCGGACAGAGGCCACCGCCGAAAGAGGCGAGAAGAGCAACACCGCGCAACTGCTCGGCCGCGCCGGCATGGCGTGCTACGGCGTCGTACACCTCATCATCGCCTCCCTCGCCCTGCAGGTCGCCTTCGGGGACAACGAGCAGGCCGACCAGAAGGGCGCGCTGGAACAGATCGGCTCGACGGCGTTCGGGCAGGTCCTGCTCTGGATCGTCGCCATCGGGCTGGTCGCCTTCGGGCTGTGGCAGTTCCTGATGGCCGCCACCGGCTACGACTGGGTCAGCGGCGGGAAGCGGACGCGCAAGCGGCTCGGCGCCGCCGCCCGCGGGGTCGTCGTGCTCGTGCTGGGCTTCACCGCCTTCCGGCTCGCCACCGGCAGCGGCGGGGGCGGGTCGAGCAGCCAGAAGCAGCAGGAGTTCACCGGCAAGCTGCTGTCGCTGCCGGCCGGGCCGGCCCTGGTGGTCCTCGTGGGGGCGGCCGTCCTCGGCGTGGCGATCGCCGCCGCCGTCAAGGGCGTGAAGCAGAAGTTCCTCGAAGACCTCAACACCACGGAGCTGCCCGGGCGCAGCCGGCGCTGGGTGGGCTGGCTGGGCACCACCGGCTACCTCGCCAAGGCCGTCGTCTTCACCGTGGTCGCGATCCTGCTGGCGATCGCCGGGTTCAACGCCGACGCGCACAAGGCCGGTGGGCTGGACGCCGCGCTCAAGACGCTCGCCGCCCAGCCCTTCGGCCCCGTGCTGCTGATCGTGGTGGCGCTCGGCCTGGCCGCGTTCGGGGTCTACTGCTTCGCCGCGGCCTGGGCGCACAAGCGCTAACGCCGGGCCACCTGCGCGAGGTACTCCTTGCGGTCCAACGGGTTCTCGCCGGTCCGCGGCCGCACCGGCGGCGGACCGGGGCAGGGCCGGTAGTCCTCGAACTCGCTGAAGAACACCGCCTCACCCTGGCCGAGGGCGGGCAGGGCCTGCTCGAACTCGTGGACGTGCGCCGCCGGGATGGTGCCGTGCAGCGTGCACGACGTCGGCCCGGCGACGGGCTCGCCGGGCACCGCGCGCAGCTCCGCGAGCTTGCGCAGCACGGCGCTGACGGCGTGCGCCGGGAGTTCGAGCTCGAAGCGGTGCACCGGCTCGTACACCCGCGTGCCCGCCTGGTGCAGCGCCGCCATCAGCACCAGCGGCGTCAGGTTGCGGAAGTCGGCCGCGACGCTGTTCGGGCTGTAGAACGCGGTGTGCGTCAGCGTGACGGCGGTGTCGAGAACCTCCCAGCCGTACAGGCCCTGTTCCAGCGTGGTGCGGACGGATTCCTCGATCGCCTTGTGGAACGCCAGCGGCAGCGAGCCCAGCTCCACCGACAGGCCGAACGTGACGCCGGAGCCCGGCGGCCCCGGCTCGACCCGCAGCCCGACCGTGGCGAAGAAGTACAGCCGCTGCCCGGGATCCAGGTCTTCGAACGCGGCGCCGGTCCCGGCCGGTTTTTCGACGTACAGGGTGCTCGTCCGCTCGAAGGTGACGTCGATGCCGGCGCCGTCGGCCAGCATCGAGCGCAGCACCTGCTTCTGCACTTCACCGTAGAGCCGCACCGAAATGTCGTGGTCCCGGCGGCGGACGTCGATCAACGGGTCCTCTTCGGACAGCCGGGTCAGCGCCGTGTACAGGGCGGCAGCCTGCTCACTTCGGACCGGCCGCACCACTGTCTCCAACGTCGGGGGTGCGAAAACTCCGCCGCGGGCGGCGGCGCCGGGGGAGCCGAGCCGGTCGCCGATCCGGACCTCCCGCAGCCCCGCACCCGGGCGACGTCCCCGGCGAGCGCGACGTCGTCGTCGGCGGTCCGGACGGCCGACACCCGGCCGGTGAACTCGGTTTCGCCGCGGTAGAAGGAAATCCGCTGGTGTGGCGCCAGTGAGCCGGAGTGCAGCCGGGCGTAGGCGATCTTCTCGCCGGCGCGGCCGCGGTCGATCTTGAACACCGTCGCGTGCAGCGGCCCGTCACCGGTGCGCTCGGTTGCCGGGAGCAGCTCGGCCATCGCCGTCACGAGGTCCGCGACGCCCGCGCCGGTGATCGCGGAACCGGCCAGGACGGGGTGCAGCTCGCCGCGCGCGACCTGGCGGATCAGTTCGGCGCGGCACTCCGCTTCGCCGACGTTGCCGTCCACATAGGATTCCAGGAAGGCGTCGTCGCCGTCGGCCAGCAGCTCGCTCAGCTCGTCGGGCGGCGCGGACAGCGCGACCGCCCGCGGTGCCAGCTTCGCGCGGATGTCGCCGAGCCGGTCGCGGGCGCCCGGCCGGTCGGTCTTGTTGACGAAGATCAGCGTCGGAATGCCGAGGCGGCGCAGCGTCCGCATGAGCACGCGGGTCTGCGCCTGGACGCCTTCGACGGCGGACACCACCAGGACGGCGCCGTCGAGCACGCGCAGAGCCCGCTCGACCTCGGCGATGAAGTCCGAGTGGCCCGGCGTGTCGATCAGCGTGATCCGGGTGCCGCCGGTCACGAAGGAGACCACCGCCGAGCGGATGGTGATGCCGCGGCGGCGTTCGAGCTCGAGGGAGTCGGTCTGGGTGTCGCCGCGGTCGACGCTGCCGAGGCGGTCGATGACGCCCGCTTCGAAGAGCAGGCGCTCGGTCAGGCTGGTCTTACCGGCGTCGACGTGCGCCAGGATGCCGATGTTCAGGGTTTTCACGGTCGTGGGAGGTCCTCTGTGATGCGGGTGACAGGCCGGGCAGGACGGTCTGTCGGCGCATCGGGGTCTCCTCACGGTCGTGGACGCAGGTCAGGGTGAAGATAGCCGCGGTGGGAGGGCGGGCGGAACCGAATTTTCGCGCCTGTCGGTTTCCTGTCGATCACCGTCCGGAGCTTCGGATGGGGGTGCCCGGTGCCCTACTTTGGGTCGGGTCAGTTGAAATTTCACCTACCGGGGAGCTGAAACCGGATGTTCGGACGATTCAAGGACGTGGCCCTGTTGCTGGGGAGGATCGGCGTCGCGGTCGTCTTCCTCGCGCACGGGCTCCAGAAGTGGAACAACGGCATCGACGGCACGGCGAAGTTCTTCGAGATGACGGGCATCCCGCTGCCCACGGTCGCCGCCGTCTTCGCGATCGCCGTCGAGATCCTCGGCTCGGTCGCCTTCATCGTGGGCTTCCTGCTGCCGCTCGTCGGTCTCGGCTACGTCGTGATCTCGGTCGGCGCGCTGCTCTCGGTGCACATCGACAACGGCCTGACCGGCGAGGGCGGCTACGAGCTGGTCCTGGTGCTGGCGCTCGCCGGGCTCGCCCTCGGCTTCAACGGCGGCCGGCTCTCGCTCGACCACCTGCTGTGGGGACGCAAGCGCGCCCGCCGCGACGCCGAGGTCGGCGAACTGCAGAACGCCTGACATCGCACCTTTCGTGAAGGCCACCTCGGGTGAGGTGGCCTTCACGCGTTCACGCGGGGAGGTCCGCCGTGGTGCGTTCCGCGTCGCGGCGGGCCCCCAGCTTCGCCGGGTCCGCGTTGCTCACGTGGACCAGGTGGGCGCCCGCGGCGAGGGGGACGAGCAGGCCGTCGAGGATGCCCTCGGGTTCGGTCCAGTCGCGGGTGGACAGCACCCGGTCGGCCGCCGTGAGGCCCAGTTTCGCCGCGCGGGCCCTGGCTTCGGCCAGCACCTCGTCCACAGTGGACTCGAAGAGGGCGGCCGCGGTGCCGGGCACCGGGAAGAGCGGGCGGTACTGGTCGCCCGCCAGCCGCGCCTCGCTCAGGTAGTCGAACGCGCCGCCGCCCGGCGGTTCGGCGAGGCCGCGGCCCATCGGGTCCAGCGTGACGACGGCGGTGGCCGCCGCGCCGGTCGGCTCCGGGTCGTCCGGCCCGACGAACGCCACCCGCGCCCCGGCGCCCTCGGTCACCACGCGCGCCCCGCACCACCACGCCCCGAGCAGCACGCCGACGGTCTGCCAGTGCGCCGGGAGCTGCACCGCCACGGCGTCGCCCGGCTCGACGTCGAACTCCTCGGTCAGCCAGTTGGCCGTCTTCGCCGCCCAGTTGGCGGTGGTCGCCACGGACAGCTCGACGCGGCTGCCCAGCTGGTCGTCGTAGTGGGTGATCAACGGTTGGGCGGCCGGCAGCGGGCGCAGCAGCTCGTCGGTCAGGCTCATGGGACAAGGCTAAGGCGCGGACCAGGCGCCGCGCCGGTTGACACCGGCTGATCGGTCTCAGTAGGTTTGCTTTGCAAGCAAATCTATTTTGAGAGCTGGGGGAAACCATGACCATTCTCGTCACCGGGGCCACCGGACACGTCGGCCGCGCGGTGGCCGACGCGCTCGTCTCCGCAGGTCAGGACGTGCGCGCGTCGAGCCGTGACGCCGCGAAGCTCGACGTTCCGGACGGCGTCGCGAAGGTGAGCGCGGACCTGGAGGACGCCTCGACGCTGGAGGCCGCGCTCGACGGCGTCTCCAAGGTCTTCCTGTACACGCGGCCGCAGGGCATCGAAGGCTTCGTGAAGGCGGCCGAAGCGGCCGGGGTGCGGCACGTCGTGCTGCTGTCGTCGGCCGCGACGCTCGAACCGGATGCCGCCCACAGCCGGATCGCGGGGCTGCACCGCGCGGTCGAGGAGGCCCTGGCCGCGGCGCCGTTCGCCTCGACGGCACTGAACCCGGGCGCCTTCGCGACGAACACGCTGGGCTGGCGCGCGGACATCGCCGAAGGCGTGGTCCGCACGGCATACCCGGACTCGCGGACCGGGGCGATCCACGAGCGGGACATCGCCGACGTCGCCGCCCGGATCCTGATCGACGGCTCACACGCCGGGGTGTCGCTCGCGCTGACGGGTCCGGAGCCGATCTCGTTCCGCGAGCAGGCCGAGGTGCTCGCGGACGTCCTCGGCCGGCCGCTGCGGGTCGAAGAGCTGACGAAGGAACAGGCGATCGAGCGCATGCTGGCGCTGGGCTGGCCGCCGGACGTGCCGGAGTCGGTCCTCGGCGTCTGGGAGCGGACGACGCGGGAGCCGTCGCCGGTGACGGACCTCGTCCGTCAGGTGACGGGGAAGGCACCGCGGACGTTCCGGCAGTGGGCGGAGGACCACCGCGCCGACTTCAGTTGACGCAGGGGACTCCGGGTGAGGCTTCGAGCAGCGGCGCCGCGGCGGGGGCGGCGCCGCTGCCCGAGCCGCCGCCGGCTGTGGGGGCGCCGGTTGCCGGGGTGTGGGCCACCGCGAAGCCGCCGCCCGAACTGCCGCCCGCCGGGGCCTGGGGCGTCGACGCCGGCGCCGGCCGGCCCGCCAGGCCCGCCACGAACTCGCGGACCGCCTTCAGGTCGACCTGCACGATGCTCTGCCCGTCCGGGCTCCGGCCGTTCGCCGTGACCACCGGGATCGTCGCGAACGTCAGGTCGCCCGAGGCGATCCCCTTCGCCTGCTGCGCGAACTGCAGCAGGTCGAGGCCCGGGTCCAGGGTCAATGACCGGTGCACGGCGTCCATCAGGTCGTTCAACGTGCCCGGGCTGGCCAGCGTGCCCGCCGAGAGCACCTGGCGCAGGGCCGACGACAGGAACGCCTGCTGCCGCACGATCCGGTCGAGGTCCCCGCGCGGCAGGTTCTTGCGCTGCCGGACGAACGACAGCGCCTCGCCGCCCGAGACCGTCTGCTCGCCGCGGCGGAAGTTCGCGCCGGAATCCTTGTCCTCGGTCGCGTGGTTCAGGCACACCTTGACGCCGCCGAGCGCCTCGGTCAGCAGGTAGAAGCCCAGCAGGTTGATCTCGGCGTAGTGGTCGATCCGCACCTGCGTCAGGTCCTGCAGTGCCTGCACCAGCACCCGGCGGCCCTCGGTGTCGGAGTCGCGCTCGATCTTCGCCTGGTCGCGCTCGCCCTGCCCGCGCAGCGCCTGCGCGAAATGCGCCTTCGCGATGCCGTACGCCGAGTTGATCTTCGCCTCGCCGCGGCCCGGGACGGCCGTCCACGTGTCGCGCGGGATCGAGACCGCCGACGGCTTGCTGCCGTTCTTGGGGATGCGCAGCAGGATCATCGTGTCGGTGTTCACCGCGCCGTTGTTGGCCTCGGTGCGCAGCTGCCGCAGCACCCGCGCCGGCAGGGCGTTGCCCTGGGCGTCCGTGCGCGCGTCGCTGCCGACGAGCAGGATGTCCTCCGCGCCGTCGTCGGCCGGTGGTGGCGCGGGCTCGCCGGCCCGCGGGGTGAGCGCGTCGGTCGTCGGGACCGTGCTCTGGAGCTGGTCCTTGGTGACGTAGACGTAGCCGCTGGCGCCGAGCGCGAGCAGCGACACCAGGCCGACCGCCACCCGGCGGCTCACCCGGCCGACGCGGCGAACCCGGGACGGACCCGGCTTCTCCCGCGGGAACGGAGACGGCTTGAAGTCGTCGCTCTCCGTCACCGGATCGGCGACTGCCTCCGGTTTCTCCTGGTCATCTGCCACGCCCGCTTACCTCCCCCGAACACCCTGCGTACGCAGTCTAGTTGACGCAGGGGACGCCGCCCGCCGTGATCGGCGGTGCGGCGGGGGTGGCGGGCGCGGACGTGGCGGGCGGCTTCGCGGGCGACGACGTCGGCGCGCCACCCGGGCCGGCGGCCGAGTTCCGCATGTCCTTGCCCAGCAGCACGCGCACGTGCCCGGCGGGGACGTCCCGGTCCGGCTCGGCCTGCGCGGTGGTGCCCAGTGCCTGCTTGACCAGGGCGGGCGCGGAATCGTCGGCCGGGTTGTACCGGACCACGGTGGTGTTGCGCGTGCTCAGCTTCTGGTCGGCGGCCAGCGTGAAGCCCTTGCCCTGCAGCATCGCGTGCAGCTGGCCGGCCAGCGCCGGCGAGCCCGAGCCGTCGAACAGCTCGACCGTGACGGCCTTCGCGCCGGGCAGCTGCGCCGACGTCGGCGCCGCCGGGGTTTCGCCGTCCGACGTCAGCCGCGCCACCTCCGCCGCCACCTGGGCCGGGTCGACGCGCAGCACGTCGGCGCCGCCGATGTTCGCGTTGCCGAGGGTCGGGATCGTGTGGAACTCGATGTTGCCGCCGGTCAGGCCGCGCATCTGCTCGGCGAACTCCGTCAGGTCCCAGCCCTGCGAGAGCACGACGGACTTCTTCACCGCGGCCACCAGGTCGGCGATCTTCACCGGGCTGGTCAGCACGTCGGTCGAGATGACCTTGCGGGCCAGCCCGGACAGGAACGCCTGCTGCCGCGCGATCCGGTCGAGGTCGTAGTTGGGCAGGCCGTAGCGCTGCCGGACGAACGCGAGCGCCTGCACGCCCTCGATCGTCTGCTGCCCGCCCGGCAGGTCGACACCGGACTTCGCTTCCTTGACCGGGCCCTTGAGGCAGACCTCGACGCCGCCGATCGACTTGGTGATCTCGTAGAAGCTCGCCAGGTTGACCTCGGCGTAGCGGTCGATCATGCCCGGCTTGCCGATGAACTTCTCGATCGTGGCGATGAGGTTCTTCCGCCCGGCGACCTTCGCCTGCGCGTCGGCTTCCTTCAGGTCGGTCATGCCCTGGCGCTGCAACGCCCGGTATTTGTCCGTGTACGCGTAGACGAACGCGCTGTTGAGCTTGTGCTTGCCGAAGCCGCCCGCCAGCTCCACCCACGAGTCGCGGGGGAACGAGAACGCGATCGCCTGCTTCCCGTTCTGCGGGATGTGCACGAGGATCATCGTGTCGGTGTTCAGCTCGCCGTCGGAGACGCCGGCGTGCAGCATGTCGAGCACCTCGCGGGGCAGCGGGTTGCCCTGCGCGTCGGTGCGGCTGTCCTGGCCGACCAGGAGGATGTCGACCGCGCCGTCCAGCGGCTTCGCGTGCGCCTCGGTGTCGGCGAAGACGTTCGTGGTGGTCAGCCCGGTGTTCGGGTCGCCGATGTAGTGCCAGCCGTACCAGGTCACGGCCAGGATGGCGACGGACAGCACGGAAATCACGACCTTGCCGCCGCGGCGCGCGAGGGCCGCGGCGCCGTGGCTGGTGTCCTGCCTTCGGCGCGCCGGGACGGTCGGCGCAGGCCCTTCGGTCACGCGCTTCCTCCCCTGTGAGCCCCGTGCTTCCCCCAGGACACCGATGTGTCTCCAGCAAGACTCTACTGAGGGTGTTGTGGGACCTCCGTAGGCTGGGGGCGGAACGGCCCCGTCCGGGGCGCGACGAAAGGCGGGATTATGCGGGTCCTGGTCACCGGTGGTGCGGGCTTCATCGGATCGCACTACGTCCGGCAGGTGCTGACCGGCGCTTACCCGGCGCTGGGCGACGCCGAGGTGGTCGTGCTCGACAAGCTCACCTACGCCGGCAACGAGGCCAACCTGGCCCCGGTCGCCGCCGACCCGCGGCTCGAGTTCGTCCGCGGCGACATCTGCGACACCGCGCTGGTCACCGACGTCATGCGCGGAGTGGACCTGGTCGTGCACTTCGCCGCCGAGTCGCATGTGGACCGCTCCATCCTCGGCGCCGCCGACTTCGTGCTGACGAACGTGCTCGGCACGCAGAACCTCCTGCAGGCGGCACTGGAGGCGGGCGTCGGCAAGTTCGTGCACGTGTCCACCGACGAGGTCTACGGCTCGATCGAGCACGGCTCGTGGACCGAAGACCACGTGCTGGAGCCGAACTCGCCGTACTCGGCGTCGAAGGCGTCGTCCGACCTGGTGGCGCGGTCGTTCTTCCGCACCCACGGGCTGCCGGTGTGCATCACCCGGTGTTCCAACAACTACGGTCCGTACCAGTTCCCGGAAAAGGTCATCCCGCTGTTCGTCACCAACCTGCTCGACGGGCGGAAGGTGCCGCTCTACGGCGACGGGCTCAACGTCCGTGACTGGCTGCACGTGGACGACCACTGCCACGGCATCCAGCTGGTCGCCGACGGCGGGCGCCCCGGCGAGATCTACAACATCGGCGGCGGCACCGAGCTGACCAACCGCGAGCTCACGGAAAAGCTGCTGGACGCGCTCGGCGCGGGCTGGGACAGCGTCGAGCCGGTCGAGGACCGCAAGGGCCACGACCGCCGGTACTCGGTGGACATCACGAAGATCACCGAGGAGCTGGGGTACGCTCCGCGCGTGTCCTTCGAGGACGGTCTGGCCGCGACAGTGGCCTGGTACACGGACAATCGCGCGTGGTGGGAACCGCTGGCGGAGCGCGCCGCGCTGAAGAAGTAGAGGATGGGCCTGTGCGGCTGACAGTGCTCGTGCCCGGGGGTTCCGGGCAGCTCGGCCGGGATCTCGCCGCGCTGGCTTCCCCTTCGGTGGAGGTCGTGGCCCCGGGTTCCGCCGAGCTGGACGTGACCCGGACGAGCGAGGTGCTGGCGTCCGTCGGCGCGCTGGCCGAGCGGGCCAGGGAAGCGGGGTCGGCGCCGGTCGTCGTCAACGCGGCGGCGTACACGGCCGTCGACGCGGCGGAAACCGACGAGGAACGCGCGTTCGCGGTCAACGCCGACGGCCCGCGCGTGCTCGCCGCGGCGTGCGCGGCCCGGCGGGTGCCGCTGATCCACGTGTCCACGGACTACGTCTTCCCCGGCGACGCTGCCGCGCCGTACGAGCCTTCGGACGAGCTGGGCCCGCGGTCGGCGTACGGCCGCACGAAGGCGGCCGGCGAGGACGCGGTGCTCGGGTCGGGTGCGGCGTCCTGGGTGGTGCGGACCGCGTGGCTGTACGGCAGGTCGGGGTCGAACTTCGTGAAAACCATGGCGCACCTGGAGTCCACCCGGGACACACTGTCCGTTGTGGACGATCAGGTGGGCGCTCCCACGTGGACGGCCGACCTGGCCGAGGGCCTCTTGGAGCTGGCTTCGCGCGTGGCCGCTGGGGAGGGGCCGCGGCAGCGGATCCTGCACTGCACCAACGCGGGTGCGGTGAGCTGGTGCGGGTTCGCTCGCGCGGTCTTCGAGCACTTGGGCGCGGACCCGTCACGGGTGCACCCGTGCACGACGGCGGAGTTCCCGCGTCCGGCGGCGCGTCCGGCGTACTCGGTACTGTCCCAGGCTTCGTGGGTGGAGGCGGGGCTTACGCCGCTGCGGCCGTGGGACGAGGCGTTGGCCGCCTACTTCGCGGCCGAGTAGGCCCAGACTCAAGCGCCCCAATGTGGCGGGGGGGGGGGGGGGGGCCCCCCACCCCCCCCCCGGGGGGGGGACCCACCACACACCCCCCAAACGGGG
>NZ_JADWPD010000033.1:0-116773 GCF_017308975.1 Amycolatopsis sp. MtRt-6 | reverse complement strand
CCCCCCCCCCCCAACGCCACATTGGGTGCGTCCAACGCAACCAACGCCACATTGGGGCGTTTGGGACCGGGCTCAGTGACGCCCTGAGGCAAGCCGGTACGCGCCGACCGTCAGCTCCGCGCACGTGCGCCACGTGAAGTTCGCCGCGTGGGCTCGTCTCGACGCCGATGTTGCCACCGCGTGCGGGTCCGTCACCGCTGTGCGCAGGGCCTCTGCCAGGCCGTCCACGTCGCCGTACGGGACCAGGCTCGCGCACTCGCCCGCCACCTCGCGCAAGGCCGGGATGTCCGTGCAGACCACCGGGACGTCCGAGGCCATCGCCTCCAGCACCGGGAGGCCGAAGCCCTCGTCGCGCGACGGCAGCACCAGCGCCGACGCGCCCGCCACCACCGTCCGCAGGTCCACATCGGACAGATAGCCGGTCTGGAACCTCCGCGAACCGCGGGGGAACGGGCCCGGGCCGGCGAACACCAGGTCCGGCAGGTCGGGTGCCGCGTCGTGGGCACGCGTCAGCCAGTCCAGGCCCTTGCGCGGGCCCGCCGCCCCGGCGAACAGCAGATACCGGGCCGGCAGGCCCAGCCGGGCGCGGCGCTCGTCGTCCGGGGGACGCGCCGTGAACCATGCCGGGTTCACGCCCAGCGGTGTCACCACGATCTTCTCGCGCGAGACGTCCAGGCGCTCCGCCACCGCGTCCGCCACCGCCGACGTCGGGGTGCAGATGACGTTGGCCCTGCGGGCGCCGCGGCGGACGAGCTCCGGCAGGTCGCGGTCGCTCGGGGCCAGCTCCGCGGGATTGTCCAAAAAGGCCAGGTCGTGGATCGTCACCACGCCCGCCGCGCGGAACCGGCCCGGCAGCACGAAGTTCGTGCCGTGCACCACGTCCGTCGGACCCGCGAACAGCTCCACCGGCGGGAAGTCCGACCGCAGCCACGCCGCCCGCAGCAGCCGCGCCGCCACCGGCATCCCGCGGGCCCGCGCGCCGTACGGGAGCACGTGCCGCAGCCGTCGCCAGCCGCGCAGCGTGAACGCCACCGCGCGCGTGTCGACCTCCGGGATCGACACCAGCTCTTCGCTCAGCGCTGCCGTGTAGCGGCCGATTCCGGTGCGTGCGCCGAGCAGCGGCGTGCCGTCGAGGAGAACGCTCAGTGACCTAGCCACGGCGGAGCCGTTGCTTCGCGACCTTCAGCGCGCGACCACCCACGCGCCGCGCCAGCTCGGCCGGCCCGCCGGCGTCGAGGTACTCGCGGATCAGGTCCAGGTCGCGCCGCAGCATCGCGCGGCCGCGGGTCGGCGGCGTCTGCACCAGGTCGGCGGAGCCGGGCAGCCGGTCGGCCGCCGGGCGCGGGTCGCGGCAGAACTCCACCAGCGGCTTCAGCGCCTCGGGCCACGCGAACCGCTGCGCGACGACCGCGAGCCGCTCGACGCAGCCCGCGGCGAACTCCTCGTCGTACAACGCCTTTTCGAGTGCGTCGGCCAACGCCGCGTCGTCCTCGGCCGGGACGACCACGCCCAGCCGCTCCGCCCGGACCAGGTCGGCGAAGGAGTCGCCGTCGGTGGTGACGATCGGCAGGCCCGCCCACAGGTAGTCGAGGACGCGGGTGCGGAACGCGAACGTCGTCTCGACGTGCTCGTAGTGCGTGGTCACGCCGCAGTTCGCGTCGAGCAGCCAGTTCTGGCGCTCGTGGTAGGGCACCCACTGCTCGTTGAAGTACACGTGCTTGCCGGTCAGGCCCAGCGCGTCCGCCAGCCGGATGGTCTGCGTGCCGATGTCCATCTCGGCGACCTCGGGGTTCGGGTGCTTCATGCCGAGGAACACCAGCCGGACGTCGCCGCGGCGGCGCCGCAGCCTGTCGATCGCGCGGACCAGCGTCAGCGGGTCGAACCAGCTGTACACCCCGCCCGCCCACAGCACGACGTGGTCGGTGCCGCCGATGCCCAGCGACGAGCGCAGGCCCGGCCCGGTGCGCACCGGCGCCGCCGCCGGCAGGCCGAACGGGACGACCGCGAGCAGCGACTGCGTTGTCGGGTCGGCGTCGTAGAGGCGCGGCGAAAGCCGGCCCATCGCGGCGAGGTGACCGAGCCAGAAGTGCCGCTGCCGCTCGGACGCGCAGAGGAAGAAGTCGCCGCGTTCGAGCTGGGCGTCGAGGACGCGGGTGACGCCGGCGAGGTCGGCCGCGCGCTGGTCGTCGGCGACGCCCTTGCCCTGCTCCAGCAGCTCGAGGTGCATCGGGTCGTACAGGTCGGCGACGACGATCTTGCCGCTGTGCTGCTTCTTCAGCGACGGCGCCAGTTCCAGCACGTGTCCCTGCAGGACGACGACGTCGGCCCAGGCGATCGGCGCGTCCAGCTCGCGGAACTTGCCCGCGCTGACCCGGAACGGCGCGGGCGGCGGCGTGGCCAGGGGGTTGGTGGTGATGAGGTGGACGTCGTGCTCGGCGGCGAGCGCCAGCGCGATGTTCCAGGCGCGGATCGCCGGGCCGGCCATCCGCTCGGTGAGCGCGTCGCCGGTGAGCACCAGGATCTTCCGGCGCTGTCCGAAGGCCTGCTCGATGCCGAACGCCTCGACGAGGATGTCGTGCGCGGCCAGGTAGCGCGGCAGCGGGTAGGCGGGTTCGAGGGCCTTGCGCAGCAACGGGAGCAGGTCGGCGTCGGTGCGGACGCGGGCGGCCTGCTCGACCGCCCGCGACTCGGCCAGCGCGGGCAGCTGCTCGACGAACTGGTCGATGGCGAGCAGCCCGGCGAGCGTGGTGCGCGGGACGGCGACGTCGCCGGACTCGATCGGGCCTGAAGGAGCACCGCCGCGTTCGAGGTCGAGCTGGGTGGCGTCCAGTTCGCCGCGGGCGGTGGCCCGGCGCACGGCCAGGGCGAGCGCCGCGGGCAGCGCGCGGGCGAGTGTCTCGTCGGAGAGGTTCTTGTAGAGCGCGGCCAGGGCGTTGCGCTCCAGCAGGAACGTCTCGCGGCCGGTTTCCGGCGCGTCGACCGACGCCATCGTGGCGTGGTGGCGGTGGTAGGTGAGCGACTCCGGGACGTACCGGACGCGCCACCCGCGCAGGTTGAGCCGCCAGCCGAGGTCGACGTCCTCGTAGAACATGAAGAACCGCTCGTCGAAGCCGCCCAGCTCGGCGAACACGCCCGCCCGGACGAACAGGGCCGAGCCGGTGCCGAACAGGACGTCCTTCGCGACCTCGTGCTCGGCGGCCGGGACATCGGCCAGCGGCGAGCCGGCGTGGCGCTTGTAGCCCATGCCGAACCAGGTGAGGCCGCCGTCGACGAAGTCGGTGCCGGTGCCGTCCCAGTCGAGGACCTTGCTGGCCACCGCGGCGACGGCGGGCTGGGCGCGCAGCTCCGCGACGGCGGCCCAGACCCAGCCGGGCGCCGGGCGGGCGTCGTTGTTGAGGAAGCCGAGGACAGTGCCCTTCGCGTGCTTCGCGCCGAGGTTGCAGCCGCCCGCGAAGCCGGTGTTGCGGCCGGCCTCGACGACCTGGGCCCGCGGGACGGCGTCGCGGATGCGGGCGGCCTCGGCGGCGTCGGCGGAGTTGTCGACGCAGATCAGCTCGAGCTCGGGGTAGTCGTGCTCGGCGAGCGCGCGCAGGCAGGTGATCGTGTCGTCGGCGCCGTGGTAGTTCACCACGATCACCGAGACGAGCGGTTGCGGATCCCCCTGCGCCAAAGCCAGCTCCTCGTCGTCGATCCTGGCGCAAGCTTAAAGGCCTGCCCATGCCTCCCAGACCGCGCCTCGGCCGAGCGCCGCGTGGCGGGCGATCCTGCGGCGTGTCCGCAACGTCGCTGGTAGCCGCAGGACCACTTCGGCCAGTACCCGGCAACGCAGGCCGAACCGGAAGTTCGGCGCCGCCGGCCGCCCGCGCAGCGGCAGCACCGCCGTCAACACGGCAAAGCGGACGAGCTGGTTCACCGCGGCTTCCCGGGGCGCGCAGCGCAGCAGCATGAGCAGCCGGTTGCGCTCGTTCCAGCGGTGGAACCGGGGCGAGCCCAGTTCGCTGCTGACGCCGTGGGCGTGCCGGACGCGGGCGTCCGGCGCCGCGACGACGTCCCACCCGGCCAGCCGCAGCCGCCACGCCGTGTCGGTGTCCTCGTAATAACAGAAGAAATCCGCCGGGACACCGTGGACACCGCGCAGGGCGTCGGTGCGCAGCAGCGCGGCGCCGCCGCAGAAGCCGAACACCTCGCCGGTGGGCTCGGTGACGTCGGCGCCGTGGCCGTCGGCGGTCAGGCGCACGCCGGCCGACTGCGTGGTGCCGTCCGGGCGCACGAGCCGGGACGTCGCCGCGGCCGCCAGCGGCGCCTTGTCGAGGGTGTCCTCCAGCGTCGCGAGCCAGTCCGGCGCCGGTTCGGCGTCGTCGTTCAGCCACGCCATGAGCGGGCTCCGGACCTGTTCGAGGGCGACGGCGAGCGCGCCCGCGTAGCCGGTGTTGCGCGGCAGCCGGATTACTTGCGGGTGCGAAGGGTGGGCCGCGAGCAGGGCGGCGGTGCCGTCGGCGGACGCGTTGTCGACCACGAGTGTCCGATGTGGACGCGTCTGCGCGGCCAGCGCGTCGAGGCAGGCCGTGATGTGCCCGGCACCCCGCCAGGTCACGACTACCACCGTGGTGGCGGGATTCGCGGTCACGTCCCGCACAATAGCCGCGTGCCCGAACTGGTCGTGCTCGCCGAGCAGCTCCTCGCGCCCGTGCCCGGTGGCACCGGGCGCTACACGGCCGAGCTGCTGCCCGCGCTCGCGAAGTCCGCGCCGCCGGGCTGGACGGTGTCCAGCGTGGTCGCGCGGCACGCCGATGTCGACGCGGCTCGATTGGACGGTGTCGAGGGCCCCCGGGTGCTGCGGATCCCGCCGCGGGCGCTGGTCGCCGCGTGGCAGCTGGGCCTGCGCTGGTGGCCGGGCGGCGACGCGGTGCACGCGCCGACGCCGTTCGCGCCGCCGCGCGCCCCGGCCGGGAAGACGCTGAGTGTGACCGTGCACGACACCGTGCCGTGGACGCACCCCGAGACGCTCACCGCGCGCGGCGTCAGCTGGCACCGGTCGATGATCGCGCGGGCGGCGCGGCGGGCGTCCGGGCTGGTCGTGCCGACACGGGCGGTCGCCGACGAGCTGGCGGTGCTCATCGACGTCGACGTCCCGGTCCGCGTGGTGCCGCACGGCGCGCGGGTGCCGTCGGGGTCGGCCGAGCTGGACCTGCCGGAGCAGTACGTGCTCGCCGTCGGCACGATCGAGCCGCGCAAGGGCATCGACGTGCTGGTCGACGCGGTCGCGGCGCTGGACGGGACGGCACTCGTGCTGGCCGGGCAGCCGGGCTGGGGCGGCATCGACCCGGTGGCGCTGGCGGCCGAGCGCGGCCTGCCCGCCGACCGGCTGCGGGTGCTGGGGAAGGTGACGGACGCCGAGCTGGCGACCGCGTTGCGCCGGGCGAGCGTGCTGGCCGTGCCGAGCCTCGCCGAGGGGTTCGGGCTGGGCCTGCTGGAGGCACTGGCGGCCGGGATCCCGGTGGTGCACACCGACGTCCCGGCGCTGGCCGAGGTGGCGGGCGGCGCCGGGCTGATGGTGCCCCGCGGGGACGCCGCGGCGCTGGCTGCCGCGCTGCGGGAAGTGCTCGGTTCGCCGTCCAAGGCGGCGGAGCTGACCCGGGCGGGGCGGGAGCGGGCCCGGACCTTCACGTGGCGCCGCGCGGCGGAGGCCGTCTGGGCGATCCACCGCCGCGCGCACGACTGAGCTCCCACCTGCCCGGTTTGCCAGTTCCCCACCACCGCGCCGGGGTGCCGCCGTACGCTGCACGGGTGAGCGATGATCCCCGGGTGCTGATCGACGCGACCGCGGTTCCCGCGGACCGCGGCGGGGTCGGCCGGTACGTGGATTCGCTCGTCGCCGCCCTCGACGCGGACGGGGCCCGCCTCACCGTGGTGTGCCAGCCCCGCGACCTGCAGCTTTACGACCGCCTGGCGCCGCGTTCGCGCGTCGTGCCCGCCTCGCCGGCGACGACCACCCGCACGGCCCGCCTGACCTGGGAACAGGCGACCCTGCCGCGGCTGGCGCGCCGCCTCGGCGCGGACGTCGTCCACTCACCGCACTACACGATGCCGCTGGCGACGTCGGCGGCCTCGGTGGTCACGCTGCACGACGCGACGTTCTTCACCGACGCGGTGCTGCACTCGTCGGTGAAAGCCCGGTTCTTCCGCGCGTGGACGGCGACGGCGTTGCGCCGGGCGACGCTCTGCGTGGTGCCCTCGGCGGCGACGGCCACGGAGCTGGCCCGCGTCGGCCCGGTCCGGCACGCGATGCTGGAAGTGATTCACCACGGCGTCGACAGCGAGCGCTTCCACCCCCCGTCCCCGGCGGAGGTCGAGGCGGCCCGTGCGGCCATCGGCCTGGGCCGGACCCCGTACGTGGCCTTTTTGGGGGCGCTGGAGCCGCGCAAGAACGTGCCGGCGCTGATCCGCGGGTTCGCGCGGGCGGTCGCCGGCCGTCCGGACGCGCCGGCGCTGGTGCTGGCAGGCCAGCCGGGCTGGGACACGCAGGTGGAGCGCGCGCTGGACGCGGTCCCGCACCGGCTGCGCGTGATCCGGGCGGGGTACCTGCCGTTCGGCACGCTGGCGGGGTTCCTCGGTGGTGCTTCGCTGGTCGCGTACCCGTCGTTGGGGGAGGGGTTCGGCCTGCCGGTGCTGGAGGCGATGGCGTGCGGGGCGTGCGTGCTGACCACGCGCCGGTTGTCGCTGCCGGAGGTGGGCGGCGACGCGGTGGCGTACTGCGGCGTGGGCGCGGGAGACGTCGCGGCGGCGATTTCGGAGCTGCTGGCGGACCCGGGTCGCCGGGCCGAGCTGGCGACGGCGGCACAGCAGCGCGCGAAGGAGTTCTCGTGGGCCACGACCGCGGAACGGCACCGGGAGGCCTACGCCAAGGCCTGGTCCCGCCACCTCCGCACCCGCTGACCGGTACGGGCCGTGAGCGGCGGTGGTAAACTGATGGTGCGAGGCCCCGGTGGGGCCGAGTATGAAAGCCCGTGACGCGTCCGGACGGTCGTCTCGCGGGCTTTTCGCTGTCTTCAGACCTCGAAGCACTCCGCGATCACCGGGTCGGCACGCCGTCGCCAGTCGCCGCCCGCGCCGGAATACCAGGCCACCGCGTCCGATATCCACAGCAGAGGTTCGGCGGTCGAGTCGACGTGCTCGTAGGTGAGTTCGGTTTTCGACGGCCGGGAGCCCAGCGCTCGCTGCAGGGTCTGGCGATCGTGCACATCGCGGTGATCGCGTGAATCGAGGACCAGGCGGTGAGCCCGAAGCCCGAGCAGGTGCTCCACAAGCAACGTCAGACAGCGTTGGCGGGCGGCTTCCTCAGCCTTGGGCGTGCAGAGCCGGTTCATCTTGGGCCGCGGAACGGCACCGGGAGGCCTACGCCAAGGCCTGGTCCCGCCACCTCCGTACCCGCTGAGGGCCGTGATCCGAGGGTCGACACGCGTGATTGAAGAGTCGACACGCGTGATTGGCGGGTCGACACGGCCACGGCCGGGCTTGCTCGGCGTGTCGACCTTCTGATCACGCGTGTCGGCTTCCTGATCACGCGTGTCGGCCCTTCCGTCACCGGCCGCGGGGTGGCGGGGTTGCGCTGGGTGACGAGTGGACAATGGCCGGGTGACTGAGGACTCCCGCTACGGCGACGAACTCGGCGTCGTGACCGTGACCTACTTCTCCGGCGACACCCTCGAGCGCTTTCTCGACACCCTCGAGAAGGCCACCGAGCGCGAGGTCCAGGTGGTCGTGGCCGACACCGTCTCCACCGACGGTGCGCCCGAGAAGGCCGCGAAGCGCGCCAACGTGCACCTGCTCGACATCGGCGAGAACGTCGGTTACGGGACCGGCTGCAACCGCGGTGTCGCCGAGCTCGACGACCGCTACGGCTGGATCGTCATCGCCAACCCCGACCTCGAATGGGAGCCCGGCTCGCTCGACGCGCTGCTGGCCGCCGCGAAGCGGTGGCCGCGTGGGGGTGCCTTCGGGCCGCTGATCCACGAGCTCGACGGGACCGTCTACCCCTCCGCCCGGCTGCTGCCCTCCTTCGGCCGCGGGATCGGCCACGCCGCCCTCGGGAAGGTCTGGCCCGGCAACCCGTGGACCCGGCAGTACCGGCAGGAGACCGGCACGCCCGTCGAGCGCGTCGCCGAGTGGCTGTCCGGCTCGTGCCTGCTGCTGCGCCGGGAAGCCTTCGAATCGATCGGGGGCTTCGACTCGCGGTACTTCATGTACTTCGAGGACGTCGACCTCGGCGACCGGCTCGGCAAGGCCGGCTGGCTGAACGTCTACGTGCCCTCCGCCGGCGTCATGCACCTCGGCGGGCACTCGACGTCGCAGGCGTCGAAGAAGATGCTCGCCGCCCACCACGCCAGCGCCTACCGCTACCTCGCCGACCGCCACCAGGGGCTCGTCTGGAAGCCGGTGCTGGCCGCCGTGAAGCTCGGCCTCGCGCTGCGGCTGAAGCTGGAAACCCGCTAGATCCCGTCGAGCCGGCGCGAAAGGTCGGACTTGCCGATGTTCTGCGTCACCGTCGGCACCAGGCCGGTGTCCTCCGGGTCCGGCTCCTTCAGGGGGCTCGTGATCTGCTCGGCCTGGGGCCGGCGCGACAGCGGCGTGGGCATCGGCGTGGTCGGAGCCGGCGACGGCGTGCTCAGCGGCGTGGTCTGCTGCGGACGGCGGCCGCCGCCCTGGACCTCCATCCGCCGGGTCGGCGCCGAGCCGGCCAGCGGGTGGTCGTTCTCCTCGATCAGCGACGCCGGCAGCTGCGTCGTCGTGTCGGGGTCGCGGCTGCGGTCGAGCCCGTCGATCTGCGCGCGCGGGATCTGCTGGGTGTTCGCCGAGTCCATCGGTGACGTCGCGCTGTCGGGTGTCACGACGAACACACCGCGCGCCTGGGCTCGTGCGAGCAGGGCGTCCGCCCGATCGCGGGGGTCCATCCCCTCGGCCTCCCGACTGACCCGGGGCCCTCTGGGGAAAGGCCCGCCTGTTTCCTGTCTAGGGTAGGCCCTCCGGGCGACCTCCGTCAGGGTTTCCCGCGGCTTGTCGCTCAGCGGTGCGTGATACAAGAGGAGATTTCCGTGACGTCCGAGGTCCAGATCGACGCTGTCGACGCCGTCGTGCTGGTCGGGGGCAAGGGCACGCGCCTCCGGCCATTGACGCTGTCGGCGCCGAAGCCGATGCTCCCGACAGCCGGGACGCCGTACCTGAGTCACCTGTTCTCCCGCATCCGCGAGGCCGGCATCCGGCACGTCGTGCTGGGCACGAGCTACCGGGCGGAGGTGTTCGAGGAGTACTTCGGCGACGGCAAGTCCATCGGCCTGGAGCTGGAGTACGTCGTCGAGGAAGAGCCGCTCGACACCGCGGGCGCCATCCGGAACGTCTACGACAAACTGCGCGCCGAGCAGGTGATCGTCTTCAACGGCGACATCATCTCCGGCTCGGATCTCGGCGAGCAGCTGCGGGTGCACCGCGAGTCCGAGGCCGACGTCACACTGCACCTGCAGCGCGTCCCGGACCCGAGCCGGTTCGGGTCGGTGCCGACCGACGAAACCGGCCGCGTCCAGGCGTTCCTCGAAAAGTCGCCGAACCCGCCGACCGACCAGATCAACGCCGGCTGCTACGTCTTCCGCCGTTCGGTGATCGAGGCCATCCCGGCGGGACGGCGGGTGTCGGTCGAGCGCGAGACGTTCCCGCAGCTGCTGGAGCAGGGCGCGCACATCCAGGGGTTCGTCGACAGCTCCTACTGGCTGGACGTCGGCACGCCGGAGGCGTTCGTGCGCGGCTCGGCCGACCTGGTGCGCGGCTTGGCACCGACGTCGGCGCTGCCCGGCCGTCCCGGCGACTTCCTGGTGCTCGACGGCGCGTCGGTCGCCGAGGACGCCCAGCTCAGCGGCGGTTCGACCATCGGCGTCGCCGCGGTGGTGGGCTCGCGCGCGAAGATCGACGGCTCGGTCCTGTTCGACGGCGCGGCCGTCTCCGAGGGCGCGATCGTCGAGCGCTCGGTGCTCGGCCACGGCGCCCGGGTGGGGGCCGGCGCGGTGCTGCGCGGCGTGGTGCTGGGCGACGGCGTGTCCGTCGGGGCCGGCTGCGAGCTCCTGGACGGCGCCCGCGTCTGGCCGGACGTCGTCCTGCCCGACGGTTCCGTCCGCTTCTCGAGCGACGCGTAGCCCGGTGTTCTGGCGTCCCGCGTTCGAAGTCGACCTGGGCCGGGTCCTGGGTCCGCTGAAGCGCGGCCGCGGGTCGCTCAACATCCTCACCGACGAGCGCGGCATCACCTGGCTGGCGTCGAACACGCCCGACGGCCCCGGCACGCTGGCGCTGCGCCGGTTGTCCGACGGCCGGATCGAGGCCGCGGCCTGGGGTGCCGCGAAGGACCGGCTCCTGAGCGGAGTGCCCGCGTTGCTGGGGGCGGACGACGACGATTCCGGGTTCGTCGCGCACCACGACGTCGTCGCGCGGGCCCGGCGGGCGAACCCGGGGCTGCGGCTCGGGGCGACCGGGGTGGTGTGGGACTGGCTGGTGCTCGCCGTGCTGGAGCAGAAGGTGGCGGGCAAGGAGGCGATCCGGTCGTGGGCGGAGCTGTGCCGCCGGTTCGGCACGCGCGCGCCGGGGCCGGGCCCGGAGCGGCTGCGCGTCCCACCGTCGCCGGCGGCGCTGCTGGCGCTGCCGGACTGGCACTGGCACCGCGCGGGAGTGGACATCAAGCGCCGGACGGCCCTGCTGAACGCGGCGCGCGTGGCGGGGCACCTGGAGCGGGCGGTGGAGCTGCGCGGGCTCGAGGGACGGCACTGGCTGCGCCAGGTCCCGGGCATCGGGGTCTGGACGGCGGCGGAGATCGCCCAGCGCGCCTGGGGCGACCCGGACGCGGTGAGTTTCGGGGACTACAACATCCCGTCGATGGTGGGGAACGCGGTGCTGGGGACGAAACTCGACGACGCGGGGATGGCCGAGGTGCTGGCACCGTACGCACCGCAGCGGCAGCGGGCGGTGCGGTACCTGGAGGCCGCGGGGCACACGAGGCCGCGGTTCGGGCCGCGCATCGAGCTGCGCGACTACCGCGCGATGTAGCGGCGGCGGTTGCGGGCCGGCTGGGTGGTTGCGGGCGGGGCCGGCTGGGCGGCCGCGGGCTGGCTTGGGCGGTTGCGGGAGGGCCCGGCTGGGCGGGTTGCGGGCTGGCTAGGCGGCTGCGGGCATCGTGAGCACCGGCGGCCGGCGGCGAGCTACTGCTGCGGAGGGTAACCGCCCGGCGGGGGCGGGTACGGCGGCTGCTGCCCCGGATAGCCCTGCTGCGGCCCGCCATAACCCTGCTGCCCCGGGTATCCCGGCGGCTGCTGGCCCGGAAAGCCTTGCTGTGGCGGGTATCCCGGCTGCTGGTAGCCCGGATACTGCGGCGGCTGCTTCGGCTTGCCCGCCTTGATGACCAGCACCACGACCAGGGCGATCACCGACACGGCCACCACCAGGATCAACAGCATCAGGACCGAGACCCCGATCATCACCCAGTCCCCTCGTCGAGTGCGGCGCGGACGATCGACAGCGCTTCCGCGTCTTCGAGGCCGAGCTTACGGGTCGTCTTCGCGTACTCCGCCGCGGCCTGCTGGGCTCGGCGGCGGTTCTGGTCGCCGGCGGCCGCGACGAAGCTGCCCGCGCGGCCGCGTGTCTCGATCAGGCCCGCTTCCTCCAGCTCGCGGTACGCCCTCGCCACCGTGTTCGGGGCGATGCCGAGGTCGGCCGCCAGCCGGCGGACCGTGGGCAGCTTCGTGCCCACGGCCAGGCTCCGGTCGTTGATCCGCGTTGCGAGCCCGCTCCGGACCTGCTCGTACGGCGGGACCGGCGAACCGCTGTCGAAGGGGACGATCACCAGCTCTGCGGACCCGCTCCCGGCCCCGGCAACGGCTGCTGCGGGAACGACGGCCCCTGCGGCGCGTACTGCTGTGGCGCCGGCGGGTACCCCGGTTGCTGCGGGAACCCTGGCTGCGGCGCCGGCGGGTATCCCGGCTGCGCATAGCCCTGCGACGGCGGACCCGCGGGCGCGAACCCCGGCTGCGCAAAGCCCTGCGACGACGGCGGAGCACCGACCGGCGCGAACCCCTGCGAAGGCGGAGCACCGACCGGCGCGAACCCCTGCGAAGGCGCCGCAAAACCTTGCTGCGGCGGGAAACCCGGGTTCGGCGGGAACTGCCCGCTCTGCTTCATCGCCTCTTCGCGGCGCATCTTCGACACCCGGACGATCACCGCGATGACGAACACGATGATGCCCAAGACAATCAGCCCGAGCACGATGTACCCGAACACGCCGGTGTCGCCACCGCCGCCGGAGTGGTAGTGCACCCGCTCCGGGAACTGTGTAGCCATGTGGTCCCTCCCTGTCCGCGGACCAGGTTATCGCCCGGCACCGACAGGAACGGCCGCTTTCACCAGATCGGCGAGATCTTCCGACCCCGCCGGCAGCGCGTCCGCCGGCCACCACCGCAGGTCGTCGGACTCTTCGCTGCGCACCGGCGAAGCACCCGGCGGGGCGTGCACCGCGAACCGGACGTCGAAGTGGCGGGTCGGCACCCCGAGCGAGCACGTGATCGGGTGGACGTCCAGGTGCACCGGCTCCGGGGACAGCCGCAGGCCGGACATCCCCGACTCCTCCGTCGCCTCCCGCAGCGCCGCCCCGGCCAGTGACGTGTCCGACGGCTCGCAGTGGCCGCCGAGCTGCAGCCAGCGGCCGACCCGCGGGTGCAGTGTCAGCAGGACCCGCGTGCCCGTGTGGTCCAGGACCACCGCCGACGCCGTCAGGTGCCCGGCTTCGCAGGAGCGCTGACACGAATCGTCGCGCGCGGCCAGGAAGCCGAGGAACGCCTGCCGCAGTGATTCCTGGGCGGCATGAGCGGGCTGCCACGCCGACAGCGTCGCGACGGCGTCCGCGTGCAGGCTCACAGCTCCAGCAGTCCTTCCCCGGCCAGGGCCGGCGCCCGCGGGGCCGGCTCGGTGAGCGGGACGCCGATGGCGACCGAGCCGAGCGGCTGCCAGCGCTCGTCGAGGCCGAGGACGTCGCGGACGACGTCCGCGGCGAAGATCGTCGACCCGATCCAGCACGACCCCAGGCCCTCGGCCGCCAGCGCGACCAGCAGGCCCTGCACCGCGGCGCCGCCGGCCACGGTGAACATCGTCTTCTCGCAGTCGTTGCGGCGGTCGTCGCGGTAGGTGTGCGCGCCGTCCGGCACCAGGAACGGGATGACGACTTCCGGGGCCCGGTACAGGATGTCGCCCCGGCTGAGCCGCTTCGCGATCTGCTCCGGCGTAAAACCGTCGGACTCGAGGTCGGCCTGCCACGACTCGCGCATGGCGTCCAGCAGCTTCTTCCGGACGCCGGAGTCGCGCAGCCAGACGAACCGGACCGGGTGCGTGTGGTGCGGCGCGGGCGCGGTCAGCGCCGAACCCACCGCCCGCCGGATCGACGTGGGGGAGACCGGCTCGTCCGCGAACTGCCGCACCGACCGGCGGGCCGGGACGGCCTCGCGCCGGCCCTGCGCGACGGCTTCGTTGGCGCCCAGCCGGAAGAGGTCCTCCTCCAGCGGGCGGATCAGATCGCGCGCGGTCGAGCCGTCGTCGAAGATGTCGAGCCCGCGCACGACCGCGACCGGCGTCCCGCCCAGCTTGCCCTTGACCAGGTCGGCGGCCGCGGCGAGCTCGTCGGCGACGGCGACCTCGGTGACGGCCAGCTCGTTGCCCTGCCCGTCGACCTGCCCGCGGTAGGCGTGCAGCACGCGCAGCCCGGACGCGCCGATCGCGGCGTCGGTCTGCCCGACCCGCCAGGCGCGGCCCATGGTGTCGGTGACGACGACGGCGACCTCGACGCCGAGCCGCTCCCGCAGCCCGTTGCGCAGCGCCAGCGCCGAGGCGTCCGGGTCGGAAGGCAGCAGCGCGACCTCGTCACCGGCCACATTGGACGCGTCGATCCCGGACGCCGCCTGCACGATCCCCAGCCGGTTCTGGGTGATCACCGTGCGCGCGATCCGCGCGACGATCCGCACGGCCTCCTGCTCGACGAGCTTCCGGCGTTCGGCGTCCCGGGCTTCCGGGTCCGACGGCACGCGCACGAGCATGCCTTCGGCCTTCGAGACGATCTTGCTGGTCACGACCAGGACGTCGCCGGAGCGCAGCCACGGCGCGGCGGCGGCGATCGCGCCGGTCAGGTCGTCGCCCGGCCGGAACTCCGGCAGCCCGGTGACGGGCAGGATCTCCAGCTTGGGGGAAGCGTGGTCACTCAACAGGGGCTCCAGCCAGTTCGAGGGCGGCGCGGGCCATCGCCGCGGTCGCGTCCACATCGGACATCAGCAGCGGGACGTCGCGCACGGTCACGCCCGGCACGTCGGCCGTCTCGCCCTCGGCGATCAGCCAGCCGTCGATGACACCGCCGTCCTGGCGCGAGCCGTAGTGCCGGCCGACGGCCTCGGCCGACGTCTCGACGCCGATCGCGGTCAGGCACGCGTCGGCCATCCCGCGCAGCGCCTTGCCGCCGATGATCGGCGACACCCCGACCACGCCGGCCGGCGTCTTGCGCAGCGCGTCCCGCACCCCCGGCACGCCCAGCACGGTGCCCACCGACACGACCGGGTTCGACGGCGCGAACAGCACCGCGTCGGCCTCCTTCAGCGCCTCCAGGACGCCCGGCGCGGGCTTGGCCTCGTCGTTGCCGACCGCGACGATCGAGTGCGCCTTCGGCTCGGCGCGGTAGCGCACCCACCACTCCTGGAAGTGCACGGCCTTCTGCTGCCCGTCCTGCTCCGGGTCGTCGATCACGACGTGCGTCTCGACGCGGTCGTCGGACATCGGCAGCAGCCGGACGCCGGGCTGCCAGCGGTCGCACAGGGCCTCGGTGACCGCCGAGAGCGGGTAGCCCGCGCGCAGCATCCGCGACCGGATCAGGTGGGTGGCGATGTCCTTGTCGCCGAGACCGAACCAGGTCGGCTCGGCGCCGTAGGCGGCCAGCTCCTCCTTGACGACCCAGGTCTCGCCCGAGTGCCCCCAGCCGCGTTCGGAGTCGATCCCGCCGCCCAGGGTGTACATGCAGGTGTCCAGGTCGGGACAGATCCGCAGCCCGTGCATCCAGACGTCGTCGCCGGTGTTGACCAGCGCCGTCACCTCGTGCTCGGACTCGGACGCACCTTCCGGTGCCATGCCCAGAGCCGCCTTGACACCCAGCAGGAAGCGGGCCCCGCCCACTCCGCCGACCACTACCACGATCTTCACGACGTCGAATCCTCGCACGAGCCGGGTGCGGGCACCCAGTACCGGTATCTGTGGTGCGGGGCGTAGCCGAGCCCCGCGTAGAGCGCGAGCGCGCCCGAATTCCCCTCCGCGACCTGCAACACCGCGTGGTCCGCCCCGTGTTCCAGCCCCCACGTCTGCACCGCGTTCGTCAGCGCCGACGCCAGCCCGCGGCGGCGGAAGGCCGGGGCGACCTCGAGGCGGCCGATGTGCAGCCAGTCGTCGACCAGGGCACCGCGGACCACCCCGGCGAGGCCGCCGCCGACCGTCGCGACGCCGTAGCCGATCTTCCCGCCGCCCAGCACCTGCCGGGCGGCGGGCGAGTCCTCGCCCGGGCGCAGCGCCAGCTCCCACCAGCCGGGCGCGGGCTCGTCGCCCACCGTGACGCCCGGGACGGCGGGCGCGGGGCGCAGCGGCGCGGTCAGCACCACGACCTCGTGTCCGGCGCCGTGCCCGGCGGCCGGGAGCCACCCGGATTCCCGGATGGCGTGCTCGTTCGGGCTGTCGCGGACGACCTGCACCATCGGGGTGATCCCTCGATCGTGGGCGAAATCACACACCGCGCGCAGAGCCCGGGGGAGGGGGCGGCCGGCGTCGCCGACGGCGAGCGCGCTGTTGGCGCGCCCGGTGAACCCGTCGGCCCAGCGCAAGCGCCACTCACCCAGGGGATCCTCGACCAGGGGTTGCCATGCTTTGCTGCACGTGATTTCGAGCGTCTCGCGGGCGTTCACCGCTAGATTGTGACGGAGACGGTGAAAGTCGCGGGAGCGGATTTCCGCAGGAGGTGACCGTGGGTATCCAGCGCAAGGACGAGCGGCACAACGAGAAGCTCGTCGACGAGATCGCCGAAGGGTTCAACCGAGCCGTGGGGGAGAAGAAGCCCGAAAGTGACACAGGCGAAGCGCCGAAGCCGCGCTTCGTCATCACCGGTGACGCCCGGGCCACCCCGCCCCCGCGCCGCCGGGAGAGGTGAGCGCCATACCCGGGGTATGGCTAAGGCTTGCCTCACCAACCGAACGGGTGCCGACGCCGCGTAATGTCGGCACCGACTGGCTGTTTGCAAAGACTGTCTTTGCAGAGATAAGCAGGAGTGCGCAGTGACCTACGTGATCGCCGAGCCCTGCGTCGACGTGCTCGACAAGGCGTGTATCGACGAGTGCCCCGTGGACTGCATCTACGAGGGCGAGCGGATGCTGTACATCCACCCGGACGAGTGCGTCGACTGCGGCGCCTGCGAGCCGGTCTGCCCGGTCGAGGCGATCTACTACGAGGACGACGTCCCGGACAACTGGTCGGACTACACGAAGGCGAACGTCGACTTCTTCGACGAGCTCGGCTCGCCCGGCGGTGCGTCCAAGGTCGGCAAGACGGCCCACGACCCGGCCTTCATCAAGGCGCTGCCCCCGCAGGGCGAATGAACCGGATCGCGCTGCCCGACTTCCCCTGGGATTCGCTGGCCGAGGTCAAGGCCACGGCGCAGGCGCATCCCGGCGGGGTCGTGGACCTCTCCATCGGCACCCCGGTCGACCCGGTCCCGGCCGGCATCCGCGACGCGCTCGCGTCGGTCTCGGAGATCCCCGGGTACCCGACCACCCACGGCATCCCGGCCCTGCGGGAAGCCGCGCGCGGCGCGCTTTCGCGGCGTCACGGCGTCGACGGCGTCGAGCCGGACGCCGTGCTGCCGACGATCGGGTCCAAGGAGGCCGTGGCCTGGCTGCCGCGGCTGCTCGGCTTCGGCCCCGGCGACGTCGTCGTCATCCCGGAGCTGGCGTACCCGACGTACGAGGTCGGCGTGCTGCTGGCCGGCGCGTCGATCCTGCGGTCCGACGGCCTGACCGCGCTCGGCCCGCAGAAGCCGGCGATGATCTGGATCAACTCGCCGTCCAACCCGACCGGCCAGGTGCTGCCGGTCGAGCACCTGCGCAAGGTCGTCGAGTGGGCGCGCGAGCGTGACGTCGTCGTGGTCTCCGACGAGTGCTACCTGGCGCTCGGCTGGGAGTCCGACCCGTTGTCGATCCTGCACCCGGACGTCTGCGACGGCCGGACCGACGGCCTGATCGCGGTGCACTCGCTGTCGAAGTCGGCGAACCTGGCCAGCTACCGCGCCGGGTTCCTGACCGGTGACCCGCGCCTGATCCGGCAGCTGCTGGAGATCCGCAAGCACGCGGGCATGATCGTGCCGCGCCCGGTCCAGGAGGCCATGGTCGCCGCCCTGACCGACGACGAAGCCCTGCGCGCGCAACGCGAGCGCTACGCCCGCCGCCGGCTCGTCCTGCGGAAGGCGTTGCTGGACAACGGTTTCCGTATCGACCACTCCGAAGCGGGGCTCTACCTCTGGGCCACCAGGGACGAGGACGCCGCGGTGACGGTCCGGTGGCTGGCCGAGCGCGGCATCCTGGTCGCGCCCGGCACGTTCTACGGCCCGAAGGGCGGCCAGCACGTCCGCGTCGCGCTGACCGCGACGGACGAGCGCGTCGACGCCGCTGTGGAGCGGCTGACTCAGTAATCGCGGCCGGTGAGGCCCCGGTAGACGAACCGCGTGAGCATTTCGATCGCTTCTTCGTCGGTCGGCGGGGTGCCGTCGGGGGCCGAGCCGTGCAGCCACGTCGCCGCGAAGGCGTCGACCAGGTGGTAGATCAGCATGCCGCAGCGGTCCGGGGCCGCCGGCAGCCGCATCCCGGCGCGCGTGATGTACGCGAGGTGGCCGTCGAGGTCGGCCGCCTGGGACGCGCCGAAGCGCGCCACCGTCCGCGCGAACGACTCGCTGACCATCGCCGCCTGGCGCAGGGCCAGCATGGTGGCGGCGTTGTCGCGGTAGAAGTCCCAGTACTGCTTGACGTGCCAGCGCACGGCCGCCGGATCGCTGAAGTCGGCCAAGTGGTCCTCGCTGCCGGCGCTCTCGTCGCCGGACGCCGCGATGTCGGCCATGAGCGCTTCTAGCAGCTCTTCCTTGCCCGCGAAGTGGTTGTAGAACGACCCCGCGGCCCGGCCCGCCTCGGCGGTGATGTCGGTGATCTTCGTGTTGAGGTAGCCCTTCCGGGCGAACACGCGCTTGGCTGCGGCCTTGAGCGCGGCCTCGGTCTCCGCGGCCTTCTCCTTGCGGCTCGTCGCCGTCATCGCCACCTCCCTTGACAGGGGACGCTAGCAGCGCCATTCTGAATCCAGATTCACTGAATCTCAATTCACTGGGAGGGCGACATGGACACACGGGTGCTGATCGCGGGAGCGGGACCGACGGGACTGACGCTGGCCATCGAGCTGGCGCGGCGCGACGTCGCCGTGCGGATCATCGACAAGGCTTCGGAGTACTTCGTGGGCTCGCGCGGCGACGGGATGCAGCCGCGCACGCTGGAGGTGTTCGAGGACCTGGGCGTGCTGGACGCGGTGCTCGCCGCGGGCATGGCCCCGGTGCCGATGAAGATCCACCTCGGCGGCGAGGTGGTCGGCGAGCGGATGATGTTCGACCCGGTCGAGCCGACGCCGTCGAAGCCGTACCCGACCGGCTGGTTCCTCGGCCAGTCCCAGACCGAGGGCATCCTGCGCGACCGGCTGGCCGAGTTCGGCGTGCGCGTCGAGCTGAACACCGCGCTGACCGGCTTCGAGCAGGACGCCGACGGCGTCACGGCGACCCTGGGCACGGGCGAGACGGTCCGCGCGGAGTACCTGATCGGCGCCGACGGCGGCAAGAGCTTCGTGCGCAAGACGCTGGGGATCGCGTTCGAGGGCACGACCGACGAGTCGATCCGGATGCTGCTCGGCGACGTGGTGGCCGCAGGGCTCGACCGGAACTACGGCCACTGGTTCGCGACGCCGGACGAGCCGATGAGCGGCATGATGTTCAGCCCGCTGCCGGGGACACCGCACTTCCAGTTCGGCGCGGCACTCGGCGACGGCGAGACCGACGTCGAGACGGCGTTGCCCGCGGTCCAGGCCCGGCTCGACGTGCTCAGCGGCGGCACGGTCGAGCTGTCCGACCTGGCCTGGTCGACGGTGTGGCGGCCGAACGTCCGGCTGGCGGCGAAGTTCCGCGAGGGCCGCGTGTTCCTGGCCGGCGACGCCGCGCACGTCCACCCGCCGACGGGCGGGCAGGGGCTCAACACCGGCGTCCAGGACGGCTACAACCTGGGCTGGAAGCTCGCGGACGGGGCACCGGAGCTGCTCGACAGCTACGAGATCGAGCGGCGCGCGGTCGCGGCGCGGGTGCTCGGCGTCTCGACGGGCTTGCTGCGGAAGTACGTCGACGGCGACGAGGACGCCCACCGGCGCGGCGAGGACACCCAGCAGCTGGACATCACGTACCGCGGTGGGCCGCTGGCGCCGGCGGGGACGGGCGAGCTGCGGCCGGGCGACCGGGCGCCGGACGCGCCGCTGGTGGACGCGAACGGCAAGCGGGTGCGCCTGTTCGAGCTGTTCCGCGGTCCGCACGCGACGGAGCTGGTGTTCGGGGAGGGCGCGACGTCGGGATACCGGATCCTCCCGGCAGGGAGCGTGGCGACGGGAGCGGACCTGGTGGACGAGGGCGGCCACGCGTACGCGGCCTACGAGGCGGACGGCGGGCGGCGGGTGCTGATCCGCCCGGACGGGTACGTGTGGTCGATGTCCTGAGGGGAGGGGGCCCGGTCGCGACCTTGGGGGGCGGGCGGAGCGGGTCAGGCGTGGAGGGCCTTGGCGGCGGCGTCGACGGCGGCCCAGGAATCCCGCCAGACCGCGCGGGCCTCCGCCCGGCGGGCCAGCTCGCGCTCGGCGACGCGGCCCGCCACGAACCCCATCGGGCCGTCCGCGGACTCCAGCACCGAACGCATCCGCTCGGCGGCGTTCACCGCGTCCTGGTGGTCGCCCAGCACCGTCTGGAAGTCCTTCGTCGCCTTCAGCAGCGTCTTGATCCTCGCCGCCTGCTTCTTCTTCGCCGACGTCTGGGCCAGCTCGGCCGCGTACCGCAGCTTCTTGCCGTGAATGCGCAGGTCGTGCAGGTCGTCGTCCGGTGGGTCCGCGGGCAGCGCGTGCACCGCCTTCGCCAGCTTCCGGTGCGGTTTCGCCAGGCTCGCGATCAGGTCGTGCGGCCGGTCGGCCGGCGGGACGAACTCCGCCCGCGTCAGCAGGCTCACCTCACGCAGCAACGTCGAGTACCGGGCACTCGACAGCGCCCGCGTCAGGCGCCGCTTCGCGGTGGCTCGCTCGCTGACGAACTTCGACACCAGGCGGCGGCCGGCGGCCTGGTCGCGGACCTCGAAGTCGGCGATGACCTCGCGCAGGTGCCCGATCAGGACGTCGTAGTCGCGGACCTCGCCGAGGGACTGGCCGAGCCAGCCCAGCTCCGCGCGCACCGGCTCGGCGCCGTCGCCGACCAGCTTCCCGGACAGCTTCAGCACACTGCGCATGCGCCGGAGCGCGACGCGCATCTGGTGCAGGTCCTCCGGATCGGCGCCCGAGCGCGTGCCGGGTTCGTACGCCAGCAGCGCGCGGATCTCGCGGTCGAGCTTGGCCCGCACGTGGTGGACCGCCGGGTCGGCCGGACGCGCTTCCACGGGCGCGTCCGGCAGCCCCAGCTCGGCCGGCGTGCGACGCAACGATTCGGTGGTCACCTCATGAATAGTAGGTGAACAACCGCGCTCAGTCGTTGGCGTGCAGTGCCGCGTTCAGTTCGACGCCGGAGCCCGTGCGCGGCACGACTTCGACCGCACCCGTCGCCGAGTTGCGGCGGAACACCGCGCCCGAAATGCCGTTGAGCTCGCGGGCCTTGACGACCTTGCCCTCGACGACGACCTTCGTGCCCGCCGTCACGTACAGACCCGCCTCGACGACCGTGTCGTCGCCCAGCGAGATGCCGACGCCGCCGTTCGCGCCGATCAGGCAGCGCTCGCCCAGGGAGATCGTTTCCTTGCCGCCGCCGGAAAGCGTGCCCATGATCGACGCGCCGCCGCCGACGTCCGAGCCGTCGCCGACGACCACGCCGGCCGAGATCCGGCCCTCGACCATCGACGCGCCGAGCGTGCCGGCGTTGAAGTTGACGAAGCCCTCGTGCATCACGGTCGTGCCGGACGCCAGGTGCGCGCCGAGCCGGACGCGGTCGGCGTCGCCGATCCGGACGCCGGACGGCATGACGTAGTCGACCATCCGCGGGAACTTGTCGACGCTGTAGACGGTCACCGGGCCGCGCGCCCGCAGCCGCAGCCGGGTCGTCTCGAAGCCCTCGACCGGGCACGGGCCGTGGTTGGTCCACACGACGTTGGCCAGCAGGCCGAAGAGGCCGTCGAGGTTCTGGCCGTGCGGGCGGACCAGGCGGTGCGAGAGCAGGTGCAGGCGGAGGTAGATGTCGTGGGTGTCCGCAGGCGCGTCGGCCAGCTTGCCGATCGTGGTGCGCACGGCGACGACCTCGACCCCGCGGTCGGTGTCCGGGCCGAGCAGCGCCGCGGCGGCCTCGCCGAGCAGCTCCTTCGCCTCGTCCGCGCTCAGGCGCTCGGTGCCGGGGGTGCCACCCTCGACGAGCTTGGGGTGCGGGTACCAGGTGTCGAGGACCGTCCCGTCAGTCGTGACGGTGGCCAGCCCGACGCCGCTGGCGCCGGTCGTTTCGGGATTCGGGCTCTGCTCGCTCACGGCCCTCACCGTAGTCGAGTGACGCGGATCAACCACTCGTGGGCCGCGCGTCTACCTGCTTCTTCAGGCCGGAAAGCGCCGCGGCGATGTCGACGAGCGCCTGCGAGCAGGGGCCGCCCGCGGCCGGGACGGTCGTGCAGCCCGCGCTCCGGAAGGACCCGACGGCCTGGTCGAGCTTGCCGGCCTCGGCGACCAGCTGCGGGTCGCGGTCGTCGGCGCGCTTGCGGGCCGCGCCCGGCACGTTGGCGACCTCCGTGACGTACTTCTCGCAGCCCTTCGGCAACTGGGTGCGCGGGCTGGCGTAGCACTGGTCGACGGTCAGCGCGGCCAGCTTCGTCGGCAGCGCGTCCGGGCTGGGCTCGCGGCCGGTGCGCGGCGGTGTGGGCCCGGCCTCGTTCCCGCAGCCCGACAGGACCAGGACCAGCAACGCGCCGCCCACGGCGACTCCGAACCTACGCACACCGCCACGGTAGCGTGCGGGTCATGAGCCTCGACCTGCACGCCGATCCCGTGGACCTGACCGCAGCGCTGGTGGACATCTTCAGCGTGTCCGGCGCCGAGGCGGAGATCGCCACCGCGGTGCAGGAGGCGCTGGGCAAGCAGGCTCCGCACCTGGAGGTCGTCCGCAACGGCGACGCCGTCCTCGCGCGGACGAACCTCGGCCGCGCGTCGCGGGTGGTGCTCGCCGGGCACCTGGACACCGTGCCGGAGAACGGCAACTTCCCTTCGCGGCGCGAAGGCACCGGTGACGAAGAGGTCCTCCACGGTCTCGGCACGGTCGACATGAAGGGCGGCGACGCGGTCTTCCTGCACCTGGCGGCCACGCTGCCGTCGCCCAAGCACGACGTCACGTTCGTCTTCTACGACAACGAAGAGGTCGAAGCGGTCAAGAACGGCCTCGGCCGGATCGAGCGCGAGCTGCCGGAGTGGCTGGCCGGCGACCTGGCGATCGTCGGCGAGCCGTCGAACGGCGTGATCGAGGCCGGCTGCCAGGGCACCATGCGCGTCGAGCTGCGGCTCACCGGCAAGCGCGCGCACACCGCGCGGGCGTGGATGGGCGAGAACGCGATCCACGCGCTGGCCGAGCCGCTGCGGCGGCTGGTCGAGTACACGCCGCGGATCGTCGACATCGACGGGCTGACCTACCGCGAAGGCCTCCAGGCGATTTCGATCGGCGGCGGCGTCGCGGGCAACGTCGTCCCGGACGAAGCGGTGCTGACGGTCAACCACCGCTTCGCGCCGGACCGTGACCCGGCGGCGGCCGAGCAGCACCTGCGGGAGGTTTTCGACGGTTTCGACCTGTCCGTTGTGGACCGGTCTCCCGGCGCGCTGCCGGGCTTGTCGGCCCCGGCGGCGGCGGAGCTGGTGGCGGCGGCGGGCGGCCGCGCGGCGGCGAAGCTGGGCTGGACGGACGTGGCGCGGTTCGCGGCCCGGGGCATGCCGGCGGTGAACTTCGGCCCGGGCAACCCGACCTTGGCGCACACGAAGCAGGAGAACGTCCGGACGGCGGAGATCCGCCAGGTCACCGAGGTGCTGCGCAAGTTCCTGGCCTGAGCGCCCCAAGCGCCCCAATGTGGCCTTCGGTGCGTTGGACGCACCGAAGGCCACAATGGGTGCGTTGAACGCCACCAAGGCCACATTGGGGCGCTGTGGCCGTCGTCACACTCCACGGTCCCGACCTGCGGTGACGCTCCGCCACCACAGGTCACCGCAACTTTTCCCGGTCGCGGCCCGTATGTCCTTCTGAAGCCGCGCACCCGGGAGGACCCATGCCGAAAACCGCGAGACGGGCCGCGGCCGTGGCCGTGCTCGCCCTGGCGGTGAGCGGATGTGGTGGGGAAAGACAGCCCGTGGCCGCGCCGGCGGCCGGGCCGGTCATCACCGCGATCGGGGAGGCCACCTCGATCCCGCCGCCGCCCGCCGAGCGTGAGCCGGTGACGCAGAGCGCGCCCGTCGAAGCCGCCATCACCTTCCCGCGGACCGGGTCCGGTCAGTGGATGTTCACCCCGGGCAGCGCCGAGGTCGCCGGGAAGTCGGGCCGGCTGATGCGCTACCGGATCGCCATCGAGACCGACATCGACGGCGTCGGGCCCGCCGAGTTCGCCGAGGACATCCGCGCCATCCTCGGCGACGCGCGTGGCTGGACCGCCGGCGGGCAGTGGCGGCTGCAGCACGTCGGCCCGGCCGACGGCGCCGACTTCACCCTCTACCTCGCGACGCCGTCCAGCCGCGACAAGCTGTGCGGCGGCACGCCCGACGGCTACACCTCCTGCCGCAACGGCAGCAACGTCGTGCTCAACGTCGCCCGCTGGGCCAACGCCGTGCCGAACTACGGGGCGCCGCTCGAGGTCTACCGGCAGTACATGGTGACCCACGAAACCGGGCACCGGCTGGGCCAGGGCCACGAGCTGTGCCCGGGGCCGGGCAAGCCGGCGCCGGTGATGGAGCAGCAGACGCTCGGGCTGCACGGCTGCGTCCCGAACCCGTGGCCGTTCCCGGACGGCAAGCGCGAATACACCGGCCCACCGGGCGAGTACGACGACCCGATCCCGGCCGGCGCCTCCTAACGGCCCTGCAGCGACTTGACGTTGTCGCCGAAGGTCCAGCCCTTCGAGCCGTCCCAGTTGATCGACCAGTCCATCAGGCCCTTGAGGCCCGGAACCGACCGCCACGCCTGGGAAACCAGGCTCGGCGACATGTACCCGCCACCCGCGCCCGGCTGGGCGGGCAGGCCGGGGACCTGCTTGTCGTACGGCACCCGGATCGTGGTGCCCTGCACGACCAGGCCGTTGTTCAGGCACTGCGTCTGCACGGTGAAGCCCTGCACGGTCCCGGCCTGGTACGAATCGCCGGAGCAGCCGTACATCGAGCCGTTGTAGTACTGCATGTTCAGCCACCACAGCCGGCCGTTGTCCGCGTACTTCTTGATGATCGGCAGGTACGCGCCCCAGATCGAGCCGTAGGCGACGCTGCCGCCGGTCACGTACGCGGTCTCCGGTGCCATCGTGAGCCCGAAGTTCGACGGCATCCGCGCGAGCACGCCGTCGATGATCCGGATCAGGTTGGCCTGTGACGCCGAAAGCGTCTTGATGTTGCCGCTGTTCGTCAGCCCGGTCTCGATGTCGATGTCGATCCCGTCGAAGTTGTACTGCTTGAGGATCGGGACGACCGTGGCGACGAACCGGTCGGCCACCGCGGACGACGAGAGGTCGATCCCGGCGGCCGCGCCGCCGATGGACAGCAGGATCGTCGCGCCCGCGGCCTTCGCCGCGCACATCTCGGCGGGTGTGGACACCTTGACCCCGGCGTCCATCCCGTTCTCCCACAACACGGTCCCGTCGGACCGGATCACCGGGAAGGCGGCGTTGACGACGTTGTAGCCGTGCTGGGCCATCCGGCTGTCGGTGATCGGGATCCAGCCCATGCCGGGGTGGACGCCGTTCGCGGCGCCGTCCCAGTTTTCCCAGTAGCCCTGCAGGACCTTGCCCGCGGGCCGCGACTTCACCGCGCACGTGTCGGCCTGCGCCGCCCCCTGCGCGGGCGCCGAGACGAACAGCGGGACGGCCAGCACCGTGGCCAGCAGAGTTCCGAACAAGCGACCGGACATACCGGCTCCCATCGTCGTTGAAGGGCGGACGCGGCGTGTCCGCCCAACATAAGCGCCACGGGGAACCGGTGACTACCTACGAACGGGTGGTGGTCTAGACAACAGTGGGGCGCCCCGGAGACGGGCGCCCCACAGCGTTCGGTCAGACGGTCAGCGTCCAGGAGGACAGGTAACCGGTGTCGGCCGGGCCGACGTCCCGCAGCCGCAGCTGCCAGTTGCCGTTGGCTGCCTCGGTGGAGGCGTTGACGGTGTAGGTGGTGTCGATGTTGTCGGCGGAGTCGCTGTTGGAGTTCTTCATCCGGTACGCCGTGCCGTCCGGAGCGACCAGGTCGAGGACGAGGTCACCGCGGTAGGTGTGGGTGATGTGGACCTCGACCTTGGTGGTGCCGGACGCGTTGCGCGCGCAGCCCGCCACGTTCACCGTGCTGCTGACCGCGCTCGCGGGGTAGTCGGGGATGTTCAGGCGGGTCGAGTTGGTCACCGGCGCGCACGAGGAGCTGCCGACGCCGAGGGAGAACGTCGCCGTGTGGTCGGCGTTCGCACCGTCCGCGGTCACGGTGATCGGGAAGCTCCCGGTCGGGGTGGACGCGGACGTCGTGATGGTCAGCGTCGAGCTGCCACCCGACTGCACGGTGGCCGGGCTGAACGAAGCCGTCGCGCCCGCGGGCAGGCCCGACGCGGACAGCGCGATCGACTGCGCCGAGCCGGACGTCGTCGCGGTGCTGACCGCGACCTGGAGCGACTGTCCCGGTTGGACGGTCCCGGACGCCGGGTTCAGCGTCACGGAGAAGTCGTTGCCCTGCGGCGTGCCGACGGCCAGCTTCCAAAGCGCGTAGGCGATGGCGTCGCTGTTCTTCTCCAGCGGCACGTCCGGGATGTTGGCGATCGTGTCGCACGCGCGGTGGTAGCAGTTGTCGAACGCCGAACCCGCGGTGCCGCCCCACTTCTGCGCCTGCGCCGAGCTCTTGATGTAGCCGGCGCCGGTGGCCAGGCCGCCGACCGGGATGCCCGCGCTCTTGAAGGACGCGTGGTCGGAGCGGCCGTCGCCTTCGGTGTCGCCCTCGGTCGGGATGCCGATGGAGGTGAAGTACTCGTCGAAGACGGCCTTGATCGAAGCGACGTCGTCGTAGACGAAGTAGCCCCAGTTCTTCGAGCCGATCATGTCGAAGTTGAGGTAGGTCTTGATCTTCGTGCGTTCGGTGCTCGGCAGGTTGTTGACGTAGTACTTCGACCCGACCAGGCCGGACTCCTCGTCGGCCCACCAGCCGAACCGGACCCGCTTGGCCATCGCCGGGTTGGTCCGGGCGAGCGTCAGCGCGACCTCGAGGATCGACGCGCTGCCCGAGCCGTTGTCGTTGATGCCGGGGCCGGCGCTCACGCTGTCGAGGTGCGCGCCGAGCATGATGACCTGGCTCGCGTCGCCCTGCGGCCACTCGGCGATCAGGTTCTGCGTCTGGCCGATGCACCCGGTGCAGGTCTGCCGGGTCGTCGTGTAGCCGGCGTTCTTCAGCAGGTTTTCCACATAGGACACCGAGGCCGCGTACCCGCCGCCGCGCGGCGAGCGCGTGCCGCCGTTGTTGTCGGCGATGGCCTGCAGCTGGTTGAGGTGGGCCTTGACGTTGGCGAGCGAGATGTCCGGCGCGGCGAGCACCGTGGCGGGCGCGGCGGTGGCCGCTGGCGCGGATACGATGCCCAGCGCGGCGGCCAGGGCGGTGACCCCGGCGCCGAGTCGTGTCTTCCACTTCATGGCGGTGAATTCCTTAGGTGGGGGTTGGGGAGAACGGCCGTGAAGGCCGCACCGGGGCAGGTGCGGCCTTCACGGGGTGAGGGGTGCTACACGGTCAACGTCCAGGAGGACAGGTAACCGGTGTCGGCGGGGCCGACGTCGCGGATGCGGAGCTGCCAGTTGCCGTTGGCGGCTTCGGTGGAGGCGTTGACGGTGTAGGTGGTGTCGATGTTGTCGGCGGAGTCGCTGTTGGAGTTCTTCATGCGGTAGGCGGTGCCGTCGGGGGCGATGAGGTCGAGGACGAGGTCACCGCGGTAGGTGTGGGTGATGTGCACCTCGACCTTGGTGGTGCCGGAGGCGTTGCGGGCGCAGCCCGCCACGTTCACCGTGCTGCTGACCGCGCTGGCCGGGTAGTCGGGGATGTTCAGGCGGGTCGAGTTGGTCACCGGGGCACACGAGGAAGTGCCGACGCCGAGCGAGAACGTCGCCGTGTGGTCGGTGCTGGCCCCGTCGGCGGTGATGGTGATCGGGAAGCTCCCGGTCGGGGTCGACGCGGACGTCGCGATCGTCAGCGTCGAGGAGCCACCCGACTGGATGGTCGCCGGGTTGAACGTCGCGGTCGCGCCGGCGGGCAGGCCCGAGGCGGACAGCGTGATCGACTGCGCCGAGCCCGAGGTGATCGCGGTGCTGATCGTGGTGGTCGCCGAGGCGCCCGGCTGCACCGAACCCGAAGCCGGGTTCAGCGCCACCGAGAAGTCCGGCCCGCCGCCGCTGCAGGAGGCCGGCTCACCGGTGGCCGCGGTGACGGAGACGGCGTCCCACGCGGCCTTGGTGGTGTTGTACTCGGTGCAGCTGCCCGGGAAGAGCGCGATCGCGGCTTCGAGGGTCGCCTTGCGGGCGGCCTTGTGGTTCCACGACGAGGTCTTCTTCAGCAGGCCGTTGTAGAAGATCTTACCGGCCTTCTGGATGCCGATGCCGGTCACGCTCGAGCTGTTGCAGGTCGGGCTGGCCGGCTTGCCGCCACCCGGGTTCGAGCCCTCGGCGAGCAGGTAGAACCAGTGGTTCTGCGGGCCGGCCGCGGCGTGCACCTCGGTGCTCGGGATCGACGACGAGTAGCAGTTCGGGTCGCCGGCCTTCGAGGGCTGGTACATGTAGCGGATCGGGCCCTGGCCGACCAGGTTGACGCCTTCGCCGACCTCGTAGTCCGGGACGTCCTTGGGGTTGTTGGCGTACGCCTCGGTCAGCGCGCCGAAGATGTCACCGGTCGACTCGTTGAGGCCGCCGCTCTCGTTGCCCGAGCCCGCGCCACCCGGGGTGGTCTGGAAGATGGCGTGCCCGTACTCGTGGGCGACGACGTCCATCGGCGTGGCCTGGCGCTGGTTGTCCTGCGAGTGGCCGAAGTGCGTCGACGAACCGTTCCAGTAGGCGTTGACGTCGTTGAGGCCGACCGAAGCCGGGAAGCCGCCGCCGTTGCCGTTCATGCCGTTGCGGCCCAGCCACTCGGCGAGCATCTTCCACTCGGTCTGGGCACCGAACAGCGTGTCGACGCAGGCGGTTTCCAGGTCGGTGCCGGAGCCGTTGCCCCAGTTGTTGTCCGGGCCGCTGTAGACGGAACCGCCTTCGCGGCCGCAGCTGAGGTTCGTGCGGGCCGGGTCGCGCATGGTGTACGTGCTGCCGGACTGCGTCGTGTCGATGGTGACGTTGCCGGCGTAGTAGCTGTTGCCGGCCCCTTCCGCGTTCACGGTGGCGGGCTGGGCCTGCCGCTTCACGCCCGAGTCGAACGTGCGGACGTCGTCCCGCTTGTCGAGGATCGCCCCGGTGGCCGCGTCGACGAACACGTGCAGGTTGCTCGGCGCGGTGGCGGTGCGGCCGGCGACGACGACCTCGTAGGCCAGCTTCGGGTTCGCCCCGGCCAGCACGACCTTCTCCGGCGTGCTCACACTGTCCACAGTGGGCAGTTGAGCGCGCGCGGTGGCGGCGGCCTTGGCCGCGTCGACCAGTGCCTGGGTGCCGACGGTGATCGGCGCGGTCTCCGCGGCGCTGGTGCCGCGGACGCGCCCGGCGCCGTCGGCGACGACGACCGCGTCCCCGCCCACGACCCGCAGGCCCTGGTAGGTGCGCTGGTAGGCGCCGTAGAAGAGGCCGGCGCCACCAGGGGTGAGGCCGATGCGCTGGAACGACTCGGCCGGGCCGCGGCGCAGGGCGTCGAGACCGCTGGCGGCCGCCTGGTCGGCGGCGCGGGCGGCGGCCGCTTCGGGAGCGGCGGGCTGTGCTTGAGGCGCCGCGCTCGCCGGGGTCACCGGCAACGCGAGCGTCATGGCGAGCCCGGCGGCGGCCGCCAAGCCCGTGCTTAACCCACGATGGGTCATCGAGGTCTTCCTTCCATGAAGGCAGAATCGAGGTCCGGTACAGGGGAAGAGGGGAGACGTGTCCGGGGTGCTAACAGGAGGTATGCGTCCGGACGCATCCGAGTAAAGGATCAGCCGATCTGGGCGTCAATGCGCCGAACGGACCAACAGCGCGTTCGGGATTCTCGGATCAATTCGTACAAACCCCGCTACAGCAGGGGATTCTCGGCGCGTTCCGCGTCGGAACGACTTTCGTAGGGATTGTCGGCGACACCATCCGAACGCCGGACGGTCTCGATCATCGAGATTCGTTAGTACTGCTCAGAATCGCTTCAGCTGTCTTCCGCGCCCAGCGCGAGAAGCCCGTTCCGCAGCACGTCCGCGGCCTCCGCCTGCTTTCCGGTCTCGCCGAGCAGCTCGCTCAACGGCCGCAGCGCGCGGACGAGCACCCCGCGCGCGCCCAGGCCGGTGGCGAGCTCGACGGCGGCCCGCAGGTCTTCGGCCGCGCGGCGGGCGTCGCCGCGGGCCCTGGCCAGCGATCCCAGCTGCAGCCGCAGCTCCGCGGCCAGCGGCGTGCCCGCCACGATCGCCGGGCGGATCTGGTCGAGCAGCGCCGCCGCCGTCTCCAGCCGGCCCGCCGCGAGGTACTCCCCGGCGAGCTCGACGGTGATCGCCGGGACGTCGTCCGGCCACGCCGTCTCGCGCGCGGCGGCGAGGTCGGCCAGCGCGCCCTCGGCGTCACCGGCTCGGCCGCGGACCCGGGCCCTGGCCAGCAGGCAGTACGCCATCGCCGGGTGCAGGGCCCGCTCCTGCATCAGGTCGTAGGCCGCGGCGACCGACGCGGCGGCGTCGGCGAACCGGTCGGCCGCCAGGTGGCTGCGGCAGACCTCGACGTGGCTGCGGGTGAGCTCCGCGAGCACCGCCGGGCTGCCCCGGGCGAGCCGCAGCGCCGATTCGGCGTACTCGGCCGCCCGCTCGAGGTCGCCCTGGCGCAGGTGCCGCTCGGCCAGGCAGGCCCGCAGCGTCAGCAGCATCGACGGCTGCGGGTAGCCGTCGCGCAGCAGCTCGGCGTGGCAGGTTTCCAGCAGGTGCACCGAATACCGCACCTCGCCCCAGCCGGTCAGCACCGCCGCCCGCAGCGGCACGACCATCGCCCGCACCGGCGGCGGTTCGCCCGAAAGAGCCGTTTCGGCGTCCGAGACGTACTTCGTGCGGACGTCGCCGGTCGAGTACCCGGCCAGCCACAGCAGCGCGATCCCGGCCTGCCGCGGCCGCTCCAGGCGCTCGGCCCGGCGCCGGATCCGCTGCATCCGCGGGGTCGCGCGGCGGGCGTCGCCGGCCAGGAACCGTTCCGCCGTCTCGATCAGCTCGAGGTCGAGCTCGATCAGTTCCCGCGGGGACCGGCCGCCGAGCAGCTCGTCGGGATCGATGCCCAGCTGCTGGGCGAAGAACCGCAGCGCGTCCCCCGACGGCGTACGCGCGCCTGTCTCGACCGACGACACGTACGCCGCGGAGTACTGCGGTCCGGCGAGTTCGCGCTGCGTGAGCCCGCGTTCGGTGCGCAGCTCACGCAGACGTTCGCCGACGCTCTCGCTCACCCGGGTGCCTTTCCGCCGTGGACGTCCAGGGTAGGCCTCCGCACGCGCCGCAGCCGGTTGGCGGGGTACCGGTGCCGGCGGTGAGCGAGAACTGCGCGGTGTGGTCGGCGTCCCCGGCCGGCAAGACCAGCTTCGGTGCTGCCACGGTGTCCACTGTGGAGACTTCGCTCGTCGTGTTCTTTGCGGCCTGCCCGGCGTCCAGCGCGGCCTGCGTGCCGACGGCGATCACCGGCAGGCCGTGGTAGGTGCGCTCGTAGGACGCGAAGTGGAGCCCGCCGCCACCCGGGGTGACTCCGGTGCGGACGAAGGCCTCCCCGGCGCCCTTCGCGAGCCGGTCGGCGCCGCTGAGGGCGGCCTGGTCGGCAGCGCGGGCGGCGAGCGCCTCGGGCGGGGTGGCGGCGGGAGGTGCGGAAGCGGCGGCGGCCGGGATCGCCGCCGGCCCACGTGGGGATCTCATGGGGAACCTTTCCGGGACCGGGAGCTGCGTGACCAGTTGAATAACAGCTGTTATTGCGCCGGACGCATCCGAGTAAAGGTTCCGTCCGCGGACGGGTCAATGGGCCGAACGGAGCAGCGCGGCAGCGCGATGATCGCCCGTTGCGGGACAAAACCCCAGGTGGCGGCGAGGTGGCGTACTGGTCTGAACCAATTCACAGACTTTCGTAGGAAAGTTGCTTCGACCCGGACCACCGACCCCGCTGGTCCGCCGTGTCGCCCCCTCAATCACGCGAGATGCCTCCCCAATCACGCGAGATGCCCCTCTGATCACGCGTGATACCCCTCCCGTCACCCGGAACTCGGGTGATTGGAAGCGGGACTCGGGTGATTGGAAGGGCATCTCGCGTGACTGGAGGGGTATCTCGCGTGACTGGAGGGGCATCACGGTCAGGTGTCGGTGGCCGCGGAGTCCAGGCCGCGGCGGTAGGCCTCGACGGCTTCGTCGAGGTGACCACGCTGCCGGAGGGTGTCGCCGAGGCGGAGGGCCGTTGACACCGCCGCGCCGTGCAGGGACGCGGCCGTCTGGATCTCGAAGGCCTCGCGCAGCAGCCGGGTCGCCGTGTCCGGATCGCCGAGGGACCGGGCGACCTGGCCCAGCAGGCTCGTTGCCTCGCCGAGCGACTCGACGTCGCGGGACAGCAGCTCCCGGACCTCCGCGACCAGCGCCGCCGCCTCCGGAGCCGCGCCCTGCCGGAGCCGGACCTCGGCCAGTTCGAGCGTCGCCCCGGCGACGCCTTCCTCCGCGCCGATCGCCCGCAGCTGGTCGCGGGCCGCCGTCAGCTCGGCGCGGGCCTCGTCGAGGCGGCCCAGCCGGCGCAGCAGGTAGCCGCGGGCCCAGCGGCAGCGGGCCGCGTCGCGGTCGAAGCCCGCCGACGCGAACAGCCGGCACGCCTCCGTCAGGTCCTCGTCCGCCCGGTCCGCGCGGCCGGTCGCCTGCCACGCCTGCGCCGCCTGCCGGTGGAACCGCGCGACGAAGTCCGGCCGCGTCGCCGCCCGGGCCAGCCGGCGTCCGTCCTCGGCCGCGCGGCGGGCGCGGTGCAGGCCGCCCATCTCGACCAGGGGGTGGATCAACGCTGTGAGCAGGCACAACTCGGCGTCCGGGTCGGACGGCCGCGCCGCCAGCTCGGCTTCGACCCGGGCGATCGCCGTGCCCGCGTCGCCGCGCTGGAACCGGCAACCCGACCACCGGTGCACGATCATCGCCCGCAGCCACGGCGGCGCCGCGCCGGCCAGCTCCTCCGCGTGCTCCAGTGCCGCCTGCGCCCCCGAGACGTCGAAGAGCTGCCACTTCACCTCGGCCCGGCAGAACCGCGCGTAGCACTCGACGTCGTCGAGGTGGTAGCCCGCGGCCCGCTCGGCCACGGCGGCGAACCGCTCCTCCGCCGCGGCGATCCGGCCCTGCTCCAGGTCGCGGTAGCCCTCGTCCAGCGCCGCGCGCAGCTCGTCGGCGACGCCGGGTGGCCTGCCGAACCGCAGCTCGTCGACGGTCAGCCCGAGCCGCTGCGCCAGGTAGGCCAGCATCTCCTCTGACGGCGGGCGGCTGCCGGTTTCGACCTTCGCCAGGAAGCCCCGGTCGTAGCCTGGCTCGGCCAGCTCGCGCTGGGTCCAGCCGCGGCCGGTGCGCAGCCGCCGGATCCGCGCGCCGAGCGGTTCGGCGGGGGCGCTGGTCATCTCCCCACGGTAGGTCATCCGCGCGGCCCTCGCGGAAACGGACATATTGACGCCTCCGGCCGCGCCGGGCTAGCGTTCTCCGCTAAATAGGAAACTTTCCTAACAAAGTGGAGGCCGATCATGCGCCTGCTTCCCGTCGTGACGGCGGCCGCGCTCGCCGTCCCGCTCGCCGCGTCCCCGGCCGAGGCCGCGACCCCGGCCGAGGTGCGCGTCGACCAAGTCGGGTACGCGCTGGGCGAGGCGAAGCACGCGTACCTGCTCGGCGGCGCGCCCGGGAAGTTCACCGTCGTCGACGAGCGCGGCCGCACGGTCCGCGAAGGCCGCACGAGCGCGAGCCTCGGCGCCTGGAACGCGCGCTACCCGGCGGTGTTCGACCTCGATTTGTCCACTTTGGAGAGACCGGGCACCTACCGGATCAGGGCGGCGGGCGCGACGTCGCCGCCGTTCCGGATCGACACCGCGCGCCGCCTGTTCCGCCCGCTCGTGCGCGCGACCACCGAGTTCTTCCAGGCCCAGCGCGACGGCCACGACGTCATCCCCGGCCGCCTCGACCGCGAGCCGTCGCACCTGGCCGACCGGACGGCGACCGTCTACGCGCAGCCGAAGTTCGCCGGCGAAGGCGGCGACGAGATCGTCGAACCCCTGAAGCCGCAGGGCGGCCCGGTCGACGTCGAAGGCGGCTGGGTCGACGCCGGCGACTTCGTCAAGTTCACCTCCAACACCGCGTACTCGCTGGCCGAGCTGGGTTACGTGCTGCGCGAAGACCCCGATCCGGTGCTGGCGACGGAGGTCCGGTTCGGCCTCGGCTGGCTCGACAAGGTCTGGGACGGCCGGACCAAAACGCTCTACGCCCAGGTCGGCATCGGCACGGGCAGCGAGGAGTTCGGTTTCCTCGGCGACCACGACGTCTGGCGCAACCCGCAGGACGACGACGCACTCGACGTCAAGCCCGGCGACCCCGCCTACTTCGTCAAGCACCGGCCGGTGTTCCCCGCGGCCCCGGCGGGCGCGCCGCTGTCGCCGAACCTCGCCGGCCGGGTCGCCGCCGCCTTCGCGCTGGGCGCCCAGCTGTACGCCCACCGCGACCCCCGGCTCGCCCGGCACTACCTCGCCGAGGCGGCGGCCGTGTTCGCGCAGGCCAAGACGGCGGACGTCGGCGAGCTCGTCACCGCGTTCCCGCACGCGTACTACCCGGAGTCGTCGTGGGCGGACGACCTGGAGCTGGGCGCGACCCAGCTCGCCCTGGCCGCGCGGGCGCTGAAGGACCCGCGCGCCGACGGCTGGGCCCGCGACGCGGCGAAGTGGGCGAAGGCCTACATCGGCAGCGGCGACACGAGCACGTTGAACCTCTACGACACCAGCGCGCTCGCCCACGCCGACCTGGCCGTCCTGCTGCGCACCGGCGTCCCCGGTGCGGCGCTCGGCGTCCGCGACTTGGCCGCGGACCTGCGGCGTCAACTGGACGAAGGTGTCGCGTCGGCGAAGACGAGTCCATTCCGGACGGCCGTGGCGGTCACCGACTTCGACGCCGCCAGCAAGAGCTTCGGTTTCGCCGCGACGGCCCGGCTTTACCAGCGCGTCACCGGTGACACCCGGTACGCCGCGTTCGGCGCGCAGCAACGGAACTTCACCCTCGGGGCCAACGCCTGGGGCGTCTCGCTCGTCGTCGGCGTCGGCACGACGTCCCCGCAGTGCCCGCACCACCAGGCCGCGAACCTCGCCGGACCTTCGAAAGTGCTCTACGGCGCGGTCGTCAACGGCCCCAACGGCGCCGGCAACTTCGCCGATCTGCCGTTCCCGGCGGGCGCCAAGGAATGCACCCGTCCGTATGAATCCTTCGACGGGCAGGGAAGCCGCTACGCCGACGACCTGAGTTCATGGCCCAGTAACGAGCCCGCCATCGACTTCACCTCCACCGCGCTTCTCGCGTTCTCGCTGGCGGCGAGGCCGTAGCATGGCGTAGTGAGCGAACAGTCTGAATGGCCGGACGGCCAGTACCCCGAACGCCCGGTGGAGCGGCACAAGGGCCCGGTCGTGCTGCGTCGCGACCGCCGCGACCAGGGCAGCACGACCGACCAGCGGCTCCTGGACTCGCGTGGCCCGAGCGACTGGGTGCACACCGACCCGTGGCGCGTGCTGCGCATCCAGGCCGAGTTCGTCGAGGGCTTCGGCGCGCTCGCCGAGGTTCCGCGCGCGGTCACCGTGTTCGGCTCGGCCCGCACCAAGCGCGACAACCCGGAGTACGAGCTGGGCCGCAAGATCGGCGGGGCGCTGGCCAACGCCGGCTTCGCGGTGATGACGGGCGGCGGACCAGGCGCGATGGAGGCCGTCAACCGCGGCGCGGCCGAGGCCGGCGGCTTCTCCGTGGGGCTCGGCATCGAGCTGCCGTTCGAGCAGGGCCTGAACCCGTGGGTCGACCTCGGCGTCAACTTCCGCTACTTCTTCGCCCGCAAGACGATGTTCATCAAGTATTCGCAGGCCTTCATCTGCCTGCCCGGCGGCTTCGGCACGCTCGACGAGCTGTTCGAGGCGCTGACGCTGGTGCAGACGAAGAAGGTCACGAAGTTCCCGGTGGTGCTGTTCGGCAGCGACTACTGGGGCGGGCTCTACGACTGGATCAAGAACTCGGTCATGGCCGAGGGCAAGATCAGCCCGCACGACCTCGACCTGCTGCACGTCACCGACGACATCGACGACGCCGTCCGCGTGGTGCAGGAGTCCTACCAGGCGTGGGAGGACACGCACTGATGCGGCGGATCTGCGTCTTCTGCGGCTCGTCGATGGGCTTTTCGCCGCGCTACGCCGAGCAGGCGGCGGCCCTCGGCAAGCTGCTGGCCCAGCGCGGCATCGGCCTGGTCTACGGCGGCGCGAGCGTCGGCACGATGGGCGTGGTCGCCGACGCCGCCCTCGCGGCGGGCGGCGAGGTGATCGGCGTGATCCCGGAGGCGCTGTCGTCGGTCGAGATCGCGCACGCCGGGCTGACCGAGCTGCACGTCGTGGCGGACATGCACGAGCGCAAGGCCAAGATGGCGGCCCTGTCCGACGGCTTCCTCGCCCTGCCGGGCGGGGCGGGCACCCTGGAAGAGCTGTTCGAGGTCTGGACGTGGGCCCAGCTGGGGCTGCACGGAAAGCCGATCGGCCTGGTCGACGTCGACGGGTACTACGCCCCGCTGATGACCTTCGCCGACCACATGGTGACCGAGGGCTTCCTCAAGGACGGCTACCGGCAGCTCCTGCTGACCGATCCCGATCCGGCCGCGCTACTGGACAGGTTCGAGACGTACGAGCCGCCGGCACCGCCGAAGTGGGCGCCGCCGGGACCGTAGGCGCTCGTTATCTTGTTTCGCTGATCTTGTGCGCGCCCGCCCGGGCGCGGCACGGTGGCTCCACCACCCGGTCCCGAAGGAACAACAGAAGACCTCCTCCCGCAGCTTCCGTTGCCGCGGGGCTCGTCGCGACAGCCCGCGATGGTCGCGCCGCTGTCGAGAGGAGGTCGCGAAGTGGTCGTTCCCCCGAGCCGGACGGCCCGGTCGAAGCTTCGCCGGGTCGCGAAGTGGTGCCATCGCCGGGCTCGCCCGGCCTGGCGGGCGGTGCGCGTGGTCCTCGTGCTCCTGGAGGCCGTCGTGGCACCCCTGAGAAAGGACGAGGCCCTCGCCGTCACGGCGAGGGCGCTCATCGTGGTGGGTGACACGATCGCCGACGCCGGCAAGCACGGGCGATCGTGACGTCGGTCCGGCCGTCCGCGAGGCGGCCGGGCCTTCCCCCACGATGCAACAACACCGGTGGACGTGAGCCAAGCGCCGATATCCTGGGAGCGACACGAAAGTGGTTTCGTTGCGGCGGATCGGGGAGGGGACGGCCCGATGACCACCTGCACGGTGTGCGGCGACCCGCTGCCCGAGGCGACCGAAACGGGCCGCCCCCGCAAGTTCTGTTCCGACAAGTGCCGGTCGAAGGCCCACCGCGACCGCGAACGCGAAGCTGAGCGCGATCGGGCCCGGCTGGCCCGCCGGTGCGAGATCGAGGTGGCCGGGAGCCGGTGCGCGCGGGGCGCGGTGTTCGTGCTGGCGGTGGACGGGCGCGAGCTGAAGGTCTGCCCGGGCTGCCGCGAGCTGGCGCTGAGGTTCCTCGTCGGCCAGGGCGCGTCCGCGACCGCGATCGAAACCCGGCGCATCGCCGGCCCGGACAACGCGCCCCCGCCGCGGCCCACCGAGTGCGGGACCGTGCTGCTCATCGAGGACGACGACCGGGTGGCCCCGGTACTGAGCGCCGTGCTGCGCCGCGAGGGTTACGAAGTCAGGGTGGCCTCCCGCGGTGGGACCGGCTTGCGCGAGGCGATCGTGCAGCCGCCCGACCTGGTCCTGCTCGATCTCGGCCTGCCCGACATGGACGGGCTCGCTGTGCTGGGCAAGCTGCGCGAGGCGAGCGACGTCCCGGTGATCATCACGACCGCGCGCGGCGAAGACGACGACAAGATCCGCGGTCTGGACAGCGGCGCCGACGACTACCTCGTCAAGCCGTTCCAGATCGAAGAGCTCCTCGCCCGCATGCGCACGGTCCTGCGGCACCGCGCACCCCGGTCGGACGACGTCTACGACGACGGAGTGCTCCGGGTGGACTTCGCGCTGAAGCAGGTCCGGGCCGCCGGGAGCGACCTGGTGCTGTCGCCGCGCGAGTACCGGTTGCTGGAGTTCCTGGTCAGGAAGCCGGGCACGGCTCGTCCCGCCGAGGCGATCAGCGCGTACGTGGGTGGCGGGGCCGAGTCGAAGCGGTACCTGGCGGTCCTCGTCAACCGCGTGCGTCAGAAGCTCGGTGCCGAAGGGCTCGGCCGCGACGTGATCGTCGCCGCGAACGGGATCGGTTACTACTACCGGCCGCAGGGCCGGACGATCGGCTACAGCCACGCGGCGAACCTCGTGAACTAGGCCACGCCTTCGCTCGGCCGCTTGTGGTACGTGTCGACGTACTCCTGGCCCGAAATCTCCAGGATGGCGTACATCACCTCGTCGGTCACCGACCGCCGGATCGCGGGCGCGTAGTCCTGGCCCTCGTAGCGCGAAAAGTCCAGGGGCTTGCCGAACGTGATGCCGATCTTCGCCAGGCGGGGAATCTTCGCACCGCCGGGCTGCAGCTTCTCGGTGCCGGTCAGCGCGACCGGGACCACCTTCGCGCCGGTCGCCAGTGCCAGCGCCGCGACGCCGGTGTGGCCGCGGTGCAGGCGGCCGTCCAGGGAGCGGGTGCCCTCCGGGTAGATCGCGAAGACGCCGCCCGCGTCGAGCACCTTGCGGGCCGCCTCCAGCGCGGCGAGCCCCGCCTGGGCGTTGCCGCGCTCGACCGGGACGTAGCCGAGGCCGCCGAGGAACCCGGCCAGCGCCCTGCCCTTGAGGCCCTTGCCCGCGAAGTACTCCGCCTTGCCGAGGAACTTGACCTGCCGCGGGGTCGCGAAGGTGATCACGCCGGTGTCGAGGGCGGCGCGGTGGTTGGCCGCCAGCAGCACCGGGCCGGTGGTGGGCACGTTCTCCACGCCGTGCACTTCGGGCCGGTACACCGCCCTGACCAGCGGTCCCAGCACGAACCGGACAAGCTGCGCGATCAAGTGGTCCTCCTCCTCGGTAGCGGTGCCATCAGCATGGCACGATCGTTACTCGTGAGTTGGTTCGAGCGGCGTACGTGGCAGGAGCCCGGTTGGACCCCCGCGGACATCGTGGCCGCGAAGGGTGACCGGACGGTTTCGGTCGTGCTACCTGCCCTCGACGAAGAGCGGACCGTGGGCGACGTCGTCGCGTCGGTGCGGCCACTGGTCGGCTCCGTCGTCGACGAGCTGGTCGTCGTGGATTCGGGTTCCACGGACGCGACCGCCGAAACGGCCGAGGCCGCGGGCGCGCGGGTGGTCCGCCGCGAAGACGTCCTGCCGGACCTGCCGCCGGTGCCCGGCAAGGGTGAGGTGCTGTGGCGCTCGCTGGCCGCGACCAGCGGCGACTTCGTCGTCTTCCTCGACTCCGACCTGGTCGACCCGGACCCGGCGTTCGTGCCCTCGCTGCTCGGGCCGCTGGTCGCGGAAAGCGGCGTCCACCTGGTCAAGGGCTTCTACCGCCGTCCGCTGCGGCTGGAGAGCAGTGGTGGCGGGCGCGTCACCGAGCTGCTGGCGCGGCCGGTGCTCTCGGCCCTGCGGCCGGCGCTCGGCGGCCTGATCCAGCCCCTCGGTGGCGAGTACGCGGGCACGCGCGAGTTCCTCGAGTCGGTGCCGTTCGCCGCGGGGTACGGCGTCGAGATCGGGCTGCTGCTCGACGCCGAGGCGCGGTACGGTCTCGACGGGCTGGCGCAGGTCAACCTGGGGGTCCGCAAGCACCGCAACCGGTCGCTGAGCCAGCTCGGCGTGATGTCCCGCCAGATCCTCGGCACGGCGCTGGACCGCTGCGGTGTCCCGGCCGCGGACGCGCCGTTCACGCAGTTCGTGCAGGTGGACGAGGAGTGGGTGCCGGACGTCACGAACGTCCGGGTGGACGGCAGGCCGCCGATGCGGGAAGTGCTCGCCCGGCTTCGAGGGTGAGCACCTCGTCGAAGCCCTCGAGGTGCTCGGGGCGGTGGGTGACGAGGACCACGCTGCCCCTCGCCCGCGCGAGGACGTTCTTCAGGACGGCGTCGCCGTGGGCGGGGTCGAGGCCCTCGACGGGCTCGTCGAGCACGAGGACCTTCGGGGCGGCCAGGACGGCCCTGGCGAGCACCAGCCGCTGCCGCTGACCGCCGGAGAGCGCGTCGCCGTCGGGGCCGGTTTCGCGGTCGAGGTCCAGGTCGAAGCCGGCGGTTTCGCAGGCGTCTCTCAGTTCGTCGTCGGTCGCGTCCGGCTTGGCGAGCAGCAGGTTGTCCCGGACGGTCGTGTGGAAGACGTGGGCGTCGGCTTCGGCGCCCGAGATGACGGCCGGCAGGTCGGCGTACTCGGCGAGCGGGTGACCGTCGAGGGTGACCCGGCCTTCGGTCGGGGCCTGGCTGCCGAGCAGGAGCCGGAGGAGGGTCGTCTTCCCGGCACCGCTGGGGCCGAGGATCCCGACGCGTTTGCCGGGCGGCAGGTCGAGGTCGACGCCCCGCAGCGCCGGGGCCCGGCCGGGGTGGCGGACGCCGGCGTTCTCGAGCCGGAAATGCCCGGTCGCGGCGGTGCGGTGCCCTTGTGGGGCGGCGGGTTCATCCAGCACGGCGCGCACCCGGGCGGCGGAGGCCCGGATCTCCGGAACGCGCCGGGCGGCGCCGATGAGCGGGAGGACGACCTCGAAGGCGGTCACGGCGGCGAGGGTGAGGGCGGCGGTCCAGGGCACGGAGGCGTGGGCGAGCAGCCCGACGGCGACGGCGGTGACCAGCTGGGCGAGCACCCCGGCGGCGCCGAGCAGGGCTTGTTTCCGCGCCGCCGCCTGCTCGCCGGCGGCGATGTCGTGGACGACGTCCGCGGCTCGCCGCCGGTGCTCGCCGAGCGCCCCGGCGGCGACGAGCTCCCGGCGCCCGGTGACGAGTTCGACGGCCCGGTCGGCGAGTTCGGCCCGCATCGGGGCGCTTTTTCGCGAGGTCGCGGTGGTGACCCGGATGACCAGCCACGGAAGAAGCATCCCGGCGACGAGCAGCCCGGCGGCGAGGGCCCCGGCAGCCGGTAGCGACGCGGTGGCGGTGACGCCGACGGCGGCGGTGCCCACGAGGCCGGCAACGCAGGCGGGCAGGAGCCACCGCAGGACGGCGTCCTGCAGAGCGTCCACATCGGACACCAGGCGGGTGACGAGGTCGCCGCCGGAGTACCGGGTCCCGGGGATGAGGGCCTGGTAGACGCGGGTCCGCAGCGAGCCGAGCCACCGGAGGACGACGTCGTGCCCGGCGAGCCGTTCGGCGTACCGGAGGCCGCCGCGGAGCAGGGCGAGCGTCCGGACGGCGACGATGGCGACGGTGAGCGCGGCCAGCGGCGGCCGCTCGGCGGCGCGGAGCAGGAGCCAGGCGGCGGTGGCCATGAGCGCCAGGGCGGCGAGTTCGGCGGCCGCTCCGAGGAGGGCGGCGCGGAGGAGGCGGCGAAGGTCCTTTGTGGACACGGCCCAGATGGTCACACCGCCACCTCCGTCCGGACCCGGCCGTCGCGGAGCTCGATGACCCGGTCGGCCAGCGCGACCATGGCCGGGCGGTGGGCCACCATGACCGCCGTCCGCCCGGGCAGCAGCCGTCGGGTCGCCGACAACACCGCCTCCTCCGTCCGGGAATCCAGCCGGGCCGTCGGCTCGTCCAGCAACACCAGCCCCGCCGACGTCCGCGCCAGCGCCCGGGCCAGGCCCACCCGCTGCCGCTGTCCCGCCGACAAGCCCGAGCCCAGCTCGCCCACCTGCGTCGCGTAGCCCGAAGGCAGTCCCGCCGCCACCGAATCCAACGCCGCCGCCCGGGCCGCCGCGGGCACGTCGGCCGGGGACCCCAAGGCGATGTTCGCGGCCAGCGACCCCTGGAACAGCGTCGGCCGCTGCGGGACCCACGCCACCTCGGCCAGCCAGTCCGGCGACGACAGCGAACGCAGGTCCACACCGTCCACCAGGACCCGTCCCGACGACGGCGTCACGAACCCCAGCAGCACCGCCAGCACCGTGCTCTTCCCCGACCCGCTCGGCCCCACCAGGGTCACCCGCGCACCGGCGGGCACCGAGAAGTCCACATCGGACAACGCCGGAACTCCGTCATAGGAAACCGAAACGCGCGAAAAGACCAGAGAAGGCGCGCCCCGGCGACGGGTGAAGGCGCCCGACCGGGGAACGGGCACCGGCACCGCCAGTGCCTCCCGCAACGCCGTCAGCCCCTCCGCCGCCGCGTGGAACTTCGCGCCCGCCGCCCGCAGCGGCAGGTACGCCTCGGGCGTCAGCAACAGGATCAGCAGCCCCGTCCGCGCGTCCAGCCCGCCCGACAGCAGCCGGAACCCGATCGGCACCGCGACCAGCGCGACCGACAGCGTCGCGACCAGCTCCAGCACCAGCGCCGACAGGAACGCCACCCGCAGTGTCTTCATGGTCGCGTCGGCGTGCGCGGCGGCCATCGAACGCACCGTCGCCGCCTGCGCCGACGCCCGGCCGAACACCTTCAGCGTCCCCAGCCCGCGGACGACGTCCAGGAAGTGCCCGCCCAGCTTCGTCAGTAACTCCCACTGGGCCGACGCCTTGGCCTGCTTCCCGACCAGGATCGCGAAAACGGGGATCAGCGGCAGCGTGACCACCACGACGACCGCCGACGTCAGGTCCGTCGTGCACAGCCGCACGATCACCGCGACCGGGACCACGACCGAAACCACGAGCGACGGCAGGTACCCGGTCAGGTAGCTGTCCGTGGCGTCCACGCCGCGCGTGATCTGCGTCGCGACGACACCCGCCCGATCCGACGCGGACCCGAGCAGGCGAAGCCGCAGCGCGCCGCGCACCGACGCCGCGAAGCGTCCACTGAGGACGGAATGACCCCACGACAGCGCCACGCGCGCGCCGATGGCCACGACGAGGAACCGCGAAATCCCGCCGCCGGTGAGGAGCGTGGCGAGCCCTTCGGCCTGGAGCAGCACCGCAACGGCGGTGAGCAGGCCGAGCAGGCACAAGAAGAGCAGGTACCGCCGGAGTCCGGGCAGTGCGGGCACGGCGTCCCCCTAGAAGTGCAGCAGCGAGCGCTCGTCGACGGGACGGCGGTGCGCGCGCCAGGTCAGCCACTGCACCACCAGCAAAACCAGCACCGCGGGCGGCGCGAACCAGGCCAGTACCGCGAACGTCTCCGGCGCCGTCGCCGCTTCGTCGAGCGTCAGCGCCGGGGAAGCCAGCACGGTGGGGAACCGCAGCGTCCCGGCGAGCAGTGCCGGACAAGCCGAAAGCGTCATCGACCCGACGAGTGCGAGCCGGTACCGCCGTACCGACAGCCCGACGCGCATGACGGCGAAAGCCGCGAAGGCCAGGACGACCGCCCCCACGCCGAGCGCGGAAACGCCGTCGAGCGCGAAGTATCCCCACACCGAGGCGATCGCCAGGAAGGCCAGCACCGGCGCCGAGAACGCCCGGGCCAGCCGCACCGCGCGGGCGGTCAGCTCGACCGGCGCCCGCACGGCCAGGAACGCCGCGCCCTGCAGGCAGAACAGCGCGACGAACCCGAGGCCCCACAGCACCGCATACGGGGTGAACAGGCCGAGCACGTCGGTGACGGGCGGCAGCCCGATGACCAGGTTGCCGAGGAACAGGCCCCACGACAGCGCCGTCACCAGCGCGCCGCCGACGATGCCCGCCGTCCAGGCGCCGCGCCGGGCGTCCGGGCGGCGGCTGCGCAGCTGCATCGACGCCGTGAACGTCACCAGGCCGAGCAGCAGCGTCACGACCAGGACGTACGCCCCGGCGAACACCTTGCCCTCCAGGTGCGGGAACGCCCCGAACAGCAGGCCGACGGCGGCCACCAGCCACACCTCGTTGGCCAGGAAGAACGGCCCGAGCGCGCCGAGCGTCTGCCGCCGCTTCCGTTCGCCGGCCTCGAACGCGGGCAGGAGCATCCCGACGCCGTAGTCGTAGCCGGCCAGCGCGAAGTAACCGCAGGTCAGCAGGCCCAGCACGCACCACCAGAAGGTCGCCATCGGTCAGACTCCGCTCAGGACGGGCTGTCCGGTGGGCGCTTCGACCGGGTCCGGGCCGCGTTTGGCGACGCGCGCCATGAGCACCCAGTCGGCCACCGCGAGCGCGGCGAACAGCAGTGAGAAAGCGATGAAGGAGAACAGGATCTGGCCGGCCGGGACGTCGGCGATCGCGTCGGCGGTCCGCAGCTTCCCCCAGACCAGCCACGGCTGGCGGCCGATTTCGCGCACCAGCCAGCCCAGGATCGCCGCGACGAACGGCAGCGGGATGGCCGCGACCATCAGGTAGTGCAGGAACCGCGCCTTGGTGAGCCAGTTCCGGATCAGCAGCAGGGCGCCGAGCAACGCGCACAACAGCATCGCGAACCCGATCAGGATCATCAGGCCGAGCGGCAGGCCGACACCGACGCCGGCGTCCTCCAGCTTGTCCGGCTGGTACTTCGCGAGCTCGCCGAACTGCGCGAACCCCTGGTTCACGACCAGGATCGACCCGAGCAGCGCCGCCACCACGCCGAGCCGCATCGACCGGCGGAAGAACTCGACCTCGCTGGTGCGCCTGAGGAAGTGCCAGGCGCTGACGCCGACGACGAAGAAGCCGCCGGTCACGATCGCCGCGCCGGCGACGTGCGGCAGCGACGCGGTCAGCGCCGGGTTGGTGAACAGCGCGCCGAAGTCGTCGAGGCGCAGCGTGCCGTTTTCGAGGCGGCTGCCGACCGGGTTCTGCAGGAACGAGTTGGCCAGCATGATGAACAGCGCCGACGCGTACGCGGTCAGCGTGACCAGCCAGAGCAGCGTCAGGTGCAGCCACTTGTGCATCCGCCCGAAGCCGAAGATCCACAGGCCGAGGAAGGTCGACTCGAGGAAGAACGCGACCAGCGTCTCGATGGCCAGCGGCGCCCCGAAGACGTCGCCGGCGAAGGCGGAGAGCCCGGTCCAGGTCAGCCCGAACTGGAACTCCATCACGATCCCGGTGGCGATCCCGAGCGCGTAGTTGATCACGTACAGGCGACCCCAGAAGCGGGTCATCCGCAGGAGCTCGGGCTTGCCGCCGAGCGTCCAGCGCGTCTGCATCACGGCCACCAGCGTGACCAACCCCAGCGTGAGCAGCACGAACAGGAAGTGGAACGAAGTCGTCGTCGCGAACTGGAGTCTCGCGATCGGAAGAGCGTTCATGTAGACAGGCTACACATAGCCTGTCTACATGTAGCGAGCCGACGTGTAGACTGCTTACCCATGAAGGCGGACACCCTGCGCGGCCACCTCGACGCGTTGCTGCTGGCCGTGCTCGACGGCCGGAAACTGCACGGCTACGCGATCATCGAGGCGCTCCAGCTGCGCAGCGGCGGCGCGCTCGACCTGCCGACCGGCACCGTGTACCCGGCGCTGCGCCGGCTCGAGCGGGCCGGCTGGCTGGCCAGCGAATGGGACGTCGTGTCCGGCCGCAAGCGGCGCACCTACCGCCTCACCCGCTCCGGCGAGCAGGCCCTGGCGGCGGAACGCGCCGAGTGGCGGGAGTTCACCACGGTCATCGGGGGAGTACTGGGGACATGATCGACGCATACCTCGGAGAACTGGACCGCAGGCTGCACGGCTGCGGCCGCTTCAAGGCCGATCTCCTGAAAGAGGCCCGCGACGGCCTCGACGACGCCGCCGAGGCCTACCGCGCGGGCGGCTGGAGCGACGAGGACGCGCAGCGCCGGGCGGTCGCCGACTTCGGGCCGGCGGAGGTGGTCGCCCGCGACTACCAGGCCGAGCTCGGCATGCTCAGCGGCGTCCGCACGCTGTGGAAGCTCATCATCGGCGTCCCGGCGATGCAGATCGCGTGGGACTACGCGCGGATCCTCACCTTCGGCGAGTGGACGAAGCTGTCGACGCCGACCCCCGACTGGTACAAGGTCGTCGCGCACGCCTCGCACGGCGCGGTGTTCGTCGTACCGGTGATCGGGGCGCTCGCCCTGCTCGGTATCCGCTGGCTGAGCCGCCGCCTCGACGGCGCCGGGCTCGCCCGGTTCTGCGGCGTCCTGATCGCGCTCGCGGTCGGCGTCAACCTCGCCTCGATGGGCCTGCTGATCGCGGCGACCGGCGTCGTCGACGCGTCGAGGCTGTTCCTCAGCGTCCCGTGCGCCCTGCTGATGGTCGCCTGGCTGGCGCTTTCCGTCCGGCTCGTCGTGCTCGCGAGACGATCCTGGGGTGGGTATGCCACGATCGTCGCGTGACGACCGCGCTGATCTACCTCGTAGTCATGCTGCTGGTGGCGGCCGTGGTGTTCCTGCTCGCCGCCGTCGTGTTCGGCCGGGGTGAGGAGCTCGCCCCGCTGCCGCCGGGCAGCTCGCCCACGCGGCTGCCCGCCGAGGACATCACCGGCGAGGACCTGGCCGAGGTCCGCTTCCAGATGGTGCTGCGTGGTTACAAGATGTCCGAAGTGGACTGGGTGATGCGCCGGCTCGGCGTCGAGCTCGACGAGCTGCGGGCCCGGATCGCCGAGCTGGAGGCGCGCGAACGCGAGCGTTCGCCCGAGGCGTCCCCGTGACGGACCTGATCCTCTCGGTCGACGTCCGCGCCCCCGCGGGGACGACCTGGCTCGCGCTCACGGACTGGGCGCGCCAGGGCGAGTGGATGCTCGGCACCGAGGTCGAGGTGGTCGAGGGCAACGGCCGCAGCGTCGGGTCGCGGCTGTCGGCGTTCACCGGCGTGGCCGGCGTCGGCTTCACCGACACCATGGAGATCACCAGCTGGGAGCCGCCGGTGCGGTGTGGCGTCCGGCACCTCGGCAGCATCGTGCAGGGCACCGGCGTGTTCCAGGTGGTGCCGAAGGGCGCGACGCGCTCGACGTTCGTCTGGGCCGAGCACCTGCGGCTGCCGTTCGGCCCGCTGGGCCGGCTCGGCTGGCCGGTGGTGCGGCCGGCGTTCGCGCTGGGGGTGCGCCAGTCGCTGCGGCGGTTCGCGCGGTTCGCGGAGAACTATTCGGTGGGTGGGCATGAGTGAGCTGGTCGGCGCCGACGGCGTCGCGCGGTGCAGCTGGGGCAATTCGACGCCGGACTACGCGGCCTACCACGACGAGGAGTGGGGCGTGCCGCTCCACGGGCAGGACGAGCTGTACGAGCGGCTGTGTCTCGAGTCGTTCCAGTCGGGCCTGTCGTGGATCACGATCCTGCGCAAGCGCGAGGGCTTCCGGAAGGCGTTCAAGCAGTTCAAGCCGGCGAAGGTGGCGAAGTTCGGCGACGCCGACGTCGAACGGCTGATGCAGGACGCGTCGATCGTGCGGAACCGGGCGAAGATCCTGGCCGCGATCAAGAACGCGCGGGCGATCGCCGCGCTGGACACGCCCTTGGACGACCTGCTGTGGTCGTTCGCGCCTTCGTCGCACGAGCGGCCCGCGACGATGGCCGACGTCCCGGCGATCACCGACGAGTCCAAGGCGATGGCGAAGGAGCTGAAGAAGCGCGGCTTCGTCTTCCTCGGCCCGACGACGTGCTACGCGCTGATGCAGGCCACCGGCATGGTCGACGACCACGTCGCGGGCTGCTTCCGGGCGGCCTGAGCCCGGAAGCAGCCGCGGCGTCACTTGCCCTGGAAGGCGGGCTTGCGCTTGCCGACGAAGGCCTCGACGGCCTCGGTGTGGTCGGCCGTAGCGCCGAGCGCCGTCTGGACGGCGTCCTCGGCGTCGAGCGCCTCCTCGAACGTCGACTGCGCGGCCAGGTTCAGCACGCCCTTGATCTTCGCGTAGGCGACGGTCGGGCCGGCCGCGAGCTTCGCCGCCACCTGCTGCGCGCGGGCGGCGAGCTCGGTGTCCGGCACGACCTCGCCGACCAGGCCGAGCCGCAGCGCCTCGGCCGCGTCGACGGTCCGGGCCAGCAGCATCAGCTCGGCGGCGCGGCCGTAGCCGACCAGCCGCTGCAGCGTCCAGGACGCGCCCGAGTCCGGGCCCAGCCCGACGTTGGCGAAGGCCATCAGGAACGACGACGACTCGGCGGCGATCCGCAGGTCGCTGGCGTAGGCGAAGGCGGCGCCGGCACCGGCCGCGGTGCCGTTGACGGCCGCGATCACCGGCTTCGGCATGGCCACGATCGTCTTGACGATCGGGTTGTAGTGCTCCTTGACGGTGTGTAGCGGGGCGGGGTCACCCGCTTGCAGCAGTCCCACGTGCTCCTTCAGATCCTGGCCGGCGCAGAACGCCTTGCCCGAACCGGTCAGCACGACCGCGCGGACTCCCTCGTCGTCCGCCGCCTCGCGCAGCGCCGCGAGCAGTGCTTCCTTCAGCTCGACGGTCAGCGAGTTGTACGCCTGCGGCCGGTTCAGGGTGAGGGTGCGCACCCCGTCGGCGTCGGCGGTCAACAGGACGTCGGATGTGGTCACGTCTTCTCCTTGCGCGGAAAACTTCGGTTGGCCGAGAGTCTTTCACCTCGCGCGGGCCGCATACCAGCACCGATACGGCGGCAAAAGATCGGTCCGCTGATGCGCCCGGCCGCTGATGAGGGACAATGGACAGCAGACCCGGCTGGCTTTCACGCGAGCGCGACCCGGGCGCGCCGGTTGAGACGGAGGGAGCACGCTATGGCGGCCATGAAGCCCCGGACCGGAGATGGTCCCCTCGAAGTGACTAAGGAGGGGCGGGGCCTCGTGATGCGCGTACCGCTCGAGGGTGGTGGGCGACTCGTCGTCGAGCTCTCCGCGGAAGAAGCGAAGGACCTCGGCGCCGCTTTGGCGGAGGTCACCGGCTGACCCAGCCCCCTCCCACCGTCCTTCCGTCGCACCCCGGTCTCCCCTCGGAGGCCGGGGTCGCGGTTCCTCTGCGCCCGAAGGTTGCTCACTGTGCGTAATCCACTACCGCCCGTTCCGGCTACGCTGCTCGACATCGAGGTCGCGGGCGAACTCCGCCGCGGCGTCCCGACGGCCCGGCTGGTGGCCGCGCCCGACAACGATGACGTCGAGCCCCTGGAGATCGAGGGCGTCCGGATCACCGGCAAGGCGGGCGACGTGCAGACGGTGCCCGGCACCGGGCCGCGGTGGATCGCGGGACTGGGCGGCGGCGAGCCGAAGGAGTACCGCAAGACCGGCGCGGCGCTGGTCCGCGCGATCAACGCGGCGCTCGCGGACGACGTCGACCACGGCGGCAAGGCGTTCCGCGCGGTGCAGCTGGAGCTGCCGGAGGAGGCGTCCGGCGAGCACGTCACCGAGCTCACGCTGGGGCTCCTGCTCGGCGGCTACCGGTACAAGGTGACCGGCGAGGACCCGAAGCCGTCCGTGCGGACGATCCGGCTCGTGGGCGAAGACCCCGAGTTGCCTTCGCTGGTCAACCGCGCCTCGGTGCTGGCGGCCGCGACGGCGCTGACGCGCGACCTCGCGAACACGCCGTCCAATGTGAAGACGCCGGCCTGGCTGGCGGACACGGCGGCCCGCGTGGCCGGCCCGCGCGTCGAGGTGACGGTGCGGGACGAGAAGTGGCTGGAAGCGGAGGGCTTCGGCGGCGTCCTGGCGGTCGGCGGCGGGTCGGCGCGGCCGCCGCGGCTGCTCGAGATGGCGTACAAGCCGTCGGGGGCGTCCCGGCACCTGCTGCTGGTCGGCAAGGGCATCACGTTCGACACGGGCGGCCTGTCGATCAAGCCGGCCGACGGGATGCACCTGATGCGCACGGACATGGCGGGCGGCGCGGCGGTGATCGCGGCGATCCGCGGCATCGCGGCCCTCGGGCTCGGCGTCCGCGTGACGGCGCTGGTGCCGTGCGCGGAGAACCACGTCTCGGGCTCGTCGTACCGCCCGGGCGACATCGTCCGGCACTACGGCGGCAAGACGACCGAGGTGGACAACACGGACGCGGAGGGCCGCATGGTCCTGGCGGACGCGCTGGTCTACGGGATCAAGCGGTTCACCCCGGACTACGTGGTCGACGCGGCGACGTTGACGGGTGCGATGAAGGTCTCACTGGGCCTGCGCACCGGCGGCCTGTTCGCCTCGGACGACACGCTGGCCTCCCTGGTGTCCGGCGCGGGCGCCCGGGTGGGCGAGGCGTGGTGGCGGATGCCACTGGTGGAGGACTACGCGGAGAGCGTCCGCGGCGAGTTCGGCGACGTCCGCCAGATGCCGGGCGGCCCGGGCGGCATCGCGGCGGCGCTGTTCCTGCGCGAGTTCACGTCGGGACTGCCGTGGGCCCACCTGGACATCGCGGGCCCGGCGCGGTCGGAGAAGAACTACGACGAGGTGGTCCCGGGCGCGACGGGCTTCGCGGCGCGGACGCTGGTGGAGCTGGCGGCTTCGCTGGCCTGACGGCTCGCGAGGACGTGGTCCCGAAAGCCCGTCACCGCCGGTGTCATCGGCTCCCCGGCCCGCCACACCAGCCCGATCGTCCGGTGTGGCGGCGGTGCCAGCGGCACCTCCGCCACCCCCGCGGGCGTACCCGGCCCGAACCGCGGCAGCAGCGCCACCCCCAGGCCCGCCGCCACCAGGCCGCGCACGGTGTCCGACTCCTGGCCCTCGAACGCGATCCGCGGCGTGAAGCCCGCCGCCGCGCAGAGCTCGTCCGTCAGCGTCCGGACCCCGTACCCCTGCTCCAGCAGCACGAACTCTTCCGAAGCCAGCTCCGCCACGCGCACTTCGCGGCGGCCCGCCAGCCGGTGGCCCGCCGGGACCGACAGCAGGATCTCCTCGTCCACCAGGCCCGCGCAGGCCAGCGACGGCATGTCCGGCAGTGGCGCCAGCAGGGCCAGGTCCAGCTCGCCGCCCGTCAACCGGTCGACCATGTCCTGGCGCGAGCCCTGGACCAGCGTGAACCGCACGCCCGGGTGCCGCGCCCGGTGGCCGCGCAGCAGCGACGGCACCAGCGACCGCCCGAGCAGGTGCAGGAACCCGAGCACGACGTGCCCCGACTCGGGCGACACCTCCTCGCGGGCCAGCCGGACGCCGGTGTCGAGCGCCGCCAGCCCGCGCTCGGCCGCCTCGGCGAGGAGTTCCGCCGCGCGCGTCAGCCGGATGCCGCGGCCGTCCGGGACGGTCAGCGGCGCGCCCAGCGCGTCCGCCAGCGCCGCGAGCCGCCGGCTCACCGTGGGCTGGGGGACGCCCAGCAGTTCGGCCGCGCGTGTGACGTTCCTCGTCTCGCGGAGGGCCGCGAGCAGCGGCAGGTGCGGCGCGACCTGCGCGGATAGCGAATCATACGGCACCGCATCGATTGTGCCAGCTTTGCGCATTGGACGTATTGATTAGGTCTGCTTACTTTCAGGACGTGACTTCCACCCGCCGAGTGAAGACCGCTGTCGCCGCGGCCGGGATCTCCTCGTTCGCCCTGCTCTACGCGCCGCAGCCGGTGCTGCCGCAGCTCGCCGCGCAGTACCACCTCGACCCGGGCGGCGCGGCGCTCGCGGTCAGCGTCGCGACCGGCGCGCTCGCCATCGCGGTCCTGCCCATCGCGGCGCTGTCCGAAGTGGTCGGCCGGCGGCCGGTGATCCTGACGTCGGTCGTGGCGTCGGTCGTGCTCGGCCTGCTGGTGCCGCTGATGCCGACGTACCCGGCCGTGCTGGTCCTGCGCGCGCTGCAGGGCGTCGCGATCGCGGGCTTCCCCGGGGTGGCGGCGGCCTACCTGGCCGAACGGCTGGGCCGGGCGGGCGTCGCGGCGGCGGTCGGCGCGATGATCGCGGGCAACACGGTCGGCGGCATGCTCGGCAGGCTGGCCAGCGGGTTCACCGCGGGCCCGCTCGGCTGGCGCGGCGCGCTGCTGGTGGTGGCGGGCGTGGGGGCGGTGTGTTCGGCGGTGACGGTCGTGACGCTGCCACCGGGCACCCGCCCGGGGCGCGCCCACGGCGTCGGGCGGGGGCTGCTCACGGCGTTGCGCAAGCCGGTGCTGCTGGCCCAGTACGCGGTGGCGCTGCTGGCGATGGGCTCGTTCGTGGCGCTCTACAACGCGGCCGGCTTCCGGCTGACCGGTGCGCCGTTGGAGCTGTCGCCGGCGGTCGCGTCGCTGGTCTTCCTGGCGTACGCGACGGGCTCGGTGTCCTCGGCGGCGGCCGGGCGGCTGGTGGCCCGGGTGGGGCGTCGCCGCGCGTTGGTGGGGGCGCTCCTGCTGACGGCTCTCGGCGCGGCGCTGACGCTGCCGGACTCGTTGCCGCTGGTGATCACCGGGTTCCTGGTGCTGACGTGCGCGTTCTTCGCGGCGCACGCGGTGGCGAACGGCTGGGCGGCGGCCGACGCGCCGGAGACCGCCCGCGGCCAGGTGGGCGGCACGTACACGGCGGCGTACTACCTGGGCAGCAGCGTGGGCGGCGCGGCCGGGGCGTGGGTGTACGGGCACGCCGGGTGGTCGTGGCTGATCGCGGTGGTGGCGGTGTGGCTGCTGCTGGCGGTGGCCGCGGTGGCGGCCGGGACGCGGGTCCGGGCGGAGCGGCTGGCGCTGGTGGAGGTCAGGTAGCCGCGCCGACCAGCAGCCCGCCGCCCACCGGCAGCAGCGCCGGGACCAGCCGCTCGTCCTCCCGGAACGCCCGCGCCACCTCGCGCAGGGCCAGCGTCTCCGGATCGCGGTGGGCCGGGTCGATCACCCGGCCGCCGGCCAGCACGTTGTGGAACGCGATGATCCCGCCGCGCCGCAGCAGCGACACGCCCAGCTCGTAGCAGCCCGGGTACTCGATGTGCGCGGAATCGACGAACACCAGGTCGTAGCCACCCGGCGTGAGGCGCTGCAGCACGTCCAGCGCGCGCCCGATGATCAACCGGGTGCGGCCCGGCGCGAAGCCGGCCTCGCGGAACGTCGTGCGCGCCGCCCGCTGGTACTCCGGCTCGACGTCGATCGACGTCAGCACGCCGTCGGGGGCCATGCCGCGCAGCAGGCTCAGCCCGCTCACCCCCGCGCCCGTGCCGACCTCGACGACGGCCTTGGCGCACAGCGTCGCGGCCAGGAAGCGCAGCGTCGCGCCCGCACCCGCGCTGAGCGGGGTGCAGCCCAGGTCCTCGGCCCGTGCCCGCGCCGAAGACAGCACCTCGTCGTCGGGCAGGTACCCGTCGACGAACCCGGAATCGGCCGGTGCGGCCGCAGGGGTGGGCGTGTTCACGCACGGAGGTTAGCGTTGGTTGTCGATAAATCCGCGCAGGCTCCCTGGTAAGCACCCGGGAAGAAGTTCTCAGCCTGCTCTCAGTCCAGTCTCACTAGAACCATAAGGAGCCCGGAGAGACTGAAATCCGAACGCACGGGAACACCGTGGCCACAGCCCGCGTTGGGTGGAGCAGACAGGAGATACGCAGATGGAGGTGCCTGCTCCCGCTATGCAGAACGCCGTTGCCGACGCCGGGGCCCAGCCGGTGACCCTGGACGAGGCGGCCTGGACGCCACCGTCCTGGGACGAGGTCGTGCGCGAACACGGTGACCGCGTCTACCGGCTCGCCTACCGCCTGACCGGCAACACCCACGACGCCGAGGACCTCACGCAGGAGACCTTCATCCGGGTCTTCCGCTCGCTGGCGTCCTACAAGCCCGGCACGTTCGAAGGCTGGCTGCACCGGATCACCACCAACCTCTTCCTGGACATGGCCCGCCGCCGCTCGCGCGTGCGGATGGAGGGCCTGCCCGAGGACACCGACCGCATCGTGGGCGACGACCCGAGCCCCGAGCAGGTCTATTCGGACACCCACCTGGACCCCGACCTGCAGGCGGCGCTCGACGAGCTGCCCCCGGAGTTCCGCGCCGCCGTGGTGCTGTGCGACGTCGAAGGGCTGTCGTACGAGGAGATCGGCGCGACGCTGGGTGTCAAGCTGGGTACTGTCCGCAGCCGCATCCACCGCGGGCGTCAGGCGCTGCGCGCGTCGCTCGAGCGCCGGCGCGCTTACGCACCGCAGTCTGCGAAGGTGACGGTATGACCGCACCGCGAGGCTGGGCACTTCCCGAGTCGCACCTGCTGCCGGACGTCGTGGTGGCGTTCGTCGACGGCGAGCTGTCCCACAGCGCGCGCGACCGCGCGGCGTCACACATCACCCGCTGCGCGGCCTGCGCGGCCGAGGTGCGCGCGCAGCGCCAGGCGGTCGAGGCGATCCGCCGCGCGGGCGCGCCGTCGATGTCGGCCGGGTTCCTCGCGAGCCTGCAGTCGATCCCGCAGCACACGGAGCTGCCGAGCACCCCGGACAACCTGGCGATCACGGCGGACGGCCAGCTGGTCGCGGTCCAGCGCCCCGACCGCGTCGCGGGCCTGCGCGATTCGGGCGTCTTGGGTGGTGTCGCGCCGTTGGGATCATCGGCCCCCCTGGGGCAGTCACCGAACGTTCTCGGCGGCGGCCGCTTCAAGCGCCGCGCGGCGCAGGGCGCGGGCGTGGTGGTGTCGGGCCTGGTGCTGAGCGCGCTGGCCCTGGTGGGAACCTCGGCGGACGGCGACGGAACCCCGGAGACGGGCGGCGGAGTCCCGCAGCCGGCGAACCTGCTGCCGGCCCAGATGGCGGTCCCCCAGCAACCGGCCCCGCTTTCGACACCGGCGAGCACGACCCCGGCGGCGGTGCCGGCGGGCATCCGCTGAGCTGACTTCGAGGGCCGCTGCGATCCGTTCGCAGCGGCCTTCGGTGTGTCCGGACCACGCGACGCGTTGAGCTGGTGATCCCCGCTGCCTGGATGACCCGCCTCGGCGGAACTGCCGGCGTTGTCGCCGGTCGAACCCGCTGCACACCCGGCTGGTACTGGCAGCGGGACCGGCCGGGCGACTCTGCCGGAATCCTCGCCGGGTGGTCGAGTTTCGCCGGTGTCGCGAATGACGTTCTGGCCCGCTGCTGCCTCCGGCTGAGCCGCAAAGTCGCTCGAGCAGTCGCGCTGGGCCCCTTCGCCGAGTGGTCGAGGAGCTGTCGCCGGTGCCGCGAATGACTCATTGGGGACCTCTGACGTCCCGAATGAGTCATTCGCGACGTACGAACCCGCTGCTGCCCCGGCCGAGCCGGCAGCGCGGGCGGCCTTGCCGAAACCCCGCACCCGCCCGGGGGCGCCCCCCGGGTCCAGCGTATCGGGCCACTCGGACGAAAATCCCCGTTCACGACCGCGCGCGGCCGTTTTGTCCCCATCTCCGGCACCCTGTGGACAAGGGACTCAAGAAACAGCCACTTCACCCGCGGACCGGCAGACTCGGACCACTGGGCTTGGGTATCGTCACGCCCAGCCACCTGATCTTCTGCACCGGGGAATGATGACCGAGCCGAACGTGAATCCCGAGCAGCCCGGCGCGCGTGATGCCGACCGGCTGGGCCCGCGGCCGCTCGCGCGGCCGGCCGTCGATCCGGCGCAGGCCGCCGTCTTCGGCAGGCCGCAGGGTGTCGACGGGGCGTTCGACAAGCTCTACTCCCCGCAGCAGGCCAACGGCGTCAACCTCGCCCCGCCCGCGCCCGAATCGCTCGCCGAGGCCTTCCGGCGGCCACCCGGGGCCGAAGGTGTTCTTCTCGAACGGCCGCGGGAAGCCACCGGTGACTCGCCGGCCGCCGAACCGCCGCTGTGGACCGGGACCCGTGATCCGTGGCGGGATCCCGGGGCCGCCGCCGTGCTCGCCGGGCCCGCCATGCCCGCCGAAGACGAGGAAAAGCCCGCCCAACGCCCGCCCGGTGCGCTGCTCAGCCTGCCCGAGGTGCTCTTCGGACGGCGCGTGCAACCCAAGGCGCTCGTCCTGCTCGGCGTCGTGGCGCTGCTCATCGGTGCCGCCGGTGGCTTCGTCGGCTGGTGGGTCGGCGACACCGGCACCGAGCTCACCGGCGCCGCCACCATCTCCGAAGCCGAGGTCGGCAAGGAGCGCCCCGCCGGTTCGGTCGCCGAAATCGCCAAGCGCGTCGCGCCCGCCGTCGTCTCGCTCGAGGTGTTCAAGCCCGGCGCCGAATCCGGGGAGCAGGGCTCCGGCGTGATGATCGACCCCCAGGGCTACATCCTCACCAACGAACACGTCATCGCCTCCGCCGCCGCGGACCCGGGCGTCAAGGTCACCGCCGTCTTCATCGACGGCACCCGCACCGAGGCCAAGCTCGTCGGCGCCGACCAGAAGACCGACCTCGCCGTCGTGAAGGTCAACGTCACCAACCCGACCGTGCTGCAGATCGGCAAGTCCGCCGACCTGCAGGTCGGCGACACCGTGATGGCGATCGGCTCGCCGCTGGCGCTGCAGAACTCGGTGACCGCCGGCATCGTCAGCGCGCTGAACCGGCCGATCACCGCGGGCGGCGACAACGGCGCCCCGCCGGTCACCTACGAGGCCATCCAGACCGACGCGGCGATCAACCACGGCAACTCCGGCGGCGCGCTCGTCGACTCCACCGGCGCGCTGGTCGGCATCAACTCGTCGATCCGCTCGTCCGGCGCGGACGGCGGCAGCATCGGCATCGGCTTCGCCATCCCCAGCGACTACGCCGTCAAGATCGCGAAGGCGCTGATCAAGGACGGCAAGGTGCACCACGCCGACATCGGCATCAACGCGTCGTCGACGGTCGCCGGCTCGTCCACGATGGGCGCCCAGGTTAAGAACGTCGCGCCCGGCGGCCCGGCCGCGAACGCGGGCATCAAGGAGGGCGACGTGATCACGAAGATCGGCACCCGGCTCGTCCGCGACTCCGCGGAACTGACGGTCGCGGTCCGCGCGCACGACGTCGGCGAAGTCGTCCCGGTGCAGCTGGCCCGCGACGGCGCCAGTTTCGTCGTCGACGTAACCCTGGCTTCCGACTGAGTTCCCGCGTTCGGCCTGCCGGAGCGCGGCGGGGGACGGGTACCCTGGGCGGGTAGGTTCCGAGTGGAGGTAGACGGGTGTTCGAGAGTGTCGGATGGGGGGAGATCCTCGTCCTCATCATCGCCGGTCTGTTCATCCTCGGCCCGGAACGGCTGCCCGAGGCGGCGTCCTGGCTCGCGAAGAGCGTGCGCAAGGTCCGCGACTTCGCGACCGGCGCGAAGGAGCAGCTCCGCGAGGAGATGGGCCCGGAGTTCGACCAGCTGCGCAAGCCGCTGGAAGACCTCCGCGGACTGCGGAACTTCGACCCCAAGCGGGTCGTGACGCAGCACCTGTTCGACGGCGACGCCGACCCGCTCGGCCTGAAGGGCATCACGAACGGCAGCAGCACCCCGGCGAACGGTACCAACGGCTCGAACGGCTACCTGGCCGGCCAGACCCAGTCCGCGCCGGAACCCCTCAAGCCGGGCGAGCGCCCGCCGATCGACCCCGACGCGACCTGAGGCTCCGCCCGGCTCGGGGCCTAGCGACCCGCCGGCGTCACGTTCAGCATCATCCCCGCCAGGCCACGAGCCCGGACCGAGAGCTTCTTCGCCACGTCGCTCAGCACCACCGAGGCCGCCGCCTCCGGCTCGGACAGCACGATCGGCGTGCCCGCGTCGCCCTGGGCGACGACCCGCGGGTCCATCGGGACCTGGCCGAGCAGCGGCACCTCGGAGCCGATCGACTTCGTCAGCGAATCGGCCACCGTCCGGCCGCCGCCGGCGCCGAAGATCTCCATGCGCTCGCCGGACGGCGTCTCCAGCCACGACATGTTCTCGATGACCCCGGCCACGCGCTGCCGCGTCTGCAGCGCGATCGCCCCGGCCCGCTCCGCCACCTCGGCCGCCGCCTGCTGGGGAGTGGTCACCACCAGGATCTCCGCGTTCGGGATCAGCTGGGCCACCGAAATCGCGATGTCGCCCGTGCCCGGCGGCAGGTCCAGCAGGAGGATGTCCAGGTCACCCCAGAACACGTCCGCGAGGAACTGCTGCAACGCGCGGTGCAGCATCGGGCCGCGCCAGACCACCGGCGTGTTGCCCGGGGTGAACATGCCGATCGAGATCACCTTCACGCCGTGGGACTGCGGCGGCATGATCATCGTGTCGACCTTGGTCGGCTTCTCGCGGGCGCCCAGCATGCGGGGGATCGAGTGGCCGTAGATGTCCGCGTCCACCACACCCACCGACAGCCCGCGGGCGGCCATCGCCGCGGCCAGGTTCACCGTCACCGACGACTTTCCCACGCCGCCCTTGCCCGAGGCCACGCAGTACACCCGCGTCATCGAGCCCGGCTGCGCGAACGGGATCACCGGCTCCGCCGCGTCGCCGCGCAGGGACTTCCGCAGCTCCGTGCGCTGCTCGTCGCTCATCACGTCCAGCTCGACGCGGACGTCGACCACGCCCAGGAGCTTCGAGACGGCCGCCTTCGTGTCGTTGGTCAGCGTCGCCTTCAGGGGGCAGCCCGCCACCGTCAGGTAGATCCCGACCGTGACCACGCCGTCGTCGGCGACCGCGACGTCCTTGACCATCCCCAGGTCCGTGATGGGTTTCCGGATCTCGGGATCTTGCACGCTCTTCAGCGCGCTGCGGACGTCGTCGACGCTGGGGAGCTGCTGGGTGCTGGTCACCCACCCCATGTTACGAGCCGGTAGGGGTGCGGGACTTCCTGGGCTGGACGGACAGGTCCTCGCGGAGCCGGTCCAGCTCGCTGCGGAGGTAGTCGCGCGTGGCCACCTCGCCGATCGCCAGCCGCAGCGCCGCCAGCTCCCGGGCCAGGTATTCCGTGTCGGCCTTCGTCTGCGCGGCCCGGTTGCGGTCCTCCTCCAGGGAGACGCGGTCGCGGTCGTCCTGGCGGTTCTGCGCCAGCAGGATCAACGGCGCCGCGTACGCCGCCTGCGTCGAAAAGGCCAGGTTGAGCAGGATGAACGGGTACGGGTCCCACTGCAGCGACACCGCCGTGATGTTCAGCACGATCCACACCACGACGATCAGCGTCTGCCAGAACAGGTACTTCCCGGTGCCCAGGAACCGCGCGATCCGCTCGGTGAACCGCCCGAACGAATCCGGGTCGATGTTCAGCCTGAACCGGTTCTGGCCGCGGGGCTGGTCGAGCCGCCGTCCCGAAGTCAGCTCAGGCACGGTCTTCCTCCAAGGTGTCGTGCAGCCCGGTCTCCCGCCAGTCCTCCGGCAGCAGGTGGTCGAGGACGTCGTCGACGGTCACCGCGCCGATCAGGTGGTCTTCGGTGTCGACGACCGGTCCGCAGGTCAGGTTGTAGGCCGCGAAGTACCGCGTGACCTCGGCCAGCGACGCGCCCGGCTTGAGCGGCGGCAGCCCGGTGTCGACGGCGCTGGCGACCAGCTCCGCCGGCGGCTCCCGCAGCAGCCGCTGGAAGTGGACGACGCCGACGTAGCGCCCGGTCGGCGTCGCGGTCGGCGGGCGGCAGACGAACACCATGCTCGCCAGCGCCGGCGGCAGCTCGGCGTTGCGGATGTGCGCCAGCGCCTCGGCGATCGTCGTGTCCGGGGTCAGCACCACCGGCTCCGGCGTCATCAGGCCGCCCGCGGTGTCCGACGAGTACTCCAGCAGCCGCTTGACCGGCGCCGACTCCTCCGGCTCCATCAGCTCCAGCAGCCGGTTCTGGTCGGCCGGCGCGAGCTCGGCCAGCAGGTCGGCCGCGTCGTCGGGGTTCATCGCCTCCAGGACGTCGGCCGCGCGCTCCTCGGCCAGGTAGGCCAGCAGCTCCTTCTGGTCGTCGTCCGGCAGCTCTTCGATGACGTCGGCGAGGCGCTCGTCGTCCATCGCGTCGGCGACCTCGTGCCGCCGCTTGAGCGGCAGGTCGCGGACCGTCGCGGCGATGTCGGCCGGCCGCATCGTGTCGAACAGCATGAGCAGCTGCCCGGCGCCCTGGGGCTGGCCGGTGAGGTCGGTCAGGCTGAGCCCCGCGACCTCGGACCAGCCCAGCACCTGCATCGCCGACCGGCGGCGGCCCAGCCCGACCCGCCGCTCGCGGATGGCCAGCTTCGCCAGCACCCAGTCGCGGGTGCGGGTCGGCTCCATCCCGGCGTCGACGACGGTGATCCGGGTGCCGGAGCCGGCCAGCGTGGCGTGCGCGTCGAGGAGCTGGCCGAGCACCAGGACCTCGTTGGGGCGCTGGTTGAACTGGCGCATGTTGACCGAGCCGGTGGCGAGCGTCACGGCGGTCGGCTCGATCGAGGTCACCCGCAGCATCGGGACGAAGACGCGCCGCCGCGTCGACAGCTCGACGACCAGGCCGAGGATCCGCGGCGGCTGCGCGTCCAGGCGCAGCCCGGCGACCAGGTCGCGGACGCGGCCGATCGACTCGCCGTCGGGGCCGAAAACCGGCAACCCGGACAGCTGAGCTGCGAAAACCCTGTTGACCGCGGCCATGCCGCTGACACTATCGGCTGGCTGCCCAGACAGCGATTTCCGGCACTGTGACGAAGGCCGGGTCGTCGCTGTCCTCGCCGGATTCTTCGTACTCCTCGACCATCCAGATCCAGTTCTGCACCGCGCGCACGAGCGTCCAGGCCCGCGCCTTCGCGGCGTCCAGCTCGTGCGAAGCGACGATCAGCGCGAACCGTTCGTCCAGTGTGGACTCGGTGAAGCGGTTCCAGAACAGCGGGATGACACCCCACTCGAGGTCGCCGGCCAGCGGCTTCGGGTCGATGACCAGCCACGGCTCGCGCGTGCCGGCGAGGACGTTCTCGAAGTGCAGGTCCTCGTTCACCAGCAGGTCACCCGCCGCGGGGCCGAGTTCGCGGCAGATCGCGACGGCGTCGTCGACCAGCCGCCGCTCGAACGGCTCGCCGAGTTCGGCCCAGCGCCGGGGGAGCTCCTCGGTCAGCTGCGCCGCTTCGGTGCGCAGGTGCCGGCTCATCGACGCCGGTGCGGGGACGGCCAGGCGCCGCGCCAGCCCGCCGACGAGCGGGATCGCCGAGCGCAGCGGGAGGTCGTCGAGGGTGCGGCTCGCGTCGAGCCGTTCGAGCAGCAGGACGCCGTCTCCGGGCGCGGACTCCAGCAGCAGCACCGCACCCCGACCGGCCCATGTGGACAGTGCGAGCGGCTCGTCGGCGGACTCCCCGTCCCGCCAGCCGAGCTTGAGCACCACCGGCGTGCCGTCGGCCAGGCGCGCGGGCTGCACCACGCCGACGTAGCCGTGCATCGCCTCGCCCTCGAACGTCAGGCCCCACTTCCGGGCGTAGGCCGCGGCGAGCTCGGGCAGGGCGGCCAGCCACGGGACGGCTTCGTCGCCGAGCACCCGGGGCGCGCGGGCGGCGAACAGCGGAGGTACGCGGAGATCGTTCACCATCCCAGTCTGGTGGCCGCGTCCAGTGCGTTTCGTCGCCGCCGACACCGGCGTACGCTGGGGTTTCAGGGGAAACCATAACCCCGGGAGCAGCCATGGTGGTGGAGATTCTCAGCGCCGTCGTCCTCGCGGGCGGGGTCTGGCTCGCGTCGAGCGTGCGCGTCGTGAAGCAGTACGAACGCGGGCTGATCTACCGGTTCGGGCGGGTGCGGGCCCGGGTGCGCGAACCCGGGCTGGCGGTGCTCGTGCCGTTCGCGGACCGGCTCCAGAAGGTCAACATGCAGATCGTGACCATGCCGATCCCGGCCCAGGACGGCATCACCCGCGACAACGTCACGGTCCGGGTCGACGCGGTCGTCTACTTCAAGGTCATCGACCCGGTGGTCGCCGCGGTCAACGTGCAGGACTACCGGTCGGCGGTGGGGCAGGTCGCGCAGACGTCGCTGCGCTCGATCATCGGCAAGAGCGACCTCGACGACCTGCTCTCCAACCGCGAGCGCCTCAACGAGGGCCTGGAGCTGATGATCGACAGCCCGGCGCTGGACTGGGGCATCCACATCGACCGCGTCGAGATCAAGGACGTCGCGCTGCCGGAGGCGATGAAGCGCTCGATGTCGCGGCAGGCCGAGGCGGAGCGGGAACGACGCGCGCGCGTCATCTCCGCCGACGGCGAGCTGCAGGCGTCGCACAAGCTCGCGCAGGCCGCGGCGACGATGGCCGACACCCCCTCGGCGCTGCAGCTGCGGCTGCTGGAGACCGTGGTGCAGGTGTCGTCGGAGAAGAACTCGACGCTGGTGCTGCCGTTCCCGGTGGAGCTGCTGCGGTTCCTCGACTCGCACACCGCGAAGCCGGCGGCGCCGAAGGCCGAGGCCTCCTCGCCGGAAGCGAAGCCGGAGGTGAACGGCCACGCGACGCCGTCACCGCGCAGCCCGGGCGACGCGGTGCTGCCGTCGGCGGACTAGCGGCCGAGGTAGCCGTTCGCGCCCAGGATGATCAGGGTGGTGAAGAACCCGACCCACAGCGCGACGACGACGTAGCCGACGATCACGGCGGCCGTCGCCAGCCCGCGGCCGCCTGCCTCGCCGCGGTTGGTCTTGGCGAGCGCGATGTGGCCCATGACCAGCCCGGCGATCGCGGTGAGGCCGGAGCAGAAGCCGAGGATCGAGCACACCAGCGCGCCGATCGCCAGCGCGTTGTCCTGCCCCTGCGGCGTCGCGTAGGGGGTGGGCTGCCCGTACGGTGCCGGCGTCGCGTACGGCTGGCCGTAGGCCGGCGGGTACGGCTGCTGCTGGTAGGCCTGGGGGACCGGCTGGCCCGGGGGCGCGTACGGGGTGCCGGGGATGTAGGCCGCCGGTGTCTCGTACGCCCCGGGCGGCAGCTGGCCGAGCGGCTCCGCGGCGGGTGCCTCGGCGGCCGGGGCCTCCGCCGGGGAGCCGGCGGCTTCGGCGGTGGTGGCTGCGTCGCCGGAGTCGGCCGTCGGCGTCGAGGCGGCGATCGTGGCGTCGGCCGCCGGCGGGTCGTAGTTCTCCGGCTCGTACGGCGCGGGGTCCGCCGCCGGCGGCGGGTCGTACGCCACGGTCGGGTCGGCGGCTGGGCGGTCCTTGTCCCCGGTCGGGTCGGTCATGACGGGTCCCCTCGGTGCGGGTGGGAGGCCGACGTCGCTGCCGCCGGCGCGGCGGAATTGTCGGTGGTCGCCGGTAGAGTCGAAAACGGGGGGCGCCCCGGCGGCCTGCTCAGCGCCAGCCGCCGAGGAAGCCGAGGGCCAGTCCGAGCGCGATGAACGCGATGTTGAGGGCGATCCCGATGTACCCGGTGATGATCGCCGCCAGTGCGACGCCCTGGCCGTCGGCCTCGCCGCGCTTGGCCTTGCCGTGGGCTATGTGGCCCATGATGATGCCGGCCACGGTCACCAGGAAGCACAGGAAGATGCCGAGGATCGAGCAGATCAGCGCCCCGATCGCCAGCCCCGAGCCCTCCCGCGGCTGACCGGGCATGCCGGGGTAGCCGGGCGTCGGCGGGTACTGCGGGTAGCCGCCGGCCGGGTACTGCTGGCCGTAACCGGGCTGCTGGTAGCTGCCCGACGGCGGCTGGCCGTACGGGTTGTTCGGGTCCTGCGGATAAGTCATGATCTCTCCCCTCCCAGCGCACTTTACGGGCCCGGACCCGCTCAGCGTGAGCGCCCTCATAGCAGCGTGGGGGCTTTCCGGTCATACTCACCGGTAACCCAGCGCCGGGAGCGGCGTCGTACTCCGGAAAGGGAGCCGTGATGGCCCGTCTCGCCCAGACCGCCGGCCTGACCGACGTGCAGTCGGAGATCCTCGCGACCGTCCGCCAGTTCGTGGACAAGGAGGTCATCCCGCACGCGCAGGAGCTCGAGCACGCCGACACCTACCCCGCCGACATCGTCGCGGGGATGAAGGAGATGGGCCTGTTCGGGATCACCATCCCGGAGGAGTACGGCGGGCTCGGCGAGTCGCTGCTGACCTACGCGCTGGTCGTCGAGGAGATCGCGCGGGGCTGGATGAGCGTGTCCGGCGTCATCAACACCCACTTCATCGTGGCGCACATGATCTCCCGCCACGGCACCGAGGCGCAGAAGCGGCACTTCCTGCCGCGGATGGCCACCGGCGAGGTCCGTGGCTCGTTCTCCATGTCGGAGCCCGACCTCGGCTCGGACGTCGCCGCCATCAAGACGAAGGCCAAGAAGACCGGCGACGGCTATGTCATCGACGGCTCGAAGATGTGGCTGACGAACGGTGGTTCGTCCAACCTGATCGCGCTGCTGGTCAAGACGGACGAAGGCGCCGAGAAGCCCCACCAGAACCTCACGACGTTCCTGGTCGAGAAGCCGGAGGGCTTCGGCGAGGTGGCGCCCGGGCTCACCATCCCCGGCAAGATCGACAAGATGGGCTACAAGGGCGTCGACACGACCGAAGCGGTCTTCGACGGCTTCAAGATCGGCGCCGACATGGTGCTCGGCGAAGCGCCGGGCAAGGGCTTCGCGTACATGATGGACGGTGTCGAGGTCGGGCGCGTGAACGTGGCCGCGCGGGCGTGCGGCATCGCGATCCGGGCGTTCGAGCTGGCGGTGGAGTACGCCCAGCAGCGCAAGACGTTCGGCAAGGCCATCGCCGAGCACCAGGCCGTCGCGTTCAAGCTGGCCGAGATGGCGACCAAGGTCGAGGCCGCGCACCTGATGATGGTGAACGCGGCCCGCCTCAAGGACTCCGGCGCGCGCAACGACGTCGAAGCCGGGATGGCGAAGCTGATCGCCTCCGAGTACTGCGCCGAGGTCACCCAGGACGCCTTCCGCATCCACGGCGGTTACGGGTACTCGAAGGAGTACGAGATCGAACGCCTGATGCGCGAGGCGCCGTTCCTGCTGATCGGCGAGGGCACCAGCGAGATCCAGAAGACGATCATCAGCCGCGGCCTGCTGCGGGAGTACAAGTCGCGCTCCTGAGCACGTTTGTCGCTCTGTCGACAAACAGTGGCCGGGCCTTTCGGGGTAAGCGGCTCGCACGGTCCGGGCGTTCTTGACAAGATGGACGCCCGGACAACGAGTGCGCAGGTGATGATGGTGAGTAGTCCCTTTGGCGGGGGGCGGGCGCCCGGTGGCCTGCCGCGGCTGCCGACCCCGCCGACCGGCTGGCCGATCGGGTCGTACGCGACCTACGGCGAGGCGCAGAAGGCGGTCGACTTCCTCGCCGACAGCGAGTTCGCCGTCGGCGACGTCACGATCGTCGGGGTCGACCTGATGCTCGTCGAGCGCGTGATCGGGAAGCTGTCCTGGGGCCGCGTGCTCGGCACCGGCGCGGTGTCCGGTGCCTGGTTCGGCCTGTTCGCCGGGCTCCTGCTCGGGTTGTTCGTCAACCAGGGGTTCGCGTTGCAGGTGCTCACCGGGCTGGTGCTCGGGGTGCTGTCCGGGCTGATGTTCGCCGCGATCGGCTACAGCATGTCGCGCGGCCGCCGGGACTTCTCCTCGGCGAGCCAGCTCGTCGCCGGCCGGTACGACGTCCTGTGCCAGCCGCGCTCGGCGGAACGGGGCCGGGAACTGCTCGCCAAGCTGGCCATGAAACCGCCGTCCGCGAACCCCTGAGAAATAGGACCCTTACCAGGCGAAAATCACGATTCGGCGCGCGGTGCGCTGAATCGTTACCGATACTGCTTGCGGGGTGTGATCGCCCGGCATAAGTTGGCCGACACCAGTCGGGCGGCCTCGCCCCACCAGCGCGGCGGCCCGAGCACTAGCACGTCGGGGTGCTGGCGCGGTTTCGCCTCATCGCGTCGTGGTGCCCTCCGGGCGCCATGGCATCCGGCGTGCACGCGGGTGAGGAGGCCTTATGGGGAAGAGGATCGGCGCGGGCAAACGAGGACGTTCGCCCGGCCGCACCGCCGTCCTGCTGGGGGCAGGGGCACTGGTGACCGGTATGCTGGCCGGTTGCGGCTCGGGCGGCGGACTGAAGATCAACGTCTACTACGCGCCCGAGGACAGCTTCCAGAAAGTCGTCGACAACTGCAACAAGGCGGCGGGCGGACGCTACGAAATCGTCTACAACAAGCTGCAGCGCGGCTCGGACGACCAGCGCCTGCAGATGGCGCGGCGGCTGGCCGCGGGCGACACCGCGATGGACGTCCTCGGGCTCGACGTGACCTGGGTTTCGGAGTTCGCCGAAGCCGGGTGGATCGACGAGTGGACCGGCGAGAACAAGGCCGCGGCGTCGCAGGGTGTCCTGGAGGGACCGCTGGAAACGGCGACCTACAACGGGAAGCTCTACGCCGCCCCGAAGAACACGAACGTCCAGCTGCTCTGGTACGACGACCGGATCACGCCGACGCCGCCGAAGACGTGGCAGGAGATGATCACCGAGTCGAAGGAGCTGAAGGCGCAGGGCAAGCCGTACAGCATCGTGTTCACCGGCGCGCAGTACGAAGGCCTCGTCGTCTTCTACAACACGCTGGTGGAGTCGATGGGCGGGCACATCCTGTCCGAGGACGGCAAGTCCGTGGTGATGGACGACGGCGCGGTGCAGGCGCTGGCGCTGCTGAAGGAGATCACGTCGTCGGGGATCACCGACCCGTCGCTGACCAACTCGAAGGAGGACGACGTCCGGCAGACGTTCCAGCGCGGTGACGCCGCGTTCGAACTGAACTGGCCGTTCGTCTACGCCTCCTACGCCAAGGAAAAGCCGCAGGACGTCTCGCACATGAAGTGGGCGGTGTACCCCGAGGCGAAGCCGGGCACACCGGCCAAGACCACCATCGGTGGCTACGACCTCGCGGTCAGCTCGTTGTCGGCGCACAAGCCCGAGGCGTACGAGGCGGCGCTGTGCCTGCGGAGCGCGGAGAACCAGAAGTTCTCGGCGATCAACGACGGCGTGCCGCCGACCATCGAATCGGTGTACCACAACGACACGCCGCTCGACCCGGCCAAGCCGGCGAGCGCCGACAACCCGAACATGGCGATCAAGTACCCGATGCGCGACTCCATCCTGGACGCGCTGAAGGACGCCGCGGTGCGGCCGCTGACCCCGGCCTACCAGAACATGTCGACGGTGATGTCGAAGATCCTTTCGCCGCCGGCCGAAATCGATCCGCAGGCGACCGCGGCCCAGCTGCGCGAACAGCTCGGCGACGCGCTCCAGTCGAAGGGAGTGATCCCGTGACCGTCCAGGACTCGACCCCGGCCGGGGCGACCGCCGCCGAACAGACGGCACCGGCCAAAAAGGGCAAACCAGCGCTTTCCGAAGGGAAGAAGGCCGAGAGACGACTCGGGCTCTGGCTGTGCGCGCCCGCGTTCCTCGTCATGGTCGCGGTCACCGGCTACCCGATCGTCTACTCGATCTGGCTGTCGCTGCAGCGGTACGACCTGCGCTTCCCGGCGCAGCAGGAGTTCGTCGGCTTCGACAACTACGCGGCCGTGCTGTCCAATTCGTACTGGTGGACCGCGTTCGGCACCACGATGTTCCTCACCGTGGTGTCGGTGGCGATCGAGTTCGTGCTCGGCATGGCGCTGGCGCTGGTGATGCACCGGACGCTGGTCGGACGCGGCCTGGTCCGCACGGTCGCGCTGATCCCGTACGGCATCGTCACCGTCGTCGCGGCGTTCTCGTGGTACTACGCGTGGACGCCGAAGACCGGCTACCTGGCGAACTTCCTCGCCGACGGCGCGGCCCCGCTGACCCAGCAGTGGCCGTCGATGTTCATCATCATCGGCGCCGAGGTGTGGAAGACCACGCCGTTCATGGCGCTGCTGCTGATGGCCGGCCTGGCGCTGGTGCCGGACGACCTGCTCAAGGCCGCGGCGATGGACGGCGCGAGCGCGTGGCAGCGGTTCACGAAGGTGATGCTGCCGGTGATGAAGCCGGCGATCCTGGTGGCGCTGCTGTTCCGCACGCTGGACGCGTTCCGCATCTTCGACAACATCTACGTCCTCACCGGCGGCGCGCAGGACACCGGTTCGGTGTCCATGCAGACCTACAACAACCTGGTCAAGGGCCTCAACCTCGGGATCGGGTCGACGATGGCGGTGCTGATCTTCCTCACGGTGGCGATCATCGCGTTCATCTTCATCAAGGTGTTCGGCACGGCCGCACCGGGTTCGGACAACGGGGGTAAGCGCTGATGGTGATGGGAACCGTCACGACGGGCCGCAAGGTCAAGTGGGGCCTCGTCGACATTCTCGTGCTGGTGTTCGCGCTGGTGCCGGTGCTCTGGGTGATCTCGCTGTCGTTCAAGACCAAGGACACGCTGACCGACGGGAACTTCATCCCGCGGTCGTGGACCTGGCAGAACTACGCGGACATCTTCCAGACGTCGGAGTTCCTGCTGGCGCTGGTGAACTCGATCGGCATCGCGATCATCTCGACCGTGATCGCGGTGGTGCTGGGCACGATGGCCGCGTACGCGATCGCGCGGCTGGACTTCCCCGGCAAGCAGCTGCTGGTCGGGCTCTCGCTGCTGATCGCGATGTTCCCGCAGGTGTCGCTGGTGACGCCGCTGTTCAACATCGAGCGGAACCTGGGGCTGTTCGACACGTGGCCGGGGCTGATCCTGCCCTACATCACGTTCGCGCTGCCGCTGTCGATCTACACGCTGTCGGCGTTCTTCCGGGAGATCCCGTGGGAGCTGGAGAAAGCGGCGAAGATGGACGGCGCGACGCCGGCCCAGGCCTTCCGGAAGGTGATCGCGCCGCTGGCCGCGCCGGGCGTGTTCACGACGGCGATCCTGGTGTTCATCTTCTGCTGGAACGACTTCCTGTTCGCCATCTCGCTGACGTCGACCACGGCGTCGCGCACGGTGCCGGCGGCGCTGTCGTTCTTCACCGGGTCCTCCCAGTTCGAGGACCCGACCGGGCAGGTGAGCGCGGCCGCGGTCGTGATCACCATCCCGATCATTGTGTTCGTGTTGTTCTTCCAGCGTCGCATCGTGGCGGGGCTGACCTCCGGTGCGGTGAAGGGGTAGCGCTATGGCAGAGATCGTGCTCGACAAGGTGTCGAAGAAGTACCCCGACGGCGCCCTCGCCGTGTCCGAAGTGGACATCACCATCGCCGACGGCGAGTTCATCATCCTCGTCGGCCCGTCCGGCTGCGGGAAGTCGACGACGCTGAACATGGTGGCCGGCCTGGAGGACATCTCCTCCGGGGAGCTGCGCATCGACGGCCAGCGCGTCAACGAGAAGGCCCCGAAGGACCGGGACATCGCCATGGTGTTCCAGTCCTACGCGCTCTACCCGCACATGAGCGTCCGGGAGAACATGGCCTTCCCGCTGCGGCTGGCCAAGGTCGACGACAAGACCGTGCGGGCGAAGGTGGAGGAAGCCGCGAAGATCCTCGACCTGACCGCGCACCTGGACCGCAAGCCGGCCAACCTCTCCGGTGGCCAGCGGCAGCGCGTCGCGATGGGCCGGGCCATCGTCCGGAGCCCGAAGGCGTTCCTGATGGACGAGCCGCTGTCCAACCTGGACGCCAAGCTGCGCGGCCAGATGCGGACGTCGGTTTCGAAGATCCAGAAGCAGCTCGGCACGACGACGCTGTACGTGACGCACGACCAGACCGAGGCCATGACGCTGGGCGACCGGGTCGTGGTGCTGCGGGCCGGGTACGTGCAGCAGATCGGCTCGCCGCAGTTCCTCTACGACAACCCGGCGAACCTGTTCGTGGCCGGGTTCATCGGCTCGCCGTCGATGAACTTCGTCCCGGCGACGCTGGAGAACAACGAGCTGCGGAGCGCACTGGGCACGACCCCGCTGACCGACCGGGTCCGCCGGCTGGTGGAGCGGGCCGACGCCCCGCGCGAGCTGATCGTCGGCATCCGGCCGGAGCACTTCGAGGACGCGGCGCTGGTCGCCGACAAGAGCGGCGGGGGGACGTTCACCGCGCACATCGACGTGCTCGAGTCGATGGGCTCGGAGAAGTTCGCCCACTTCACGGTGGAGGGCGAGGCCGCCACCGCGCAGGAGCTGGCCGAGCTCGCCGCGGACAGCGGGTCCTCGGACGTCCCGGGCGCGGAGTCCCAGATCGTGGCGCGGCTGTCGGCGGAGTCGTCGGCGGCGGAGAACGCCGACCTCGAGGTCTGGTACGACGCGGACAAGATCAAGCTGTTCGACCCGGCCAACGGCAAGAACCTGACCTACGAGGACTAGGTCTGCCGCAGCGCTCGTGAGTGGTAATTCGGGTTCTAACCCGAATTACCACTCACGAGGGCGTGGGGAGGCGGGGGAGGATCGCGTTGGCCGCCCCGCGGGCCAGCGCGCACGTGGCGTCGCCCGCCGTGCCCGCCGTCTCGACCACGCTGATCTCCGCCAGTTCCCGGCGGCCGGGCAGGCCGGGCGCCGGCTGGGTGGTGTCGACCAGGCAGAACGCGCCCGCGACCCGGACGCGTGCCTCGCGGCCGCCGAGCGTCTCGACCGGGCCGGTGGACTCCGTCGTCGCTACTGTCAGCTTGAAGCTCACCTTGCCGCGGATGCAGCTGTGCCCGGACAGGCCGGCCGTCGGCTGGCTGCCGGGCCCGGCGGCGGCGTCGACGTCGTGGCTGTCGAGCGGGACGCACGGGGCCACCCGGCCCCACGAGCGGTCCGGGAACGTCAGCCGCCCGACCTTGTGCGCGGTGATCGCGGTCAGCGCCGAGCCGACGGCGGCGTCCGCGACGCCGCAGCGGGCGGCCTGGTCGCCGCTGCCGTCGGTGACCGACAGGTCGAGCCGGTAGCCGTCGGCGAAGGTGATCGCGCGGGTGCACGCGCTGCGATCGTTGAACATCGACTGCTGGATCGCCACGCCGTCGGGTACGGGCCCGGGGTAGGCGTAGGGCTTGATGTTCGGGTCGGCCTCGAAGGCCAGCGGCCCGACGAGGATCGTGCGCGGGCCGGCTTCGGCGTGGCAGCTTTCGAACGTCGGCACCGCGACCGCGCCCGGCGCCACTTCGGGCACGTTCAGCAGGCTGCAGTAGTCGACGCTGCCGAAGTCGCCGAGCGCGTCGACGGCGGTCAGCGGCGTGGGTCCGGAATCCCGCTCGGGGGCGGCCTGGGTGGTGGCGCAGCCGGCGGTCAGCAGGGCGCAGAGCATCGCGACGGCCAAGCTTTTCGGACGCGGGTACACGGGGTGCAAGTATCACCACATCCGGCCGAAAAACCAGCCCTGACGGGGACATCTCTCACTATTTTTCCCCAGCCGCGGGCAAAAGGCGCAGGTCATCGGATTTCCGCCTGGTTTACCCGTGGTTCCCCGGTCTCCTGAACGATTTTCGGCTTTGCCGTCCCCTAAGGGGGCGGTCCACCCCGTGGGCGATGCGGAAACGGGTACTCCGGTGGTGAAGTGGAGGTATCGGAACTTCGAGGAAAGGGAAAAGACGATGAGCGCACCGGTCACTCGACGGCTGTCCCGTCCGCGCCACGGCCGCATGATCGGCGGCGTCTGCGCGGGCCTGGCCCGGCGGTACGGCATGAAGCCCGGCACCGTGCGGCTGCTGGCCGTGCTGTCCTGCCTGCTGCCGGGGCCGCAGTTCGTGGCCTACCTGGTCATGTGGGTGGTCGTCCCGTCCGAGTAAGTCCTCGGCTCGGGCTGCAAATCCCGCTACGCTGCGGTGGTGGTGCAGTGGGGGGACGAACAACGGAAGCCCTGGGACGTCGGGTTCCGCGAGCTGGTCGAAGGCGAACCTCTCATGGGTTTCCTGATTCTGGCCGGCGCGCTGCAGATGGAGCCGGGGGAGTGGCTCCCGGCGGTCTCCGACGCCGTGCCCGAGGTGCTGCGGTACGTCGAAGACGGGCGAGCCCCCGAGCGTTCCCGGGTGCTCTACATCGTCGAGATGGTGGCGCGCGCCGCCCGCGTGGCGACGGTCGACGAGCGCTGGCCCGCGGTCTGGGGGGAAGCCGTCCAGCGGCTGATCGCCCTGCTGGACGACTCGGCCGAGGCGGTCCGGCGCGCCGCCGGCCTTGCGTTGGCAGAGGCACCGGAGCCAGAGATCGTGCTGGATGCCCTGCTCGACCGCTTCAGCCGGGAAGAGGCTGACTCCGTGCGCGCCGGGCTCGTGGTCGCGATCGGCGAGGTGGGCGGTGAAAGTGTGCTGCCGTGGCTGGCCGAGCGGACGAACGAGGCCGCGCTCGCCGTCGCGGCGTGGGTGTCGATCGCCCGGATCGGCGGCGAAGTTCCGGTGGACCGGTTCGTCGACGCGTTGTGCGGCGATCCGGCTCCCTATGACGGCCTGCACGGCATCGACAGCTCTTCGGACCTCCTGGAGTGGGCGGTCGAACCCCTGACTCCGGAGTCGCAGACGGAGGTGCTGATCGCGCTGACGGCGAACCCGGCGTTCAGCACCGCGGTGCGGACCGTAGCCGGCGAGCTCGCCACCGACCGGCCGCTAACGGCCGAAGCGCTTGTGCCGGTGTTCGGCCGATTGCTGGAGACGTCCGAGCGGGGCTGGGCCGCTGCCCGGCTCGGGGACCTCGCACCGGCTTCGGCCGGGTACGCCGATCGGCTGTTCGCGCTGATCGACGACGCGGGCCCGGCGGAGAAGCTCGGGAAGTTCGTCGTCGCCGAAGTGCGGGACATGGCGTTGTGGGCGTTGCTGAAGCTGCGTGATCGCCGTGCGGTGGCGCCGCAGCTTGCCCTGTGCACCGAACGGATGCGGGCGGAACGGCCCTTCATCGGCTCGGGGTGGCTACCGTCGCCGCCGGGCGAAGTGCCGATCCTGCGCGATCTCTTCGGGCACGCGCCGGAGTTCGCCGACGAGGTCCTGCCCTGGGTTCTCGACCTCCTGCCCGACTGCGACGCGATGGTCGTCCTGCAGGTGACGCGCCTGCTGACCGACTGGGGCCCGGTGGCCGCCCCGGCGGTGCCGCAGCTGGCGCCGGCGCTCGGCTCGGAAGACCCACGGGCCGTGGAGTGGTGCGCCGACGCGCTCCGGGTGATCGGCGTCGCGGACGGGCAGGTGCTGGACGCGCTCGCCGAGGCGACCCACCGCAGGGAGCTGCCATGGGCCGCCCGCAGTGCCGCCGCGACCGCGTTCGCCGTCCTCGGTGGTGACCAGGCGGCCGCCGACGAACTCCTGGCGGAGGGGCTCGCCCGGGGCGAAGGGGCCACGGTCGAACGGCTCGCGGCCCTCGGCCCGGCCGCGGCGCACCACGTCCCGGCCCTGCGGGCGTTCGACTGCTCTCGACCGGCGGACGAGGTGGCGGTCGCCCGCGCGCTGGCCCGTCTGACCGGCGACGCCGCGGAGGCGGTACCGGTGCTGCTCGGCGTGCTCGCCGAGATGAAGCCGAAGCAGGCCTACGAGACTGAGGGAGCGGCGGTGCGGGGGCTGTTGGAGCTGGGGCCGTTGCCCGCGGCGACGGCACCGCTACTGCGCCGGATCCTGGCCACGGACGAGCGGCTGACCTTGTGGGGCGACGTCCCCCGGGAACGGGCGTTCCGCCGGGACGTCGCCCGGCTGCTCGCGAACTGCGGCTGAGTCAGGGACGCCAGCAGGACATCGCTTCGTCGACTTCGTCCTCGCTGAGCGGCGGGTGGGGCAGCACCGACGGAGTGCCGGGCTCGGCGCGGAGCCCGTCGAGCAGCATGGTGAGGGACCGCCGCCAGAGGTCCGGGTCCACCGCGCACGTGAACTCCACCACCGAACCGATCATCATGTGCACCATCGCCATGTCCGAGGGTGCGAAGTCCGGCCGCAGCCCGCCGGCCGCTTGGGCCCGTTCGATGAGCTGTGTGATCAAGGGCACCATGCGGGCCTTCTTCTCGGCGACGTGCTCGTGGCCGAACTTGTTGGACAGCATGATCTCGCGCAGCCCGCGGTCGGCGGAGTGCAGCTCGGCCGCCTTCCACGTGAAGTCGACGAACGCCTGCCACGCGTCATCGGCCTTCAGTGACTCCACGGCGAGGTCGCCGATCTCTTCCATCCGCTCGGTGAACATGGCCTCGACCAGGTGTTCCTTGCTGGGGAAGCGGCGGTAGACCGTGCCGACGCCGAGGCCGGCGTGGTGGGCGATGTCGTCCAGCGTGGCTTCGAGCCCGCGCTGACCGAACACTTCGCGGGCCGACGCCAGGATGCGACGGCGGTTGAGTTCAGCGTCACGCCGCAGCGGCCGCGCCGGTGCGGCGGGACCAGCGTCCCGTGCCATGGCTCCAGTCTAACCGCTGAAGTAGAGGCGCCATCTCCGGTTCTTGTGTACCTTGGGGCGAGTAAGGGGAGATACCTACTCCACATAATCTTGTGATCACTTTCTGTGAGGACACTCCATGCCCGAGTCCACACTCGCCGTCGCGCCGTCGGGGGACACGCGCGCCGGCGAAAACCCCCACCACGCCAGACGCTGGCTGATCCTGGTGATGATCGGCATCGCGCAGCTGATGGTCGTGCTGGACGCGACCGTGGTGAACATCGCGCTGCCCTCGGCCCAGGCCGACCTGGGCTTTTCCAACGACGCCCGGCAGTGGGTCGTCACCGCCTACGCGCTGGCGTTCGGCAGCCTGCTGCTGCTCGGCGGGCGGCTCGCGGACCTCTTCGGCCGCAAGAACGCGCTCCTCGTCGGCCTGGCCGGCTTCGCCGCGGTGTCCGCGCTCGGGGGCTTCGCGACCAACATCGAGATGCTGCTGGTCGCCCGGGCGGCACAGGGCGTGTTCGGCGCGCTGCTCGCGCCCGCCACGCTTGCGCTGCTGACCACGACCTTCACCGACCCGAAGGAACGCGGTCGCGCGTTCGGCGTGTTCGGCGCCATCGGCGGTGGCGGCGCGGCGGTCGGGCTGCTGCTCGGCGGCGTGCTCACCGAGTACCTCGACTGGCGCTGGTGCATGTTCGTGAACATCATCTTCGCCGTCGTCGCGTTCGCGGGCAGCTCGGTCCTGCTGCGCAACCAGAAGGACGAGGGCCCGCGCCCGAAGCTCGACCTGCCGGGCACGATGACGGCGTCGGCCGGCCTCTTCGCGCTGGTCTACGGCTTCGCGAACGCCGAGTCGGACTCGTGGTCGTCGGCGTCGGTCTGGGGCTTCCTCGCCGCCGGCGTGGTGCTGCTCGGCGTGTTCGTGTGGCTGCAGCAGCGCGTCGAACACCCGCTGCTGCCGCTGCGCGTGCTGCTCGACCGGGACCGCGGCGGCTCCTACCTGGCGATGTTCCTGCTCGCCATCGGGATGTTCGCGATCTTCCTGTTCCTGACGTTCTACGTGCAGCAGAACCTGCGGTTCACGCCGATCCAGAGCGGCGTCGGCTTCCTGCCGATGGTGGCGACGCTGATGCTGTCGGCCACGACGGCGACGGCCGTGCTGCTGCCGCGGTTCGGCCCCCGGCCGCTGGTGCCGACCGGCATGGCGATCGCCGCGGCCGGCCTGTTCTGGCTGAGCGGCATCGGCCTCGGCAGCACGTACGTCTCCGGCGTCCTCGGCCCGCTCCTGGTGATGGGCTTCGGCATCGGCCTGGCGATGGCCCCGGCGATGAGCGTCGCGACGTTCGGCGTCGAGGCGCACGACTCGGGTGTCGCGTCGGCGGCGGTGAACACCGCGCAGCAGGTCGGCGGTTCGATCGGCACGGCGCTGCTGTCGACATTGGCCGGCAACGCGGCCACGGCGTACGTGGCGGGCAAGACCCCGACGCCGCAGCTGGCGGCCGAGGCGGCCATCGAGAGCTACACGACGGCGTTCACGTGGGCCGCGGTGATCTTCGTGGCCGGCGCGGTGCTCAGCGGCCTGCTGCTGCGCCCGGGCGTCCCGGCGGGTGAAGCGGCGCCGGGCGCCGTGCACATGTGATCGCGGGTGACGTGACCGGGCTGCCCGGTCACGTCACCAACCCGTGCCGGTAGGCGTAGACGACGGCCTGGACGCGGTCGCGCAGATCCAGCTTCGTGAGGATGCGCGACACGAACGTCTTGACGGTTTCCTGGCTGATCACCAGCCGTTCCGCGATTTCGCTGTTGGACAGGCCGTCCGCGAGCAGGCGCAGGACCTCCAGCTCGCGGGGTGTCAGCGGGACGTCCGGTGCGTTGTCCGGCGCCGGCCGGATCCGGGCCGCGTGCCTGCCGACGAGCCTGCGCGTCACCTCCGGGTCCAGCAGGGCCGCGCCGGTGGCCACGGTCCGGATGCCGTGCAGCAGCCGGTCCGGCGGCGCGTCCTTGAGCAGGAACCCGCTCGCGCCCGCGCGCAGCGCCTCGTAGACGTACTCGTCGAGGTTGAACGTCGTCAGCACGAGCACCTTGACCGGGTGCGGCACCCCGGCCCCGGCCAGCCGCCGGGTGGCCTCGATGCCGTCGAGCACCGGCATCCGCACGTCCATCAGGACGACGTCCGGGCGCAGCCGCGCCGCGAGATCGACCGCGGTGCGCCCGTCGCCGCACTCGCCTGCCACCTCGAAATCCGGCTGGGCGCCGATGATCGTCACCAGCCCGGTGCGGATGAGCAGCTGGTCGTCGCAGACGAGGACGCGGATCGGCGCGCTCATGCCGGGTTCCCGGTGGGGATCCGGGCGCGGACGACGAAGCCAGCGTCGCCGGGGCCCGCGCTGAAGTCGCCGCCCAGGACGCTCACCCGCTCCCGAAGCCCGGCGAGGCCGCGGCCGCTGTCGCCGGGTGCCGCGCTTCCGGAGCCCGCTGTCGACACGGCCACGGTGATCTCCCGGTCGCCGTGGTGCACTTCGACGGCGGTGTGGCTGCCGCGCGCGTGCTTGAGGGCGTTCGTCAGGGCTTCCTGGACCACTCGGTAGGCCACCAGGTCGGCGCTGCCCGCCGACTCCGCGGGCGTGCCCGCCTCGGTGAACTCCACCGGCTGCCCGGTTTGGCGGGCCTGCTCCACGAGGGAGACGAGCCCGCCCGGGGACGGCGTCTCGTGCCCGGGGTTGAGCAGGTAGAGCAGGTGCCGCAGGTCGGTGATGGCGCGCCGGCCGGTGTCGGTGATCGCGGTCAGCGTCCCGTCGAGCCGATCGGGCGCGGCGGTCAGGTACCGGGCCGCCTCGGCCTGCACCACCATCGCCGTCACGTGGTGGGTGACGACGTCGTGGAGCTCACGGGCGATGGCGGCGCGTTCGGCTGCCCGCGTGTCCTCGGCGACGCGGCGGCGCCGCCCGGCTTCCGCGGCGCGGGTGGTGCGCAGCCAGGCCCCGATGCCCCACGCGAACACCAGCAGCAGGAAGAACGTCACGAACTCCGACGGTGGTTCCGAGCCGAACCGCGCGAGGGCGATCGCCAGCACCACGTACGCCGCCGAGAACCCGAGTGCGGTGGCGCGCCGGCGTCGTGACAGGTGGGCTCCGGCGCTCACCAGCGCGACGCCGAGCGCGGTCCCGGCGACCGAGTGGTACCCGCGGAGCTGGTCGACGGCGAAGCCGAGCGCGACCAGCGTCAGGCACACGGCCGGCCACCGCCGCCGCACGGCGAGCGGGAGGCTTTCGACGGCGACCACCACGACGGCCAGCGCGTCGAACGGGCGCGCCGGCACACCGCCGAGCTGCGTGCCGTGGCTCTGGAGCACCGGCAGGAACGAGGCCGCCAGGAACAGCAGCCCGAGCGGGAGGTCCCGGACCACGACGTCGAGCCGGCGCCACTCGATCACCGGGAAAGTGTAGTGACGTCGGCAGCCCGCTCGGAACGCCGCCGCGGCACCAGGCGGCCGCGCCGGTGGGCGAGCCACAGGAACGCGCCCGTGCCCAGGACGCAGAACAGCACCGAGTAGAGCGAGCCTTCCGGGCCGAAGCTGCCGCCGGTGATGAGCGACGGCCCCGACGTGACGGCGTCGAGCAGGCCCTGCGGCGTGCCGTTGCCCGAGACCTCGGTGCCGAAGATGCCGGCCGCGGCGAAGTTCCACCCGAAGTGCAGGCCGATCGGCACCCACAGCCTGCGCGTGGCGACGTACGCGGCGGTCAGCAGGCCGCCGGCCTCGATCGCGATGGCGAGGGCGCCCCACAGGCTCGCGTGCGGGTTGAACAGGTGGGCGAGGCCGAACAGCAGGCCGGTCAGCACCAGCGCGAGCCCGGTGCCGAGCCACTTCTCGACGACGCGGAACAGGATGCCGCGGAACAGCAGTTCTTCGGTGACCGCGGCGGCGGCCATGAAGCCGACCAGGCCGACGGCGCCGGGGAAGCTGCCCCAGCCACGGACGTCGTAGGCCCCGAGCAGGGCGAGGTTCGCGATGACGAGCCCGAACAGCGCGAGCCCGACCAGCGTCCCCCGGCCGAGCGCGAGCCCGGCACCCGGCCCGGCCAGCTCGTCGACCGGCCGGTGTTCGGTCTTCCGCACGACCCACCGGTAGGCGAGCACCGCGAGCACGGCGGTCAGCCCGCCGAAGAGCAGTGTGAGCCACGGATTTCCGGTGAGGGCAACGAGTTGCTGCCCGGCGAACGCGACCGCGGCCACGGCCAGCAGCTGCCACACGACTCTCATGGGGATCCCTTCACGTCGACCCGCGGCGCGCTGTCGCGGTGTGGAACGAACGCTAGGGAGGCGGCGGGCGGGAATCGTCCCCTGCGGGTGGACACCTGCGCGTAGCTCGCACGGGGGACACCCGCCGCCGGGCCCGGCCTGCTAAGGGACGAGGGCGACGAACCCGAGACCGGTCGTGCGCTCGGCCAGGTCGAGGGCGGCCGCCGGGTCGTCGAGGCCGGCCGTCAGCAGCTCGATCGCCGACAGGTCCAGCACCCCGGACCGGACCAGGTGCCACGCCGTGGTCACCGTCCGCTCGTCGCTCATCCAGGAGCCGCGCAGGGTGAGCCTGCGGTGCATCAGGTCGCCGTACGGGACGGGCAGCTCCTCGCGTACCCCGCCGACGAGCACCAGGGTGCCGCGCACCCGCAAGCTGTCGTAGGCGGCCATGGTCGCCTCCGCCGACGGTGCGGCGCCGAGCGTGTCGACGGCCACGTCCACCGGGCCGATGCCCGCCGCGTCCGTCGCGCGGTCGCCGGTCAGCCGGTGGGTGCGCACGCGCGGATCGAGCTTCGCCAGCCGGCCGAGGGCGTCCTCGTTGCGGCCCACCGCCGTCACCGTCGCCGCGCCTTCCGCCAGTGCCGTCAGCACCGCCGCGCCGCCCAGCTGACCGGTCGCCCCGATCACGGCGACGTCGCGACCGGCCACCGCGCCGGCCGCGTGCAGGCCCGTGGCGGCGACGCAGAGCCACGGCAGGAACGCCAGGCGGGCCGGTTCCGGGTACGTTTCCGCCCCGGGCAGCTTGACCAGGGTTTCCTTGGCGCACAGGGCTTTCTCCGCGAAGACGCCGTCGCGCCACACGCTGCGCATCCGGTCCGTGCGCGCGCTGCCGGCACCGGAACCACCCAGGCCGACCCAGCCCACCAGGATCTCGTCGCCGCCGCCGGCGTCGAGCAGCGCCGTGTTCAGCACGAGGTCACCCGGCTCGACGTGGAAGACGTCCGGGGCGACGTCGAGCACGCGCCCGACGCAGGACGGACCCAGGACCAGCGGGACCGGCAGGCCGCCGCGGTTCCCCCGCACCACCGCTCTCGTGTACGCCGGGAGGTGCGCGGCGAGCACCTCCACGAGCACCCCACCGCCCTTGAGCGTGGGCTCCGGCACTTCGGCGCGGCGGACGTCTTGCGCGGTCGCGATCCAAGCTTGCATGGCACCAGCCTCGCGCCGGGTTAAGCTGGTATCCAGAATTGCTTTATTCTGGTACTGGAGGTTCCAGGGTGGGCACGGAACTGGGCGCGTTCCTGCGCAGCCGCCGGGAACGGCTCACCCCGGCCGACGCCGGCCTGCCCGCCACCGGGCGCCGCCGGACCCCCGGGCTGCGCCGCGAGGAACTGGCCCTGCTGGCCGGCATCAGCGCCACCTGGCTCACCTACCTCGAGCAGGGCCGCGACGTCCGTCCGTCCGGCCAGGTGCTCGACGCACTGGCCAGGGCGCTGCGGCTGACCGGCGCCGAACACGAGCACCTGCACCGCCTCGCCGGCGGCGGGGTGTCACCGGGGGAGAGCGCCGGCGAAGAAGCCGCGCCCGAGGTCGCGGGCGTCCCGGCGCTGCTGGGCGGCAACCCCGCGTACGTCACCGGGATCTGTTACGACGTCCTCGCGCTCAACGACGCCGCCGAGGAGCTGTTCCGGGGCATCGGGCGGGGTGGGAACGTCGTGCGCTGGCTGTTCACCGAGGCGGCCGCCCGGGAGGTGCTGGTCGACTGGGAGCCGGAGGCGCGCGGGGTCCTGGCCCGGCTGCGGGCGATCGCCGGGCGGCACCCCGGCCACCCGCGCGTGACCCGGCTGGTGGCCGAGCTGACCGAGGCCAGCCCCGAGGTGCGCGCGTGGTGGCCGCGGTACGACGTCCAGTTCAGCCACGCGGGGCACAAGCGCCTGCGGCACCCCCGGCTGGGCGTGATCACCGTGCCGCACGCCGCGTTCCACGTCGCCGAGCGGCCCGAGCAGACGCTGGTGGTCTACCACCTAGTGCCGTCGTGACCGCAGCGTCTCGATCACCTCGTCGTCCCAGCGGTGGGTGCGGATCAGGCGGTACCGCTCCGCCGCCACCCACATGTACGCCTCGGCGTCCGTGCGGTCGCCGATCAGCCCCGCCTGGCGCAACATGCCCACCACCGGCACGAACTCCTCCTCGAACCAGCGCTGCGCCACGCTCGCCCGGTCGCAGAACTTGCCTTCGTCCTGCATCAGCCGGAAGCCCCACGCCTCCACGTGCTCGCCCAGCTTCGCGTAGTTCCACGGGTCCGACACGATCACCGAGGCCCGGGCGTGGCCCGTCAGCGGGACGCGCTCCAGGAACAGCCGGCGGTAGTCCTTGACGATCAGGTCGCCGCGGTGGCGGATGCCGCTCGGGTCCAGCTTGGTCCGCACGACCGTCACCGAGGCCTCTATTGTGGACAGTCCCTGCGCGATCGCCACCGAGGCGCGGTGGTGGCCGTCGATGATGAAGTGCAGCTCGCCCACGCGGTACACCTCGATCGGCGGGATCTCCTCGCCGCGGCGGGCGGCCAGGGCCAGGCGCTCCCAGCGTTCGCGGACGCGGGCCGACGTCGGGCGGAAGCGGCGGTCGAAGTCGCGGCTGCGGTCGACCGTGCCGACGATCGACTCCAGCTTGATCACCCGCAGCCCGATCCGGTGCTCGCCGAGGTAGCCGAGCGCCTCCACCACCTCGTGGAACGGCAGCATGATGTTGACGTCGTCGGGCTCGCGCCGCAGCCACGTCGACAGCCGCGAGAGCACCTGGCCCCGGCGCGCGCGGAGGAAGTCGTTCTCCGCGTCGGCGCGGGGGAATCCCGTCTCTTTCACGATATCTCCATGATCCGGTGGCCCACCACGTTGCGGATCCGGGTCGTGCCGGCGACGCGGTCCGGCACCGGCTCGCCGTGGGGGTGGATGTGCCCGTGCAGCAGCCACTTCGGGCGCAGTGCCTCGATCGTGCGGTGCAGGCACGCGAACCCGCGGTGCGGCGGGTCCTCGCGATCGCCCAGGCCCCGCGGTGGCGCGTGCGTCAGCAGGACGTCGACGTCGCGCCCGTCGCGCCACCGCCGGAAGCGGGCGCGCCGGACCAGCCCGCGGGCCCGCCGGGCCTGCTGGCGCTGCGTCCACTGGTTCGGCCCGTCGTTGTAGCGGACCGAGCCGCCGAGCCCGGCGAACCGCAGGCCGGCGACGTCGACGAGCCGCCCGTCGGCGTTGACGCCGCCCGCCGGGCCGGGCCAGACCGTCGGGAAACCGTCCTTCATGGACAGGCCGCCGTAGCGGGTGTAGCCGCTCAGGTCCGGGTCGTGGTTGCCGGGCACGAACACGCACGGCACGTCGAGCGCGCTCGCCAGGAACGCCAGGTAGTCGTAGGGCAGGTCGCCGGCGCCGATGACCAGGTCGACGGAGACGGCGCGGACCGCGTCGGTCCACAACCGCTCGTCGACCTCGTCGGAGACGACCAGCGCTTTCGGCATGCGCCCAGGATAGGACGCGACGCCGTCATTTCATCCCGTGCGCGAATCCCGGGTCGGCGGCGATGACGAAGGTGATGACGACGATCCACAGCACGCTGAGCGCGAGCGCCCAGAACTTCAGGTTGGACAGCATCTTGGACATGACGGGTTCTCCGAAGAATCCGGTGGGGAGGAAGGGGACTAGAGCCAGCCGTTCTTCCGGAATATTCGGTACAGCAACAGGCAGATGCCGAGGATCACGGTGATCACCAGCGGGTACCCGAACTTCCAGTGCAGCTCGGGCATGTAGTCGAAGTTCATCCCGTAGATGCCGGCGATCATCGTCGGCACGGTGATGATCGCCGCCCACGACGTGATCTTGCGCATATCGGTGTTCTGCTGGAGCGAGATCTTCGCGACGGTCGCGTCGACCAGGGTGGACAGCAGCTCGTCGAACGCCGCGACCCGCTCGGACACGGTCGTGAGGTGGTCGGCGACGTCGCGGAAGTAGGAGCGGACCTCGTCCGGCACCAGCCGCGTGTAGCCCTCGGCCAGGCGCTGGATCGGCGTGGCCAGCGGCATGACCGCCCGGCGCAGCTCGAGGACCTCCCGCTTCATGAGGTAGATCTGCTCGGCGCTGACCTGCGAGCGGGGCGCGAAGACCTGCGCCTCCATCTCGTCGATGTCGGTCTCGATCCGCCCGGTGACGTCGAGGTAGTGGTCGACGACGTGGTCGGTGATGGCGTGCACGACCGCGGACGGCCCCAGCTGCAGCCGCTCCGGGTCGTCGTCCAGCTCGCGGCGCAGCCGCGCCAGCCCCGAGTGGTTCCCGTGCCGCACGGTGATCACGAAGTCGCGGCCGAGGAACACCATCAGCTCGCCGGTCTCGACGATCTCGTTCGCCGTCGTCGGCGACTCGTGCTCGACGTACCGCACGGTCTTGACCACCAGGAACAGCGTGTCGTCGTAGCGCTCCAGCTTCGGCCGCTGGTGCGCTTCGAGGGCGTCCTCGACCGCCAGCTCGTGCAGCCCGAACGTGTCCGCGACGCCCTGGATCTGCTGGGCGTCCGGCTCGTGCAGCCCGATCCAGACGAACCCCTCGTGCCGCTTCCGGACCTCCTTGATGGCCTCGGAGTGGGTCCAGCGGCCGGGCAGGCGCTCGCCGGCGACGTACACGGCGCAGTCGACGACGTACGCCGACAGCGGCACCGGAACCGGGCGGACCGGGACGGCGCCCTTGTTGCCGCGGCCGCGGAGGCCGCCGAGCGAGGGAATGGCAGGCATGGGATCTCCTGGTGTCGTGCGTGGTCGTGCGAGACGACGGACCAGGGGCGGAAAGCGTCCGCCCGGCGACACACCAGCGTTCCGGAGTGAGAAGGCCTACCTGGAGACGACCCGTGAGGTGGGAACGCTGGGACTACTAGGGAGCGGACTATCGCCACTACTCATCGGGTTCCTCACCTCCTTCGGGCCGGGGGCAACAGTGGCGGGGCTCGCGTTGACGCGCGAACACCGATGGTTGAGGGTACTCCTCACTACGGATGCGTGTCGTACCAGCCTCACGCGGTGTTACGCGGACAGGAGAAGACGAGTGCAGTTCGGTCGGTACTACGAGGAGTTCGAGGTCGGTGCGGTCTACAAGCACTGGCCGGGCAAAACGGTCACCGAATACGACGACCACCTGTTCTGCCTGATCACGATGAACCACCACCCGTTGCACCTCGACGCGCACTACGCCGAGGAGACGACCGACTTCGGCAAGAACGTCGTCGTCGGGAACTACGTCTACTCGCTGCTGCTGGGCATGTCCGTGCCCGACGTCTCCGGCAAGGCCATCGCGAACCTCGAGGTCGAGTCCCTCAAGCACGTCAAGCCGACGTTCCACGGCGACACGATCTACGGCGAGACCGAGGTGCTCGACAAGACGCCGTCGAGGTCCAAGGACGACCGCGGCGTGGTGTACGTCGAAACGCGCGGCTACAAGCAGGACGGCCTGATCGTGTGCACCTTCCGGCGGAAGGTGATGGTGCCGAAGCGGTCGTACGGGGAGACTCGGGGCGGGGAGCAGCCGGGCCGGCCGGTGCCGCACGAATGAGGCTCTGATGGACCTGGACGCGATCAAGGGGATACTCCGCACGTTCGCGGAAACGGAGGCCCGCGGGGTCTCACCGCTGTACGAGCACCTGGCCCTGCGGGCCGCGGCGGACGACGACGTCGCCGGCCTGCTGTCGGTCGCCCGCGACGGCGAGGTGCGCGGCACGCTGCTGATGGCGGCGGCGCACCGCCTGGTGCAGGCCGACCCGATCCACCCGCTGTCTCGCTACTACCCCTCGCTGGGCGGCTTCGACGGGGTGGATTCGGACACGTGGCCGCTGTTCCGGTCGTTCCTGTTGGACCGCGCTTCGAAGGCGCGGGAGCTGATCGCCTCGCGGTACACGCAGACGAACGAGGTCCGCCGGGCGGCGCTGCTGTACCCGGGTGTGGCGCGGGCGGCGCGCGAAGCGGGCGGGAAGGTCTCGCTGCTGGAGGTCGGCTGCAGCGCGGGGCTGCTGCTGGGCCTGGACCGCTTCGGCTACCGCTACCAGTGCGACGGCGGCGACCAGCTGACGGCGGGCCCGGCGAAGGCGGCGGTCGGCTTGCACTGCGCGCTGGACCTGGCGCCGGGCGCGACGGTGCCGAAGCTGCCGAAGAAGCTCGCGCTGATCGACCGGGCGGGGCTGGACCGGGCACCGGTGGACCTGTCGGACGAGGACGAGCTGGCCTGGCTGGAGGCCTGCGTCTGGGCGGACCAGCCGGACCGCATCAGGTTGCTGCGCACGGCGGCGGCCGAGCAGGCGCGCCACCGCCCGCGGTTGATCACCGGGGACGGCGTCGACGACCTGGCGACGGCAGCTGCGTCGCTGGAGGGGCCGTTGGTGGTGCTGACCAGCCACGTCTTGGCGTACTTCTCCGCGTCGCGACGGGCGGCGTTCGTTTCGGAGCTGGCTTCGCTGGCCGCCTCACGGCCGGTGTGGTGGGTTTCGGAGGAGTTCTACGGGGCCGGGCTGGAGTTGGTCCTGCCGGGGCGTTCGGATCTGGCGGGTTCGGACGGGCTCGCGACGCTGGGCGTGGTGCGGTGGGAGGACGGGAAGGCCGAGGCGCACGCCCTGGCGCGGACCGCGCCGCACGGGCAGCGGATGACCTGGTTGCCGTTGTAGCCAGACCCCGACACCCGCCCCAAGCGCCCCAATGTGGCCTTCGGTGCGTTGAACGCACCCAAGGCGGCCTTCGGTGCGTTGAACGCAACCAAGGCCACATTGGGGCGGTTGAGACCTGCGCCGTGGCGGGCGGCTGGGAAGCAGCCTCAGGCCCGCGGCAAAGCCCCCCACTCACGCAGCGTCACAAAAAGCAGCTCCACCAACTCTCCACCGGCCTCCAACGCGGCAAGGTCCGCCGCATCGGACCAGCGGGCCTCCGACGCGTCATCACCAGCCGTGAGAACGCCGCCCCGCACCTCGCAGGCGTAGTCGAAGATCTCGAACGGCCCCCGCCGCACCGAGCCCACCAGTGTGCCCGGAATCACGTCGAGGCCGGTCTCCTCGAAAACCTCGCGGACCACGGCCTCCTTGTCCGTTTCGCCCGGTTCGACTCGGCCGCCCGGCAGCGACCATTGACCCGAACCGGGGTCGTTCGCGCGCCGGATGAGCAGCAAACGGCCGTGCGGGTCGAACGCGACCCCGCCGACACAGCGGATCGTGGTGCTGGTCAAGCCCTCCATGTCCCGAAGGGTAGACGTAACCGAGTTGAAAACCGATGTCCTGTACACGGAGAGTAGCCGTACGGTACACTTCGGACCGCGTGCTGACCCAAGCGCGGGACTTACCTCCCCTGTGCCTGTTCAGTGCGGTACAACGTAGAAACTGCTGTTGTCCGGTGTCACCGTAAGAGACGGGATTTGATCGCGGTGAACGTGAAGAAGATTGCGGGCCTCGCCGGTATCGCGTTGGTGCTGTTCTTCGTCATCGCCCAGCCTGGGCAGGCCGCCGGCCTCGTCGGCAACATCATCGACTTCCTCCGTAGCTCGGCCGAATCGGTGATCACCTTCGTCAGCAACGTGTTCAAGGGCTGATCGCGGGGTTACCCTCGAACCATGTTCGCGCCACGCGACCCCGACGAGTACCTCCTCGACACCGAGCGGCGGGTCATCCGCATCCGCCGCCACTGGGCGGTGCTGCTGTGGGACACCTTCGAGGCGGCCGCGCTGCTGGCCGTCTGCGTGCTGGTGTCCTACCTGCTGCCACCGGCGCTGTACATCGGCCAGAACATCCTCTGGTACGTCGCGCTGCTCGTCGTCCTGCGGTTCGCCTACGTGGTGATGGAGTGGTGGGTCGAGCGCCTGGTGGTCACCGACAAGCGGTTCGTCATGACCACCGGGGTGTTCACCACCAAGGTGCTCATGATGCCGATCAGCAAGGTCACCGACCTCAGCTACGTCCGCACGGCGACCGGCCGCATGATGGGCTACGGCACGATGGTCGTCGAGTCCGCCGGTCAGATCCAGGCGCTGAACAAGATCGACTTCCTGCCGCGGCCCGAAGAGTTCTACGACACGATCTCGGAGCTGGTCTTCGGCGACAAGCAGAAGCAGGCCGAACGCTTCTCCATGATCAAGGCCCAGCGGGCCGCCCGCGGGAAGAAGCCGGTCGGGTAGGAGTCCCGCCGCGCGTGTGACCCAGCGCATCGTCGACAATGGACACGATGCGCATCGACCTGCACGCCCATTCCACCGCTTCCGACGGCACCGACACGCCGGCCGGGCTCGTCGCCGCGGCCGCGAGAGCCGGGCTCGACGTCGTCGCGATCACCGACCACGACACCACCGCGGGCTGGGCGCCCGCCTCCGAAGCGGTGTCGTCCGGCCTGACCCTGGTCCCCGGCGCCGAGCTCTCCACGGTGTCGATCGACCCCGAGACCGGCCGGCAGATCAGCGTCCACCTGCTCGCCTACCTCTTCGACCCGACGTCGGAAGCCGTCGTCACCGAGCAGACCCGGCTGCGGCTCGAGCGCCGCACCCGGCTGCGGCGGATGGCCGAGCGGATGGCCGCCGACGGCCTGCCGATCGACGCCGACGAAATCTTCGGCCTGCTGCCCGAGGACTCCCCGCCCGGCCGCCCCCACCTGGCGCAGGCGCTGGTCCGCGCGGGGCTGGTCAAGTCCGTCGACGAGGCCTTCGCCGACTACCTCAGCCCCCGCCGCGGCTACTACGTCGCCCGGCGCGACACGCCCGTCGAAGAAGCCATCGACATGATCACCGCGGCCGGCGGCGTCACCGTCGTCGCGCACCCCTTCGCCTTCAGCCGCGGCGCCACCATCAGCGAGGACACCCTCGCCGGCCTGGCCGCGCGCGGGCTCACCGGCGTCGAGGCCGACCACCCCAACCACGACGCGCCGACGCGGGCCCGCACCCGCGAGCTGGCCGGCGAGCTCGGCCTGCTGGTCACCGGATCCAGCGACTACCACGGCACGAACAAGACGATCAAACTCGGCGAGTGCACCACCGATCCCGGGCAGTTCGAGGAGCTCATGTCGCGCGCCACGGGCTTCCAAGTCGTGAAGGGCTGACATGGCGCTCGCCGACGTCTTCGACGCGAAGCTCTTCATGAGCGCGACGATCACCTTGATCGTCATCATGGACCCGCCCGGCACCGTACCGGTGTTCCTGAGCCTCGTCGGCCGCAAGCCGATGGCGACCCGGGCGCGCGCCGCCCGGCAGGCCGTGCTGGTGTCGCTGCTGGTCATCAGCCTGTTCGCGATCGCCGGCCAGGCGATCCTGTCCTACCTCGGCATCGGCATCCCCGCGCTGCAGGGCGCGGGCGGGCTGCTGCTCCTGCTGATCGCGCTGCAGCTGCTCACCAGCAACGGCCACGAGCCCGAGGCGGCGGCCGAAGACGTCAACGTCGCCCTCGTGCCGCTCGGCACGCCGCTGCTGGCCGGGCCCGGCGCGATCGCCGCCACCATCGTGTTCGTCCGGCAGGCAGATGGGCACGTCGGCGCGTACATCGCCCTGGCGCTGGCGATCGTCACCACGCACTTCGTGATCTACCTCTGCATGCGCTACTCCGGCCTCGTCATCCGGCTGATCAAGGAAAGCGGCATCACGCTGCTGGCCAAGGTGGCCGGCCTGCTGCTCGCGGCCATCGCCGTGGAGCTCGTCGCGAACTCCGTCCGCGGGTTCATCTCCGGCGCCGGCTGACGCCGCCACCCGGGTTGTCCTGCCGGACAGGATGTGCCCGGTTCGTTGACATCGTTGGCACCGCTCCCGCAGCCTGAAGCTCAGCTCAGCGTTTGAAACGATTCAACGCCCTGCGGAGGCCTCGATGAAGTGGCTCAGAGCAATCCTGCCGGTCACGGTGCTGGTGGCGAGCGGTGTGGTGGCCGCGCCCGCCGGCGCCGCGCCCGGCTGGCAGAAGTACGTCGTCGCACCCTCGAGCCGGGACGTCCGGCCGGTGCGGGTGCTGTCCACCACCGGTGACGTCACGAACCCGAACGGCCTGCTCGGCCGGGGCGTGGCGACGTTCAAGCGGCAGGCGCCGCCGCCGAAGCCGGCGTGGCCCGCCGGCACCACCGCGGCCGCGTCGTCGTTCCACGCGCCGAACAACGGCGGGAACGGGCAACCCCGGACCTACGACCCCGGCAACGCGATCGACGGCAACACCGAGACGTTCTGGAACGACGACACGATCGGCGCCTATCCCGACGTCCTGACGATCACCGCGGGCGCGCCGGTCGCGCTGCCCGGCGTGACTGTGATGTCCAATGTGGACGGCGTGCCGCAGGACTTCACGGTCGAGGTGCTGGACGGCGGCCTGTGGCGGGTGGCCGCCACGGTCAGCGGCAACACGGCCGTGCAGCGCGCGGTCACCTTCGACCGGCCGGTGACGACCGCGCAGGTGCGGATCACCGTGACCAAGGACCAGAACACCCCGTCCGGCGAGTTCAGCCGGGTCGCCGAGGTGTGGCCCGGCCTGGTCGCCGACCCGCCGGTGCCGAGCGCCGTCGTCGACTTCGGCAAGGTCGTCGCCGGGTACCCGAAGATCGCGTTCGCGGGCGCGTCGGCGAACCGGCCGGGCGTCCGGCTCGCGTTCTCGGAAACCCTCCAGTACCTGGGCGAACGCTCCGACTTCACCCGCTCGGACTTCTCCGGCGGGCCGGGCACCGACCAGTTCGCCGTGCCGGCGACGCCGACCGTGTGGCGCGACACCCAGGGCTGCGCGTCCGGGACGCAGGTCTGCGCGGACGGCCTGCACGGCTTCCGCTACCTGCGGATCAGCCTCGACGCGCTGGCGTCGGACGCGCCGCTCGCCCAGCCCTCCGGCGAGGTGCGCGTCAGCGGCGTCTCGCTCGACTTCACGCCGTTCCTCGGCACGCCGTCGACCTACCGCGGGTGGTTCGAGTCGTCCGACGAAGACCTGAACAAGTACTGGTACGCGGCGTCGTACACGAACGAGCTGGGCATGGACACCTTCCGTGAGTCCGATGTGGACCCTCGCGGCGCCTTCTCGCCGTCGCTGGACGGGAAGCTGGTGCTGCACGACGGCGCGAAGCGCGACCGGGACCCGTACGTCGGCGACGTCGCGGTGTCCGGCCTGACGCAGTACCTGACGCACCAGGACGGCACGGCGGCTCGGAATGTGCTCGCCGATCTCGCCGACCACCAGCGGGCGGACGGCTGGATCCCGCCCGCGTCGATCAACAACTACACGCTGCCGCTGTTCGACTATCCGCTCTGGTGGGTGACGTCGAGCTGGGACTACGTGCTCTACACGGGCGACACCGCGTACGCGGCTTCGTACTACCCGCACCTCGTGAAGACGCTCGACACGTGGTACCCGTCGGTGACTGATTCGCGCGGGTTGCTCGCGAAGGGCCTCAACGGCACAGGCGGCTACGGCGACTACGCGTTCCTGCCGCGCACGGGCGAAGTGACGTACTACAACGCGTTGTACGTCCGGGCGCTTCAGGGCGCTGCGGGTCTGGCGCGCGCGACGGGGCACCCGGCCGACGCGGACCGGTGGCTTTCGCGGGCTTCGGGCGTCTCCGCGGCCGTGAACCAGTACCTGTGGGACCCGGCGGCGGGCGCGTACCTCGACTCGGCGACGGGCCCGGTGCGCCACGGCCAGGACGGCAACAGCCACGCGATCCTCGCCGGCATCGCTTCGCCCGCGCAGGCTGCTTCGGCGCTGGCGCGGCTCGCGGCGGGCGCGTTGCCGTACGGGAACCCGTTCATGGACAACGACACGTTGGTGGGCGACGGCACGAAGCGCGTGTACGCGTTCACGTCGTTCCCCGAGCTGCAGGCGCGGTTCCGGACCGGGCAGACGGCGTCCGCGATCGACCAGATCAAGCGGATGTACGGCTGGATGGCCACGCACGACCCGGGAATCACGGCGTGGGAGGGCATCGGCGAGGGCGGCTCGCACTACCAGCAGGGCTACACGTCGGCCGCGCACGGCTGGTCGACCGGCGTCGTGCCGGCGCTGACGAACGAGCTGCTGGGCGTCTCGCCGACGTCGCCGGGCTTCGCGACCTGGACGGTGGCGCCGCACCCGGGCTCGGTCTCGTGGGCGCGCGGAGCGGTGCCGACGCCGAAGGGCACGTTGTCGGCTTCGTGGTCGCAGCAGGGTTCGGTGTTCTCGTTGACGGTGACGGCGCCGCGGGGGACGTCCGGGTCGCTGGTGGTGCCTTCGGGTCGTCTCGTGCTGCTGGACGGCCGTGCGGTGCGGACCGCGGGCCCGCTGACGGTTTCCGGCGGCACGCACACGGTGCTCGTCGTGCGGTGAACCGGGCTTTCCGCGCGGGGCGCGCTCGCCCCGCGCGGAAAGTGTCGGTGGTGGTGCGTAGCGTGGGCAGCGTGAAGGAGCAGATGGGCTTCGACTTCGGCGTCGCGCAACCGGTGCGGCTCACGAAGGTCTCGCCGGCGCGGCTGGCGACCTTCGACGACTGCCCGCGCCGGTACCGCCTCGCGTACCTGCAGCGGCCGACACCGCAGCGCACCGGGCCGTGGGCGCACAGCACGCTGGGCGCGGTGGTGCACAACGCGCTGCGGGCGCTGTTCGACCTGCCGGTGCTCAAGCGGGTGCCGCAGCGGGCGGTGGCGCTGGTGGCCGAGTTCTGGAAGGACGCGGGCTTCGAAAGCGAGGAGCAGGCGGCGCGGTACCGGGCGCGGGCCAAGGGGTGGGTGGCGGAGTACGTCGAGGACAACGACGTCACGCACGACCCGGTCGGGCTGGAGCGCTGGGTGTCGGCGCCGGTCAGCGGGACGCCGGGGGAGCGGCCGTCGATGATCATCGAGGGCCGCGCGGACCGCATCGACGCCCGATCGGGTGAGTTGGTGATCGTCGACTACAAGACGGGGCGGCGGCCACCGGACGAGTACGAGGCCCGGGCCTCGCAAGCGCTTGCGCTGTACGCGGTGGCGGCGGCGCGCACGTTGCGGATGCCGTGCACGACGGTGGAGCTGCACCACGTCCCGACGGGCACGATCGCGGCGGCGGAGCACACCCCGGAGAGCCTGCAGCGGCACCTGCAACGCGCGGAGGAGACTGCCGGAGACCTGCGCCTGGCCACGGATACCCTGGACGCGGGCGGCGACGGCGACGTGCTGTTCCCGGCCCGCCCGGACCGGCGCTGCGCCTGGTGCGACTTCAGGCCGAGCTGCGCGGCGGGCCAGGAAGCGGCCCCGGCTGCGCAGCCGTGGGACCTGCTCGCGCCCTAGACGGGAGGGTAAGTGGCTTCACCGGACACGGACGAACTGGCGACGGTCCCGCTGCCGGCGGGGAATCCGGCGGCGCGCCCGCGCCCGGACGAGCCGGGAACGGTTCGGCGGAGGCGCGGTCAGGGCGAGCGACCCGAGGCGCCGGACGCCGGGGTGGGTGCGGCCGAGGCGCCGACCGTGGAGCAGAGGCGGATCGAGCCAGAGCGGATCGAACCGGCCGACGCCGGTCCGGAGACCGAGCCGGCAGCCGCTCCGGTGCGCGGCCGGTGGTGGCGCGGGTTGACGGGCTCACTGGCGGCCGGCCTCGCGGTCCTGGCGCTCGGCGTGCTCCTGGTGGGGGCGATCGGCCTCTACACCGGCATGCCCGGCCCCGGAGCGACCCTGCTGATCGGCCACCCCGTGGCGGCGGCGCTGGCGTTGCTGGCCCAGCGCGTCGCCGATCGCCGCGACGGGCCGTCCGCCGTGGGTGCGGGGATCGCGGTCGTGCTGTTCACGGTCTCCGCGGTGTCCCTTTTCTGGCTCACCTGAGCCCGGGAGGATCGGTCCCGCCTCCGGGCAGGGGGCGGGGAGGCCGGATCTCGCGTGATCCGAGGCGGAACTCGCGTGATTGGGGGCGGAACTCGCGTGATCCGGTGGGTATCTCGCGTGTCTGGTGGGGTATCTCGCGTGATCAGGCGGGCATCACAACCCCGCCGGGCGGTTACCTCAGGGCCGTGAGGGTCGGGCCGCGCTGCTCCAGCAGCACCGGGCCCGCCGCGCCCAGCCGTACCACTCCCGTGTAGCCGCGGCGCTCGACGCCGACCGTGCGGATCGTCGAGCCGTCGTTTTCGTTCAGCACCGCCAAGCCGCCCTTGATCGGGACCACCAGCTGCTGGGCGAACGTGATTCCCGGGCCCATCGCGCTGCTCAACGTCCAGCGTGGCGACAGGTCGTCGCGGGACAGGGCCACCACCTTCGACCCGCTGAACCAGTACATGTTCTGGGCCGTCTGGGTTGTCGCCTCGACGCCCGCCGGGGGGTCGGCCGCCAGATCGCCCGGTGGCACGTCCAGCGGGTACGCCGCGCGCTGGGTTCCGTCGCCGTTGTACACCACCAGGAGTTTCTGGTCCGGCAACACCACCGCCGTCAGGTCGCCCGACATCGCGATCACGCGGGCCCGCTTGCCCGCCAGCACCGAACTGAAGCTGACCTGCGGCTCGTCGTCCTTCTCCGGCGCCGACTTGTACACCGTCAACCGGTCGGCCGGGTCGCCCGGGCAGCGCTCGATCACGCCGATCTTGCCCGACGCCGCCTCGACCGTGCCGTACGTGCAGCCCGTCCGAGGCTGCTTGCCCGCGTTGACCAGCGCCGGGACCTGGCCGTACTCGGCGCTCTGCACCAGGTCGTCGCGCCACGTCGTGAGGAGCTTCTTGCCCGTCGCCGTGACGTGGGAGCCGTCGCTGACCAGCTGGGTGCCCAGCTCCGCGTTGCCGTTGCGCTGCGCGGTGATCCGGCCCGTGCCCGGGTCGAGCTGCGTGACTTCGCTGCAGTTCGTCGATTTCGAAAAGACGGCGTTCAGCCGCCCCCACGCCTGGTCGAGCGTGCACAACGGCAGGTCACGCGTGTAGTGCCAGCGGATCTGCCCGGTCAGCGGGTCGCGGGCGGCGACCTCGCCGCCGTCCGCGGTGGCCACCGAGTCGCCGGCCACGACCGGGACCGGCGTCGCGCCGCTGGGGGCGCTCCAGATCTCCGCCATCGATCCGGGCACCTTGTCCGGGGCCGCGGGCAACGGCGGGGGCGGTGCCGCCCGCGTGCGGTCGGTGGCCGCGCTGTCGCTCGTCGCGCCGATGACCAGCGCGGCGGCGACCACGCCCACCGCGATCAGCGCGGCGATCGCCCTGTCCCGCCCGCGGTTCCACGGCGACCTGCGCGCCTTGACCCGCGGGGCGGGCGGGGCAGCGGGGGGCGCGTCTTCGAGGACGTCTTCCGACCCGTAGCCGGAATCCGCCTTCTCCTCGTCGTTCACTTACCCGACCCCCGCTGCGTAGGCCTCAGTCTGCCGACGCAGGTGTATCAGACGTCGCGGCCGGGCGGCGACGGCGGCGCCGTCGAGCCGGGCGCTCGGCGTTCTCGCCCGCCTCCTTCTCGACGGCCGGGCCGGTCGTCTCCGGGGCGTTGCCGCTGCGGGTGCGGCGGCGGGTCCGGGTGCGGCCCTCCGAAGCGGCCGGAGCCTCTTCCGAAGAAGCGGCAGCGGCGGCGTTGTCCGCGGCCTCGATCGCCTCGGCCGCCCGCGAGCCGCCGCGGGTGCGCTTGCGCGGGGCCCGGGTGCGCTTGCGCGGCGCGTCTTCCGAGGTGGGCTCGCCGCGACGACGGCCGCGCTTCTTGCCGCCCAGGTCCTCTTCCTCCTCGGCGGCCAGGCCGGCGCGGGTCCGCTTGGCCAGCGGCAGCCGCCCGGTGGTGCCCTCCGGGATGCCCAGGTCCTCGAACAGGTGCTTGGACGACGAGTACGTCTCCACCGGCTCCGGCATGTCGAGGCCGAGGGTGTCGGAGATCAGCTTCCAGCGCGGCTCCTCGTCCCAGTCGACGAGGGTGATCGCGACGCCGGTGCGCCCGGCGCGGCCGGTGCGGCCGATCCGGTGGACGTAGGTCTTCTCGTCCTCCGGGCACTGGTAGTTGATCACGTGGGTGACGTCGTCGATGTCGATGCCGCGGGCGGCGACGTCGGTCGCGACCAGCACGTCGACCTTGCCCGAGCGGAACGCGCGCAGCGCCTGCTCGCGGGCGCCCTGGCCCAGGTCGCCGTGCACGGCGGCGGCCGCGAAGCCGCGCTCGACCAGGTCGTCGGCCACCTTCTGCGCGGTGCGCTTGGTGCGGCTGAAGATCATCGTGAGGCCGCGGCCCTCGGCCTGCAGCGCCCGGGCGATGACCTCGGGCTTGTCCATCGAGTGCGCCCGGTAGACGAACTGGGTGGTGCGCTCGTGGACCGCGCCGGCGTCGTTCTCCTCGGCGCGGATGTGCGTCGGCTGCCGCAGGAACGTGCGGGCCAGCGTGATGATCGGGCCGGGCATGGTGGCCGAGAACAGCATGGTCTGCCGCTCGTCCGGCACCATCCGCAGGATGCGCTCGATGTCGGGCAGGAAGCCCAGGTCGAGCATCTCGTCGGCCTCGTCGAGCACCAGGCCGCGGACCTTGCCGAGCACCAGGTGCTGCTGCTCGGCCAGGTCGAGCAGGCGGCCGGGGGTGCCGATCACGACGTCGACGCCCTTGCGGAGCGCCTCGATCTGCGGCTCGTACGGGCGGCCGCCGTAGATGGCGAGGGTCCGGATGCCCAGGTGCTTGCCGGCGCCCTTGAGGTCGTTGGCGACCTGGATGCACAGCTCGCGGGTCGGGACCACGACGAGCACCTGCGGGGTGCCGTCGCCGGGGACCTGCACGCGGTGCAGCAGCGGGACGCCGAAGCCCAGCGTCTTGCCCATGCCGGTGCGGGCCTGGCCGATCAGGTCGTCGCCGGCCATGGCCAGCGGCAGCGTCAGCGCCTGGATGGCGAAGGTACGCTCGATGCCGGCCTCGCCGAGGGCCTTGACGATCTCGGGCTTGACGCCGAAGGACGCGAACGTCGGGGCCTCCGGCTCGACCGGGGCGCCCGCCTGCAGCGGGTGCGACGTGTCGAGCGTGGCCGGGCCGGTCTCGCTGTGTTCCAGCGCGACGGCGGGGGTCTGTTCGGTTGTGGGAATTTCTGCGGTCAGGGTGATCGCCTCTCTCGTGACCAGCGCGCACAGCCGTGGGTCCGCTCGACACTCGACCGGGAGTAAACCCTGGTCCCTGGCGCTGATCTGGAGCGCGGAACCGGTCCGTCCCGGGAATGCCGGAAGAGGCGTGCACGCACATTGCAGTACGTCGGCAAGCCACGTGACCTGCCTGTTTCCCGACGCCGGTATGGCGTACGGAAGCTTGATATCGAACGCCAGTGTACCTGGTCAGCAGTTTTTGGACAGTACCCGGCGCGCCGGAACCAGTGTGATCGGTCTCGTCCCGCCACGTCCGGGTGCTTCGGCGATACCCTGCCCCCGTGACCGAGCCGAAAGAGATCAGTGAAGGCGTAGTCGACCTTCTCGGTGTGATCGCCTATGGCGAACTGTCCGCGTTCGACCGCCTGGCGGAGGACGCGCGCAGCGCCCCCACCCTGGCCGGGCGGGCCGCGCTGGCGGCGATGGCGGCCGCCGAGATCGGTCACTACGGCCAGCTCGCCAAGCACGTGGCCGCGAACGGCATCAAGATCGAGGACGCGATGGCGCCGTTCGTGAACCACATCGATGCCTGGCACGCTTCGACGCCCCCGAAGTCGTACCTGGAGTCACTGGTCAAGGCCTACGTCGGCGACGGGCTGGCCGCCGACCTCTACCGGGAGATCGCCAGCTGGCTCGACCCGGAGACCAAGGACCTGGTGCTGACCGTGCTGGCCGACACCGGCCATTCGGCCTTCGCCGAACGCGAGGTCGCGGCCGGTATCGAGGCCGACCCCAAGACTCGCGACAAGCTCGCCCTGTGGGGCCGCCGCCTGCTCGGCGAGGCCCTGACCCAGGCCCAGTACGTCGTCGCCGAGCGCGACGGGCTGGCCGAGCTGATCATCAACGGCTCGGGCGACCTCTCCGGAATTGCGGCGCTGTTCCGGCGGTTGCAACAGGGGCACACCAAGCGCATGCAGGCGCTCGGCCTGGGCTGAACCCGATGGAGTACCCGGAAGTGACAACGCGGTCCGGCGCGGACATGCGCCACCGGAACGAGCCGGTTCGGTTAGCCTTGGCCGGCACATCCCTTACGAATTTCCAGCGGAGGTCCCACGTGGAGGTCAAGATCGGCATCAAGGACACGCCGCGCGAGCTGGTGGTGTCCAGTGGCCAGTCTCCCGAAGAGGTGGAGAAGCTGGTCGCCGAGGCCCTGACGGCCGGTGACGGGCTCTTCCGCATCAACGACGAGAAGGGGCGCAAGTACATCGTCCCCTCCGACCGCATCGCGTACGTGGAGATCGCCCCCTCCGACGTCCGCAAGGTCGGCTTCGGCGTCGGCGACTGACGGGCTTCAGGCAAGCGCCCCAAGGCGGCCTTGGTTGCGTTCAACGCACCGAAGGCCGCCTTGGGTGCGTTGAACGCACCGAAGGCCACATTGGGGCGCTCGGGTCAGGCGTTGAGTTCCTTGAGGGTCGTCGGGACGTGGAACGGCGGCGTGCTCGTGCCCATGATCCGGTAGCGGCCCCACGGGTCCGGGTCCGAAAGCTCGCCCGACGCCGTGTACGAACCCGCCTGGATGGTGACCGGCTTCTTCTTGCCGCCCGCCAGCCTGGTCAGCTCCTCGTTCACCGCCACCCGGCCGTACCAGCGGTAATAGCCGTCGATCGGCTGGAAGTAGCCGCGCAGCTCGACCGTCACCGGCAGCGAAACCCCGGCCACCACCAGGGTGGCCGAACCGCTGTAGCCGTCTTCGTCGTGCTCGCTCACGATGTCTCCTCCAACGACTCCGGGGCGCGGCCCAGCTGGACCACCTTGTTGACTTCCAGGGGCAGGTTCGGGTCGATGACCACGCCGTTCTGGCGGGTCAGCCCGTCGATCGCCGCCCAGATGATCTGGGTCAGGTACTCCACCACCGCGTCGCGGCTCATCGAACGGCGGTCCAGCCACCACTCGCCGGTGTTCTGGACCATGCCGACGATGCCGTGCGCCCACGGCTCGGCCGCGCCCGAGTCCATGTTGAACATCCGCATGTAGTCGCCGAGCAGGGCCGTCAGCGCCGTCGCGATCAGCTCCTTGTCCTCGGCCACGACGTCCGAGGACACCGGCTTCTCCGGGCGGCCGTGCGCCAGCAGCCGGTAGAGGTTCGGGTGCTCCTCGATCACCGTGAAGAACGCGTCGAGGGCCATCCGGATCCGGGGGACCGGCGCCAGCTCGGCGTTGATCGCCGGGATCAGCCGCTCGAAGAGGATTTCCGTGCCGCGCTGGCCGAGGGCCACGTACAGGTCGGCCTTGTCGTCGAAGTGCCGGTACAGCACCGGCTTCGTGACGCCCGCCTCCGCGGCGACGTCCTCCATGCCGAGGTCGGGGCCGTGCGTGTCGAGCGCCCGCAGCGCCGCCTCGACGAACTCCTTGCGCCGGGCGATGCGGTGCTTGCGCCAGCGGTCGCGCCGGGCGTCGCCCGTCGCCTCCTCGCCGCGGGAGGACTTGCCGGCCTGCTTGCTGGAGCGCTTGACACGTTCGATCACCAGGGTCATGCTACGCAGAGGTAACTGTTACCTCAAGTTACACATCGCGGAAGGGGTGTCGGCAATGACGCGGACGCTGAAGGAACCGGATCGCGAAAAGACCGCGGACCGCCTGCTGAAGTCGTCGGCGAACAAGTTCTACGACCCCGACGTCGACATCGACTGGACCGCGCCGCTGGTCGAGGGCAAGCGGTTCATCCTCGAAGAGCGCTCGTCGCTCTACGGCACCGAACTCTGGGACAAGCTGACCCCCGAACAGCGCATCGAGCTGGGCAAGCACGAGGTCGCGAGCGTCGCGACCACCGGACTGTGGTTCGAAATCCTCCTCATGCAGATGCTGCTCAAGGAGGTCTACGAAGAGGACCCGACGTCCGCGCACGCCCAGTTCGCGCTCACCGAAATCGCCGACGAATGCCGGCACTCGACGATGTTCGCGCGGATGGCGGCTCGGATCGGCTGCCCCGCCTACGGCCCGGTGCCGTGGCTGCGGCGCCTCGCGAAGCTGATGCCGACGATCTCCTACGGCCCGGCTCGCTACGGCGCGATCCTGGTCGCCGAAGAGGTCCTCGACCGGCTGCAGCGCGAGCAGATGAACGACGAAGGCGTCCAGCCGCTGGTCCGGATGGTCAACCGGATCCACGTCCTCGAAGAAGCCCGGCACGTCACCTTCGCCCGCGAAGAGGTCACGCGCGGGATGGCGAAGCTGTCGAAGGCCGAGATCGCCTACCAGCAGTTCATCATCGCGCTCATTTCCTACTTCGTGACGCGGACGTTCATCAACCCGGACGTCTACAAGGCGGTCGGCATCCGGCCGCGCGACGGCGTCGAGGCGGCGCTGACCAACCCGCACTGGCAGGGCACGATCGCGTGGGCCGGGGAGAAGATCATGCCGTTCCTGCAGGAGTCGGGGCTCGTGGGACTGCCGGGGAAGTACTTCTGGCGCAAGTCGTTCCTGCTCCCGGCGGGCCGATGACCACCGTCCTCGCGCCCGGGCGCCGGTTCGTCGCGAGTGACGGCGCCGCGCTCCACGTCGAGCAGTCGGGGCCGGCCGATTCCGCCGTCACGCTGGTGCTGGTCCACGGCTGGACGCAGGACCACCGGACGTGGGACTTCGTCCTGCCGCACCTCGATCCCGGCCTGCGCGTACTGCGCTACGACCTGCGCGGCCACGGCGGTTCGGCGCCCGCCCGGCCCGGCGGCGCCACGATCGCGCGGCTGGCCGACGACCTTGCGGAGCTGATCGCCGCCCGCGTTCCGGCCGGGCCGCTGGTCCTGGCCGGGCACTCGATGGGTGGCATGACGCTGATGGTGCTCGCCGAACGGCACCCTTCGCTGGTGGCTTCGCGCTTGGCCGGGGCGGCGTTCGTGGCGACGTCGTCGGGGGACATGGACAAGCTGACGCTCGGGTTCCCGGGGCTGGTCGGCCGGAGCGTGACGCGCTTCGAGCCGCGGGTGGCTCGCTTGTTGGCTCGCCTGCGGAGCGACACGCTGCGGCTGCGGCCGGGGCTGGTCCGGTCGGTCGCGCGGCGGCTGGTCTTCGGCGTCCGGCCGGGGCGTGAGCAGGTGGACAGCGTGGTGGAGCAGCTGCTGTGCGCGCATCCGGCGAGCGCGGGGATGTTCCTGGACGCCATCGCGGCCCACCGCGGCGTCGGCGGGCTGGGCGCGCTGTGCGACGTGCCGTCGGTGGTGCTGGCGGGGGAGAAGGACCGGCTGTGCCCGCTGGACCACGCGAAGGTGATCGCGGACGAGCTTCCGCACGCGGAGTTCGTCCGGTTTCCGGGCGCCGGGCACATGCTGCCGCAAGAACGGCCGTACGAAGTGGCCCGGCGGATCTCAGCCCTGGTCCGGGTCGCCGCCCGCTGACAAGCGCCCCAATGTGGCCTTCGGTGCGTTCAACGCACCGAAGGCCACCTTGGGTGCGTTCAACGCAACCAAGGCCACATTGGGGCGCTCGGGGTCAGGCGTCCTTGAGGGGGAAGCCGCCGCCGATGCCGCGCCAGGCGAGGTTGGCCGTCAGGGCCACCGCTTCCTCGCGGCTCATCGACTGGTGGTGGGCCAGCCAGAACCGGGCGCTGACCTGGCTCATCCCGACCAGGCCGACCGCCAGCAGGCGCGCCTTGTCCTCGTCGAGGCCCGCGTCCGCGGTGATCGTCTCCGTGATCGCGTCCACGCTGGCCGACGTCGCGCGGTCGACCGCCTCCTGGACCGCCGGCTCGCCGCGCAGGTCGGACTCGAACACCATCCGGAACGCGCCCGCGTCGTTGCTGACGAAGTCGAAGAACGCGCCGACCGTCGCCGGGACGCGCTGCTTGTTCTCCGTCGTCGAGTCGAGGGCGTTCTGGACGCGCTTGACCAGCTCGTCGACGTGGCTTTCCAGCAGCGCGATGTACAGGTCGAGCTTGCCGGGGAAGTGCTGGTACAGCACGGGCTTCGAGACGCCCGCGACCTCGGCGATCTCGTCCATCGCGGCGGCGTGGTAACCGTTTTCGGCGAAGACCCGCTGCGCCGCGGCGAGGAGCTGAGCCCGGCGCTCGGTCCGGGGCAGCCGCACCCCACGTTGCTGCACCCGCGTCATCTCCGTCATGCTCGTCCTCCCGTCATCGTTTCTTCGACGGGCGGGGTCGCCACCGCGTGAAGTCGCCCTGAAGATTACTCGCCGGTACGTGTGCCGCGCCAAGGGTCGGGCATTCTGGACCCGTGAACACCCCCGCGCCGACGCGGCCGCCGCTGACCCACGTGCCGCTCTCGACCAGGGCCCTGCCGTCGCTCGACCCGGTCCCGCCGCCGTGGCCCGCCGCCTTCGAGGAGGTCGGCACCGCCCGGCTCCACGTCCGCCGCACGCCGGGCCCGGACGGCGTGCCCGCCGTCTACGTCCATGGCCTCGGCGGCTCGTCGACGAACTGGACGGACCTGGCCGCGCTGCTCGCGCCGGTCGCCGGCGGGACCGCCCCCGACCTGCCCGGGTTCGGCTACTCCGAGCCCGAGGAGGGCTTCGACTTCACGCTCCAGGCGCACGCGGACGTCGTCGTGCGGCACATCGGGGAAAGCGGCCCGGTGCACCTGTTCGGCAACTCGATGGGCGGCGCGATCGCGCTGCTGGTCGCGGCGCAGAAGCCGGAGCTGGTCAAGACGCTGACGCTCATTTCGCCGGCGGTGCCCGACCTGCGCCTCGACCCGCGACGGCTGTCGGACCCGCGGATGGCGTTCGCCTACCTGCCGCTGGTCGGCGCGCGCGTGCGGGCCCAGCTGGCCGCGCTCGGGCCGCGGGAACGGGCTTCGCAGGTCATCAAGCTGTGCTTCGCCGACCCGTCCCGCTTCCCGGAGAGCCGGCTCGACGAGCTGGCCGAGGAACACGGCGCCCGCGCCGGGTTCGCCTGGGCCGCGCCCGCGATGGCGCGCAGCACGTTCGCCATCTTCCGGGCGTGGTCGACGCTGGGGAAGGCGTCGCTGTGGTCGGTCGCGCCGCTCGTCAAGGCGCCGACGCTGGTCGTCTGGGGGCGGGAGGACCGCGTCATCTCGGTGAAGCGCGCGGTGCGGACCGCGCGGGCGATCCCGCGGGCCCGGCTGCTGGTGCTCCCGCGCACCGGTCACGTGGCGCAGATGGAACGCCCGGTCGTCGTAGCGAAGGCCGTTTTGGGCATGTGGGAGCACGTCGAAGCGGGCACCTGGTAGGCCGATCGGGTGACGGCGAGTTCACTCGATGATCCGCCAGTCGCTGATAACGGTTCGGTGGCGCTGTGGCACCCTGGTGCGGTGGACCGGGTGAAGCAGGACGCGCGAGGTGAAGATCGGCGGCCGCCGCACCGCGCGTCGGCCCGCCGGGCGTCGCAGCCCGAAGACCCGCCGCGCACCGGGCAGTACCGCCCGGCGAAGGCGTCGGCGCAGCGCGTCGACGAGGACCGCTACCGGCCGGGTGGCCGGCGGACCAGCGCCGAGCCGCTGAGCGCCTCCTGGAAGCCGGAGGTGCCGGTCGCGCGGGAGAAGGCGGACCCGCCGCCGAAGTCCGGCCTCACGAAGCTGACGAAGACCTACGGCTGGCGTGTCTACGCCCTGCCGATCCTGGTCGTGCTGACCGTGCTCGTGGTGGTCAACACGGCCAACAGCCCGGCCCAGCCGATCGCCGAGCAGGGCACCGGCGCCGGCGCGCCCGGCGCCGAGTCGGCGGGCGGCGACACCTCCGGCGGCGCCGTCGACAGCGGCGGCGAACAGGGCATCCCGGAGAACCCGGCCACGCCGGTCGACCTCAAGGTGCCGACGGCGGACCTGCCCAACGGCAGCCCGTACACGCAGACCGGAAAGGGCACCTGGCACGTGGTGCCGGGCAGCGGCCCGAAGATCGGCACCGGGCAGCTGTACACCTACACCGTCGAGGTCGAGGACGGGATCGACCCGTCGAGCTACGCCGGCGACGACGCCTTCGCGACGGCCGTCCAGGGCACCCTGTCCGACCCCAAGAGCTGGACGTGGGACGGCAAGGTCGCCTTCCAGCGCGTCGACGCCAGCTTCCCGAACCCCTCGTTCCGGGTGAGCCTCACCACGCCGGACACCACGCACCGCGCGGACGCCTGCGGCTTCCAGATCAAGTTCGAGGCGTCCTGCTACCGCAAGAGCATGGGCCGCGTGCTGATCAACCTGGCGCGCTGGGTCCGCGGCGCGAAGGCCTACGGCGCCGACATGACGGGCTACCGGCAGTACGCGATCAACCACGAGGTCGGCCACGCGCTGGGCAACAAGCACGTCGGCTGCGGCGGCACGGGCCAGCCGGCGCCGGTGATGATGCAGCAGTCGTTCGGCGTCAACGACGACTACGTCGCGATGCTCAACGACATCCCGGGCGGCGACAAGGGCAAGGTGGCCAAGGACGGCCGCATCTGCGTGACCAACGCCTGGCCGAACCCGACGCCGCCGTAAGGGTTGTCCCAGCATCTGGACCTGGGAAGGCTTATTTGCCCGCGCGCGTTGTGCATAGTGGGATGGACGCGATACGCGCGCGAGATGGAGGACCCATGTCAGCACTGCCGCCGCTCGTCGAGCCGGCTGCCGAGCTCACCAAGGAAGAGGTGGCCCGGTACAGCCGTCACCTGATCATCCCCGACGTCGGGGTGAACGGGCAGAAGCGGCTGAAGAACGCCAAGGTCCTGGTGATCGGGGCCGGCGGCCTCGGCAGCCCCGCGCTGCTGTACCTGGCCGCCGCCGGGGTCGGCACGCTCGGCATCGTCGACTTCGACGTCGTGGACGAGTCGAACCTGCAGCGCCAGGTCATCCACGGCCAGTCCGACGTCGGCAAGCTCAAGGCCGCGTCCGCGCAGGAGTCGATCGCGGAGATCAACCCGCTGGTCAAGGTGCACCTGCACACCGACCGGCTGGACTCGTCGAACGCCCTCGAGATCTTCGAGCAGTACGACCTGATCGTCGACGGCACCGACAACTTCGCCACGCGCTACCTGGTCAACGACGCCGCCGTGCTGCTCGGCAAGCCGTACGTCTGGGGCTCGATCTTCCGGTTCGAGGGCCAGGTCAGCGTCTTCTGGGAGGACGCGCCGAACGGCAAGGGCCTCAACTACCGCGACCTCTACCCGGAGCCGCCGCCCCCGGGCATGGTTCCCTCCTGCGCCGAGGGTGGCGTGCTGGGCGTGCTGTGCGCGTCCATCGGCTCGATCATGGTCACCGAGGCGATCAAGCTCATCACCGGCATCGGCGAGCCGCTGCTCGGCCGCCTGATCAGCTACGACGCGCTGGAGATGAAGTACCGCGAGGTCAAGATCCGCAAGGACCCGGACACCCCGAAGATCACCGAGCTGATCGACTACGAGGCGTTCTGCGGCGTAGTTTCCGACGAGGCGGCTTCGGCGGCTTCCGGCAGCACGATCACCCCGGCGGAGCTCAAGGCCAAGTTCGACAGCGGCGAGAACTTCGCCCTGATCGACGTCCGCGAGCCGCACGAGTACGAGATCGTCAACATCAAGGGCGCGACGCTGATCCCGAAGGACCGCATCCTTTCGGGCGAGGCGCTGGCGGAGCTGCCGCAGGACAAGCCGATCGTCCTGCACTGCAAGTCGGGTGCCCGGTCGGCCGAGGCCCTCGCCGCCCTGCACGCGGCCGGCTTCAAGGACGCGACGCACCTCGGCGGCGGCGTGCTCGCTTGGGCGAAGCAGATCGACCCGAGCCTGCCGACCTACTGACAGTGTGGTTTACCCGGCCGGGAAACCGTGTGTGACCAGCGAGTCTTCTCGATCGTGGAACACCCGGCCGGGTAACGTCACGCCCGTGCGGTCAACCCTCGAACGTCCCCCGGCGCACGTCTGCGCGGCCTTCGGCGGCTCCGCCGACGGCGGCGAGCGGCTGCCGGACTCGACCGCGTGGCACTGCGGCGACCTCGTGCTCAAGCCGGTCACCGACAAGGTCAGGACGCTGTGGACGGCGCACGCGCTCGACTACGTCCGAGAGCCGGGGCTGCGCGTCGGGAAGCCGGTCCGGTCGACGGACGGCCGCTGGATCGTCGGCGGCTGGACGGCATCCCGGTTCATCCCGGGAACGCCGGAGCACCGCGGCGACGCATCGGTACTGGCGGCGGTGAAGCTCCACCGGGCCACGGTAGGCCTGCCCCGCCCGGACTTCCTGGACACCCGCACCGACATCGACGCGGTCGCCGACCGCGTGGCCTGGGAGGAACTCGAGGTCCCCCTGGCGGAGACGAAGGGCGGCCGCTGGTTCGAGGTCCTGGCCGGAGCCCGCCGCCCGATCCGGTTGCCGTCGCAGGTGGCGCACGGCGAGCTGCTGGCAGGACTGTTGTTCGACGGCGATTCCAGCCCCGGCCTGGTCGACTTCGTCCCGTATTACCGCCCGGGCGAGTACGGGGCGGCGATCGTGGCGGTGGACGCGCTGGCCTGGGGTGGGGCCGGGCGGGACCTGCTGGAGCGCTGGGCCCACCTACCGGAGTGGCCGCAGTTGTTGTTGCGCGCGGTCCTGTTCCGGCTGGCATCGAATGCGTTGAACCCGCGATCGACGCAGGCGTCGTTGGACGGCTTGCGCGCGGCGGCACGCGAGGTGTCCGGCATCTTGTGACGGGCACCAACCCAGACCTCCCCGCAACCCCGATCCGAAGCCCGAACACGGCCGGTAGTGCCGGGTCAAGGCACGCTTTCCCGCCTTGACGCGGTGCTGCCGGCCGTAGTCACAATCGGGCGTCGGGATGGTGGTCAGCGAGCGAGGAAGCCGGCCGAAAGGCATTGACGCGGCTGAGATGATAACCGGGTGATCACCAACCGAAAGGCCCATGCCGCGTAGGCGCCCCGGAAGCCTGCGCCGAACCCGCCGACTCGACGTCGCGGGCCCACCGCCGGCCAAGATCCCGTACGTCTCCCGCCGCGCAATGCGACAGCTCGCCTTCGCCGAAGCGGACGCCGGCCTGTCGCCCGGTGCCGTCGCCAGTGCCCTCCGGGGCTGGCAGTACCGAACCCGGCCGCCCTTCCGCCATTGGATGCCGGACTGCCCCTGCCTTGGCTGCTATCCGCTCCATGACCGGCTCGATCTCGCCGAGCTGCTGAGCGCACTGTCGCGCCGGGAGCGTGCCCTGGTCGGGGCCGAACTCGCCAAAGCCGACCGCCGGTTCCTGGCGCGGACACTCCCCGACCCGTTCGCCGCATCGCCCTGGTGGTTCGAACGACGGTTCGCCGACCAGTACGGCTGGGGCCCTTTGTGACCGACGTCGCAAGATCGGGCGTCATGTCCGGTTTGGCCCCGCTGACCTCCGGACTCCCGGTCCGTGGACGCGGATCTCACCGGCCGGGCGGCGGAAACACCGCCGCAATGTCAACTGCCTGAAACATTTGGTCGAATCCGGTTAACAAGGCCTCCTTAGCGTCAGGGCAAGCCCGAAACGCCGAGGAGGTGCCCGATGCCGCAGGTCGACACCCACTGCCCGTACTGCGCCCTGCAGTGCGGGATGAGCCTCGACGGCGACCGCGTGACGCCGCGGGACTTCCCCGTCAACGCCGGCGGCCTGTGCCAGAAGGGCTGGACCTCCGGCTCCCTGCTCACGAACCCGAAGCGGCTGACCACCCCGATGCTGCGCGTCGGCGGCGCGCTCGAACCGGTCAGCTGGGACTTCGCCCTCGACCACGTCGCCCGCGAGCTCCGCGAAACGCAGGAGACCCACGGTCCGGACGGTGTCGCCATCTTCGGCGGCGGCGGCCTGACCAACGAAAAGGCCTACCTGCTCGGCAAGTTCGCCCGGGTCGCGCTCGGTACCTCGCAGATCGACTACAACGGCCGGTGGTGCATGTCGTCGGCCGCCGCCGCGGGGATCAAGGCCTTCGGCGCGGACCGCGGGATGCCGTTCCCCGTCACGGATCTGAAACAAGCCGACGTCGTGCTGCTCGCCGGGGCGAACCCGGCCGAGACCATGCCGCCGTTCACCCAGCACCTGCGCGGGGCCGACCTCATCGTCGTCGACCCGCGGCGCACCCCGACCGCCGAGCTGGCGAGCCTGCACCTGGCGCCCGCGCCCGGCACGGATCTCGCGCTGGCACTCGGCATCCTGCACGCCGTCGTCGAAGGCGGCCACCTCGATCAGTCCTATGTGGACGACCGGACGAGCGGGTTCGCCGAGATGTGGCGGATCGCCGCGAGCTGGTGGCCGGAGCGTGCCGAACGCGTCACCGGTGTCTCGGCCGCCGACATGCGCCTCGCCGCCGAGAAGCTCGCCGGTGCCCGCAACGCCTACGTCCTCACCGCGCGCGGCACCGAACAGCACGCCACCGGCACCGCGACCGTCGGCGCCTGGATCAACCTCGCGCTGAGCCTCGGCCTGCCCGGCCGCAAGGGCTCCGGTTACGGCTGCCTCACCGGCCAGGGCAACGGCCAGGGCGGGCGCGAGCACGGCCAGAAGGCCGACCAGCTGCCCGGCTACCGCAAGCTCGACGACCCGGCCGCGCGCGAGTACGTCGCCGGCGTCTGGGGCGTCGACACCGCAAGCCTGCCCGGTCCCGGCCGCTCGGCCACCGAACTGCTCGAAGCGCTCGGCCAGGAGAACGGCCCGAAGGCGCTGATGGTGTTCGGCAGCAACGTCGTCGTCTCCGCGCCGCGTTCGCAGCGCGTCCAGGACCGGCTCGCCGAACTGGACTTCCTCGTCGTCGCCGACTTCGTGCTGTCCGAGACCGCGGCGATGGCCGACGTCGTCCTGCCGGTCACCCAGTGGGCCGAAGAAGATGGCACGCTCACCAACCTCGAAGGCCGGGTCCTGCTGCGGCGCAAGGCGTTGACGCCGCCGCCGGGCGTCCGGTCCGACCTCGACGTCCTGAACGGGCTCGCGCAGCGTCTGGGGCAGCCGGAAGAGCGGTTCCCCACCGACGCCGAGACGATCTTCGAAGAGCTGCGGATCGCGTCCAAGGGCGGCATCGCCGACTACTCCGGCGTCACCTACGACCGGCTGCGCGCGGGCGAGGCCCTGCACTGGCCGGTCCCGGCCGACGACCACCCCGGCACGCCGCGGATGTTCCTCGACGCCTTCGCCCACCCGGACGGCCGCGCCCGGTTCGTGCCGGTCGAGCACACCGGCCCGGCCGAGGCGCCGGACGAGGAGTTCCCGTTGCAGGCCACCACCGGCCGCGTGCTGCAGCACTACCAGTCGGGCGCGCAGACGCGGCTGGTCGACGAACTCAACGACGTCGTCCCGGAGGCCTTCGTCGAGGTCCACCCGGACACCGCCAAGCGCGCCGGGCTCGAAGAGGGCGACCGGGCGCTGGTCCGGTCGCGCCGCGGCGAGACCATCGCCAAGGTGCGGTTCGCCCAGAACCTCAAGCCCGACCTGGTCTTCCTCCCGTTCCACTTCCCCGGTGAGCAGCGCGCGAACCTGCTCACGAACCCGGCGCTCGACCCGGTCTCCCGGATGCCGGAGTTCAAGGTGTGTGCCGTTTCCCTGTCTACTGTGGATGGTGCCGCATGAGCCCCCGTGAAGTCGTCATCGTCGGGTACGGCATGGCCGGAGCCCGGCTGGCCGACGAGATCCGCCGTCGCGACCCGATCGCCGAGCGGGTGCGGCTGACCGTGCTCGGCGCCGAGAAGCACGCCGCCTACAACCGCGTGCTGCTGTCCGCCGTCGTCGCGGGCGGGATGAGCGCCGAAAGCGTTCGCCTGCACGACGACGAATGGGCGCAGCGGCACAACATCGACCTCCGGCTCGGTGTCGACGTCGAACGCATCGACCGCGAGAAGCGCTGCGTCGAACTCGGCGACGGCTCCACTGTGGACTACGACGCCCTGGTCCTCGCCACCGGCGCCAACCCGTGGATCCCGCCGGTCGAAGGCCTCGAAGCCGGGCCGGGCGTGGTCGCCTTCCGCAGCCTCGACGACTGCGCCAAGATCCTCGACGCCGCCCGCTTCGGCGCGCCCGTCGCGGTGCTCGGCGGTGGCCTGCTCGGCCTCGAAGCCGCCCGCGGCCTGGCCGGGCGCGGCAATCAGGTGACCGTCGTGCACCCGCTGGGGCACGTCATGGAACGCCAGCTCGACCCGGCCGCCGGCCACGTGCTGGCCCGGCAGCTCACCGACATGGGCGTGACGTTCAAGTTCGGCGCCACCGCCGCCCGCTACCTGCCCGGCGACGGGCTCAAGCTCGACGACGGCAGCCTCGTCCCGGCCGACCTGGTCGTGGTCGCCGCCGGTGTCCGTGCCGAGACGAGCCTGGCCGCCGACGCCGGCCTCGACGTCGACATGGGCATCCTCGTCGACGACACGCTGCGCACCAGTGACGGCCGCATCCACGCCCTCGGCGACTGCGCCCGCCACCCCGGCGCCCCGGCCGGGCTGATCCAGCCCGCCTGGGAACAGGCCGAAGTCCTCGCCGACGTCCTGACCGGGACGAACGCGGCGGCCCGCTACCGCGGCACCACGGCCGTCACCCGGCTCAAGGCCCGCGGCATCGACCTCGCCGCGCTCGGCGAGACCCAGCTCGAAGCATCCGACAACGGCGCCGAGGTGCTCACCTTCAACGACCCCACCGGTGGCCGGTACGGGAAGCTCGTGGTCCGCGAAAACCGCGTCACCGGGGCGATCCTGCTCGGCCTGCCCGACGCGGCCGCGACGATCACGCAGTTCCACGACCGCGGGACGCAGCTGCCGGAAGACCGGCTCGCCGTCCTGCTCGGCCGCGCGCTGCCCAGCGGCAGCACTCCGGCGGCCAGCCCGGCCGACCTGCCGGCGACCGCGGTGATCTGCCGCTGCAACAACGTCACCAAGGGCCGGCTGATCGAGGCCTGGAAGGCCGGGGCCACCGACACTCCCGCACTGGCGCGGGCCACGCGAGCGACGACGGGATGCGGCGGGTGCACGGACACCGTCGGCGGCATCGCGAACTGGCTCGCCGCGCAATGACCGACCTGAACCGCCGCACGAAGGAGCACGCCGTGGCCCACCAAGGAAAGTACTGGATCGAACACTGGGAACCCGAGGACGAGGAGTTCTGGGAGTCCAAGGGCAAGAAGATCGCCCGCCGCAACCTCTGGTTCTCCGTCTTCGCCGAGCACATCGGCTTCTCGATCTGGACCCTCTGGTCGGTCATCGTCCTGTTCATGGGCAAGGACTACGGCTTCTCCGCCGCCGACAAGTTCCTCCTCGTCTCGACGCCGACGCTGATCGGCGGCCTGATGCGGCTGCCCTACACCTTCGCCGTGGCGAAGTTCGGCGGCCGCAACTGGACGGTCGTTTCCGCGGTGCTGCTGCTGATCCCGGCCGTGCTGGCCGCGGTCGTGCTGCACCCGGGCACGTCGCTCGGCACCTTCCTGCTCGTCGCCGCCCTCGGCGGGGTGGGCGGCGGCAACTTCGCGTCGTCGATGACGAACATCAACGCCTTCTACCCCGAGAAGCACAAGGGCTGGGCCCTCGGCCTCAACGCCGGCGGCGGCAACCTCGGCGTCGCGGCGATCCAGCTGGTCGGGCTGCTGGTGATCGGCACGGCGGGCGCGACCGCGCCGCGGCTCGTGCTCTACATCTACATCCCGCTGATCGTGGTCGCCGCCGTGCTCGCGTACTTCTACATGGACAACCTCGCCAGCATGAAGGGCGACACCAAGGCGATGCGCGAGGTCGTCAAGGAGCCGCACACCTGGGTGATGTCGTTCCTCTACATCGGCACGTTCGGCTCGTTCATCGGCTACAGCTTCGCCTTCGGCCTGGTGCTGCAGAACCAGTTCGGCCGCACCCCGCTGCAGGCGGCCGCGGTGACGTTCCTCGGCCCGCTGCTCGGCTCGCTCTCCCGGCCGGTGGGCGGCTGGCTGTCCGACCGGATCGGCGGTGGCAAGATCACCTTCGCCACCTTCATCGGGATGGCGGCGGCCACGGTCGTGCTGATCCTGGCCTCGACGTCGAAGTCGCTGGTGCTGTTCACGGTCGCGTTCGTGGTGCTGTTCGTGCTGGCCGGCATCGGCAACGGCTCGACGTACAAGATGATTCCCGCGATCTTCCGCGCCAAGGCCAAGATCGCCATCGCGAACGGCGCCGAGGAGGCGGCCGAGCTGCTCAAGTCCCGGCGGCTGTCCGGCGCGCTGATCGGCCTGGCCGGAGCGATCGGGGCCGAAGGCGGCCTGTTGATCAACCTCGCCTTCCGGCAGTCGTTCGCCGACGCCAAGAGCGGCGTGCCCGCCTTCGTCGGATTCCTGATCTTCTACGGGCTCTGCTTCGCCGTCACCTGGGCGGTCTACCTGCGGAAGCCCGCCGAACAGCCCACGAGTGAGCGCGGTCTGGCGCTCGCGGGAGCGGAGGTCTGAGATGCCCACCTTGGTCGTCGCCGGACACGGCATGGTCGCCCATCGGCTCGTGGAGGCGGTGCGCGCGGAAGACCCACAGGGAACCTGGCGCGTCGTCGTGCTGGCCGAGGAGCTGCGCCCGGCGTACGACCGGGTGGCACTGACGTCCTATGTGGACACCTGGGACCCGGCTTCGCTGGCCCTGCCGGGCGCGGACTACGCGGACGACCCGCACGTCGACCTCCGCCTCGGTGAGCTGGTCGTCTCGGTCGACCGGGACGCGAAGACGGTCACCACGGCGTCCGGTGCTTCGGTTTCCTACGACGCCCTGGTGCTGGCGACCGGCTCGCGGCCGTTCGTGCCGCCGGTGCCCGGGCACGACCTGGACGGCTGCTTCGTCTACCGGACCATCGAGGACCTCGACGCGATCCGCGCGGCCGCGGTCGACAAGCCGGGCCGCGGCCGCCGCTCGGCCGTCGTCATCGGCGGTGGCCTGCTCGGCCTGGAGGCCGCGAAGGCGCTGCGGGACATGGGCCTGTCCCCGCACGTCGTCGAGATGGCGCCGCGGCTGATGCCGCTGCAGGTCGACGAGGGCGGCGGGTCGATGCTCCGCCGGATGATCACGGCGCTGGACGTCACCGTCCACACGGGAACGTCCACCGACGCCATCGAGGCCGACGGCTCGCGGCTGCTGGCCAAGCTGGGCAACGGCACCGAGCTCGACGTCGACCTCGTCGTGTTCTCCGCCGGCGTCCGGCCGCGGGACGACCTCGCCCGGCAGTCCGGCCTGGAGCTGGGCCCGCGCGGCGGCGTCCTCACCGACGCGTCCTGCCGCACCAGCGACCCGGCGATCTACGCGATCGGCGAATGCGCCGCGGTCGAGGGCAAGGTCTACGGCATCGTGGCGCCCGGGTACGCGATGGCGGAGATCGTCGCCGCGCAGCTCACGGGTGGTTCGGGGACGTTCCCGGAGCCGGACACGTCCACGAAGCTGAAGCTGATGGGCGTCGACGTCGCTTCCTTCGGCGACGCGCACGCGACGACCGAAGGCGCGCTGGAAGTCGCCGTCAACGACGCGGTCGCCGGGACGTACAAGAAGCTCGTGGTCACCGACGACGGCAAGACGCTGCTCGGTGGCGTGCTGGTCGGCGACGCGACCGAGTACAACACCCTGCGCGCGCTGGTCGGCCGTCCGCTGCCGGCCGAACCCGGCGCGATCCTCGCCCCGGCGGGCGGCGGGGCCGCGGTCGGCGTCGACGCGCTGCCCGACGCGGCGCAGATCTGCTCGTGCAACGCGGTGACCAAGGGCGCGATCACGAAGGCCATCCACGAGGACGGCTGCGACAGCGTCCCGAAGCTGAAGGCGTGCACCCGCGCGGGCACGGCGTGCGGCTCGTGCGTCCCCCTGCTGGGCAGGCTGCTCACCGCGGCCGGCGTCGAGCAGTCGAAGGCCGTCTGCGAGCACTTCCCGCAGTCGCGCGCGGAGCTGTTCGAGATCGTCCAGGCGACGCAGATCACGACGTTCAGCGAGCTGATCGGCCGCTACGGCTCGGGCAGCGGCTGCGCCATCTGCAAGCCGGCGGTGGCGTCCATCCTGGCCACCCTCGGCAACGGGCACGTGCTCGGCGGCGAGCAGATGACCCTGCAGGACACCAACGACCGGTACCTGGCGAACCTGCAGCGCAACGGCACGTACTCGGTGGTGCCGCGGATCCCCGGCGGCGAGATCACGCCGGACAAGCTGATCGTGATCGGCGAGGTGGCCCGCGACTTCGGGCTGTACACCAAGATCACCGGCGGCCAGCGGATCGACCTGTTCGGGGCGACGGTGGACCAGCTGCCGCTGATCTGGCGGCGGCTGGTCGACGCCGGGTTCGAGTCCGGGCACGCCTACGGCAAGGCGCTGCGGACGGTGAAGTCGTGCGTCGGGTCGACGTGGTGCCGCTACGGCGTCCAGGACAGCGTCGGGCTGGCGATCGAGCTGGAGCTGCGCTACCGCGGCCTGCGGTCGCCGCACAAGCTCAAGTCGGCGGTGTCCGGGTGCGCCCGGGAGTGCGCCGAGGCGCGGAGCAAGGACTTCGGCATCATCGCCACGGAGAACGGCTGGAACCTCTACGTCGGCGGCAACGGCGGCACCACCCCGCGGCACGCCGACCTGCTGGTGTCCGACGTGGACACCGCGACGCTGATCCGCACGATCGACCGGTTCCTCATGTTCTACGTGCGCACCGCCGACCGGCTGCAGCGCACCGCGCCGTGGATCGAGGAGATGGAGGGCGGCCTCGACCACCTGCGCGCGGTGATCGTCGACGACTCCCTCGGCATCTGCGAAGACCTCGACGCGGCGATGGCCAAGCACGTCGACAACTACGCCGACGAGTGGAAGGGCGTCCTGGAGGACCCGGAGAAGCTGGCCCGCTTCACCTCCTTCGTCAACGCGCCGGGCGCCCCCGACCCGGCCATCTCGTTCCGCGAAGAGCGCGAGCAGAAAGTGCCCGTGATGCTGGGAGTTCCGGAGGTGCGGCGATGACGACGTCGATCGAACGAACCTGGACGGCGGTCTGCCCCGTCGGCGCGGTGCCCGAGTACGCCGGGGTGGCGGCGCTGCTCGACGGCGGCGTGCAGGTGGCGATCTTCCGGCTGCCGGGCGAGCGGTTCTACGCCCTGTCCAACTGGGACCCGTGCAGCGGCGCGGCGGTGCTGTCGCGCGGCATCGTCGGCGACACCGGCGGCGTCCCGGTGGTCGCTTCGCCGGTCTACAAGGAGCGGTTCGCGCTCGACAGCGGTCAGTGCCTGGACGCGCCGGACGTCTCGGTGCCGGTGTACGAGGTGCGCGTGCGGGAAGGCTTCGTCGAAGTGGAGAGTCCGTGACCGATGTGCTCCCACTGGCCGGTTTCGTGATCGGCATCACCGCGGCGCGCCGGGCTGACGAGCTCGGCGCGCTGCTGGTGCGCAAGGGGGCGAGCGTCCGCTACGGCCCGGCGATCCGGATCGTGCCGCTGACGGACGACACGGAGCTGCACGCGGCGACGTCGCGGCTGCTCGAAGCGCCGGTGGACGCGGTCGTCGCGACCACCGGCATCGGCTTCCGAGGCTGGCTGGAGGCGGCCGAGGGCTGGGGGCTGGGGGATTCACTGCTGACGCGGCTCTCGTCGGCGTCGCTGCTGGCCCGCGGGCCGAAGGTCACCGGCGCGCTGCGGGCGGCCGGGCTGTCGGAGTCGTACTCGCCGGCTTCGGAGAGCAACGCCGAGCTGCTGCAGCACCTGCTCTCGTCGGGGGTCGACGGGTTGCGGATCGCGGTGCAGCTGCACGGGGAGCCGTTGCCGTACTTCGTGGACACGCTGCGCGCGGCGGGCGCGGAGGTCATCGAGATCCCGGTCTACCGCTGGGTCGGCCCGGTGGACCCGGGCCCGGTGGACCGGCTGCTCGACGGCGTCCTGGACGGCTCGATCCACGCACTGCCGTTCACCAGCGCGCCGGCGGCGGCGTCGCTCATCGCCCTGGCCCGGCGCACGGGCCGGCTGCCGGGGCTCGTCACGGCGCTGTCCGGCCCGGTGGTGGCGGCCTGCGTCGGACCCATTACGGCTGGACCGTTGGCGGCTTTGGGGGTGCCGACGGTCCAGCCCCACCGTGCGCGGATCGGCGCGCTCGCCCGCACGGTGGCGGAGACCCTGGTGGACCGTTCGCCGCGCCTGCGCGCGGGCGGACGGTCGATCGAGCTCCGCGGCCAGGCGGCCATCGTGGACGGCGAGTGGCGCGAAGTGGCCCCGGCCCCGATGGCGCTGTTGCGGGCACTGGCGGCGTCACCGGGCCGGGTGGTGTCCCGGCGCGAGCTGATTTCGGCGTTGCCCGGGGGCGGCGAGGAGCACGCGGTGGAGACGGCGATCGGAAGGCTGCGGACGGCACTGGGCGGCGGGAAGGTGGTCCAGACGGTGGTGAAGCGCGGGTACCGGCTGGCGGTGGACGCCTGACGGCGTGTCAGCTGTGTCAGCTTTGTCAGCGGCCGTGTCAGTGCGGTGGCCGTCCGGTGTCAGCGGGCTTGGCGAAGGTGGTTTCACACCCACTTCGACAAGGAGAATCCGATGCAGAACTTCACCACCCCCGCCCCGATCGCCACCGTCCTCGACATCCCGGCCGGCCGAGTCCGGTTCGACGCCTCGCTCCGCTCCGACACGGTCGTTCAGGTGCTCCCCGCCGACCCGGCGAAGAGCCGCGACGTGAAGGCGGCTTCGCAGGCGTCGGTTTCGTTCGAGGACGGCGTCCTGCGGGTCTCGCTCGCGGCGAAGAACCAGTACTTCGGCCCGTCGGGCGCGCTCGACGTGGTCGTTTCGCTGCCCGCCGGGTCGTCGGTCGAGGCCAAGTCCGCCAGCGTGGAGCTGCGGGGCGTCGGCCGCCTCGGCGACGTGATCGTCGAGGGCGCCCACGGCGAGGTGGTCATCGACGAGGCCGCGAGCCTGCGCCTGACGGCCCACGCGGGTGACGTGTCGGTCGGCCGGTTGACGGGCCCGGCGGAAGTCACCACGGGCAAGGGCGACATCCGGATCGCCGAGGCAGCGAGCGGAAAGCTGGTGCTGAGCACCCAGGCGGGCGACGTTTCGGTGGGCGCGGCGCCCGGCGTCTCGGCGTCGCTGGACGCGGGGACGACGTACGGCCGGATCCGCAACGCCCTGAAGAACGAGGGCACGCCGGACCTGACGATCCACGCGACCACGTCCTACGGCGACATCGACGCCCGCAGCCTGTGAGCCCGGCCGGGCGTTGCCCGCTCGCGGCCTGTCACTCGGCTCCGGCGGAGAAGCCGTAGTACAGCCCAAGGCCCGGTGCGGGCAGCCCCGGTGGCAGCCGCGGGCCGGTCAGCTCGGGCACGGCGACCGCGTCCCAGGACACAGCTCCGTCGACGATGTACCGACCGAGATCGATCGAACCGACCTCGGCGCCGTCCACGTAGGTGGTCAGGGTGGGCGCACCACTGAACCCGCCATCGGACTGGGCGAGCCACGCATCGCAGGCCCAGCGAATCTCGTCGGTGCCGGACGCGACGACGGTCACGCGGTACACCATGGATCCGCTCCCGTCCTCGTCCTCCAGCACATGGAAGCTGTACACGTCCTCCGCGGGGGACGTGTCGCTCACCCCGAGCACCACAGCCAGCTCGTCCAGTCCCGGCTCCGCATCGCCGGAGGGACCGGCGGCGCGTATCCGGGCGTACAGCTCCTCGGCTTCGATCCGCAGCTGCCGGATGGTGCCCTCGCCCACCCCGTGCTCCGCCATTGCGCCGGGATTCGTTTCCCGCACGCTCTGCCAGTACCAGATCCGCTGGGCCAGCCGTCCGGCCAGCGTCATCAAAGCCTCGACGTCGTCGGGGCGTGCCGCCACAGCGGCGCGAAGCCAGCGCTCCTCGGGCCAGGTCAGGTCACCGGATCCCTGCGGATCCGCTGCCGTCAGGCACAGCAGCCGCCCCAGCTCCAGGGCGGCGCCGGCATCGCCGGCCACCGCGGCGGTCCGCAGCCCCGTGATCGTCTCGTCGGTGATCGCCATGAGCCGGTCAGCCTACCCAAGTGACGGCGTGCTTCTCGAACCCCCGCACCGCCGCCATCCGGGCCGCCTCGGCTTCCGCTTCCTCGCGGGCCGCCGGGCGCAGCGGGTCGAATGCCGTCACCGTGATCGTCAGCTTCGCGCCGCTTCCCTTGGTGCGCCACGTTCCCGCGATGTCGCCATCGGCCAGCAGCACGCCCGGGTTGCCCAGCATCTTCCAGACTTCCTTGCGCCGCAACGGGTCCGGGATCAGCAACGCCTTGTCGCGGGCCTGGATGAACGGATCCAGCGGCGGCAGCAACCGCACCGGTTCCGGCTCCGGCGGGTTCTCCAAAGCGGAGAGCCTGTCCTCCGGCAGGTACCTCACCTTGCCCTCCACCTGCACCTCGGTCAGGTTGGCCGGCCACGTCCGGTCGACCACCGCCCGGGCCGTGCCCGCGAACTCCGCCGCGTCGCCCGGGGACGCCGGGCCGTTGAGCCGCAGGTACCGCTCGAGCACCGCCGTCGCCGCGGCCGGGTCCGGCTTCGTCCGCAGCCGGCCGCGGCCTTCCAGCGGCGCCAGGGTCGCCGGGGACGCCCCCGCCACCAGGCGGAGGCCGCCGAGCGGGGCGGCGATGCGCATCAGCTGCTCGTGGATGTGCGTGGCGTGGCAACCTCGGCACCAGCGGGCGAACGACGGCGGCAGGCGCTTGGTGACCGCCGTCGACACCGCGCCCTTCGTCATCGGGGCCTTCACCACCTCGCGCAACGCGGCCGCCGCCGTGAACACCACTTCGGACGCGGCCAGGCCCGTCGCGGCCAGTTCCTTGCGCTGCCACAACATCCGGGCCAGCGCGTCGGCGTCGTCCAAGGGCACCAGGGCCCGGATCGTCGAGGGCAGGTCCGCACGCAGGTGGTAGTGCGGCGCGCCCCGCAGCGTCCAGGCCAGCACGAGCCCGTCCAGGGACACCGGGCCGTCGAGCCGGGCCGCCAGGGCGAGCAACGCCGTGTCGCGCATGCTGTCCTGCAGCCCGGCCCGGACGACGGCGAGGTCGGCGACGTCCCGCGCCGAGCGGTGCAGGCCGTGCTCGGCGATGCGGTAGGCGAGTACCTGACGGCGGTCCACGTGCGGCTCCTAGTAGTACTTTGTTATGTTTGGTGGCGGTTGTTGCGGTGTAAGGGTTTCACCGTTTGGTGGCAGGTCAGGCACACGCCGGTCCAGGTCGCGAGGAGCAGTTGCAGTTCGCGGATGGTCACGTAGAGGGTCAGGCCGGCGCAGCCGCT
>NZ_JADWPD010000032.1 GCF_017308975.1 Amycolatopsis sp. MtRt-6 | reverse complement strand
TACGCCGCCCATCCAGCAACAGCCCCCGCAGATACGTCTCGCCCTTGGCCCGCTGATCCGACCGGGCCAAAGGAGCGAACACCTCCGCCGCAAAGGACTCAAGACATTGCCGGACATGGACAAGCTCCTCAGGAGTCACCGAAGCATGAAATCACCCAGCCTGCTCCACGTCCCCACGACACGCCAAGACCTAACAAAGTACTACTAGGGCGCCCCGCCGATGTGCTTGGCGTTCACCGCTTCCCACACCGCGTCGAAGTTGTCGTACCGGTCGCTGTCCGGCAGGCCGCCGAGCGAACCCAGCACCGAGTCGCCGCCGCCTGCCGCGGCCGCTCGGCGTAGGAGTTCCTCGCGGCCGCAGGGGTACTCGGTCTCGGACAGGTGCTGTTCGAGGCTGGTCCGGTCCGGAGCGGGCATCGCACACCTCCCTGGTCGGTCTCCTCTCCCGCGTACCCGGGGCAGCGGGGACGGAAACCCGCCGGAAGACGGGCTAACCGCGTTCCGCCAGCGACTGCGTCCCGAGCACGCCCAGCAGCGCCAGGCGGTCGGCGTCTTCGGTGCCGGGCTCGGCCGTGTACACCATCATCCGCAGGTCGCTGCCCGCGACGGCGAGGACGTCGCAGTCGAGGGTCAGCGGGCCCACGTCCGGGTGGTCGATGGTCTTGCGGGCCGCTTCGTGCCTCCCGAGCGCGCCGGCCTCCCACAGTGCGGCGAACCGCGGGCTGTGCCGCCTGAGGTCGGCGATGAGCGACCGGAGGTCGAGGTCGTCGGGGTAGCGGCCGGCCGTGCGGCGCAGGTCGGCCACCAACGCCGCGTGCAGCGCGTCGCGCGACTCGGGCGTGTCGCGCACCCGGGTGTTCGGGTTCAGGAAATTGCGCCGGACGCCGTTGAGGTCCTTGCCCTGCCACTCGCCCATGAGGGCCGTGTACAGCGGATTCGCCAGCAGCTGATGCCACGCCGCGTCGAACACGGCGACCGGTGTGCCGGACAGCCGGTCCAGCATGCGGTGGACGCCGGGCGTGATGTGCCGCGGGACCGTGCCGGGGCCCGGGGGCGCGAGGCCGGCGAGGCGGAACAGGTGCCTCCGCTCGTCCGCGGTGAGGCGCAGGGCCCGGGCCAGTGCTTCGACGACCTGGGCCGACGGGGTCGTCGCGCGGCCCTGTTCGAGCCGGACGACGTAGTCGGCGGAGATGCCGGCCAGCTGGGCCAGCTCCTCGCGGCGCAACCCGGCGGCGCGGCGGCGGCCGCCCGCGGGCAGGCCGGCGGCCTGGGGCGTGACGCGGTCGCGCCAGTGGCGCAGGGCCGTGCCGAATCCGGTGTTCGCCATGCCGTCGATTGTGCAAGCCCGGCGCCCGGTTGTCCTGGTACGGCCGGTCCCAGGAAAACCCGGCCACTTCCTGCCCCGGGCGGTCGAGCCGATCGTGGTGGCGAACCCCGAAAGGAGCGCGACCATGAACCAGCTCGCCCTCGTCACCGGCGCCACCTCCGGCATCGGCCGGGCCTACGCCGAGCGCCTCGCCGCCGACGGCCACGACCTGATCGTCACCGGCCGCCGTGCGGACCGCCTCGCCGAGTTCGCCGCGGCCCACACCGACGTCGAGGTCCGCACGGTGGCCGCCGACCTGGCCACCGAAGCCGGTGTCGACACCGTTGCCGCGCTCTGCGCCGCCGAGCCGCTGACCACGCTCGTCAACAACGCCGGCGTCGCCCACTACATGCCCCTGGCCCAGCTGCCCGCCGACCGGGCGCGCGAGCTGGTCCACGTCAAGGTCGCCGCGCCCACCATGCTCACCCGCGCCGCGGTCGCGGGCATGCGGGAACGTGGCGCGGGGAAGATCGTCACCGTGGCCGGGATGATCGCGTTCAGCGGCCCCGCCGGCTCCGCCGTCCTGCCCCGCCGGGCCGTCTACGCCGGTTCCCTCGCGTATCTCGTCGCCTTGTCCCAGACCCTGCACGCCGAGCTGGCGGGCACCGGCGTGCGGGTGCAGGCCCTGTGCCCGGGGGTGGTCGCGACCGAGTTCCACGAGCGCCAGGGCCTCGACCTGAGCGCGGTGCCGCGGATGTCCGCTTCCGACGTCGTCACCGCGTCCTTGCGCGGCTTCGAACTCGGGGAAGTGGTGACCGCGCCCGGTGTCGAGGACGCGGGGCTGCTCGACGCCGTGTTCCGGGCGGACCTCGCCGCCTTCGGCGGGCAGCGGCCGGAACTCGCCTCCCGCTACCGCTGAAGGCCGCCGAAGAACTCGCCCAGCGCGGCCGCGAGCGCCTCGGGGTTCTCCTCGGCCACGTGGTGGCCGGACTTGATCGCGTGCCCGCGCAGGTCCGTCGTCCACGGCCGCCAGACGGCCAGGACGTCGCCGTAGAGGTCTTCCAGGTCGTCGTCGCTCGACCAGAGCACCAAGGCCGGGCAGGTGATCCGCCGTCCGGCGGCGCGGTCGGCGTCGTCGTGGGCGCGGTCGACGCCCAGGCCCGCGCGGTAGTCCTCGAGCATCGCGGTGACCGTGGCCGGGTCGTGGATCGCGCGGTGGAAGTCGGCGAAGTTGCCTTCCCCGAGCCGGTCGGGGGTGTTCCGCGTGCCGACGTCGTACCAGGCGTCGGGGTCGGCGGTGATCACCCGCTCCGGTTTTTCCGGCTGGGCGAAGAAAAACCAGTGGTACCACTCCCGCGCGAACCGCGCGTCGCAGCGGTCCAGGGCCTCGGCGATCGGGACGGCGTCGAGGATCGCCGCGCCGCGGACCACGTCCGGGTGGTCGAGGGCCAGGCGGGTCGCCACGTACGCGCCGCGGTCGTGGCCCGCCACGAAGAACTCCTCGTGCCCGAGGTGCCGCATCAGGGCGACGCAGTCCGCCGCCATCGCGCGTTTGCTGTAGGGCGTGTGGTCTTCGTCGGTCGGCGGCTTGCCGGATTCGCCGTAGCCGCGGGTGTCCGGGCACACGACCGTGAACCGCTCGGCGAGCCGCGGGGCGACGCGGTGCCACGTCGTGTGCGTGCGCGGATGCCCGTGCACCAGCAGGACCGGCGGCCCGGAACCGCCGTGGCGCACCCGCAGCGTCACGGCACCGACGTCGACGTGGTCCAGCGTGAAACCCTCGAACACGCGCTACCCCCAGGCACACGTCCGCTGCCGCACCCCGGCGTCCGGGGTGCGGCAGCGGAGAACGGTCACTTCTTGTCCGTGACGCCCTTCACGGCGTCCTTGATCTTCTCGCCGGCCTGCTTGAGGGAGCCCTTGGCCTGCTCGGTCTTGCCCTCGGCCTGCCACTGCTCGTTGTCGGTGGCGTCGCCGACGGCTTCCTTGGCCCGGCCCTTGAGCTCTTCGCCCTTGTGTTCCAGCTTGTCGTTCATCGGGGTGCACCTTCCGTCGCGGCGACATTTCCGGATCGGCCAGTCGCCAAAAGGGCCTTGACCTCGGGTTACCCACTGGTTCGGAAGCTACACATCGGCCGGCAGGTGCCCGCCCCGCCGCTCGATCCGCTGGATCGCGGGCTCGGCGAGGACGCCGTGCACGATCACCGAGACCGCGATGGCGATCGCGCCGACCCGCCACAGCACGCCCTGCTGCGGTACCGGAAGCCGGTTGAGCGCGTAGGCCAGGTAGAAGATCGTGCCGATGCCGCGCACGCCGAAGAACGCGATCGCCGCCGTCGCGCGCCGTCCCGGTGACGGCGCGCCCAGCAGGGACAGCCAGCCGACCACCGGCCGGACCACCAGCACCGCGACGACGGCGATCACCACTTCGAGGGGCCGCAGCCCGCGCAGCAGGCCGTCGCCGATCGCCAGGCCCAGGCCCAGCAGGGCGAGCGGGACGAACAGCCGTTCCAGCTGGTGGCCGAACGCGTGCAGGACGCCGTGGTACTCGTGGGAGCGCTCCTGGGTGCGCACCGCGACCGCGGCGACGAACACGGCGACGAACCCGTTGCCGTGGGTGGCTTCCGCGAGCGCGTAGGGCACGAACGCCAGCGCGAGCAGGACCAGTCCGTCGGCGTACTCGGCCAGCCGGAGCCGGTCCGACGGTGCCCGGAAGATCGCCCAGCCGAGCAGCCGTCCGGTGAGCAGGCCGGCCACGACGCCGATGACGAGCGGCAGCAGCAGGTCCACCAGCACCCACGACAGGTCCAGCCGGGGCTGCCCGCTCGCCAGGGCCAGGCCGAGGATGACGAACGGCATGGTGAGGCCGTCGTTCAGGCCGGCCTCGGTCGTCAGCGTGAAGCGGATTTCGTTGTTCCGGGCCAGTTCCGGCTCGACGTCGGGGTGCGGGACGCCGATGTCGCCCGCCAGCACCGGGTCCGTCGGGGCCAGCGCCGCGGCCAGCAGCAGCGCGACGCCGGGGGCGAGCGCGAGCCACCAGTGGCCGAGCAGGGCGATCGCGAGGATCGACACCGGCATCGTGAGGGCGAGCAGCCGCCAGGTCGAGCCCCAGCGTTTCAGGCCGAACGGGCGGTCGACGGACAGTCCCGCTCCGGCGAGTGCCACGAGAATGCCCAGCTGGGCGAAGGATTCCACGCCGTGCAGGTGGGCGGCCGGGTCGCTCCAGCCGTTGCCGTAGGGCTCGGGCAGCGGCAGCAGCCCGAGCACGATGCCGGCGACGAGCATCACCAGCGGGACCGAGAACGGCCGGTCGGCGACCAGCTTCGGCACGATCGCCGCGGCCAGCGCCAGCAGGCCGGCCACCCCGAACAAGATGGTCAACGACGACAAGCTCTCCTCCTGCCACTCCTGCCCCGTGGCGCACCGCGACCGGGGTAGCGTGGTGGCAGAGGCGCGCCACGGCTCGGATTCCCGGCGCGCGAGCGGCGAAACCGACGAGGAGGCCGCGGTGACGGCGACGAACGCGGCGGGCGGGCCGTGCCGGTTCTGCGGCAGGCGGCGCGACCCCCGGGTGCCCGGCCGGAACGGGCCGATCTGCGTGGACTGCGTCCGCGCCGGCCTGCGGGTGGTGCGCGACGGCGCGGACCGGGAGAGCGGCGCGGGTGACGTGCTGGCGGCGGTGACGTCGCCGCTGGCCGCGGTGTGCGACTTCTGCGGCCGCCGCGAGCGCCGGACGTTCCTGGGGCTGCGGCGGCCGCTGCTGCGCGTGGACTGCGTGGCGCGGGACGCCGTGATCTGCGTGGACTGCCTGGACCACGCCGGCGACGTGCTGAACGTCGCCCTGCGCGGCTGAGCGCGTTTCCCGCCCGGCTCCCGCGGGTAGCCGGGCGCCATGACGTCCACTCGGGAACACCGCACGCGACCGGAGACCGCCTCGGTCGCCGAAACCCTGCGGGTCGCGGTCGAGGTCGCCCTGCCCACCCTGGCCGGCGGCGTCATCAAGCGCCGCCCGAAGGCGATGGCGATGGCCGGGAAGCTGCAGTTCGACCGCCCGGCCGTGCGCTTGCTGGGCCGGCTGCGCGACCGCCACTACGGCCGTCCCCTGCGGCTACGCGTCCCCGGCCGGACGGTGGAACTGGCGTTGTCCGGCGCGGACGTGCAGCAGCTGCTGGCCGGCGCGCCGACGCCGTTCAGTCCGTCCACAGTGGAGAAACGCGCCGCGCTCGGGCACTTCCAGCCGCACGGCGTGCTGATCTCGGACGCGGCCGACCGGCCGGCCCGCCGCCGGTTCACCGAAGCGGTGCTCGAACCCGGCCGCCCGCTGCACGAGCTGGCGACGCCGTTCACCCAAGCCATTGCCGAGGAATCGGCCGTCCTCCGCAGCGCGGAAACGCTCGACTGGGACACCTTCAACGTCACGTGGTGGCGCCTGGTCCGGCGGATCGTGCTCGGCGCGGGGGCTCGTGACGACGCGACGCTCACCGACCAGCTGGAACGCTTGCGGCTCGACGCGAACTGGGCGTACCTGCACCCGCGGCGCAAGCAGCTGCGCGCACGGTTCCGCGAGCGGCTCGTCGCCCACCTCGGCCGCGCCGAACCGGGCAGCCTCGCCGCGATGATCGCGGAGACCGGCGAAGAAACGGCGCCCGACCAGGTGGCGCACTGGCTGTTCGCGTTCGACGCGGCCGGCATGGCGACGTACCGGACGCTGGCCCTGCTCGCGACCCACCCGGCGGCCCTGGACCGCGCCCACACAGAGCTCGAAGGCGCCGACCTCGCGGAGCCGAACCAGCTGAGCTACCTGCGCGCGTGCGTGCTGGACGCGGTCCGGCTGTGGCCGACGACGCCGATGATCCTGCGCGAGACGACGGACGAGACGTCCTGGGGCCCGGCCGGGACGACGGTGCTGATCTTCACGCCGTTCTTCCACCGCGACCCGGACCTGCCCTACGCCGACCGGTTCGACCCGGACCTGTGGCTCGACGGCCGCGCGGCGGAGAACCCGGCGCTGGTCCCGTTCAGCGCGGGCCCGGCGATCTGCCCGGGCCGTGACCTGGTCCTGTTCTGCGCGAGCACGATGCTGGCGAACCTGGTGCGCGAGCAGGGGTACGAGCAGGCGTCGGGGACGGTGCTGTCCCCGGAGCGCCCGCTGCCGGCCACCCTGGACAACTTCCACCTGAAGCTCAAGCCGGTCGGCTGAGCCGTTTCCGCCGCAGCCGGAAGACCACGACCACCGCCGCCGTCCCCGCCAGGACCAAGGCGATCGGCACCGCCGTCGGCAGCCACGGCCAAGCCCGGCCTTCGAACACCACGCCGTCGGTGGGCAGTTCGAGGACCTTCGCCGTCCAGCGGGCGGTCGCGACGTCGGTGCGGCGGGACAGCGCGCTCACCGCGGTGTCGTAGGGAAACCCGGGCCGGTCGTGGACGTACTCGGGTGCCGGTGCGCCGGGTGGCGGCGTGACCCCGCGCGTCGCACCGGGTACGAGCAGCCGGTCGAGGTCCGGCGCGTCGGTGAGGGCCGCCCGGGGCAGGAACGTCAGCCCGTGCCGCGACCGGACCGGGCCGCCGTCGGAGCTCACGGCCAGGGTGCGCGAGGACAACGACTGTCCCTCGGTGTCGAACACCGACGCCAGTTCGACCTCGCCGACGCCGTTCGCGAGCAGCACGCCGATGGTGTCGGGGGTCCAGCGGAACCCGGCGTTGACGATCGCGGCCGCGTCCGGCATCCCGGCCGGCGGGGTCACCGGCACCGCGGTGCCGTACCGGCCCCAGCCGATGGCCAGTGCCGCTTCGGCCGCGACCGGCGGCCCGGCCAGCCGCTCGACCCAGTGCAGCGTGCCGTCGACGCCGGAGAGGATCCCGGCCGTGGTGACGACGGTCCCGTCGTCGACGAACCGCTCCCCGCGCACCCACCGCACCGCCGGGTACTCCGCGGCCCAGTCGTCCACCTTCAGCCAGTGCGCCGTGGCCGGCCGCCCGTCGAGCAGGCCCGCGGAGGCGAGCACCGCGCCGCCGTTGCAGACGCTCAGCAGCTTCGAGCCGTGGCCGGCCTGGTCCCGCAGCCAGGCGAGGACCGGTTCGGTGCCCGGCTCGCCGACGTCCGGGAACGCGGGCACGACGACGAGGTCCGGTGCCGAGCCGCCGAGCCGGGCGGCGAGGCCGGCGAAGTCGAGGTCCGGCACCAGGTCGAGGCCGCCGGTCAGCGGCTTCGGCGCGCGGTGCGGCGCGACCGTGTAGACGTTGAACCGGCCGGTCGCGGCCAGGATCTCGTAGGGGGCGAGCGCGTCGGAGACGACGGCACCGCGGTCACCGATCACGACCACCGCGGTCGGCTTGGCCGGGTCGTGGGGGACCGGCGCCGCGGCGGGGACGGGCCGCGGCGGGCCGGCGGCGTAGCGGGCGTCGAACGCTCCGAGCGCGGAGACGGTCGCGCCCACGGCGGGGACCACCAGCACGGCGGCCATCGCGGCGAGGACGAAGGCGAGGCGCTTGAGCATGATCAGTGCCAGTACTCGGCGCGGCGCCACACCATGGCGGCGAGCATCAGCGGGAACATGACCACGTGCCCGGCGGTCATCAGCGCGCCGCCGGAGATCGCGCCCAGCCAGTACGGCACGAGCAGCGCCACGAACGGCAGGTACATCACCGCGGCCATCTCGGCGATCCGCGGCCACGAGTGCCGGCGCAGGGCCATCGCGAGCACCATCGCGATGGTCATGTTCGTCGCCATCACCAGCGCCTCGACGTCGGGGCGTGCGAGCCAGGCGGACGGCCACAGCGGGGCCAGCGCCACCATGCCGATGAGCATGGCGACGACCATTTCGACGTAGTGGCCGGTGAACCGGGCGAGCTTGCGGGCGGTGGTCCGGGTGGCTTCGGTGGTGGTCATGGTTCCCTCCAGGTTCGTGCCTGGAACGAGGATCGCGCCCGGCGGCCGTGCTGCCAGGTGCCGGAAGTCATGACCGGAGGTCATGGTTGAGGAGGCGCCTGCCGGTCCGGTACTTTGCCGTCAGCGAAACGATCACGGTGAGTTCGGCCGGCCCGTCCCGTTCCCGGAGCTTGGGGAGACCCCGCCACATGTTCGTCCACGGAGCGGATCGGCCGCCGAACGCCGAGGCGGCTCGCCCGGACGCGCGGCCGAGAGCCCAAGCCGGTCCGCCGAGGCAGCCGGTCCCCGCCGCGATCCTGGCCATGCAGCGCAGTGCCGGAAACGTCGCGGTGACCCGGCTCGTGTCCGCTGCCGTCCCGGTCCAGCGTCAGCCGGAGAACACCCTGTTCACCGAAGCGACCAAGGGCGCCCGAGGCGCGCGGTTGACCGAAGACGCCTACCTGGCGCACGTGAAGAACAGCATCGACGAGAGCCGTCCGATGGCCTTCATCGTCAACGCGATTCTCCCCTACGATGCCGTCGACCGGATCCCGGCCGTGGTCGCCGCCATCGTGCGCGGGTTCTCCGACGGCAGCCGGATCGCGGTGGTCCTCGGCGTCAACGCGCCGGCCGGCAAGGCGGCGCAACTGGACGCGAAACTGGCCGAGGCCAGGGCGATCATCGAACAGCTGCCCCTCCCCGTCGCGCTGGTGCGGTCGGTGTTCTCCGGCAAGTTCCCCTACGGGACCATGCGCAACGCGGTGCTGCACAGCGACGAGTGCCGGCGCATGACCGAGGCGTTCGCCGCGACGGGCCGGCATCCCTACATCTCCGTGCAGGACTTCGACACCGGCTCCCGGCAGGTGCCGGGCGGCCGGCACGTGTTCGACCACTTCGAGCGCCGCCTCGGGGACCGGGAGGAGTCCACCTCCTCCGGCGACGCCGGCAGTCCGGACGACATGGCGACCGAGCGCCCGCGGCCGGTACGACCTCTCCTGGCGGCGGGCGGCTATCGCCTCGATTCCCCGGACGACGCCTTGATCGGCGCCGTTCGCGCGCAGTACGGCAAGGACGGTCCCCGGTTGCCCGACGAGCTGGCCGAACAGCCCAGTGCGGCGCAGCTGGCCAAGCGGCGGGCTTTCCTGGACCGGTTCAAGGCGGCGCTGGCCGAGGACATGCGGCAGCGCGACGCCCTCGCGAAGATCCACCCCCTGCTTCCCTACGCCCCGGAGCCGAACCTGCTGCTCGACGCGCTGCCGAACCTGCTCGGCCCGGGGGCGGCGTCGGCGAAGGCAGGCGCGTACCCGTTCGCTTTCGGGCCGAAGAAATCCGAATTCAGCGCGCTGGGCCAAGCGGTCAACCAGTTCAACGCCTGGGAGCTGAGCAAGCGCTATTCCGGGCCGCACGAGAGCGCTCCGCAAGCGTCGGCGGTCGCCGCCACGACGCCGTCCGATCGCCGGGTCTACGACATTTCCGAATCCCTCTCGGCCGGCGACGGCCCGAGCGAGGAGTTCGCCCCCGCGGACCACCCCACCCTCGAGGAGGACCGCGAGGACATCCAGGCGCGGGTGCGGGCGGACGCCGAGAACAACCGGCTGCCCGAACGCGGCTTGGCGGTGTACACCGACTTCGTGGCCGGTGCCATCGGCACGGATCTGGCCCGCCTCGCCACCGGATTCCTGAAGGACGGGAAGCTTCCGCAGAACCACGTCGAGCTGACCGGCGTGCTGAACAGCTTCTACGCCAGCCGCGGTGCGAAAAAGGACACGAGCCTCGCCCGCTACCGCAAAGGCTACGACGCCACCGCCGGCTATGCGACGGAGGAGCTCCTGGCGCCGGACGGTCCCCGCGCGCTGCCCGCGGAGGCGGCCGGCCTGCTGGGCGACAGGGAGCACAACCTCATGGGCTCCAACGTGTCGGCTCCCCTGGCCGGGGTCTTCTCCGGGGTCCGCGCCGGCATCTCTCCCGACCACCAGCTCGCGGCGAGCCGGGAGCTGGCCCTCGCGACGGTCCACCGCACGAGGTTCCTGGCGACCGTACGGGCCTTGCTGGCCCCCATGCGCGGCACGCCGATGGACGGCAACTGCCTCTACCACGCGGTCAACCAGGCCCGAAGCGGTGCCACGGACCTGGGGGCGGCCATGGCCCTCCGGCAGCGGGTGGTCGACTGGATGCTCGCCGACACCAACCTGGAGAACGTGGCGACGCTCGCGCACGACAACGGCGTCGACCTGCCGCGGCTGATCAACACCGTGGCCACCAACGGCAGCTGGGCAGGGGCTGCCGGAGACCTGGCCCCCACCGTCGTGGCCGGCGCGTTGGGGATCACGGTGGTGATCCACCTCGCTGACGGCTCGGCACACCGGGTGGGTGCCGGCCCCGAGGTCCACCTCGACCTCGCCGGCCACCACTACAGCGTCCGGCCGGGGCCGTGACCTGCCACCGGGCGGTGGTGGCGGGCGCCTCGGCCACTACAGCAGGCCCAGGTCCCTCGCCCGCAGCGCCGCCTGGGTGCGGTCACGTGCCCCGAGCTTGCCCAGGACGTTCGTGACGTGGTTCTTGACCGTGCCCTCGGCGAGGAACAGCGCCGCGGCGATCTCCCGGTTGCTGCGCCCGTCGGCGAGCTGCCGCAGCACGTCGAGTTCACGCTCCGACAGCGGTACCACCAGCGGCTGGGGCCGTGCCTGGGGCACGTCCGGCAGCTGCGCGAACCGCGCGAGGACTTTCGCCGCCACCGACGGCTGCAGCACGGACTCCCCGCGCGCCGCGGCCAGCACCGCCTCCACCAGCCGTGCCGACGAGACGTCCTTCAGCAGGTAGCCGACGGCGCCCGCGCGCAGGGCGGCGAAGACGTCTTCGTCGTCGTCGAAGGTGGTCAGCGCGATGACCCGGGTGCCGGGGTGTTCCACCCGCAGCCGCCGGATCGCGGCCACGCCGTCGAGGACCGGCATGCGCAGGTCCATCAGGACGACGTCCGGGGCCAGCTCGGCGGCTTCGCGCAGGGCCTCGTCGCCGTTGCCGGCCTCGCCGACGACGTCGATGCCGTCGTGCGTGGCGAGCAGGGTGGCGAGGGCTTCGCGGAACAGGGCCTGGTCGTCGACGAGCAGGACGCGGACCGGCGTCATCCGGGGATCTCCATGGTCAGGGCGCTGCCGCCGCCGGGGGTCGAGGTGAAGACGAGCGCGCCGCCGAGGTGGGCGGCCCGTTCGCGGAGCCCGACCAGGCCGAAGCCGGCCGTCGCGCCGCCGTCGCTGCCGCGGCCGTCGTCGCGGACCTCGACCCGGACCGCCGTGGCGGCGTAGCCGAGCAGGACGTCCGCGGTGGCGGCGCCGGCGTGCTTGCGGACGTTCGTCAGGCCCTCCTGGGCGGCCCGGTAGAGCGCTTCGCGCTGCTCGTCCGGGAGCGGGCGTTCGGTGCCGGTCACCGTGAGCCGGGCCGTGACGCCGGTCGCGGACGTCTCTTCGGCGAGCGCCTTCAGCGCCTCGGGCAGCGGCAGGACCGGCCGCGGTTCGCGCAGCGTCCGCACCGAGCGGCGCACCTCGGCCAGTGCGGCTTCGGCCTGCTCCTGGGCTTTCGCCAGGACCTCGTCGGCCTTGCCGGGATCGGTCGGCAGCACCGCCCGCGCCGCCTTCACCTGCATCTGGACGACGGTCAGCGAATGCCCGAGCCCGTCGTGGATGTCACGTGCGACCCGGTTGCGCTCCTGCGCGGTCGCGAGCCGCTCGGCCTGGGCGGCGTAGTCGCGGAGTTTCGCGTGCGCTTCGGCGAGTTCGCGGCGCGAACGCTGTTCCCGCAGCAGCAGTTCGGTGATGATCGCGGCGAACAGCACCGAGATGAGCGTGCCGATGCCTTCCCGCAGGCCTTCGCCCAGCGACATCCCGAGGTGCACGAGCGGGACCACGGCGATGACGAGCGCGATCGCCGGCCGCGGCAGGCGCAGCAGCACGCACTGGCTGACCAGCACGACGAGGAACAACGTCGTCCCGACCCCGGCGTCGATGGTGAACAGCACGAAGGCCAGCGGCAGCTGGACGGCGACGTAGGCCGCGCTCCACGCCAGGTGTTCGCGGGCCCGCACCCAGCCGAAACCCGCCGTGGCGAGCGCGGCGAAGACCGCGCCGAGCACCAGCGCGAGCCGGGGTTCCCCGGAGCCGAGGACCCCGAGCCCGATCGAGAGGAGGGCGCCGCAGGTCAGCACCCCGAGGGCCCGGTTCATGCGGTCACTCTGGAGGCTGCGGGCGCCCGCGGTCAACCACGAAAGCGTTCACACGGCCGTTCGACACCCCGGCGCTTACGCTGAGATCGACGGCCAAGCCGATTCGGGGGTTTGACATCGATGTCAGTGCTCTGGGGCGTGTCCTTCGACGCCACTCCGCTGTCCGGGGTCGTGGTCGAGTTCCTCAAGACGGCGCACCGCTTCGCGGCTCGCGGGCACCGCGTCCACCTGGACCTCGGCTACGACATCAAGGCCGACAAGGGCGCCTTCTTCCGCCCTTACCGCGACGAGGCCGAGCTGTTCCCGGAGTGGGTCACGCTCGACCGCGTCGACGGCGTCGAGCGGATCCACGGCTACGACCGCGCGTTCGTCGAGCGGGTCCTCGGTGACGTCGTCCAAGCGCGCGACGAGACGCTGCGGCCCGAGATCGACCGGATCGCCGGCGAGCTGGCGGACCGGATCGTGGCCACCTGGGAACGCCTCGGCGTCACCGTGGTGATGGTGGAAAACGGGACCCTGCCGGAAAACCTCGCCTACACCGAGGCGCTGTACGCCGCGATCGACCGCTACGGCGCCCGCCACCGGCTCGGCCGGTTCGTGTTCTGGCGCGACCACGACCTGATGTGGCAGAGCGAACCCGGCATCGCCAAGTACGGCACCTTCCCGTACCCCGGCGTCCCCGCGCCGCGGAACTCCCCGCACATCCACTACTTCGCCCTGCACGAACAGGCGAAGGCGCGGACCCTGGAGTGGGTGCCGGGGCTGGCCAACATCGACGTCCTGCCCAACTCCTTCGCCTTCGCACCCGCCCGGATCGACGAGCGCAACGCGGCCTTCCGGCGCGACCACGGCATTCCGGACGGCGTCCCGCTGCTCGCCCGGATCACCCGGATCATCCCGCAGAAGCGCATCGACCGGGACCTCCACCTGCTCGCGCTGCTGCCGGACGCGTGGCTGTTCGTCGCCGGCGACGTCGACGAGACGCCCACCGAGCACGCGCGGCTCGTCGAGCTGGCCGAAGACCTCGGCGTGCGCGACCGCGTCGTGTTCGGCGGCTGGCTGACCCCGTACGACACGGCCGTCCCCGGGCGGTACTCGGTGCGCGACCTCCTCGCGCACGCGACGGTCGTGTCGTTCCTGACCTCGTACGACTACGAGAGCTACGGCAACCCGGTCAGCGAGGCGATCGCGTCCGGGACGCCGTACATCACCAGCGGATACGAGCTCTACGACGTCGTCTACGGCCGCTTCCGGGCCCCGGTGCTGGACATCCGGTCCCGCGACCTGCCGGACGCGGCCTTCGCGCGCGAAGTCGCCGAGCTGATCACCGACGAAGGGAAACGGGCGGAAGTGGTGCGGGTGAACTCGGAACTCGGGCAGGCGCGGTTCGGCGCGCGGGTGGTCGACGACCTGGTCGACCGGCTGTACCCGCCGCCGATGGGCGCGGCGACGCGGCTGAGCGTCGTGCTGCCGGTCTACAACGAAGCCGCGAACCTGCCGGCGGTGCTGCGGACGCTGCACGACCAGCGTGACGGCGACGCGCCCCTGGACAGGAGCCGGTACGAGGTCGTGCTCGTCGACAACAACTCCACCGACGACACCGTGGCCATCGCCCACGCCTTCGCGGCCGCGCACCCGGACCTGGCCCTGCACGTCATCCACGAACCCGAGCAGGGCGTCTCGTGCGCGCGGCGGGCCGGGATGGACTTCGCCGCGGCCCGCAGCCGCAACCGGCCCGACAGCGACCCGGGGGAGCGGTTCTACCTCGTCTCCGCCGACGCGGACTGCCGGGTCGACCCGCACTGGCTGAGCGAGCTCCTGGACGCGATGGAGACGTCCAAGGCCGCCATCGGCGTCTGCGACTACTACTACAACGCCGAGCACTTCACCGGCCGGCCGCGGCTGTGGGACGCGATCCAGAAGACGCTGCGATGCCGCGCGGTCACCTTCGCGCTCTTCGGCGGCTTCCCCGACGGCAAGGGCTTCGCCGTCGAGCGCGACGCCTACGAGCGCGCCGGCGGCATCGAGATCTTCTACCAGCTGCAGGACGGCAAGTTCGTCAACCACCTCTCCGACGACTGGGACTTCGGGATCAAGGTCGCCAACGGCGGCGACCCGATCACCTACGCGCCGCGCTCGCGCGTCGAGATCAACCCGCGGCGCGTCGACCACGCCATCGACGAGGTCATCGCCGGCCGGGCCTACGGCTCCGACGGCATCATCGTCATGCGGGACATCCGGCCGTCGGCGCCTTCGGCTCCCGCCGATCTCACCGAAGCCGAAGCGAGGCAGGCGTGGGAGTTCTCGATCAAGGACTTCACCCCGAAGAACACCATCCTGCCGGTGCTGCTGACCCCCGCGCTGCTGGAAGACGACGCCGTCATCGCCTTCTTCGGGCCGGACCTCGCCGCGCGGCTGGCCCGGCGGATCGCCGAGATCCGGCACGAGATGCGCGTCGTCGACTTCACGCCGATCCACTCCTACAAGACGCCGTCGTACCGGCTGTACTTCGAGTTCGCCGACGAGCTGTTCGCGTGCCTGCGCCGGCACGTCGGCGAAGACATCGGCCACCCGCCGCCGCTGCCGCCGTGCCTGGCGGAGGTGCCGGCCGAGCGGTTCGCGGAGTTCGTCCGCTACTACTGCGAAGACCGCGAGTCGGGCGAAGCCCACAACTACTTCGGCAACGGAGGGGTGTTCTGATGAGCCTGGGCTACGAAGAGGCGATCGGCTCGCTGCACACGATCGACCCGGCGTGGCCGCGGCCGGCCGTGCTCGACGTCCTCGAAGCACCCGAGAACCGGCACCTCCTGGACTTCGTGCAGGAGGACCCGTTCGGGGCCCACGTGTTCCCGGGCAACGTCCCCGGCACGCCGGCGGAGTTCCTGCGCGATCTGGACGCGCAGCTGGCTGCCTCCTCGGGGCCGATCCACCTGTGGTCCTACATCCCCACGTGCGCCTACCGCTGCCGGTTCTGCCAGTACCCGGTGGTGCTGGTGAAGGGGAAGATCGAGAAGGCGGCGGACTGGGTCGACCTCAACATCGCCGAGGCGAAGCTGTGGCTCGACGCCGTTCCCCACCTGCGCGGCGCCGAAGTGGGGGAGTTCAACGTCTTCGGCGGCACGCCGTCGCTGCTGCCGGAGCCCGAGATCCGCCGCCTGCTGGAGTTCTACCAGGAGAACTTCGGGTTCACCGCCGGCACGACGATCCGCTTCGAGGGCGACCCGAGCACGTTCACCCCGGCCAAGCTCGAACTCCTGCGGGAACTGGGCTGCACCAAGCTCTCCAGCGGCGTCCAGTCGTTCGACGACCACGTGCTGCGGATGTGCGGCCGCGAGCACACGGCGTCGATGTGCGTCGACTTCGTCCGCAACGCGACGGCGGCGGGCTTCGAGTGGGTCAGCATCGACCTGATGTACGGCCTGCTCGACCAGAGCCTGGACAGCGTCCGCCGCGACCTCGACATCGTGCTGGAGAACGAGGTCACGGCCGTGGTGTGCACGAAGCTGCACCTGGCGTCCTACAGCGACACCCGCACCGGCGTCACCGGCGAGAAGCCCGCCGCGTGGCAGCTGCCGTCCTACCGGGACAAGCTGGTGCGCGACGGCCACCGCTGGCCCACGCTCGGCGAGCAGTACCAGATGCGGGAGCTGCTCACCGAGGGCCTGCGCGCGGCCGGGTACACCGAGCACCCGACCATGTACTTCGCGCGCGACGGCCTCGGGCCGGAGAAGTGGAAGGCCATCATGGTCGACCAGGACAAGCAGGAGGCCGAGGTCGCGATCGGGCTGGGCGGCAGTTCGAGCTGCCGCGCGTCCGAGGCGATCACCGACGTCAACTCCCGCCGCTACCCCGAAACCGTGCTGTCCGGCCGGATCCCGCTGGGGTCGGCGACGCGGTTCACTCCCGAAGCCCAGGAGGCCCGGGCCGTCAAGATGGCCCTGACGACCTTGCAGCCGCTGCGGGATTCGCTGCACCGCGCGCGCTTCCCGGGGCGTTCGCTGTTCGCGGAACCGTGGCTGGGCAAGTTCCGTTCGCTGGCTTCGCGCGGGCTCGTCGAGCTGCGCCCGGACGTCGTCGCGCTGACCCCGGCCGGGGAGGTGCTCGTCGAGGCGATCATCACCACCGAACTCTGAAGATCACTGCATCGGGTGACAGCCGCCGCGCGGGGACCGCGCCCGGCAGGCAGCATGGGCTCCGGATCTGCCGTACCAAGATCGGAGCCCCGGATGAACCGAACCGTGGCGGGCGCGGCCGCGCTGGCGACGCTCGCGGCCGTGGTGGTCGCGACGCCGGCGCGAGCCGACTACTCGCAGGCGGCCGAGAACTACGCGGGCACGCAGATCGCGCGCCACGAAGGCGTCCAGGGCACGCCACGCGCCGACGCCGTCGGCCAGACGCTCGGCCACGACGTCAGCGGGCACCAGGGCCCGGTCGACTGGGCCGCCGCGGCCGGCGCCGGGGCGAAGTTCAGCTACGTCAAGGCGACCGAGGGCACCGGGTTCGTCAACCCGCAGTTCGGGCAGCAGTACGACGGCGCCCACGCGGCGGGCATCATCCGCGGCGCGTACCACTTCGCCCGCCCGGACGTCTCGGGCGGCGCGGAGCAGGCGGAGTACTTCATCGCCTACGGCGGCGGCTGGCGCCCGGACGGCACCACGCTGCCCGGCGCGCTCGACGTCGAGTACAACCCGTACGGCGACGTCTGCTACGGCAAGAACCCGGCGGACATGACCGCGTGGATCGCCGACTTCACCCGCACGTACCTGGCGAAGGTCAAGCGCAGCGCGCTGATCTACACGAGCACGACGTGGTGGAAGCGCTGCACGGGCAACACCGCCCGCTTCGGGAACACCGATCCGCTGTGGCTGGCGCGGTACGCCCCGGAGGTCGGCGAGCTGCCGGCGGGGTGGGCGAAGCAGAGCATCTGGCAGTTCGCCCGCACCGGCGGCCTGCCGGGCGACCAGAACTACTACAACGGCCCGCTCGGCCGGGTGCAGGCGCTGGCGAAGGGTGCGGCCTAGCGCCGGCGGCGCAGGTCCGGCCACGGCGGCCGGTGCACCATGGTGATGCCGGCGAAGGTGGCGGCGATCAGCCCGACGCCGATACCCAGCAGCGCGACGCGCGTGGCGTCGACCGCCGGTTCCCACTTGGCCTGGCCCTCGCGGACGGTGAACACCCCGACCGGCCGGTGGACCGGGATCACCGTGGTTCCGTCCGGGGTTTCGTACGGATCGCCGAAGATGCGGGGTTGGTTCATACCCGCCATCGAACCGAAAACCGCCGCCGCTGACAAGAACGGACAAATCCTTGTCGCCGCCGTGCTCGCCTGCCTACGATCGGCGGGGCGGGTCTTCGTCGACCGTCCTTTGTGGACTCGGGAGGCGTCGTGCGCCGGATCGCCGTGCTCGCTGTGGTTTCCGTGGCCGCGGCCGTCGCCGTCTCCGCGCCGGGCGCCGCCGGGGCCGGGCGTTCGTGGTTCACGTCGTGGGCGCAGTCGCAGGACGGGCGGGCCGACGCTGCCGTCACCGACCGGTCGCTGCGGATGATCACGCACCTGAGCCAGGGCGGCGACGCCGTGCGCGTCCGGTTCCAGAACACCTTCGGCGCCGGGCCGCTGACCATCGGGCACGCCACCGCCGGGCCGAGCGCGGGCGGCGCCGCCGTCACCTTCTCGCGTGACCTGACCTTCGGCGGCCGCCGGGCCGTCACGATTCCCGCGGGTGGCGAGGTCTGGAGCGACCGGGCGCCGCTCGTCACGCGGCCGGACTCCGATCTCGCGGTGAGCATGGCGGTCGAGGGCACCGCCGTGCCCGGCCGCCACGGCGCGGCGCTGCGCGACAACTACCTCACCCCGCCGGGCTCGGGCGACCACACCGGCGAGGTCGCGGGTGCCGCTTTCCCGGCCACGGTGGGGTCCACGTACGTCGTCAGCGCCGTCGACGTGCACAACACCGCGCTGCAGGGCACGGTCGTCCCGTTCGGCAGCTCGGTCGTCGACGGCATCGGCAGCCCGCCCGGCGCGAACCGGCGGTGGACCGACGACCTGGCCCGGCGGCTCGTCGCCGCGTCCGCGCCGCTCGCCGTCGCCAACGCCGGCGTCTCCGGGACGACGAGCGCCTCGGCGTGCCCGGGGCTGCCGCCGCAGGTCGCGGGCCTGGACGCGGCGAGCAGGCTGGACCGGGACGTCCTGGCCCTGCACGGCGTCACGGCGGTCGTCTACTACTACGGCACCAACGACCTGGCGTACGGCTGCGACGCCGCGGCGATCCTCGACAGCTACCGCGCGGTGTTCGCGCGGCTGCGGGCCGCCGGGATCCCGGTGTACGTCGCGCCGATCACGCCCCGGCCGGGGTACGGCGACCAGGCGAACCTGGCCCGGCACGAGGTCGCGCTGTTCGTCCAGCGCTGGAACACCTGCGGCGGCACGTGTTCGGGCGTCGTCGACTTCGACGAGGTGCTCAAGGATCCGCTGAAGCCGAACAGCATCCGGCCGGCGTACGACACCGGCGACGGCATCCACGCCAACGCCGCGGGCCAGCAGGCGCTCGCAGACTTCGTTTCGCTGCCGATGCTCGCCCGATCCGGGCCGGAATTCCACACGATGAGGTGACTCGGCGAGTCGGACCGGCGGGCCTGTGCGTGCCGGTCAGCAAAGTACGTCCGGTGATGAACGAGTCGATGGACGACGCCGGGTGCTGCCTGCTGTCGGTGGCCTGGAACGTCGCCCCGCTGACCGAGGGACAGCCCGGTTCCCGGCGCGGTGACCTCCGGCGCACGGTGGTGGCCGTGTGCCGGACCGCGGGCCACGGCGCCCGCGACTGGGCCGCCCGGCACGGGGCGGGCACCGAAGCGGAGTACCGGCCGTTCCTGCAGCTCGCCGACGTCGGCTACGAGATCGCGACACTCCTGCTGCTGGTGGAGGACTTCCTGGTGCCGGACCTGGAACGGGAACACCGCCGCTGGGCGGAGATCGAGGAGCTGACCGGCCGGCTGACGGAACTCGCCGAGTGGACGGCGACCTTCCTCTTGTCAGGCGCTCCTTTGCGTCTGTGAGGTCGCGCCTGACAAGGAGGCCGGCCATGGGAACCGCGGTGATCGCCCCGTGGGAGCACGACATCCCGCTGGAACAGGTGCTGCGGAACCTCGCCCCGGTCTCGGCGGCGAGCGGCCAGGTGCAGGAGAACCTGGCCGCGTGGGTGGGCAAGGCCCGGGTACTGGGCGGCCCGTGGTCCCAGATCGGCGAGGCACTGGGCATGACCCCGCAGTCGGCCTGGGAGCGGTTCGCCTAGCGGTTGACGCCCACCCCGGCGTGCCGCGTTCCGCCTTTTGCCCGGCGCGCGTGAACCGGACGGCCCACCCGTGCCCCGGCAAACCGGTGATGTGCGCGGATGGGACGGAGATCCACGGTGTGCCGCTGGTGCGCTCCGTCGTCGCTGCGCTACTTTCCGCTGACATCGACGAACCACCCCGGAGGTGACGCGGCTTGATCGGGACCACAGGTCCGAACCAGTGCCGAGCGGAATACCGTGCGGGGGAACCCGGGTCGTGATCCGCGTCCTGCTGATCCTGTCCTGTCCGGGCCGCGTCGGCCGGCAGCTCGCCGGGGAAGCGGACATCGAGGTGCGGTACCGGACGCCGGAGACCTGGAGCGACGTCGTCGCCGCGCTCGAAGAGTTCGCGCCGTCGGTGGTGGTGCTCGACCGGGACGTGCTGGGCACGGACGGCGTCACCGTCGCCGGCGACCTGGCGCGCGCCGGCCGGCCGCCCGCCGTCGTGCTGCTGGCCGGTGCCTACCGCCCCGGTGACGTGGTGCTCGCCGCGAAGGCGGGGGTGCGCGGCTACGTCGTCGACAGCGCTGCCGACAGCGGTGGCGGCTCCCCGTGGCCCGCGGTCGTCCGCGCGGTCGCGGCGGGCGGGGGCTGGCTGGCCCCGGTCGCGGTCGGCGAGCTGCTCGACGAATTCCGCACCCGGGTGCCGTACCGGCCGCGGGAGCCGCCGAGGATCCCGCTGACCGACCGGGAACTGAGCGTGCTCCGGCTCGTCGCGCAGGGCTGCTCGAACCTCGAGGTGGCGGCGGAGCTCGGGCTGAGCCAGTCGACGGTCAAGACCCACGTGTCCCGCATGCTGGCCCGGCTGGACCTGCGCAGCCGCACCCAGCTGGCCGCCTTCGCCCGCGATCTCGGCATCGTCTGAAACGGGTGAAATTCGTTCTTTCGACCGATGCGGTCGCCGCGGCCGCCGCCATACGATGGTGCGCCGGTCGGTGCGGTCCCGCTTTCGCGGCCCCGGCCGTGGTGCCCGAAGTACTCGGTGAAGGCGCGACGACGCGGCTTCGGAGTCCGGAAGAATTCACTGAATGGAAACGGAGGTCGGTGTTGTCCAGGGAAGACGGCTCCGCGTCGGGATTGCCGCTCGCGCGTTACGAGCTCTTCCGTTCCTGTGACCCGAATCATGTGCGTGACGAAGTGAGCCGGGTTTGGGCACCGCACACCCTCCGGGTGCTCGGTGGCGATCCGCGGCTGAACGCGCGAATGCACTACGCGCGGTTGCGCGATTTGTCGGTCAGTGCTCTCACCTATGGCGGAACCGTGCGTTTCACGTCGAGGCCCGCCGAATCGTTCTTCACCGTGTTCGTCCCGCTGGCGGGCGAAGCCGAGGCGCGCTGCGGCGCCGAGCGGGTGGCGCTGAGCACCACGACCGCCGCGGTGCTCTCGCCGGGCGACCCGGTGGCGCTGCGCTGGCCGGGCGACTGCGCGCAGCTGGTCGTGCGGCTGGAGCGGACCGGGCTGGAGGCCCGGCTGAGCGACCTGCTCGGCGCGCCACTACGCAAGCCGCTGCGGTTCGCGCCCGCGATGGCCGTCGGCTCGGGCAACGGCCTGAGCTGGCTGCGCGGCCTGCGGATGCTGGTCACCGAGCTCGAGCGCCCGGGCTCGCTGCTCGAACGGCGGGCGGTCGCGGAGATGTTCGAGCGCACCCTGGTCACCGCGCTGCTGCTCGGGCAGCCCAGCAACTACACGAGGATGCTCGACGGCGAGGTGCCCGCCGCGCCGACCCGCGCGGTGAGCATCGCGCTGGAGTGGATCGACAACCACCCGAAGTGGCAGCACACGACCGCGAGCCTGGCGCGGGAGGCCGACGTCACCGAGCGGTCGCTGCAGCTGGGCTTCCGCAAGCACCTCAAGATGGGGCCGATGGAGTACCTGCGCGAGACCCGCCTCCGCGGGGTGCGCGACCAGCTGCGGGCGGCCCAGTCGGACGCCGTCACGGTGACCGAGATCGCGGCGGAATGGGGTTTCCTGCACGCGGGTCACTTCGCCGCGCGCTACCAGCAGCGGTTCGGGGAACGGCCGTCGCAAACGCTCCGGCGGTGAATTCACCCCGGTGAACCGGGTGTCGTCCGTGCAAACGGGTGACACCCGGTTTTTTTGTGCCCGCACCCGCGTCCGCCGGCGGGGGACAATTGTTCGCTTTTCGGATGTCGGCCGGCGTGCCGGTCGCGGAATCATGGGTTGCGGGCGGGAACCGGAGGGATTCTCTCCCAGCCGGAAATGAGCACAGTCCGAAGGAGGGAAAAGTGCCGCCGATGATCCGGGTGGAGAACCTGGTCAAACGGTTCGGGCGGACCACCGCGCTCGACCGGGTCGGGTTCGCCGTCGAGGCGGGCACGGTGGTCGGCGTGCTCGGGCCGAACGGCGCCGGGAAGACGACCATGGTCCGGGTGCTGGCCACGCTCCTGCGGCCGGACGAGGGCCTGGTCCGGGTCGGCGGGCTCGACGTGACGCGCGAACCGGCGCGGGTGCGCGCGCTGCTCGGGCTCACCGGCCAGTACGCGTCCGTCGACGGGGACCTGACGGGCACGGAAAACCTGGTGCTGTTCGGCCGCCTGCTGGGACTGTCCCGCCCCGCGGCGCGGGACCGGGCGGCGGACCTGCTCGAGCGCTTCGAGCTCGGGCCGGCCGCCGCCCGGCCCGCGTCGACGTATTCCGGCGGCCTGCGCCGCCGGCTCGACCTGGCCGCCAGCCTGGTCGGCGGGCCGCGGGTGCTGTGCCTCGACGAGCCGACCACCGGGCTGGACCCGCACGTGCGGCGGGAACTGTGGCAGGTGGTGCGGGAGCTGGTGGCCGACGGCGTCACCGTCCTGCTCACCACGCAGTACCTGGAGGAGGCCGACCGGCTCGCCGACCGCGTCACGGTGTTCGACGCCGGGCGGGTCGTGGCCGACGGCACCCCCGGCGAGCTCAAGCGCCGGGTCGGCGGCCGCACGGTGCAGGTCCGGCCGGCGTTGAGCCAGGACATGGACGCGACCGCCCGCGTCCTGGGCCGGGTGACGGGCACCACGCCGGCCCGCGACCCGGGCACCGGGCTGCTCACGGCCCCGGCGGCCGACCCGATGGTGCTGTCCACTGTGGTCCGGAAGCTGGACCAGGCCGGGCTGGCGGTGGCCGAGCTGGGCTTGCGGCTGCCGAGCCTGGACGAGGTGTTCCTGGCGCTGACCGGAAAGCCGGCCGCGCCGGAAGTCCCGGCGGCGCGCGAAGGGAGTGCGGGATGACCGGGTGGGTGGCGGCCGCCGGACGGTCGCGGCGTGCGGGCGGGCCGCGGGTTTCCCCCGGCCCGGGGCGGAGTTCCCGATGAGCGGCCGGGTCGCACCCGCGGAAGCCGTGCGGCACGGGCTGATCCTGGCCGGCCGGGGCGTGCGCAAGATCCGCCGCAACCCCGAGCACCTGGTCGACGTGACCGTGCAGCCGCTGCTGTTCCTGGTCATGTTCGGCTACCTGTTCGGCGGCGCGATCGCCGGCAGCCCGGACGCGTACCTGCAGGATCTGGTGCCGGGGCTGATGGTGCCGAGCGTGCTGATGGCCACCCTGTCGGCCGGGGTCGGGCTGAACAGCGACGCGGGCAGCGGTGTGTTCGACCGGTTCCGCAGCATGCCGATCGCCCGCTCGGCGCCGCTGACCGGGGTGGTGCTGGCCGGCGCGGTGCGCTACGTCGTGGCGATCGCCGTGCTGCTCGCGGCGGGCACCGCCCTCGGCTACCGCGTGCGGACCGGACCGCTCGAAGTCCTGGCCGCGGCGGCGATCCTGGTGACCGCCGGGCTGTGCTTCTGCTGGATCACCGTGTTCCTCGGCATGGTGCTGCGCGACCGCGACGCGGTGCAGGGCACGGCCGTCGCGCTGTTCATGCCGCTGGTGTTCGCGAGCAACGTCTTCGTGCCCGCCGCGACCATGCCGGGCTGGCTGCGGGCCTGGTCCGGCGTCAACCCGGTCAGCCTGCTCGCCGACGTCGTGCGGGGCCTGCTGGGCGGCGGTCCGGTCGCGGGCCCGCTCACCGGCGCGCTGGCCTGGTCCGCCGGCGTGCTGCTCGTGTTCTTCCCCCTGGCGATCCGCGCCTACCACCGGCGCGTCGGATGACGGAGAGGTGAAACCGGCCATGGGCTCTGCCGAGCCGACCGTGGAAGTGACCTTGAAAGGAGCACCCGACGGCATGCCCGAAACCGTGCTCGTCCGCCGCGCCGCGCTGGCCGCGGACCGGTTGAAGATCCCGTACATGGCGGGCTACGAGCACTTCATCCCCTTGGAAAGCCTCAGCGGAGTACCGGAAGACGGCGCCGTCTTCGTCTGGTGCGACCGGACGAAATTCGCGGAATAGAGAAGGGCGCCCATGAACACCGCCATCCTCGGGACCGGTTCCTACCTGCCGGAGACCGTCCTCACCAGCGCCGAACTCGGCCGCCGGCTCGGCCTCGGCGAACAGTGGATCTTCGACAAGACCCGTATCGCCGAACGCCGGGTCGCGGCGCCGGACGAGGCGACGTCCGACCTGGCCACCCGGGCCGCCGAACACGCCTTGCGCGCGGCGAACCTCGCCGCCACCGACATCGACCTGCTGATCGTCGCCACCTCGACGCCCGACCAGCCGATCCCGGCCACCGCCTGCGCGGTCCAGGCCAACCTCGGCGCGATGCGCGCGGCGGCCTTCGACGTCGACTCGGTGTGCAGCGGGTTCGTCTACGCCCTGGTCACCGCGCACGCGCTGCTCGAAGCGGATCCCTTGCCGCGCAACGCCCTCGTCATCGGCGCGGACACGTACTCGCGCATCCTGAACTACGAGGACCGGCGCACCTGCGTGCTCTTCGGCGACGGGGCGGGTGCCGTCGTGCTCGGCAAGCGCGGCGGCGGCCGCGGGCTGCTTTCGAGCGCGCTGGGCTCGGACGGGCGGACAGCCGACTTCGTGACCGTGCCCGGGGGCGGCAGCCGCCGCCCGGCGAGCGCGGCGACGCTCGCCGCGGGCGAGCACTACTTCGCCATGCGCGGCAGGCAGGTCCGCGACCTCGCCGCCCGGGTGCTGCCCGACCTCGTCGTCGACGTCGCGAAGGCGGCGGAGCTCGAGGTGTCGGAGATCGACCTCATCGTGCCGCACCAGGCGAACGGCCGGATGCTGGAGGAGCTCGCCGGCACCCTCGACCTGCGGCCGGAGCAGATGCACCTGACCGTCGAGCGCTACGGCAACACCGGCGCGGCCTCGGTCCCGATCACCCTCGACGACGCCGTCCGCTCCGGGCGGCTGTTCGACGACGACGTCGTCCTGCTCGTGGCCTTCGGCGGCGGCATGAGCTGGGGCGGGGCCACCCTGCGGTGGACCCGGCCGCGCAAGCCCGCGGAGGCCCGGTGAACCGGCCCCCGGCGCGGGTGCCGCGCTCGCGCCCGCCGCGCCACGACGTCGAGTTCCGCGGCGACGTCCGGATCCCGTCCAGCGAGCCGGGGCTCACCCTCGGCGCCGACCTCTACCTGCCGAAGACGGCCCACCGCGTGCCGGTGCTGGTGACCCTCCACACCGGACGCAAGGACGGCCTCGGCGGCATCGCGGCGAGCCGCTACCTGCGGTACTTCGCCGAACGCGGCTACGCGGTGCTCTACGTGGACTGCTTCGGCATCGGGACGTCCGAGGGAACGCCGCGGCCGCTGCTGAGCCCGGGCGAGGTCGCCGACGGCGTGTCGGTGGTCGAGTGGGCCGCCGCGCAGCCGTGGTGCACCGGCCGCGTCGGGATGTGGGGCCTGTCCCACGGCGGGATGACGACGCTCGCCGTCGCGGCTGAGCGCCCGCCCGCGCTGAAGGCGATCTTCCCGGTGATGGGCTGGACCGACGTCGAACGCGACCTGGTGCACCCGGCCGGGTTGCGCGGCGGGATCGGGATGTTCGGGCACCTGAGCCTCTACCACATCTTCTGCGCGCTGCTGCCCCCGCTGCGCGACGGCGACCGCGAGAACTACGAAAGCGTGTGGAAGGAACGGCTGGAGAAGTTCGAGCCGTGGTTCGCCGACGCGTGGGAGCACCCGCCGGGGCACGAGGTGTGGGCGGAGCGCCGGATCGACGCGCGGCGGATCACCGTGCCGTCGTTGTGCGTCGCGGGCTGGCGTGACCTGTTCTGCGACGGGATGATCGCCGCGTACCAGCAGATCCGGGCGCCCAAGCAGCTGATCGCCGGGCCGTGGCTGCACACGTTCCCCGACGTGGCCGCGGTCGAGCCGTTCCCGTCGGCCGTGCTCGCCTGCGCGTGGTGGGACCGGTGGCTGCACGGCCGGGCACCGCGGGCGGGCACCCGCGAACGGACCGCGACGTTCTTCGTCCAGGGCACGGGGTCCCGGTGGGTGCGGGCCGCGCAGTGGCCGCCGGAGAAGAAGGCCGACCACGTCTTCGTCGCGTCCCGCTCGGGGCACCTCTACCGGTCCGCGCCGGGCGGCCGTCCCTCGGCGGCCGCCACGGTCACCGGCCGGGGCGACCCGACCGTGGGCGCGCTGAGCGGCCTCACCAAGCACCCGACCGACCGGTTCGGCTACCCGCTGGACCAGCACGACGACGACGCCCGGACGCTCGCGTTCACCAGCGCGCCGCTGCCGGAGCCGCTGCTGATCGCCGGCCGCCCGGCCGTGCGGCTGCTGCTCGGTCCCGGCACCACCGCGACCCGGTGCGTGCTCAAGGTGACCGACGTCGACGAACAGGACCGCTCGCTGCTCATCGCGTCCGGCACGGTGAACCTGGCCCGGCGCGAAGACGTCGTGCTGGTGCAGCTGGACCCGACGTGCTACCAGGTCGCCACGGGCCACCGCGTGCGGCTGGTCGTGGCCGAATCCGACATCCCCCGGCTGTGGCCCGCCGGCGAGCCGGGGCTGCTGGGCGTCCGCGTGATCCGCGGACCCGGCGACTACGTCGGCCTTGCCGCCGAAGAGTACGAGGGCCACCAGGCCACGACGCTGAGCCTGCCCGCCGCCGACTCCGACGCGCTCACCGACGTGGTGGTCCCGGCGCCGGCCCGGCGCGGTCCGGCCGGCCCCGGCCACGACCGCTGGGAGATCGCCCGCGACCACCTCCGCCCGGCGGTCCGGCTGACCGTGGAGAAGCGGGACCGGATCCGGGTTCCCGGCCACGACCGGGACTTCCTCGCGATGACCACGCAGGTGGACCTCGGCGTGCCCGAGCACCACCCGGCGGGCACGCGGATGACGGCGACGGGGGAGAAGACCGCCGAAACACCGGACGGCGACCGGGTCGTCGTCCGGGCCGGCATCGACATGGGTTCGGCGGACGCCGCCGTCACGGCCGAGGTGCTCGTCAACGGCACGCAGTTCTTCACGCGGGAGTGGAAATGGACCTGACCGGGCTCGAACGTCCGCTGAACTACCTGGAGCTGGCCCACCTCGACCGGGTGGTGATCATGGCCGCGGAGTACGAGGGCGAGCTGGACGCCGGCGTCCTGACCCGCGCGTTCCGGCACCTGTGCTTCGTGCACCCGGCGCTGCGGGGCCGGATCCGCGGGACCTCGCCGGAGGCCGTGCTGGCGGTGGACCCCGAGCACCAGCCGGACGTGATCGTCCTGGCGGACGGCCCGGACGCGCTCGCGCGGATCACCGCGCTGCCGTGGGACGCCACGGCCGGGGTCGCCGATCTCGTGCTCGTCCAGGGGGACGGGCACGGGTACGTCGCCCTGCGTACCGACCACTCGATCACCGACGCGAACGCGTGGCTCGGCACCTTCCGGGAGCTGCTGCGGGTGTTCACGGCGTTCGCGTCGGGGGACGAGCCGGTGAGCGAGCCGGAAACGGCGCTGCCCGCGCCGCCGGCGGCGCTCTTCCACGAGCGGCTGGGCCTGATCCCGTACGACCGGCGGCTGTTCCACTCCGCGGTCCCGCCCGAGCCGACGGCTCCGGCGGCGGGCCTGCTCAGCGGCTACCTGCGGCTTTCGGTGGAGGAGACGCAGTGGCTCAAGCGGGCGGCGCGCCGGTACGAGACGACGGTGCACGGCCTGGTCGCCGGCGCGATCCTGCTCGCCCAGCGCGTGCTGGCGGGCGGCCGGGAGGCCGTGCCGATGTACTGCGTGTCGCCGGTGGACTTCCGGCGCCGGGTCGACCCGCCGGTGGGCGAGCTGGAGACGACCAACTTCATGATGTCCTACGTGGCCGAGACCGGCGTGTCGCCGCGGCTGAGCCCGGTCCTCGTGGGCCGCGAGGTGAAGGCCCGGATGGACGAGGTCCTCGCCGGCCCCGAAGGCGTCCGGGGAGCGGAGCCGATGGAGGACACCCTGGGCCGCAACCTGTCCTACGCGCTGATCAGCAACCTCGGCGTGGTGGCGGAGTTCCCGGCACCGTCCGGGCTGGAGTTCACCGAGCTGCACATCCTCAACACCGTCGGCGACACGTTCTTCCCCGGCTACTACGTCTCGACCTACCGCGACCGGCTGACGGTGCTGCACATCTTCACCGACCGCTTCTTCACCCGCGGCGACGTCGACCGGATCGTCCGGGAGCTCCACGAGCAGCTGCTGATCATCGGCGCTTCGGCTTAGCACGGCGGTCGCCATGCGCCCCAATGTGGCCTTCGGTGCGTTGAACGCACCCAATGTGGCCTTCGGTGCGTTGAGCGCACCCAATGTGGCCTTCGGTGCGTTGGACGCACCCAATGTGGCCTTCGGTGCGTTGGACGCAACCAAGGCCACGTTGGGGCGCTTGTGCCGCGCAACGACCAGGGAGGAATCGTGAAAGTCCTGCTGCTGACCCACGGCAGCCGCGGCGACGTCCAGCCGTTCGCCGCGCTGGCCGCCGGGTTGACCGGAGCCGGGCACGAGGTGGTGCTGGCCGCGCCGGCGTCGTCGGCCGCGGTCGCCGAGCCGTTCTGCGCGCGGGTGTTCCCGCTCGACGACGGGACGAACAAGCTCGTCGCCGACCGGGCGGCCTGGGAGGCGGTCGAGCGCAACTTCCGCGGCCTGCGCGGGAAACGGCTCGGGCTGCGGCTGCTGCGCCGCAACCGCGTGGCGATGGAGCGGGTGTTCGGCGACCTCGCGGCGCTCGCCAGGGCGACGGCCGACGCCGGCGGCGTCGACCTCGTCGTGCACCAGGTCAACGTCCCCGGCCACGCGATCGCCGAGGTGCTCGGCGTCCCGGCGGTCCCGGTGTGCCTGCAGCCGTTCTGGGTGCCGACGCCGTCGTTTCCCGACCCGCTGTTCCCGTATCCGCTGCCGGCCGCGCTCAACCGGGCGTCGTACGCGTCGACCAGGACGTTCGTCCGCGCCCTGACCGGAAGTCCGGCGCGGTTCCGCCGCGAGGGGCTCGGCCTGCCGCGCCGCCGCCACGCCCACGACCCGCTCCGGCGCCCCGACGGCGGCAGGGCGCCGGTGCTGCAGGCGTTCAGCAGGCACGTGCTGCCGCCGCGGGCCTGGTACCCGGAACCGGTGCACACGCCCGGGTTCTTCTTCCTGCCCCCGGCCCCGTGGACACCGCCGGCGGACCTGGCGGGTTTCCTCGCGGCCGGGGAGCCGCCGGTCTACCTGGGGTTCGGCAGCATGGTCGGCAGCGACCCGGCCCGCACGGGCCAGGTGGTGGCGGCCGCCCTCCGCGCGACAGGCGTCCGCGCGATCGTCGCGCTGGGCCGGGGCGGCATCCGACCGGAGGGCTTGGGGCACAACGTGTTCTGCCTGACGGAGGCCCCGCACGACTGGCTCTTCCCCCGGATGGCGGCGGTGGTCCACCACGGCGGAGCGGGCACGACGGCCGCGGCCCTGGCGGCGGGCCGGCCGCAGGTGGTCTGCCCGTTCATGTTCGACCAGCCGTTCTTCGGACGGCGGCTGTTCGCGTTGGGCGTGGCCCCGCCGCCCCAGCCGTTGCGCGAACTGACGGCGGAGGGGTTGGCCCGGGCGATCGGCGCGGCCGTCGAGGGAACTCTCCCCGCCCGGGCGAGGGAGCTGGGTGAACTGATCCGGGCGGAGGACGGGGTCGGGCACGCGGTCAAGGTCCTGGAAGCGCTCGGGTAGGCACCTGCTCGGCGACCCGGCCACCGCGCAGCACCACCACCCGGTGGCAGAAGAACCGCACCACGTCGATGTCGTGCGAAATGAACAGATAACTCAACCCCAGCTGCTGCTGCAGGTCCAGCAGCAGGTTCAGGACCTGCGCCTGCACCGACAGGTCGAGCGCGCTGGTCGGCTCGTCGCAGACCACCAGCTCCGGCTCCGGCACCAGCGCGCGGGCGATGGCGATCCGCTGCAGCTGCCCGCCGGAGAACGCGCCGGGGTAGCGGGTCGCCGCGGCCGGGGACAGCCCGACCCGGTCCAGCACCTCGGCGACCCGCCGCTCGGCCGCCCGGCGGGACAGGCGCCCGACCACGCGCAGGGGCTCGGCCAGCGTGCTGCCGACCGTGCGGGACGGGTTCAGCGAGCCGTGCGGGTCCTGGAACACGATCTGCAGGTGCCTGCTCAGCTCGCGCCGCCGGGTGCCGGCGATGTCCTCGCCGCGGAAGAGGATCCGGCCGCCCGACGGCCGGACCAGCCCGACGATCGCGTGCCCGATCGTCGACTTCCCCGAGCCGGACGCGCCGAGCAGCCCGAGCGTCTCGCCGCGCCGGACGGCGAGGCTCACGCCGTCCACCACCGGGTGGTGCGGGCGGTAGCCGACGCGCAGGTCCTGGAGCTCAAGCAGAGGCACGTTCCCCTCCTGGTGACAGCTTCGCGTGGTGGAGGCACCGGGTGCGGTGCCCGGCGGCGGGTTCGGCGACCGGGACCGGCGCGGCCGTGCAGTCCGCCGTCGCGAGGGTGCAGCGCGGGGCGAAGTGACAGCCTCGCGGCCAGTGCGCCGGGTCCGGCACCGTCCCGGGGATCGCCGTCAGCCGCGTGCCCGGCCGCGCCCGGCTCGGCATCGCGCCGAGCAGGCCCTCGGTGTACGGGTGCCGCGGCCGCGTCAGCAGGTCCTCGACCGGGCCGGACTCCACGATGTGGCCGGCGTACATCACGTAGGCCCGTTGGCAGAACGAAGAAACCACCGACCAGTCGTGCGTGATGAGCAGGATCGCCATCCCCCGCTCGGCCCGCAGCCGGCCGAGCAGGCCCAGCACTTCCGCCTGGATCGCGGCGTCCAGCGCGGTCGTCGGCTCGTCGGCGACGAGCAGGCTCGGCTCCCCGGCCAGCGCCATCGCGATCGCGACGCGCTGGGCCATGCCGCCGGACAGCTCGTGCGGGTAGCGGTGGGCGACCGACGGCGGCAGGTTCACGTCGTGCAGCAGGCCCAGGGTGCGCTCGCGCACCGCCGCCCGCGATCCGCCGTGGCGCAGCCGGACCAGCTCGCCGAGCTGGTTCGCCACGGTGAACACCGGGTCGAGCGCCGCCACCGGGTCCTGCGAGATCAGCGCGATCCGCGTGCCGCGCAGGGCGCGCGGCCCGGCCGGAGCCAGATCCACGCCGTCGAAGCGGAAGCTCCCGGCGGTGACCGCGCCGCCCGCCGGGAGCAGGTCGAGCAGGGCGCGTCCGGTGACCGACTTGCCGCAGCCGGACTCGCCGACCAGCGCGACCGTCTCGCCGTGGCCGATGTCCAGGCTCAGGTCCTCCACCACGATCCGCCCGCCGGGCAAGGTGATCTCGACGTCCCGCAGGGAAAGCAGCGCCGTGGCAGGCTCGTCGCACGGGGTCAGCGACCGCGTGACCGCCTCGTGCGGCGCTTCGGTGTGACCGGCGGTCGCGTCCCGGACGACGTCGCCGAGCAGGCCGAACGCCAGGATCGCCAGGCCGAGCACGACTCCCGGCGGGACCAGCAGCCACGGCTGCCGGTCGATCACCGCGGCGGCCTGCGCGATCATGTCGCCCCACGTCGGGTCCGGGGGCTGGGCGCCGAACCCGAGGTAGCTGAGCCCGGCGTCGATGAGCAGCGCGCCGCCGGCCAGCAGCGACACCTGGACGATGACCGGGCCGGCGATCCGCGGCAGGACGTGCGCCGCCACGATCCGGCGGTGCGGCAGCCCGCACACCCGCGCGGCGGCGACGTAGAGCTCCTTGCGCACCGCCAAGGTGGCGCCGCGGACCACCCGCGCGAGGCCCGGCGAAACGAGCACGCCGAGCGCGATCATCACGATCGTCTGGTGCTCGCCCACCACGGCCAGCACCACCAGCAGCGTCATCAGGACCGGGATCGCCAGCAGCACGTCGACGACCCAGGTGAACACCCGGTCGAACCAGCCGTCGAGGTAGCCGGCGACGACGCCGCTGGTGACGCCCACCGCGAGCACGGTGGCGACGACGATCGCCGCGTGCAGCAGGCTGATCTGCCCGCCGTACATCAGCCGGGTCAGCACGTCCCGGCCGAGCGCGTCGGTGCCGAGCGGGTGCGCGGGACCGGGCCCGGCGAGCACCCGGTCCAGGTCCGTCGCGACCGGGCTGTAGGGCGCGAGGACCGGCGCGAGCACCGAGCCGGCGACCAGCACGACGAGGTACCCGAGTGGCGCCCACGCGAGCGGGCGGCGGAACGCGGCGAGCCACCGTCGCCCGGGGTGGACGCGCCGGGCGACGAACTCCTCGATGCCGGCGGTCACCGGACCCGCGCCTTCGGGTTGAGCCAGCCGTAGGCCAGGTCCACCACGAGGTTGACCACGACGACGATCACCGTGAACACCACCACCACGCCTTGGATCATCCGGATGTCGTGCAGGGAGGTGGCCTGGACGGCGAGCCCGCCCAGACCGGGCATGGCGAAGACCGACTCGACGAACACCGTGCCGCTCAGCAGCCCGATGAACGTCAGCCCCACCAGGGTGACCACCGGGATCGCCGCGTTGCGCAGCGCGTGGCGCAGCACCACCGACGTCTCGGGGACGCCGTGGGCCCGCAGCGCCGTCACGTAGTCGCGGGACAGCGCCGCCAGCATCGCGTCCCGGGTCTGCTTGGCGAACACGGCGATCCCGGGCAGCGCCAGCGTCGCGACCGGCAGCACCAGGCTGCGCGCCCACCCCGCGGGCGACGCGCCCAGTGCCACGTACCCGGTGGCGGGCAGCAGCTGGACGGTGACGGCGAAGAGCGTCACCATCGTGAGCGCGAACCAGAAGCTGGGCAAGGCGTAGCCGATCAGCGAAAGGACGTCGACGACCCGGCCGATCCGGCCGCCGTGGACGGCGCTGACCACGCCGAGCGCGACCCCGACGAACGCGGTCACCACCGTGGCGCAGCCGATCAGCGACAGCGTGACCGGCAGCCGGCCGGTGATCTCGTCCGCGACCGAAAGCCCGCTGATCGGCGACGTGCCGAGGTCGCCCCGCAGCGCGTCCCGCAGCCACTGCCCGTACTGCGTCAGCAGGGGCTGGTCGAGGCCGAGCTGGTGGCGCAGCTGCTCGTGGGCCTGGACGCTGTAGTTCTGCCCGAGGATGGCGCGGGCGAGGTCGCCGGGGGCGGCGGACTGCAGCAGGAAGGCCGCCAGCGAGACGACGAACACGAGCGCCACCGACACGGCGAGGCGGTGCGCGATCAACCGGAGCACGGCGGCCCGTCCTTCCCGTCGTGGCACTGGGTGGTGACGAGTTGCCGGTACCACCGGTAGGACGCCTTCGGCGTGCGGGCGAGCGTCGCGTAGTCGACGTGCACGAGCCCGAAGCGCGGGCGGTAGCCGTGGTCCCACTCGAGGTTGTCCAGCAGCGACCAGACGTGGTAGCCGCGGATGTCCGAGCCCGCGTCGAGGGCGGCGCGGACCTGGCGCAGGCAGGTGCGCAGGTAGGAGATGCGCCGCAGGTCCTGCACCGAGCCGGTGGCGTCGGGCTCGTCGACGCCCGCGTAGCCGTTCTCGGTGATCTCGAGCGGGGGCAGGTCCGGGTAGTTCTCCCGCAGCCAGGTCAGGAGCCCGCCGAAGTCCTCCGGCACCACCGGCCAGCCGAGCAGGTTCGTGTCCGCGCCCGGGACCGGCACCCGGGTGTAGCCGAACACGCCGGCCGCCGACGCGGCGATCCGGGCCGGCGCGTACCAGTTGACGCCGACGAAATCGAGCGGGGCCGCGATGAGCCGGCGGTCGGCGTCGCCGGCCTCGATCACCGGCGTGCCGTCGAGGTGCGGGTAATCCCCGCGCAGCAGGGGATCCAGGAACAGCCGGTCCTCGTAGACCTCCGCACGCGCGGCGGCGGTCAGGTCCTGGGGCCGGTCGGACGCCGGAGTCACGCCGGCCAGGTTGAGGCTGATCCCGACCTGGGCCCCGGGCACGTGGGCCCGCAGCCGGGGGACGGCGAGGCCGTGGGCGAGCAGCTGGTGGTGGGCGACCCGCAGGCCGTGGTCCCGCCGCGACGGCCGGGGCGGGCCGCTCATCTCCGCGTGCATCACCGAAAGCGGCTCGTTGAGCGTGAGCCAGCGCCGGACGCGGTCGCCGAAGCGGACCGCGAGTCCTTCGGCGTAGTCGGCGAACCGGGCCGCGGTGTCGCGGACGGCCCACCCGCCGGCGTCCTCGACCGGCTGCGGGTGGTCCCAGTGGTAGACCGTGAGCAGCGGCTCGATGTTCCGCGCCAGCAGGCCGTCGAGCAGCCGGTCGTAGAAGGCCAGCCCGCGGCCGTTCCAGCGGCCACGCCCGGTGGGCTGGACCCGCGGCCAGGACACGGAGAACCGGTAGCTGCCGATGCCGAGCCCGGCCATCAGGTCGAGGTCCTCGCCCAGCCGGTGGTAGTGGTCGCAGGCGACGTCGCCGGTGGCACCCCCGGCCAGCCCGCCCGGGCGGTGGGCACGGGTGTCCCAGCTGGACGGTCCCTTGCCGTCGGCGTTCCAGGCGCCTTCGATCTGGAACGCGGCCGTGGCGACGCCCCACCGGAACCCCGGTGGGAACAGCAGGTCCGGGTCGGTCATCCCCGGCCCGCCGGGTGCCAGGAGGCGACGCTCGGGAACGGCTGCCCGGGCACCGGGTCCACGCCCACGGTGTCGCGGTAGAACAGCAGGCCCGGGCTCAGGCACACCGGCAGGAACCAGCCCAGTTCGACGACGCGCCGGATGATCTGCCGGTCGAGCGCGGGGCGGGCGGCGTCGTCGGCCGCGGCGGCGCGCCGGTCGAGGCTTTCCAGCTCGGGATCGCTGCTGCGGAACGGGTTCATCCCGATCGCGTCCTTCAGCCAGAGCCCGCGGCCCATGAAGTACGCGGGCAGCACACCCCAGCCCATGCTGGAGGCGGGGAACCGGGTGAGCTCGGTGTTGGCGGACGCGGGGTCCTTGGCCGTGATCCGCAGGGTGACGCCGACCTGCTGCAGGTCCGACGCGATCGCCTGGGCCAGGTCGCCGGGGAAGGCGGGGGTCGACGGGATGACCACCGGCAGCGCGAACCCGCCGGCGTGCCCGGCCGCGGTCAGCAGCTGCCGCGCCTTGCCGGGATCGTGGGTGTAGAAGGGTTGTTCGAGGTAGCCGTCCTCACCGGGCGCCGAGGGCTGGTCGACGGGGATGCCGTACTCGCCGAGCAGGGCGCCGGTGATCTTGGCCCGGTCGACGGCGAAGTTCAGCGCCTGCCGCACCCGCACGTCGGCCAGTGGCGGACACAGGGTGCCCTCCCGGTCGTTGAGCTGCAGGCCCATCACGATCGCCGGGCTGGACGCGATCTCGAACCCCGCGGCCTTCGCGCCGCCGGCGATGGCGTAGCTGCCGGCGACGACGTCGACCTGGCCCGTCTTGAGCGCGGCGAGGGCGGTGTTCTCGTTGGGCAGCACCTTGACGGTGATCTTGTCGTAGAACCGGCCGGCCGCGTTCCAGTACCTCGGGTTGGGGCCGTAGGTGTAGTGGTCTCCGGTGACGGTCTCGCCGGGCAGCAGGACGTAGGGCCCGGCGCCCGCGGTGCCGGTCGCGAGCCCGGCCGGGGAGGCCGTCCCGGCCGGGCTGATCACGTCGCCGGCGAGGAAGTCCTGGGTGAACAGCGACGGCAGCAGCGGGTGCGGCTGGTTCAGCGTCAGCCGCAGCACGAGTGGTCCCTGGACGGTCATCGTCGCGATCGGGGCGAGGAAGGCGGCCGCCTGCCCCGCGGCCCGGCGGAAGTGCTCGATGCTCGCCTTGAGCCCTTCGGCGGTCAGCGGGCTGCCGTCGCTGAAGGTCACGCCCTCGCGCAGGGTGATTTCGAAGGCGGTGTTGCCGGTGCCCAGGTAGCGCCACGCCGTGGCGAGCCGCGGCTGGTAGCTGCCGTCGGCCGCCCGGTAGATGAGCGGGTCGTAGGCGGGTTGCAGGAAGAACTGCGACTCCCCGCCCGCTTTCGCCGGGTCGAGGCTGGTCGGTGGCCAGTACTGGCCGATGCGCAGCGTGCGGTCCGCGGCCGGGGCGCCGGACGGCCCGCCGCACGCGGCGGCGGCCAGACCGGCGGCGAACAGCAGGCCGCCGACGGTGAAGTCGCGGCGGGAAAGGACGGCTGGGGAGGACATGGGAGACCTTTCGCTGGGGCCGGGGCGGTTCAGCCGCGCCAGTGCCGGTCGAGCAGGAAAACACCGTCCTGGGCAACTTTTCCGTAGGCGTCGAGGGTGTTCGCGGTCGCGGTGACCGTGACGTCGACGGTGATGTGGGCGCCGGTCGCGGTGTCGACGGTGCCGGTGATGTGGCCGGTGACGGTGGACGCGGCCGGGTCGAGCCGGTGCGCGGTGGCGGTGAGCTCCTGGTCGACGGCCAGGGTGTGCCGCCCGCCGGGCACGTCCTCCGGGCGGATCCGGTGGCGGCCGGCCAGGCGCAGCGAAACCGTGTCGTGCAGGAGGTCTTCGGTGACCTCCCAGGACGCGGCCTGCTCGCCGGGCCCGCCGGGGTCGTCGTCGAGCTGCTCTTCGAGGCCGGCGAGCGCGGGCTCGGCCGGTTCCGGGATGGCGCAGGCGTGTCCGCGCGCCGGGTCGGCGTACGGGAGGGTGAGCGTCCGCGCCACCGGCCAGCCCCCGGGCGGCTCCTGTGGCCAGACCCGGGGGAAGTCGCCGGGGGCGACGACGACGCGGAGCCGGTGTCCCGCGGCGACTTCGTAGGCGGTCGGGGTCAGCGGCACGGTGAGCTCTTCCTCGCTGTCGCAGGCGATTCCGGCGCAGATCAGCACCGACCGCCCGGCCGGGTCGACGTCGGTGAGCTTCACCGACACCCGCGGCCACGGCCGGGTCAGCGTCACCGACGGCCGTCCGGCGATCAGCCGCGGCCGGGGCAGCGGCGGCGAGGTGTAGCCGAGGCTGCGGCTGTCGTCGCCGTGCTGGTCCAGCGGCAGCCCGAACTGCCCGGCGGGGGTCGCCCACAACCCGGACTGCAGGCCGGTGGCGGGGTCCGCGGCCGGCGGCGCGGACCGCTGCCAGCCGGTGAGGTCCTCGGTCCGGACGCCGCCTTCCGGCGGCCAGGAATCGAAGGCGAGCCAGCGCGGCCGTTCACCCTGGACGTAGACGCGCACGTCGGGGACGTCGTCGCCGTCGTCCACGCCGAGCAGCCACCGGTCCCACCAGGACCGGGCGATCTCGAGGAAGTCGATCGGCGTGACCGGGCACTCCTGCGGCATGACGTGCATCCACGGCCCGGCGAGCAACGCCTTGGTACCGCGCAGTTCTTCGTACGCGCGGATCGCCCCGTCGACGAACAGGTCCCGCCAGCCCGCGACGCACAGCGCGGGGACTTCGACGGCCGGGACGTCGATCCGCCGCCGGGGCCACACGGGGGAGCCGGGGCCGTTGCGGAACAGGTCCAGCACGTACGGCGCGAACGTCAGGCGCCGGTGCCAGCGGGCCTGCTCGTTCGGGTCGGCGAAGTCGTCCACCGGCGGCAGCAGCTGGTTGAACAGCGTGCTCACCGACCACGACGCCAGCGGGGCGAACGCGCCCCGCGCGCCGCCGGGGTGGACGAATTCGCGGCCGGGGTCGGTCGGGCCTTCCAGTGCGATGATCGCCTTGAGCGCGTCCGGGCGCCGGGCGGCGGCGCGCAGGGTCGTGATGGCCCCGTAGGAACCGCCCCACATGCCGACCGCGCCGGTGCACCAGGACTGGCCGGCGCCCCAGCGGATGGCGTCGAGCGCGTCGTCGGCCTCACTCGCGTCGAACGGCGGCCGCGGGACCCCGTCGGAGGAGCCGGTGCCGAGCAGGTCGACCAGCAGCGACGCGTAGCCGCGCTCGGCGAACCAGCGCTCGGTAGGCGAGCCGTTCAGCGCCGCGATGTCCCGCCGGTACGGCAGGACGGTGACCAGCAGCGGGAACGGCCCCGGCCCGTCGGGCAGGAACAGGTTGGCCGAAAGCGTGACTCCCGGCTCGGGCGTGGGGATCCGGACGTCGCGCCGGAGCACGACTTCGTGGCGCCGGTCAGTGTCCGTGCGTGCAGGCATCGCCGCCTCCGCTTTCGCCGGAATCAGTGGGTACTAGATCGAATACCTCAGTACCGGATTCCGTACGTTAGACACAGACGCCGCGACGACGCAAGCCCTCGTGGAGAGGAGAACGGTTACTGAACGCCCTGGTTGGTCAGCGCGGCGAGCACCAGCGCCCCCAGTTCGGTGTACGCGTCGGCCATCGACAGTCCCGAGCGGTCGAGCAGCTCGCCGTGCTGGATGCCGTCGATGAGCAGGCTGACCGCCGCGCCGACGAAGTCCGCGTTGACCGCCCGGAACGCGCCGGAGGCGACACCGTCCTGAATGGACTCCCGGACGCGGTGCGCGGCGGCGAGCGAATGGCGGGCGTAGAGCTCGGCGGTCGCTTCGAAGGTGAGCAGGTCCGCGTAGCACTCCGGCGACATCCGCCGCAGCTCGGAACCCAGGCCGGCGAGGTATTCGGCAATGCGCTGCGGCGGGTCGGTGATCGGCCCGACCTTCTCTTCGACCCGGGCGGCCGCCTCCTGGAAGAAGTGGCGGACGGCCACCACGACGAGCTGTTCCTTGCTGCCGGCCACCGCGTACAGCGTCGACTTCGAGCACTGCAGCCTGCTGGCCAGGTCGTCGACGGTCAGCCGGGCGAAGCCTTCGTCCAGGAAAAGCCGTTCCAGGCGCAGGATCAGCTCCTCGCGCTTGGCGTCGGACATGCGCCGGCTTCGTGCCGTGCGCGCTCCCGGTGGCGTCATCCAAGGTGGCTTCGCGGTCATGGTTCCGTAGCCTCGCACACGCCCGGGTTCGAAGCGGCGCGCGGTACTACCGTACCGCATCGAGTACCCTCATGGGAGAAGACCGAAGCGGCGGGCGGTGACCACGGCTTCCATCCGGCTGCGGGCGACGAGCTTGCGCATCGCGCTGCGCAGGTAGCTCTTCACCGTTTCCGCGGTGATCCCGAGATCCTCCGCGATCTGGTGGTTGGTCCAGCCGAGGGCGGCGCAGGCGAGCACGTCGAGCTCCCGCGCCGACAGCGCCGGGCCGGTGCCGGTCCGCGCCGGCCGGCCGGCGACGGCGGCGAGCGTTTCGCAGACCGCGCCGACGCGCCCGCGCAAGACCGGGTCGGTGACGTCCTGGGTGAGGATCCGGAGCTCGGCGTAGGCGGCACGGACCAGTTCCCAGTGTGGCCGGTGGCAGTCGGTCGCGTCGTAGCGGTCGAGCCAGGCCAGCCGCCGGGTCACCTCGTCGCGCACGGCGAGGCTCTGCTCGAGCTCCCGCGCGGCCTCCACGACGGACTGGACCACGCGGTCGCCCAGTGGCATCGAGCTGCGCAGCGCGCCGTAGAGCACGCCGCGCACGGTCCGCGTCACCACGACCGGCACGGCCACCATCGCCCGCAGCCCCTCGGCGATGATGATGTGGTCGTAGTGGTGGCTGATCCCGGGGGAGCGCACGTAGTCGTCGACGACGACGGGGCGCCGCTGCGCCACCGCCTTCCCGCCGAGCCCGCGCCCGTACTCGAGGCTGACGCCGCGGAGCGCACCGGTGTTCGGGCCCGCGATCTGGCTCAGCTTCACCTGCCGCCCGGCGCCGACCTCGCCGCCGAAGGTGAGCGGCAGGCCGGTCGCGTCGCGCATCCGGGCGAGTGCGCGGTAGATCTCCGGGCGGTCGTCGGCTGTGGCGTTCGGGTTCACGCCTGCCTCCTCGCACAACGTCGCGAACGCCGGCCCCTCCCCTCAGGCGGGGGTAGCTGGGACCTCGGCGCGATGGGACATTCGTGCCACGGTACGGCACTTCGGCGGCATCGCGTAGGTCCAGGAGGTCCCCATGACGAGCATCCACCGCCATGTCGAGGATCCGGTTTCGCGGTTCGACCGCCGGTGGCCGGCCGGACAGTGCACCCTCGGGATGTCCACATCGGGCACGACCGGGCCGTTCGCGGCACCCGTCTGCCCGTGGCCGGTCTGCCTCCCGCCGGAGCTGCCGATGACACCGGGCGGCGAGCTGCAGCGGTACGCGCAGCGGCGCTCCCGATAGCCCGGCGGTGCCGGCGACCCGGGTGACCCCCGGGTGACTTTCCCCTGCCCGCGCGCGGTTCCCGGCGCGCGGGCCCGCTCCCGGCGTTTCCGGGAGCCCCGTCTCCCGCGCCGGTCCACGTCCGGCGCGGGGGCAGGAGAGCGGTCTGCTCTCCTGCGCACACCTGGCGTCCCCGGGCCGGTCGCACCGGCGCGCCCGAGCACGCCCGGGGACGCCAGGACCTCGCATCCCACACCCCTGGAGGCAACGATGCCCAGGTCCGTCGAAGACCGGCAAACCCAGACCCGCGCCGCGGAACCGCCGCCCGCGCGGGTGTCCCGGCGCAAGTTCGTCCTCGGCGCGGCCGCGGGGCTGTCCGCGCTCGCCGTCGCCCGGCCCTGGACCGCGAACGCGGCCTCGGTGGCCGACAGCGGGGCGCGCGTGATCGCGGAACGGCGGTTGAGCCCGACCATGCTCGACCTGACCGTCGATTCGCCGGCGCTGGCGGCCACGGCGATGGTGCGGCTGCTGCACCCGGCGGACTGGACACCGGGGTCCGCCCGGACCTGGCCGGTCCTGTACCTGCTGCACGGCGCGGGCGACGACTACACGTCGTGGACGCGTTCGACCGACGTCGCCACCTTCACCCGCGGCGCCGAGATGCTGGTGGTGATGCCCTCGGGCGGCCGGGACGGGTTCTACTCGGACTGGTACAACCGGGGCGCGGGCGGCCCGCCGCGCTGGGAGACCTTCCACCTGACCGAATTGCGCCAGATCCTCGAACGCGGCTACGGCGCCGGCCCGGTGCGGTCGATCGCGGGCCTGTCGATGGGCGGCCTGGGCGCGCTGGCCTACGCGGGACGGCACCCGGGCATGTTCGCCGCGGCGGCGTCCTACAGCGGGGTGGTGCACACGAGGTACCAGGGCGCCCGCGGGCCGAGCCTGATCCAGGGCGTGCTCGTCAAGGACGGCTACGACCCCACGGCGCTGTGGGGCGACCCGAACCTGAACGCGGACGTCTGGGCCGCGCACAACCCCTACGACCTGGCCCGCGACCTCACCGGCATTCCGCTGTACCTGGCGTGCGGCAACGGCACGCCCGGCGTCCTCGACCCGCCGGGCACGCCGCCGGACCTGTTCATCGAGCCGCTGTGCGCGGAGATGAACACCGCGCTGGCCCGCCGGCTGCGCGAGGTCGGCGCCACGGTGACGACGGACTTCTACGGCCCGGGCACGCACAACTGGCCGTGGTGGCAGCGTTCCCTGCACCTGTCGTTCCCGTTGCTGACACAACCACTGCGCCTCGGCGGCTGATGCCGGCAGCGCGTTACCCCCTCACCCCCGGGTGAGGGGGTCCGCTCGTCGAGCGGATCTCTGTCTTCGTCGAGTGGATAGCTTGTGTGGCAAGGGATCCCGCACGATCAAAGCCACCTCGCACCCGACCACGGGAGAACGTCATGAAAGCACGGACCGCGCTGGCAACCGCGGTACTGATCGGTGTCCTGCTCCCGGCCGCCCCGGCGGCCGCGGCCCCACCGCCCCGCGCCGGCGTGTCGACGGAGGACCGTGAGTACCTGAACCGCGCCCACCAGAACAACTTGTTCGAGATCATCACGGGCCACCTGACCGACCGCGCGAGTTGTGCGAAGGTACGTCAGCTCGGCCCGCGGTTCGCGGCCCACCACACGGCACTGGACGCCGACCTGGTGGGCGTCGCGACGCGTGAGGGAGTGCCGCTGTATTCGGTCCCGGAGCCGTTGACGCGGATAGCCGACCTGGCGGCGCGTTCCGGCCCGGACTTCGACAAGGCATGGCTGCACGACCAGCTGGCGGCACACGTCTCGGCGATCGAGTCGAGCGAGCGGGAAACGCGCCAGGGGTGGTCACCGGAGGTGAAGGACCTGGCGGCTCGCTCGGTGCCGGTGCTGCGTCATCACCTGGAGGAGGTGGTGTCGGCGCTGGAAGCCTGCCCGTGACGAACTCCGGAGCAGCGGCAGCCGGCCGGCTTGGTGCGCACCAAGCCGGCCGGCCGGCGCCCGGACTGACCGGCCCCCCGCCCCCCCACCACCCGTCCCCTCCCGGCCCCGGGCGGGCCGCCCCCCCCCCCCCCCCCCCGGCCGGCGCCCGGACTGACCGGCCTCCCGGCGCCCGGAGTGATCGACTCGGCGAACGGGGCGTGAACAACCGTCGATCCGGCCCGGCGTGGCGGCTTCGGCCTGGCACGCTGACGGCGGCCGGGCACGGATCCCACCACCGGAGGTTGTCTTGACCACACCCATGTCCCGTCGCCGGGCGCTGGGACTCGGCGGCGCCGGGGCGGCGGCCGTGCTGCTGGGCACCGGCGGCTGGAACGCCGCCGGCGCGTTCGCCGCGCCCCGGGGCGGCGGCCTGTTCACCCTCGGCGTCGCGTCCGGCGACCCGGCACCGGACGGGGTCGTGCTGTGGACGCGGCTCGCCGCCGACCCGTTCGCGGTCGACGGCACGGGCGGCATGCCGGCCACCCCGGTGCGGGTCGAGTACGAGGTCGCGCTGGACGACAGGTTCCGGCGCGTGGTGCGCCGCGGTTCGGTGGTCGCCACCCCGGAGCTGGGCCACTCGGTGCACCCGGAGATCCACGGCCTGGCGCCGAACCACGAGTACTTCTACCGGTTCCGCACGGGCGGGGAGATCTCGCCGGTCGGCCGGACGCGGACCATGCCCCCGGCGTGGTCCGACCCCCGCGAGCTGAACTTCGCCTTCGCGTCGTGCCAGGCGTGGCAGGACGGCTACTTCACGGCGTACGACCACATCGCGGCCGAGGACGTGGCCTTCGTCGTCCACCTGGGCGACTACCTGTACGAGTCCGGGGTGGGCACGAACCGGCGTGGCGTGGTGACCGATTCCCGCTTCCACAGCGAGGCGATGGACCTCGCGCGCTACCGGCTGCAGTACTCGTTGTACAAGACGGAAGCGCCGCTGCGGAACGCCCACGCGGCCCACCCGTTCATCACCACCTTCGACGACCACGAGGTGGAGGACAACTGGGCCGGCGACCTCTCGAAGGCCGACACCGAGCCGGACCAGGACCCGGCGGTGTTCCGCCAACGCCGGGCGGCGGCGTTCCAGGCCATGTACGAGAACCTGCCGCTCCGCCACGCGCAGCTGCCGGACGGCCCGGACATCCACATCTACCGCAGGCTGAACTACGGCCGCCTGGCCGACCTCACGATGGTCGACACCCGCCAGTACCGCGACGACCAGCCCTGTGGTGACGGCAACGGCACCGGCTGCGCCGAGCGGTTCGCCGAGAACCGGACGATCCTCGGCGACCGCCAGCGGAACTGGCTGTTCGACGGCTTCTCCCGATCGAGGGCGCGGTGGCAGATCCTGGGCAACCAGGCCCCGATCGGCCAGACCGACCGGGACCCGGGCCCGGCGGTCGACGTCTGGTACGACCCGTGGGACGGCTATGTCGCCGACCGCAACCGGCTCCTGGCGGCGGTCCAGGACCGGGGCGTGCGCAACCTGGTGGTCATCACGGGTGACCGGCACCAGAACTACGCGTGGGACCTCAAGCGCGACTACGCCGACCCGACCTCCCCCACGGTGGCGTCGGAGTTCGTGGGCACGTCGATCACCAGCGGCGGCGACGGCGCGGACACGACCGAAGAGGCGCAGCGGTTCCTCGCCGCCAACCCGCACATGAAGTTCATCAACACCCAGCGCGGCTACGTACGGGTGAACGTGAACCGGGAGCGCTGGCAGAGCGACTTCCGGGTGCTGCCGTACGTGCAGAAGCCGGGCGCACCGGTCGCCACCCGGGCGAGCTTCGTGGTGGAGGACCGGGTCCCGGGCGTCCAGTACGCGTGAAAGTGACCCGTGACCCGGCTTGGGGTTGCCCCGCTTCGTCGCGACTTGCGCCGGGCTGCTCGGCTTCCGGTCAGCCAAGGGTGATTTCCTTGCCGATGCTCGGGACGCCGTCGGCGTCGAGGGCGTACAGGAGGTAGCGGCCCGGCGGTGCGACGCCGCGGGACGCGGGGACGGTGATCCGGTAACCGGTCGGGCTCACCTTCGCCGGGGTCAGCGGGACGCGTCGCTGGTCGGTGTCGACGGTGTGCGTCGCCGAGCCGACCCGCATGAGCGCGACGGCGGTGATCGCGCGGTCGGTGCCGATGGTCAGCGTCGCGCCGGTTGCCGCCGTCGCGGGTGCGGAGGTGATGGCCGGGCGGGGTCGGGGCGTGCCGTCGGGGTGGAGCAAGTATGGCGGGGTGAACACCTGGCCGTCGAAGTGGTTGGTCGCGCAGTTGCCGCAGAGCCCGCCGCCGCCGGAGAAGACGCGGCCGTCGGGCAGGAGGTTGGCCACCGAGTGGTAGGTGCGCGGCACCGCCATCGGGGCGAGCCGGGTGAACCGGCCGGTGGCCGGGTTCCACAGTTCCGGGGTCAGGACGGCGGTCTGGTCGCTGAAGGGCACCGCGCGGGCTTGGCCGCCGATGACGACGACGGTGCCGTCGGGGAGGACGACGCTGGTGGCGAACGCCCGCGCGAACGCCATGTCGCCCACGCGCGTCACCTTCGGCGTGCCAATGCTGATGTCGATGGTGTGGGCGCGGCTGGTGGCGTCGGAATTCTCGTAGGCGGGGGCGCCGCCGACGGTGAGGATCTTGCCGATGTCGTACATGACGGCGTTGCCGTTCATGGTGTCCGCGCTGTCGCCGCGCGCTCCGGCGTCGGTCACCGCGCCCGGCCCGGTCGTGGCCACCCAGTGCATCTTCCGGCTGGGCCCGGCGTGGAAGACGCGGCCGCCGTCGGCGGCGAACAGCCAGGCGTGGTTGTCGGCGCGGAAGACGCCGCGCGGGTCGGCGGTGAAGAACGGCTCCGGCGCCACTCCGGGCAGCTTGCGCCAGCTGTCGGCGGCGGGGGAGTAGATCTCGCCGGTCTTGCCGCCGCGCCCGCCGCTCCAGGATCCGCCGACGGTGAAGACTTCGCCGGTGGAGAGGGTCACCTGCGACTGGTAGCCGCGGGCGGTGTTCATCGGCGCCGCCGCGGTCCAGGAGTTCGTCGCCGGGTCGTAGATGCTGGCCTGCTTGGCGTCGCTGCCGCCGGTGACCAGGACCCGCCCGTCGGCGAGGATCGAGAGGCCGGGGCAGAACATGTCGTGGCCGGTGTCGTCCACGCGGCGCTGGGTGACCTCGCCGGTGGTCAGGTCCATGATCGCGGTCTGGGTGTAGCCGTGGGCGCCGCCGTAGTTGTCGGCGGCGTAGGCCGACCAGGTCAGCAGCTTGTTGCCGGGCAGCAGCGCGGAGGCGACCGGGACGATCGGGAAGCCGATGGTCGCGCCCCACCGGCCGGTCTTGCCCGCGTCGGGAGCGGCGGCGGCGGACAGGACGTCGATCTCGGCCGCGGCGGTCGAGGGGCCGCGGCCGCCGGCCTCGGTGAGCGCGGTCAGGCGGACGTGGCGGGCCGCCACTTCGGGGAACCGAGCGGTTTTCACCGAGGTGTCGTCGGGCCAGGCCCCCGCGGCCGCGGGGGTGAACGTGGTGCCGTCGGTGCTCGTCTCGACCCGGTACCGGCCGATGGTGCCGTCGGGTTTGTCGCCGGGTGGCCGCACCTGGACGCCCGTGACCACGTTGGTGGCCCGCATGTCCAGGGTGATCGCGTGCGGCAGCGGGGTGGCCGGCTTCGAGCGCCAGGTGGTGCCGGGGTCACCGTCGAGCACGTTCGCGGCCGGGCCCGAGGCGTCCTGGTCCGACGCGGTCGCGGTCCAGCCGGTGCGCGGCAGCGGACCGGCGTTGGCCGGCCCCGGGGCCGGGCCGTAGGCGTGGAACTCCACCGCCGAGGCGGTCTGCGTGGTGGTGACGCGGATGTGGCGGGCGAAGGTGTCCAGCGCGACGGCCTGGGGTGCGCCGTCGTCGGCCCAGGTGCCGGTGGCGGCGGTGGTGAAGGTCGTTCCGTCGGTACTGGTGGCCACGGTGAAGCCGCCGGCGCGCGCGGCGGCAGCCGGGGTGAGGACGACCGCCGTGACCCGGTGTTCCTGCTGGGTGTCGACGGTGAACGAGGTGCCACGCCAGGCGGTGGCGAGGTCGTTGTCCAGCAGCGCGCCCGCGTTCGACGTCCAGCCCAGGCGCGAGAGCGGCGCCGGGGTGCCGGGGAGCGGGCCGAGCAGCGAGATCTCCGCGGCCGAGGTGAACGGGCCACGCGCGCCGGCCTCGGTGAGCGCGGTCAGCCGGACGTAGCGGGCGGTGGCGACGCGGCTGAACGCGGCGTCCTGCACGGCGTTCGTGTCGGGCCAGGCACCGGAGGAGACGTCGGTGAAGTCCGAGCCGTCGGCGGAGACGGCGACCCGGTACTCGCCGATCCGGCCGTTGGCTCCCGTGGGCCGGGGCCGGTAGCGCAGGCCGCCGACCGGGGTGGGCCGCTTGAGGTCGAGGGTGAGGTGGTGCGGGAGCGGGGTCGCGGTGCTGTACCGGGAGTGCCAGATCGTCTTCGGGTCACCGTCCAGGACGTTCGACGCCACATCGCGTCCTCGTACCGTCTCTTCGTCACTGGCGGCCGCGGTCCAGCCGGCGCGGTCCAGCACGGCGACCGGCACCGGCGCGCCGGGGTCGCCGAGCACGTCGAGTTCGGCGACCCCGGCGTGGGTACTGGAGGTGCCGGCCACGGAAAGCACGGTGAGCCGGCCGAAGCGCGTCCCGGTGACGGCGAAGGACATCGTCTTGGGCGTGGCGTCGTCGGCGAGGGTACCGGCGGCCACGGGGGCGCCCCAGGTCGTGCCGTCGAGGCTGAGGTGGACTTCGTAGCGGTCGATCGCGCCACCGGGTCTCGGCGTGGCGACCAGGCCCGAAACCGTGCGGGTGGCGCGCATGTCCACAGTGACCGATTGCGGCAGCGCGCCGGTGGACTCCCAGCCGGTGCCGGTGTCGCCGTCGAGCAGGGAAGCGGGCGAGCCGCTCGTGGCGGCGGCCGTCCAGCCCGCCCGGGGCAGCTTGGCGGCCGCCGCGATCATGGCCTGGGCGCCGGCCACCACGTGCCCACTGTGAGCGTCGTGGCTGCCCGCCTCATCGTGTCTTCCCACCAAAAGCGAGGCGACGACGACGCCTGCCAGAACCGGACCACCGAACCGCCACATCAATCGCACGACGCGGACATCGCCGTCCATGATCAAGGTGTTTCACCGGACCAGGCCACCCGGCGAGGGTTACTCCGAAAGGCGGCGCGCCGCGTCGGCGTTTGTCCGAAGAGGACAAAGCGCGGTCCGCCGGTGCGGCCGAGAGACAGCCGGCGGCAACGCCCACGACGCCGGCCGGGGGTACTTCCGGGGCCTGCCCGTCGGGCGAGTCCGCGGCGGGCTGCCGACCGGCCGGACACGACCAGCCAGGTGGCCGGACGTTCCGGCCGCCGGACCGATGCGACCCGGGCCACGGTCTCCCTACGGTCGGACGGGACCGCAAGTCCCGGTACCTGGAGGAGATCCCGTGCGACGCACCATCGCAACCTTGATCGTGGCGAGCGGGCTGGCCGTCGCCGGCTGTGCCGGGCAGCCCGCGAAACCACAGCCGACGAGCCCGGCGAAGTCCAGCAGCGCCGCTCCGCGCCAGGTGATGAGCTTCGGGGAGGAGCGGGTCGGCAAGCGGGGTGTGATCACCGTCGGGAAGCCGGTGGCGTACGACCTGCCCGCCGACCCGGCCCGGCCGAAGGACCTGACGCGTGGCCTGCGGTTCGAGTTCGTCGTCAAGAACACCTCGAAGCAGGCCTTGCAGGCTGCGGCCTTCACGTTGGCTCCGACGGTCGGCGGCGCTCCGGCGGCTCTCGTCACCGACCCGGCCCAGAACATCGGGAACAAGCTCTCCGCCGATGTGCTGCCCGGTGCCGAACGCAAGCTCGGCATCGTGCTGGCGGTTCCGGCCAAGCCGGCCGAAGTCATGGTGAAGGTGACGTTCGAGGGAACCAATCCCCTCTACTGGACCGGCACGGTGTGAGCCTGCCCGGCGATGTGGGGCTCGCCAGGCGCCTCCTGCTGCCCACGGTTGCCGATGGCCCGTGGCACGCGAACCCGAGCGCGCGCACGGGGGTGGCGTACCGGCGCAGCGGCGGGCGGTGGTGGCGAGGCCAGCTCGCCGCCGGGCGGACGGCTCCAGCCCGGCCCACTCGATGCCGGGACCGAGGTGGGTGAAGTTCGCACCCTGCCCGGCGCCGATCGCGGCGCCATCCAGGTCGGGATCGTCGTGCGGCGCCTGCCGGTCCGGTCGTGCCGCCGTTACGCCGGGCCCTCCTGGAGGGCGCGGACCTCGATCCGTGAGCCGAGGACGGCGGAGATCCGCTCGGCCCAGGCGAGCACCTTCTCCTCGTCCGGGGCCTCGACGATCCAGAAGCCGCCGACGTATTCGGGGGCCTCTGCGAACGGACCCGGCTTGCGCGTCGGGTTGGCGCCGGTGGCGTCGACGGTGACCGCTGTCGACGGAGGCTGCAGACCTCCGGCGGCGATGAAGGCACCGGCTTCCTTCAGCTCGGTGTTGAACTTGTCGACGGCGGCCATCATGGCCTCCAGTTCGGCCGGGTCGAACTCCTGCATCGACTCCATCGTCGGCTCTTCGGCCGCGTCGTGCGGGATGGTGAGGAAGTACTGCGTCACGAGAATGCTCGCTTTCTGGTTGTTCGTACCGGTCAGCACCGGGACGGCGCGGATCGACACGAGGACTGCGGGCCGAGCACGGCGACATCGCTGCCGTGTTCGGCGAACCACCGGGCGGCCGCGGGACAAGCGATCTCCTCAGCCGATTCGAGGAGACGCCGGCCGCTGGCGCTGAGGCCGAAGCGGCCGCCGTTGCCTTCCACCCAGCCGAGTTTTTCGAGCGGCCGCGTCGCGCGGACCGTCTGCGACGGGCTCTCGGCCATCGTCGCGGCGAGCTCGCTCCGGGAAATGCCGCCGTCCGCGGCGCCGATCGCGCGCAGGCGCCGCATGTCCGCGAAGTCGATTCCGATCCGGGCGAGGGCACTGTCGACGTGGGACGAGAGGTGGGCAGCCGCCCGGACGAGGGCGAGAGCGGGCTGGAGTGTCATCGACGCCTGCCCCGCCGGATCTTCATGTCGTCCACGCAGGTGAAGCTGACGTCCACGATCCTTCCTTCCAGCCCCCGTTGGCGCAGCCCGGCCTCGGCCAGCTCACCAGCCTCCAGCTGGGCGGCGAGGTCGGCGTCGTCCGGAGTGTCCTCGTGGACTTCGAGGAGGTAGCGGAACTGGTAGCCGACCAGCTCCGGCGCGTACAGGAAAGTGCCCTCCGGCGTGAACCGGGAAGCGAACATGCCGTGCGCGTCCTGCTCCGCACGAAGTCTCTGCCGTTGAGAATCGCGGAGGTTCTCGAACCGGCCCCGGACCGTGACGCGATACGTGCGGCTCATGGGAACTCGATGCTTCGCGTCGCCGCCTCGAACAGCGCCACGATCTCGTCGGTCAGCGCCTCGACATCCACGTCGGTTCCGCACATCCGTGCCGCGGCGCTGTCCAGCACGGTTCGCACCGCGAACGCCATCGTCTTCGCGTCGAAGGTCCGCATCTCGCCGTTACGCTGACCTTCTTCGAACAGCTCGATGAGATCACCGAGAGAGGCGGCCGCCCGCTCGTTGTAGAACCCCCGATCTGCACGCCCGAGGTACTCGACCACGGCTATGAGGGCACTCGTGGCTTCCGGGCGTTTCGCGCAGTAGCTCAGGAAGCCGCGTATGTACGCCGCCAGCCGATCGCCGCCGGAGCCCGGTGCGGCGAGGGTCCTTTCGAGTTGCGGGGCAAGTTCTCCGGCGACGGTCTCGGCCACTGCCAACGCGAGGTCGTCCTTGCCGGAGTAGTTGCCGTGCACGGCGCCTCTCGTGAATCCCGCGTGTTCGGCGACGGCGTTGAGTGAGGTGCCGGCGACACCGGAGCGCGCGAACAGCGTTATCGCCGACGCGACCAACCGCCGCCGCGTCTCCTCTTGGCTCTCCTTACGCGTCAGCCTGATCACGGCTGGCTTCGACGTCGTCATGGCATGAGGATACATGGCTGTATCTGAGTGACAACCTGTATCCCGATGAGGCCGCCCGGCGAGCAGCGCGGTTGCACACGGATCCGGGCACCAACATCACGATTTCTTCACTCTTGAGCGTCTGTCCCGCGAGCGGGGCGATACTGCCGGTGAGGGGAGTACTTCGCAAGAGTCTGCCCGGTCAGTACGGACATCCCACTGGTGTCCCCGGGAGGCCGCCCCCGCGGGTGAAGGAGACCTCGAACAGTGCGTTCGAGGAGGTCCTGATGCTCGTGTCAGCCGTCGCGCCGTCTTCCGAAGCCGGGTCCGTCGGTTCGCCCGGGTTGTGGCTGACGTCCGTCGCCGTGCTCGTCGGCTTGCTCGTCGCCGACTTCGTGGTCACCCGCCGGCCGCACGAGGTCTCGATGCGCGAAGCGGTGGGCTGGTCAGCCGGCTACCTCACCCTGCCGGTGCTGTTCGGGCTTTGGCTGTGGGCCGGCTTCGGTGGCGGCCCGGCGTTGGAGTTCATCACCGGGTTCGTCGTGGAGAAATCCCTGTCGGTGGACAACCTGTTCGTCTTCATGCTGCTGCTCACCGCCTTCGCCGTTCCCGCGGCTGTGCAGCAGCGCGTGCTGCTGTACGGGATCGTCGGCGCACTGCTCCTGCGGGGCGTCCTCATCGCGGCCGGGGCGGCATTGCTGGCCGCGGGCACGTGGGCGTTCCTGGTGTTCGGAATGATCCTGTTCGGCTCGGCCGTGAAGATCCTGCACGGCGCGGCGGCCGACACCGATTCCGGTCCCGACACCTCTCGGATGCGCTCGGTCCGCTTGCTGCGCAAGCTGATGCCGGTCACCGGCGACTACCACGGGCCGCGCCTGATCGTCCGCCACCGCGGGCGGCGCGCGCTCACCCCACTGGCGATCGTGGTGGTGGCCGTGTTCGCCACCGACATCGTGTTCGCCGTCGATTCGGTGCCCGCGGTCTACGGCGTCACCGAGGACCCCTACCTGGTGTTCGCCACCAACGCGTTCGCGCTGCTCGGCCTCCGCGCCCTGTACTTCGTGCTGCACTCGGTGCTGACGAAGCTGCGCCACCTCAACCACGGCCTGGCGATCATCCTCGCGTTCATCGGCGTGAAGCTGGTGCTGCACTGGGCCCATGGAATCTGGCCAGGAGTACCCGCCGTGCCCACCCCGGTTTCGCTCGCGGTGATCGTCGCCGTCCTCGCCACCGTCACCGTCACCAGCCTCCGCCCCCGCCGGCAGGACACTCCGCACGCCGCAGCGCGACGCGGCGACGGCACCCCCGCGGCGCGGGACTGACGGCCATGCTCACCGACCTGCTTCTCAACGCCCTCGTCGAACTGGGTGCCACGGTGCTCGTCGTGACCGCGCTGGTGATCGCGTGCGGGGCGATGATCCCGCCACGGCCACCACGCGGACCGAACCCCTGACCGCCCGACCGAATCCGGACGGCACGCGTCCGGTGCGGTGCTGGGCGGAACCCCGCCTCAGGCAGCCCGGCTCCGCAGGCCTGCCAGGATCAGGTACGGATCATTCATCCTCGGGCGTCGGGATCGATCGCGTCACCCGCAGCGCCGGCGGCGGCATCAAGGGCATCCGCCCCTTGCGCGCTCACCGCATCGACGACACCCTGCCCGGATTCCGCGACCTCGGTGGCGGACTGGGCGACCTGGCCGGCCGCCTCGCCGATCGGCACATCGACGCCGACCACCTCGCTGACTTTCTCACTCGCTCCGCCCAGCAACTCCGCGGCTTTGTCCTTGATCATGTCGAACAAGCTCATCAGATGTCCTTCGCAGATCGAATGGGGACAGCAAGTGACGGCACGCTCACCAACTGCGGCGAGTCAGCCTCTCAGCCTACAGGTAAACCGGACTTATCGGGCGCCAGTGGGCGATGGTGGACCGGGCTCGCAGGCGGTGACCGCCGGCGACGTGCGTCATTTGCGATCTTTGCGTGTTCCCGGCCTTGCCCGAACGGTTCGGAAGCTGAGCGCGGATAACGGAAAGATTCCATCCCCGTCACGGAAAAGTGTCCGTTGTGCCACGTCGCTCCCGGAACCAGCACGGTGGAGTCCCGTGATCACGGGGGCGATGTGACCAGGCGACGAGCTGCGGTGCCGATCCTGCCGGCCCTGGCGGCGGGCCTGGTGCTCGCCGCTTGCGCGCCGGCCGAGCCGGAACCGCCGGTGCCCGAACCGGTCGTGACGACCGTGGAGTTCGAGCACCGGCTCGCCGAACACCTGTCCCGTTTCACGGCCGCGGTGCTGGAACCCGACGCCCAGGTGGCGCCCGCGGCGCACGCCCGCGTCACCGGCTGCGCCGGCGGGCCGGACTGGGGTGTGGTGCCGCGGGCGGAGACCACGGTGAGCGCGGGCGCTGATACCGAGAAGTTCCTCGAAGACCTGCAGTCCTGGCTGGGCGGTAACGGCTTCGCGGACACGTTCGAGAACGAAGACCGCCGCCGGGAGCCCGACGGCACGCGCGCGGTCACCGGCGCCGGCGGGGACGGCACCGCGGTTCGCGTGCAGATGGCCCGCGACAGCGCGCGGTTCACCATCACCCTGACCGGACCGTGCACCTGGCCGCCGGAGCGGCCTGGCGGCCCGCCGGGAACCGGCGTGCTCGCCCCGTTGCCGCCGCCTGCCGGGCCGGCCTCGCTCGACGACTCGACCGACCTGAACCCCAAGGTGTGCCGGTCGCCGAAGCTGTACGTCCTCAACGCCGGCGCGCCGGCGTACGCCGGTCCCGGCCCGCACCCCATGGTCCTGGTGGCCTACACCGGCCGCACCAACTACCGGGAGGAGGAGTTCGCGCACGACGAAATCCTCCTGCCCAAGAGCATGGCGGCCCCGTTCACGGCGGAGAGCCGCCCCGCGAAGTCCGCGCACCTCGTCGTCTGCGTGCACGTCGAGATCACCGGTGACACCGGCCGTGACGTGACCTGCCCCTACACCTCGGAGCTCGCGGGATCGGGCAGCGGTGTCCCGATCACCTTCGACCTCCACGACAGCGTCTACCGGGTCACGGTCCGGGAGGCGCGCACCGGTGCGAAGGTCGCGGAGTTCACTCTCCCCGGAACCCGGGGCGGCGACGGTGCTTGCCCGTTCCAGTTGAACGTCCGCGGACCCGGCCTCGCGCTCGGCGTCGACGAGTCCGAATTGGAGCGTCGGCTGCGCCCGGTGTTCGACGGCCGCCCGTGAGGCGTAAAAAGCGGCGCTTGTTCGGCCTCCTCGCCAGGGTCAGCCGGCAGGCCCCGTCGGCGACAACCAGGCCGTTCAGGCTGTCCCGGCTGGTCACCACCACCACTGAGCCCGGCGAGCCGGGAAGCAGCGGACGGACCTGGCCCGCGCTGTTCGCGTTGTCGAGCACCAGCAGCATCCGCCGCCCCGCCGGCAATGACCGGAACAACCCGGAGCGCGCCTCGACCCCGGCAGGAATCGCCTCCCCGGGCACCCCCAAGGCACGAAGGAATCCGTCCAGCACTTCAGGGCGTGGCACTCGCGCGGCCTGTTCCCAGTGGTGGATCAGCTCCCGGCCGGCGGCCATCACCCTGCGTGAAGCAGGCGTCGGGGGCGTCGAGCGCGACCCGGCTCCGTGACCGATGCCGGGTGGGTCCCGCTGCACGCGAGAGTCAAAGCTGCCGCCGGGGTCGCAGCGGTCGACCAGCCCCGCGCCGGTCACGAGGATCGACCTCTCCGCGGTACTCGCCGTCACCGGGCTCCGGCCGCCTGCGCTGCTGGCAGTAGTTGCGCTCGGCTGGCCGGTTAGGCCTGGCTGCCACCTCCTGGCTGTTCATTCGGTTGTGCGTCCTCGGGGAGCGGCGCTGGTGGTACCCGTTGTGTTGGCCGTTGCCGCCTACCTCATCGGCACCACCGCCGGCGTCACCCTCCGCACCCCCTTGGTCAGGGTCGTCGGTACGTCGGCAGCGCCACCACGTCAGGTTGGGTTCAGTGCCCCACGCGGCCGGTGTCGTACGCCCACATCGCGATCTCGACCCTGTTTCGGGCGCCGATTTTGGTCAGCAGGCTGGCGACGTGGGTCTTGGCGGTCGTCAAGCCGATGAAGAGCTCGGCGGCGATCTCGGCGTTCGTGCTGCCGCGGGCGACCAGCGTCAGCACCTCCTCCTCGCGTTCGGTGAGCGGCTCGATCGGTTGGGTCCGTCGGCTCGACGGTTCCCTGGCGGCGAGGGTGGCCAGCAGTCGCCGGGTGATGTTCGGCGCGATGAGGGCATCGCCGACGGCGGCGGCATGGACGGCCTGGACGAGCAGCTTCGTCCCGGCGTCCTTGAGCAGAAAGCCTCGGGCGCCGGCCCGGAGCGCACCGTGGACGTACTCGTCGAGGTCGAACGTCGTGATCACCACGACCGCGATCGGGTCCGGGACGCCCCGCCCGGCGAGGAGCTTGGTCACCTCGATGCCGTCGAGCCCGGGCATCTGGATGTCGACCAGGCACACGTCGGGGCGGAGCCGATGCGCCAGCTCGACGGCGGTGTGGCCGTCTGCGGCCTGGCCGACGACCTCGATGCCGGGCTGCGCGTCAAGGATCATCGACAGGCCGGTGCGCACCAGATCTTGGTCGTCGGCCACCAGGACGCGCACCGTCATCGGCGTACCTTGGTCGGCAGTTCGGCGTCGACCGCCCACCCGCCCCCGGGCGCCGGCCCGGCACGCAGCGTGCCGCCGAGCAACTGCACACGCTCGGTCATCCCCAGCAGCCCGAAGCCGTGGTTCACCGAGCGTGCCGGGTCGATCTGTCCGTCGTCGGTCACGCGTAGTTGCAGCCTTCCCGCGCCCTCAACGACCCGGATCTCCACACGCGAGGCGTTGCTGGCGTGCCGCAGGGCGTTGGTCAGCGCCTCCTGCGCCAGCCGGTAGACCGCCGCGTCGACCTGGAGCGGAAGTTCGTCCAGGTCATCCGGCAACTCCACGTCGACGACCGGGACCGGGGCGCGTCTGGCGAGGGACACCAGGTCGGCAACGCCGGGCTGGGGGGCGTACCCCGCGGGCGCTCCGTCGCGCAGCACGCGGACCGTCGCCCGCATCTCCGCGAGCGTCCGCGACGCTTCCCCTTCGATCGCCGCCAGCACCTCGAGTGCCGCCTCAGGTCGCTGCCCGGCCATCGCCCGGCCCGCCTGCGCCTGCACAGCGATCGCCGAGACGTGGTGGGCGACGATGTCGTGCAACTCGCGCGCGAGACCGACCCGCTCCTGGCCGCGGATCTGGTCCAGCTCCCGGCGCCGGCTCTCGGCGCGGTAGCGGAACGCTGCTCCGCCCGCCGCCGCCGCCGTGAGGATGGCGAACCCGCCGAAGATCTCGGTCGGCCCGATGTGGTCGGGGACCATACCGATTCCCGCGGCGACCGCCACCACCGCCAGCCCGATCACGATCTCGCGCCCTGAACCCCAGCGGACCAGCGCGTAGACGAGCGCCAGGAGGTAGATCATCGTGTCGAGGCCCACGCTCGGGGCCCCGCTCAGCAGACTCGCCAGTCCCAACGCCATCGCGGTGCCGAAGCCCACCACGACACAGGCCAGCGGGTGGGTACGCCGCCACAGCAGCACCGGCGCGAGTCCGACCGCCACGATCGTCGCGAACGGCCGCCAGGCGACGTCGTCCCGGAGGACTCCCTCGAGCAGCGCCGTCACCATCAACGCCCCGACCAGCACCCAGTCGCGCGACACCCGTCCGGGAGGGTCCGTGGCGCGGGGCTCGGCCCACAGCGAGCGCAGGGCGTTGGTGGTCACGCACCCAGCCTAGGGACCGCCGAGGCGTTGGGGACCGACCGAAAGAACGAGACGCCGCTCCTCCCCATGGCCGGGGCGGGTCCGGCCTCGACGACGATGTGCCCGCCGCCGGGCTCGGCGATCGTTGGCCCACCGGTCCTCACTACGACAACGGAGCCCACGATGAGAACACGTCAACCCACCACGACCGCACTGGAAGAGCAGCGGATCCCGGTGAGAGCCAAGCTCGCCGCAGCGTGGACGAGCCTCGTGCTCCTGTACGCCTACGTGGACATTCTCGGCTTCTTCAACCCCGGCGTCATCAAAGACATCGAGGCCGGCGTCGTCTTCGAGTTCGACATCAGCCAGGCGTTGTTCATCGTCTTCCTCGCGCTCATGGCGATCCCGATCTTCATGGTCGTGCTGTCGATGACCCTGCCCGCCCGGGCGAACCGCACCACGAACCTCATCGTGGCCTCGATACAGGTCCCCTTCGCGGCGTTCGCCGCGGTGGGGGAGTCCTGGAGGTACTTCTACGGCCTCGGCGTCGCACTGGAGTTGATCGTTCTCGTCCTCATCCTGCGGTATGCCTGGACCTGGCCCCGCACCGCACCGGCGGCGGCCATGGCGACCAGCCCGGACCGTGAGACCGTTCGCGCCCAGTAGCAAGCGTGAACCCACGCTCAGTCCCCGTCCTGTTCGGAGCCGGCTGCCTCGGTGCCGCGGCGTGGGACTCCTGGCGATGGGACACCAATACCACTGACCTGCCGGTAGGGCCTTCCACGGCCTCTATCGGCAGGTCAGGTCATCGGATGCGCACACAGGCCCACCGCATCGTCGACGCCGACCGCCAGCGCGGCAACGTCGCCGTCCGCGTCACTGGCACCCGCGCACACCCTTCGCTTCACCGCGCTCCTCTTCGGACCACAGCACCGCCCCGCGGTCCATTCCCGGTTCCCGGTTCATTCTGCGGCGAGCTCGGTCAGCGGGTCGGTGTGCCGGGGCGTCCAGCCCAGCTCGCGCTGTGCCTTGGCGGAGGTGAGCTGCTGGTCGAGGGCGAAGGCGTCGGCGATCGGGCCCATCCGCTCGCGGGCCTGCTCGAGGGTGAGGGAGACGGTCTTCCCGCCGAGCGCCGCGCGGCCGATGTAGCCCGAACCGCCCGTGAGGAAAATCTTCATCCCTGTCCTTTCACCCGGAATTCCTTCTTCCGCCAGCTTGATCCCGGCATCCGCGGTGCGTCCAAGACCCGTTTCGCGCTGTGACGCCGCTTCGGCATCACAGACCTGCGAAGAGCTGCACTTCGGGCGGGCCGCCGCGCGGCCGCACATCGCCCAGCCCGCGCTGTCGCGCCAGATCCGGGGCCTCGAAGACGAGCTCAAGACGCCCCTGTTCGTCCGCGACCGCCGCACCACCGCCCTCACCGCGGCCGAGGCGAAGCCGGTGCTCACCGTCGGGTTCATGCCGGGCATCGTGGTCACCCCGGCCGTGCGGGCGCCGGCCGGGCACCGGCCGGACGTCGGCGTCCGGCTGCTGCGCACCGGCTGGCACGACCAGGTCGCGGTCCTGCACGACGGCCGTTCCGTCGCGCATGCTTCTCAGCCCGTCGGCGCGGTGGAAGAACGAGGAAGCCCAGATCAGCAAGCGGCCGACGGACTTCTCCTCCGGGCGCGCGACCACCACGAGGTAGGGCTCCCGCGGGTTCATCCCGAGCCGGCGTGCCCGGCGATCCAGCTGCGCCGGCGGGATGGGCAGCCGGGCGAGTACGTCGTCCAGGAGTTCGTCCCGGTCCGGCCGCCCGCCGGTGCCCGGGCGCCACGCTGGACCACCAAGGCCACCGCCACCGCTTGGGCGACCATCCGCAGTGTTCCCGGTCGATCTGCTCGGTGGCATCGGGACGGGCACCATGGTGCCGAGGCCCTCGTTCCCGGCGACGATCGGGATCGCCGGCCTGGCGTCGGCCATGACCACCGGCTCCCGCGCGGTGTGCGCGGCCATCGCCGCGGTGGCCACCGCCGTCTCCGCGTGAGGAATGCGTAGCCAGGTCGGACCGGGACCAAGGCCGGGCGCGAGAACGTGGCGGCGCCAACACCACCACGTTGAATCTGCTCACTGCTACCAGCGGTGAGCCACAGCCTGCCGGCAGTTCCCTCGCCGGGGGTCAAGCCTTCAGGTCGACGCGGAGGCCGTCGTGGGCGAGTTCGAAAGCTGCCTCGTCGGCGTGGGCGAGCATGTCGGTGGACATGTGGGTGAGGACTACGCGTTTTCCGGTCAGCTCGTGACGGTGGGCGACCAGGTCGGCGTGCCGCAGGTGGAAGGGGACCGCCTTGTCCCAGAAGTAGGACTCGGCGATGAACAGATCGGTCCCAGCCGCGACGTCGGCCAGGCTGTCCGTCCAGGCCGTGTCGCCGGTGTAGCCGATCACGACACCGGCGAGTTCGAGGCGCAGGCCGAGGAACGGGCCGCCTGCCATACCGTGGTTCACTTCCCAGCCGCGTGCGGACACGACACCCACCACCGCCGGATGCCCGCCGGGGCGGAGTTCGACGACTTCGACGGGGAACCGGCGGCGTGCGGTCGAGGAGCCGGGGAACATGATCTCCATGGCTTCGGTCAGCCAGCCGGTGGTTCCCGGTGGGCCCACGACGGTCAGAGGAGCTGTGCGGCGGGTGAACTGGCCGTCGAGGATGAGGTGTGGCACGCCGCCGAAGTGGTCGACGTGGCGGTGGGAGACGAACACGGCCGCGACGTCACCCGGATCCAGCCCCTGCCGTTTCAGGGCGACGAGGCTGGTCGCGCCGCAGTCCAGCAGCACTGGTGGTGAGCCGGCCGCTTGGACGTGGATGCAGGCCTGCAACCGGCCGCCGCTGCCGAAGGCGTCCCCCGAGCCGGCGAACGTCACGCGGACCGTGCCCGCGCCTGGAGCGGTCATCGTCGCCTCCTCGTCGTCCACGAGTCAGGTGCCGGATTCGATCTGACCACACATCGCCGTGGTCTGCCCAGCCGATCACCACGGATCCGCGCGAGTTGCGGTCGCCCGGCGGCACGGCGTCGTACACGCACATCGACGGTTGCTGCCGCGCAATGGCTCTCGCGGCCAGGACCAGCGCGGTCGCGGTGTTCCCGCGAAGCGCACGGAAGCCATCAGGACATCGCGATCCTCGTGGAGCAGGCGAACCGGACGGCTCGCCAGACTGTCCGAGGTGGACAGAGCTGGGTCATGCGATGGCCTCCTTGTCGACGATGGCTCGCAGGGCCTCGATCAGGACTGCCGCCTGCTGGGGTGGGCGGACGGCGACTCGGAAGTGGTTCGGCGTGAGGCCGGGAAAGGTGTCTCCACGGCGCACCGCGACACCGGCCGCGCGCAGGCCGGCCCGGACCCGGTGCCCGTCGGAAATCTCCAGCAGCAGGAACGGCCCGTGAGCCGGCAGGCAGACGCGCACGCCGGGCAGCGAAGCCAATTCCGTTGCCAGCGTGTGCCGGTGATCGGCGGTGACTTCGGCCGCGGCCCGGGCTTCGGCAACCGCGAACGGCTCGCAGCAGGCCCGCACGGCTTCCAGCGTCAGCGTTCCGACCGGCCAATGCGGGCGCCCGGCCGCCAACCGGCCCAGCAGGCCGGCAGCCCCCAGCGCGTAGCCGGCGCGCAGGCCGGCCAGCGCCCAGGTCTTCGTCAGGCTTCGCAAGACGAGCAGGCCCGGCGTCGCCCGGTCACCGGCCAGCGACTCAGGTTCCCCCGGAACCGCGTCTGCGAACGCCTCGTCGACGACGAGCACCCGTCCGGGCCGGGCGAGCAGGCGCACGGTCTCGGCGGCATGCAGCACGGAGGTGGGGTTGGTCGGGTTGCCGAGCACGACCAGGTCCGCATCGGCCGGAATCAGCTCCGGCCGCAGCCGGTAGCCCTCCTCCGCGCGCAGCATCACCCGGGAGACCGGCACGCCCGCGTCGGCGAGCAGCAGGTCGGGCTCGGTGAACGAGGGATGGCACACGGCGGCCAGCTTCGGCCGCAGCGCGGCAAGAAGCGCAAAGCCTTCCTCGGCGCCGTTGAGCACCAGGACTTCGTCGGCGGAACGGCCGTGACGCCTCGCAACGGCCTGACGCGCCCCGAGATCGTCTTCGGCCGAAGGGTAACCGCCGAGGCGGGCGAGTGCGGCGGCGAGCCTGTCGCGAAGCCACGGTGGCGGTGCGTCGCCGCGGACGTTGACGGCGAAATTCACCAGGCCTGGTGCGGCGTCCACGTCCCCGTGGTGGCGCAGCATCGCCCGCTCGCCAAGTGCCCGGTCCGGCTTCATGACTTGACGGTGACCGGGAAGGTGACCTGCTCACGCTGCCCGCCGCTGGTGAGTGCCACGGTGAGTTCGAACGCTCCGCCCATGACGAACAAATCCCCGCCGGCGCGGAACCGCCAGGGGCCGGTGCGGACCGCGGTCACCGCGGGCGCTGCGTGGGAGTGAGCGACCATGAACGGTTCGAGCGTGACCGAGTCCGGATCGGGCGCACCGGTCCGGCCGGAAATTTCGATGTCGGCGGTGCGTGAGCCGGTCTTGGCCGCGTCGATTTCGATCTTCACCGTATAGCGCTGGGTGTCGCCCTGCAGCGTCACCGCATCGGACCCGCCGCCGAAACCGACGGTGAAGAACAAGCCCACGGCGAGCACCAGGACGGTCACCGGAATCAGGATGAAGAGCCCCTTCGGTTTCACGGCACCTCCACCTGGAACGGCACGGTGTGCACCCGGTAGCCACGCTGGGTCTGCAGCCAGAGCCAATACCGGCCCGGTCTCGGGAAGCTGAACACGAACCGCAGCTTCGGGCCGATGTTCGCGACGGTCTCGTCGGGTGGCAGGGCGGCCGAATTGGCCATCGCGCTCATCGAATCGAATTCGTGGACGTGCCCGAAGACCGCGGTACCGCTGTCCCCGGGCCCGAGGAGCAGGAGGTGTGCCGCCATGTCCAGCCAGGGCTGGAGGTCCCGAACCGGTCCCGTGGCGTCGGAGACGTCCGCGGTCACCGTGATCGGGGTACCGGCCGCGGGTGGCTGTGACGGGGCGAGTGAGAAGGTCAAGCCGTCGGCTTCCCGCCTGCCGAAGCCTGGTGCCGGAGCGACTGAGGTCACCACGGCGGGGTCGGGTTCGGCTTCCGCCTGACCGGGTGCCTCCGGGGACACCGCCAGCCGGGTGGTGATGAGCTGCGTGCCGCTGCCGTCGCGCTGGAGCTCGCTGTAGACGGTGTAGGCGCCGGCATGGGGAAGAGTGAGCCGGACCAGGTATTCACCGGGGCCGACGCGGGCCGGGTGCACGTGGGCGAAGGTGGCGCGGTCGTCGCTCACCGCGGCGAGATGGATCAGCGCGGCGTGTTGGGGACGCAGATCGTCGAGCACGCGACCGGTCGCGCCATCGTAGAGGGACAAACGCAGGTCGAACGGCTGTCCGGCCGAAGGAACAGCGGGATCGGTCCGGGTGGCCGCGTTGGCGTAGGACGGAGCCAGCTCAGGGCTGGTGGCCGGCAGCGCAGCCGAGATCCCGGCGGCCTGCCGGGCGGCCGCCACACTCGCCGGGTCCACGCCGTTCACCGGTGCCGGGGAAAGCACCCGCGCGGTGATCGCGACGGCCACCGACGCGGCCGCGGCGGAAGTGAGGCCGAGCGTGAGCCAGCGCCGCCGGGATCGAGCCGCGCGCGAGACCGCGAACGCGGCGAACACGAAGGCGCCCGCGGCAGCCCAGCCGACGTTGGACGTGAGCTGCCAAGCCGGCGTCGCCGGCGGCACGACCAGGAACGGGATCAGCGCGCGATTGCGGCCGTCGTCGGCGGTCAGTTCCCATTGCCCGGGGCCGCCCACCACGATGGTCGCCGTGCGCTTGCCGGGCGGGCCGGAAATGTCCAGCGAGGTTTCGGTGGTGGTGGTTCCGTCGGCGATGTTGCGCGCACTCAGGGCCAGCCTTGCCGCCGGTTGCCCGGCATGCGTGACGACGTCGATTTTCTGGTCTCCAGGAGTGCTGGTGACCGGCTGCATCGTGAACGTCAGTTCGTGCCCGCCGAGGGACACGACGATCCGTTCGCCGCTTCCCGGCGAACCGGTGAAATGGGCGTGGGCCACTTGCGGCAGGGAGAAAACGAGGAAGACGACCGCGACCACGGACGTGATCCGAGCCGCCGCCCCGCAGCTGCGCACGCGCATTCCCCCATTCGCTCCCACAGGCATCCTTTTCGGTGCTGCCGCCGAATGTCAAGAGCCGGTCCGTGGTTCACTTCCGCGTCGGTTCTGGCACGCTGGGGTTCATGGTGGAGATGATCGCCGCGAGGGGTTTGGCGCGCAGGTTCAAGACCAAAGCGGGCCTGGTGGACGCGGTGCGGGGGATCGATTTGACCGTGGGAGCGGGCGAGATCGTCGGACTGCTCGGACCGAACGGCGCGGGAAAGACGACAACCCTCCGCATGCTGGCCACGCTTCTCACACCGAGCGCGGGCACGGCGATCGTGGCAGGCAACGACCTCCGGAAGTCCCGGGCGGTCCGGCGCAACATCGGCTACGTCGCTCAGGTCGGTGGCCTGCCGAGCCCGGGAACCGTGCTGGGGGAGGAGCTCCTCACCCAAGCCCGGTTGCACGGGATGTCCCGCCCGGACGCCGAAGCGAGTGTCCTCGACATCGCCGGGCGGCTTGATCTCGCCGGTCTGCGCAAACGTGCGCTGGTCGAGCTTTCCGGTGGTCAGCGGCGCCGGTTCGACATCGCGCTGGGGCTGCTGCACTCTCCCCGGTTGCTGTTCCTGGACGAGCCGACCACCGGTCTCGATCCGCAGAGCCGGGCGAACCTCTGGCAGCACATCCGCGAATTGCGGGACGACCACGGGGTGACCGTCCTGCTGACGACGCACTACCTCGAGGAGGCCGATGCCCTTTCCGACCGGGTCATGGTCATGGACGACGGCCGGATCATCGCCGACGACAAACCGGATGCGCTCAAGGCCCGGGTCTCGGGTGACGTCATCACCATCGGCGTGCCCCAACCGGATGTCGCGGCCCGCTCCGAGGCGGCAGTGCGGGAAGCGGCGGCAGTCCGGCACTTCACGGTGACCGATACGGCCTTGATCGTGACCGTGGAGGACGGGACGACGGCGTTGCCTCCGTTGCTGCGGGTACTGGAGTCGGCCGGCGTCCGGCCCGCGTCGATCGCCGTCACCCGGCCCACGCTCGACGACGTGTTCCTGTCCCTCACCGGTCGTTCCCTGCGCGAAGGAGACCAGTAGCCCGTGCTCACCGAGATCTCCGTCGTCTTCCTGCGGCAGACGCGCATCATGCTGCGCAATCCGGTCTGGGTGATGTTCGGGCTGACCCAGCCGGTCCTCTATCTCGCCCTCTTCGGCCCATTGCTCACCGGGGTGTCCGGGAGCGGCGTCGGTGGAGCACGTTCTTGGCAGGTCCTCGTGCCCGGCCTGCTCCTGTGGCTGGTCATCCTCGGCGCCGGGTTCGCCGGATTCGGTATCCTGCGTGAGATGCGCGAAGGTGTCATCGACCGCCAGCGGGTCACGCCGGCGTGGCGGCTGTCCTTGATCGCCGGCCGTAGTTTGAGCAACACGGCCACCATCGCGGTCCAGTCGGTCGTGCTGGTGGTGGCGGCGATTCCGTTCGGGTTGCGGGCGTCCTGGCCCGGGGTGGTGCTGGCACTTCTGCTGTTCTGTGTGCTCGCCATGGGTATTTCGATCGCCTCCTACGCTGCGGGTATCGCCTTGAAGAGCGAAGACTCCTTCTCACCTGTCGTGCAGGGACTGTCGATGCCGTTGTTGCTGCTGTCCGGCCTCCTGTTGCCGATGTCGGTGGCGCCGGCCTGGCTGCGCACCCTCTCCCGGGTCAATCCGCTGACCTACGGGCTCGACGCCACCCGTGCCCTGTTCCGGGGGGAGCTGACCAGCGTGGACGCCTGGGTCGGTTCACTGGTGACGGTCGTGGTGGCCGCGGCGCTGGCTTGGTGGGGGCTGTGGACGTTCCAACGGCACAGCGCCTGACTCTGGCGCACCGGGCCGGAGCCCGCGCCGGGACCGGGTCGGCGATCGCACACCACGGTGAGGTGCTGCAAGGCGTTTTCGACGACGGCGACGGGCTGCCTGTGCACGCCCTGGTCACACTTCCGCTTCCCGGCTTGCGTTCCGTCTCGGTGTTCTCCCCGGACCGCGGCCGGGACCTCCGCGTCCGGCCGGCTTGGAAGGTCAAAGCTCTCGCCGCGGCGCAGGCCGCCCTGCGCCGGCTCGGCTGCGACGGCGGGGGTGACCTCGAGGTCCGGAGCTCCATCGCGGCCGAGCGCGGGCTCGGTTCCTCGACGGCGGATGTGGTGAGCGCGATCGAAGCGGTTGCCGCTGCCCTCGGCCGCCGGATCGAGGCCGAGGATATCGCTCGTCTCGCGGTCGCGGCCGAGCGTGCGTCCGATGGGGTGATGTTCGGCGATCGGACCGTGCTTTTCGCGAGCCGCGAGGGGCGTGTACTCGAGGACTTGGGCAAGCCGTTGCCGCGTCTGGAAGTCGTCAGCCTCGATATCGGGGAAGGCGTGGACACCCTTGCGCTGGAACCGATCCGGTACACCCGTGCGGAGACGGAGACTTTCGCGGATCTGCGGTCGTTGCTGCGCAAGGCGGTCGGCGACGGATCGGCGGAGCTGGTGGCGAAGGTGGCGACCGGCAGCGCGGAGATCAACCAGCGATACCGGCCGCATCCGTGCTTCGCCCTGGCGGCGGAAGTCGCCGGACACTCCGGCGCGCTGGGGATCCAGGTGGCCCACACCGGAACGGTGATCGGGTTGCTCTACGACCCCGACGCGCGGGGCTTGCCTTGTTCGCTCGGCATCGCCGCCGAGCTCATCGAGCGGGCGGGAGCAGGCCCGCCACGCCGTTACGGCCTACCCGGCCTGCCTCTGGAGGCGCTGCGATGACGCCGTCGTTCACCGTCTCGATTTCGACGATCCTGCTCCGCCACGGCGAAACGCCGCTGTCCGGACAGCGGTACAGTGGCCGCGGGGACCCCGGGTTGACTGGCCGAGGCAGGGAGCAGGCGGCCGCCGCCGCGTCACGGCTGGCTCGGGAACCCGGCCTCGCGGCGGTGATCAGCTCTCCGCTCAGCCGGGCGCGGGACACCGCCGAAGCGGTGGCGGCCGCGGCCGGCGTGCCGCTGTGTCTGGAAGACGATCTGGTCGAGACGGACTTCGGCTGTTTCGAGGGGCTGACGTTCGAGGAGGCCCAGGAGCGATGGCGGGACGACCACACCGCGTGGCTGGACCGGTCCTTCACCGAAGCACCACCCGGCGGGGAGAGCGTGGCCGACGTGGCGCGGAGGGTGTCGAGGGCGCTAGCTCGGCTGCGTACCGAATACGCGGGTGAGACCGTCGTCCTGGTCAGTCACGTGACACCGATCAAGCTCATGGTGTGCTCCGCGCTCGGGGTGGCGGCCGAGGATTCGTTCTTCCGGCTTCGGATCGACACGGGTGGCCTGACCCGCATCGATTGGTACGGTGCGGATTCCGCCGTCGTCGCCTGGGTGAACGACACGTCACATCTGCGACGAACCGTTGGTTGACCTCTTTTCGTCGCGCGAAGGCAGCCGCCGGCCCCGTCCGGTCTTGGCCTGGGGCACCAGGATCGTGGTGAGGTAGGGCGAAGTGGCTTCGTCGACTGCGGTCGCCGGGCGGATGTCCTGGTCCGGCAGGCCGACGTGGGAACCGTAGACGGCTCCGTCGATCCGGCCGGCGGATCGGAGCACGTCGAGGACCGGCCCCACCCGGGCACCGCCTTTGTAGACGACGACGTTGTCGAACTGCTCCACCGCCGAATGCAGAGCGGCGAGGTCACCGGTCACCGGAAGCAGCACCAGTGACTCGTCGCCCTCGCACAGCACGGTGCCGCTGCCGGCCGCCAGCTCCTGCATGGCGGTGATGCCGGGCACCGTGGCGATCTCGACGTCCGGTCGGAACCCGAGCACGGTTTCGGCCAGATAGGTGAACGTGGAGTAGATGTTCGGGTCGCCGATCGTGGCGAACGCGACCGTCCTGGCACCGTTTTCGAAGGCGTCGACCACGGTCTTCCCCGCCGCGTCCCAGGCCCGTTCCCGGCGCGCGCTGTCGTGCCGCTCGTTGAGGGCGAAGGTGAGCCGCCGGATTCGTTCGGCGGAAACGTACTCCAGCACGGTTCGTTCGGCCCGGCCGCGGCTCGAACCTTCCATGGCGGGCACCACCACCACATCGGCCTGCTGGAGCACCCGGACTCCCTTGACCGTGAGCAATTCGGGATCACCCGGTCCGACGCCGACACCGACCAGCAGTTCACCGCTCATGCGCATGCCTCCACGAATCGCCGGACCCCGTCCGGGTTGCCGGCCCAGTGGGTGTGCAGGTAGGACGCGTGGATCGCGCCGTCCACGAACCCTTCTGCGCCGTGCTCCGCATGCTCCCACGCCGGCCGGTTCCCGGCGGACGGCGCGCACAACGTCCGGTGGAATTCGTGACCGTGTACCACAGTTCCGGCTTCGGCGAGGCACGAGTCGGCCGCGGCGACGACGCGCCGGTAGCCGAGAGTCAGCCTTCGGTGCATCCGCGCCGCGGTCGGCAGCAGCCCGCACATCGGCCGCTCGTCCAGCGAATCGGCGAGGTAGAGCAGCCCGGCGCACTCCGCCGCGATCGCCCCGCCTGCCCGGGCGAACCGGCGCACATCGGTTCTGAGCGCGGTGTTGCCGGACAGGCGTTCGGCGTGGACCTCCGGAAAGCCCCCGCCGATGACCAGACCGGCGGTCCCGTCCGGCAACGCCGGGTCGTACAGGGGATCCAGCGGGACCACTTCGGCGCCGCAGGCGGAGAGTAGTTCCGCGGTTTCGGCGTAGGAGAACGTGAACGCCTCGCCGCCGGCGACGGCGATCCGTGGCCGCCCCGGCGCCGGCGTGCCGATCGCCGCTTCGGGCTGCCACGGCAGCCCGGCCAGGGGAGGCGCGGTGCCGGCCAGCGCGAGTACCGCGTCCAGGTCGACGGATTCGGTGATCAGCCCGGCGAGGTTCCGGACGGTTTCGAGCGCGGGATCCGCCCGCTCGGCGACGGGGATCAGCCCGAGGTGCCGTGACGGCGTCGCGATATCGGCGTGCCGCCGGACCACGCCGAGGACCGGCATGCCGAAGCCGCGCAGCGCGGCGGTGAGAATCGCCTCGTGCCGGTCGGACCCGACCCGGTTCAGGATGACGCCCCCGACGCGAGTGTGCTCGTCGAACTCGCGGAAGCCCGCGACCAGTGCGGCGACGGACGCGCCCTGGGACGCTCCGTCGACCACGAGGACGACCGGTGCCTGCAACAGTTTCGCTACGTGGGCTGTAGAGGCGAAGCCCGGGCGCGCAGCCATGCCGTCGAACAGGCCCATCACCCCCTCGATCACCGCGATGTCCGCCTGCCGCGGAGTCAGCACGCCGTGCAGGAACAACGGCACGATCAGGGGTTCGCCGACCAGGAACGGGTCCAGGTTGCGGCCGGGGCGGCCGGCGGCGACGCCGTGGTAGCCCGGGTCGATGTAGTCGGGGCCTACCTTGTGCGGTGAGACCGCCAGGCCGCGAGCCGTCAGCGCGGCGATGAGGCCGGTGGTGATGGTCGTCTTGCCTTGCCCGCTCGCTGGTGCGGCGACGACGATGCGGGGGACCTGGCGCGGCTCGGACGTCATGACAGCCCTGGTGCGACCCGGTTCGTCCGGGCCATGCCGACGATGCCGGCGCTCGCCACGGCGACGACGGCGGCGCTGGAGGACACGGCGCGGGCCAGCGTCACCGCGCGGGCGATGTCGGCGGTCTCCGGGTGCCTGCCCCCACCGAGGACCGGCCGGTCTTCGGTGCGGTGCGCGTAAACCGTTCGCCCGCCCAGCCGGACGCCCAACGCACCGGCGAAGGCCGCTTCGCAGACACCGGCATTCGGGCTCGGATGAGCGGCGGCGTCCCGGCGCCAAGCCGCGAGAGCAGTTCTGGGACTGCCACCCACGAGTGGCGCACAGGCGGCGACGAGCAGGGCGGTCAGGCGGGCGGGAGCGAGATTCGCCAGGTCGTCGAGCCGCGCGGCCGCGGTGCCGAACTTCTCGTATCGATCCGTGTGGTGCCCGACCATGGCGTCGAGGGTGTTGGCCGCCCGGTAGCCCAGCAATCCCGGTACACCGCCCACCGCGCCCCAGAACAGCGCACCGACAACCGCGTCGGACGTGTTCTCCGCCACCGATTCGACCACCGCGGCGGCGATTCCGCCGGCGTCCAGCGCGGAAGGGTCACGCCCGACCAGCCGGGGGAGCAAAGCGCGCGCCCCGGCCAGATCTCCGGCCCGCAGCGCGGTCGCGATCAGGTCCGCGTCGCGCGCCAGGCTGGTCCCGCCGAGCACCGTCCAGGTCGCCACGGCGGTGAGCAGGCTGCGTGGCCGGCCCAGCCATTCGGCGAGCAGGCCGACGCCCGCCACCGAGGCGACGAGAGTCATCGTGTAGGCGAGGCCACGACCGCGTCGCGGTGCCCACATCCGCTTTTCCAGCGCGATGGCCGCGTTCCCGAATCCGGCGACCGGATGGAAGCGGGCCGGATCGCCCAGCAGGCGGTCCGCGACCACACCGAGCCCGATTCCCAGCGCACGACCGGTCCAGCGTGCCCGTCTGCCCAACGCCCCAGCCCCCTAGATCCTGACGATCTCTCCCGCGATGGGACCAGACGGCCGCGCCCGGCGTCAATCGGCGATCCGAGCGATCTTCCGCGGACGAGCGCGCCGGTACACTGTGCGGACGGCAACGGACCACCGCGAAGGTGCAGGAGGAGATGGCGCATGTCCATCGTGCTCAGCAAAATCTACACTCGTGCGGGTGACGACGGGACGACAGCGCTGGGGGACATGTCGCGGACGTCGAAAACCGATGCTCGCCTGGACGCGTATGCGGCGGTGGACGAGGCGAACGCCGCGCTCGGCCTCGTTCTCGCCCTCGGTGCTCCGGACGAGGAGATCACCGCGGTCATCCGGTGGATGCAGAACGACCTGTTCGACGTCGGCTCGGACCTGTGCCGGCCGATCGCCGAAGGTGAAGACGGCAAGTCGCGGGTGAGCGAGAGCTACGTGAAACGGCTCGAAGCCGCGATCGACCGGCTCAACGAGGAGCTGCCCGCGTTGCGGTCCTTCATCCTGCCCGGGGGAACGCCGGCCGCGGCGCTGCTGCACGCCGCCCGCGTCACGGTCCGCGATGCCGAGCGGCGGGCGTGGGTGCTGATCGAGTCGGTCGGCGCGGCCGGAGCGAACAAGACGACCGCGCAGTACCTGAACCGCTGTGCGGATCTCTTGTTCGTGCTCGCGCGGCTGGCCAACAAGGAAACCGGCGACGTCACCTGGGAGCCGGGCGGCAATCAGTGAGGTCGACTTCCCGGTCCGCCGGGGAGTCCGAAGTGGACAGCAAGGCGGCGACCTCGGCGGCAGGCCGGTCGCCCGCGTGGCCGCCGTGGCACACGAGGGCAACCGCATGTCCTTGCCGGGCCAGCGCGACCGCGTCGGGCGCTCCGCCGGCGACCACCCGCGTCGCCGGATGCACAGCGGCGAGCGGGTGTCCGCCATCGCACACGACGATCGACGACCGGCGCAGTTCTCCCGCGGGCGACCAGCCGCGGTCGAGCAGGGTCAGCCGTCCTCGTGGCGCATGTCTGGCCACGGCGACGGTGACCGCTCCGTCGTGCCGTTTCGGAACGATCAATTGCGCTTCCCGGCCGATGAGGGCGGCCGCCTCCGCGACACTGGGCGTGCCGACGGCGGCGGCGACGTAGGCCGAGGGATTCGGCACCGGGATCCGGGCCAGAACCTTGGCGGGATAGGCGATCAGCGGCCAGTTCCGCTCGCGCGCGGCCGTGGCCACGCCGGTGTCGTCGGCCTTGACCTCCGCTGTCGCCAGCGCGCGGACGCTGCCGGCGGCCAGGTCCGCTTCGGACAGGGCGACGTCGATCATCGCGAGGATGCGGCCGGTCGGCGTGTCCCGGACGGCACCGATGCCGACGACGAGGCTGGGCGGGCGGATCACCGCCGGCTCGTCGCCGAGCCGGTCGGTCACCACCACTTCCGGGCCGGCGCCGATGGACAGGGGCGGCAGCGGCCAGACCAAAGCGGAACGGAGCCGAACGGGATCGCCGTCGAGCAGCGCGGCGAAATCTCCCTCGATCGGCCAACCGCAATCAGGTAGCCTCGTCATGCTCGCACCATCCGTTTTCGGGCCCTCGGGGGAGTATGGCAGAGGACGGTCTCTACGACACGGCCCAGCTGGCTCGGCTCTTCGCAGGCAGCTTCCGGTTTTCGCAGGGCAGGCCGCGGTTGCAGGTGGACATCCTCGCGTTCCTGGTGGCGCGCTACGGAAACCGGATGGCCCGCGACCGGCTTGCGGAAGCCGCCGAACGGGCGACGTCGACCCTCCTGCGGGTCGCGGGAAATCACCGGCTGCACGAACCCGTCGTGATCGCCGATGCCCGCGCGCTCATCCGCCACCAGTCGGCGGAATGGGATTCCCTCCTCGCGGCGAGCCCTCCCCGGGAACCGGGAATTCGCACTCTCGCCACCGGAATGGCGCAGGCGGATGTGGACTACCTGTCACGGAATTCGGGCCGTCCACGTGCGGGAGCGGTGGACAGCAACGGTTCCGGCTGGATGGACGGGTGGACCGGGCTGCTGGCGTACCATTCCGTCCTCGGCCGGTCCACCGGTATGGCCGAATTCGACAGCCTTTTCGCGGCGATCCGCGCGTCGGTGCTGAGTTCCGCCGCCGCCATGACGCCCCCGATCGTCGAAGCGCTCCGGCTGCACTTCCGGCACCATCCCGAAGATGCTGCGCGGATCCCGGATTCCCCGCACGTGATCCGGGCCGGGCTGGGGTGGCCGGAGGTGAACTCGTGCTGGACGGCCGACGGCCTTGGCGCCTAGTGTACTTGTCCGAAGCCGATCTCCCATTGTCCACGCGAAGTGTGCGTGTCCGGGTGGTGGATCCAAGGGGGCTGCATGGAGACGGACATGCCTTACCTGTCGGGACTGCGGCTGGCAGGGCGGCGCGTGGTCGTCGTCGGCGGCGGGCGGATCGCCATGCGCCGGTTGCCGCGCCTGATCGAGTCCGGTGCGCAGATCACCGTGATTTCCCCGGAAGTGAGCAGCGCCATCGAAGGAATGGTGCGGCTCGGCGAGGTGGAATGGATTCCGCGCGGGTACCGCGCCGGTGATCTCTACGGGGCCTGGTACGTGCTGGCTGTCACGGATGTCCCCAAGGTCAACCAGAAGGTCGCCGGCGACGCCGAGGCGGCGCGGATCTTCTGCGTGCGCGCGGATCAAGCCGATGGCGGGACCGCCCACACCCCGGCGGTGGCTCGCCACGCCGGAGCCAGCGTCGGCGTGCTCGGCGGCGGCGACCCCCGCCGCGCCGCAGGCCTGCGCGACTCGATCCTGCGCTGGCTGCGTGGCGGCAAGCTCACCGACGTCCGGCACCGCGCCCGGACCGGGGGAGTGGCCCTGGTCGGCGGCGGGCCCGGCGATCCGGATCTGATCACCGTGCGCGGCAGGCAGCTGCTCGCCGAAGCGGACGTCGTGATCACCGACCGCCTGGCGCCGCGTGCGCTGCTCGAGGAGCTGGCGCCGGATGCGGAGGTCATCGACGCCAGCAAGCTGCCCCGAGGGCGTTTCCTGGCGCAGGAGGAGATCAACCGGCTGCTGATCGAGCACGGCAAAGCCGGCCGGGCCGTCGTCCGGCTCAAGGGCGGCGATTCCTACGTCTTCGGCCGGGGCATGGAGGAGATGCAGGCGTGCGCCGCCGCGGGCGTGGACTGCGTTCTCGTGCCCGGGGTGACCAGCGCCATCGGTGTGCCCGCGAGCGCCGGGATCCCGGTGACACATCGCGGAGTGGCGCACGACTTCACCGTCATCTCCGGGCATCTGCCTCCGGACGACCCGGGTTCGCTGGTCGACTGGACGGCGGTCGCCCGTCTGCGCGGCACTGTCGTGATGCTCATGGCCGTCAAGCACCTGCCCGCCATCGCGGCCGAGCTGATCCGGCACGGCCGGGACGCGGAGACGCCGGCCGCCGCGATCCAGGAGGGCACCACCAGCCGCCAGCGCACGGTGATCTCCACCCTGGGCAAGCTGGCGGACGACATGGCCACCGCCGACATCCGCCCGCCGGCCATCATCGTGATCGGTGCGGTCGCGGCCTTCGGGAAGGCGTCGTGACTCCGGCCGTGCTGCGCGCCCCGCGGCTCGCGATCGCCGACCTGACCGGGGCCGGCGTGGAACTGGCCGGGCTGCTCACCGGATTCCTGCGTGCCTGGCACATCCCCGTCGACGTGTACGCCGATCGGGACGTGCCCACCCCGGCCGGAGCGGATCCGATGCCGCCGGAGGCGACCGGGTCGCTGACCGGTCTCGCCACGACGTCCTGGCGGCCGGTGGCCGCCAACACCGTCGGCCTCGGGGGAGACGTGACGGTGCTCCTCGGCCGTCTGTCCGGTGAACTGCCCCGTGCAGCAGCGAGAACGTCGACTCCGCTGATCCTGGCGGTCGCCGAGGGACAGGCCCGCAGCCAGGTCGAGGCGGCCTTGGCGGCGGACGTCGACTGGGCGGGCGTGCTGGTGGGGCCGGGCGCCGGCGCCGCGGAGGACCCGGGCGAGCTGGCCACGTGGCTGGCCGATCGGGGCCTGAAGTATCTGGGGCGCCTCAACGAGGTTCCCGCCGAACGGGCTTCGATGGATGCCGACGCCTGGGACGAGGCTGGCCGGAGCGTGGACGTCGACGCGCTGCTGCTGACGGCGAACGCGGCTCCGCACCTCGTCGCGGAAGTGCCCGGAGGTCCGGCGGCGGTGCCGGCCGGTGGCGGCCGCCCGAAACTGCGGGGGTCTCGTCCAGGCCGGGTGCTGATGGTCGCCGGGACGCACAGCTCGGCGGGCAAGAGCTTCCTGGTCGCGGCACTGGCGAGGCACTTCGCCGACCGGGGCTTGCGGGTCGCGCCCTTCAAGGGCCAGAACATGTCGAACAACGCCCGGGTGGTCGACGGCGGTGAGATCGGCGTGGCCCAGTACGTCCAGGCGCTGGCGGCGGACGCCCGGCCGGACGTCCGCATGAATCCGGTGCTGCTGAAACCGCAGGCGCAGGGAAGCGCTGTCATCGTGAACGGGAAACCGGCGCCGGAGCTGACCGCGCTGCCGTGGCGTATCCGCAAGCCGCTGTTGTGGCCACTGGTCCGCGATGCGCTGACCGACCTGCGCGCCGAGTACGACCTCGTCATCGTCGAGGGCGCGGGAAGCCCGGCCGACATGTACCTCTACCACAACGACATCGTGAACATGCGGATCGCCCGGTACGCCGCGGCGCCGACCGTTCTGGTCACCGACGCCGGCCGGGGCGGAGCGACTTCACACTGCTACGGCAGCTGGCTGATGCTGCCGCCCGCCGAGCGCGAGCTGCTCGGCGGCTGGATCTTCAACCTGTTCTACCGCAACGGCAATCCCGCCCTGATGCAGCCGGGCATCGACCACCTGGTGCGGCTGACCGGGGTGCCCTCGCTGGGCATGCTGCCGGAACTGGATCACCGGTTGCCGGACGAGGACTTGCACAGCGGCGCAGGCACCGCCCGAGGCGCCGGCCGGACGATTGCGGTCGTGCGCTACCCGCAGATCTCCAACTTCGACGAATTCACGGTGCTGCAGGACCTTCCCGGGGTCCGGCTGGTCTGGGCCCGCGACGCTGCCGCCGTGCGGACCGCCGACCTGGTCGTGCTGCCCGGGTCCCGTGACGTCCCGGCCGACCTCGGCTGGATGCGCGATCGAGGTGTCGACCGGGCGATCGTCGATGCCGCTGCCGACGGCCGCCCGATACTGGGTATCTGCGGCGGGCTCCAGATGCTGGGGCAGGACGTCGTCGATCCGTTCGGCATCGAGGGCGCCGCGGCCGGCCTGGATCTGCTGCCGTTGCGCACCACGCTGCGGCCGGAGAAGGTGCAGGTCCGGACCGGAACCCGGTTCGCCGACACCGTGCCCGCGGGCGACTGGGCCGAGGTGGCCGGGCTGCCGGTGACCGGGTACGAGATCCGGCACGGGCGCACCGAACGCACCGGGCCGGTCGCCGAGGTGCTGCCGGACGGCCGTGGCTTCGCCGCGGGCAACATCCTCGCCGTTTACGTGCACGGCCTGTTCGAGAACCCCGGGGTGGTGCAGGCGCTGTTCGGCGTGGCCACGGACTACCGCGTCGAGCTGGAACGCAGCGTGGACGTGGTGGTGGCCGCGCTTCGGGAGCATCTGGACATGGCCGCGATCGAAGCGCTCGTGACCTGAGCGCTTCACCCGCCGAGCGGGTTGAACCCGGCGGGCAGCTCGAGCCGGTTGGCGCTCATGAAACCGCGGTCGGCGAGCAGTTCGCGGGTCGGGCCGTCGCCGACGATCTGCCCGTGGTTCAACACGATCGAGCGCGGGCACAGCTCGAGGGCGAACGGAAGGTCGTGCGTGACCACGAGGGTCGTCATGCCGAGCTGCTTGACCAGATCCACGAATTCCCGGCGGCCGGCCGGATCGAGGTTGGACGTGGGCTCGTCGAGGACGAGCACTTCCGGGTGCATGGCCAGCACGGTCGCCACCGCGGCTCGCCGCCGTTCTCCGACCGAAAGCCGGTTCGGCGGCCGATCCGCGGCGTCCGCCAGCCCTACGTAGGAAAGCGCTTCGGTGACGCGCTCGGCCAGCGCCGCGCCGGTCAGCCCGAGATGCGCCGGCCCGTAGGCGACATCACGGCCGATCGTGGGGGTGAACAGCTGGTCGTCCGGGTCCTGGAAGACCAGCCCGACCCGGCGGCGGATCTCCTGCACCGTTTTCGGGGTCAGCTCCAGGCCGCCGACGTGGATCGTGCCGTTGTCCGGCCGCAGCACGCCGTTGAGCTGCAGCACCAGTGACGTCTTCCCCGCACCGTTGGGGCCGAGCAGTGCCACCCGCTCGCGGCGGTGGACGGTCAGGCCGACACCGGAAAGCGCTTGCCGGCCGTCCGGGTAGGAGAACGTCAGGTCTCGCACCTCGACGGCGGGCGCGTCCTCCCGCTCCGCCGTCTGCCCGATGAACCGGCCACGCCGTACCGGAGCCGGTTCCTTCAGCGCCGCCGAGGGAGCCGGCGTGGGCACCCGGATCGCTCGCCGGACCCGGCGGGAGCCCCGTGCCGGGCCGTCCCCGTGCGGCGTGAGCGAGATCGGTTGCCCGACTTTGGCTTCGTAACCGGGCAGCTGGACCCGGTACACGCAGAGGTCGCAGTTCATCCGCACGTCGCCGCCGGTCGCTTCCCGATAGCGCTCGAGCAGGACCGGCACCCACCTCGGGTCGGGACCGAGGTGGGCGGCCAGCCGGACGTCGACCTCGGGGTGGTTTCCGGCCCAGTCTCCGGCCTGCTGCCGGATCCGGTGCAGCAGCAGGCCGGAGAAGAGGAACAGCGGGCTTACCACGACCGTGGTGGCGCCGAGCAGCCGGCACCGCTCCATGGCCTCGGGGACCCGGGGGGTGGCCACCCCGACGAAACCCGGTTCGATGGAGCCGAGGCCGCGGTTGTCGGACAGCAGCCTGCCGATCTTCCACAGGTCGGCACACGCATCCGGATCGGAGGAGCCGCGGCCGATGAGCGCGACACCGAGCCCGGCCGGGTCGACGTCGTCGGCCGCCGCGCGGATCCGCTCCTCGGCCACGGCCAGCATCGCCGGGTGCACACCAGGGTCCCTGGCGAGCCGCAGCCGCACTCCCGGGTGGCGGATCCTGGCTCGGGCCAGCGCGGCCGGGCCGTCGTTCTTCAGGTGTCCGGCGGCCAGCAGCACCATCGGGACCAGGACGATGTCGGTGGCACCGTCGGCGACCAGCTGGTCGACCGCGTCGTCGACGGACGGCTCGGCGAGTTCGATGAAGCCGGCGCCGACGGTCAGCTCAGGTGCGCCGGCGCGCACGAGCTTGACCAGCTCGCGGAATTCCTCGACGCCATCGATGTCGCGGCTGCCGTGGCCGAGGATGAGCAGTGCCGGGCGGTCGTTCACGTCATCACCGCGGCTGTAATGCTGCCGGCCCCGGCGAGCGCCGGCAGGATCGCCGCGGCCAGCCACACCCGCACTGCCGGGAGGGTGCCGGTCGACGCCGGGGGCAGGCGGCCGTCGAATCCCCGCGACAGCATGGCCACGTGCACCCTCTCGCCGCGTTCCAAGGTGCGCAGGAACATCGCCCCCAGGCAGCCGGCGACATCTTTGACGTGCCAGAGCCAGCGCGGATTTCCGCCCCGGCAGGCCCGCGCGGTGCGCAACCGGTTGAGTTCGGCCACCAGCAGCTCCAGATAGCGCACCATGAACGACGCGATCACCGTGAGGACGCGCGGCATCCGAAGTTGCTCGAAGCCGGTGATGATCTCGGGCAGGGATGTCGTCGCGGCGAGGACACCGGTGGCCAGCAGGCCGAACGTGGCCTTCAGGATGATCATGGCCGCCGCCTGCAGGCCGTTCAGCGACAGCGGAAGGCCGAGGACCCGGATTTCGGGTCCGCCGCCGGTGAACGGCAACAGCACCGTGAACAACAGGAACGGCACTTCGACGACGAGACGGCGAACCAGGGTCAGGATCGGCAACCGGGCCAGTGCCACCGCGACAGCCAGCACGAAGGCGTACCAGAGGAACGGCCAGAAGATACGGGAAGGTGTGAAGGCGACCGCGACGATGAACAAGACCGTGGCCACGATCTTGGGCGCCGGCGCCATCCTGTGGACGGGCGTGTCCGCCGGGATGACGAGATCTCCGCCGCCCTGGTGGGCGCTACCGCTCATCGGGCCCGGATCGTTGTTCGGGAGCCGCGACCGGCGCCTTGCGGAGTGGCCGCGCCAGCCACACCAGGTCCGGGCGCGCCGCGTACACCGCGCGGACGAGCAAGCCGGTCACCACGCCTTCCACCAGCGCGACCACGGAATAGGCGACCAGTGTGCTGGTGACCACGGTGCCGAGCGGGATGCCTGCCGCGCCGCCGATCGCGTATTCACCGCTGAACAGCAGGGCGGCGGAGGCGACCGAGACCACCGCGGCACCCCCGGCCGCGATCGCGACGGCCCACGGGCGACGGGGAAGCAGCCTGCGGAGCCCGGCGGCGAGCGGGTGGCCCACGAGGGCGGGAACCAGAGCGAGGTTGACGATGTTCACCCCGAGCGCGCTGACTCCGCCGTCGCCGATGAAGACGGCTTGGATGAGCGTGACGAGCGCGCACACGAGCGCGCCCAGGTAGGGGCCGAGGAGCGTGACCGCGAGTGTGCCGCCCAGCAAATGGGAATCGGTGCCCGCCGCGATGGGGACGAGCGGAGCGGTCATCAGCAGGAACCAGGCGCCGGCCAGGCCGGCGGCGGGCAACCGGCCGCCCACCAGGTCGCCGGCGGTCCGCCGCACGCAGATGGCCACGCCGGCACAGGCGACCACGGCGCCGGCCGCGGAGGTGGGCAGATTGACGAAGCCGTCAGGAATGTTCACGGGTGGTCCTCCCCAGGCTTTCAGTATGCCAAGCCAGGTCCAGGCCCGCGACGGTGCCGATGACGACGGTCAGCGGCGCCGGCAGCCGCGCGTCCGGCGGATCGGCCAGCGTGCCACGGACCGTGCGCTGACGGTCCCGGGTGGCCGCGCTGACGGCGGTGATCGGGGTGTCGGGCGGAAGGCCCCCGGCGAGCAGTTCGGCCACGATCTCCCGGAGAGCGGCCCGGCCGGTGAGGAGCACGATGGTGCCACCGACCGCCGCGACCGCGCGCCAGTCGACCGGGCCCGGGTAGGCGGGATCGTCGTTGGCGGCGACGACGGTCAACGTCCGTGCCAGCTGGCGCACCATGACCGGGACACCGGCGTACGCGGGGGCGGCGACCGCGGCGGAGATGCCGGGCACTACCTCGAACGGAATCCCGGCGGCGGCGAGCGCGAGCGACTCCTCGCTGCCGCGGGACACCACGAACGGATCACCCGCCTTGAGCCGGACGACGGATTCACCCGACCGGCCCAGTTCCACCAGGAAGGCGTTCACCTCGTCCTGGCTCAGTGCCGGGCGACCCCGGCTCTTGCCGACGATGTGCTTGTGCGCGGCGGCGGGTGCCAGCGCGACGATCTCCGCCATCGACGGCCGGTCGTAGACGACGTGTTCGGCGGCACCGAGCAGCTTGGCCGCGCGGACAGTCAGCAGGTCCGCGGCTCCGGGACCGGTTCCGACGAGGTAGACCGTCACCTGGTTTCGCCTCGCAGCGCGCGATCGGTCACCATCCAGCCGTCGTGCAGCGAGGTGCTCGCCGCGCCGACGATCAGCACGGTGTTCATGCCGATGCCGTCCGCGGACAGCTCGCCGAGCGTCGTCACCGCGGCCTGTTCGCCGTCCCGCGCGGCGTTGGTCACCACGCCGACCGGGGTCGATCCGGGCCGGGATTCCAGCAGCACCTCGCGTGCCCGGCCGAGCTGCCAAGGTCGCGCTGCCGACCGGACGTTGTAGAGCGCCAGCACCACGCCGGAGCCGGCCAGCGCGCGCAACCGCCGTTCCACCAGTTCCCACGGCGCGAGCACGTCGGAAAGGGTCAGGCAGGCGAAATCGCGCGCCAGAGGCGCGCCGAGCAGTGCGGCCGCGGCGACCGCGGCGGTCACGCCGGGCAGGATCCGCACGGCGGGCCGTTTTCCGGCGGGCAGTCCGGCGGTCAGCTGCAAGGCGAGCGAAGCCATTCCGTAGACCCCGATGTCGCCCGTGGACACGAGCGCGACCCGGGCGCCGGCCGAAGCCCTGCGCACGGCGACGTCCGCGCGTTCCGCTTCCTCGCCCATCCGGCCGGCGACCAGTTCCTGATCCGGTGTGGTGATGTCGGCGCACAGCTTCAGGTAGTACTCGTACCCGACGACGACATCGGCCTCGCGCACCGCCGTGGCCGCAGCCGGTGTGCGGTGTTCGGGACCGCCGGGACCGAGACCGACCAGCGCGAGCTCGCCGGTCACGGGCGGCGGCGTTTCGCTGCGGGAATCGGCCGTCCGACCGTGCTGCCCTCGGTGGATCGCCGCCGGCAGCCGTGCGAGTAGGCCGGGTCGTAGACACGGCTGCGCGGAACTCCGCCGTTCGGGCGCTTGAGCGCGGCGCCGACCAGGACGAGTGCCACGGTCCGGATCCCGTTGCCGGACAGTGCTTCCGGCAGCCGGTCCACGGTCGTGTCGATCACCAGCTGATCCGGCCAGGACGCCTTCGCCACGACCACCGCGGGGGTGTCCGGCGGATAGCCGCGCCCGTCGTCGATGAGCTCGGCCCGGAGCTGCTCCGGGCGCGCCGCGGAGAGGTACACGGCCATGGTGGCACCGGTCCTGGCGAGCTCGGGAATGCTTTCCCCCGGCCGCATCGAGCCCGCGGTCCGGCCGCCGCCGAGCCGTGTGAGCACCACGCTCTGCGAGATCGTCGGGACGGTCAGCTCGACGCCCGCGGCCGCGCACGCGGCGGCGAGAGAGCCGACGCCGGGAACGATTTCCCATTCGCGGCCGGTGCTTTCGCACCACTCGATCTGCTCGGTGATGGAGCTGAATACCGAAACGTCACCGGAATGCAGGCGCACGATTCGCGCGTCGGGGTGAGCGGCGTAGACCCGGAGGACGTCGTCCAGCGTCATCCCCGCGGAGTCGTGGATCACGGCGGCCGGGTTGCACTCTGCGACGACGTCCTCGGTGACGAGCGAGGACGCCCAGATCACCACGTCCGCGACGGCAAGCCGGCGAACGGCCCGGACCGTGAGCAGATCGGCGGCGCCGGGGCCGCCGCCGACGAAGGAAATCACGTCCGGCTCCGGCCGGGTGAGCGCAGTGCCACGGTCTCCGAAAACTCCCCCGGCGCCACTTCGGAACTGTGATACTGACTCAACGCACGGCACTCCAGTATGTTCGGTGGACACGGACGCGAACTTCGTGGAAGGATGCTCAATGCTACCAAGGGAAAGTCCTCCATGGGAAGATCATGACGAAGTCGTTCCCCTGGCTTCCTTCTACGACGTCGTCGCCCGGCGACGGGACGTCCGGGCCGAATTCACCGGAGAGCCGATCGACGGGGGAGTGCTGCGGCGGATCCTTTCGGCGGCCCACGCCGCGCCGAGCGTCGGGCTCAGCCAGCCGTGGGATTTCATCCTCGTGCGGGATCGTGGGATCAGGACGGAATTCCGTGAGCACGTGCTGCAGGAGCGCGAGGTCTTCCGTGGCCAATTGGCCGGCGAGGAAGCGAAACGCTTCGCCGGTATCAGGATCGAGGGCATCCTCGACTCCTCGATCGGTGTGGTCGTCACCTATGACGCCGACCGCGGTGCCCCGGCGGTGCTCGGCAGGCACGCGATCGCCGACGCGGGCCTGTATTCGGTGTGCTTGGCCATCCAGAACCTGTGGCTGGCGGCGACCGCCGAAGACATCGGCGTCGGCTGGGTGAGTTTCTACCGCGAGGAAAAGCTGCGCGCATTGCTCGGAATCCCCGAGCGCTTGCGCCCGATCGCGTGGCTCTGCCTGGGGCCGGTCACGCACCTGCAGCAGGTGCCCGATCTCGAGCGGCACAAGTGGCGGACCCGGATGCCGCTGGAGAAGGTCGTGCACAGTGACCGGTACGGCCGATCGGGGGAGCGGATCGAATGACCACAGTGGACTCTTTGTGCGCGGCCGTCGCCGCGGCCGTGCCGGACGAGCAGGCGGCCGAGCAGGCACGTAAGCAGCAGGACAGGCTGACCAAACCGCCCGGTTCCCTCGCCCGGCTGGAAGAACTGTCGGTGTGGCTGAGCGGGGTGCGCGGCCTGTGCCCGCCGGGCCCGGTGACGGCTCCGCGGGTCGTCGTGTTCGCCGGCGACCACGGCGTCGCCCGAGCCGGTGTTTCTGCCTACCCGGCCGAGGTGACGGCGCAGATGGTCGGCGCCGTCCGGGCCGGGATCGCAGCCGTTTCCGTGGTGGCGGCGGAGGTCGGCGCTTCGGTGCGCGTCGAGGACCTGGCCGTGGACGCCGACACTCCTCCGGAGGTCTCGCGGTACAAGGTGCGCCGCGGCAGCGGCCGGATCGATCTCGAGAACGCGTTGTCGCGCGAAGAAGCCGAGCGGGCGCTGCTCGCGGGTGCTGCGATCGCCGCGGAGGAGATCGCGGCCGGTGCCGACCTGCTGATCGCCGGGGAGGTCGGGATCGGCAACACGACGCCGTCCGCCGCGCTCGTCGCCCGGCTCGCCGGAGCGGATCCCGGCCTGGTCACCGGGCCTGGGACGGGCCTGGACGCCGAGGGGGTGGCCAGGAAGACCGCGGTCGTGCGGGCCGCCGTGCGGCGGGCCGGTGAACTGACCGATCCGGTCGACGTCCTGGCGGCGATCGGCGGGGCGGACCTGGCCGCGATCGCCGGCTTCCTGCTCGGTGCGGCGGCCGGACGGACACCGGCGGTCCTGGACGGGGTCATCGTCGGCGCGGCCGCGCTCGTGGCGCACGCGATGGCGCCGTCGGCGGTCCGGTGGTGGCTGGCCGGTCACCGGTCGAGCGAACCGGCGCACGACGTGGCGTTGCGCCGGCTGGGGCTGGAGCCCGTCCTCGATCTGGGCCTGCATCTCGGGGAAGGCAGTGGCGCGGTGGCGGTGGTGCCGTTGTTGCGCGTGGCGTCGGCGATCCTCGGGAACATGAGAACGTTCGAGGAGGCCGGGGTTTCCGACCGGCCGGAGGGGTAGCCCGGCGATGGGATTTTCGGGGGACGGGGACGAGCCGGAACAGCCGGTCGCACCCCGGGGCTGGGGCGCGGCCGTGCGGGTGGCGGCCGCCGTCAACACGGTGCTGCCGCTGGGATACCGGCCACCGGACCGCTCGCTCGCTCGTCGTACGGCGATCGTGACTCCGGTCGTGGGCGCTGGGCTCGGTTTGCTCGCGGCCGGCGTGCTGTCCGGACTCACCCGGCTCGGGGCCGCGCCGATGCTGGCCGGCACGGTCACCGTTGCCGTGGTCGTGCTGGCCACCCGGGGTCTGCACCTCGACGGTCTCGCGGACACGGCGGACGCGCTGGGCAGCTACCAGCCGCCGGAGCGCGCGCTGGCGATCATGAAATCGCCCGAGGTGGGACCGATGGGCGTGGCCGCTCTCATCCTGGTCCTCGGCGTGCAGGCGACGGGTTTCGCGCAGCTCGCCGGCGCCGGCCGGTGGACGGCCGCGGGGCTGGCCGTCACTGTCGGCATGGTCGCGATGACGTGGGCGTGCCGCCGGGGGATACCGCCGGCCCGGCCGACCGGCTTCGGGGCATTGTGGGCCGATTCGGTGCCGGTGCCGGTGGCGGCGGGCTGGTTCGCCGCAGCCGCCGCGCTCGGCGTGCTCGCCGTCCCAGGCCGGCCGTGGCAGGGGCCGTTGGCCGTCTTGGCCGCGTGGGCCGCCACGGAGCTGCTGGGCCGGCACGCCCGCCGCCGGCTCGGCGGCAGCACCGGTGACGTGCTCGGGGCGGCCGGGGAGATCGCGATGGGCCTTTCCGTTCTGGTGCTGGCACTGGGGGCGTGGTGAGCACGGATCCCATCGACATCGTCGGGATCGGCGCCGACGGCTGGTCCGGGTTGTCGCCGGCCGCCCGGAGCGTCGTGCTGGGAGCCGAGGTGGTGGTCGGCAGTGAGCGGCAGCTGGGCCTGCTGCCGGACGAGGTGCCCGCGCGCCGCGTCCGCCTGCCGAGCCCGCTGCGCGCCGGGCTACCCGGCCTCCTGGCCGAGCACCGGACGGCGAGGCTGTGCGTGCTCGCCAGCGGCGATCCGATGGCCCACGGCATCGGCGTCACCATCGGAGACATCGCCGGTCCGAGCCGCGTCCGCGTCGTGCCGCACCCGTCCTCGATCGCGCTGGCCTGCGCCCGGCTGGGCTGGCCGTCGGACGACGTCGAGGTCGTCAACGTCGGCGGCCGTCCCGTCGAACGCCTGGTGCGGGCGCTGGCGCCCGGACGGCGGCTGGTCGTCCTCGGTGGGGCCGGGCAGGAGATCGGAGCGCTGCTGGTGCGGCACGGCTACGGCGCGAGCCGGATGGTCATGCTGGAGGAGCTCGGCGGTCCGGCCGAAACGCTCACCGAGAGCACGGCCGCAGCCTGGGACGCGGTTCCGCAGTCGGCCCTGCACCTTTTCGCGGTGTCGTGCGCGGTCCCCGCCGCCGGTACCGCGTTGGCGACCGTCGGCGGCCTTCCGGACACGGCGTTCGAGCACGACGGGCAACTGACCAAACGTGACGTCCGGGCCGCGGCACTGGCCCGGCTCGCCCCTCAGCCGGGAGAACTGCTGTGGGACGTCGGTGCGGGCGCGGGGAGCATCGCGATCGAATGGATGCGGCACCACCCGAGCTGCCGGGCGATCGCCGTCGAGCGTGATCCCGCACGCGCCGAGCGGATCGGCCGCAACGCCGGAACCCTGGGCGTGCCCGATCTGGAAGTCGTCCTGGGCCCGGCACCCGACGCGCTGGCCGGTTTGCCCGGACCGGCTGCCGTTTTCGTCGGTGGCGGCGTCGCCGACCCCCGGATCCTCGTGGCCGCCCGGCAGGTGCTCCCGCCCGGTGGCCGGCTGGTGGCCCACGCCGTCACGGTCGAGGCCGAGCACCTGCTGGCCGGGCTGCACCGCGAGCACGGGGGCGAGTTGAGCCGCCTGGCGGTCGACCAGGCAGAGCCGCTCGGCAGGTACACCGCGTGGCGGCGGATGCGGGTGGTGACGCAGTGGACGTTCGTCCGGTTGTCCTGATCCTCGGCGGAACCACGGAGGCGCGTGAGCTCGCCACCGAGCTGCATGCCGGTGGCGACGTCCGGGTGGTCACTTCGTTGGCGGGTGTGGTCCGGGCTCCGGCGAAGCCCGCGGGCGATCTCCGGATCGGGGGGTTCGGCGGCCCGGAGGGATTGGCCGATTGGCTCGTGGCCCACGCGGTCACCGCCGTCGTCGACGCCACCCACCCCTTCGCGGCCACCATCAGCGCGAACGCCGTGTCGGCATGCCGGCGCGAAGACGTCCCGCTCATCCGGCTGGTCCGGCCGGGGTGGGTACCGGACGACGGGGACCGGTGGCACCGGGTTGGCTCCGGGCAGGCGGCCGCCGCCCTGCTCCCGGGCCTGGGAGACCGGGTGTTCCTCAGCACCGGTGGTTATCAGCTCACCGAATTCACCCGGCTGGATCTGTGGTTCCTCCTGCGCAGCATCGAACCGCCGCGAATGCCGTTGCCGCCCCGGAGCGAAGTCGTGCTCGCGCGCGGACCGTTCTCACTCGACGAGGAACGGGCGTTGCTCCGGCGGCACCGGATCGACGTCCTCGTGACCAAGGATGCGGGCGGCCCGCGGCCGGCGGCGAAGCTGACGGCGGCGCGCGAGCTGGGGCTGCCGGTGGTGATGATCGACCGACCCGCCCTGCCGGCGGCCGCCGAAGCCGGCGATGTCGCGTCGGCTGTCCGCGCGGTGCGCGAAGTCACGGGTTGAGTGCCCGCTCACTCGCGGGGGCTCGCGATGGCGTTGACCGAGGCCGCGGTGATCGCACTCCCGCCGCGGCGTCCACGCACCGTCAGGAACGGCACGCCGTGGGATTCCGACGCCAGCTCCGCCTTCGACTCGGCAGCGCCGACGAAACCGACCGGCAAGCCGAGCACGGCCGCCGGCCGGACACCTTCCTCCAGCATTTCCAGCAGCCGGAACAAGGCCGTGGGCGCGTTGCCGATCGCCACCACCGCGCCGTCGAGCCGCTCGCGCCACAGCTCCATGGCGGCCGCGGTCCGGGTAGTCCCCAGGCGCTCGGCCAGCGCCGCGACGCCGGGCGCGGTCAGCGTGCACACGACGTCGTTGTCCGCGGGCAGACGCGGCCGCGAGATGCCGGAGGCCACCATCCGGCTGTCGCAGAAGATCGGGGCACCGCCGGCCAGCGCCGCGCGAGCGGATGCCACCACGTCCGGGCTGAACACCAGGTCTTCGACCAGATCCACCATGCCGCAGGCGTGCACCATCCGGGCCGCGATCCCGGCGATGTCGTCGGGGAACCGGCCCAGATCGGCCTCCGCGCGGATGATCTCGAAGGACCGGCGGGTGATCGCGGCGCCGTCCTTGATGTGGTCGATGGCCATTCCGGTCCTCCCTGGAAACGTCACTTGAGCTGCATCGGAATACCGGCGACGACGAGCCATGCCTCGTCGGACACGGCGGCAATCCGCCGGTTGAGGGTGCCGAGCTCGTCCCGGAACAACCGGCCCATCCGGTGCGCCGGGACGACACCCCAGCCGGTCTCGTTCGTCACGGCGATCGCGGGCGCCGAAGCGGCCGACCACGCCTCGACCAGCCGGTCGGTCCAGGAAGCCAGACGCTGCCACGGTTCGCTGCCGGTCGGCGCGTCCCAGACGTCGCAGCGGCTCATCGCCTCGGTCAGCCACAAGGTCAGGCAGTCGACCAGCAGGATGGTGTCCGTGCGGGCCAGCAGCGGGCCGAGATCGAGGGTTTCCACCGTGGTCCAGGAAGCCGGGCGACGGCGGCGGTGCGCCGCGACCCGCTCCGCCCACTCGGGATCGTCGGGGGACGGCGCAGGCCCGGTGGCCACGTAGGTCACCGGAAGCCCGGCCCCGGCGGCCCGTTGCTCCGCCCAGTGGGACTTGCCCGACCGGGCGGCGCCGGTGACGAACACCCGGCTCACGTGTCGCTCCGCAGCAGCGAATACACCAGGAGGTCGTGCCAGCGGCCGGCGCGGAACTCGGCGTGGCGCAACCGGCCCTCGCACTTGAACCCGGCGCGCTCGAGCATCCGCTGGGACCGCAGGTTCTCCGCGTCCGGCAAGCCTTCGATGCGGTCCGCGGGGAAGTTCTCGAACAGGTACCGGGTCAGTTCGACCGTCGCCGCGGTACCGATTCCGCGATCCCGGAACTCGGGCACCAGGCCCATCCCGTACCGCCACGCCCACGAGCCTGCCGCGCCGCCGTAGTACTGCTGGTACCAGGTCAGGTATCCGGCCAGTTCGTCGCCGGCTACGACGCCGAGGAACCCGCCGCTCGGGCTCAGGCCGCCGTCTTCGGCGAGCCGCCGTCCGAGCGCGGCCGTGCTTCCGAACCCGTACCAGGCGAACTCGCCCGCTTGGGCGCGATCGGTGAAAATCCTTTCCAGCACGGCCAGATCCGGCTCGACGAGCGGCCTGAGCGTGACGGATTTCGTCGACGGGCTCTCGGTCATTCTCACTCCGATGACGAGGTACGGGACAGGTAGAAGTCGACCAGGGAGCCGACCGGCTTCCGTTCGGGGGACAGTTCGACCGGGCGATCTGCTGTGGCGGTCAAGACTTCGTGGAAGCGCTCGCGGGGAATGTCCTCCGCACCGTGTTTCGCGTAGTGCGGGCTGGTCATGTGCACGTCGATCAGCACGCCGCCGGCCTCTGCCAGGCGCGCGGCCAAGTCGAGGGTGGCGACGTGTCCGGCGTTCGGGGCCGCGGTGAATCCGGACTCGACGCTGAACACCCCTCCGACCAGCACACCGAAGAGACCGCCGACCAGGTCGTCGTCCGACCAGATTTCCAGCGAATGCACGATTCCGGCCTCGGCCAGTTCGTGATAGGCCGCCGCGACTTCCGGCGAGATCCAGCTTTCCCCGGCGCGCCCCGGTCCGCAGCGGCCAATGACCGCGGTGGTGGCCCGGTCGATCGTCGCCGTCCAGCCGGCCTGCCGGAGATAGGGACGGAGCCGCCGGCTCATTCGCGCCCGGCCGGTGAAGAGCACGCCGCGGGGATCGGGAGCCCACCAGGGCAGCGCGAAGTCCGTCGCGGATCCGACAGTCCGGATGCGCCCGGCCTCGAGGTCGGCGCCCCACTGCTCGGCGTGCCAGGCCCGCCAATGATCCGTCGCGGGCGGCCACGGGAAGAACCCGGCCCGGAACGCGGCGTGCAGCGTCTCCGGTTTCAGGTCCGCGCCGACGAATGCGGGGCGATCACCCGGGCAGTCCGCCCAATGTGGTAATTCCACGCAGCTCCCCAGTTGCTTCCGCCGTCCTTGCGGATCTTCAAATAGTGTAGTGGGCATGGGAATGACCTCGGTAGGACTTCCGCAGATCCACCGGTTCGGAGCACCGGAAGAGGTCTCGGCCGCACGCTGGAACGCCGCCGCGGGCAAGGGGCTTTACCTGAGCCACGAATGGTTGTCCTCGATGCACGACCGCCGCGGGCGGCCGGCCGCGTACCTGCTGGCGGAGCGGGACGGCGAGCCGGTTGGAGCCGCGGTGCTGGTCTTGGCGGACCGGCCGGGGTTCGTTCTCCAGGAACCGGTCGGACTGGTGCTGGACGAACAGCTGCGCGCGACCGATCACGCGGACCTGCCGGCGGGGGAGGCGAGCCGGATGACCGCACTGCGCGACCGGCTCGCGCCGATGGCTGCCGAGTGTTACCCCGCGGCCGTCTGCGTCGGGCCGGTCGGCTTGACGGCGGGCTTGCACATCGGCGGAAGCCACGAGATCGCCGCCGCGCTGGTGGACGCCGTCGACGAGGTGGCGGCCGAGTGGCAGGCGGTCACCAGCGCCTTCCTCCACGTCGACGACGGAGGCAACGCGGTGGAAAAGGCACTCACGGCCCGGGGCTACTTGCCCGCGACGCCGTCGTCGCGGGCGGTACTGCCGGTGCGCTGGCGGGATCTGCCGGGTTATCTCGGGACGTTCCCCTCCCTCAGACGCAAGGTGATCCGCAAGGAGCTGCAGGTCTACGACGCGGCCGGCATGCGCACCGAAATCGTGCCCGCCGACCGGCTCCGGCCGGTCACCGGGCGGCTCGCCGTGCTAGCTGCTCTCGTGCAGGAGAAGTACGGGAACGGCTACGACGAGGAGGCTTCCCGCGGCACGCTGGATTTCCTGGTGGGCCGCTGCCCCGATTTGACGTCCGCGATCCTGGCCGAATCGCCGTCGGGCGAGATCGTCGCCTTCCACCTCTTCTATCGCTATGGGGGACGGCTCTACTCAGCGTTCGCCGGGCAGGACTATTCGGAAACGGCCCGCCGGTCGTTCGCGCATTTCCGCGTCCTGTACTACGAGCCGGCGCTGATCGCGGCCGCCGAGGGGCGTGAACTGGTCGACTACGGGCTCGGACCTCGGCTGGACCACCTCGTGCGCGGCGGGGTGAGCAAGCGGGCGGCCAGCTGGTTTCGGTTCGGCGCGCTGCCGCGCGAGCCGGTGGCGGAGCTGCTCTCCCTCATCACATCGGCGCAGGACCGGCGGCTCGAGCGGCTGCCGGGCGGCGGCTGACCACGGCTGTCAGCCACGGCGCAGCAGGTAGGTGTCCATGACCCAGCCGGTGCGTTCACGAAGCTCGGCACGGGCGTCGGCGATCTCGCCGATCACCTCGGTGAGCGGTCCCTCACGCAGCACCTCCTCCGGAGTGCCGATGTTGGCGCCCCAGTAGATGCGCACCTCGGGGTCGTCGATCGCTTGACAGGCCAGCGCGTCGTCCAGCATCACGGCGGTGGTGCCGTCGGGGAGCTCCGCGTCCGCACTGAGCCGGCGCCCGGTCGTGATGGCCACCGGCTCGCCGATTCCGTTGAGCGGAATGCGATGCCGTGCGGTGAGCGCCTGCAGGCTCGTGATGCCGGGCACGACTTCCCAGCCGAACTCGACGTTGCCGCGGTCCAGGATGTTGCGCACCACCCGGATGGTGCTGTCGTACAACGACGGGTCGCCGACGACCAGGAAGGCCGCGCAGCCGTCCTCCGCGACGTCGTCCAGCAGGACCGTCTCGAGTGCTTCCGCGCGCTTGACGTGCCAGTCGCGCACCGCGGCCTCGTACTCGGCCATCGAAAGGCCGTCCGACCTCCGCGGCCGCCGCGGATCGGGCACCTCGACGATCCGGTACGGGCGGTCGCGCAGGTGCCGGCGGCAGATCTCCTCCCGCAGTTCGACGAGCGGACGGCTCTCCTTGCCCTTGTCCAGCACCATGATCACGTCGACCCGGTTGAGGGCGCGCACCGCTTGCAGCGTGATCATCTCCGGGTCGCCCGCGCCGATCCCGATCACCAGCACCGTTCGCACGCCAGGCCTCCCCATGATCGGTTCGAGAAATCCACTATGCCCCAGCACTCCGGTTCGCGCACCCGGCCATCCGTGTTGCTGGTGGCGGGATCCCGTCCTCGTCTAGAGTGCAGGTAGCGGGGCGGTGCCGCGGCATCTGGAGGTGGGGAACGGATGAGAGCCGTCATCGACGCCGGCCGCTGTCAGGGGCACGGCCGTTGCCACGCGCTGGCACCGCAGGTCTTCGGCGAAGACGACGAGGGCTACGGCGTGGTGCTCGGTGAGGCAGACGTCTCGGCCGTGGAGCCCGCGCGACTGGCTCGCCTGAACTGTCCCGAGCGGGCGATCAGCCTGCACGAGGACCGCTGACGTGACGAGCCACGAGCGATTCGCCGAAATCCGGTCGGGGCACCGCGAGCGATTGGTCGGCGCTCGCAACGAGGTCGTCGCGGGCCCGGTGGCCGACTGGGCGGCGGACTTTTCGCACCTGGAGCCGGAGTGGGCCGCGGACCCTTATTCGATCCAGGCGGACCTGCGGCGACGCTGCCCGATCGCGCACACCCACCGCTTCGGCGGAGCGTGGCTGCCGACCCGCTATGAGGACGTCGCGGCGATCGCCTACGACACCGACCGGTTCTCCTCCCGGGCCATCCTGGTCGGCAACGTCCGGCCGCCGCCGGAGCTGGCACCGGTCGGGGTCTCGCCGCCCATCTCGTCCGATCCGCCGTTCCACCACGGCGCGCGCAAGCTGCTGCTTCCGGCGTTCACGGCGAAGGCCGTGAGCTGCCTCGAGGAACGGACGCGCGCCCGCTGCCATGCCCTGATCGACGCCCTGGAAGACCGGGAGCAGGTCGATGCCGTCGTCGAGTACGCCCAGCGGATTCCGACGCACGTGATGGCGGGCATGCTCGGATTTCCGGAGGAGGACGAGCGACTCTTGCTGGAATTCGCAACCAGCTCGCTCGAACGCGCCAATGTCTCGGCCGACGAGCGGAGCGCGCGGACGCAACGGCGCTTGGACTACCTGCTCGCGCAGATCCACGACCACGTCGACAACCCGCGCGACGACCTCACCACGCGGCTGATCGAGGCGGATCTCGACGGGCGCAAGCTGGATCCGTTGCACATTTCGGGAACGCTTTCGTCCTTGATGATCGCGGGCATCGACACGACGTGGAGCGCGATCGGCGTGTCGCTGTGGCATCTGGCGCGCACACCGGCCGATCGGGTGCGGCTGGTGTCCGCTCCGGGCCTGCTGGTGACGGCGCTGGAGGAGTTCCTGCGGGCATACGCGCCGGTCATGACCGGGCGGCTGGTGAAGCGCGATATGCGGTGGCGGGGGGTGGACATGAAGGCCGAAGACTGGGTGCTGATGGCGTTCCCGGCGGCCAATCGCGACCCCCGGCAGTTCGACCGCGCCGATGAGATCGTGCTCGACCGGGCAGTCAACCGGCACATCGCGTTCGGTCTCGGCATCCACCGCTGCATCGGCTCCCACTTGGCGCGGATGGAATTGCGCGTGGCACTCGAGGTGTGGCTCGGCCGCATCCCCGAGTTCACTTTGCCTGATCTCCCGGCGGTCGCCTGGACCGCAGGTCAGGTGCGTGGGCCGAAGACGCTGCCAGTCCGGATCGGGCCGTGACCGCGAATACCGCGAGGCGGCGGAAAAGTGCGCCTGGCGCCCAATTCTGTCCGGGGACAGAAATGTCACCGGCGACATCTTGGCACGGCGAGTATGCAGTTGATCACGGTGTGCATTTGGCTGGGGAATGGTGACAGGAAGTGAACTCGGGCGGTTCGCCCGGTTAGCCCTGTGCGGCGGCTTAGCCGACTTGTAATCTGAGCGGTCCCGGTGGAATTGACGCTGGCCTTGGGGGAATGGGCGGTCCGTGACCGGTTGGCGCGCCTCGATACCTCGACGCCCAAGGGGGGCGATCTTCAGGGGGAGATGGTGATGACGCAGGACGTCCGTGGGCCGGCGAAGGGGGTCGGCAAGAGCCTCGTCATGACCAGAGTGCTCCTGTACGCCGAGCAGGATCTCGTCCGCGCGGGGCTCGCTGCCCTCCTCGGCGGTGAACGGGACATCACCGTGGTCAGCCAGGTCCGGGACGCCCCGGCGGTGATGTCCGAAGTCGACAGGTTGCGCCCGGACGTGATCATCATGGACGTCGAGCCGTTCGACGAGCACTGCGTGCGCCTCCTCCGTGCGCTCGCCGACGATTCGCCCGGCCCGGTGATCCCGATCATCGCGCTCACCGGATCGGGTGATATCGATGTCTCGACCATGTTTTCCGTGCTTTCGCTCGGGGCTCGCGGACTGGTCCGCGCGGACGACGGCAAGAACCGGATCGTCGACGCGGTGCGGGCGGTCGCCGGCGGGCTGGCCTTCATGACGCCGGCGGTCACCGCGCCGCTGTTCGACGAGCTGTCGCGGCGCTCGCCGCCGCCGGCCGGATACGGCGAGGAACTCTCGGGGCTGACGGATCGGGAACTGTCGGTGCTGCGGCTGCTCGCCGCGGGACGCACCACCGCCGAAATGGCGCGGGACCTCCACGTCACCAAGGCGACGGTGAAGTCGCACATCTCGCACCTCCTCCTGAAGCTCGATCTCGAAGAACGGGTGCAGGCCGTGGTCGTCGCCTACCAGAGCGGCCTGGTCGATCCGGCGAGGCTGGTGCGTCCGCGCCGGCGGTCCTAGCGACGAAGAGCGGTCCCGGGTCCGGACCGCGCTGTCCCGGAAAGCGGCAGTCCGTGCGGTGCCGCGGGGAGGAGTTTCGCCGGTAACTTCACGTCACCAGCAGACTCCGGCCACCGGATCGGCTGGAGCCGAAGCGGACGGGGGTTGCCGAGATGGCGGAGTACGTGGACAGCGTGGTGTTGCGCGGGATCTTCGACTCGCGCAGGAACCTGACCGTGGAAGCCGAAATCCGGTTCGACGACGGGGCAACCGGTGTCGCGTCGGCGCCCGTCGCGATCGCGCCCGGGCGCCGGGAACGCGCTCGGGTGGACGTGACGGCGCTCGGCGCGCTCGACGACCTGCCGGTGTACGCGGGCGTGCGGGACCGGCTCACCGGTGCGCCGGCGAGTTCCCAGAAGAGGTTCGACGAGATCCTCGATGGGATTGCCGGAGCCGGCGTCAACGTTCAAGTGGCGCTGTCGATGGCCTTCGCGCGCGCACGCTGCGCGTCGGAAGGCGTGCCGTTGAGCACGTACATCTCCGGCATCGGCGCGACGCGCCCGAAAGTGCCCAGCCCGTTGGTGAACGTCTTCAGCGGGGGGATCCACAGCGGTGACCCGCAGATGCCGTTCCAGGAGATCATGGTCGCCCCGGCGGCGGCTTCCCTGCCCGACAACCTGCGGCTGGCGCTGGCCGTGTACGAGGACATCGAGTCCCTCGTGCGGGCGCGGTACGCCGACTGCGGTTACTCGTCCGCGGGGGGATTGCGCATGCGCGGACTGGTCTTCGGGCAGGCGCTGGAACACCTCAGTTCGGTGATCGAACGACGGTTCCCCGGCGAAGACGTGGGGATCGGGGTGGATGTCGCTGCCGAGCACCTGCGGCGAGGGGGTGTGAGCAGCGCGCGTTACGCGGTCGGTGACCGGCTCCTGCGAGGGGAAGAACTGAGCGAGTTGCTGGCGGGGCTGAGTGCGCGTCATCCGATTCGCTACCTCGAGGATCCGTTCGATCCGGCCGACGTGGTGTCGTGGAAGGAATTCTCCCGGCAACTGCCCGAAGGGCAATACCTGTGCGGCGACGACCTCTTCGCCACCGACGAGCGCCGCATGTCGGGTGAGCTGGCGACCTGCGCGGTGATCAAACTGACCCAATGCGGCACGCTCACCCGCGGTATCCGTGCGGCCAGGGCCGCGCGCCGGATGGGCATGGCCCTGTGCGTGTCGCATCGCAGCGGGGAAACCGAGGATTGCGGGGTCTGCGACCTCGCCGTGGGACTGGCCGCCGAGTTCATCAAGGTGGGCGGTCCCAGTGCGGACCGGATGGCGAAGTACAACCAGCTGGTCCGGCTGGAAATCCAGCTCCGCGAGGGTCTCCCGGTGGCCTGACCGCCTCCACTCCGGACGTGCCCGGTACTCGCCGATGATCGTGGTCCGGTGCGGGCACTCCACGAACGAAGTGAACGACATTGGTCGCCTGGGTGAAGACAAGGTGTACTGGAAGCAACGATAGTGGGGAGATCGATTACTCAGCCGGGGGAATGGGGCACCACATGCTGGCCACGGAGCGGGAACGTCCTGAGCTGACAAGCGGTTTCGTGGGAAGCGATTTCACCGCGGGGACGCCGACGGTGCTGATCGTGGGCCCCGACATCGGCCGGTGCGCGGCCGTCGGCGCGCTGCTGGGTGACTTCGCGGAAGTGCGGATCACCGGCACCGGAGACGTCGCGGCCCGGCACATCGTCGAACGCCGGCCGGACGTGCTGCTCGTCGATGGCAGGGCCGCGAGCGCGGACAGCGATCTGCATCTTGCGGTGACCGGTGATCACGCCCGGCGCGGTCGTCCCGTCGTGCTCGACGCGGGCGCCCCCGAACAGCTGTCGCACCACTTCCGGGGAATCCCCTGGTGTGAAACGGCTTTCCGGCGCGACGTGGTCGGGCTCGCCGAGACGGTCGCGAACCTGATTCCCGCGCAGCCGTCGTCCGGTCTTCGCAACGGCCACGTCCGGCGCGTGATCGACTTCGTCGCACGCCGGTACCGCGATCGGCTGACCGTCGGCACCATCGCGGCGGAGACGGGGCTGTCGAGCACCTACCTGTCGCACCTTTTCAAGCTGCGCACGGGGATGACCGTCCGGGACTACGTCACGCGTGTGCACGTCGAGGTCGCGAAGTGCCTGCTGCGCGACCGGGACGACACGCTGGAGATCGTCGCCGGCAAAGCCGGGTTCGCCGACGCGTCCCACCTGAGCCGGGTGCTGCGACGGCGGACCGGGCACACGCCCGCCCGCTACCGGAATTGAGGGGATGGCCGTGTATCCGATCGCCGTGGTGCACGGCCGGTTCCAGCCGCTGCACGTCGGGCACCTCGAATACCTGCTCGCGGGCAAGGCGGCTTGTGCCGAACTGATCGTCGGCATCACCAACCCCGACAGCGACGCCGTGGTCGAGGAGCCGACGCAGCCCGGCCGGCACCGGCCGGAAGCGAATCCCTTCACCTTCTACGAGCGCCAGCTGATGGTCGACGCGGCGCTCGTGGGGGCGGGGGTGCCCAGGAGCCGGTTCCGCATCGTGCCCTTCCCGCACAGCACACCGCGGCTGCTCCGGTTCTACGTGCCGCCGGACGCGGTACACCTGATCACGATCTACGACGCCTGGGGTGAAGAAAAGCTCCGGCGGCTCACCGCCGAGGGGTTGCGGTGTGAAGTTCTCTGGAGGCGGAGGAAGAAAGTGACGTCGGGAACGGAGATCCGCCGCCGGATGGCGGGCGGGGAAGACTGGCAGGACCTCGTGCCGGCCGGTGTCGCTGCTGTCCTAAAAGGACTATCGACCACGCGGAACCTGCGGAGCACCCATGTCTGAACCGGCCGGCGGGAAGACCTACGTCGTGGCGCTGTGCGGAGGAGCGGACCGCCCCATGGCGGAGTTCGGCGGCCGCACGGCGTTCGAGGCCGCCGCGACGCCGGAGCTGGACGGCTTGGCTGCTGCGGGCACCACCGGGCTGGTCACCGTCATCGACGCCGGGATCACCCCGGAATCGGACTCCGGCGCGATGGCACTGCTGGGATTCGACCCCCGGCGGTACTACACCGGACGGGGCCCGCTGGAGGGATACGGCTCGGACTTCTGGGACTCGGAGGGCTCCAGCGTGGCCTTCCGGGTGAACTTCGCGAGCCAGGATCCGGAAACCGGGCGCCTGGACCGGCGAACCTCGCGTGACCTGACCGACGAAGAACTGCAGACGCTCGCCGGTGAGCTGAGAGCGGGCGTGCACCTGCCGGGCGACTTCCGGTTCGGCCTCAAAGCGTACGGCAGGCACCGGGGCATCGTCGCGGTGACGAGCCGGTCCGCCGGCCTGTCCGGGCTGGTGTGCAACACAGATCCCGGGTTCGTCCGGAAAGGACCGTTCGGCGTTCCGGACGCCAGGGCGGCCGGCGCACCGCTGCGCTGCCGGGCGCTGGTCGCGGATCCGGCTGCCGAGCTGACCGCGGAACTGGTGAACGACCTGGTCGGCCAGACGGCCCGGATCCTGCGGGCGAGCGCGGTGAACCGCCGCCGGAGCGCTGCCGGTCGCCGTCCGGCCAACTTGCTGCTGTTCCGGGACGGCGGCGACACGTTGCCCGTGCTGCCGGGGCTGCCCGACGGGATGCGGCTCGGCTTCTTCGGCCAGATCCCCGCCGAGCGCGCGCTCGCCCGCCTGCTCGGAGCCCGGTTCACGCACACGGCCCCTGGACCGGACGAGGACCTCTCCCGCTACTACCCGAAGCTGGCCGCGGACCTCGCCGCGGCGGCGGAGAACGTCGTCTTCGTCCACGTCAAGGGTCCCGACGAACCGGGGCACGACGGCCGGCCCGGCGACAAGGTCGCGGCGATCGAGGCCATCGACCGGCACCTGATCGGTCCACTGGCCGGTTTCCTCGCCCCGGACGACACGGTGGTGGTGACGTGTGACCACGCGACCCCCTGTGACCTCGGCATCCACAGTGACGACCGGGTGCCGGTGCTGGCCTGCGGCCGCGGTGTCCCGCGGGACTCGACGGACCGGTTCGACGAGGTCGCCGCGGCCGGCGGGGGACTGCCCGTCGAACGGGCGGACCAGCTGCTGCCCTGGCTGGCGCGCTGCCGCCGCTCGGTCGCTTCCCGTGAAGGTGCCCACCAAGTCTGAACGCCCGGCCACGAAGAAAAGGAGCATCATGTCACGTGCGCGACGGTTCAGGGAAATGCTGAACGCACCGGAGATCTTGGTCGTGCCGAGCGCGTACGACGCGCTGTCCGCCCGGGTGATCGACCAGGCCGGCTTCGACGCGATCCACATGACCGGATCCGGCAGTTCGGCCAGCATCCTGGGCTTCCCGGACCTCGGCTTCACCCAGATCCCGGAAATGGCACAGCACGCGAAGAACATCGTGCTGTGCACCGGCCTGCCGGTGATCTGCGACGCGGACGCCGGCTACGGGAACGCGATGAACACCTGGCGTACCATGCGCGAGTTCGAGCGCGCCGGCATCGTCGGCTTCCACCTGGAGGACCAGGTCAATCCGAAGCGGTGCGGGCACCTGGAAGGCAAGCGCCTGATCTCGGTCGAAGAAATGACCGGCAAGATCGAGGCCTGCGTCGCGGCGCGAGAGGATCCCGACTTCACCCTCATCGCCCGGACCGACGCCCGCGAGGCGCTCGGCATGGACGAGGCGATCCGCCGGGCGAAGGTCTACCTCTCCGCCGGCGCCGACTGCGTCTTCCTGGAGGCCCCGCTCAGCGTCGACGAGCTGAAGCGGGTCCGGGACGAGATCGACGCGCCGCTGCTGGCGAACATGGTCGAGGGCGGCAAGACGCCGTGGCTGACCTCCCAGGAGCTCGAGGCAATCGGCTACAACGTGGTGATCTATCCCCTGTCCGGCTGGATGGCCGCCGCCTCGGTGCTGCGCCAGGTCATGGCCGAACTCAAGACGAAGGGAACGACCCAGGACTACTGGAAGCGGATGGGGCTGTCGATGACGTTCGAGGAGCTGTTCGAGGTCTTCGACTACAGCCGCTTCGCGCAGCTCGAAGAGCGTTTCGTTCGCGGGGACCGGTAACCGGCGATGGGGACCGTCATCCGGAATCCCTACACCGGGGAACGGCTGGCCACCATCGCGGAATACCGCGCGGACCAGGTTGCCGACGAGATCGCCGCCCTGACCGCAGAGCCGCCGAGCCCCCGTGACCGGGCGGCGGTCCTCTCCGTGGCCGCGGGGATGGTGCGCCGCCGCCGTACCGAGTTCTCGGACCTGATCACGGCCGAGTCCGGCGTCTGCCGGAAGGAGACGCTCCGGGAGGTCGACCGGGCCGCCGGCAACCTGGAGGTGGCGGCCGCGGAGGCGGAACGGCTGACCGGGGAGGCGATACCCCTGTCGGGCGCCGTCGGCAAGCTGGCTGTCACCATCGCGGAACCGGCCGGGGTGGTCGGCGCGATCACGCCCTTCAACCGGCCGCTCAATCAGGTGGTCGTGAAGCTCGCCCCGGCATTGGCGGCCGGTAACCGGGTGATCCTCAAACCGTCCGAGAAGACCCCGCTGACCGCACTGCTGTTCGTCCGGCTCCTCGAGGAGGCCGGGCTGCCGGACGGCACGGTCGCGGTGGTCACCGGCGAACCCGAGACGGTCGGCGGCGCCATCGCGGCGAGCCCGCTGGTGGACATGGTGACGTTCACCGGAGGGCCGCGAGCGGGACGGGCGGTGGCCCTCGCCGCCGCGGGCAAGCCGGTGCTCCTCGAGCTGGGCGGCAACGACCCTCTCGTGGTCTTCGCCGACGCGGATCCCGCGACCGCCGCGGCCCTCGCGGTGGACGGGGCGTTCGCCACGGCGGGGCAGTCGTGCCGCGGGGTCAAGCGGGTGCTCGCGCAGGCCGGCATCGCGGACGAGCTGGTCGCCAGGATAGTCGAGCGCGCGAAAACCAAGCGGTTCGGTGACCCCGGTGACCCGGAGACCGACGTCGGGCCGGTGATCAGCGAAGAGGCGGCGGCCCGGGTGACGCGCCGGGTCGAAGACGCGGTGGGGAAGGGCGCGAAACTGCTGCACGGCGGGGGGAGGCAGGGGACGCTGGTGGAGCCGACGGTGCTCGACGACGTCCCGGCGGACGCGGAGCTCGTGGTCGAGGAGACTTTCGGGCCCGTCGCGCCGGTCATCCGCTTCGACGATCCGGACGAGGCGATCGCGCTCGCGAATTCGACCGGCTACGGACTCCAGGCCGGGGTCCTCACCCACGACGTCGACCTGTTCCTGCGGGTGGCACGACAGCTGCGGGTCGGCACGGTCAACCTCGCCGACGGACCGCACTTCGACTCCCCGCACATCCCGTTCGGCGGGGTGAAGGGCAGCGGGATCGGACGCGAAGGCATCCGGTTCGCCATGAGGGCGATGACCGTCACCAAGACACTCACGATGCCGTACCGGTTCGGCGCGGCGGGGAAGGGATGACAAGGGGATGGACCTCTTCGAGAAGGCCGTGAGCCGCAACGAGGGACTCAGCGCGCTTTCCGGGCGCACGCACGGGATCGCCACCTTCCCGAAGCTGCGGGGCGACATCGGCAGCCGGATGGACTTCGGTGGGGTGACCCGGTTGGTCTGGAGCCTCAACAACTACCTGGGGCTGGCCAACCACCCGGAAGTCCGGCGTGCGGACGCGGAAGCGGCGCTGAAGTACGGTCTCGCCGCGCCGATGGGGTCGCGCATGATGTCCGGTGAAACCGATGACCTGGAGGCACTCGAAACCGAGCTGGCCGGCTTCGTCCGCAAGCCCGCGGCGTTCTTCCTGAACTTCGGCTACCAGGGCATGGTGTCGCTGGTGGACATCCTGGTGGGGCGCCACGACTGGGTGGTCTACGACGCCCACTGCCATTCCTGCATCATCGACGGGATCCGGCTGAGTGGTGCCCACGCGCGTTCGTTCCCGCACAACGACATCGGCCGCTTGGAAAAGGTGCTCGAGCAGGTCGAGCGGCGCCGGTCGCAGGCCGAGGGCGTGCTGGTGATCACCGAGGGCGTGTTCGGCATGTCGGGTGATCAGGGCCGGTTGCGGGACATCGTGGCACTGAAGGAGCGGTTCGGCTTCCGGTTCCTGGTCGACGACGCGCACGGGTTCGGGATCATGGGACCCGACGGGCGCGGCACCCCGGAGGCTCAGGGCGTCGAAGACGAGGTCGACCTCCACTTCGCCACGTTCGCGAAGGCGGGCGCCAGCATCGGCGCGTTCGTGGCCGGTCCCGCCGACCTGATCTGGTACCTGCGCTACACCATGCGGTCGCAGGTGTTCTCGAAAGGGCTCCCCGCGCCGATCGTGGCGGGGAACCGCACGCGGCTGCGGGTCATCGAGTCCGGTGGGGCGCTGCGTGCCCGGTGCTGGTCGATCGCCGGGGCGCTGCAGAACGGGTTGCGGGCCGAAGGGCTGGACATCGGCGAGACCGCCAGCCCGGTGACACCGGTGTTCCTGCGGATGACACCGGAACAGGCACTGGCCTATCTCGAGCTGCTGCGCGAAGAGTTCGGGATCTTCTGCTCGGCGGTGACCTACCCGGTGGTGCCGCCGGGGGTGGTGCAGCTCCGGCTCATCCCCACCGCCGAGCACACGCCCGACGACGTCGAGCGCACGATCGAGGCCCTCCCGGCCGCCTACGCGAAAATCACCGCAGAATCGTCCAGTGTGTGCGCCGGAAGCGCCATGGACGCGCTCACCAAGTCGCCCTAGTCTCGGAAAGATGCGCAAAGGACATTCGTCGTGAACGAATCGACTTATCTCACCCGGTCGAGTGTGCTTTTCCGCTCGGTGCTCAATGATCTGAAACGGGATCCGGCATCGGCGGCGCGGGAACTCGGCATCCCACTGCCTGCGGTTGAGGAAGTCCTGCGCGGACGCCGGGCACTCTCGCCGGAAGAGCTGGCGCGCGCGGTCCGGACCTGGCCGGTCAACGAGCGGGACTTCTTCCCCGTGCACGACGACGCTCCGGCCGGTGTCCGCGTGATGCGCGCGGCCGAGTCGGCGGCGACCAGCCGTGTCCTGCGTCGCGGCGGACGGGATTACTACGAATACCGTGACACCGCGATGAGCCGGGTCTCGATGTTCCGCCCGGAATGGATCCGGATGATCCAGCCCGTCGGCGACAACGACCCGGAAAACCCGGACGTCGAATGGAACAACGGTCATTTCCTCAACCAGTTCACCTACTTCGTGGGATCGGTCAATTACTACTACGAATGGGAAGGCGTCCGGCACTGCGTTCCGATGGAGACCGGCGACTCGGTCTCCGGGCTGCCCTACGCACCCCACAGTTTCGCGGCCCGCAACGGAGAGCCCGCGCTCATCCTCGCGCTGACGTACGGGGGCAGGCTGCTCGGTGACGCCCAGCACGAACTGTCGGCGCTGGGGCCGGACCTGGCCGCGGAGTACGCGCTGGACAGCGCGGACTTCCCGCACGCCGCCGCCGCTCTGCTGCGGACTCACCTGGACAACGCTTGCGTTCCACCCGCCGAGCTGGCGCGCCGCAGCGGGCTCACGGCCGAGCGCCTGGACGAACTGCTGTCCGGCGATGCCGAGGCGTCAGAGGCCGAACTCGCCGTGCTGGCCGGCGCGCTGCGGGTCAACGTCCGCGACCTCCTGCCGGTCGTGCCGGACGAGACCGACGGTGTCCGGATCGTCCGCGCGGCCGACGCCCGCGCCTGGTCGTATCCGGACGACCGGCGGCCGGACTACCGGGTGACCGAGCTCGCCGGGACGCTGGTGTGCCCGAACTCCCGCGGACTGCGGATCGAAGTGCTCGGTGACGGCGAGACGGCGTTGCGTGCCGGGCTGCACACGTACCTGTACAACCTGGGGCCCGAACCGGTGCGGTTCAGCTGGGACCACGGCGGCCGGACGGACCGCACCGAGCTCGCGGCCGGCGATTCCGCGTACCTCAAACCGTTCGTGCCGCACCGGTTCGGCGTCGTGACACCGGGACGGCCGGGGACCGTCCTGGTGCTGAGGATCGGCGGCAAGGTCTGCGGTGACGCCCTGCTGGAGGCCTCCGCGGTCGGTGCGGAAGCGGTGCGGCGGCTGGTGACCGACGACGAGCAATGGTACGACCCCCGCGGCCGGAACCCGGCGCGGGCAGCGACATCCGCTGGAGGAGCAGGATGATCCCGAACAAAGCGAGAAAGCTGCGTGACGAGCTCAAGGCGGGAAGGACGGTCGTGGCCGCGGGCGCGCATGACGGCCTGAGTGCCCGGCTGGTCGAAGCAGCGGGGTTCGACGCGGTCTGGGCATCGAGTTTCGAGATCTCGACCAGCCACGCCGTTCCGGACGCCAGCATCGTCACGATGTCGGAGTACCTCGAAGCCGCCCGTGCGATGAACTACTCGGTGCGGATCCCGATCATCGCGGACTGCGACAACGGCTTCGGCAACAGCACCAACGTGTCGTACATGGTCCGCCGGTACGAGCTCGAGGGCATCGCGGCCGTCTGCATCGAGGACAAGCGGTTCCCGAAACTGAACAGCTTCATCGGCGAAGGTCAAGCGCTGGAGAGCGTCGAGGAGTTCTGCGAGAAGATCAAGGCAGGCAAGGGCAGCCAGCAGACCGAGGAGTTCCTGCTCATCGCGCGGACAGAGGCACTGATCTCCGGGCGCGGCGTCGACGAGGCGCTGCGGCGTGCCGAAGCGTACGCCGACGCGGGCGCGGACGCCGTCCTGGTGCACTCCAAGGCCCGGACGGCCGACGAGGTCTTGGCCATGCTCGGGAAATGGGACGGCCGGGCACCGATCGTCGTGGTGCCCACGACGTACTACGAATCCACTGTGGAGGAACTGGCCGCGGCGGGCGTGCAGATGGTGATCTACGCCAACCACGCCATCAGGGCCGCCGTGCGGGCGATGTCCACCACGCTGGCGGAGGTACGCGAGCGGGGAACGACCGCTTCGGTCGAGTCCCGCATCGCCCCGCTGGGAGAGCTGTTCGAACTGCAGGGCATGGGCGATGTCGGCCGGATTTCGATCTAGTGTGCTCGCCTCGGCCGAGGTGTGGTTCGGCGCCGGGGAACTGGACCGGCTCGGGAACTTCCTCACCCGGCACTCGGTGCGGTCCTGCCTGCTGCTGACCGGTGCCGGTTCGTACCGGCGGTCAGGTGCGGCGGACCGGCTGCGGAAGGCGCTCACCGGGATCCGGGTGTGGCACTGGCGGCCCGTGCCGCCCAACCCGCCCGCCGGATTCGTCGCGGCCGCCGCGTCGGCGCTGCGGGGGTCCGGGACCGACGCGGTTCTCGCCGTGGGCGGCGGCAGTGTGCTCGATGCCGGCAAGCTGGTCGCGGCCCTCGCTGGGCAGCCCGGCCCGCCGGAGGAGTACCTGGATGGGACACGGCCGCTCGCGGACGTGCACCGTCCGTTGCTCGTCCTGGTTCCGACCACGGGCGGCAGCGGCAGCGAGGCGACGTCGATCGCCGTGACGACGGTCGACGGACGGAGGTCTTCACTCCGGCATCGCCTTCTCGGCGCCGATCTCGCCGTCGTCGATCCGGAGCTGACCTGGAGCGCGCCGGCCGCCTTGACCGCGAGTTGCGGGATGGACGTGCTGTGCCACGCCGTCGAGTCGTATTGGAGCGTCGCGTCCACACCGCAGTCGCGAGCCCACGCGGCCGCCGCGATTCCCCTGGTCGTCGACCACCTCGTGCCGGCCTGCACCAGGCCGTCGGCGAGAGAGGCGCTGTGCCGTGCGGCGCTGTCGGCCGGGCGCGCCATCGAGATCACGCAGACGACCGCAGCGCACGCACTCTCGTATGCCCTGACCACGGACTTCGGGGTGGCTCACGGGCACGCCTGCGGAGTGTTCCTCGGTGCGGTCTTCGAACACAACGCGGCCGTGACACCGGGTGACACGAACGATGCGCGGGGGGCGGCCTTCGTCCGGGCCCGGATCGGGGAACTGCAGGAGCTCCTGGGCGTGCGGACGCCGCGCGAAGCGCGTGTCCGGCTGGACGGCCTCGTCGCCGCGACCGGCCTGCGCACCCGCCTCGCCGACCTCGGCGTCAGGGCCGCAGACCTGCCACGGCTGGTGGATGCGGCAACGCATTCGCCGAGGCTCGCCGGAAATCCCCGTCGCCTCGGCCGCGCGGCACTGCTCGACCTGGTGACGCGCCTCCGGTAACCCGACGAAACCGAGGAGGACGCGATGGCTGCTCCCGTCGTGCTCTACACCGATCCGCCCTGGGCGCTGGTGGACGGGCGCGCCGAACCGGATACGGCGGCGATCGAACACGCCGTGTACGGGTCGGCCGTCCGGCTGGAACTGGGGGACACCTCGGGTGGCCGCTACGTGACGTCCGGTGCCGCGCTCGCCGAGGCGGTCCACGGGGTCGCGGCGCTCGCGGTCTACCGCTGCCGGGTCACGGCCGAGCTGCTCGACGCGGCGGGGCCGGCGCTCCGCGTGGTCGCGCGGCAGGGCGTCGGCACCGACAACCTCGACCTCGAAGCCTTGCGGGACCGGGGCGTCCACTCCTTCCACGTCCCGGACTACTGCGTGGATGAAGTGGCGACTCACGCGATGGCGCTGTTGCTCGCGCTCGAACGCGGAATCGTTGCTCAGCACAACGGCCTCGCGGGCGGCCGGTTCGACATCTACGCGGGTAACGTGCCGCGGCGGCTGCGCCGGCGGCGGGCGGGCGTGATCGGCTTCGGCCGGATCGGGAAGGCGGTCGCCCAGCGCCTGCGTCCGTTCTACGGCGAGGTCCTCGCCCACGATCCTTACCTGCATCCCGACCTCGTCGAGGGTTACGGCGTCCGCGCCGCCGGGTTCGCGGAGCTGCTCGCCGAATCGGACGTCGTGACGCTCCACTGCCCCCTGACGGACGAGACACGGCACCTGATCGACCGCGAGGCCCTGGCGGGAATGCGCCCGGACGCCCTGCTCGTCAACGCCGCCCGCGGCGCACTGATCGAGCCGGAAGCGCTGCACGGCGCCTTGTCGTCGGGGCGGCTCGGCGGGGCCGGGCTCGATGTGTTCGCCCCGGAGAACCCGCACGACGACCCCTGGTTCGCCAAGGTCGTCGCGCTCCCGAACGTCGTCGTCACCTCCCACCGCGCGTTCCTCTCCGCCGAGTCGGAGGCGAGTTCGCGGCGCCGGGTCGCCGAAGGCGTCCGGTACGTCCTCGAGACCGGCCGTCCCGCCCCGTTCGGCCGGCTCACCGGAGAGGAAGGACTGAAGGCATGATCCCAGGAAAGCCGAGCCGGACCGCTGAAGTGGCCGCGGCCGTGCGGGCCGCGGAGGCCGCACGACCCGCGTCCCAGAGCCTGCTCGACGACGGGTACGCCCGGTGCTTCGTCACCAGCCCGCACTGGCGTGCCCTGTCGAGGTTCCCGTTCGTGGCGACCCGGGCCCTCGACTGGTACGACAAACGGTTCCCGGGCGTGATCAGCTGGGTGATCCTGCGGCAGGTCTTCGTCGAGGAGGTCATTGAGCGCGAGGCAGGCCGGGGCCTCGAGCAGATCGTCTTCGTGGGGGCCGGCTACGACACCACCGCGCTGCGGCTGGACCTGCGTGACCGGGTGCGGGTGTTCGAGGTCGACCACCCGGCTACCCAGCGGATGAAGAAGTCCGTTCTGGAGCGCCACGGCATGGACGCCTCGGGCATCACCTTCGTGCCGTGCGATCTGAGCCGGGACGACATGGCGGCGGGGCTGCGGGAGACGGGCTACGACGCGGCGCGCAGGTCCTTGTTCGTCTGGCTGGCGGTCGCGATGTTCCTCGACGAAGGCGCGGCCGCCGCGACCATCGGCAGGATGTCGGACCTGCTGTCCGAAGGCGGGTTGCTCGTGCACGACTACATCGCCCGCAACACCGGCGACTACCCCGGCGGGGCGGCCGCGACTTCGTGGACGGCCGCGCGCGGCGAACCGTACCACTCGAGGTGGGACGCTCCGGAAGTCGAAGACCTCCTGGGCTCGCGAGGGCTGAAAGTCGTCGAGCACCTGACGATGCCCGAGCTGGGGCGCCGCTACGGCAGCGCCAAACCGGCGGCGAAGCGGGCCGAGGAATGGATTTCCGTGGTGCTCGCGGAGAAGGCGGGCGGCGGAAGTGCCTGAGGACATGCCGGTCGGCGTCGTCGGCGCCGGCCCGTCCGGCATCGCGGCCGCCGCCGCACTGCGCGGCGCCGGGTACCGGGTCGAGGTACTCGAGCGGCATTCGGCCGTCGGCGGCATCTGGGACATCGCGAACCCCGGCACGCCGATGTACGAAACCGCGCACTACATCTCCTCGCGCACGGTGTCCGGATTCCCCGGCTTCCCGATGCCGGCGGACTACCCGGACTACCCCCGCCACGACCGGATCCTGTCCTACATCCGGTCCTATGCGGACTACACGGGTGTCACTCCGCTGGTGCGGACCGGGCACGAGGTGGTCAAGGGCGAGCTGCGCGCGAACGGACGGTGGCACGTGTCGGTGCGGACCGCCGCGGGTGAGGCGGAACGCCGCTACCGGGCGCTTGTCCTGGCGACCGGTCACCAATGGGAGCCGCGCATGCCGTCCTGGCCCGGCACCTTCGACGGCGAGCTCATGCACGCCAAGGAGTACACCGGTCCCGGACAGCTGCGGGGGAAACGCGTCCTCGTGATCGGTGGCGGGAACTCGGGGGTCGACATCGTGAGCGACGCGGCGCGGGACGCGCGCAGCGCGACGATCAGCCTGCGCCGCGGCTATTGGTTCATCCCGAAGCACATGTTCGGGAAACCGGTCGACGTGATCGCCGAGAGCGGTCCGCGGTTGCCGAAGCGACTGGAACAGCTCGTGTTCCAGGCCCTGTTGCGAACCGTGGTCGGTGACCTCCGCCGGTTCGGGCTGCCGCGCCCGGATCACCGGGTCCTCGACAGTCACCCGATCGTGAACAGCACGCTGCTCCAGCTGCTCGCCCACGGCGACGTGACGGTCGCGCCCGACGTCCGCGCGTTCGCGGGAGACCGCGTCGAGTTCACGGACGGGCGGTGCCTGCCGTTCGACACGGTGATCGCGGCGACCGGGTACCGGGTGTCCTTCCCGTTCCTCGATCCGGCGTTGTTCCGGTGGCACGGCGAACGCCCGGACCTCTGGCTCAATGTCGTGCACCCCGGGCTGTCCGGGTTGTTCGTGATCGGGATGCTGGAGGCGAACGCGGCGGCCGCGCCGCTGCTGGCGGGTCAGGCGGCACTGGCCGCCGCGGTGCTCCGTGCGCAGGACCGGCAGGATCCGCGGCTCGACAGCCTGGTCCGGGAACGGCCCCCGCTCAGCGGGGGATTGCGGTACGTCGGGTCCGCACGCCACGCGCTGGCCGTCGACGCAGGTGTCTACCGGCGGCACCTCGGCCGTGCCGTCCGCACGCTCGGCGGCGACGGTGCCGGGTGACGGTGCGGCGGGGCACCCGATCGGTTCGCGCCGCTTCCTGCCCGCAGGCCCCGCTGCTAAGGTCGATCCGATGTCCCGCCCGCTGGCCGTGGCGTTCGGCCTGTCCGCAGGCCCGGTCGTGGCGCTGGGCTTCGCACGGTTCGCCTATGGCCTCGTCCTTCCGGCGATGAGGGACGACCTGCAGTGGTCGTTCGGGACCGCGGGGCAGCTGAACACGGCGAACGCGGTGGGCTACCTGGCCGGTGCGCTGATCGCGGCGCCGCTCGCCCGCCGGACCGGCGAGAGCGGCGCGTTCCTCGGCGGCATCGCGGTGACGGCGGTGGCCTTGCTCGCCTCGGCCGCGACCTCGGAACTTCCGGCGCTGCTTCTGCTGCGTGCCCTGTCCGGGGGCACGGGAGCGGTGTGCTTCGTCGTCGGCGGCGCACTCACATCACGGGCCGGGCTGGGCCGCTCCGACCGATTCGCCACGCTGCTGCTGGGGATCTACTTCGCCGGGAGCGGACTGGGCATGGTGATCTCCGGTGCCGTTGTCCCCGTGGTGCTGGCGGCATGGGGCTGGCGCGCGGCCTGGCTGGTGCTGGGCGGCCTCGCCTCGGCCGTGCTCGTCGTGGCGGTGGTGGCCGTCCGCGCGGCCCGTGACGGCGCCCCCGCGCCCGCCGGTGAAGGCGAGAAGGGGCCACGGCGCTGGCCCGTCCGGCCGGTTGCGGCCTTGCTCCTCGCCTATGGCCTGTTCGGGGTCGGGTACATCGCCTACATGACGTTCGTCGTCGCCTACCTCGTGCAAGCCGGTGCCGGGGTGGGCGAGGTGACGGCGTTCTGGGTCGTCCTGGGCTTGGCAGCGGTGGCAGGCGGCTTCTTCTGGGGCGCCGTGCTGGGCGGGCTGCGTGGGGGCTCCGGGGCGGCATTGGTGCTGGCGGTCCTCGCGATCGGCGCGGGACTGCCGCTGGTGTGGCACGGTGCGGAGGCCGCGTTCGTTTCGGCGGTGTTGTTCGGCCTGGCGTTCCTGAACGTCATGACGGCGGTGTCTTCGGCTGCCCGGCGCCTGCTCCCGCCGTGGCAGTGGACGTCGGCCATCGCCGGTCTGACCGTCGGGTTCGCGCTGGGGCAGGGGATCGGGCCGGTGGTGGCGGGGTTCGTGTCGGACGGGCCCGGCGGGATCGGCGCGGGGCTCGGTGTCGGTTTCGGGCTGCTGGTTTTCGCCGGTCTTGCGGCGCTCGCCCAGCCGCGTGAACCGGCGTCCATCGAAAAGGGGAGAGGGGAACGGTGAGCGAGAACAAGCTTTCCGCGGCGGAATTCGCAGCGGCCATGCGAGACTACGGCGTCCGCAGGGTGACGGGTGTGCCGTGCGGCCAGCTGGCCGGACCCTGGGCGCTGTTCGACGGGCTCGGCCGGCTGACCCCGGCGGTCAACGAGGGCGCGGCGCTGGCCCTCGCGGCGGGGTGGGAGCTCGGCGGTACGCCCGCCGCGGTGCTCTGCCAGAACTCCGGTCTGGGCAATCTGGTCAATCCGCTGGCGTCGCTGCTCCTGCCCTGCCGGATACCGGTGTTCGTGGCGATGACGTTGCGGGGCTGGCCGGACCCGGCCTCGGACGAACCGCAACACGCCGCGATGGGCGGCGGATCGCTGCCGATCCTGGACGCGCTGGGTGTGCCGCACGCCGTGGTGCGCCGTGAACCCGATGGCTTGGCGGAGCTGTTCGAGCAGGCGCGGCGAGCTCGGCGTGCCGGACTCCCGTTCTTCGCGCTGGTTCCCCGAGGCACGTTCGCCGCGGCCGGGCGGGTGCCGTCCGCCGAGCGCCCGGACGACGCGCTGACGAGACCGCTCGTGGTGGCTGCTTTGATGGCCGAGCTCGGCGACGAGCTGCTGGTCACCACGACGGGGTACCTGTCCCGCCAGGCCAACCACGAGCGGGACCGGGCCCGGACGTTCTACATGCAGGGCTCGATGGGACACGCCGCGGCGATCGGGCTCGGGCTCGCGATCGCGCACCCGCACCTTCGCACGGTCGTGCTCGACGGCGACGGTGCGCTGCTGATGCACCTCGGGACGGGGGCGACGGTGCCGGCCGCCGGCGCGCGGAATCTGGTGCACGTCGTGGTGGACAACGGATGCTACGAATCGACCGGGTGCCAGGGCAGCATCTCGTCCACTGTGGACTGGACTGCGCTCGGGGCGGGGCTCGGCTACGATTCGGTGATCACCTGCGGTACCAGGGAGGACCTGACGAAGACGATGCGCTGGGCCTTGCGGGCACCGGGACCGGTGCTCTGCGTGCTGGACGTGGTCCCGACGCCGGAGGAGGTGCACCCGCGGGCGAGCGCTTCGGCCGGGCTCGCCGAGCTGACGGACCGGTTCCGGACGGCCGTGGCGGCCGGTGCCCGCCGTTAGGGGCGCGACGACGACACCGGCCTGGTGGCGGCTCGCCGGCGGCCTGGGTGTCTCCGCGATCATCTCCTACGGGACGTCGCAGTACCTGTTCGGCGTGCTGATCGCGCCCTGGCAGCGGGACCTGGGTGCCGGACCGGGGACCTTGGCCGCGGTCTACTCGGCCGGGATGCTGATGAGCGGCTTGTTCGGCCTCCTCGCGGGCCGGTTGCTCGACCGGTTCGGCCCGCGGGGGCCGATGGTGGCGGGCTCGGCCGCATCGGGGGCGGCCCTGCTCGCCATGAGCACCGTCCACGATGCCTGGTGGCTCTTTCCGTTGTGGTCGGGACTGCACGCGCTGGGCATGGGGCTGACCTACTACCCGGTGACCTTCGCCGTTCTCGGCCGGTGGTTCCCCGAACACCGTGCATCCGCGCTGGGCGTGCTGTCGTTCGTCGGCGGGACGTCGTCGCTGGTGTTCGTCCCGCTGGCCGGCTGGCTGGCGGACGCGACGGGCTGGCGAGCGACGCTGGTGGTGATGGGACTCGTCCAGCTGCTGGTCGCGCTGCCGTTGCACGCCCTGCTCCTCCGGCACGGGCGGCCGTGGCAGCGCGAGGACGGGCCTGCGCCGGCCGGATCGCGGCGCGAGGTGTCGCGCGTCGTGCGCAGCGGCTGGTTCTGGGGCCTCACCCTCGGCGGTGCACTGATCATGCTCGCTGCGCACGTCGTTTTCGTCTACCTCGTGCCGTACCTGGCCTCGCGCGGCCTCACCCCGGTCGCCGCGGCGGCCATCGGCGGACTGATCGGCGTGTCGAGCCCGCCGAGCCGGCTGGCGCTGGCCGTGCTCACCCGGATCGTGCGGGCCGCCCGGCTCCTCGTCGCGGTCGTGGTGTTCGCCGCGCTCGGGGTCGCGCTCGTGGTGCTGGCCGCGGGACCGGTGGCATTCGGCGCGGGCGTGATCATGTTCGGAGCGGGGTACGGCGCGCAGGGTCCCCTGCGCGCGCTGGTGCTGTCCCACGAGGCCGATCCGGACGCCTACGGGACGCTGAACGGCCTGCAGAACCTGCCCGCCGCCGCGTTCGGTGCCGGCGGCCCGCTCCTCGCCGGCGGGATGCTGGCGGGTGGCTGGGGCTACGACGCCGTGTTCGCCGGCGTGATCGCGGTGCTTGTGCTGGGGGCCGTGAGTTCCGCTTCGGCTTGGCGCCGGAAGTCAGCCCGGTGAGCCGTCGTGGCCGGTTGACCGCGTGGTCGGGTGCTCCGCCGTCGAGCACCTGCTTGACCTGCCGGGCGGCCTCGAGTGACATGTCTCTGCGCACGGCGTCGACCGCCGATCCGAGATGGGGCGTGAAGAGTGTCCGCGGATGCGCGAGCAGCGCCTGGGGAATGCGTGTGGGCCGGCCCGGCGTGGCCCAGTCCTCGAATGCGAAGACGTCGGCGGCATACCCCGCCAGCCTGCCTGATTCCAGGGCGGCGGCCACGGCCTGCTCGTCGACCACCGAGCCCCGCCCGATGTTGACGAGGTGACTCCCCCTGCGCATCGAATCGAGCGCCGGAGTGTCGATCAGCTGCCGGGTTTCCGCCGTCAGGGGCAGGCACAGGACGACGAGGTCGCTGCCGGACAGCAGGGTCTTCCAGCCGGCACTCCGGACGCCCAGCGCGTCTTCCTCGGCCCGGGAGAGCGGGTGGCGGTCGTGGCAGAGGATGTGCTCGGGCCCGAACGCCGCGAACAGTCGTGCCACGGCCCGGCCGAGCCGTCCCATGCCGGCGATCCCGATCCGGGATCCGCGCAGCCCGGTGCCGTAGAACTCGGGGCGCCAGCCGGCGAACGCTCCCGAACGGACGAGCCGGTCACCGCGGCCGACGTTGCGCATCAGGCCGATCGACAGACCTACGGCGAGTTCCGCGGCCGGCGCCGTCAGCATGTCGGGCAGGATCGCCAGCCACACCCCCCGCCGCGTGCACGCGGCGACGTCGAAGTTGTCGAACCCCTTGAGCGTGGCGCTGACGATCTCGAGCTCCGGGCAGGCCGCGAGCAGCGCGTCGTCCACCCGGTCCGCCATGGACGCGATGAGCGCGTGCGCCCGACCGGCGTATCGGGTGACGTCGGAGCGGGACCAGACGCGGCCGGGTTCGGAGGGCAGCACCACCGTGCTGAACTCGCGGAGGTATTCCGTGACTTCCGGGTGTACCCAATGGGTCACGGCCACTACGGGGCGGTCGGTCATGGCGGCGGTTTCAGGCGCTGCCGGCCGGTTCCGGTTCCGCGCTCGGCATGATTTCCCCTCGGTCGACCGGATCGGGTCTTCGTGACCATCATTCCAGGAATCGGCCGCGGCCGCTGGGAATTTCGGCAAGCGGATCCCGCCGCGATCACGGTGCGCCGCAGCGGAATCCGGGGGAACCCGGTTCGCTGAACCCTGTTCGATGGTGGAGCGCCCGCACGCTTGACGGTGTCGAGCGGGGATGCATATGGTGGATTGCGGAGCCGCGCAATCAACCCATTTAGGGGGTAGGGAAAATGGCGGATCACGGCTACGAGTACGAAGAAATCGACGAGACCGCGCCGCGCAGGCGCCTCGCCGCGCACACGCCGGCGGTGGAAGACTCCTTCAGCTGGATCACCGCGGATGGTGACGAGGAGAGCGAGTAAGCACTGAGGACGAACCGGCGGCCGGCGGTGTCGGAAAACCACCGTCGGCTGCCGGTTCTTCATCGGGGACGGCCACTGGGGGGATCGTGCCATTCGTGTTCGGACGCGACCTGTCGGCGCGTGGTTTTTTTCTCTACCCGGTGTCGGACGGCGATTGGCGATGCGTCACCCCGGACGGCATCCTGATCCGCTTGCGGGTCGAAGACCAAGTGGCCCGGCAAGCGCAGGCCGCTCTGGCCGGTGCGGCCGGTGAGCCGACCGGTACCGCCCGTGAACTGCTTGCCGGGCTTGCCCGGCGTGCCGGGCAACGGACCACCGCGTCCGGAATCGCCACCCGCACGGTGTTCGTGGAAACGGCCGGGCCGGGCAATCCCGTGGCGACGGCCTTGACGACGATCCTGGATTCGCATGTGAAGATCGTCCACGGAACGCCGGAAAGCCCTCTCCCGTCCGAAGCCGGCTTGGTCGTTTCCTGCGCCGGCTGGTTGCCCGACGCCCATTGGCGGGAACTCGACGACCGGTGCGCCGCGGAAGGTGTCGCCTGGCACCGATGTCACGTGGAAGGCGGCCGGATCCGGCTGGGCCCGATGACCGTTCCGGGCGGACTGCGCTACGCCGATGTTCGTGCCCGGCGGCTGGCCGCGAGCGCGGCGGCCGACGAGCTTCGCCTGCTGTGGGCGACCCTCGACGCGGAGCCGTCCCTGCCGGAGCCACGGTGGCCCGGCCCGGGCTCCGTCACGATCGCCGCCGGGCTGCTCGCCGCTGATGTGCTCGCCTACCTCGAGGGCAGGCCGGTCCCCGGTGCCGCGCAAGAACAAGAGGTCGACGGAGTCGAGATCAGCCGGCATCCGGTGCTGCCCCTGCCGGCCTCGCCCGCATCGGTGCCCGCCGGCGGAGTGGAGCGGTTGCTCGATTGCCGGTTCGGCATCGTCACGAGGGTCCGGCGAGTGCCGCCGATGGCGGGGCTGCCCCGGGCGTTCACCGGGTACACCGCGGAAATCGCGGACACGCGGGAATTCGCGTCCTGGCAGGCGGACCGCGAGACCAGTGGCGCGGCGTTGGGTGACGCGGAGCGAGCACGGCGGGCGGCCATCGGGGAAGCGGTCGAACGGTACTGCGGCAACGCGGTGCCGCCGGACCTCGTCACCGGTTCGGCGGCCGCGCTGGCCGCCCGGGGCCGGGAAGTCCTGGACCCGGCCGAGTTCGCCCTCTATTCGCCGGCGCAGTACGCGAGCGCGGGATTCCCGTTCGTCCCCTTCACCCGGCACCTCGAGACCTCCTGGACGACGGGACGAGACCTGCTGACCGGCAGTGACGTCCTGGTCCCGGCCGCATTGACCTACTTGAACGGACCCGGCAACCGGCCGGGAGAACACCCGGCCATCGCGAACCACGCGTTCGCCGGCATCGCCGCGGGAGCGTCCGCCGAGGCCGCCGAGCAGGCGGCTCTCGAAGAGGTGATCGAGCGCGACGCCGTGACGATCTGGTGGTACAGCGGCGCGCCGGCCTCGGCGTTGCGCATGGCGCCGGGAGATCTCCCGGATTCCGTGCCGGGAGATCTCGAATCGGCCGGTCTCACCGCGGGTTTCCTGCGGATTCCGTGTGCGTTCGAGGTGCCCGTCGTCGGGGTCTTCCTCGAAGACCGGGCTCGTGGTCTCGTGGCGTTCGGCTCCGCGTGCCGGGCGACGCCGCAAGCGGCCGCGGAGAAGGCGCTTTGCGAGGCCTTGGTCACCTACGCGGTGGGCCGGGCGCTCGCCGACCCCGATGGCGATTTCTGGCCGGAGGTCCGCGCGGGCCGGGCTTCACCGTCGCCGTACCGGCCATGGCGAGCCGACCGGGGGTACCGCGCTTCGTTCCGCCGGGACTGGCGCGACCTCACGACACTCGACCCGAACGTCCAGCTCTACCTGGATCCCGTCATGCAGGGCGAGCCGATCCGGCGGCTGCGGGAACCCGCCGGATCCACCGAGCTCGCCGCGGTGGCGGGGCCGCCGCGCGCGGCGTACCTGCGCGCGCTCGGCACCCAGGGTCTGCGGGCGGTTTCGGTCGACGTCACGACACCCGACGTCGCATCCGCCGGCCTGCACGTCGCGCGAGTCGTGGTGCCGGGCACCTACCAGCTCGCGCCGGCGGCCTTCCCCGTGCTCGGGGGGACCCGGCTGTACACCGTGCCCGTCGCACGGGGATGGGTGCCCGGCCCGGCCACCGAACGGGACGTCGTGCTTCATCCCCTCCCGTTCGCCTGAACCACCGATGAGCAAAGAAAGAGGAGTCCCGAGCATGCGACTGGGTTTGGCGCTGGGATACACCGGCGAGCCGATGAACGAGGTGCTGCCCGCGGTGCGCGCCGCCGAGGACTCGGGTTACGAGTCGGTCTGGAGCCTCGAAGAGTTCGGCACCGACGGCGTCACGGTGCTGGGCTACCTGGCCGCCAAGACCGAGCGGATCAAGCTCGGCACCGGCATCCTGCAGATCGCCCCGCGCACTCCGACGCTCACGGCACAGACCGCCACCGCGCTCGACGCCCTGTCGGACGGCCGCACGCTGCTGGGCCTCGGTCTGTCGCAGCCGTGGCTGGTCGAACGGTGGCACGGCCGGCCGTTCGGCAGCCCGGTCGAGGTGCTCCGCGAGTACGTGACGATCGTCCGCGAGGCCATTGCCCGGGAAGCCCCGCTCGAATTCGACGGCCGCCACTACCAGATCCCCTATCGCGGCCCGGACGCGCGAAGCGAACCCAAGGGCATCAAGCTGCTCTACCCGCCGCCGCGGCCGCACATCCCGATCTACCTCGGGACGACCGGACCGCGGACGGTCTCCCTCACCGGGGAGATTGCCGACGGCTGGCTGGCCGGCGGCCTGTACACGCCGGAACACGAAGACGTCGTGCTCCGGCCACTCGACGAAGGTATCCGCCGCGCCGGGCGGCCGGCCTCGGACGTGGAGATCGCGAGGATCGTCGACGTCCTGCTCGACGACGACCTCGACGCTGCCCGGGGCGAAGTGCGGCAGGTCCTGGCGTCCTACCTCGGCCCGAAGGGAGCCGGCGTCACGAACGTGCACTTCGACCAGGCCTGCGAAATGGGGTTCGAGTCGGAGGCGCAGAAGATCCGTGAACTGTTCGTCGCCGGAAAGCGGCGGGAGGCGGCGGCCGCCGTCCCGGACGCCCTGGTCGACGCCTACGCCCTGATCGGCCCGCTGCCGCGGATCGTCGACCGGCTCGCCGCCTGGAAGGAGTCGCGGGTCGGCACGCTCGTCCTGCTGACCCGCGACGTCGAGGTGATCGAAGCCGCTGCGCAAGCCCTGCGGTGAGCCGGGCCGAGCAGGTGTCCCCATCGTGAGCGGAAGCGGCTCCCCGCTCGCGGGAGGTGGTGGGCCCGGCACCGTCCGGTCCCACCACCGCGCGCCCGCGTTGACGCGTGCGGAAGCCGCTGCGCGATCGGCGATCGTCCACGACCCGGTGTACGAGGTCGAGCTCGACCTGCGCGCGCCGACGGAGTTCGCCACCCGGACGACGGTGCGGTTCGGTGCCGTGGCAGGCACCGCCACGTTCATCGACTTCGCGGCGGACGAAGTCGAGCACGCCAGCTTCAACGGCCGCCCGATCGCCGCTTCGGAGCACCGGATCCGCTTGCCGGACTTGCAGCCCGGCAACGAACTCGTCGTGCACGCGCGGAGCGGATACTCCCGCACCGGTCTCGGATTGCACCGATTCCAGGACCCGGCCGACGGCGAGACCTGCGTTTACACGCAATGCCAGCCGTTCGAAGCGCACCGCATCTACCCGTGCTTCGACCAGCCCGATCTGAAGGCCCGCATCGGTTTCCGTGTGCTCGCTCCGGAAGACTGGCTCGTGGTGAGCAACGGCTCGGCCGAGAGTACCGGGCCGAGCTGGCGGTTCACGTCGGTGCCCCGGATCCCCACGTACGTCGGCGCGGTCGCGGCGGGTCCCTTCCATCATGTGCGCGACACTCACCACGGCTTGCCGCTCAACCTCTACTGCCGACGCTCCCTGGCACCGCACCTGGACGCCGCCGAGATCTTCCGCCTGACGAAGGAAGGCCTCGACTTCTGCACCGGATTCTTCGGCCATCCCTACCCGTTTGCCTCCTACGACCAGGTGTTCGTCCCCGAGTTCCCGATGGGCGGCATGGAGAACGCGGCCTGCGTGCTGCTCGACGAGCGGTTCGTGTTCCCTTCGCCGCCCGGCGAAGCACGGCACCTCACGCGGGCCACCGTGGTGTTCCACGAGATGGTCCACATGTGGTTCGGGAACCTCGTGACCATGCGGTGGTGGGATGACCTGTGGTTGAACGAATCCTTCGCCACCTACCTGGCGTCGCGGGGCGTCGCCGAGGCCACCCGGTTCGGTGAGCGGGCGTGGGTCGAGTTCTCCCTCCGCCGGAAGGCCCGGGCGTACGAGGACGACCAGGGGCAGGCGGCGCGTCCCGTGCTGGCCGAGGTGGCCACGACGGACGGTCTGCTGAGCCGGTTCGACAGCGTCGTCTACGGCAAGGGGGCGGCGCTGCTCAGGCAGCTCGAGCACTGGGTCGGCCAGGCCGGGTTCCAGGCCGCGGTAAGGGAGTTCATTCGCGTCAACGCCTTCGGAGTCGCCGATCGCACCGATTTCTTCGCCGCATTGGACCACGCTTCCGGGCGGGTGGTGGACGACTGGGTCCGGCACTGGCTCCGGACCACCGGCGTGCCGACGCTGCGAGCCGAGACGGTGGTGGGCGACGACGGACGCTACCGCTTCTTCGGGATCCGCCAGCTGCCCGCCGAGCCCGGATCGGCACCGCGTGGGCACCGAGTGGCGATCGGGCTTTACCGCGACGAGGCCGGGGCCCTCACGCGTACTGAACTGTCCGAAGTGGACGTCGATGACGAGTGCACGGCGGTCCCGGCGCTCGTCGGGGCGCCCGCGGCGGATCTGGTGCTGCTCAACGACGACGACCTGGCTTACGCGCGAACGTCGTTCGACGCCATCTCCCTGGAGACGCTCATCGGGCGGCTGAGCGATATCCCGGACACCCTGCCCCGCGTGCTGTGCTGGAATGCGTTGTGGGACATGACGCGCAGCGCGTCGCTGCCCACCCGCGACTGGGTCGAGGTGGTGATCCGGCACGCGGTGGCCGAGCGCGAGCCGGCCGTGCTCCGGGGAATTCTGCGGCAGACCACCTACGCGGTCCACCACTTCTGCGCGGCCGGCCGGGTGCCCGGTGTGCACCGGTCCCTGGCCGAGGCCGCGCGCGCCGCCCTGGCGGGCGCCGGACCCGGCAGTACCCACCAGAAGATCTGGTGCCGGTACGTGATCACGCACGATCCGGACCCGGCGTTCGCCCGGGGACTCCTGTCGGGCGAGGTGACGGTCGACGGCCTGACCGTCGACCGCGGGCTGCGGTGGCACGTCGTCATCCGGCTGGCGGCATCGGGCGTCATCGGCGAAGACGTCATCGCCGCCGAACGCGACGGGGATCCCGCTGATCGGCGGGCGTGGCTGGCCTGGGCCGGCCGTCCGGAGCCGGCGGCCAAAGCGGAGGCCTTCGCCGCCGCGCTCGACGGCGTCCGCGACGGGCGGTCGCTGTCACTGGCCACGCGGGACGCGATTCTCACGGGGTTCTGGCGACCGGGACAGGAAGAAGTACTGGCGGCCTACGCCGAAGGCGCGTGGGTCGACGCGATCCGGCGCCTGTGGGCGGAACCCCGGACCGAAGAGGAACGGCTGACCCTGACCGAAGCGCTGTACCCGGCCTGCCGGGCGAGCCCGGAGGTGCTTGCCTCCGCCGATCGGGCGCTGAGAGGTACTCTCCCGGCCGCAGCTCGTGGCATTGTGAAGGCGGGCAGGGAGGAAACACTGGTCGCTCTCCGCGCTCAAGACGCGGATGGCGACGCACGAATGGGGGAACGGTGATCAAGGCGCTGCTCCGGCTTGCTTGGCCGTTGACGCTCAGTGGCTTGGTGACCGTCGTCATCTCGGGCAACGACACCGTGTTCCTCGGCCGGATCGGCGCCGGCGCCGTGGCTGCCGGCGCCACGGCCGTCGGCGTCTACGCGGTGGCAACGGCCCTGCTGAACGGCTTCGCCTTGCCCGCGCAGGTGCTCACCGCGCGGCACCGGGGCGCGGGTGCCCCCGTCGAGGCGGCCCGCAGCGCGGAACACACCGCGTCCCTCGCCTTCTGGGGCAGCGTCCCCCTGGTGATCGTGCTCATGCTGCTCGCCGAACCCCTGATCCACCTGATCGCGGGCTCGGCGGTCGACGTGACGACCGCGGCGGCCTACCTGCGGATCCTGGCCGGAGGCCTGCCGCTGTTCGCCGTCGGCGTCGTGCTGGGCGGCTTCGCGACCGGAGTCGGCAGGTCGCGGGTGGTGCTGGTCGGCACCCTCTGTTCCGCGGCGATCGACATCGGCGGGACGTCGCTGCTCTTCACTTTCGGCGGGGGCACTCTCGGCGTCGCCGTGGGAACACTCGCGGGCTCGGTTGCGCCGGCCGTTGTCGCGTTGGCGTGGTTGCGGTCGTTGAAGCGCGAGGGTATTGCCGTACCCGCCGTGCGGGAGATGCTGCGGCGGCCGGACTTCCGGCACGAGGCCTGGGCCCTCGGCTGGCCGGGTGCGTTGCTCGGGGCGACCGGAGTGGGTTCGTCGGTCGTGGTCACCGTGCTGCTGGCACCGAGCGGGACGGTGGTGCTGGCGACCGTCCGCGCGCTCGATGTCGTCGAGCGGCCGGTGTGGACGCTGATCTACAGCCTCGCCACTGCGGGGACCACGCTGCTCGCCGTCCGCGTCGGCGCCGGCGACCGGGAGGGACACGACCGCGTGGTACGGACACTTGCCGCCGCCGCGGCGGTGATCGCCGTGTGCTGCGTGGTCTCCCTGCCACCGGTGACCCCGGCGATGCTGCGCGTGGTCGTAGAGGACCCGCAGGTGGCCGCGGCGGCCGGGCCGATTGTCTGGATCTATTGGGCCCAGGTGCTGTGGATGGCGGCGACGGCGACGACCAACGCGGTGCTGCGGGCCCACGGTGACACCCGGACCCCCTTGCGGGCCAGCTTGATCGGCGAGTACGCGGTGTTCCTGCCGGTCGGCTGGCTGCTCTGCCGGTGGCTCGGGCTCGGGCTGTCCGGCGTCTACGTCGCGCACCATGTCTTCTGGGCGGCGTTCCTCGTGGTCGGCCTGATCGCGGCCCGGCGGCGGGTCGCCGGTGGCCTGCCGCACCGTTCTCTGGACGAACACGAGTCCAGTCCTTCTGGGAAAGGCACGGAATGAAACTGAGACAGATCGTACTGACGGTACTGTGCGTGTCGGTCACCGCCCTTTTCGCGCCGGCGGCTTCGGCCACCTCCGGCACGACCGGACGCGCGGAAGCCGCGGCGGGCTGGCTGGCGCGTCAGCTGGTCGACGGCAACCATTTCGAGGTCGAATTCGATGGCCAGAAGTTTCCCGACGCGGGGCTGACCATCGACGGCATCTTCGCCTTCGCCGCAGCCAAGGTCGCGGACACCGCGGGCGGCAACGCCATCGCCTGGCTGGCACGACCGGATGTCCTGTCCGGTTACGCCGGCGACGGCACAGCCGAGTCCTACGCCGGCGCCACGGCCAAAGCTTCGCTCGCCGCACAGGTCCGCGGGCTCGACCCGGCCGCCTTCGGGGGCGTCGACCTGCTTGCGCGATTGCGTGCCCTGCTCACGCCGTCCGGCCGCTTCTCCGATCACTCCGCCTTCGGCGATTTCAGCAACTCCTTCAGCCAGGCCCTGGCGATCATCACGCTGGCTCGTACGCCGGGCGGGGCGCCGGCCGCGGCGGTCGACTTCGAAGCGGGAACCCAGTGCCCTGACGGCAGCTTCCCGCCGAGTTTCGATGCCGGACCGTGTGTCGGAGACACCGATGCCACCGCCGTCGTGATCCAGGCGATGCTCGCCGCCGGGCGTCCGGCCGTGGCGCAGCGGGCGCTGACCTGGCTTGTCGGCAAGCAGCAGGCGAACGGGGGGCTGTCGACGGCTCACGGTGACCCGGGGAGCGCGCCGAACGCCAACACCACCGGCGTGGCCGGGCAGGCGTTCCGCGCCGGTGGGCGGATCCACGCCGCCCAGAAGGCAAAGGCATTCGTGGTCAGCCTGCAGGTCGGCTGCGAAGGCGCACCCGCGGACCGCGGCGCCATCGCCTTCGACGCGAGCGGGGTCAATCCGAACAACGTCGTGCGAGCGACCGCACAAGGCGTGCTCGGGCTCGGCGCCCCGAGCTTGGCCAAACTGACGGCTGCGGGATCGAAGCCGTCGGCGCCGGAGTTGGTCTGTCCGTAGTGAAGTGCCCCGCAGGGCTGGGGATCCCGGTCCTGCGGGGTGTACAGTCCTTTTACTGTGCGGGTTTCGGGTCGGCAGGTTTTCGGGTCGGCAACGGGGGACAGGTCGGGCATGGGGGTTCGGTTGGTTTCCGGCACGGCCACGATCGTGGCCGCGGCGGCCCTTTGCCTTGCCGTGGCCCCCGCGGCATCCGCGGTACCGGACTGGCCTGCCGCCAAATCCGTTTCACAGTGGCTCGCCGGCCGGCTCGGGCGCGACGGCGTCCTGCCGAACCCCGATGGGGGCAGTTTGCCCGACCACGCGCTGATGATCGATGTGCTGTTCGCCCTGCAGGCAAGCGGTGACGGCGAGCTCGCGGAACCGATCGCCGATTACCTCGGCAAGCACGCCAAGGAGTACTTCACCTGGGAGGGTCTGCTGCCCGGCCAGGGGTATGACGCGGTCATCGTCGGTGGTGCCGCGGCGAAAGTGCTCGTCGCCGCGGAAGCGGCCGGCCGGGACCCGCGGAAGTTCGGTGGCTACGACATGGTCGCCGAGACCGAAGCGGCGATCATGCGCTCGGGTCCGGACCGGGGCCGGGTGAGTGACTATGCGAAGAACCCCGAGCTCGCGGGTGCCGTGAGCAACGACTCCAACGTCTTCGGCCAGGCGCTCGGCGTCCTCGGGCTGGCCGGGGTGGCGCGGAACGACCGGCTCGCGATCGACCGCCTGGTGAGCCAGCAGTGCACCGAGGGCTACTTCCGGGTGAACTTCGGCTACATCCCGACCTCGGAGACCGGGGACCACGTCACACCCAACGGGTACAAGCTGTCCTCGTGCAACGAGGGCAAACCTTTCGCCCAATCGGCGCCCGATGGGGACACCACCGGTATCGGCCTGTCGGCGCTGCTCGCCGCTCGCTCCGCCGGCGCGGCCGGGCTCGACGGCGCCATCGGCCGCGCGGTGGCCTGGCTGGCGGCGAACCAGGACCCCGGTGGCGGCTGGGGCGGCGGAGTCGGGACCGAGGCCCCCAACACCAACAGCTCCGGGCTCATCGTGCAGGCACTTGCCGACGCCGGGGGAGCGGACGCGCAGGTGCGCAAGGGAACCGCCTACCTCAAGGCGGCTCAGGTGACCACGGCCGACTCCGGCAACCGTCTGGCCGGCCAGACCGGCGCGATCGCGTACACCCCGCAGTCCTATGTGGACGCTCGGAGGACCGGGATCACCGCGGCGGATCCGTGGATCCGGGCCAGTGCGCAGGCGGCGCTCGGGTTGTCGCAGATCGGCTTCCGCGACCTCGTCCACGGCAAGCACCTGCTCCCGCCGCCACCGGATGAGCCACCCGCCGCGGGTGCCGGCGCACCGGCCGGGACGTCTGGGGCGGGCAGGTATCCCGGAACGAAGACACCGCCGCGGGAATCGCCGGTCACCGCAGCCGTGGCGGCGGACGCCGGGTCGCCGCCTTCCCCCGGCACCCCCGCCGGACGGCTCGGTGCGTACCTGGCGCGAAGCCTGGTCGGCGGCGACCACGTCGAGATCACGCAGGACAGCCGGACGTACGTCGACTACGACGCCACGGCCGATCTCGTGCTCGCCCTGCGCACCCTCGGACAACAGCCGGAAGCCGTCGGTCGGGCGACGCGTTTCCTCCTGGAGCCCGGCTCGATCGAGGCCTACGCCCACGGTGCGCCCTACGAGACCGGACCCGCGAACTATGCCGAGCCGCTGGCGAAACTGGCCGTCGTCGCAGCGTTCGCGGGTGCGGACGGCAGCCGGCTGCGGGCGGATCTGGCGCAGTTGCGCAAGGACGACGGCCGGTTTGCCGATACCGGTGCGTTCGCCGACAACGACGGTTCCGTCCGGCGGCACGCGTGGGCGACGATCGCCACGATCATGACCGACCGGCGCGCCGCCGAGCCGGTGGTGAACCGGCTGCTGGCGAGCCAGTGTGCCGACGGCACGTTCCCGGAGGAGCTGACCGCCGGGAAGTGCGAGACCGGCGACCTCGCGGCGACCGCACTGGCGGTGACGGCGCTCGGCAGCGCGCCGGCGAACCACCGGGGCGACGGCATGTCCGGCGCTCGGGCCCGTTCGCTCGACCGGGCGGTCGCGGCGCTCGACGGGGCGCTGGGGCCCGGCGGGGTGATCAGGACCGGCGGCAAGGAGAACGGCCCGGTCGACGTCGCGCTCAGCGCGACCGTGGCGGGCGGACGGCAGGCCGCGGGCCGGGACGCGAGTGCCGCCGCGCAGACGCTGGGAGGCCTTCTGCTCGCCGACGGCGGTGTCTCGAAACCGGGCGGGGAGAGCAGTGATTTCCCGGCGAGCCTGGCCGCCGCGCCGGGCGTCGCCGGCCGGTCCTGGCTCGGCGCGGCCGATGCGCCCGTGGTCCCGGCTCCGCGGGCGAGCACGGCCGGCGAACTGCCGGTCCGCGCCGCGGTCCCGGAGGTCGCCGGGTGGCCGGGGTGGCTCGTGCCCGGGCTGGCCGGGCTCGGCTGCCTGCTGGCCGCCGTGTTCGGCTTCGGGATCCGGCATTTCGTCAGGAGGAACACCGACAAGAAGGGGGCACCCGCATGAGGAAACGGTTCATGACCATTGCAGCCGGAGTGGCGCTGCTGGGCGGAACGGCCATCGCGGCCGCCGGGCCGGCCGGAGCCGTGGACCCGACGAAGGGCTACGCCGGGATCTGCACCGGATCGGACGCGCTGACCGGCGTCACGATCGTCGTCGACTTCCAGGAACTCGACGGCAACGGCGGGGTCGCCGCACCGACGATCACCCGGTGTTCGCCGAACGCCAGCCCGGGCACCGCGCGGACCGGCATCAAGGCCCTCCAGGACGCCGGCATCTCCATCGTCGGCACGATCCGGTGGGGGTTCCAGGCCGTGTGCCGGATCGAGGGCCGCCCGACGGCGACCGAGGACATCCCGCGCAACTCCAACCCGACCTACCACGAAGCGTGCGTGAACACCCCGCCCGGGGAAGCGTACTGGGGTTATTGGTACGCCGACGGATCCGGCACCACCTGGACCTACAGCAACTCCGGCGCCACGGCCCGCAACGTGATCCCCGGTGGGTTCGAGGGCTGGTCGTTCTCCCTGAACCACACCCCGACGACCAACCCGCCGCCCGAGGTGACTCCGCGCAACCCGGCGATCGGCTGACCGCCGGATGAGGAGGACCAGCACCCGGCTGGCCATTGCCGTGGCGGCCGCCACGGCAATGGCCGGCTTCACCCCGATGCTGCCCACCGCCGCGGCGATCGACCGGACCAAGGGACGTCCCGGGTTCTGCCCGGACGACACCGGAGTGACCGTCGTCGTGGACTTCCAGCAACTGGGCGGCACGACGATCGTGCGCTGCGATCCGCGGACCGCGCCCGGCACCGGGCTGGACGCGCTCAAGGGCGCGGGTTTCCAGATCGCCGGCCTGCAGCGCTGGGGCGAGGCGTTCGTCTGCCGGATCGAAAACCGGCCGTCGGCGACCGAGGAACTGCCGCTCCAGGGGCGTGCGGGATACCGGGAGTCCTGTTTGGACACTCCACCGCCCGCCGGCTACTGGTCGTACTGGCACGCGGGCAACAACTGCCAGTGGGAGTACAGCCAATGGGGAGCGAAGAACCGTGAGTTCGTCCCCGGTGGTTTCGAGGGCTGGTCGTTCTCCCTGAACGCGCCCGCCGGCGCCAACCCGAAACCGCGCGTGGCCGCGGTCCGGCCGGGCACGTCCGGCCGGCCGTGCCAATCTCCGGACGAACCTCCGCCGGCGGCGAACGACCCGAACGTGCGGCAGGAGCCCGGGGCGGCGGGGGCGCAGCCGGGGCCCGTGGCCGAACCCGGACGATCCGGTTCCGTGCCGACGACCGGTCCCGCCCCCGCCGGCGGCACCGCCCTGCCGCCACCCAAGCCGAGACCCGGTGCGAAGCCGACCGCGGACGACCCGGCGGGCAACGCCGCGTTCACCGGCGCGGAGAACGCCCAGGACGTCGCCGAAACGGCCCGGGAAGAGTCCGGGGCCGGTGCCTACGCACCGTGGGCGGCAGGCGGCGTGCTGATCCTGCTGAGCTCGGCGATCTGGCTGACCGCGCGCCGCCGGAACCGGGCCGGGAAAACCTAGATGCCCGCCGGTTACTTCCTGCCCCGCGATCTGCACCCGGCGGCCTGGTGGGTCTGGACGCTGGGACTCGCGGTGGCGGCGAGCCGCACCACGAACCCGTGGATCCTGCTGACGATCCTGGCCGTAGCCTGCCTCGTCGTCGTGGCCCGGCGTACCGACGCGCCCTGGGCGCTCGCCTTCCGGATCTACGTCTACCTGGGCATGGTGATCATCGGTGTCCGGGTGTTCTTCCGCATCGTCTTCGGCGGCGGCGAAGGCACGACGATCATCCTGCCGCTGCCGGAGATCACGTTGCCCGCGTGGGCCGCGGGCATTCACCTGTTCGGTGACGTCTCGGCCGAATCGCTGCTCGCGGGGTGCTACGACGGCCTCCGGCTGGCGACGATGGTGATCTGCCTCGGCGCGGCCAACGCGCTCGCGAACCCCAAGCGGCTGCTGAAGGCGATGCCGTCCGCGCTGTACGAAATCGGCACGGCGCTGGTCGTGGCGCTGTCGGTGTTCCCCCAGCTGGCCGAGAGCACGTTGCGGGTCCGGCGGGCACGCAAGCTGCGGGGCGAGAGCGGGAAACGGTTCCACGCCCTGCGGACCGTCATCATCCCGGTGCTGGAGGACGCCCTCGACCGGTCGCTGCAGCTCGCCGCGTCGATGGACTCGCGCGGGTACGGCCGCGCGGGCGAAGTCGCGGCGAGGGCTCGGGTGGTCACCGGCACGCTGATGATCGCCGGTCTGCTCGGGGTGTGCGTCGGGGTCTACGCCGGCCTCGACGGCACGATGCCCCGGTTCCTGGCGGTGCCGGTCCTCGTCGCGGGGCTGGTCGTGGCGATGACCGGGTTCCGCTTCGCCGGGCGCCGCGTGCGCCGAACGCGGTACCGCCCGGATCGCTGGCACCTGGCCGAGCTGCTCGTCGCCGGGAGCGGGCTGGCGGTCGCCGCCGTCCTGTTCCTGACCTCCGCCGTGGACCCGGGCGGCCTCGAACCGGCGGCGTCCGTGCTGACGTGGCCGGCGCTCTCCTGGCTGCCGCTCGGGGGCGTCCTGCTGGGCGCCCTGCCCGCCGTGCTCACCCCGGTCCCCGCCCCGCTCACCGCCGTCACGGAGAAAGTGCCCGCATGATCGAGCTGGACCACCTCACCTTCCGGTACGACGGGCACGGCGAGCCGGTGCTCGCGGACGTGACCTTGACCATCGGCGAAGGCGAGCTCGTGCTCGTCGCCGGCCGGACCGGCAGCGGGAAGTCGACGCTGCTGGGCACGATCAACGGGCTCGTCCCGCACTTCACCGGCGGGCACCTGGACGGCGTCGTGTCGGTGGACGGGGTGGCCACCCACGCCCGCCCGCCGCGCGAGTTCGCCCACCTCGTCGGCGTGGTCGGGCAGGATCCGCTCGCGGGGTTCGTCACCGACACGGTGGAGGACGAGCTCGCCTACGGCATGGAACAGCTCGGCATCGCTCCGCAGGTGATGCGCCGGCGCGTCGAGGAAACCCTGGATCTGCTGGGCATCGCCGACCTGCGCCGTCGCGCGTTGCGGTCCCTGTCCGGCGGGCAGCAGCAACGCGTGGCGATCGGCTCCGTGCTGACGATGCACCCGAAGGTGCTGGTGCTGGACGAGCCCACGTCCGCGCTCGACCCGATCGCCGCCGAGGAGGTGCTCGCCACGCTCGCCCGGCTCGTGCAGGACCTCGGCACGACCGTCCTGATGGCCGAGCACCGCATGGAACGGGTCGTCCCGTTCGCGGACCGGATGATCTACGTGCCGGGCGACGGCACGGTGCTCGACGGGACCCCCGGTGAAGTCCTGCGCCGCACCCCGATCGCGCCGCCCATCGTGCAGCTGGGCCGCCTCGCGGGCTGGGACCCGCTGCCCATGTCGGTCCGTGACGCACGCCGGGCGTCGGCGCCGCTGAAGGCCGGGCTCGAGCCGGCGCCGCCGCCGCGCCGGGCCTCGGCGGGCACGGCCGGCGAGCCGCTCCTGACCAGCTCGGGCGTGGTCGTCCGGTACGGTACCGCGGTCGCGGTGCGCGGGGTCGGTCTCGACCTGCACGCGGGCAAGGTGCTCGCCGTCATGGGCCGCAACGGGTCCGGCAAGTCATCCCTGCTGTGGGCGCTGCAGGGTTCCGGGCCGCGCCAAGGCGGCGTCGTGCGCACCGGCGGCACGGACCCGAAGGACCTGCCCGGTGCGAAGGCGCGGAGCCTGGTCGGCCTGGTCCCGCAGACCGCGGGCGACCTGCTCTACCTGACCACGGTGGCCGGCGAGTGCGCGGCGGCGGACCGGGAGTCCGGTGCCGCCCCGGGCACGTGCGAGACCCTGCTGGCGAAGCTCGCGCCGGGCATTCCGCGCGACCGCCATCCCCGCGACCTGTCCGAAGGGCAGCGCCTGGCGCTCGTGCTGGCGGTCCAGCTGTCCGCCGCGCCCCGGGTCATGCTGCTCGACGAGCCCACCCGCGGCCTCGACTACACGGCGAAGGCGGCGCTCGCGGGGATGATCGCCATGCTGGCGGGGGAGGGCCGCGCGGTCGTCGTCGCCACGCACGACGTCGAGTTCGTCGCAAGCGTCGCTGACCGCGTCGTGGTGATGGCCGAAGGCGAGGTCGTCTCCGACGGCCCCACCGCCGAGGTGCTGGGCGGCTCGCCCGCCTTCGCCACCCAGGTGGCCAAGATCCTCGGGGGCCACTGGCTCACGGTCGAGGACGTCGCAGCCGCTCTGACGCCGGCGGTCCCGTGAGCCGGCCCGGACGCGTGGCTCAGGCGGTGCGGGTCGGTTCCCGATCGGCCGTCGTGCTGACGCTGGCATCGCTGGCCGGACTGATGATGTTCGCCTGGCCACTGCTCGTGCGGGTCGAACCGGGGAGCACGCAGCACGGTACCGACGCTCCGTTCGTGTTCGTCGGGATCCTGCCGATCCTGATCATCGTCGTGCTGGCCGAACTGTCCGAAGGCGGGATGGACGCGAAAGCCCTGGCGATGCTCGGCGTGCTGTCGGCCGTGAACGCAGCGCTCCGGCCGCTCGGCGCGGGTACCGCGGGCATCGAGACGGTGTTCTTCGTCCTGGTGCTCGCCGGCCGCGTGTTCGGTCCGGGCTTCGGGTTCGTGCTCGGCTGTACGTCGATGTTCGCTTCGGCGTTGCTCACCGCCGGGATCGGCCCCTGGCTGCCGTTCCAGATGCTCGGCTCCGCCTGGATCGGCATGGGCGCCGGGCTCCTGCCGCGCCGGGTGACCGGCAAGGCCGAGCTCGCCATGCTCGCCGCGTACGGCGTCGTCGTGGCGTACCTGTTCGGCTTCCTGATGAACCTGTGGTTCTGGCCGTTCATCACCGGTGCCGAGGTTTCCTATTACCCGGGGCAAATCTCGTACGTCCCGGGCGCGCCGATCTGGGACAACCTCCACCGCTTCGTCGTCTTCACCGTGCTGACCTCCACGGCAGGCTGGGACACCGGCCGCGCGATCACCAATCTGGTCGCGATCCTCGTGGTCGGTCCCGCGGTGCTCGCGACGCTGCGCCGGGCGTCCCGCAAAGCCTCCTACGGGTTGCCGCGTCCGCCGGTGCCGCAGAATCGTCCCGCCGAATGAACGGCAAAATCGAATCCGGGAAATGGGGGAACGGCCGTTGACGCCGACCGGTACCGTAAATAGGGTGATTTTCGTCTGTATGCTGACGTTAACCATGGGGGGTCGGCGTGACCAGCTTCGCGCAGAATTTTCCAGGCTTGCCGGGGGACCGCCGCGGTGAAACTCCGTCCGGACCGGGGCCGGCCGTCCGGCGTTACCCGCTCTCCTACGCGCAGCGGCGGCTCTGGTTCCTCGCTCAGCTCGAAGGACCGAGCGACACCTACAACGTCCCGATCCCGATGCGCCTGCACGGCCGGCTCGACGTGGAAAGCCTGCGCCGGGCACTCGCCGACGTGGCCGAGCGGCACGAGCCGCTGCGGTCGGTCTTCCCCGCCGCCGAGGACGAGCCCTACCAGGAGGTGCTGACCGGTGTGCGGCCGCCGCTGGAGGTGCGGGAGACCGCCTCCGGCGAGCTGGACGCCGCGGTCCGCGCGGCCGCCGCCACGCCGTTCGACCTCGCCGCCGAGCCGCCCGTGCGGGCGTTCCTCTTCCCGGTGGGGGCGGCCGAGCACGTGCTGCTGGTGCTGCTGCACCACATCGCCTACGACGGTGTGTCGCTGGGCCCGCTGCTCGACGATCTCGCCGCCGCCTACCGGGCCCGCGCCGCGGGCACGGCGCCTTCGTGGTCGCCGCTGCCGCTGACCTACGGGCAGTACGCGGAACGGCAGATCGCCACGCTGGGCCGCCTCGACGATCCGGGCAGCCGGATGTCCGCGGAGCTCGCGCACTGGCGGGCCACCCTGGACGGCCTCCCGCCCGAGCTGACGCCGCCGGCCGACCGGTCCCGGCCCGAGGAAGCCAGCTACCACGGCGGCCTCGTCACGCTGGAGCTGCCCGCGGCGGCGCACGCCCGCGTCGCCGAACTCGCCCGCCGCCGGCGCGTGTCGATGTTCATGCTGGTCCATGCCGCCCTGGCGGCGCTGCTCACCCGGCTCGGCGCGGGCACCGACGTCGTCATCGGCACGCCGTCAGCGGGCCGGTTCGGCCGTGAGCTCGACGGGGTCGTCGGTTTCTTCGTCAACACGCTGGTGCTGCGCACCGATACGGACGGCAACCCCGCCTTCACCGAGCTGCTCGACCGGGTCCGCGAGGCCGACCTGACCGCGTACGCCCACCAGGACCTCCCGTTCGAGGTGCTGGTCGAGGCACTGAACCCGCCGCGCTGCCCGGGCCGGCACCCACTCGTCCAGGTGATGCTGCAGGTCGGCGACGGCGAGGCGGCCACGTTGCCCCCGCTCGGCGACGTGCGCGCCGAGCCGGAGCCGATCGACCTGCACGTGGCCAAGTTCGACCTGGTCATCGGGGCCGGGCCGGACCCGGCGACCGGCGGCATGCTGCTGTCCGCGGAGTACGCGACCGACCTCTTCGACCGCGAGACGGCGTACGCCCTGCTGGAACACCTCGCCGCGGTGCTGTCCACCGTCGGCGCGGACCCGGACGTGCGGCTGCACGACGTCGGGCTGGTCACCGGGGAGCAGCTGGCCGCGCAGTCCGGTCCGGTGCGCCCGCTCACCGAGGACACGCTGCCGGACCTCTTCGAACGGCAGGCCGCGCGCACGCCCGGCCGGGTCGCGGTGATCGCCGGGGGGCGCGAGCTGACCTACGCCGAGCTGGAGCGGGACGCGAACCGGCTGGCCCGGCACCTGGTCTCCGTCGGGGTGCGCGGCGGTGACGTGGTGGCGGTGCTCGTTCCTCGCGGTGCCGGCCTGATCGTCGCCCTGCACGGCATCCACAAGGCCGGCGCGGCCTACCTGCCGATCGACGACGAGCTGCCGCCGGAACGCGCCGCCCTCATGATCGGCGGCTCCGGAGCCACGCACGTGCTGGCCGTCGCGGGCGTGTCCGTGCCGGACTGCGCCGTGCCGGTGACCGTGCTCGACGACCCGGCCGTCGCGGGCCGGCTGGCCCGGCTGCCCGCGGACCGCCCGCCCCGCGCGCTCTTCCCGCACAGCCCCGCCTACCTCATCTACACCTCCGGGACCACCGGCGAGCCCAAGGGCGTGCTCGTGCCGCACCGGGCGATCGTCAACCGCCTGCGCTGGATGCAGGAGTTCTACCCGCTCGGCGAGGACGACCGGGTGCTGCACAAGACGCCGTCCGGCTTCGACGTCTCGGTGTGGGAGCTGTTCTGGCCCCTGCAGACCGGCGCCACGCAGGTCATCGCCGAGCCGGGCGGGCACCGCGACCCGCGCTACCTCGCCGGCCTGATCCGCGAGGCCGGGGTGACCGTCGCGCACTTCGTCCCGTCGATGCTGCGGGTGTTCCTGGACGAGCCCGCGGCACGCCGGTGCACCGGGCTGAGCCGCGTGTTCTGCAGCGGCGAGGCCCTGCCGCCCGAGGTGCGCGACCGGTTCCTGGAGCTGTTCGACGCCGGTCTGCACAACCTCTACGGGCCGACCGAGGCGGCGGTCGACGTGACCGCCTGGGCGTGCGTGCCCGCCGCACCGGGCGAGCGCGTGCCGATCGGGGGTCCGGTCCCCAACACCGCGCTCCCCGTGCTCGACCCGTGGCTCCGGCCGGTGCCGGTGGGCGCGGTGGGCGAGCTCTACATCGCGGGTGTCCAGCTGGCGACCGGCTACCACGGCAAGCCCGCGGAGACCGCGGCGCGGTTCGTCGCCTGCCCGTTCGGCGAGCCGGGGTCCCGCATGTACCGCACCGGTGACCTCGCCCGGTGGCGGCGCGACGGCACCCTCGACTACCTCGGCCGGGTCGATCACCAGGTCAAGATCCGCGGCATGCGGATCGAACCGGGCGAGATCGAGAACGTCCTCGTCCGGCACCCGGCGATCACCGCGGCCGTCGTCGTCCCGCGTGACGACGAGCTGGTCGGTTACGTCACGGTGGACCACGACACCGCGCCGGTGCTGCACAACCTCGCGCGGGCCCGGCACGCCGGCCGGATCCGCCCGGAGTGGGAGCAGACGCTGGAGAACGGGCTGACCGTGGCGGCCCCGAACGACCGCGAAGCCGCCTTCCTCCACCGGGAGCTGTTCGCCGACCGGCAGGCGCCGGAGCCGGCGCTGCCCGCCGCGCCGGTCGTCTTCGACGTGGGTGCGCACGTGGGGCTCTTCTCGCTGGCCGTGCACCGGGCCTATCCGGGTGCGACGATCCACGCCGTGGAGCCGGTGCCCGAGCTGGCCGACATGTTGCAGGTCAATGTCGATCTGCACGAGATGCCGGTGCGGGTGCACCGCGCCGGGCTGGCCGACAAGGCGGGCGAGGCGACCTTCACCTACTACCCGCAGCTGTCCATCATGTCCGGCCGGTTCGCCGACCGGGAACAGGAGGAACGGTTGCTGCGGGCGTACGTCGGGGAGCTGCCGGGCGCGGAGGCCGACCTGGCCGAGCTGCTCGGTGACCGGCTGCGGGCCGAGCACGTCACCGCGCCGCTGCGCACCCTCTCCGGCCTGATCGACGAGACCGGGGTGGGCCGGATCGACCTGCTCAAGGTCGACGTGGAGAAGAGCGAGCTGGACGTGCTGCTGGGCGTGCGCACCGAGCACTGGGCGATGATCGGGCAGGTGCTGCTGGAGGTCCACGACCAGGACGACCGGACGGCCAGGGTGCGCGAGCTGCTCACGGCCCAGGGCTTCGAGGTGACCGAGACCGTGCACCCGATGCTCGCCGGGACCGGGTTGATCAGCGTGCACGCCACCCGGCCGGGCGTGGCCGGGACCGTCGCGCCCGCCGCGCTGCCGCCGGCCTGGGGTGATCCCGCGGAGCTCGAGGGCGAGCTGCGCGAGGCCGCGGCCCGGGCCCTGCCGCCTTACGCGGTGCCGCGCGCGATCGTGCTGATGGATCGCTTCCCGGTGTCGCGCAACGGCAAGCTGGACCGGGCCGCCCTGCCCCGCCCGCCGCGCCCGCGGTCGTCTTCACGCGGCCCCGCGTCGCCGGAGGAGGAGCAGATGTGCGCGCTGTTCGCCGAGGTGCTCGGGACCACCGGTGTCGGGCCCGACGACGGCTTCTTCGACCTGGGCGGGCATTCCCTGCTCGCGGTGCAGCTGGTCGGCCGGATCCGGGCGGAGACCGGCGCGGAGCTGGGAGTGCGTGACGTGCTCGCCGCCCCGACCCCGGCCGGGCTGCTGGCCCGGCGGGAGGGAGCGGGGCACGACGCGCTCGGCACCCTGCTGCCGCTGCGCGCCGCCGGCGACCGGGAGCCGCTGTTCTGCGTCGCCCCGATGTCCGCGCTGAGCTGGTCCTACGCGGGGCTCGCCGGCCACGTGCCGACCGGTCGCCCGGTCTACGGGCTGCAGTCTCGGCTGCTCCGCGAGGCCTCGGCCGGAGCGTTCCCGGGCGTCGCGGACCAGGCTCGCGAGCTGGCCGCGGAGATCCGGGCGGTGCAGCCGCACGGGCCGTACCACCTGGTGGGCTGGTCGTTCGGGGGGCTGCTCGCGCACGCTGTGGCGACCGAGCTGCGTGCCTCGGGCGAAGAGGTCGCGCTGCTCGCGGTGCTCGACGCCTACCCCGTCCCGGAAGGCGCGGTGACCGAACCGCCCACCCCGGCCGAGACGTTCGCCATGCTCGTCGGGCGGCCGGTCGAGGACGCGCGTCCGATGGCCGCGCTGCCGGCCCTGCCCGAGCTCGCCCGCGCTCTCCGCGCCGCGACGCCCGCGCTCGCCACGCTCGACGACGAGGAGATCGAGGCGGTGGTGCGGGTGTCGCTCGGCAACATCGAGGCGATGGGCCGGCACGTACCCGATCGGTTCGACGGTCCGATGGTGGTCTTCATGGCCTCCGACAAGCCCGCCGACGTGCCGGCCCCGGAAGTCTGGAAGCCGTACGCCGACCGCGTGGAAAGCCACGAGGTCCGCGCGGACCACTGGTCGATGATCGGTCCGGCGGCGCTCGCCGAGGTGGGCGCGGTCCTGCGGGAGCGGCTGGCGTCCTGAGCGCCGGACGCTTCTCCCGGCGAGCCGGCGGCATCCGCCGGCTCGCCGGGGGGAGCACATCCGGGCGATCAGGCCGGACGGTCGATCTCCGCGTCGGTTTTCAGGTCGCGGGCGATTTCGGCCAGCAAGGCCTCAGGCGCGGAAAGAAAAGAAAAATGCCCGCCGTCGAGCAGCACCGACCGGCAGTCCGCCGTCACCTCGTGCCAGCCGCCCATGAGGGAAAACGGGATCTCCTGATCCTCGCGCCAGCCGATCGCGGTGATTCCGCACGGGATGTCCGGCGGCGCCGGCACGATGTAGCGCTTGTTCGCCTCGACGTCCCGGATCAGCAGGTCCAGACCGAAGTCGAGCAGGGCGTCGCTGGGCGTTCCGCCCATGGTGGTGATCAGTTCGGCCAGCGTTTTCCGAAGCCCGTCGCGGTCCTGCTCGAGGAGCCCGCCGTACGGGCCGTCGTGCGGGGCGACCTGCGCGGAGACGAACAGACGCCGCGGCAGCGGCAGCCCGGCCGCGGCGAGCTGCCGGGTGACCTCCACTCCCGGCAGGGCACCACTGCAGTGGCCGAAGAACGCGAACGGCCGGTCCAGGTACGGCACCAGGAACTCGATCAGCTCCGCCGCGAGGCGCTCGTAGGTCTCGTAGTGCGGTTCCCGGATCCTGTTCTGCCGCCCGGGGGGCTGGACCAGGCAGATCTCGGCGTCGCCGAGCCGCCGCGGCCACCGCTCGTACATCGTGGCCCCGGATCCCGAGTACGGAAAGCAGAAAAGGCGCGCGCCGGCGTCCGGGTCGGGCCGGCGCAGCAGCCAGTTCGGCTTCTTGGTCGTAGGATTCCCCATGGCCGGAGGACCACCTCTGTTTCACGTCTCGGACTGTCGCATGTGGACTATCGCACTGGTTGCCACGGCGGGCGCCGCTTCGTTCCGCAGCACGCGGGCGATTTCGGCGTGCACGGACGTGGCCCGGTCGAAGACGGCGAAATGACCACCGTCGAGCACGTGCAGCCGGAACCCGGCGCCGGTCTGGGACCGCCAGGGCTCCACCAGCTCCGGCCCGGCCACGGGATCGGTGCGGCCGGCGAACGCGGTGATCGGGATGTCCAGCGGAGTCTCCGGCCGGAACTCGTAGCACTCGTTGACCGCGAGATCGGCGACCAGGATCGGCCGCATCCACTGCAGCACACGGTGATCCGCCAGCGCCGCCTCCGGGGTGCCCGTCCAGCTCGCGCAGGAACGCCGCCAGCTCCGCCACCGGCAGGTCGGCCACCTCGTGCCGGTCGGGCGGCAGCTGGGGTGCCGGGCGGCCGGAGACGAACAGGTGCACCGGCAGCGGGCCACCGGTGCGCCGCAGCTCGCGAACCACTTCGTAGGCACACAGTGCCCCGGTGCTGTGTCCGAGCACCGCGTACGGCACGTTCACCGAGGCCGTGATCCGCTCGGCCAGCTCCCGCACGAGGGGGCTGACCCGGGTGAACGGAGCTTCCCCGTACCGCCCCTCCCGTCCCGGCGGTTGCACCGGGCAGACGGCGACCCCTTCGGGCATCCCGCGCGCCCACGCCCGGAAAACGGCCGCGCCGGCGCCGGCGTGCGGGAGCGTGAGCAACCGGATCGGCGCCTCCGGCGCCGTTCCGAAGGGGAACCAGGGGTGCTTCGCCATCGCGCTCACTCGCCTCCGAGCGCCACCCGGACGGAGTCCCGCAGGATGGTCAGGCCCTGTTCCAGCTCGTCATCGGCGATCGTCAGCGCCGGCAACAGTTTCACGACGTTGTCGTGCGCGCCGGAGGTCTCCATGAGCAAGTGCCGCTCGAACGCCACGGACTGCGCGCGCCGGGCCTGCGCGGGGTCGGCGAACCCGAGGCCGAGCGCCAGACCGCGACCGCGGACGTCCAGCCCGGCGCCGGGGTGCTCGGCCGCGATGTCCCGCAGCAGCTGCCCGACCAGTTCGCCCCGGGCGCGGGTCGACCGCTCCAGCTTGTCGTCACTCCAATAGGCGCGCAGTGCTTCGGCCCCGGTCACGAACGCCAGGTTGAACCCGCGGAAGGTGCCGTTGTGCTCGCCGGGCCGCCACACGTCCAGCTCCGGGCGGATCAGCAAGAGCGACAGCGGGCACCCGTACCCGCCGATTCCCTTGGACAGGCACACCATGTCCGGCACGAGCCCGGCGTCTTCGAAACTGAAGAACGGCCCGGTCCGCCCGCAGCCCATCTGGATGTCGTCCACGATGAGCAGGACACCGTTCCGCCGGCACGCTGCGGCGAGCGCGCGCAGCCAGGCGCTGCGTGCGGTGTTCATGCCGCCTTCTCCCTGGACCGTCTCCACGATCACCGCGGCGAGGTCGGCCAGCCGGCCGGTGCCCGCCAGCAGCCGGTCGAAGTCCGGCACCTCGCCGGCCGCTCGATCGGGACCGAGGTCGTAGGGCAGCTCGACGGTGTAGCCGAACGGCACGCCGGCGCTCGCCCGGCGCGTCGCGTTGCCGGCCACCGACAGCGCACCGGCGGTCATGCCGTGGTAGCCCATGTCGAAGTAGCCGACGACCTTGCGGCCGCTGGCCTTGCGGGCCAGTTTCAGCGCCGCCTCGACCGCCGTCGCGCCGGCCGGGCCGGGGAAGGCGATCTTGTAGTCCAGGCCGCGGGGCTCCAGGACCAGCGTGCTGAGCGTGTCCACCATGTCCGCGCGGGCGGTGGTGAACATGTCCAGGCCATGGGTCACCCCGTCGCGCTGGAGGTAGTCGATGAGGGCGCCCTTCAGGCGCGGCTCGTTGTGCCCGTAATTGAGTGTTCCTGCTCCGGAAAAGAAATCCAGGTAGGCGTCACCGGTCTTCGTGTAGAGCCAGCTGCCACGGGCGTGGTCGAACGCCGCCGGCCAAACCCGGCTGTAGCTGCGCACCTCGGATTCACGATCTGCCACGACGCTCACTGCTGGTCCCCCTTTTTTCCGTGCCCTGTCGCCTCAGGCCTCGGGTGAGCCGGCCCACGAGTTGCTCCGGCCTCTGCTTCCGGCACCGTCGGAATCCGATCGGTCTCCACCGCCACGGCACACCGACATCGGACGCCATCCGGTGGAAGTCGCGACATCAGGCAATAAAGAGCGGAAGTCCGGTAAGAAGTGAGCCCCCAATAACGGCAGGATGCCATAACCCGCACGGCCACGCCAACCGTGGACGCCCCCGCATTCGACCATCCGGATGAACTGCCGCGGGCCATCCTCTTCGAATCGGTCCACGGGATCTTCGCCCGCGTCCGGCAGCGGGTGCGGGCGCTCCGGAGTGGCGGCAGCCGAACCCGGGCTGCGAATTCCACTGTCGAGGGCGAATTTTTCCCCGGCAACACGAAACAGGCGCCGATCAGGGGAGTGAAATCGTGGTGCTTCGGGTCGGCGGGGGACGCGATGCGGTACTGCGGGCCCGATCGGGGGTGGGCAGGCGCCCGGCGACGTCCGGCGCCGTCGGATGCGTGGGACGATGTTGGGGATCTATTGACAAGAAGGCGCCGGGACGTGAAGCTCGGAATTCTGAGACCTGCGTGTGGTGCTGTCCACGCAGTGCCTACCTGGGGACGATCGAGGGAGCGGAAACGCGTGCTTGGCGATGGGGGAGCAGTGCGGAACTCCGGTGCGGATTGGCGGAACGCGACCATTACCGACCTGTTCGACGAGCAGGTGAAACGCAGGCCTGACGCGGTCGCCCTGCGTTTCGACGGGCAGGACATGACTTACGCGGACCTCGACCGGCGCGCCGGATTGCTCGCCCGTCGCCTGCGCGATCTCGGCGTGCGCGGGGAGGCCGCGGTCGGCATTTTTTTCGAGCGATCGTTCGAAATGGTGATCGCCCTGGTCGGCATCCTCAAGGCCGGTGGTGCTTACGTGCCGCTGCACCAGAACGAGCCCCCCGACCGGTTTCGCTACATGCTGGACCAGGCCGGCTGCCGGGTCGTGCTGACCCACGACGCCCTGGCCGGCCGGATTCCCGACGTCGACGCGACGGTGGTGAACCTCGACCACGAACCGGAGACGCCGCCCGGCGCCGAACCGGCCGAGCCGGCCGTGAGCCCCGACAACCTCGCCTACATCTGCTACACGTCCGGCTCCACGGGCATGCCCAAGGGCGTGGCCGTGCGGCACCGGGGTGTCGTGCGGCTGGTCCAGGACGGCGACTACGCCTCGCTGACGGAGAACGAGACCTTCCTGCAGCTGTGCTCGTTGCGGTTCGACCCCTCGGCGTTCGAGATCTGGGGTTCGCTGCTCAACGGGGCCCGGCTGGTCATCTACCAGCCCGGCACGCCGGCGCTGCACGAGCTGGCGGACTGCCTCGAGGCCGAGCGGGTCACGACCCTGTGGATGACCACCGGCCTGATGCACCGCATGATCGACGGGCACCTGGACCGGCTGGGCGGGCTGCGGCACTTCCTCGGCGGCGGCGAGGCGTTGTCGCCCGTGCTCATCAACCGGCTCCACCGCACCTACCCGGATCTGGTGGTGGTCAACGGTTACGGCCCCACCGAGGACACCTGCTTCACCTCGTGCCACGTGGTGACGGAGGAGGTCGGCGACACCGTCCCGATCGGGCGGGCGGTCACCGACACCCGCCTCTACGTCCTGGACGGAGAACTGCGGCCGGTCCCGGACGGCGAGTGGGGTCTGCTCTACACCAGCGGAAGCGGGCTGGCTCGCGGGTACGTGGGACGCCCGGCGCTGACCGCCGAACGGTTCGTGGCCGACCCGTTCGTGCCCGGCGAGCGGATGTATGCCATCGGCGACCTCGTCCGGCGCGTCGAGGGCGGCGTGCTGGAGTTCCGCGGCCGGCTCGACGACCAGGTCAAGGTGGACGGGTACCGCATCGAACTCGGCGAGATCCAGGCCGTGCTGGCCGGGCAGCCGGAGGTGAACGAGGCGGTCGTGGTCGCGCGGGAGGGGCTCACGCCCGGCCGTAAGATCCTGGTCGCCTTCGTGGTGCCGGTCGGCGGGACCGAGCGGCTCGTGCCGAAGCTGCGGGTGGCGCTGCACCGCAAGCTGCCGAGGTACATGCACCCGGCGGCGATCATCGAGCTGGAGTCGTTCCCCGAGACCCTCGGCAACAAGATCGACCGGAAATCGCTGCCCGCCCTCGAGCAGCTTCCCCGGGATGTGGACGCGGACTACGAGGCGCCGCGCACACCGCTGGAGGCGCTGCTGACCGACCTGCTGACGGACGCGCTCGCCGTGCCGGACATCGGCGTCTTCGACGAATTCTTCGAGCTCGGCGGCAGTTCGCTGGTCGCCATGGATCTACTGGCCCACATCCGGGACGTGTTCGACGTGGAGGTGCCCGCGGCCGAGTTCTTCGGCAATCCCACGGTCGCCGGACTGGCCGAGCTGATCGGCAAGTACGCACCGGACGCGGACGCGGTGACAGCCCAGTCCTGGCTGTCCGCCGCGAATTGACGCATCCCGCACCAGCGGAATGGATGACAGCACAGCAGAGGGGGGACGACTCGTGCCTGCGTGCCGAGCCGGGGCGAACAGCGGGTTCCCGCGGTGAAGGGCGCCCGTTTCGTGACTTTGGCCGTGCGTGGTTCCTACGACCACGAAGAAGCGGCGCGCCACCTCGGTTCGCTCAGCGAGCCGGCGTACCTCGCGACCGCGCAGCACTTCGGCTCGGCGGAGACGATGCGCGCCACCGCCGCGGGCGAGCGGGAAGGCTGGGTGTACGCCCGGCGCGGCAACCCGACGGTCGGCTACCTCGAGGACACCGTCGCCGCGCTGGAGGGCTACCAGGTCGACGCCGAGGTGAGCGCCGCGGTCACCACGACCGGGATGGCCGCGATCACCCTGGCCACCATGCCGTTCCTCAGCTCGGCGGTCGGTGCCCGGCCCAACATCGTCGCCTCACCCGCGTGCTACGGGTCGACCGTCATGGTCTTCGACAAGCGGTACGGCGAGGAACGCGGTGTCGGCGTCCGGTGGGTCGAGGACCCGCTGTCGGTGGCTGACTGGGAGCGGCGGATCGACGAGGACACCCGGTTCCTCTACGCGGAATCGCCGTCCAACCCGACGGTCCAGCTCGTCGACATCCCCCCGCTGGCCGCGCTCGCCCGCCGGGCGCGGATCCCGCTGATCATCGACGCGACCCTGGCCACGCCCGCGTTGATGCGCCCGCTCGCCCTCGGTGCCGACATCGTCGTCCACTCGCTCACCAAGGCCGCCGGAGCCAGCGGCCGGAGCATGGGTGGTGCGGTGATCGCCCGGCACGACCTCGATCTCCGCCGCCAGCCCGCGGAGCTGGCCGCGGACTTCGCCGGGTACCTCCGCCGCGGCCCGATGCGCGACATGGGCAGTGTGCTCAGTCCGTTCAACGCCTGGACGTTGCTGGCCGACATCCGCGAACTGCGCTCGCGGGTGGACGCGATGTCCGCGAGTGCGCTGCGCGTGGCCGAGCACCTGGCCGGCCGCGGCGACGTCGTCGAGGTCTTCTACCCGGGCCTGCCGAGCCACCGCACCCACCACCTCGCCCGGCGCGACATGTGGCTGGTCGACAGCGACGGCCCCGGGCGCGAAGCGGTCAACCGGTTCGGTTTCCTGCTCGGGTTCCGGCCGGCCGGTGGCGTGCCCGCCGCGCACGGGGTGCTGGACCGGCTGCGGCTCTTCTGGCGGGCGAACAACCTCGGGCAGGTGAAGAGCACCGCGACCATCCCCGCGATCGGCACGCACCAGCAGATCGCGGGGGACGACCCCGTACCGCCCGACATGATCCGGTTGAGCGTCGGCCTCGAGCACGCCGACGACCTCATCGAGGACCTGGACCAGGCGCTGACCGGGAGCGGCGTGCCCGGCCCGGCCGAACCCGCCGCCGACCGAGCCGAGTAAGGGAGCCGTACAGCATGGATACCGACCTGGTCGAGGCGTACCGGCACCGGCTGGTGCTCATCTCACCGCCCCGGACCGGCTCGACGGTGGTGGCGCGGTTGCTGTGGCAGCACGAGCTGATCACCCACCACTGCCACGAACCGTTCGAGGCGTGCTACTGGGGCGGCCAGGGCGCCGAATCGGTCGCCGCCTGCCTGGGCAACCCGATGGAGGTGGCCACGGGGGATCGTGTCCGGCTGGCCGACGTGCCCCGCGGCAGCGGCCTGCTCGTCAAGGAGATGAGCTTCCAGCTGGCCACCGATCAGTTCGACGAGCTGGCCGGAACGGCCACCGCGCCGCTGATCTTCGTGATGTCCGATCCCCGGCTGTCCACCACCTCGCGGCTGCGCATCGTGCGCGAGCTGTCGGAGGCGTCGACGTTCCCGCCCTTCGAGAGCGGGTGGCCGTCGTTGGCCGAGCAGGTGGCGCGGTGCCGCGAGCGGGGCATCCCGTACGTGCTGCTCGACTCCGATGACCTGCGGGCCGACCCCGCCGGCCTGACCGCCGCGCTGATGGCGGCGGTCGGGCTCCCGGAGCAGGCGGGTCTGGAGAGCTGGTCGCCCCGGCCCGGGCTGCAGCTGTGTTCGCCCGAGGTGGGCGCGTTGATGAGCGACGTGCGACGGGCCGACGACCCGTTCTACCGCAAGGTGCTGGGCAGCACCGGGATCCAGCCCCGCGCGCACGTGGACTGGGACCGGGAGGAGGCGTTGATCTCGGCCGCGGGCCTGGCCGGCGCGGTCGAAACCTGGCTGGGCAGCTACCGGGAGCTGCAGGCGGATCCGGGCCGGCTCGGCGTGCCCGGGCACACCCCGGCGCCGGCGCCGCGGGATCGGGCGGGCCGCGGTGACGAACAGCCGCGCGGTCCGGAACGCGCGGCGCCGGCCTCGCGCGCGGCCGGGGGATCGGCGTCCGGCTGCGTCGACGTGATCGGCGTCGGGTTCGGGCCGGCGAACCTGTCGCTGGCCATCGCGCTGCAGGAGGAATCGCCGCAGACGTCGGCGGTGTTCCTGGAAGCCGAGACGGACCCGGTGTGGCAGGGCGCCATGCTGCTGGACGGCTCCAACATGCAGAACCACCCCAGCCGCGACCTGGTCACGCTGCGCAACCCCCGTAGCCACTACAGCTTCGTCAATTACCTGTTCGAGCAAGGCCGGTTGGTCGAGCACCTGAACCTGCCCATGGAATTCCCGTTGCGCAAGGAATACGCGCACTACATCCGGTGGGCGGCGGACCAGTTCCGCGACCAGGTCGAGCTGGGTGTGCGGGTGACCGGCATCGCGATCGCCGAGGTGGACGGCGCGCCGGCGTACGCGGTGACCGGATCGGACGGTGTCCGCCGGTACGGCCGGTCGCTGGTGCTGGGTACCGGCCGGACGCCGTTCGTCCCCAAGCCGTTCGACACGATCGACTCGCCCCGGGTCGTGCACCTGACCCGGTACCTGCCGGCCGTCCGGGCGCTGGCCGAGCGCCCGCCCCGGTCGATCGCCGTCATCGGCGGCAGCCAGAGCGCGGTCGAAATCGTCCTCGACCTGGCGGTCCGGTTCCCGCAGGCCCGGATCGTCGACTACGTCCGCGGTTTCGGGCTGCCGCTCAAGGACACCAGCCCGTTCAGCGAGGAAGGGTTCTTCCCCGGCTTCACCGACTACTACTACCGGTCGAGCCGGCCGAGCAAGGACATCCTCGACGCGTACATGCGGCGGACCAACTACTCCTCGGTCGACGCCGACGTCCTGCACGAGCTGTACGTGCTGATCTACGAGCAACGTCTCGACGGCGACCAGCGCGTCTTCGTGCTCGGCAACCGCGAAGTCCGCGCCGCGCAGGTCGAAGGCACGAGTGTGCGGCTCGAGGTGGAGGAAGTGCACAACCACGAGGTGGTCACCGACCGGGCCGACCTGGTCGTGCTGGCGACCGGATTCCGCGACCTCGGACCGCATCCGGACCAGGAACCGTCTCCCGCGGTGCTCGACGGCGTGGCCGGCCGGTTCCAGTTCGACGCCGACGGTTACCTCGTCGTCGAGCCGGACTACCGGCTGCGGCCGCTGGCGGAGAGCACACCGCCGCTGTTCCTCAACGGCTTGTGCGAGTCGAGCCACGGGATCGGGGACGCCGGGTCCTTCAGCCTGCTCTCGCTGCGGGCCGCGACCATCATCGACGGGCTGCGCAAGGAGGGGATCACGTGAAGGTGCGGATACCCGCCCCGCCAGGTGCCCCTCCCGGTCAGCTGAGACCAGCACGGTGTCCGAACTTCAAGCGTATTCGATGACGGGAATTGCCGCCCGCCACGCGTCACTCCCCGGTTGGTTGATTGGAGCTTTCGACCATGTCTCATGCTCTTGAGACCCGGCAGTCCCTCGTGCACCTCGGCCACGGCGACGACCTCTCCGCGCGGCGGACGATCCCCGAGTTGTTCGCCCTCGTCGTCGAATCCCAGCCGGACGCGGTGGCGCTCGTCGGCCCGGCCGGCCGGCTCACCTACGCCGAGGTGGACCGGCTTGCCGGTCGCCTCGCCGACAGCCTGGTGGCGCGCGGCATCGGACCCGAGAGCCTGGTCGCGATCAAGCTGCGGGACCGGGTGCACAGTGTCCTCACCATGCTCGCCGTGATGCGGGCCGGCGGTGGCTACCTCCCGGTCGACCCCACCTACCCGCCGGACCGCCTGAAGGCCGTCCTCGAGGGCGCGGCGCCCCGGCTCGTCGTCAGCGACAGCGCCGACCTGGGCGTGGAATCGACCGACGCCCCTCCGGTGTTCGAGTTCGACCCGGACGCGGCGGGGCGCGAACCCGGAGCCGGTCACGCCGGGCTTCGGCAGGCGGAAAAGAGCCTTTCCGCGGACAACCTGGCCTACGTCGTCTACACATCCGGGTCGAGCGGGGCGCCCAAGGGCGTGGCAGTGTCGCACGCCGGGATCGAAACGCTGGTCCGCGAGCAGTCCGCCCGCTTCGATCTCGCACCGGGTGATCGGGTCCTGCAGTTCGCCTCACTGGGCTTCGACGCCTCGGTCTCCGAAATCTGGGTGACCCTGCTGGCCGGGGCCACACTGGTCTGCTCCGACGGCGAGCGCATCCTCCCCGGTGAAGAGCTCGTCCGCGTGATCGGGGAGTTCGGCGTCACGCACGTCACGCTGCCCCCTTCGGCGCTGCTGGCGATGGCGCCCGAGGACCTGCCCGGCACGACGATCGTCGTGGCGGGCGAGGAATGCCCGGCTCACCTGGCCGCGCAATGGGGCCGGAACCGTCGCCTCATCAACGCCTACGGCCCGACCGAGACGACCGTGTGCGCCACGATGAGCGACCCGCTCGGCTCCGCGGCGGTGTCCCTCGGCCGTCCGTTGGCGGGGCGTGGTGTGTATGTGCTGGATGGGGTGTTGCGGCGGGTGCCGGTGGGTGTGGTGGGGGAGTTGTATGTGTCGGGGGTGGGGTTGGCGCGGGGTTATGTGGGGCGTGGGGGGTTGACTGCGGAGCGGTTTGTGGCTGATCCGTTCGGTGGTGGTGGGGGGCGGATGTATCGCACGGGTGATTTGGTGCGGTGGGGTGCTGGTGGGGTGCTGGAGTTCGTGGGGCGGGCGGATGCTCAGGTGAAGATCCGCGGGTTCCGCGTCGAACCCGGTGAGGTCGAGGTGGCACTGCGCGGTCTCCCGGGCGTGGCGCAGGCCGTGGTGGTGGCCGAAGGTGAGGTGGGGGCCCGGCGGTTGCTGGGCTATGTGACCGCGGAGCCCGGTGCGGTCGTCGACGGCGACGGGCTGCGACGGGCGTTGTCGGCGGGACTGCCGGAGTACCTGGTGCCCGCGGTGATCACGGTGCTCGACCGGTTTCCGTTGACGGCCAACGGGAAGGTCGATCGTGGTGCCTTGCCGGTGCCGGGTGCCGCCGTCGTGGCGGGACGTGCTCCGCGTACGCGCCATGAGCGGGTGTTGTGCGCGGCGTACGCCGACGCGCTGGGATTGGAGTCGGTGGGCATCGACGCCGACTTCTTCGACCTCGGCGGCGACAGCATCCTGGCCATCAAGCTGATTTCCGCCGCGCGGCAGGCCGGTCTCGCGATCAAGCCGCGGGACATCTTCCGGCAGCGCACGGTCGTCCGCTTGGCGGCGGTCGCCGGCCAGGCGAAAGACGTGACCGCCCGGGAAGGGACGGACAACCTCGGCGTCGTCCCGCGTACACCGATCATGAACTGGCTCGCGGAACGCACTGACGACCTGCGCGAGTTCTACCAATCCATCGTCATCCAGGTCCCGGCCGGCGTGTCGGCCGAGACGCTGGCCGGCGCCCTGCAAGCGGTGATCGACCACCACGACGCCCTGCGGCTGCAGGTCATCCGAAATGACGCGGACAAGACCTGGAGCGCCGTGGTCCAAGCACCCGGCAACATCGACGCCGCGGCTTGCCTCGTCCACGCCGAGACAAGGCACCAAACCCCGCGTGCCCAGTCCGCGGCTTTCGAGGCGGCCCTCGCCGCGGCTCGGACCCGCCTCGATCCCGAGGCGGGGGTCGTGGTGCAGGCGGTGTGGTTCGACAGCGGGGAAACCCCCGGCAGGCTCCTGCTGGTCGTGCACCACTTGGCGATCGACGGCGTGTCGTGGCGGATTCTGCTGCCGGATCTCCGAGCCGCGTACGAAGCCGTCGTCGCCGGCCGGAAACCCGGCCTCCCACCGGTCGGCACTTCCTTGCGCCACTGGGCACGCCAGGTGCAGGAGGAGGCGGCCAACGAGGCGAGGACGGCCGAAGCGGCCTACTGGCAGGCCCTCACCGCGGTGCCCCAGCCCGAGATCGGCCGACGGCCGCTGGACCCCGCGGTCGACACCGCCGCCACGGCGGAAACCCTCACCACGGAGGTGACCGCAGACGTCACCGCGGCCGTCCTCGGCCAAGCGCCGGCCTCCATCCACGGGCACGTCAACGACGTTCTGCTCGGGGCACTGACCCTCGCTGCCGGCCGCTGGCTCGCCGAACGCGGCGCGCACGGCCCGCTGCTGGTCGATGTGGAGGGTCACGGACGGGAGGACATCTTCCCGGACACGGATCTTTCCCGCACCGTGGGCTGGTTCACGACCCTTTATCCCGTCCTGCTCGACACCGCGAACGTCGAGGGTGATCCCACGACGACCGGCGGGCCGGACGTGGGCAAAGCGTTGAACCGGATGAAAGAACACCTCGGCGAAATCCCCGACCACGGGATCGGGTACAGCATCCTGCGGTATCTGGCGGGGCCGGCCCAGGAGACTTTGCGCTCCGGCGGACGACCCCAGATCGCGTTCAACTACCTCGGCCGGTTCCCCGAACCGGCGCAGGTGGACTGGCAACCCGCCGGCGAGGCCAACGGCGTGCTCCAGGGTGACTTCGGGCCGGACCAGCCGCTGGCCCACACGCTGGAAATCGGCTGCGTGGCGCTGGAATCCGCCGACGGCCCGCGGCTCGTCACGACCTGGACGTGGCCCGCCGCGGTGCTCGACCGGGACGACGTGACCGGGCTCGCCGGGCACTGGGCGCGGGCGCTGGCGGACATCGCTCGCCACGTCTCCGGTGGGCACCGGCCGTCGGATTTTCCGCTGGCGAACCTCACCCAGGAAGAAGTAGCCGTCGTCGAGTCGCGCTTCCCGGCTCTGGAGAACGTCTTCCCGCTCACGCCCCTCCAGGCCGGGATGTTGTTCCACTCCGTCTACGACGAGCGCGGTGAGGATGTCTACATCGTCCAGCTCGGTGTCCGGCTCCGCGGTGCTCTCGACCCGGAGCGGATGCGAACCGCGGTGCGGGCGCTGACGGTGCGGCACCCTGCTCTCCGGGCCCGGTTCGTCCGGGACGGGCTCCGCGAACCGGTGCAGGTGATCGCCGCGGCGGAGCCGGTGCCGTGGGAGGTCCGCGACCTGCGGTCGGTGCCCGCGGCGAACCTGGAGGCCGAGTACGCGGCTCTTTGCCTCGCCGAGCGGAGCCGCCGCTTCCGGCTCGACGCCGACCTCTTGCTGCGCGTCGTCCTGGTGCGCACCGACGACGAGTACCGGCTGCTGCTGACCAGCCACCACCTGACTTTCGACGGCTGGTCTTCCCAGCTGATGGTCCGTGATCTGCTGGCGCTGTACGAGGCCGGGGACGGGGAATGTGCGCTGCCGGCGGCCAGGCCCTACGAGGATTACCTGGCGTGGTTGTCCGGACAGGACCAGGAAGCCGCCCTCGACGATTGGGGCGAGGCACTGGCGGGGCTGGCGGAACCCACCGTGGTGGCAGGCAGCGGCCACGCCGGCGAGAAGGCCATGAGGCACCTCGAGACGACGCTGACGGAGGACGAGACCACCGCCCTCGCCGGAACGGCCAGATCGGCGGGCGTGACGGTGAATTCGCTCTTCCAAGGCGCCTGGGCCCTCCTCCTCGGTCACCTCACCGGTCTGCACGACGTCGTCTTCGGCACCACGGTGGCCGGCCGGCCGGCCGACTTGCCGGGCATCGAGGAGACGGTCGGCCTGTTCATCAACACGCTGCCGGTGCGCGTCGACGTCCACCCGGCCCGCAGCGTCGGCGACGTGCTCGCGAGCGTGCAGGACGAACAAGCCCGCCTCATGGAGTTCCCCTACGTCAGCTTGAGCCGGCTTCAGGAGCTGTCCGGCCATCGGACGTTGTTCGACACGATGCTGGCCTACCAGAGCTTTCCCGCCGATCGGCAGGACGACGGCACCGGCGGAGCACCGTCACTGGACCTCGTGGGCATCGAAGGGCACGACGCGACCAGTTACCCCGTCGAACTGGTGGTTTCTCCGGGACCGCAGACCGAACTGCGCCTGAACTACCGGCAGGGGGTGATCGCCGACGGGCTCGCGGAGCAGGTGCTCTCCCTGTTCCGGCTGGTCCTCGCCCAAATCGCGGGCAAGATCTCCGAACCGGTCGGCCGGCTGGCGCTGCCGGGGCCGGAGCAGGCCGCCGCCCTGCTGGCACTCGGCACGGGACCCCGGCCGCGGGCACCGCAGCGGGCCGGCGGGGTGGGTGCGGCGATCAGCCTGATCGCCGGGCAGAAGCCGGATGCCGTTGCCGTGCGATCCGACGGCAAGGCCCTCACCTACGCCGAGCTCGACACGTCGGCCGGCGGGCTGGCGAAGCACCCGGCCTTCGCCCGGGTGCGGAGCGAGAGCCCGGTCCTGGTGGTGCAGGAACGCTCGCCGCAGCTCGTCGTGTCCCTGCTCGCCGTGGTGAAGTCCGGCGGGGCGTACCTGTCCCTGCCGCCCGAGACGTCCCCGGAACACCTCCGTGCCGTCCTCGAGGAGTTCGCGCCGCCGGTCGTCCTGACCGACAGCGCCTCAGCGCGGCACGACGTCTTCCGGCCGTTCGTGGATCGCGGCGTCACGACCGTCGTGGTCGTGGACGAGATCGACAGCCTCGTACCGCAGGGTGACCCCAACGGTTTCCCGGCGGTCCATCCGGAGCAGCTGGCCGGGATCGGCTTCGCGCCCGGGACGATCGGGAGCGCCGAAGCCGTCGGCACGACCCACGCGGACCTGCTTCGGCTGGCGGCGGACCCGTGCTGGTCCGACGGCGAACCCACGGTGCTCGTGCACTCGCCGCACGCATCGGAGACACTGGCGTTCGAGGTGTGGGTCCCGCTGCTGCAGGCGGGCGAGATCGTGCTGGCCCCGGCCGGGGAGTCGGATCCTCTCCGGCTCGGCGGGCTGGTCCGGCACCACGGAGTGACCCGCCTGTGGGCCACGGCCGGTCAGTTCGGGCTCTGGGCTCGCGATCGCCCGCAGGACTTCGCCGGCCTCGCCGAACTGTGGGTCGGCGCGGAGGCGGTGCCGGAGGAGGCCGCCCGGAGCTTCCGGGCCGCGGCACCGCAGGTCGGCCTCGTCACCGGCTACGGAGCCGGTGACGCCGCGGTGTTCACCACCCGGCACCGGATGTCGGACGGCGATCCCGGCTTCCCCGTTCCCCTCGGCCGTCCGTTGGCGGGGCGTGGTGTGTATGTGCTGGATGGGGTGTTGCGGCGGGTGCCGGTGGGTGTGGTGGGGGAGTTGTATGTGTCGGGGGTGGGGTTGGCGCGGGGTTATGTGGGGCGTGGGGGGTTGACTGCGGAGCGGTTTGTGGCTGATCCGTTCGGTGGTGGTGGGGGGCGGATGTATCGCACGGGTGATTTGGTGCGGTGGGGTG
>NZ_JADWPD010000031.1:24644-152325 GCF_017308975.1 Amycolatopsis sp. MtRt-6 | reverse complement strand
AGCGGCTGCGCCGGCCTGACCCTCTACGTGACCATCCGCGAACTGCAACTGCTCCTCGCGACCTGGACCGGCGTGTGCCTGACCTGCCACCAAACGGTGAAACCCTTACACCGCAACAACCGCCACCGAACATAACAAAGTACTACTAGACCGCGGCGACCCAGTTGCCGTGGAAGCCGTTCGGCACGCGGTCCGGCAGGTGGATCGCCGCCACGGCCTCCAGCGTCTGGGCGTCCAGGATCGTCAGGTCGCTGCGCTGGGTGGCCGGGTCGAACACGAAGCCCAGCAGGACGCCGTCGTCCTCCGCCGCGTCGTCGTGGCGGGGGACGAACACGAACTCGCCCGGCTGGCGGCCGGCGCCGAACGCGCGCTCGTTGCGCGAGCCCGTGTGGAAGTCGTGCTTGAACAGCGAGCCGCCCGGCTCGGCGCCGCCGTCGGCCGACATCGCGTAGCCGTAGCGGTGGCGCCGGCCGACCAGGCGCTCGTCCACGCGCGGGAACTCCTGGCCACGGTCGTCGAGGCGCTCCTCCAGCACCTTGCCCGCGGCCAGGTCGACCGTCCAGCGGTCGAGGGTCGGGCCGCCCTCGTCCGGGCCGTGCAGCTCGCGGTCGAACATCCGCGGGTGGCGGACGACGTCGAGCACGACGCTGTCGCCGTCGTCGTAGGCGTTGAGCGGGTGGAAGACGTAGCACGGCTCGACGTCGAACCAGCGGACGTCGGCGTTGCCGCCTTCGCGCGGCATGACGCCGATCCGCGCCGGGTACCTCGGGTCCCAGCGGTACGGCAGGCCGCCGTTCGCGCCGATCTTGCGGGCCATCATCGCGGTCACCGGGTCGGGCACGCGGACCTTGCCGACCATGGCCGACACCACCAGCTTCGCCGGGGTGCGCAGCGCGCCCGGCACACTCGCGGCGACCGCCATCCCGGCGTTGAACGTCACCGGCAGGTCGTAGAAGACGACGTGGTTCTCGGTCAGCGAGAAGTCGTGCATCATCGGCGACCCGGTGACCTCGACGTCGACCGTGCGGCGGGCGCGGCCGGCCGCGTCGATCACCGAGTACTGGACCTTGTTGCCCATGCCGAAGAAGTACGAGACGGCGTGCAGCTCGCCGGTGCCCGGGTCGCGCTTGGGGTGGGCGGTGTAGCCGCCGGGCAGGGTGCCGTCGAAGTCGCAGCGGCCGACGGTGTCGAGCTCGTCGGTCAGCTCGTAGATCGGCGCGCCCGCCTCGACCAGGGCGAGGGTCTTGCCCGCGTGCCCGATGACGTTGGTGTTGGCGCCGAGCGCGTCCAGCCCGCAGAACCGGCTCGCGTCCTCGCCGTTCAGCGCCGCCGCGACGGCGGGGTTGCGGACCCACCGGTTGCGGTACCACTCGGCCTTCCCGTCGCGCAGGCGCACGCCGTGGACCATGCCGTCGCCCATGAACCAGTGGTAGGCCGCCGGGTCCACTTCGGACAGCGGATTGGGGCCGTTGCGCAGGTACCGGCCGTCGAGGAACTCCGGGATCGCACCCGTGACGGCGAGCTCGGTGATCGTGTGCTCCCGGCTGACCGGGGCGAAGTTGCCTTCGAGGAACCTGTTGCCCATGGGAGCCCTCCATAACTCGGTTATGGATACAGGTATAACAGCGTTATGCGATACTGGCAAGCATGAGCCCCAAACCGCGCGCGACGGACGTCAAGGCCCGGCTCGTCGAGGCCGCCATCCGGCTGCTCGACGAAAGCGGCCCCGAAGCCCTGCAGGCCCGCAAGCTGGCGGCGGAGGTCGGCGTCTCGACGATGGCGGTCTACACGCACTTCGGCGGCATGGCCGCGCTGGTCGACGAGGTCGCGCGGGTCGGCTACCTGAGGTTGTCCGAATGGCTGGCGGGGGTCGGCGAGACCGACGACCCGGTGGCGGACATCTTCAGCCTGGCCCGCACCTACCGGCAGGCGGTCGCCGAGCAGCCGCAGCTGTTCGCGGTGACGTTCGGCCAGTCCGCGCCCGGCGGCAAGCGGGCGACGCTGTCCGACCTCACCACCGCGGAAGGCCGCGAAGCCGCCCAGGAGGGGCTGGCGGCGTTCACCCACATCGTCCGGGCGACCGAGCGGGCCATCGCCGCCGGCCGGTTCCGGCCCGCGGACGAGTACCAGGCCGCCGCCCAGCTGTGGAGTGCGCTGCACGGATTCGTCACACTGGAGGCGTCCGGCCACTTCGGCCCCGGTGAACAGGGCATAGACCACATTTTGATCCCCCTCGGGATCACGATGGCCGTGGGTCTCGGGGACACTGTGGACGAAGCCGGACATTCGGCCGAGGCCGCGAAAGCGGCTTGGCGGGCGAGGATCGGAAACGCCGGGCAGGGTGATAACGAATAAGCCGGTGAACAGGGCGCGAGGGAACGCGGAGCGGGTGCGCGGCGTCCTTGAGTGAGGGGCCAGGGGGACGGAGACAGGGTGAACGAGGACAACGGGGACGCGGCGCCGTCCGGAGCGGTCGCCGAGGCGGTCCAGGGCGCCCGGCGGTGGATCGGCCGCCGGTCGGTGCTGATCGCGGGCGCGTCCGGGCTGGCCGTGACCGGCCTGGCCGTCGGCACCGCCACCGGCAAGCTGCCGTTCAGCCAGGCGCTGCAGCGGACGCTCGGCGTGACGTCGTCGAACCCGACGACCCAGCTGGGCAGCACCCGCGTCGAGCGCGTCTACTCCGCGGCGCGCGGCCGGATGGTCGACCTGGTGTTCATCCTGCCGTCGAAGACCCCGCCGAAGGGGCTGCCGATGTCGCTCATGCTGCACGGCCTGCACGGCAACGCCCGCAGCGCGGCGCCCACCGGCACGCTCAAGCAGCTGGCCAGCGACGTCGCCCGCAAGGCGGTCCCGGCGTACGGCTTCGTGGCCGTCGACGGCGGCGACAACTACTGGCACGAGGTGCATCCGGGCGACGACCCGATGGCGATGCTCCTGGAGGAGGTCCCGCAGTGGCTCCGGGCCCGCGGCTTCGCGGGGCCCACCGGGCAGCCGTTCGCCTGCACGGGGGTGTCGATGGGCGGGTTCGGCGCGCTGGTGTACACCCGCCGCCGGGTCGAGCGGCGCCAGCCACCGGCCGCCGTCGCGACGCTGGCGCCGGCGCTGATCACGTCGTGGCCGGAGATGGCCAAGCGCCACATCTTCACCGGCATCCAGGACTGGACGGCCCTCGACCCGCTGCGCCACATCGACGAGACCAAGGGCGTGGCCAACGGCATCTGGTGCGGCACGGAAGACTCGTTCATCACGGGCGTCCGCCGCTACATCGAGGCGGCCCGCCCGGCGGTCGCCCACACGGCGCACGGCAAGCACGGCGACCCGTTCAACCGCACGGTGGTGCCGAGCCTGATCAGCTTCCTCGGCAAGCACGTCCCCCGCGCCGGCTGACCCGTAGCCGCCCCGCTAGCGGGCGAAGTGGATGCGGGTCGTCGTGCGGCCCGGGATCCAGTACGTGCGGACCAGGTCGGCCAGGCGGTTGACCAGCAGCAGGCCGCGGCCGCCCAAGGTCGTCGCCGCGGGCGGGATGCGGCCGGCCAGGGGGTTGGCGATCGTGCCCGCGTCGCTCACCTCGCCGATCACCTGGGACGGCTCCGCCCACAGCCGCAGCACGCCGGTGCCGCCGCCGTAGAGCACGCTGTTCGTCGTCAGCTCCGCGATCGCCAGCGCGAACTCGTCACGGCGGGGGCGGCGCAGGCCGTGCCGGGCGGCCCAGATCTCCGCGAAGCCGCGCAGCGACGCCAGCTGTCCGAGGTCGAAGCCGCGCTCGACCGCGCCCGGCGGCGGATCGAGCGGCCGCGTGAAGTCCGCGCGGACGCCGTCGGGGTCGAAGCGCGGGCTGACGAACGGCCCGGCCAGCCCCCACAGCTCGGGGTGGGTCCGCTCGGCGTCGGCCAGGACCGGCGGCGGCAGCACCCCGACGTCGTACGGGCAGAGCACCGCCAGGTCACGCCCGGCGAAAGCGTTGTTGATGAGGGCCTCGTGCTCCACGCACGCCGGGTACTCCGAGTCCGTGCGGCCGGCCCAGATCGGCTCGCCCACGATGCGCACCGGGCCGGCGTGCTCGGCGGCGAAGGCGTGCAGCACCGACGGCAGGATGGCGCCGGGATTGCGGCCCGCCCGCTGCATGTCGATGAGCCGGACTTCGGTCGCCCGGTCTTCCAGGGCCTTCTCGATCAGCAGCAGGTTGCGGCCGGGCACGGCGACGGCCGCGGGTTCGCCCCGGTCGAGTCCTTCGAGCAGGAACGGAATGACACCGTCCAGGTACTCGGTGTCGCCGCGATAGAAAAGTGCCGGATGCCGGAACGGTCTGAGGGCATCTACCACGGGGTTGTCTTACCCAGGCACCGACGCCCGCAAACCCTCCGGACGCCGGAAGTTCACTCCACCCAGCGGCCGACGACCGCGATCAGCCAGAACCCGACCATGGTCGCGAGGCCGAACAGCAGCACCCAGTTGAACAGCCGGCGCCGATCGGTCACGCCACGGGCCTGCCACAGCCCGTACGCCGCGACGACGAAAAACGGCACGGGAATCAGCGGCAACGGAGACAGCCGGGACACGACGGCGACGACGCACGTGCCGGTGAACACGGCCAGCATGCCCATCAGCACCCGGTTCAGCCACGGGTACCGGTCGGCGACGGACGCGATCACGCGTTCGCTCAGCTCACGGAACCCCAGGACCGGCCCGGCCGGGGTGGTCCCGGCGGGTTCCGGGGCCGGCGGCGCCGGCGCTTGCACGCCGCCCTGAGCGGCCCCGGAACCCGGGATAGAGTCAGCAGTCATTCAGCTTTCCTGTCGGGTCTCCGGGCCGGGCGGCCCGGAGACGCCCGGCCTCAGGCCGACTTCTCGCCGCGCTCGCTGCGCGCGCGCCGCGTCGGCTGCCGGGCGACGATCGTCGGGTTCACGTTCTCCCGGACGGTCTGCTCGGTGATGACGACCTTCGCCACGTCGTCGCGGCTCGGGATGTCGTACATGACCGGCTGCAGCACCTCTTCCATGATGGCGCGCAGCCCACGGGCACCCGTGCCCCGCAGGACCGCCTGGTCGGCGATGGCCTCGAGCGCGGTCTTGGTGAACTCGAGCTCGACGTTGTCCATCTCGAAGAGCTTCTTGTACTGCTTCACCAGGGCGTTGCGCGGCTGGGTGAGGATGTTGACCAGCGAGTCCTTGTCCAGGTGGTTCACCGTCGCCACGACCGGGAGGCGGCCGATGAACTCCGGGATCAGCCCGAACTTGATCAGGTCCTCCGGCATGGTGTCGGAGAAGACGTCGCTCTCCTCGATCTCGGACTTGGTGCGGATCTCCGCGCCGAAGCCGAGGCCGCGCTTGCCGACCCGCTCGTTGATGATCTTCTCCAGCCCGGCGAACGCGCCGGCCACGATGAACAGCACGTTCGTCGTGTCGATCTGGATGAACTCCTGGTGCGGGTGCTTGCGGCCGCCCTGCGGCGGGACCGAGGCGGTGGTGCCCTCGAGGATCTTCAGCAGCGCCTGCTGGACGCCCTCGCCGGAGACGTCCCGGGTGATCGACGGGTTCTCGCTCTTGCGGGCGATCTTGTCGACCTCGTCGATGTAGATGATCCCGGTCTCGGCCCGCTTGACGTCGTAGTCCGCCGCCTGGATGAGCTTGAGCAGGATGTTCTCGACGTCCTCGCCGACGTAACCCGCTTCGGTCAGCGCTGTGGCGTCCGCGATGGCGAACGGCACGTTCAGCAGCTTCGCGAGCGTCTGCGCGAGGTAGGTCTTGCCGCACCCGGTGGGGCCGAGCATCAGGATGTTCGACTTGGCGAGCTCGACCGACTCCTCCTTGGAGTCCTTCGGCCCGGCCTTGTCGTCCGCCTGGATCCGCTTGTAGTGGTTGTAGACCGCTACCGCGAGCGTCCGCTTGGCGTCTTCCTGGCCGATGATGTACTGCTCGAGGAACTCGTGGATGTCGGCGGGCTTGGGCAGCTCGTCGAGCTTGACGTCGCCGGCCTCGGCCAGCTCCTCCTCGATGATCTCGTTGCAGAGGTCGATGCACTCATCGCAGATGTAGACCCCGGGGCCGGCAATGAGCTTCTTCACCTGCTTCTGGCTCTTCCCGCAGAAAGAACACTTCAGCAGGTCTCCGCCGTCACCGATCCGTGCCATGGCCGTTGACCTCGTCCCCTCCGGCGCGGGTTTCCGCGCCTGACGTGTGTTGCGACGGTGCGACCCGCCGGCCACGGTCGACCGGGCGGAGCCTCACGCATTGCCACTGACGGTACCCGTCCGATGCCGCGAGCGGGAACACCCACGAGCTCCGGGAGCACGTCAGAGGACGACCCTAAACCAGGATGCCGGTGTGTGTCGTCTTCTCGACACACACCGGCCTGGCGGATCTACAGAGCCGACGCCTTACGGTACGGCAGGACCTCGTCGATGATGCCGTACGCCTTGGCCTCTTCGGCCGTGAGGATCTTGTCGCGCTCGATGTCGGTCCGGATCTGGTCCGGGTCCTTGCCCGTGTGCTTGGCCAGGATGACCTCCATCTGGCGCCGCACCCGCTGGATCTCGTTCGCCTGGATCTCCAGGTCGGAGACCTGGCCGTAGGTGCCCTCGGTGGCCGGCTGGTGGATCAGCACGCGCGAGTTCGGCAGCGCGTAGCGCTTGCCCGGCGTGCCGGCCGACAGCAGCACCGCGGCGGCCGAGGCGGCCTGGCCGAGGCAGTACGTCTGGATGTCCGGGCGGACGAACTGCATGGTGTCGTAGATCGCCATCAGCGAGGTGAACGAGCCACCCGGCGAGTTGATGTAGACCAGGATGTCGCGGTCCGGGTCCTCGTGCTCGAGGTGCAGCAGCTGGGCCATCACGTCGTTGGCCGAGGCGTCGTCCACCTGCACGCCGAGGAAGATGACGCGCTCTTCGTACAGCTTGTTGTACGGGTTCGACTCCTTGACGCCGTAGCTGGTGCGCTCGACGTACGACGGGAGGATGTACCGCGACTGGGGGGTGTTCGGAGCCCGGAAGTCACCCGGGAGCCTGAAGTTGCTCATGGTCGAGTCTCCTGTGTGCTTCGCGCTCAGTTCGAGCCCGGACGGGCGATGTCGGCGGTGAGGACGTGGTCGACGAACCCGTAGTCCTTCGCCTCCTGAGCGGTGAACCAGCGGTCGCGGTCGCCGTCCTTGATGATCTGCTCGACCGTCTGGCCGGTCTGGTCCGCGGTGATCCGGGCCAGCTCCTGCTTCCACTTGTTGAACAGGTCCGCCTGGATCGCGATGTCCGACGCCGTGCCGCCGACACCGGCCGACGGCTGGTGCATCAGGATGCGCGCGTGCGGCAGCGCGTAGCGCTTGCCGGGCGTGCCCGAGGAGAGGAGGAACTGCCCCATCGAGGCCGCCATGCCCATCGCGTAGGTCGCGACGTCCGGGCGGATCAGCTGCATGGTGTCGTAGATGGCGAACCCGGCGGTGACCGAGCCACCCGGCGAGTTGATGTAGAAGCGGATGTCGGACTCGGCGTCGTCGGCGTCGAGCAGCAACAGCTGCGCGGTGATCCGGTTGGCGATCTCGTCGTTGACCTCGGAACCGAGGACGACGATGCGCTCCTGGAGCAACCGCTCGAACACCGAGTCGGTGAGGGTGAGCCCTGCGGTGCCGGTCCGCGCCTCGGGCGTGTGCTGCGTCACGTCTGCCTGCCTTTTCGCCGGCGGTGGCCCGGTGCTGACGGCCACCGCTGTCGTTTCAGATGCTTGAGATCTTGTATCCGACCCTAACGAACTTGGGCGGTGCAGAATGCCTGACACCGCCCAAGTTCGCTCACAGCTTCACTCCGCCGGAGTCTTCGCCGTTTCGTCGGTGACCTGCGTCTCCTCGGTTGCCGGCTCGTCGGTGCCGAACAGCTCCGAGAGGTCGACCTCGGCGCCGGAGCCGTCGGTCACGGTCGCCTTCCGGACCACCGAGGCGAGGGCCTTGCCGCGGCGCACGTCGGCGTAGATCGCGGTCAGCTGGCCGGACTGCTGGGCGCGCTGGACGTACTCGTCCGGGCTGATCCCGAAGCGCTGGGCCTGGTAGATGATCCGCTCGGTGAGCTCGCCGTCGTTGACCGAGACCTCTTCCTTGTCGGCGATGGTGTCCAGCAGCAGCTGCGTGCGGACGGCCTTCTCCGACTCGGTGCGGGTCTCCGCGTCGAACTCTTCGAGCGTGCGGCCTTCGGCCTCGAGGGCCTGCGCGAACTGGGCCTCGTCGTGGTCGAACGGGTGGATCGCGTCGTGCTTGCGGTTCTCGATCTCGGCGTCGAGCACCTTCTCCGGGATCGGCACCTCGGTGCGCTCCAGGAGCTCGTCGAGCACCTTGTCGCGGGCCTGGACGCCCTGCTGCATCTTCTTGACGCGGCCGAGCCGCTCGCGCAGGTCGTTCTTGAGCTCGTCGATCGTGTCGAACTCGCTCGCCATCTGGGCGAACTCGTCGTCGGCCTCGGGCAGCTCGCGGGTCTTGACCGACTGGACGGTCACGGTCACCTCGGCGTCCTTGCCGGCGTGCTCCCCGGCGACGAGCTGGGTGGTGAACGTCTTGGTCTCGCCTGCGGTGGCGCCGATGATGGCCTCGTCGATGCCGTCGACGAGCTGGCCGGAGCCGATCTCGTAGGACAGCCCGCTGGTGCTCGCCTCCTCGACGGCCTGGCCGTCGACGGCGGCGGACAGGTCGATCGAGACGAAGTCGCCGTTCTCGGCCGGGCGCTCGACGCCGGTCAGCGTGCCGAAGCGGGCGCGCAGCTCGTCGAGCTGCTCGTCGACCTCGGCGTCGGTCAGCTCGACGTCGTCGACGGTGACCGCGAAGCCCTCGAGGTCGGGCAGCTCGATCTCCGGCCGCACGTCGACCTCGGCGGTGAACTCGAGCACGTCGCGGTCCTCGAGCTTGGTCACGTCGAACTCGGGGTTGCCGAGCGTGCGGACCTCGTTGGCGCGGACGGCCTCGATGTACTTGGCCGGGATGGCCTCGTTGACGACCTCGTCGAGCACCGGGCCGCGCCCGATCCGGCTTTCCAGGACGCGAGCGGGCGCCTTGCCGGGCCGGAAGCCCGGGATGCGCACCTGCTGGGCGATCTTGCGGTAGGCGCGGTCGAAGTTCGGCTTGAGCTCGTCGAACGGCACCTCGACATTGATCTTGACTCGCGTCGGGCTCAGCTGCTCGACGGTGCTCTTCAAGGTCTTCTCCTCGAGCGGTAACGATTGTGGTGGACAATCATGCGGAAATGTCCCCGGTCGCCTGCAGACCGGGACGTCCGAGTCTAGGCCAGTGGCCTCCGCCACCGGGCCGGGGGCCACCTGCGAGGTCAGGCGCCCAGCATCCGGCCGATCACCCAGCGCATCTGGCCGCTCGCGTGCGCCACCGACCCGGTCGGCTGCACGAGGTGGGAGAGCAGCAGCCGGACGAACGCCTCGACCGCGACCGTCCACTCGGAGCGGGTCAGGCCGACCTCCGGGTAGCACCGCGCGAACAGAGCCGCCACGGTGTCGACCGAGCGCTCGAGCACGCCCTCGGGCCGGGTGGTCAGCAGCGGGAGGAAGTCGTCGCTGCCACCCTTCGGGCACCCGAGCGCGATGAGGATCAGCGGGTTGGCCCTGGCGGCTTCGAGGGTCTGCCGGAAGGCGGCGGTGACGCCGTCGACCGGGCGGCCCGGGTGCGCGGCGACGACCTCGGTCACGCGCTCGGCGAAGCGCTCGGTTTCGCGCAGCACCAGCGCTTCGGCCAGCTCGGCCTTGGAGCCGAGTTCGTTGTAGACGGTCTGCCTGCTGACGCCGACGTGCGCGGCCAGCTTGCCCATCGTCACCGCGGCCCAGCCGTCCCCGGCGATCACGGCGGCGGCCGCGTCCAGCAGCCGTTCCCGGGTGCGTGCCGGGGCAGGGTGGGTGACAGCCTTCACAAGGGCAGCTTACCCACCGTTTGCGTTCGGCTGGCCCAGACCTTTTTTCGAAGCGTGGCACAACGTTTACAAACGCCAGTGGGTTGTCTACGGTGACTCCCGCCTCGCCAGGAGCTTCTCGACCGAGGAGACCGCTCGATGCCCGTCGTCGATACCCCGCCGCGCGGCTCCCGGGCGTCCGGATCACCGCCGTCCGAAATCCCGCTGCCGGCCGCGCGCTCGGTGCCCTCGCCGCGCATCCCGCTGCCCCGGATTTCCGTGCCGACGCTGCTGTTGTTCGCGGGCGGCGCGGCCGTGTGGGGCACGGCGACCTGGCTGCTGCTGACGGGCATCGCGCCGCCGGTGTACACCGTGCCACTGCACGCGATCGTCACCTTCACGATGTTCACCGTGGTGCACGAATCAGCCCACCACGCCGCAGGAAAGCTGACATGGGTCAACGAGGTGCTCGGCAGGCTGGCGATGCCGTTCGTCGCGGCGTACGCGTCGTTCCCGCTGTTCCGGTTCGTCCACAGTGAACACCACCGCAACACGAACGCGGACTCGCACACCGATCCCGACGCGTGGACATCGCAGGGAGCCTGGTGGTCGCTGCCGTTCCGCTGGCTCACCATCGACTTCTGGTACGCGCGCTTCTACACGGCCCGCGCGCGGCACCGCCCGGCGGCGGAACGGGCGGAGTCGATCGTGCTGCTGTCGCTGGCGTTCGCCGCGGCCGCGACGCTGGTCGCCGGCGGGCACGGCCGGGAACTGCTGCTGGCGTACGTGCTGCCGCAGCGGATCGGGCTGGCCGTGCTGGCGTGGTGGTTCGACTGGCTGCCGCACCACGGGCTGCCCGCCGCGAAGCCGCGCGACAAGTTCGGCACCACGCGGGTGCGGGTGGGGCTGGAGTGGCTGATGACGCCGATGATGCTGTTCCAGAACTACCACCTGGTGCACCACCTCCACCCCGCCGTGCCGTTCTACCGCTACCTGCGGGCGTGGAAGGACAACCGGGACGCGTACCTGGCCCGCGACGTCCCGATCATCACGGCCTGGGGCCGGGAGCTGACGCCGGCGGAGTACCGCGCGTGGCGGCGGCTGGCCGACGACCTCGGCGACGCCGAGCCGTGCCCCGAACCGCCGCCACTCGGACCGAGCCGGTTCCACCGGCTGCGGGTGCGGGAGGTCCGGCCGCTGACCGCGGACGCCGTCGCGATCACCTTCGCCGTCCCGCCGCGGCTCGCGGCGGAGTTCCGGTTCACGCCCGGCCAGCACGTGGCGGTCCGCGCGGTGGTCGACGGCCGTCCCGTCCGGCGGACGTACTCGATCTGCGCGCCGGCCGGCGCCGGCGAGCTGCGGATCGCGGTCAAGCGCCGTCCGGGCGGGGCGTTCTCCGGCTTCGCGACCACGGCACTGGCCGCGGGCGACTTCCTCGACGTCCTGCCGCCCTCCGGCGCGTTCACGCTCGCCCCCGATCCGGCGCGGACCGCGCACTACGTCGCGCTGGCCGCCGGCAGCGGCATCACGCCGGTGCTGTCGATCCTGGTCAGCGCGCTGACCGCGGAGCCGCACAGCCGGGCGACGCTGCTGTACGTCAACACCTCGGGTGCGACGACGTTGTTCGCGGCGGAGCTGAGCGGGCTCGCCCAGCGGTTCGGCGGCCGGCTGCACATCGTCCACTACCGCACCGACGAGCGCGACCCGGACCTGCACGCGCACCGGCCCCGGCACTTCGACACGGTCGGCGAGGCGCTGGCCATTTCCCACGAGCGCTACCAGCGCGGCCGGCTCGACGGGACGCGGCTGCGTGCGCTCCTGCAGAACCGGCTCCACCCGGCGAAGGTCGACGAGTGGTTCCTGTGCGGACCGCGCGGCCTGACGGAGCTGGCCCGCCGCACCCTGGCCGACGCGGACGTCCCGGAGGAGAACGTCCACTTCGAACTGTTCCGCGGCGCGGCCCCGCCGCGCGACCCGGCGGGCACGCCGTCACGGGTGGCGGTGACGCTCGGCGGCACGACGACGTGCGTCACGGCCGAAGCCGGCGAGACGGTGCTGGACGCGGCACTGCGAGCCGGGTACGAGGTGCCGTACTCGTGCACGGGCGGCGCGTGCGGAACGTGCCGGGCGACGCTGCTGCACGGCCAGGTGGACATGGACGTCCGCTACGCCCTGACGGAGGACGACGTGGCGGCGAGCCGGATCCTGACGTGCCGGAGCCGCGCGACGACCCCGGAGGTGGCGGTCGACTACGACCGCCGCTGACCCCGGTCCCGAGCGCCCCAATGTGGCCTTGGTTGCGTTCAACGCACCCAATGTGGCCTTCGGTGCGTTGAACGCACCGAAGGCCACATTGGGGCGCTTGAGAGCCGGGTCAGCCGGTCCGGGCCGGGGCGCCCGAGGGTGGTGTTCCCTGGCCGCCGCCCGGGCCCGCCTCACCGTCCGTCACCGACGTCGCCGTCGCCGTTCCGCCCGACTCCGTGGCCACCACCGTGACCGTGTCGCCCGTCGCCAGGCCCGTCGCCTGCGCCGACGTGATCGTGTACGTCTTCGAGAAGCCGTCGTCGCTCTTCGCGGTCAGGGACGTCGCGCTCAGCTCCGTCACCTCGCCCGTCTGCATGATCTTCGTGACGTAGCCGCCGTTGCCGTCGGATGCCACGTACTCGCCGTGCAGCGCCGAACCCAGGCCGCCGCCCGGGCCGCCCGGCATGCCGCCCGGGCCGGCCTGCGTGTCGGTGGCCGCCGACGACGAAGCGGCCCAGACCGCCGCTCCCCCGCCCGCCACGATCACCGCCGCGACGGCGCCCGCCGCGATCTTCCTGCCCGGTGACCAGGCCGGCTTCGCGGCCGGCGCGGGCGTCGCGCCCCACGTCTGGTCCGGAGTGGACGGTGCCTGCGGTGTCGTCATGTGTTGCTCCTCAACGTGATCCTTCGGTGCGGTCCACGGTGGAGCCGTTCGCTGTGCACCGACTGTGCCTGCCGTCAGCCGTTCCTGTGACCGGCGAACGGCGGGAAACCGGACATCCGGGCACGGGGCCGGTCACCGCACAGCCGCTTCACAGGCAGCGCACAACCCGCACACACGGCGCGGACGGACGCTGGTTCCATGGCCGCGCGAACCGTCCCGCCCGCTCCCCGCCGGGGACGGCTTTCGCTGCGCGCGAAACTGACCGGCTCGATGGTCGTGCTGCTCACCGTCGTGTGCCTGATCGTCGGCGTGGTCAGCGAGTTCGCGCTCGGCCTGTTCCTCACCCGCCAGATCGACCAGCAGCTCTCGGCCGCGGCGAACCGTTCACTGGTCTTCGCGAGCAACGCCCGGCCGCGGGACGGCGGCCCACCGCCGCAGAACCAGGGCCAGCACCCGCTCGGGCAGAACGTCGGCACGGTGAGCGGCACCTTCTCGGGCGGCCGGCTCGTCCACGACGACAGCATCTCCGAGCACGGCGGACGGCTGCACCTGACCGCGGACCAGCAGGCCCTGATGCTGTCGGTGCCGACCGACGGCGAACCGCACACCCTGTCGTTCGACGACCTCGGCGAGTACCGCCTGATGGCGCTGCCGGTCGCCGGGACGTCCGACGTCGTGGTGACCGGCCTGCCGATGAAGCCGGTCAACGACACGCTGCTCACCGTCGGGCTGATCCTGTTCGGCGTGGCCGCCGCGGGCGTGCTCGGCGCGGCCTTCCTCGGCGCGTTCGCGGTCCGCCGCACGCTGCGCCCGCTCGACCGCGTCGCGGCCACCGCCGGGCGCGTCACCGAGCTGCCGCTCGACCGCGGCCAGGTGGCGCTGTCCATCCGCGTCCCGGAGGGCGACACCGACCCGCGCACCGAGGTCGGCCAGGTCGGCTCGGCGCTGAACCTGATGCTCGGCCACGTCGCCCAGGCCCTCGAAGCACGGCACGACAGTGAGATCCGGGTCCGGCAGTTCGTCGCGGACGCCAGCCACGAGCTCCGCACGCCGCTGGCGGCGATCCGCGGGTACGCCGAGCTGGCCGCCCGCGGCAGCGCGCTGGTGCCGCCGGACGTCGCGCACTCGATGGGCCGGATCCAGTCCGAGGCCGTCCGGATGACGACGCTGGTCGAGGACCTGCTGCTGCTCGCCCGCCTCGACGCCGGCCGCCCGCTGGACGAGCGCGAGGTCGACCTCACCCGGCTGGTCGCCGACGCCGTCGGCGACGCCCGGGTCGCCGGGCGGGAGCACCGCTGGCTGCTGGAGCTGCCGCCGGACCCGGTGCTCGTGCACGGCGACGTCCAGCGCCTGCACCAGGTGCTGGCGAACCTGCTGGCCAACGCCCGCACGCACACGCCACCGGGCACCACGGTGGTGACGGCGCTGGCCCGCTCGGCCGACGGCAGCGCGGTGCTCACGGTGACCGACGACGGCCCCGGTATCGCGCCGGACCTCCTGCCGGACGTCTTCGAGCGCTTCGCCCGCGGCGACTCCTCGCGCTCCCGCCAGGCCGGCAGCACCGGGCTGGGGATGGCGATCGCGTCCGCGGTCGTCGTGGCCCACCACGGCACGATCGAAGCGCACAGCAGGCCCGGGCGGACGGAGTTCGCGGTGCGCCTCCCCGTGGCCGTGCCCGCACAGCGCGTGCACAGCGTCGGCACAACCCGGCCCCAGCTGGGCACCGGAAGCTGATCCCATGACCGCTGTGACATCCGGGGCTTCGCCCCGGGCCGGGGGCTCCGCCACCCGGAGCCCCCGAACGGCCGCTCTCGCGTCCCGCGAAACCGTTTTGCCCCCTTCGCCACCGGCTCGCCCGCCGTGGCACCGCCCCGCGCTGGCCGTCCTCCTGCTCGGGACGGCCGTGCTCTACCTGTGGGGCCTCGGCGCGTCCGGCTGGGCCAACGCCTTCTACTCGGCAGCCGCGCAGGCGGGTTCGCAGAGCTGGAAGGCGCTGTTCTTCGGCTCCAGCGACGCGGCCAACGCGATCACCGTCGACAAGACCCCGGCGGCGCTGTGGGTGATGGGCCTGTCGGCGCGTCTGTTCGGCGTCAACGCGTGGAGCATCCTGGTGCCGCAGGCGCTGATGGGCGTGGGCTCGGTGTGGTTGCTGTACGCGACCGTCCGCCGCACGTCCGGCCCGGCGGCCGGGCTCGTCGCCGGGCTGGTGCTGGCCCTGACGCCCGCCGCGGCGCTGATGTTCCGGTTCAACAACCCGGACGCCCTGCTCGTGCTGCTGCTGGTGGCGGCCGCGTACTGCGTGGTGCGCGCGTGCGAGAAGGCGAGCCCGCGCTGGCTCGCGCTGGCCGGCGTCGCGGTCGGCTTCGGCTTCCTGGCGAAGATGCTGCAGGCGTTCCTGGTGCTGCCGGCGTTCGCGCTCGCCTACCTCGTCGCCGCGCCGGTGCCGCTCGGCAAGCGGCTGCTGCACCTGCTCGGCGCGCTGGCCTCGGTGCTGGTGGCGGCGGGCTGGTACCTGGTGGTGGTGGCCCTCTGGCCGGCGGCGTCCCGCCCCTACATCGGCGGCTCGCAGGCGAACTCGCTGTGGGAACTGATCTTCGGTTACAACGGCTTCGGCCGCATCACCGGCGACGAGGTCGGCAGCGTGGGCGGCGGTGGCGGCCGCGGCTGGGGTGCGACGGGCCTGACGAGGTTGTTCGGCAGCGAGATGGCGGGCGGCATCGCCTGGCTCCTGCCGGCGGCAGTGCTGGCGCTGGGCGCGGGGCTGTGGTTCACCCGCCGCGCCCCGCGCACCGACGCGTCCCGAGCGGCTCTCCTCCTGTGGGGCGGCTGGCTGTTGGTGACGGCGCTGGTGTTCAGCTACATGAGCGGAATCATCCACCCGTACTACACGGTGGCGCTGGCCCCGGCGGTGGCGGCGCTGGTGGGCACGGCGGCGGTCCAGCTGTGGCGCCTGCGCGCGAACCCCGCGGCATCCGGCTTCCTCAGCGGCGGCGTGGCGTTGACGGCGCTGACGACGTATCTGCTGCTCGCGGACTCGTCGTGGCAGCCATGGCTGGCCCCGACGGTCCTGGTGGGCGGTCTGCTGGCGGCAGTGGCACTGTTCTTCGCAACGCACCTGACGCGCTGGGCGGCTTCGGTGGTGGCCGTGTTTTCGCTGGTAGTGGTGCTGGCCGGAACGAGCGCGTACACGCTGGTAACGGCAGCGACGACCCACAGCGGAGCAATCCCGTCGGCGGGCCCGTCCTCCGGCTTCGGCGGCCGCTTCGGTGGCACTGGCGGCTTCGGCGGTCGCGGCGGCGGCCCGGGTTCGCTGCTGTCGACAATGCTGCCCGGCGCGTCGCTCACGGCGTTGCTGCAGAAGGACGCCTCCCACTACACCTGGACGGCGGCAACGGTCCTCTCGAACGCGGCGGCGGGCTACCAGCTGGCTTCGGGGGCGCCGGTGATGGCCGTGGGCGGCTTCAACGGGACGGACCCGTACCCGACGCTGGCGCAGTTCCAGCAGTACGTGGCGAACGGGCAGATCCACTACTTCCTGGGCGAGGGCATGTCGATGCCGGGCAACAGCGGCTCGGACGCGGCCCAGCAGATCGCCGAGTGGGTGGCCGGCCACTACCAGGCATCCACAGTGGACGGCGTAACGGTGTACGACCTGACTGCGACCGTGTGAGACACGACGAAAGCAGGGTGTGACGCCGGTCCGGGCCCGGGCAACCTGGTCAAGAACCGGCTCACTCCGGCACACTGGTGGTGCCCAGGCGAACAGGAGTTCCTGCTGATGACCGAGCCTCACGTACGGCCGGCCGACTCGGCAGACCTGGAATCGTTCGCCGAACTCCTCGGTGACCACGCATTCTTCGTCGATCGCTTCGAACGACAGCGGAATGAGAACGGCGTGCTGTTCCTGGGCTGGCTGGGTCCCCGGCCCGCCGGAGCCGTCTACCTGTGGCTCGAGGACGCCGAGGAGGAGGTCATCCGCGAGCACCTCCCGGGCATCCCCCTGATCACGCACCTGGAAGTCCATCGCGACCTGCGGCGGAACGGCGTCGGCACGGCGCTGGTCCGAGAGGCCGAGCGTCGCCTCTTCGAGAAGGGCTCCTACCGGGTCGCGCTCGCGGTGCGGACGGACAACCACGACGCCGCCCGCCTGTACAAGCATCTCGGCTATCGCGACTGGGGCCACGGCGAGGTCATCTGCCTGGCGCGGACGACTTCGCCGGACGGCACGGTCCTGGTCGAGGAGGAAGTGTGTTACGTGCTGGTCAGGGACCTGACGCCGATCACACCCGAGCCGCGGGCCGAGGCAGCTCCGGTTGCTGCTCCGCACCCGTGCTGACCGGCACGTCGATCCCCGTCTGAGCCAGTAGCGGGATGCCCAGTGCCGCGACGGCGTGCTCGACACCCGAAGCGCCGCGGTGGTCACGCCGGAGGTCGGCGATCCGCTGCCGCCAGCGCACGCAGTCCTGCTGCCAGGCCCGCAGGTACCGCACGCACAGGTCCGGCGTGATCAGTTCGCTCCGGCCGATCGCGGCCTTGAGCGAGTCGACCATCCGCGTCCGCTGAGCCGCCTCGATCGGCGACGCCTCCACCAGCTTGATGGTGTTGCGGATGATCCGGCGGCGGTCGGCGAGGAAATCCCGCCAGTACGCCTTGGTGGCCTGCGCCAGGCCGAGGTGGCTGTCGAACAGGCCGAACACGCCTTCGGCGAGGGTGTCGCCCAGTTCCTCGCCGCGGGCGCGGCGGGGGTCCCGGTAGGGATCGTAGTCCTTCTGCCGCGCTTCCCCCGTGGTCGCGGACGGCCGCAGTTTCATGCCGTCAAGCAGGAAGAACCAGTCTTCGTTGTAGATGTTGGGGAAGAACGAGCTGAAGGCCGCTTCACCCACCGCGAGTGCGCCGCCGCCGATGAAGGTGTCCTGCTTCTGCCCGGCGTCCCGGATCGCGTGACACACGACGGAGTTGTCCGGCATGCCGGTGTTGGCCAAGCCGACCACGGCGTATTCGCCGAGCAGGCCGGCCGCGACGCCGAGGTCCGCGGGGTTCGGCAGCACGATGTCGTCGTCGAGGAAGAGGATCCGCTTCCAGCCGGCGAGCACCGCGATGAGCAGCCCCAGGTTGCGCTTGAAGCTGGTGTCGGTCTGCCGCCGGAACCGGGTGAAGCGCAGGATCTCGTCCGTGGCGAACGTCGGCACGAGCCCGGGGTTCAGCAGATCGGTGTCGATGGCGAGCGCGCGGACTCCGGCGTTCTTCGCCTCCAGGATCGCGCCCGAGGTCGTCGACAGCTTGCTGCACAGGAAGAGCAGGAAGACGTCGCGCGCCTTGGCCGCGGCGATGGCCTGCCGCAGGTAGGGGGCCGGGCGCGCGGTGGGCACGATGATGGCGTCCATCGCCGCGAGGGAGACGTCTTCGGTATCGAAATGCGCCAGGAGATCCTGGTGCGACTCGTGCTGCCGGGCGTTCACTCGGCAGCCTCGGGCCACTCGTGCAACCGGTTCTCCTCGAGGGTCCAGTCGGGAGTCAGCCCCTGTCCCCCGACGACAGGCACGCGGCTGATGATGCTGAAGGATTCCACATCGCCGAAGCGCTCGTGCACGTACGCGGTGTTACGGTCGCGGAAACGCGCGTCCGTCAGCGCGCGAACCGCTCCGAGGGTGCCACGACCGTACATGCCATTGCACACGGTCACGGTGCGCTTTCGGTTGAACGGACTTTCGCCGCGGTAGAAGTGGGCGACGTCTTCCAGCAGGTGTTCCCGCCGGTCGAGCTTGGGTTCGAACAGCTTCGGACGCCCGTCCTGCTGCACCCGGAACCCGCCGTGTTCGGCGTCGTCCGCCCGGCCGACCTGCTCCACCGGGAGGTCGACCCGCTCGATCACGTCCCGGGTCACCGAGTTCCAGTCGACGCCGCCGAGCAGCACGAGGTGACTCGTGTAGTCGTCCGCCGTCAGCTCCTCGCTGGTGCAGAACTTGACGTTGTTGTCCGGGTTGCGCGAGCGGATGTGGCCGAACAGCTCGATCAGCGCGTCCGGGTCGGCGTAGGTGTACAGCGAGACGAAGTCGGCGCTCTCCGAATCCGCATAGGACAGGTGCTTCCGGTACTTCTCCGGCAGCCGGGCACAGACGATCGTGATGTTCTGGTCCTCGTCGAACGTCCAGATGTCCCTCGCCGACCCCGGCGCGCCGAGATTCCGGCCTTCACGCAGCCCCAGCAGCTCTTCCAGGAGCTCCTTGCGCCGCGTCCGCTCCCCGTCCGTCAGTTCGTGGACAGGGAGGACGCGGAGAGTCCCGCCGTCGAGGGACCGCCGGGTCGCGAACAGCGTCGCGTAGGCCTCCAGCCGCTTGGTCGGCGGCGCGACCGGCTTGTCGGCGTTCTCCCACGACGAGATCAGCGAGATGCTGAGCGGCTTGTTCCCGCCGAACGCCTGGGCGAGCTGGCCCTGGGTGACGCCGGCATCGGGCCACAGCGTCTCGCGCAGCGCGCGCAGGCGGCGGGCGAGCGCAGGCCGCGGTTGCTGGACTGGGGACACGACTCGGGCCACCCTTCAGGAAATTTCAGTGCTCCCGACGAGGGCACCGATACTACTCCCCGTCACTAGCGATCCGGTCGACCCCCCTACGAAGCAGGGGCTGAAACGTTACGCTTGCCAAAACACCCCTGCACCGAACAGATAACACCGATTCATCTCAGTTGATCCGGGGTACTTCACGCCTTACAGTCTCCTTGACTGAACTTCAGTTTCGACCTGAAGGCAGGAGCAGGCCATGAGTACTCCAGCGCAACACGTCCCCCTCCACCGGGCCATGGTGGCGGTCGACATCGAAGGCTCGACGACGCGGACCAACCCGGCCAGGGCCCGGCTCCGCACCGTCCTGTTCGAGCTGCTGGACGAGGCCTTCCTGGCCGGCGGGATCACCAAGAAGCACCGCGACGGCTTCGTCGACCGGGGTGACGGCGCGCTGTGCCTGGTCCGGCCGGTCGACCAGGCGCCGAAGCCGGTGCTGCTCACCACCGTCGTGCCGACCCTGGCGGAGCTGCTGGAAAAGCACGCCGAGAGTCATCCCGAGCTCGCCTTCCGGCTGCGGGTCGCGGTGCACGCCGGCGAGGTGCACTACGACAACCGCGGCCCGTACGGCGAGGACGTCGACATCGTCTGCCGCTTCGTCGACGCGCGGGAGCTCAAGCGGCACCTGAGTATCACCGCCGCGCCGCTCGTGCTCGTCATCTCACCGGAGATGCACCGCTCGGTCGTCCGGCACGGCTACCCCGGGATCGACGACACCGCGTACTTCCAGACGGTGCCGATCAAAGTCGGCACCCAGCGGCTCCGCGGGTGGATCCACACCCCGGAAGCCGCCCGGCGCCAGGAGGACATGCCCGCGTAGCAGGAAAAGAGGTGGGGACAGTGGAACCGACGGGCTTCTGGGCCGAGCTGGCCCCGGCCGATCGCCGCAAGGTGGCGGAGTCCGCCACGCGGCGCGCCTACCGGCGCGGGCAGGCCGTGTGCCGGGAAGGCGACCTCTCCACCGTCGTGCTGGTGCTGCTGGCCGGGCACGTGCGGATCGTCCACAGCACGCCGGACGGGCGCGAGGTCGTCGTCGGGGTGCGGGGCGCCGGAGACGTCATCGGAGAGCTCGCCGCGATCGACGACCTGCCGCGCTCGGCGACCGTCGAGGCGCTGGACGACCTCGACGTCCTGGAGATTCCCGGTGACCGGTTCGCCGCGCTGTGCCGGACGCGGTCGCGGATCTCCTGGGCCCTGCTGCTCGTGCTCTCGGCCCGCCTGCGGTCCGTCGGCAGGCAGTGGCTGGACGTCGGCGGCGGGGCCGCGGCGCGGCGAGTGGCCGCGCAGCTGATGCAACTGGCCGTCCAGCACGGCGTGCCGCGCGGCGACGACATCCGGATCGCGGTCCCGGCCACGCAGGCCGAACTGGCGATGACCGCGGCGATCTCACGGGAGTCCTGGGCGCGCGCGACGCGCGAACTGCGGCGCCGAGGGGTGATCAGCACCGGCCGAAGACAGGTGACGATCCACCGCCTGGCCGAACTTCGACGACTGGCGAGCTGAATCCCGCGCTGTGTGTCAGCTGACACAGAGGATTCGGCGCGCCGGAGGTTTCCTGGATCCACGGGCAGAGGAGGAGGGCTTTTCATGGACCCCTACACCACCCCACCACGCCGGAGCCGCTGGCGCCGGGGCGTCTACGCGGCCGGTCTCGTCATCCCCTTCACCGCGTCGCAGCTGTGGGCGCTGCTGGTGCTGTTGCGGCTCGCCCCGCTCGACGGGCTGGTCGGTCAGGCTTTCGTCCTCGTCCTGCTCGGCTCCGCCATCGCGATCTGGGCCGGCTGGCGCTGGACCTGGCAGCTCGGCCGCGACCGCGACGTCAAGCCCGAGCCCGCCCCGAAGACCCGGATCCCGACATGACGTCCGGGCCGGTCATCGTCGCCGCCCTCGTGGCGGCCGCCGGTGCCGGACGCCTCATCGGCGGCCTCCTCCGCCGCCGTCCGACCGAAAGGAGCACGGAAATGACCACCCCGCCACCGACCTTCCCGCTGCGGATCTACCACTGGCGGTGGGAAATCCTGGCCGTGACACTGCTCCCCTACGGCGTGGTGACGTTCGCGCTGTGGGCCGGTCCTCTGTGGACGGCGGTGGTCTTCGCCGGCGTCGCGGCCACGGCCGTGCTGCGGCGCCGCCAGGTCCGGGCCCGCATCCACGCGATCCGGCTGCAGCACCGCCTGCGCGCGGTGTTCCCCCACCTGCGCCTCCCCGGCGGCCGTCTCCCGGCGATCCTGTGGAGCCGTCCCCGCGGCGGCGACATCGTGGTGTCGCTGTTCGGCCGCGAGGCGTTCGAGCACCTGCACCGCCACCGCTCGGTGCTGGCGACCGCCTGCGGGGTCCCGGAGGTGTACGTCGACCGCCACCCGAAGTACGCGAGCCTGGTGACGCTGACGATCAGCCCGACGCCGCCGAAGCGCGAACCCGGCCGGGCCGCCCTGCCGAGCAACGTGGTGCCGCTGCGGGCGCACAGCTGAGCGGCACCGCACAGGAACCGCACAGAAAGAACACACGATCACCAAAGCGGCGGCCGCGACCGTGGGGGCATGACAGCCACCGCCCCCGCATCGCGGCCCGGGACCGTGCCGGTCGACCTGGCCGGTCCTGAGCCCGTTCTCGACGTCGTCATCCCGGTCTACAACGAAGAGACCGACCTCGAACCGTGCATCCGCCGGCTGCACGCGCACCTGGCCGAACACGTCTCCTACCCCTACCGGATCACCGTCGCCGACAACGCGAGCACCGACGCGACGCTGCAGGTGGCCGAACGGCTCGCCCGGGAATTCCCCGAAGTCACCGTCCGCCACCTCGACGAAAAGGGCCGCGGCCGCGCGCTCAACGCCGTCTGGCAGGCCTCCGACGCCGCCGTGCTCGCCTACATGGACGTCGATCTCTCCACCGATCTCGCCGCGCTCGGGCCGCTCGTCGCGCCGCTGCTGTCCGGGCACTCCGATCTCGCCATCGGCAGCAGGCTCGCCCGGGGGGCGCGAGTGGTGCGGGGCCCGAAGCGCGAGTTCATCTCCCGCTGCTACAACCTGATCCTCCGCTCGACGCTCGCCGCGAAGTTCAGTGACGCGCAGTGCGGCTTCAAGGCCATCCGGGCCGACGTCGCCCGCGAGCTGCTGCCGCACGTCGAAGACACCGGCTGGTTCTTCGACACCGAGCTGCTCGTGCTGGCCCAGCGGGCCGGCCTGCGGATCCACGAGGTGCCCGTCGACTGGGTCGACGACCCGGACTCGTCGGTGAACATCGTGCGCACCGCCACTGAGGACCTCAAGGGCATCGCCCGCGTCACCAAGGCCACCTTCACCGGGGAAATCCCGATCAGCAGGCTGCGTGAGCAGCTCGGCAGGCAGCCGATCGGCGTCGACGCGCCGGGCGTGCCGCCGCGGCTGGTGACGCAGCTGGTGCGGTTCGCCGCGATCGGCGTCAGCAGCACGCTCGCCTACCTCGTGCTGTTCCTGCTGCTGCGCACGGTCGTCGGCGCGCAGCCGGCGAACTTCGCCGCGCTGCTGGTGACGGCGATCGGGAACACCGCGCTGAACCGGCGGCTCACCTTCGGCATCCGCGGCCGCGCCGGCGCCGGGCGGCACCAGTTCGAAGGGCTGCTCGTGTTCGGCCTCGGGCTCGCGCTCACCAGCGGCGCGCTGGCCCTGCTGCACGTGTCCACCACCCCCGGCCTCGTCCTGGAGCTCACCGTGCTGGTGCTGGCGAACCTCACCGCCACGGTGCTCCGGTTCCTGCTCCTGCGCGGCTGGGTGTTCAACCCGCGCCGCCAGGCCACCGCCCCGGAGGAGTACTGATGACCGCCGTCCTGCCCGCCCCGGTTTCCGAACCCCGGCACCGCAAGGAGTCCGGCGCCCACGCACCACCGCGCTGGGTCCGCCCGGCGGTGTTCGGGCTGCTGGCCGCGACCGCGGTGCTGTACTTCTGGAACCTCACCGCGTCCGGCTACGGCAACTCGTTCTACGCCGCCGCCGTCCAGTCCGGGACGCAGAGCTGGAAGGCCTGGCTGTTCGGGTCGCTGGACTCGGGCAACGTGCTCACCGTCGACAAGCCGCCGGCGTCGCTCTGGGCCGGCACGGCGTTCGCCCGGGTCTTCGGGTTCTCGAGCTTCACCGTGCTGGCACCGCAGGCGCTGATGGGCGTCGCGTCCGTCGGCATCCTGTACCTGACGGTGAAGCGGACTTCGGGCCCGGTCGCGGGGCTGCTGGCGGGGGCGATGCTGGCGGTGACGCCGGTCGCCGCGCTGATGTTCCGCTTCAACAACCCCGACGCGCTGCTCGTCCTGCTGATGGTCGCGGGTGCTTACTTCGTCGTGCGCGCGACGGAAAAGGCGAATCCGCGATGGCTGGCGCTGGCCGGCGTGGCAATCGGGTTCGGGTTCCTGACGAAGATGCTGCAGGCGTTCCTGGTGCTGCCGGCGTTCGGCCTGGCGTACCTGCTCGCGGCGCCGGCGTCGCTGCCCAAGCGGCTGCTGCACCTCGGCGGCGCGGTCGTGGCGCTGGTCGTCTCGGCGGGCTGGTACATCGCGCTGGTCGACCTGTGGCCGACGTCGTCGCGGCCCTACATCGGCGGTTCCGAAGGGGACAGCCTGCTCGAACTCGCGTTGGGCTACAACGGGTTGAGCCGCATCTTCGGCGGCGAGGGCAACGGCGGGGGCATGGGTGGCGGCGGTCTGGGCGGCAACACCGCCTTCGGCGGTTCCACGGGGCTGTTCCGGATGTTCGGCGCCAGTTTCGGCACGGAGGTTTCGTGGCTGCTGCCCGCCGCGCTGATCGGGCTGGTCGCCGGGCTGTGGTTCACCCGCCGCGCGCCGCGCACGGACGCGACCCGGGCGGCGCTGGTGCTGTGGGGCGGCTGGCTGGTCGTGACCGCGCTGGTGTTCAGCTTCATGAGCGGCACCGTGCACCCGTACTACTCGGTGGCGCTGGCCCCGGCGATCGCCGCGCTGGTCGCGATTTCGGGCCGCGCGCTGTGGCGGGGCCGGGCGCACCTGGCACCGCGGGCCGTGCTGGCCGGCATGGTGGTGGCGACGGCGGTGTGGTCGTTCATCCTGCTGGACCGGACGCCGGAGTGGTTCCCGGCGCTGCGCTGGATCGTCGCGGTGCTCGGCGTGCTGATCGGCACGGTGCTGGTGATGGGCGTGCCCGCGGCACGCCGCGTGGTCGCGGTCGTGGCGGCGTCGGTGGTCCTGACGATCGGCGTGTCGTCGGCGGCGTACGGCGTCGAGACGGCGTCGGTGGCCCACAGCGGCTCGATCCCGGCGTCGGGCCCGACGTCGAGTGCGATGGGCGGCTTCGGCGGCGGGTTCGGCTCCTCGTCGAACGAGATCGGGACCTTGCTGGCGCAGACGACCACGAAATGGGCGGCGGCGACCACGGGTTCGCAGAGCGCGGCTTCGCTGGAACTGGCCAGCGGCAAGGCGGTGATCGGCATCGGGGGCTGGAGCGGTTCGGACCCGGCGCCGACGCTGGCGGAGTTCAAGGCGTACGTGGCCGCGGGTGAGGTCGAGTACTACATCGAGGGCGGCCGCGGCGGCGGGCCGGGCGGCGGGTCGTCGGAGATCACGGAGTGGGTGACGGCGAACTTCACCGCGACCACGGTCGACGGCCAGACGGTGTATGACCTGCAGAGCTGAAGATCGTGCGAAGGGGCCGGCTCACGGCCCCTTCGCACGCTTACAGAGAAAGTATAGAAATCATCCGTACCTTGGCGGGCGAACGGCGGCAGGGCGTCGCCGCACGAGGGGGTACATCGTGGATCGCCGTAGCCTGCTCAAAATCGGGGCCGCCACCGTGGCCGGGGTCGCGCTGACCGGAACCGGAACCGCGCTGGCGGACACCGGTTTGTCGCCCGTGCCCGGGATGCTCGGCGACCGCCGCGCCAACGAACTCTGGTACCAGCTCGACGAAATCTCGCTGTACAACCCGTCCCAGGAAGTGCGGGACGCCTACGCCGTGCTCTTCCCCTTCATCCAGCAGAACGCTCCGGAAGGCCTGTACGAAAAGTGGCGGGAGCTCAGCCGGGAACCGGGCTACCCGCACAACTACGCCGAGTTCGCCAAGCCCGTCGAAGGGCCGCTGAAGACGCTCTCGAAGCTGCAGCTCGACAACTTCGACCACTTCTACCGCGGTGACGAAGCCGGCCTGGCCAGCGCCTTCGCCGCCTTCGGGCAGGGCGTCCTCTTCGATCCGCGGCGGGCGCCGGTCGAGTCGGAGGTGCACACCATGAACGGCAGCCCTCCTCCCGGCTACCACTTCTGGCACGCCATCGTGCGTGCGCAGATGTTCCTCGGCATCGACCGGCACCGGTGGGCGCGGATCGACCCGATGATCGGCTTCGCCTGGGCACTGCAGTCCATCGCGAAACCCGACCACCGGCACGTCAATCCCGGCCTGCCGCGTGACCAGGTCCGCGCGCTGGCCCGCTACTGGCTGCCGCGCTCCCCCGCCCGGCTCGACCGCGACTTCCAGTCGGCGCCCTACCCCGCCTGAGTGTCCAGCACCCGCTGGTAGGCCGCCCGCAGCGCGGGGCCCGGCGCGATCCCGAGCCGCTCGTCGAGGAGGCGGCGGCCCCGGTGGTACACCGCGACCGCGTCCGCCGGCCGTCCGCTCGCGCAGAGCGCGGCCATGAGCAGGGCCCGCGCGCGTTCCCGCATCGGGTGCTCGTGGACGAACGCGGTCGCGTCGGGCACCGCGCGCAGGTGGTCGCCCGTCGCGATCTCGGCTTCGAGCCGGCCCTCCAGCACCGCCAGCCGCAGCTCGTCGAACCGCGCCGCCTCGCCCGCGCGAAGCGGTTCGGCGACGTCGGCAAGGACCGGACCGCGCCACAGCTCCAACGCGGCGCGGAACAGTCCCGCCGCGCGAGCCGGCCGCTCCGCGCGCAGCTCGTCGTGGCCCGCGGCGGCCAGCCGCTCGAACTCCTCGGCGTCGACGGTGCCACCCGGCGTCAGCAGGTAGCCGCCGCCGGCGCGGACGAGCCGCGTCGGCCGCCCGAGCGCCTTGCGCAGCCGGGACGCGTAGGTGCAGACCTGCGCGTCGACCGTCGCCGGGCGTTCGCCGTCCCACAACAGTGAAATCAGCCTCTCATCGGGCACCACCCGCCCGCGGGCCAGCAGCAACGCGGCCAGCAGCGTCCGCGGCTTGCGGCCGCCGAGCGCGGCCGGCCGCCCGTCGGCGCGCGACACCGTCAGCGGCCCGAGAATCCGGAACTCCATCCCACCCCCTTCCCAAGGTACCCGGAAAATCTCAGCCGCCCCTTAGGTTCGGCGCGGATCATGGAGGTCAGAGGGGACGAGGAGGCCGCGATGATCACCACACGTCCGGGTTACCCGCGCTGGCACACCGCGAGCGCGCAGGGGCCGCGCTCACTCAACGCCGACGCCGTCGGGGCGTACGCCGCGGCCGGCGGACCCGGCATCGCGTTCGCTCTCGCCGACGGCGTCGGCGACGATCCCGCCGCCGCGCGCGCCGCCCGTACCGCGGCCGCGGCCGCGGCCCGCACGCCTGTCCACAAAGGACCGGTCGAGGCGGTGCTCGCCGCCCAGCGCGCGGTGCGCGAGCAGACGCTCGGGGACGCCGTGCTCGTCGTCGCCATGCCGGCCGAACACGGCGGCTACCGCATCGCCTGGGTCGGCGACGCCCGCGCGTACGCCTGGAACGGCACGGCGTTGAGCCGCCTGACGACCGACCACACGCTGGCCGAGTTCTTCCGCGCCCGCCACCAGCCGGTGACACCCCGGATGGAGCACGTGGTCACGACCAGCGTCCGCACCGCGGAGCCGCACGAGATAGGCACGGCGGAGACGACGAGCGCGGGCCTGCTGCTGACCAGCGACGGCGTCCACAAGCCGCTCACCGGAAGCGGGATCCGCGCGGTGCTGGCCCAGCCGGGCACGGGGGCGGCGGAACTCGTGGAAGCGGCGCTGGCCCGGGGTGGGACGGACAACGCCACCGCGCTTTACGTCGAGCCTTTGGAGGTCGTCGACAGCACGACGGTGCGATTTCCCGTCGCCGCGTGAAGCCGGCCCGTCGGGATGAGTTCTGCCGCCAGGTGCGGTTTGTTCGGTGCCCGGCTCAATCTTCGTTGTGCTTGAGCTGCTTGTACTCCCGCAGCACCAGGACGATGATCACGACATCCAGGGCTGCGAAGAACGGCAGCGCTATCGAGTGGGTGTGCACCGCCCGAAAAACCTCATAAACCACGAACGCGGCGAGGATGACCGCCGCCACCGGGTAGGCTCGGACGATCTTGCGGGCCAGTGCCCACACCAGGCCGAGCTTGATCAGGCCGTGTGCGAGCAGGTACGCGACCGCGAACGTCTTGGTGTCGCCGTGGAGGAAGTTCTCCGTCGCCGACTCGAGGTGGCGTGCCAGGGTGCCCGACGGGTCGCCGAGGAGGTCGCGGGTGATCACCGCGTGGGTGAAGCCGCTGACGGCCGCCGCCGGGATGAACGCGAGGATCAGCGCCCCGACGACCTGCAGTGCGCCGTCGAGGCCCTTGAGGGCGATCGCGATCCGGAAGAAGCGCTCGGTCGCCGTCGTTTTCTGCTCGGACATGCCTCCAGCTCAGCAGAAACCGCGGATCAGTGCACGTGGAGGCACTTTTCGCACTGTTCGTGCCGGGCTGTCCGGCCGGTCGGGTCCGTCCCGTAGAAGGGGAAGCACGCCGCGCCGCAGACGGCCAGGAAGATCGGCCCGCACCGGAGGGGGTGCGGGCCGACCTGGTGGGCGACGGCCAGCGCTCGCCGCCGTGCGCCCGCTTCGGGGAGCCAGCCGTGCTCCGGCAGGCCGGCCCGGACCTCGGCGTCGAGCTCGTCGGCGCGGGTGATCAGGTCCGCGCCCAGATCGGCGAGCCGTTCCCCCAGGTCGCGGAGGATGTCGGGCCGCGGCACCTCCTCGCCGACGGTCCGGGCCAGCCACGCCAGATCGGGCGCGAGCGAGCCGTGGAGGTCCCGGATGCGCTCCAGGAGCCGGCGATCCCGTTCGGCTCCGCTCAGCACCGAGCCAGCCACGCCGACTCGCACTCGGTGCAGGTCGGGTCGAACCAGTGCCCGCCGAGCTGCGGCACGTCCCGCACCGCGACGGTCACCTCTTCCCCGCACAGAGCCACGAACTGTTCCTGCGGACGCGGAGGGAACGGCCCGTCGAGCGCGTGGCGCTTCCCCTCCGCCTGCTGCCACCTCAACATGAGGACGATTGAAACCGTCCCCGTACGTTGACACCAGCACGCGACGGGTCACATGGCGGGTGGTGCCGCCCGCGTGCCCCACGCCGTGGGCGTGTCACTCAGGTCGAACCGGAGCTTGCCTGCCCGCAGCAGGTCCGCGTGCGAGATCCAGCTGCGGTCGTAGCTCCGGTGTCCGATCCGGACGTCCCTGGTGTACTGGAGCTTCCCCGCGCTCGCGCCCGGTGCCTCGATCTCGATCTTGCGGCCGCCCGCCGGCTGGATCTCGACCTTCTCGAACATCGGTGTGCTGAGCAGGTACGTCCCGGAGCCCGGCTGGGCCTCGAAGACGCCGGCCATGCCGAAGACCAGCCACGACGAGATGGTGCCGAGGTCGTCGTTGCCGGGCATGCCGTACGGCGTGTCCGTGAACAGCGTCCGCGCCGCGCGCAGCACGGCCGATGTCTTCCACGGTGCTCCCGTCCAGCTGTACATCCAGGGTGCGTGCAGGTCGGGCTCGTTGTTCGGGTTGAACGCGAAGTTGTTGTGGTAGTCGTACGCGCCGTGGACCCAGGAGTCCTTGGCGGCCTTCGCCGGGTCGGTGAGCAACAGCGGCATGTCGAAGAACGTGTCGAGCCGCTTTTCCGCCTGTGCCGGGCCGCCCATCAGGCCGAACAGCTTCGCGGTGTCCTGCTGGGCGAGCCACTGGTACTGCCACGGCGTGCCCTCGTGGAAGCCGGTGGACTTCGCCGGGTCGGGGTCGCCGACGCCGGTTCCGTCCGCGGCCTTCGTGCGCGGGAAGCCGGTGAAGCCGCGGGACTCGACGCTGGTGTCCCACAGCTTGGCGAAGTTGCCGCAACGCGCCCGCAGCGTCGCTGCCTTGTCGCCGTAGCCCAAACCGGCCGCCATGGTGGACAGGGCGCAGTCGGCGAGGGCGTACTCGAGGGTCGCCGAACCGGCCTGGCGCGTGTCCCCGTAGGTGTAGCCCGGCAGGTCCTGGTAGCCGATCCAGCCGTTCTCGACGTAGGTCGGGTTGCCGTCGCGGCCGCGGAAGACCGACTGGTCCTCCGGCACCTCGTTGGCGTTGCGCCACAGCGCGTCGAACAGCTCGCGCGCGGTGCGGTCGTCGAGGATGCCGCGGCGGTAGTTGTCGACCAGCCACGGCGTGACGGGGTCGCCGCTCATCACGTTCGTCTCGCCGCTCGCCAGCGCCCAGCGCGGGACCCAGCCGCCGTCCTGGTAGATCTTGAGGACGGACTTGGTCATGTCCGCGGCCTTGTCCGGGTGCAGGAGCGCGACCAGCTGGTTCTGCGAGCGGTAGGTGTCCCACAGCGAGAACATCTGGTAGTAGGTGTCGCGGCTGCGGTGCACCTCGTCGTCGAAACCGCGGTAGGAACCGTCCACGTCGGACCCGACGGACGGGTGCAGCAGCGACCGGTACAGCGCGCTGTAGTACGTCCGCTGGTCGGCAGTCGTCCCGCCGGCGACACGCATCCGGTTCAGCTCGTCCGCCCACGTGTCGTGGGCGGCTTTCCGCGCCTGGTCGAACGACGTGGGCTGCTCGGCGGCGCGGTTCAGGCGGGCGCCGTCGATCGAGGTGTAGGACAGCCCGACGGAGGCGCCGACCTGGTTCCGGTCGGTGCCGAAGGTGAGCCAGGCGCCGGTCCGCTGGCTGCCGAGCTTGGCATCGCGCTGGTTCGCCGTGAGCCTGTTGTCGGTCCAGGTGCCGAAACTCGTGAACTTGCGGTCGAACTTGGCGCTGAAGAAGACCTTGTACCGCTCCTTCTGGGTCTCCCAGCAGAAGTTGCCGCCCTGCAGCCAGCCCTCGACGGTGTCCTCGCCGACGACGTGGACCTCGCCCGCGTAGGTGTAGCCGTTGCTTTCGCCGACCTCGATGAGGACGTTCTCGCCGGCCGCGCCGCCGGGGAACGTGTACCGGTGCTGGCCGGTGCGCTGGGTGGCGGTGAGCTCGGCGTCGATGCCGTTGGCGAGCTTGACGCCGTAGTAGCCGGGCCGGCGGGTCTCGTCGGCGTGGCTGAACTTGGCGCCGTACTGCGCGGGGTCGCTCGTGGTGACGGCGCCGGTGGTGGGCATGAACCGGAAGTTGCCCATCGTCTGGCAGCCGACGCCGGAGAGGTGGGTGTGGCTGAAGCCGAGGGTGGTGTCCTGCGCGTAGTCGTAGGACGCGTACTTCTTGAGCTGGGTGTCCGGGCTGAGCTGGACCATCCCGAAGGGGGTGGTGGCACCGGGGAAGGTGGTGCCGTCGCCGTTGTTGCCGATCGAGGTGTCGACGAGGGTGGTGGGGTCGCCGGCGAACCGGGGGCCGCCGGCTTCGGCCGGGGTGGCGAGGGCCAGCGTCGTGGCTCCGGCGAGCAGGGTGGCCAGGACGCGCGAGCGCGTTCTCATCCGTGTCCTCCTGACAACGTTGTCACATGCACGGTGGGATCTTTTCCGTTGTCCGGTGGACAAATCAAGCCCCGGCTACACCTGATGGGTGACGTGCCCGTCGACGATCGTCGCCGTCACGGGGAGGTTGCGCAGGTCGGCCGGTGACAGCGCCGACGGGTCCGTCGCCGTCACCATCAGGTCCGCGACGTCCCCCACCGTCACTCCGCGGCGGCCCCCGGACGACGCCGCCAGTGCCTCGGCGAACGGGATCGCCTGCTCGGGGTGCCACGGCGGGCGGTCGTCGTCCGTGCGGGAAATCGCCGACGCGATTCCGTCCCACGGGTCGAGGGGCGCCACCGGGGCGTCCGAACCGAACTCCAGGCGGGCTCCCGACTCCAGCAGCGACCGGTACGGGAACGCCCGCTCGGTCCGGCCGTGCCAGTGGCGGTCCGCGACGTCGCGGTCGTCCGGCTGGTGCGCCGGCTGGACCGCCGCGATCACCCCGAGAGAAGCGAACCGGGGGATATCCGCCGGCGACAGCAGCTGCGCGTGCTCGATGCGGCCGGGGCAGCCGACCTCCTCGAACGCGTCCAGGGCGATCGTGTTCGCCCGGTCGCCGATCGCGTGGACCGCCGGGATCAGCCCGTGGTCGAAGGCCCGCCGCAGCAACGGAACCAGTTCGCCGGGCGGCAGTTCCAGCAGGCCAGGCGAATCCACGCCGGGGTACCGGTCGTGGCAGTAGGCCGTGCGGGTGTTGAGGGAGCCGTCCACGAAGAGCTTGAACGGCCCCACCGTCAGCAGCCCGCCGGACTCCGGCAGGACGTCGCCCGTGCGGTGGCCGCGCTCGATGGTCTGGTCCAAGAGGTGCTTCGCGATGACGCACGAGATCCGCGCCGCCGGGGCGCCCCGGCGGGTCCAGTCCGCCACCGTGTCCGCGTACTCGTAGTCGACGATCTGCGTCACGCCCCGCGCGGCCGCCGCGGAAACCGCTTCCGCCACCCACTTGTCCTGAACGTCGATCGCCGCGGTCGGGAGCTGGGCGGTCGCGCTCATGCAGTCACCCTCCAGCAGTACGCCCGTCGGGTGGTCGCGGCCGATCAGCTTCAGGGCCGCCGGGCTGAGCCACAACGTGTGCAGGTCCGCGCTGAACAACGCGACCGCGCGGCCGGGCAGCGCCCGCTGCAGCAGGTCCTTGTGCGGCTTGTCCGGCCACAGCCCGTCGCGGAACCCGGCACCCACGACGAGCTCCGTCCGCGGCGACGGCGTCGCCAGCAGGTGGGCGAGCAGCAGCTCGATCGCCTCCCCCGCCGAGCGGGCCGCGTCCAGGGGAATGCGCCGCCGGAACGTCGCCCACTGCACCAGGTGGACGTGCGCGTCGACCAGCCCGGGCAGCAGCGTCCCGCCGTGGCCGTCGACCACGCGCGCGGCGAATCCCGCGGACCCCGGCGCGGTGATCGACGTGACCCGGCCGTCGTTCACCCGGACGTCGGCGAGGTCGCCGCCGAGGCCCGGCCGGACGCGGCGCAGCAGGAGATCATCCATGCGGACCACCTTGCCAGCCCGGCCCGTCCGGGTGAAGCACGGCTTGAGATGAAGAACAGCGGGGTATTCCCCTACTGTTGACACAGATGGCAGCCGTCGCCCGCCGAAGGGTCAGGGCCGGTTCAGGAGCGCCGCCTTCACAAGCCGCGCAGGGTTCGACTCCCTCGGTTGCCGCCGAACCCGGCGCAAGGCGGAGCTTTAACGTGAAAGTGCCGCTTCGCGTGACGGACCAACCGATTAGGCCATTCGGCTCGCAACCAATTGCGGTCTATGGGCTAACTGTCTGATTGCTGCCGATGATCCGACCCTGTGTACTGCTCGGTACGCATTTCTTCACGAAGGGTCGTTTCAGTGACACAGCACAGATCGCGCTGGAGACGGCGGGCCGGGATCACCGTCCTCGCCACCGCACTCGGCGCCTCCGTCCTCGGGGTGGCCGGCCCGGTGGCCTCCGCCCAGCAGGCCCCGCCGACCAGCGGCGCGGCCGACGGCAAGACCCTCGACGAGCACGACCGCGCGCTCGTCGCCGAAGCCGAGAAGGCCGGGAAGCCCGACGTCACGCTCCTGATCGCCGCGGAAAAGGGCCAGACCGGCACCGCCGTGAACGAGCTCAAGGCCCTCGGCGGCGTCGTCCAGTCCACGGACGCCAAGCTCGACTACGTCAAGGTCAGCGTCCCGACCGGCAAGGCCGAGAAGGCCGCGAAGCTGAAGTCGGTCAACGCCGTCGACGTCGACGGCCTCATCATGCGCGACGACCCGAAGCCCGACGGCGCGATGACCCCGCTGCCGCAGCCGGCCCCGGGCAAGGACACCCCGCGCGTCAACCCGTACCTGCCGACCGGCGACACCTACGCCGCGCAGTTCGGCCAGGTCCTGCCGAACTGGGACGGCAAGAACACCACGGTCGCGGTGCTCGACTCCGGCGTCGACCTCGACTCCCCCGCGCTGGCCACCACCAGCCACGGCGAACGCAAGATCGTCGACTGGTACAACGCCAACGCCACCAACTCCGGCGACGGCACCTGGGTCAAGCAGTCCACCCAGACCTACACCGGCACCTTCACCTCGAACGGCCGCACCTGGACGGCCCCGGCCACCGGTGGCCCGTACACGTTCGGCCTCTTCGGCGAGACCGCGGGCGACCTGGGCGCCGCGGACAGCGAGACCGGCGGCGACCTCAATCGCGACGGCGACCGCGCCGACTCCTGGGGCGTGCTGCTCGACCCCGCCACCAAGGAGGTGCGGGTCGACCTCAACGGCAACGGCGACTTCACCGACGAGAAGCCGATGACCGACTACGCCAAGAAGTACGACTTCGGCTTCTTCGGCACCGACAACCCGGCGACCGACATCGCCGAGCGGATGGCCTTCGTGGTCCAGACCGACAAGCCGGGCTTCGTCGGCATCGGCATCGCCGGTGGGGAGCACGGTTCGCACGTCGCGGGCATCGCCACCGCCAACGACCTGTTCGGCGGCAAGATGGACGGTGCGGCTCCGGGCGCGAAGGTCCTTTCCGTCAAGGTCTGCCTCACCAGCGCCGGCTGCACGTCGTCCGGCCTGATCGACGGTGTCGTCTACGCGGCCAGCCACGGCGCCGACGTCATCAACATCTCGATCGGCGGCCTGCCGGCCCTCAACGACGGCAACAACGCCCGCGCGGAGCTCTACAACCGCACGATCGCCGAGTACAACGTCCAGATCTTCATCTCGGCGGGCAACAGCGGCGCCGGGGCGAACACCGTCGGCGACCCGTCGGTGGCCACGGACGCGATCTCGGTCGGCTCGTACATCACCAAGGAGACCTGGCTGTCGAACTACGGCTCGGTCACCAGGAACCCCGAGTCGATGCACCCGTTCTCCTCGCGCGGCCCGCGTGAGGACGGCGGCTTCAAGCCGGACATCATCGCGCCCGGCGCGGCCATCGCCACCGTCCCGCGGTGGGAGCAGCCGGGCCCGGTGCCCGGCACGTACCCCCTGCCCGCCGGCTACGCGATGCTGCAGGGCACGTCGATGGCGGCGCCGCAGGCGGCCGGCGCGGCGGCACTGCTGGTGAGCGCGTACAAGGCGACCCACAACGGCCAGCGGCCGCCGGTGGCGCAGCTGCGGGCGGCGATCAAGTCGACCGCGCGGTTCGTGCCGGGTGTGGGCGCGTACGCCCAGGGCGCGGGCCTGTTCAACGTCCCGGCCGCGTTCGTCGCGCTGTCGCTCAACCCGAAGCCGGACACGGTTTCGACGTCGGTCGAGGTGCGCACCGCGCTGTCGGGCCTGCTGGCCAAGCCGAACACGGGCGTGGGCATCCACGACCGCGAGGGCGTGACGGTCGGCAAGACCTACACCCGGACGTACACGATCACCCGCACCACGGGTTCGGCGCACCCGGTGCCGTACTTCGTGCGGTGGGTCGGCAACGACGGCACGTTCTCCTCCGGCTCGACGGTGTCGTTGCCGCTGAACAAGCCGGTTTCGTTCACCGTGAACGTGAACCCGAAGACGGCCGGCGTGCACTCGGCGCTGCTCTACCTGGACAACCCGCTGACCATCGGCATCGACGTGCAGACCCTCAACACGGTCTTCGCGCCGCAGGAGTTCGCCGCCGGCAAGGGTTTCCGGGTCGACGTCGCGGGCAAGGCCGCGCGCAACCAGGCGACCAGCTACTTCGTGCGGGTGCCGCAGGGCGCCAGCGCGCTGAAGGTGGACCTGGACGCCGGCGCCGGCGCTCCGGGCAAGGGCCAGGTGCGGTTCCTGCGGTACGACCCGACCGGTGTCGCGGCCGAGGCCAGCACGGCGACGACCGCGTGCTACCTGCCCGACGCGGGCGCGGGCTGCGCCGGCGGCACGCCGACCAGCCGGACGATCGCCAACCCGCTCCCGGGCGTGTGGGAGATCGTCGTCGAGGCGCGGCGGACGTCCGATGTGGACGAAGCGCCGTACAAGCTGTCGGCCGCGGTGCTGGGCACGGCGATCTCGCCGAACCCGGACACCATCGCCTCGGCCACGCTGAACACGCCGATCTCGCGGTCCTACGCCGTGCAGAACACGCTCGGCGCGTTCACCGGCAAGCTGACCGGGGCCACGCTGGGCAGCGCGAAGACGCAGCGGCCGGCCATCGCCGAAGGTGCGCAGCAGCAGTACCAGATCCCGGTGACGGCGGGCTCGCAGTCGCTGGCCGTCACGATCGGCAAGACGTCCGACGTCGGCGCCGACCTGGACCTGGTGCTCTACAACTGCACCACCGGGTCCTGCGTGCAGGCGGCGGTGAGCGCGGACGGTGACTCGGAAGAGTCGGTGACCGTGGCCAACCCGGCGGCGGGCACGTGGGTCGCGCTGATCGACGGCTACGCGGTGCCGGCCGGCACCACGGAGTACGACTACCTCGACGTGTTCGTCAACCCGGCGTTCGGTTCGGTCGCGGTGACCGACGCCGACGCCCTGCGCGCGTCGGGCAGCTCGTGGACCGTGCCGGCGACGGTGACGGCCACCGCCGTCCCGGCCGCGGGCCGGACCCTGCGCGGTCAGCTGACCGTGCGGACCGACGCCGGTGTCGCGGTCGGCTCCTCGCTGGTGCAGATCACCGCGGTGAGCTAGTTCGTCAGTTCGCGGAGGCCGCCTCGGGGATTCCCCGGGGCGGCCTTCACGCTTCCTGGGCCCGGGTGACGAAGGGCGCCGGGTCGGCCAGGACGCGGTGGATCACCCGGCCGGCCGCGCCGAGCGTCGCCGCGTCGCCGCCCAAGCGGGACGCCGTCAACACCGGCGGTGTGCCGCGGAGACCGCCGAGCCGCCGGGCCAGGACCTCCGACACCGGCTCGGCCAGCCACGGGTACAGCTGCGTGAAGATCCCGCCCAGCACGATGCGGTCGAGGTCCAGGAGGTTCACCGCCGACGTCAGGGCGATGCCGAGGGCCCGGCCGGCCGCCGCGCACGCCGCCAGCGCCGGCTCGTCGCCGCGTTCGAGGGCGGCCAGCAGGGCCGGCACCGATATCGTGTTTCCCGCCGCCAGCAACGCTTCCTGGCCGGCGTAGGTCTCCAGGCAGCCGCTGCCGCCGCACCGGCAGGGCGCGCCCTCCGGGGCCACCACCACGTGGCCCAGCTCGCCGGCCAGGCCCGTCGCGCCGGAGTACAGCACGCCGCCGACCACCAGGCCGGCGCCGATGCCGACTTCGCCGGAGACGTACAGGAAATCCCGCTCGCCGTCGCCGTACCAGAGCTCGCCGAGCGCGGCGAGGTTCGCTTCGTTGTCCAGCTCCACCGGGACCGGCAGCCGCAGCAGGTCGGCCGGGCGGACGTCCTGCCAGCCGAGGTTGGGGGCGCTGAACAGGACGCCGTCGCCGACCGGGCCGGACACCGCCAGCACCGCGCCCGCCGCCTCCAGTCCCTGCCGGTGGGCCTCGGCCAGTGCCTCCGAAGCCAGCTCCTGCAGCTCGCCCAGCACCTTCTTCGGCCGTGAGCCGCGGTTGTCGCGTTCGCGGCGGGCGGCGACCCGGACCTCGCCGGTGAGGTCGAGCACGCGCACCGCGAGGTAGTCGACGTTGACCTCCAGGCCCAGCGACGCCACCCGCGCCCCGCTGAGCACGAGCTCCACCCCCGGCCGGCCGCGTTCGCCCGCCCGCGCGGGGCCGGTCTCGGCGAGCAGGCCGGCGTCCACCAGGTCGCCGACCAGCTTGCTCACGGTGGACTTGGTCAGGCCGGTGACCTCGGCGAGCGCGGCCCGGGTGAGCGGGCCGCCGCGGCCGACGGCGCCGAGCACGACCTCGAGGTTGCGGGCGCGCATCTCCTCGTGCCGCACGGCCTGCGTCATCTGTCCTCCCGCGAAGACTGTAGCCGGGCCCCTTGACGCCCGGGACCCCCGCGGCGCATATTTAGTCTACAACGTGAACTAAATGAAGGGACAGTCATGAGCGACTACGCTCCCCAGCCGGCCGACAAGTTCACCTTCGGCCTCTGGACCGTGGGCTGGCCCGCGAACGACCCGTTCGGGGTGGCGACGCGGGCGGCGCTCGACCCGGTCGAGAGCGTGCACCGGCTCGCGGAGCTGGGCGCCTACGGCGTGACCTTCCACGACGACGACCTGCTGGCCACCGAGCCGGACCGCGACAAGGCGATCGAGCGGTTCCGCAAGGCGCTGGCCGAGACGGGTCTGAAGGTCCCGATGGCGACGACGAACCTGTTCACCCACCCGGTGTTCAAGGACGGCGGCCTGACCAGCAACGACCGCGACGTCCGGCGCTACGCGCTGCGGAAGGTGCGCCGCAACATCGACCTGGCGGCCGAGCTGGGCGCAGAGACCTACGTCGTGTGGGGCGGCCGCGAAGGCGCCGAGTCCGACGCCGCCAAGGACGTCCGCGCGGCGCTGGACCGCTACAAGGAGGGCCTCGACCTGCTCGCCGACTACGTCGTCGAGAAGGGCTACAACCTGCGGTTCGCGTTGGAGCCCAAGCCCAACGAGCCGCGCGGCGACATCCTGCTCCCGACGATCGGGCACGCGCTGGGCTTCATCTCGCAGCTCGCGCGGCCGGAGATGTTCGGGCTGAACCCCGAGGTCGGGCACGAGCAGATGGCCGGGCTGAACTTCGTGCACGGCATCTCGCAGGCGCTGTGGCAGGGCAAGCTGTTCCACATCGACCTCAACGGCCAGCACGGCCCGAAGTACGACCAGGACCTGATCTTCGGCCACGGCGACTTGAAGAGCGCGTTCTTCCTGGTCGACCTGCTGGAGAACGGCGGCTACGAGGGCCCCCGCCACTTCGACTACAAGCCGATGCGCACCGAGGACGCCGCGGACGTCTGGGTCTCGGCGGCGGCGAACATGCGGACGTACCTGATCCTCAAGGAGAAGTCGGCGGCGTTCCGGGCCGACCCGGAGGTGGCGGAGGCGCTGGCGGCGTCGCGGGTCGGCGACCTGTCGACGCCGACGCTGGCCCCGGGCGAGACGTTCGACGACGTCCTGAACGACGAGTTCGACCTGGACGCGGCGGCTGCGCGCGGGTACCACTTCACGCGGCTGAACCAGCTGGCGCTGGAGCACCTGCTCGGCGTGCGCTGACCGGCCCGCTACGCCGCGGGAAGCACTCCCGCGGCGTAGCGGATCGCGCCGAGGAGCAGCGCGCGGAACGCCGGGTCGGCGTACGACTCGCTCGTGTGGCCGAGCCCGGTGTAGAACGCCCGGCCGCGGCCCTGCGGGTGGCACCACGTGATGGGGTGGTCCGCCCCCATCCCGCCGCCGGTGTAGCTGGACTCGTCCAGCGTCTGCAGCACGCGCACGCGGCCACGCGGGTTGGCGCGGAAGTCGTACAGCTCGTCGGTCCGGGTCCACACCGGCGGCAGGTGGGCCGTCGCCGGGTGGGTGCCGTCTTCGGTCACGAACCGGGCCTGCTGGATCTCCGGGTGGGTCTTGAACCGGGCGCCCACCAGCTCGCCGTACCACGGCCAGGCGTACCCCGTGTCGGCCGCCGCGTGGATTCCGACGTAGCCGCCGCCTTCCTCCACATAGGACTCGAACGCCGCCTGCCGCGCCGCGTCCAGGACCTCGCCGCTGGTCGACAGGAACACCACCACGTCGTGGGCGGGCGTGAACGCGTCCTCGGTCGCGGTGACGTCGAACCCGTGCGCGGCACCCAGTTCCCGGATCGCCCGGATCCCCGCCGGGATCGAGTCGTGCCGGTACCCGGCCGTCTTCGAGAACACCAGTACCCGCATCGGCTCGCTCACCCGGTCCGGACCGCCGCCGCCAGCAGGAGGTCCTTCACCTCCGTCGCGTGGATCTTCTCGCGCGCCAACGCCGGGTCCGAGCACAGCAGCACCGGGCCGTCCTCGGGCGAGTCCGGCAGCCGGCCGTGGCTGCCGCGGACCGGGGCCGGGTCCAGCGGGACCACCTGCATCGAATAGCGCAGGCCGAGCTTCTTGCGGGCCAGCGCGGCCGCCGCCTTCAGCTTCACCCTCGGGTCCCTCGGGTCGAAGAACAGCTCGGCCGGGTCGTAGCCGGGCTTGCGGTGGATCTCCACCGTCTTCGCGAAGTCCGGCGCGCGGTCGTCGCTCAGCCAGTAGTAGTAGGTGAACCACGCGTCCGGCTCGGCGATCGCGACCAGCTCGCCCGCCCGCTCGTGGTCGATGCCCACCCCCGCCTGGCCCGCCCGGTCGAGCACGACGTCCACTCCGGACAGCCCGGCCACGATGTCCCGCACCCGCGGGATGTCCGCCGGGTCGGCGACGTACACGTGCGCGACCTGGTGGTCGGCCACCGCGAACGCCCGGGACGTCCACGGGTCCAGGTACTCCATGCCCGCCTGGACGTACACGTTCAGCAGGCCTTCGCGGCGCAACACCCGGTTGACGTCGACCGGCCGGCTCGCGTTCGTGATGCCGTACTCCGACAGCGCGACGACGGTGTGGCCGCCCGCCGCCGCGAAGTCGAGCAGCGGTTTCAGCGCGGTGTCGAGCTCCCGCGCGGCCGCCGCCGCCTGGGGCGCGTCGGGACCGAAGCGCTGCAGGTCGTAGTCCAGGTGCGGGATGTAGACGAGCGTCGTGTCCGGCTTGTCCTCGGCCATGATCTTCCGCGCGGCGGCGATGATCCACTCCGACGACGCGATCGCGGCCGTCGGCCCCCAGTACGTGAACAGCGGGAACTCGCCGAGGGCACCCACCAGGCGATCGTGCAGCTGGGGCGGGGTGGTGTAGCAGTCCGGGGACTTCTTGCCGTCGGCGTGGTAGATCGGCCGCGGGGTCACCGTGAGGTCGGTGTCCGCGCCCATCGCGTACCACCAGCAGACGTTCGCGACCCGGTGGCCCGCCTGCGCGCGGCGGGCCGCGTCCCAGAACTTGTCGCCCCCCACCAGCCGGTTGTGCTGGCGCCAGAAGAACACCTCGCCGAGTTCGCGGAAGTACCACCCGTTGCCCACGATCCCGTGCCGCGCCGGGGTGAGCCCGGTGAGGAACGTCGACTGCACCGAGCAGGTGACGGCGGGGAACACGGTGTCCAGCTGCGCGGTGAAGCCGGGTTCGGCCATCCGGCGCAGGTTCGGCATGTGCGGGAGCAGCCGCGGGGTGAGCCCGACGACGTCGAGGACGAGCAAACTCATGCAGTGACCTCTTCCAAGCCCAGGGCGGTCAGCTGCCGCCGGGTCCAGTCCAGCTCGGCCGCGATGCCCGCGACCAGCCCGGTGTCGTCGGCGGGTGCGTCCGGGAGCACCTGCCAGGTGTAGGTCTCGGCTTCGACGTGGTCGGTGCGCGCGGTGGCGCCGCCGAACAGCTCCGCCAGGGTGGCCGCCAGCACCGGCCGGGTCGACGTCAGCGGCGGCGCCGGGTCGGCGTGCAGCGGGACGTGGAAGTGCACGCGCCACGGCGCCCGCCCGGGCAGGCCGCCGGCCAGTGCGAGGTCGAGGTCGTCGGCACCCGGTGGCGCGCCTTCGTTGCTCTGGTGCAGGAACCGAGGCTCCACAAAGGACTCCAGCGCCGTCCGCGTCGCGGGGTCCGCCGGATCCGGGGCCTCCAGGGCGGCCGACGCCTGGAGCTTGACGACGGCCAGCCCGGCGGCCTCCAGCCGGCCCAGCGCGGCGGCCGGGTCCTCGAACCCCACCGCGAGGTGGCACGCGTCCAGGCAGATGCCCAGCCATTCCTTGTCCACTTCGGACAGCAGCGTCGCGGCCTGCGCCGTCGTCTCGACGACGCAGCCGGGCTCCGGCTCGAACGCCACCCGGACCGGACGCTCCTGCCCGGCCAGGCCCTTGGCGAGCACGTCGAGCTGCCCGTCGTCGCCACGCCATTCCGTGCGCCAGCCGAGCGGGAGCGTCGACACGCTGCCGCGCACGGCGTCGTCCGGCATCAGCTCGGCCAGCAGCCGCGCGAGGTCCAGGGTGTACCGCGTCCGTTCCGGCGTCGACCAGTCCGGCCGGTACACCTTGTGCTTGACGACCGGGTCGTGGAAGCCCTGGTACGGGAACCCGTTGAGGGTGACGACCTCCAGGCCGCGGGCCGTCAGCTCGCGGCGCAGCCGGGCCACCGCGGCCGGGTCGCGGACCAGTTCGGCCGCCACCGGCCGGGCCAGCCACAGCCCGAGCCCGAGCCGGGGCACGCCGAGGCGGTCCCGCACCGGCTCGCCGAAGCGGGCCAGCTGGGCGAGCACGCCGTCGAGGTCTTCGGCCTGGTGGACGTTCGTGCAGTAGGCGAGGTGGACCAGCGTGCCGTCGCGGTGCCGGAACCTCACTTGCGGGCCCCCCGCAGGATCGAGTTGCCCGCGAACTCGGCTTCCGCGGCCTCGCTGTCCAGCGCAAGCCGCCCGCTCTGGCCGTAGAACTCGACGGGGTTGCGCCACAGCACCCGGTCGACGTCGTCTTCGGTGAAGCCGGCGGCCAGCATCGCGTCGCCGGTGCGCCGGGTCTTGAGCGGATCGCTCTTCCCCCAGTCGGCGGCGGAGTTGACCAGCACCCGCTCGGTGCCGTACTCCCGCAGGATGGCGACCATCCGGTCCTCGTCCATCTTCGTGTCCGGGTAGATCGAGAAGCCCAGCCAGCAGCCGGAGTCCTTGACCATCCGCACGGTCACCTCGTTGAGGTGGTCGAGCACCACGCGCCCGGGCTCGATCCCCGACTCGCGGACGACGGCGATGCTCCGCTCGGTCCCGGCCGCCTTGTCCCGGTGCGGGGTGTGGACCAGCGCCGGCAGGTCGTGGGTGATCGCCAGGGCGAGCTGCGCGGCGAACGCCTTGTCCTCCGCCTCGGTCATCGAGTCGTAGCCGATCTCGCCGACGGCGACGACGCCGTCCTTCTCCAGGTACCGCGGCAGCAGGTCGAGCACCGGGGCGCAGCGCGGGTCGTTGGCTTCCTTGGGGTTGAGCGCGATCGTGCAGTGGTGGGCGATGCCGAATTGGCTCGCGCGGAACGGTTCCCAGCCGACGAGGGCGTCGAAGTAGTCGGTGAAGCTGCCGACGTTGGTGCGCGGCTGGCCCAGCCAGAACGCCGGCTCGACGAGCGCGCGGACCCCGGCGGCGTGCATGGCCGCGTAGTCGTCGGTGGTCCGGGAGCTCATGTGGATGTGGGGATCGAAGATGCGCATCAGCCGTCCTGTTCGTTCAGCAGCGTGCGGAGGTCGGCGGGGACTTCGCGGCCCGCCGCGGTGCGTTCGGCGGCGAAGGACCGCAGCATGCGGAGCAGCTCTTCGTCGGTCCGGCGATCCAGGCCGGCCACGTCTTCCAGGGGGATCCCCATGAAGACGCACTTGAGGACGCCGTGGCGGTATGCGGCGTCGTCGAGGTGCCGGGCGGTGTACTCGCCCATCGCCGCGGCGACCAGGCGGGTGTCGTTGGTGCGCAAGGCGTCCGCGACCAGGTCGACCCCGGCATCGCCGATGTCCACAACGGACAGTCCGTACAGGACGGCCCGTTTCTCGGCCGCGTCGCCGTAGCGGTAGAGGCCGGGCAGCTCCGCCGCGGCACCCGGCGCGGCTTCCAGCAGCCGGAGGCGGGCGACGTCGTCGACCGTCCGGCCGGGGACGTCCGACGGCCCGCGGCCGACCCGGCGGCCGACCGCGGGGAACACCGCGCGCAACGCCGTCGCGTCGGCGGCGACCCTGGCCAAGGCTTCGTCCAGCCAGGCGTTCACGCCGGCACCGCCTTCCGCAGGAACTCCAGGGACTCGCGGGCGATCCGTGGGGCGGCGTGGCTGTCGCGCGGCAGCTCCACGGCCACGAGCCCGGAGTACGGCGCCAGCGCGGCCAGCACCGGCGGGAAGTCGATCTCGCCGCGGCCGAATTCCAGGTGCTCGTGCGTGCCGCGCCGCATGTCGTCGATCTGGACGTTCACCAGCCGCGGCAGGGCCCGGCGGACGCAGCCGGGCACGGACGCGGACTCGTTGCACCGGCAGTGCCCGATGTCCAGCGTCAACCCGAACCGCTCCGGGTCGCCGAGTCTTTTCGAAAGCGCGAAGTACCCGTCGAGGTCCTCGACCAGCATCCCGGGCTCCGGCTCGAAGCCGAGCTTGACGTCGTGCTCGTCGGCGGCCTTGAGCACCTCCGCGCAGCCGTCGACCAGGTACGCCCAGGCCTCTTCGGTGGCCAGCTCCGCGGGTCTGTTGCCGCTCCAGAACGACACGGCCTCCGCCCCGAGATCGGCCGCGATCGCCACCGCGCGGATCAGGAACTCGACGCGGCGCGCGCGGTCGGGGTCGAGGAACGTCGGCGAGTGCTTGCGCCACGGGTCCAGCAGGAACCGGGCCCCCGTCTCGATCACGACGGCGAGGCCGAGCGAGTCCAGGTCCGCGGCGACACCGGCGACGCGGCGGGCGAGGTCCGGGCCGAACGGGTCGAGGTGCTGGTGGTCGAGGGTGAGCGCGACGCCGTCGTAGCCGAGGTCGGCCAGGACGCGCAGGGCGTCGCCGAGGCGGTGGTTGGCGAAGCCGTTGGTGCCGTACCCGAACCTCATGTCGGCGACACCTTCCGGCTCAGCGCCCGCGCGAGCGGGAACGCGGCGGCCACCGCCAGCGCCGAGCGCCACGCGCCGGTCCGCGCGATCAACCCGGCCTGCAGCGGGATCATGCCGTGGATGCCGGCCCCGACCGCGCGCCGGATCTTCGGCGCGGCCGGGTCGCGGACGGCGTCGTACTGCGCTCCGCCGGTGGTCACCGCGTACGTCCCGAGCAACGCCGAGGCCAGCTTGCCCCCGCGGCCGGCGGCGACACCCACGCCGGCCGTTGCCGCCAGTGCGGCCGCCGGCAGTGCCGGGCTCGCCCCGGTCACTTCGGAGCGTGACAGCGTTGTCACGGCATAAGTGTGCGCCCCGACGGTCAGCGCCGCGGGCAATGCGGCTTTCGCCCCGCCCGCCCCGAGCAGGACGTCGAGGGTGCGGGCCGCGGCCATCGCGGCCGGGCCGAGCACGGTGCTCTTGAGCGCGAAGTCGTACGCCCACACGGTCGCGCCCAACGGCAGCGCGACGCGCAGGGCACGGCGTCCCCCGGCGGCTGCGGCGATGCCCAGCCCGCCCGCGGTCAGCCCGGCCGCGACGCCGAGCGCCGTCGCCGGCGTGACCCGGCCCGACGGGATCGGCCGCTCCGGCCGCTCGACCGCGTCGAGGGCGCGGTCGGCGTAGTCGTTGAGGGCCATGCCCGCCCAGTAGAGGCAGACCGAAGCGCCGGTCAGGGCGAGGGTGCGGCGGCCGAAGGGCCAGCCCGCGGCGGCGGCCCCGGCAACGGCGTCACCGGGCACGGTCAGCGCGGCGGGCGCGCGGACGAGTTCGGCGAGCGCCTTCACCGGTGCGCCCACTCGCGCAGCGCCGCGTACTGCGTGGCCAGGTCATGCGGACCGGCGCCGACGGGATCCTTGAAGAAGAAGCCGAATTCGGCGACCGGACCGGCCACGCCGTCGCGGCACGCCTTGCCGGTCAGCCGGGCGAGGTCGAGCACCAGTGGCGCGGCGAGCGCGGAATCGCAGCCCTGCCAGGTGAGCTGCAGCGTCATGCGCGCGCCGAGGAAGCCTTCGAACAGCACGTGGTCCCAGGCGGTCTTCCAGTCCCCGAGCGCCGGGACGTAGTCGATGTGCACCTCGCCGTCGACCGGGCGGCCCAGGTTCTGTTCCAGTACCTGCTGCTTGGACGCGTTCTTGCTGGCCGCGGCGCCGGGGTCGGCCAAGGTGGCGCCGTCGCCGCCGCCGAGCAGGTTCGTGCCCGACCAGGCCAGGACGTCGAGCCCGCGCTGGGCGAACATCGGCGCGAGCACGGATCGCAGCAGCGTCTCGCCGGTCTTGCCGTCGCGGCCCGCGTACGGCACCCCGGCGGTGCGGGCGAGTTCGTCGAGTGCGGGCAGGCGCGCCCCGGTGGACGGGGTGAAGTCGACAAAGCCACACCCCGCGCGGAAGGCGGCGTAGGCGTACAGCGAACTGGCGGGCAGGACGTCCTCATGGGCTTCGAGGGCAGCCAGGGACGCGTGCGCGGGGTGCGGTGGACACGGCGGTTCGGTGGAGGCGACGTTGAGGACGACGACGTGGTCCAGTCCCTTGCCGAATTCGGCCAGGTCGGCGATCACCTGGTCGATCGCCGCGCGGCCCCCGCCGGACGGCGCCGGCCGCAACCGGGCCTCGGCCGCGTCCAGTTCGGCCGCGACCGCGCCGGGCAGCGCGGGCGGCAGCACGCCGGCCGCCACCAGGTGCTCGGCCCGCTTGACCAGCGGCGTGTCCACGACGTCGTGGCCGCCGAAGACGAGATCCCCCAACCCGGGCAAGTCCGCCCCGGCGAAGTCCGGCAGTTCGGTCACGCAGCCGGTGTTTTCCGCCAGCCCGGCCCGCAGGGCGGCGGCCCCGGCGATGGCGGTGGTGGCCACCGAGCCGCGCGCGCCGACCAGCCAGACACCGATCTTCCCCATCATTCCTCCAGTTCGCAGGTCAGCCCGCGCCGCCGCCCCCGGCGTCACGCAAGTCCGGACTCCACTCGCCCGTGTGAATCCCGAGCGCACAGATGCCCACCCGATCTACATCGCCTTAACCGATCGGGTGTTTCTCTTCGCCCTTAAGGGCCATCATGCGCCACTCTGCGGCGGAACTGTGCTGTGCCGAAACTTTCACCGGTCCGGCACGCGCCGAGGTCAAGCTCCCGGAAAACTCAGCGCCCCCAGCGCTCCCACCAGCGGCGCCAGCTCCGGCACCGCCTCGGCCTCCGCCAGTGCCTCCGCCAAAGCCGCGTCGTGCGTCGGGCGCGCCGCCGTCAGCAGCGCCTGGCCCGCGGGCGTCACCTCGGTGTAGATGCCGCGGCGGTCGTCCGCGCAGAGGTAGCGGGCCAGCAGCCCGCGGCCCTCCAGCCGGGTGACCAGCCGGGTCGTCGCGGACTGGCTCAGCACCACCGCGTTCGCGAGCTGGTTCATCCGGAGGTGGAAACCGTCCTGGCGGGCCAGGACGTCGAGGACCGTGTACTCGCTCACCGACAGCTCGTGTTCGCGCTCGAGCGCGCGCTGCAGCCTGTCCTCGATGCGCGCGTGGAGCGCGGCCAGCGTGCGCCAGCCCTGCGCACGGGCTTCGACGGCGTCGTCGTCCAGTGACACGGTTCACCTCTCCCCGGCTTGCGCGCGCGGCACGCGTCGCGGCACCATCAAGCGTGTGCAATATACGGCGTCTGCAACTATCTCGGGCGCTTGTAGTTGCCCACGCCCGTAACCAGTCTACTCCGGGAAGAAGGAAGTCCATGCCCGCCGCTCTGCTCGCACTGGCGATCAGCGCTTTCGGGATCGGCACCACCGAGTTCGTGATCATGGGCCTGCTGCCCGAGGTCGCGGCCGGCTTCGGCGTCTCGATCCCGGCCGCAGGCCTGCTCATCTCCGGCTACGCGCTCGGCGTCGTCGTCGGTGCTCCCCTGCTCACCGCGCTGGCCTCGCGGGTACCGCGCAAGACCGTGCTGGTCGCCCTGATGGGCTTGTTCATCGCGGGCAACGTGCTCTCGGCGCTGGCCCCCAGCTACGGCCTGCTGATGACCGGCCGGATCGTCGCCGCGCTGAGCCACGGCGCGTTCTTCGGCGTCGGCTCGGTCGTCGCCGCCTCGCTGGTCGCCCCGGCCAGGCAGGCCGGCGCCATCGCACTGATGTTCACCGGGCTGACCGTGGCGAACGTGCTCGGCGTGCCCGCCGGCACCGCGCTCGGCCAGGCCTTCGGCTGGCGCTCGACGTTCTGGGTGGTCAGCGCGCTCGGCGTGGCCGGCGCGATCGGCATCCTCGCGCTGGTGCCGCACCAGGAACCTGCGCCCGGCGCGGGCCTGCGGCGGGAGCTCGCCGTGTTCCGCCGCCCGCAGGTGTGGCTCGCGCTGGTGATGACCGCGCTCGGCTTCGCCGGGGTGTTCGCGTCCTTCACCTACATCGCCCCGATGATGACCGAGGTCGCCGGCTTCTCGAGCGGCGCCGTCACCTGGCTGCTCGTGCTCTTCGGCGCCGGCCTGTTCGCCGGCAACCTGCTCGGCGGCAAGGCCGCGGACCGCAGGCTGATGCCCAGCCTCTACGTCATCCTCGCCGCGTTGGCGCTCGTGCTGGTGGCGTTCGTCTTCACCGCGCACGCGAAGGTGCCCGCGGCGATCACCATCGCGCTGTTCGGCGCGGCGGGCTTCGCGACCGTGCCGCCACTGCAGGCGCGCGTGCTGGCCAAGGCCGAGGGCGCCCCGGCGCTCGCGTCGGCGGCGAACATCGCCGCGTTCAACCTCGGCAACGCCGGCGGCGCGTGGCTCGGCGGCCAGGCCATCGACGCCGGCCTCGGCTACACCGCGCCCAACTGGATCGGCGCCGCGCTCGCCGCGGCGGGCCTGGCCGTGGCCCTCGTCTCCGGCCTGCTCGACCGCGGATCCCCGGCTAGTTTCGAAGCCGGGGAACGGGTACTCGCCCGATGAACCACCCACCGAAAGGACCCCTCGTGACCAGCGTGCCCGACATCGAACTCAGCAACGGCGTCCGTATGCCGCAACTCGGCTACGGCGTGTTCCAGGTCCCGGACGACGAGACCGCCACCGCCGTCAAGGCCGCCCTCGACGCGGGCTACCGCAGCATCGACACCGCCGCCGTCTACGGCAACGAGAAGGGCGTCGGCCAGGCGATCGCCGAGTCCGGCATCGCCCGCGACGACCTGTTCGTCACCACCAAGCTGTGGAACTCGGCCCAGGGCTACGACTCGACGCTCAAGGCGTTCGACGCGAGCATGGCCAAGCTCGGCCTGGAGCAGCTCGACCTGTACCTGATCCACTGGCCGACCCCGGCGCGCGACAGGTACCTCGACACCTGGAAGGCGTTCGAGAAGCTGTACTCCGACGGCCGCGTCCGCGCGATCGGCGTCTCCAACTTCCAGCCCGCGCACCTCGAGCGCCTGCTCGACGCCGCCGACGTCGCCCCGGCGGTCAACCAGGTCGAGCTGCACCCGTACCTGCAGCAGCGCGAGCTGCGCGAGTTCGACGCCAAGCACGGCATCGCGACCGAGGCGTGGAGCCCGCTCGCCAAGGGCGGCAGCCTGCTCGGTGACCCGGCCGTGGCCGAGCTGGCGGTGAAGCACAGCCGCACGCCCGCGCAGATCGTGCTGCGCTGGCACCTGCAGCTGGGCAACGTCGTGATCCCGAAGTCGGTCACGCCGTCCCGGATCGAGGAGAATTTCGACCTGTTCGGGTTCACCCTCACGGAGGAGGAGATGGAGTCGCTGACCCCGCTGGACCGCGGTGAGCGCACCGGCCCGGACCCCGACAGCTTCAACGCCGCCTGACCCCGGACACCCGCCCGGGAGCACCCCAATGTGGCGTTGGTTGCGTCCAACGCACCGAACGCCACATTGGGGTGGTTGGGGCCGGCCTCACTGCTTGCGGGCGACTCCGCCCAGCGTCAGGAAGTTCAGCTCGCCCAGCGGGTGCAGCCGCGGGCCGTCCGGCCACCATTCGTGCAGGTAGACCAGCCCGGGCCGGAGCAGCTCGGTGCCTTCGAAGAACCCTGCGATCTGCTCGCGCGTGCGGTGGACGCTGCCCAGCCCGGTGCCCTGGAAGCTGGTCTCCAGCAGCCGGGCCAGCTCCTGGCGCGGGGAGTCCTCCTCCGGGTCGAAGTGGTGCGTGAGCAGCAGGAACGACCCGGGCGCGAGCGCCTCCACGTACTCCGCGACGATCGACTTCGCGCGGTCGTAGTCGTCGATGTGGTGGATGATCGACGTGAGGATCAGCGCCACCGGCCGGGAGAAGTCCAGGTACTCCTTGACGACCTCGTCGGCGAGGGTGTCGGCGGGCCGCGTCAGGTCGGCGCCGGTGACGTGGGTCAGGTAGTTCTCTTCGAGCAGCGCCCGGCCGTGCACCTGCACCACCGGGTCGTTGTCGACGTACACGACCTGCGCGTCCGGGTTGTACCGCTGCGCCACCTCGTGGGTGTTTTCCGCGGTCGGCATGCCCGAACCGAGGTCGAGGAACTGGTCGACACCGCGTTTGCCGGCGAGGAACCGCACCGCGCGCACCAGCCAGTCGCGGTGCTCCTTCGCCATCGCCCGGGCCCCGGGCGCGATCGCCAGCAGCCGCCGCATCGCTTCCCGGTCGACCTCGTAGTGGTCGTGCCCGCCGAGGAGTGCGTCGGACAGCCGCGCCAGGCTCGCCTTGCTGAAATCGAGGGCGGCCGCACCACCCTCGGTTCCGGACCGCAGGTCGCCAGGCGTCATCGGCTGCTCTCCCACTCTGCGCGTGGCGACGACACCCCTGCCCGGGCTTCGTTCACCGTGTCCGGCGACGGACAGTGCTCAGATTACGACATGGAGTTCACCAAGTGAACCAGGCACAAGGGCCTTGCCTGCCAGGGAGAACTACCCGAAACGCAGTTCCCGCCAGGTGTGTCCCCCATCCGTGGTCCGGTACACGGCGGAACCACCCTCGGCGTCCGGCTGGCCGTCGACGACGACGCCGGTGCCGCGGCCGGGGAAGTCGAGATCGGTCAGCGCGAAGCCGCGATCGGTCAGCGCGAACGTCTCCCAGGTGCGGCCGCCGTCGGCCGTGCTGTGCAGGAAGCCGACGCCACCGCCCACGGCCGCGACCGTCGCGGCCGTCGGCGAGGCCGCGGCGAAGCCCTGGTGGATGCCGGCGAACGGCGCGACGCCGTCGTCGCCGAACTTCGCGCCGAGCCGCGGCGCGTGCCGCAGCTGCCGTTCGGTCGACCCCGGCTGCGGCGAGCCGGGACTGCCGCTGCACAACGCCACGACCTGCCGTTCGCGGACCCCGTCGAGCGAGGCGACCGTCCCGTCCGGGCACGGCGGCGCGGCCGGGGTGAACCGGGTGCCGTCGCGGGAGGTCCAGTACCGCTCGCCGCCGTAGTCCGCGCCGAGCGCGACCTGCAGGCCGCCGCCGACGGCCAGGTCGCCGTAGGTGAGACCGCCGGTGACGGCGAACCCGGGCACCGGGGCCAGCACCGGCGAGCCGGCGATCGCCGAGTAGAGCCGGGTCGAGCCGCGGCCCTCGCCGTAGGTGGTCAAGATGGCGAAGACGCGGCCGCCGGTCTCGGCGATCTTCGAGAGGTAGTACGGCTCCCGCGCCCCGGCGAGCGCGACCGGCTGCCAGGTGGCGCCGCCGTCGCGGGTCGTGCGCACGTGGACGCCGTCGCTGACGTAGGCGACGCGGTCGCCGAAGACCCGCAGCGCGACGTGGTTGTGGTTGTCCGGCAGCGGCATCGGCGGCGCGCCCAGCCGCCGCCAGTGCCGCCCGCCGTCGGTGGTACCCAGCAGCGCCGGGCACCAGGTGCCGGCGCACGGCGAGTAGCCCAGGACGTATCCGGTGTCCGGGCCGGTCCAGCTCGTCGAGGCCGGTTGGAAGCCCGGCGGGACCACGGGTGTTTCCGCCGTCGCGGGCGAGGCGAACGCGGCCAGGAGGGCGAGGACGGACACCAGCAGCGCACAGCGCCGGGGAGTTCTCATGATCACCTGGACGCCCCGCGCGGGGCGGGGGTTGCCCACCCGCCGGGAGTTGCGCCGCGCGGCTCAGCGCGCCGCGGCCGCCCGGGCGCCGGGCACGGCCGCCGGACGCCGTTGCCGGGGTTCCGGCCGGGAACTCCGTCGTGGAGCCGGGCCTTCCGCAGCGTCGCCGCCGCCCGGCATCACCCGCTCGACCCCGAACGGTTTGAAGTGCTCGCGCGCCGCTCCGGGTCGGCGGGGCTGCCCTGGACGACCGTTGCCGAAGACCGGCGCCGTCCCCGGTCGCCGAGGAGGCGGCGAACCCGAACAGCGGCGCGATCCGGCGGCGGCCGACCCCGACGGGGTTGACCAGCATCAGCGCGCCGACCGGCGGTGCGGCCTCGGCCCGGACACACGGCGAACGTGCCGCCAAGCCGGGTGGCCGGCGTGCGCTGCCCGGAGCGCGTCGCGGCGGTCGCGGACCGTGGTCACGCCGGATTCTCGGTGATCGAGGCGACCCAGCGCAGCAGGTCGGCACCCGCGGCGAGGTCGCCGAGCACGATGATCTTCATCGTCGACCGCTCGCCGTCGTGGATGGTTTCGACGCGCAGGGGCCGCTCGCCGGCGTCCCGGGGCCCGTTGACCGAGGCCAGGACCATGGTCGAGATCCGGTCGGCCGCCGCGCGGTCGACGCCGCCGAGCTCGACGACCGCCGAAAGCTCCGCGGCCGGCGCGCGCTCGGCGATCGGCAGCCCGGTGAAGGCCGCCAGGTCCGTGGCCGTGATCCGGTACTGCTTGCCGATCCGGACCGCCTTCAGCCGCCCGTCCCGCACGTAGTTCCGGACCGTCCGGACGTGGAGGCCGAGCTTCGCGGCGACCTGCTCGACGGAGAAGACGTCCTGCGCCATGACCCTCCTTGCGTTCCTCAAACTACCCTGTCGCGCTCGAAACAGGGAAGTTTGGAGAGTCAATGGTTCGCTCACCCGGGTGACGGGTATTTCCCAGTGTTGTTCCCGCCCGCCCGATACGTCCACATCGGACAGTCGAAAGGACGCCGACGATGCCGTATCCCCCGCCCCCGGAGCCGTACGGACCGCCGCACGAGCCCGCGCCCACCGAAGAGATCGTGGAGCGCACCCACCCACGCATCCGGGTCGTGCGCACGATCAACGCCCTCATCCACCTCGTCTGCGCGGTGTTCGCGCTGGTCCTGGCCGTGCACATCGTGCTGGTGCTGGGCGGGGCGAACTCGGCGAACGGCTTCGCGCACCTGATTTCGGACTGGTCGGCGGGCGTGTCGCTCGGCCTGCGCAACCTCTTCACGCCGGACTCGGAGGGCCTGCGGACGTTCCTCAACGACGGCCTCGCCGCCATCCTGTGGCTCGTCATCGGCGCGATCCTGACCGACGTCATCACGCGGATCGGCGTGCCCGGGCCCAAGCGGGTCTGGTACCGCCGCAGCTACCGCTGACGCACGAAGAAGGCCTCCCCGGCACGACAACCGCGCCGGGGAGGCCTTCTTCGTGGTCTGTCAGCGCCGAGGCTGCTCGGCAGCCGGTTGAACGGGCTCCGGCTCGGGCTTCGGCAGGGCCTGCTCGGCGGGCTCGCCGCCGCGCGGTGCGGGAACGCCCTCGGCGGCGATCGCGTCGAAGTGTTCACGGCACCAGCGGCCGTAGCGCCTTGCGTGCACAGTCATCGCGTCCACCTCCTCTCCACGGGCGATCCTTGTCACACCTTCAGCGTGCTACGCCTCGGTGCCGAAAGCCAACAGATTTAAGCGGGACTTAACACACAATCGGGTGACGGTCCACAAAGGACGGCTAGTGGCCCGCGAACTCGCGCACGACCGTCCGGCAGAACGCCGGCAGGTCGTCCGGGTTGCGGCTGGAGACCAGTCCGTTGTCCACTACGACCTCTTCGTCGACGACCGTGCCGCCGGCGTTACGGATGTCCGTCCGGATGCTCGGGTACGACGTCAGCGTGCGGCCACGCACGACATCCGCTTCGACGAGCGTCCACGGACCGTGGCAGATCACCCCGACCGGCTTGCCGGCGCGCACGAAGTCGCCGACGAACTTGACCGCGGCGGGGTCCGTGCGCAGGTTGTCGGGGTTCATCGTGCCGCCGGGCAGCAGCAGCGCGTCGAAGTCGCCGATCCGGACGTCGGCGACCTTCCGGTCCACCGCGAACTTCTCACCCTTGTCGATGTCGCCGTTCATCGCCTGGATTTCGCCGGTGTCCAGCGACACCAGCTCCACCGTCGCGCCCTCGTCGAGGACGGCCTGGCGCGGCTTCTCCAGCTCGACCTGTTCGACGCCGTCCGCGGCCAGGATCGCGACCCGGCGTCCTTGCAGTGCGTTCGCCATGGGGCTCCTCCGTCGGAAAACCGGTTGCACCGGGGTAGTTACCCCCTCGCCACGGCCTCAAACCCCAGTCCACAAAGGACGTTGCAATCAGTCTCCACATTCGATGGCGAGCACGGCGATATCGTCGTGTGCGGAACTGCCGAGCCAGTCGCGCACGGCCTGCCGCAGCTGCCGCACGACCTCGCGGGCCGGCTCGCCCGCCGCCGCCGCGAGCACCGCGCGCAACCGGTCGTCTCCGAAGAGTTCCGTCTGTTCGTGGCGGTTGCGGGCCTCGGTGATGCCGTCGGTGTAGAGCAGGCAGACGTCGCCGCGCTCCAGCCGCACCTCGGCCTCGGCGAACCGGGCCTGCGGCGAGATGCCGACCAGCGTGCCCGGCACGGTGACCTCCTCCACCACGCCCGAGCGGCGGACGATCAGCGGCGCCGGGTGGCCACCCGAGGCGAGCGTCAGGCCGACACCGCCGTCCGCCGGCCGGGCCGTGCCGAGCACGAGGGTGGCGAAGCGGCTGCTGCCGCCGGCGATGAGCAGCTCGTTGAGCAGCCGCAGCAGCGTGCGGCCGTCGCGTTCGACCATGGCGAGCGCGGTCAGGGCGTGCCGGACCCGGCCGGTCAGGGCCGCGGCCTCGGGGCCCTTGCCGCAGACGTCGCCGAGCACCAGGAACGCGCTGCCGTCGTCGTGCGCCTGGACGTCGAAGAAGTCCCCGCCGACCGTGAGGACGCCGGCCGCCGGCTCGTACCAGGTCTCGAACCGGGCGCCGTCGAGCTCCGGCGGGTCGACCGGGCGCAGCGTCGTCTCCAGGCCGCGGGTCGCCTCCTCCTGCCGGGCGTAGCGCTGGGCGTTGGCCAGCGCCGTCCCGGCCGCCACGGCGAACTCGACCACCGCGCGGGACTGCTCGGCGCCGAACCCGGCGTCGCCGCGGCGGCCCAGCAGCAGCGCGCCGGTGACCCCGGCGCTCGCGCTCGGGCCGAGCGAGACGACCGAGACGTCGGTGTGCCCGGCGAACCGGTCGGCGACGACCGACGGCAGCGTGGCGACCTCGGGTCCGGGGACGGACGCGGGCTGGGGGCGGCCGGTGGCGGCGAAGGTCGCCGCCAGCACCGGCGCGACCTGGGCAGGCACCCGCCGGATCCGGCCGTGGCCCTGCGCGGCCGGGCGCTCGCAGCTCCACCACTCCCACCGGCCGCGGGTGGTCGGCAGCAGCACGAAGACGGTTTCGGCCAGCGCGGACGCGGCCAGCTCGGCGATCACCCTGGCGGTGCCGTGCCGCCCGCGCGCGGCGGCCAGCCGGGGACCGGCCTCGGCCAGGAAGTCACCCACCTGCTGCTGGGCGAGGCCGTCCGCGGGGACGGTCCAGGCGTGCCAGCCGCCGGGCAGCGTCCGGATGCGGGCCGGACGGCGGTGACCGGCGACGTCGACGTGGCCGGAGGTCTCGGTGACGGGGTGCAGCTGCGGCTCGGCGTCGCCCGCCAGCGCTCGCCCCGCGGGGTTCGCCCAGCGCACCGCGCCCGCGGCGTCCTGCAGGAACACCGCGTCACGGACGTCTTCGAGGGCCGCGCGTGCGAAGGCGTCGAAGCCCGGCGGCCCGCCGTCACCGGTCATCGGCGGCGGGGCCGCCGAAGCCGGGGCCGGACGTGACACCATGCACGGACCTCCTGCCTCCGGACTGCTGTCGCACGGCTACCGCGTGAGCGGGCGGGCTGGCTCGAAGTGTAGGGCGAAGCATGGCACGCTGGGTCGACGACCATGGCTGGCGCATGCGTGGTGGAGAGGGTCGGCACACATGACAACGGAATCCCAGAGCGAAGCGGCCGCGCTGGAGCGGGTGCTCGTCGCGGTGCGGGATCTGGGGGACGGCAACTTCCGCCGGCGGCTCGTCCCGCACGGCGACGGCATCTCGGCGCAGCTCGCCGTCGCGTTCAACGACATCGCCGAGCGCAACCAGCGGCTGGTCAGCGAGCTGCTGCGGGTCCGCGCGGCCGTCGGGCAGGAAGGCCGGCTGAGCGAGCGGCTGGAGGGCCAGGTCGGCCCCGGGGGCTGGACCACGGCCGTCGACGCCGTCAACGGCCTGGTCGAGGACCTCACCCGGCCGGCGATCGAGCTGGAGCGCGTGCTCGGCGGCGTCGCCGACGGCGACCTGTCCCAGCCCATGACCCTGACCCTCGACGGGCGCCCGCTGCAGGGCGCGTACGCGACGCTGGCGAAGACGGTCAACGGCCTCATCGCGCAGCTGTCGCGCTTCGCCGCCGAAGTGACGAGGCTCTCCCGGGAAATCGCGGGTGAGGGACGTCTCGGCGGCCAGGCCGTCGTCCCGGGCGTGTCGGGCACCTGGCGCGACCTGACCGACTCGGTCAACTTCATGGCCGACAACCTCACCGAGCAGGTCCGCAACATCGCCCAGGTCACCACCGCCGTCGCCCGCGGCGACCTGACCCAGAAGATCAACGTCGACGCCCGCGGCGAGATCCTCGAGCTCAAGAACACCATCAACACGATGGTCGACCAGCTCTCCGCGTTCGCCGACGAGGTCACCCGCGTCTCCCGCGAGGTCGGCTCGGACGGCAAGCTCGGCGGCCAGGCCCAGGTGCCGGGCGTCGCCGGGACGTGGCGCGACCTCACCGACTCGGTCAACCTGATGGCCGACAACCTGACCGACCAGGTCCGCGGGATCTCGCAGGTGGCGACCGCGGTGGCCAACGGCGACCTGACGAAGAAGATCGAGGTCGACGCCCGCGGCGAGATCCTGCAGCTGAAGAACACCCTGAACACGATGGTCGACCAGCTTTCGGCGTTCGCCGGCGAAGTCACCCGGGTGGCGCGCGAGGTCGGCAGCGAGGGCAAGCTGGGCGGGCAGGCCGAGGTGGCGGGCGCGGCCGGGACGTGGCGCAGCCTCACCGACTCGGTCAACCAGATGGCCGACAACCTCACCGACCAGGTCCGCAACATCTCGCACGTCACCACGGCGGTGGCGAAGGGCGACCTGACGCAGAAGATCACCGTCGACGCGCGCGGCGAGTTCTTCGAGCTCAAGACGACCATGAACACCATGGTGGACCAGCTCTCGGCGTTCGCCGACGAAGTCACCCGGGTGGCCCGCGAGGTGGGCACGGAGGGTCAGCTGGGCGGGCAGGCGCAGGTCCCCGGCGTCGCCGGCACCTGGCGCGACCTGACCGGGTCCGTGAACTTCATGGCGAACAACCTGACCACCCAGGTCCGCAACATCGCCCAGGTCGCGACGGCCGTCGCGCGCGGCGACCTGACCCAGAAGATCGCGGTGGACGCCCGCGGCGAGATCCTGGAGCTCAAGAACACGCTGAACACGATGGTCGACCAGCTGTCCGCGTTCGCGGACGAGGTCACCCGGGTGGCGCGCGAGGTGGGCACCGAGGGCAAACTGGGCGGCCAGGCCGCCGTGCCGGGCGTCGCCGGCACCTGGAAGGACCTGACCGACAACGTCAACTCGATGGCGAACAACCTGACCGACCAGGTCCGGAACATCGCCCAGGTGACGGCGGCGGTCGCGAAGGGCGACCTGACCCAGAAGATCACCGTCGACGCGCGCGGCGAGATCCTCGAGCTCAAGACGACGCTGAACACGATGGTCGACCAGCTGTCCGCGTTCGCGGACGAGGTCACCCGGGTGGCGCGCGAGGTCGGCACCGAAGGCATCCTCGGCGGCCAGGCACGCGTCCGCGGCGTCGCCGGCACCTGGAAGGACCTCACCGACAACGTCAACGTCATGGCCGACAACCTGACCGACCAGGTCCGGAACATCGCCACGGTGGCGAGCGCGGTGGCCAACGGCGACCTGTCGAAGAAGATCCGGATCGAGGCCCAGGGCGAGGTCGCGGCGCTGGCCGAGACGCTGAACGGGATGGTCGAAACGCTGCGCGCGTTCGCCGACGAGGTCACCCGCGTCGCCCGCGAGGTCGGTACCGAAGGCATCCTCGGCGGCCAGGCGCGGGTGCCCGGCGTCGCCGGGACCTGGAAGGACCTGACCGAGAACGTCAACTTCATGGCGCACAACCTGACCAGCCAGGTGCGGAACATCTCGCAGGTCACCACCGCCGTCGCGAAGGGCGACCTGACCAAGAAGATCGACGTCGACGCCCGGGGCGAGATCCTCGAGCTCAAGACCACGATGAACACGATGGTCGACCAGCTCTCCGCGTTCGCCTCCGAGGTCACGCGGGTCGCCCGCGAGGTCGGCACCGAGGGCAAGCTGGGCGGCCAGGCCGAGGTCGACGGCGTGTCCGGCACCTGGCAGCGGCTCACCGAGAGCGTGAACCAGCTGGCCGGGAACCTGACCACGCAGGTCCGCGCGATCGCGCAGGTCGCGACGGCGGTGACCGCCGGCGACCTGACCCGGCACATCACGGTCGACGCGTCCGGCGAGGTCGCCGACCTCAAGGACAACATCAACCAGATGATCGCGAACCTCAAGGAGACGACGAGGACCAACCGCGAGCAGGACTGGCTGAAGACGAACCTCGCGCAGCTGTCGGGCCGGATGCAGGGGCACCGCGACCTCGTGTCGGTCGCCGCGCTGATCCTGTCCGAGCTGGCCCCGCTGGTCCGGGCCCAGCAGGGCGCGTTCTTCCTGGCCCGCGACGACGACCGCGACGGCACGGTGCTGGAATGCATCGCCGCCTACGGGCTCGCGCAGTCCCGCGCCGGGCTGCGGTTCGCGATGGGCGAGTCGCTGATCGGCCAGGCCGCCGTCGACCAGCGCACGGTCCTGGTCAGCAACGCGCCGCCGGAGTACGCGCTGATCTCGTCCGGGCTCGGCTCGGCCGCGCCGGTGAACCTCATCGTGCTGCCGGTGCTGTTCCAGGGCGAGGTGCTCGGCGTGCTGGAGCTGGCCTCGGTCAACGAGTTCAGCACGGTCCACCAGGACCTCCTGGAGCAGCTGCGGCACACCATCGGCGTCAACGTGAACACGATCCTGTCCAACTCGCGGACCGAGGCGCTGCTCACCGAGTCCCAGCGGCTCGCGCAGGAGCTGCGGGCGCGGTCGGAGCAGCTGCAGGCCCAGCAGGGCGAGCTGCGGCGGTCCAACACGGAGCTGGCCGAGAAGGCCGCGCTGCTGGCCCAGCAGAACCGCGACATCGAGGTCAAGAACAGCGAGATCGAGCAGGCGCGGCAGGAGCTGGAGGAGCGCGCCGGGCAGCTGACGGTGGCGTCGCAGTACAAGACCGAGTTCATGGCGAACATGTCCCACGAGCTGCGGACACCGCTGAACAGCGCGTTGATCCTGGCGAAGCTGCTGTCGGAGAACCCGGAAGGGAACCTGACGGAGAAGCAGATCCAGTTCGCGAAGACGATCTACGCCGCCGGGTCGGACCTGCAACAGCTGATCAACGACATACTGGACCTGGCGAAGGTCGAAGCCGGCCGGCTGGACATGCAGATGTCCGACATCACGCTGCCGGAGCTGGTGGACTACGTCGAGTCGCTGTGCCGGCCGCTGACCGCGGACAAGGGCCTCGAGTTCGCCGTCCACATCGACCCACCGGTGCCCGGCAGCGTCCACACCGACGAGCACCGCCTCCAGCAGATCCTCCGGAACCTGCTGTCGAACGCGGCGAAGTTCACCGACGAGGGCGGCGTCCGGCTGCGCATCCGGGCGGCGGACCCGGCCGAGGTCGAGCAGGAGGCGCTGAAGAACGCGCCGGGAATCATCGCCTTCGCGGTCGAGGACACCGGGATAGGGATCCCGGAGGAGAAGCTGGCGGTCATCTTCGAGGCGTTCCGCCAGGCGGACGGCACGACGAGCCGCAAGTACGGCGGCACGGGCCTCGGGCTGAACATCAGCCAGCAGCTGACGGAGCTCCTGGGCGGCGAGCTGCGCGTAGTGAGCGAACCGGGCGTGGGCTCGACGTTCACGCTGTACCTCCCGGTGGCGGCGGCCAACCTGGTCGACCCGGCCCTGACGGCCCTCTCCTCGCCCCGCCTGCCCCCCGTCCCCAGCACGGTCCTGGTGGCGGCCCCCGACGTGACACCCAAGCGCTTCCACGGCGAGAAGGTCCTGATCGTCGACGACGACCTGCGGAACGTGTTCGCCCTGGCAGCGGTCCTGGAACAGGCGGGCCTGGAGGTGATCTACGCGGAGACGGGCGTCGCCGGCATCCGCGCCCTGGAGCGCAACGAGGACACGGCCCTGGTCCTGATGGACGTGATGATGCCCGAACTCGACGGCAACGCCACAATCGCGGCCATCCGGGCCGAAGCGGCCAACGCGGACCTCCCGGTGATCGCCGTCACGGCCAAGGCCACCCCGGAGGACCGCGCCCGCACACTGGCGAGCGGAGCCGACGACTACATCACCAAGCCGGTGGACACGGACAAGCTACTGGATGTGATCGCGGCCTCCCTGGAGGCGGACGCCGCATCGACCCGCGACGCCGCCTCACCGGCCGGCTGAGCTTTGGAGCGGGTGACGGGAATCGAACCCGCGTAGCTAGTTTGGAAGACTAGGGCTCTACCATTGAGCTACACCCGCGCGCCCCCGGAGGTACCCGGGTGCGCAGCTAGCTTAGCGTGACCCGCTAGGCTGATCACACACCCCCCTGGGGGTGGACCCGGGATGTGGCGCAGCTTGGTAGCGCATCCGCTTTGGGAGCGGAGGGTCGCAGGTTCAAATCCTGTCATCCCGACCCGATTCGGGGGTGGGCTCGCGCTGGCGCGCTCGCCCCTCCCCCTTCATCTTCGTTGTTGTACCCGGGGGGCCGAGCCCCCCGGACCCCCACGGTGCCTTTGCCTCCGGTTGGGTGGTCTGCCGCCCCTTTGCTCTGCCGCCCCTTTGTTCTGGCCCCTTTGCTCTGCCGCCGTCGGCAGGGAGTGGCTCATGCTGATGCTGCCAGCCAGTTCGCCAGCGTCTCTGTGAGGGCTTCCGGCTGGTCTTCGGGGGTGTGGTGACCCGCCTTCTCCGGGCGGGCCACCACCTTCAGGGAGGCGAAGTTTGTGGCGCACCACTCCACCATTGCGGGCGTCAGCATCGTGTCCGGGCCCGGCTCGAACGTCACCAGCAGCTTGGGGATCCGCGGGGTTGCCCCCAGATAGCGGCCGAATGCCTCGATTCGGGATACCACCTCGGGCGGCTCGCCGCCCAGGGGTAGGGAGCGGGCCCACTGCAGGAACGGGCGGTGGTGCGTTGTTGCGTACTCCGGCGGAAGGCCGGACAGGAAGTCTTCGATCAGCGACTCCCCGAGGCCCGGTGTCTTGATCGCGCGGAACACCTCCGCTCCCGCCGGTGGGAACTCCTCCCACGTCATCGGCTTCAACACCGCTTCGGTGAACGCCAGGCGGCGGACCCGCGACGGGTGCCGGGCCGCCCAGTCCGCCGCCAGTGCGCCGCCCCAGTCGTGGCCGATCAGGGTGACGTCGTCCAACGACAGCTCGTCGAACCATTCGTCGAGGTAGTGCGCGTGGTCTTCGAAGGTGTAGGCGATGTCCGGCCTGGGGGAATCGCCCATGCCGATCAGGTCCGGGGCCAGGCGCCGGCCCGGCAGGGACGGCATCACGTTGCGCCACAGGAAGGACGATGTCGGGTTGCCGTGCAGGAACACCAGCGGCGCACCGGTGCCCAGTTCGCGGTAGGCCAGCTCCGTCACTTGAACACCCCCGCGCACCGCGACGCCCACTCGGCGAACGGGTGCGGCGGCCGGCCCAGGACCCGCGCGATGTCCGGGCTCACCTCCTGCTCCGCCGGCGTCGGTGCGCCGAGGATGTCCAGCGTCACGTCCGCCACCTCGGCGGGCATGAAGCCCAGCATCATCGCGCGCGCCTCTTCGCGTGCCTGCGGGACGAACCGCACCGGCTCGCCCACCGCCGTGGCGATCGCCGCCGCCTGCTCGCGCGGGGTGATCGGGGCCGGGCCCGTCAGGGTGTACGCCTGGCCCGCGTGGCCGTCTTCGCGCAACGCCGCCGCCGCGACCGCCGCGATGTCCTCCGGGTCCACCACCGGCAGGGCCACGTCGGCGAACGGCGCCACGACCCGGCGGGCCGATCGGATGCTTTCCGCCCACTGCAGCGTGTTCGACGCGAACGCGCCCGGCCGGAGCAGTGTCCACTCCAGACCCGAACGGCGCACCGAGTCCTCCAGGACCGCCGGGTGGCGGCCGGTCACCACGCCCTGGGACGACAGCGCCACCACCTTGCGGACGCCCGCCGCCTTCGCACGGCCGAGGACCTCGTCCAGTGGCACGAACGCGCCCGACACCATCAGGAAGACCGCCGACACGCCTTCGAAGTCCAGTGTCGCCAGATCTCCTTGCCGCACCACGACTCCCGGGGGCGCCTCGGTGATCCGGCGGGACACCGCCGTCACCTCTTCGCCCGCCTCGGCCAGCATCCGCACCAGCGGTGCTCCGACATTTCCCGTCGCTCCCACAACCATGATCATGGGCACGACGCTACATTCCGGTTTATAGTAGGTACCTAGAGGAAAGTATTGGCTGGAGGCGCGAAAGTGACCGAGACCACACCCGAGCTGGCCTGCCCGATCGCCCCGGTGGTCGACATCGTCTTCAGCCGGTGGACCACGCCGATCCTGTGGGCGCTCAACGAGTTCGGCCGCCAGCGGTTCGTCGAGCTCGAGCGCCGCATCGCCACGATCACGCCGAAGGTGCTCACCCAGCGGCTGCGGCAGCTGGAGCGCGACGGCCTCGTCGTGCGCACCTACCACGCCGAGGTCCCGCCGCGCGTCGAGTACGAGATCAGCGAGCTCGGCCGCAGCCTCGGCCCGCTGTTCGCTTCGCTCGCCGAGTGGTCGGGCAACCTCGGCCAGGTCGAAGCCGCCCGGCGGAGCTACGACGAACGCGGCTCCGCCAGGTAGGTCTACGGCGAGACGTCCAGGTAGTCGAGGTTCGCCGGGCCGCCGTCCGTCGTCGCGGTCAGGCGGATCGTGTGCGGGCCGTTCGCCAGGCTGATCGGGCGGGCGACCGTGCTCCACGTCGTCCAGGCGCCGGTCGGCGGGAAGGGCACCGCCGCGGCGACCACCGTGCCGTCCACCGAGATGTCCACCGGACGCGCGGCCGTCGTGCCGTTCGCGAAGCCGAACGTCAGCGTCGACGCCGGGCCCGTCACCTGCCATTCGACGTAGCTGCCGACGGCGTTGGCGCCGTTCGCGAAGCCGGTTCCGGAGTAGCCAGCGTGGTTCGCGTCGATCGTGCCGCCCGCCGAAAGGGACGCGGACTCCGCTTCGAAGCGGGCCGCGCCGCCGGCCCGGGACACGCGGTACAGCACCGTCGCGTGCGAGGGCACCGAGGCGCTGATCGTGCCGGTGGTCGTGCGGACGGCCTTGCTCCACAGGTCTTTCAGCGTGTACGAAGACGCGCTGCCGATCCCCGTGGCCGACGCCGTCGTGCTGATCGTCGCCGTCGCGGCCGTCTCGTTGGACAGGGCCACCGCGCGGTCGCCGTTGGCGAGGACCTTGCTGTAGACGACCAGGCCCGCGTTCGCGCTCAGCACCGTCGCCTGCTTGCCCAGCGGGTCCTGGTCGAGCGCGATGACGTCGGTGTTCTTCAGGATCGCGAAGTCGTCGGCCGACACCTTGCGCAGGTCACTGCCGATCAGCAGCGGCGCCGCCATCATCGCCCACAGGCTGAAGTGCGTGCGGTACTCCGTCGTGGTCATCCCGCCGTTGCCGACCTCTAGCATGTCCGGGTCGTTCCAGTGCCCGGGGCCGGCGTACTGCGCGAGGCCGCGGTTGGCCTGCGCCTTGCCGATCATGCTCGACCACCTGTCGGAGATGTCACCGGTGGTGCGCCACAGGTTCCCGACCGGCTCGGCCCAGGTCCACGGCTTGGTCTGGCCCCATTCGCAGATCGAATACGCGATGGGGCGGCCGGTTTTCGCGAGGGCGTCCCGCATCGCCTTGTAGCGCTGCTGCGCGTCGACACCCTGGTTGTTGCAGTTGTCGTACTTCAGGTAGTCGACGCCCCAGGAGGCGAACAGGTTCGCGTCCTGCTGCTCGTGGCCGAGCGCGCCCGGGAAGCCGGCGGTGTTGCAGGTCTTCGTGCCGGCGCTGGTGTAGATGCCGAACTTGAGGCCCTTGGCGTGGACGTAGTCGGCGAGTGCCTTGATGCCACTGGGAAAGCGCGCCGGATCGGGCACCAGGTTGCCCGCCGAGTTGCGCGACGGCAGCGCCCAGCAGTCGTCGATGTTGACGTAGGTGTAGCCGACGTCCTTGAGGCCCTTGCTGACGAAGATGTCCGCGATTCCCTTGATCATCGTTTCGTTGAACTCGGCCCGGCACTGCGTCGAGTTCCAGTTGTTGAAGCCCATCGGCGGTGTGCGGAGCAGGCCGTTTTCGAGGGCCGGTGCGGGGGTGGAGCCCAGGACGAGACAGCTGGCCGCGATCACGAGCGCGGCGGCCGCGCTCGTGGTGCGCCGGAGTGAGGACATGGGTACTCCCGGAGGTGGAGACATCGGAGGTCTGCACCCGTTAGTAAAGAGACCTACCTAACCGGGAGTCAAGAGATCATGTATGAGATATGAAGTGTGGTGCCGGTGGCCGGGACGCTATTCCGCCACCTGCCGCGCGGTCGCCATCGCGCGCTCGGTCTCCCAGAACGCCCGCACCGACCGGATCAGCCCGTCCTCGCCGACGCGGTAGACGAACACCCCGTCGGTGTCGACGCGGTAGCCGCCCGGGAGGAACGTCGTGATCGTCCCGACGTTGGCCACCTCGTCGCCGCCCGCGTGGGAGTCGCGGATGGTGAACTCGAAGCGCTCGACGTTCGCGATCGTCATGTCCCAGAACGCGCTGATGCCTTCGCGGCCGTGGTGGCCCTTGCCCTCGGCGTCGAACATCGAGGGGCCCACCGGGTCCTCGACGACGGCGTCCGCGGCGAAGAGCGCCAGCCAGCCCTCCTTGTCCCCCGCCGCCACCGCGGTCATCGACGCGAACGCCGCGCGCCGCGCGGGCGGCTGCTCCGCCGCCGTGTCCCAGCTGACCTGCACGCCCATGGGAGTCACTCCTCGAACTTCGCGATGATCTCGGCACCGAACCTGCGGATCGCCTCGAGCTTCGGGCCGACCGGCGCGTCGAAGCCGACGCCGTCGAACACCCACGGCATGGTGATGACGTCGGTGACGCCCGCTTCGGCCTGCGCGCGGTAGCCGTCCAGGCCGAAGGCGTCGATGCAGACCGCCTGGTACTCGAACGGGTCACCGGCGCGGCCCTGCTCCGCCAGCAGCTCCTTCAGCCGGGCGATGGTGGAGCGCAGGTCGTCGAGCTTCATCATCGCCGACGACCAGCCGTCGGCCACCCGCGCGGCGCGCTTCAGCGCGACCTCGGTGTGGCCGCCGATGTAGAACGGCACCCGCGACGGCGGCGCCGGGCTCATCTGGATCTTGTCGAAGTCGTAGAACTCGCCGTGGTACTCGACCATGCCGCCGCCGAGGATCAGCCGCAGCACGTCGATGCCCTCGTCGACGCGCTTGCCGCGCCGCTCGAACGGCACGCCGCAGTACTCGAACTCCTGGGGCAGCCAGCCGACGCCGAGCCCGAGGCCGAACCGGCCGCCGGTGAGCACCGCCGCCGAGCCGACCTGGCGGGCCAGCAGCACCGGGTTGCGCGAGCCGAGCTTGAGCACCGACGTGTAGAACCGGATCCGGCTGGTCACCGCCCCCATCGACGCGGCCGCGACGAGCGGGTCCACCCAGGGTGTCTCCGCGGTCCAGAACCGGCTGCCGTCGGGGGTGTACGGGTAGTCCGTGTTCACCGTTTCGGCGTAGAAGAGCGAGTCGGGCAGGGCTATGGAGGCGAAGCCGGCCTCTTCGGCGGCCCGGGCGAGCTCGCCCAGCTGATCGAGGGGGTTCATCGCGATCGACAGGGTGAACTTCATGGCCGAACTATAACGTGTTCTAGTTTTTTCGGCCAGGTCTCGCGGTGGGCCGCATCACCTGCCGGGAACCCACCGCGTAGCGTCCGCGTTGTCCGAATCAAAGGTGGCCACCGGCCACCGAGCCCCGAACTTCTGGGAGTGGTCCATGGGCACCGCGATCTTCCTGATCGTGCTCGTCGCCGTGATCGTCGGTGGCGGCCTGTATTTCTCGCGGCAACGCGCCGCGGCCCGGCAGCGGGAGCTGGACGACGCCAAGGCCGACGCCCGGCGCCTGGTCGAGCGGCTCGGCGGCCAGGTCCTGAACCTCAACGGCAACGACACCGCGTCGATGCAGGCGATGGCCGACGCGAGCGAGCGCTACAACGCCGCCGGCTCGCAGCTGGAGCAGGCGCGCACCATCGAGCAGGCCCGGCTGGTGAAGGACACCGCCGTCGAGGGCCTCTACTACGTCCGCGCCGCGCGCGTCGCCATGGGCATGGACCCCGGCCCGCAACTGCCGGAGGAGGCCGAGCGCGAGCGCGCCGGCAAGGTCACCGAGCGCCGCGACGTCGACGTCGAGGGCCAGCACTACGCGGCGTCGCCCGAAGCCGGCCAGGACACGCCGTACTACTACCCCGGCGGCCGCGTCGCGGGTCGTCCGGTGCCGCAGGGCTGGTACAGCGAGCCGTGGTGGAAGCCCGCGCTCGTCGCGGGTGCCTGGGGCCTCGGGTCGATGTTCCTGTTCAGCGCGATGTTCTCCGGCATGAGCGGCATCGCGAGCGCCGCGGCCTGGGAGTCCGGCTACGACGCGGGCCAGCAGGACGCGCTCGAATCCGGCGACGCCGGTGGTGACGCGGGCGGAGACGCCGGGGGCGACTGGGGCGGCGACGGCGGCGGCTTCGACGGAGGCGGGTTCGACGGCGGAGGCTTCGACGGGGGCGGCTTCGACTTCTGACCCCCGGCTTCAAGCGCCCCAATGTGGCCTTGGTTGCGTTCAACGCACCGAAGGCCACATTGGGTGCGTTGAACGCACCGAAGGCCACATTGGGGCGCTCGGGTCAGGTCATTTCTGGCAGGTGGGGCACCAGTAGAGGTTCCGCCCGACCAGCTCCGAGTTCGCCACCGGCGTCCCGCAGATCAGGCACGGCTCGCCGGCGCGGCGGTAGACGTAGACCTCGCCGCCGTGGCGATCGACGCGGGCCGCCCGCCCCATCGCCTCCGGCAGGTGCTCCGGGCGGACCGTGTCGATGCGGCCGACGCGGACGCCGTCGCGCATCAGCGTCACCAGGTCGGCCCACATGTCGTCCCACAACGCGCGGTCCAGCGCGCGTCCCGGCGTCAGCGGCGCGACGCCGTGCCGGAAGAGCACCTCGGCGCGGTAGACGTTGCCGACGCCCGCGAGCACCGCCTGGTCCATCAGCAGCGCCGCGATCGACGTCTTGGACCGCGAGATGCGCGCCCAGGCCAGCTCCGGTTTCGCGTCGCGGCGCAGCGGGTCCGGGCCGAGCCGGGCCTTGATCGCGTCGGCCTGGTCCGGGGAAAGCAGCTCGCACTTCGTCGGCCCGCGCAGGTCCGTCCAATGTGTCCGGCCGGCCAGCCGCAGCCGGACCTGCCCGACCGGCTCGGGCGCGGGCAGCGGGGACTCGCCGAAGGTGCCGTAGAGCCCCAGGTGGATGTGCACGACGCCGTGCGGGCCGTAGTCGTGGAAGAGGTGCTTGCCGTGCGCCTCGGCGCCGACGAACACCTGACCGTCCAAACGGGACGCTTCGGCGGCGAACCGGCCCTGCGGGCTGCTCACCTCGACCGGCGCGCCCGCGTACCGGCGCTTGTGCAGCCGCGCGAGCCGGTGGAGCGTGTGCCCCTCGGGCATCAGGCGTCCGGCAACGCCGGCGGGGTCCCGGTGCGCTCGTAGTCGAGCAGCTGCTGGACACGGCGGGCGTGCCGCTCCTCCGGCGAGACCTCGGTCGCCAGGAACGCCTCGACGATCTCGGTGGCCTCTTCGGCGGTGTGCATCCGGGCGCCGACGCCGATCAGCTGGGCGTGGTTGTGCTCCCGGCACAGCTTCGCCGTCTCGACGCTCCAGGCCAGGCCGGCGCGGGCGCCGGGGACCTTGTTCGCGGCGATCTGCTCCCCGTTGCCGGAGCCGCCGACGACGATGCCGCGGCTGCCCTCGTCGGCCACCACGCGCAGCGCCGCCTCGACGCAGAACGCCGGGTAGTCGTCGGCCGCGTCGTAGACGTGCGGACCGACGTCGGTGACCTCGTGGCCCTGCTTCTCCAGGTGAGCCACCAGGTGGTTCTTCAGCTCGAAACCGGCATGGTCGGATCCCAAGTAGACACGCACGGCCAGGAGTCTGCCACCACGGCCGGTTTCGGGCATGCTCCGGGGGTGGGCATCTGGGAGCAAACGGGGTACGACGTGCGGCTCGACTGGGGCGCCGAAGGGGTCGCCGCGCTCGGCCGCGAATGCGCGGTCCTGATCGTCGTCGACGTGCTCTCCTTCAGCACCACCACGGATCTCGTGGTCGGCCGCGGCGGGCGCGTGCTGCCGGTCCGGTGGCGCGACGAGCGCGGGGTGGCCCGGGCGAGGGCCGCCGGGGCGGTCATCGCGGGCGAGGGCGAGTTCACCCTCAGGCCGTCTTCTGTGACGGAAATCCCGCCGGGGACCCTGCTGGCACTCCCCTCGCCCAACGGCGCGACCCTGTGCGACACCGCCGCAGCAACCGGCGCGCACGTGCTCGTGGGCTGCCTGCGCAACGCCTCGGCCGTCGCCGCGAAGGCCGTCTCGCTGGGTGGCCCGGTTGGGCTGATCTCGGCCGGGGAACGCTGGGGGGTGAACGTTTTCGGTGACGGCGAAACGTCCGGGCCGCTGCGGCCGTGCGTCGAGGACCAGGTGGGCGCCGGGGCGATCGCCGCCGCGCTGGCCGGATACGGTCTTTCGGTGTCCGCCGAAGCCGCGCTCGCCGCCCGGGCCGTCGACGTCGCGGCCCTGGCGAGCTGCGTGTCCGGGCGCGAACTGACCGAAGCCGGCCACGGCGGCGACGTCGCGTTGGCCGCACAACTCGACGTGAGCGACGCCGCTCCCGTCCTGCGCGAAGGAGTACTGGCATGACCGGCCGCTGGATGGAGGTCGCCGACGGCGTGCACGCGCGCCGCTACGCGGAGCTGGACCTGACCGTCGGGCTGGTCGTGGGCGCCGAGCGCTGCCTGGTCGTCGACACCCGCGGCGACCTCGAACAGGGCGCCGAGCTGGCCGCCGCCGTCCGGGAGCTCACGCCCCTGCCCTGGGCCGTCGTCTACACGCACGCGCACTTCGACCACGCCTGGGGCACCGAGGCGTTCTTGCCGTGCGAGGTCTGGGCGCACGAGCGCTGCGCGGCCGAGCTGAACACGGACGTCGACGCCGTCCGCGCCAAGTGGGTGGCCAAATACCGCAAGGAGGGCAACCCGGAGATCGCCGAGGCGATTTCGCGCACGAACATCGTCGCGCCGGACCACACGTTCACCGGCCGCGTCGAGCTCGACCTCGGGGGCCGCACGGCGGTCCTGCTGCACCCCGGCCGCGCGCACACCGACCACGACGTCGTGGTGCACGTCCCGGACGCGGCGGTCGTCTTCGGCGGCGACGTCGTCGAGCACGCCGAAGCCGGGTTCAGCGAGTATTCGTTCAGCGACGAAACCGACCTGACCGCCTGGCCGGACGCGTTCGACGCGATCCTGGCGCTGGAACCCCGCGTCGTGGTCCCCGGCCACGGCGAGCCGGTCGACGCGGAGTTCGTCCGCTACCACCGCGACGGCCTCCACGAGCTGATCACGCTCAAGGCAGGCGTGGGCCGCGGCGAAACGACCGAAGTGGCCGCCGTCGCCGCGTCCCGCTACCCCAGCGACGTCACCCTGGCCGCGCTGGCGACGCCTTAGTCGAAGTTGAGGTCGCCCGTGCGGGTGCGCTTGAGCTCGAAGAAGTCCGGGTAGCTCGCCAGCGCCACCGCGCCGTCGAACACCTTCAGCGCGTCCTCGCCACGCGGGATCGAGGTCAGCACCGGGCCGAAGAACGCCACGCCGTCGATGTGGATGGTCGGGGTGCCGACGTCCTGGCCGACCGGGTCCATGCCCTCGTGGTGGCTCTTCTTCAGCGCCTCGTCGTACTCGGTCGAGTGCGCGGCCTCGGCCAGCTCGGCGGGCGCGCCGATCGCGGCGAGGGCCTCCTTGATGACCGTGTCGTAGTCCTTGACGCCCTGGTTGTGGTAGCGGGTGCCGAACTCGGTGTAGTACTGGCGCAGCACCTCTTCGCCCTTGAGCTGCGACAGCGCCACGGCCACGCGCACCGGGCCCCAGCCCTTCGCCAGCAGCTCCTTGTACTGCTCGGGCAGCTCGTCCCGGCCGTCGTTGAGCACCGACAGGCTCATGATCCGGAAGTTCAGGTCCAGGTTGCGGTGCTTCTCCACCTCCAGGATCCAGCGGGAGGTGATCCACGCGAACGGGCAGATCGGGTCGAAGTAGAAATCGACCTTCGTGGGCTGCTCGGCAGCGGTCATCGGGGCACTCCTGAGTCACGTTTCGGTGTGGGCGGACCCCCACACGACGGGCCAACACCGGGAAACGCGGGGTTGTTCCCTTATCGCCCGCCACCCCGTCCCCATGATTGGATGCGGGGAGTTGAAAACCGATACCAACGACCAGAGGTGCCTGTGCCCGCCCCCAACCTGACCCGCGACCAAGCCAAGCTGCGCGCGGATCTGCTCGACGTCACTGGTTACGACATCGAGCTCGATCTGACCGACGGCCACGGCGGTCCCGGGGAGAAGACCTTCGCGTCGACGACGACCGTGCGGTTCACCAGCGCCCGGGCCGGCGAATCGACGTGGGTCGACATCGTCGCCGACCGCGTGCACTCGGCCACCCTGAACGGCGCGGACGTCGACGTCAGCGCGTACGTCGAGGACAAGGGCATCGCGCTGGCCGGGCTGGCCGAGTCCAACGAGCTCACGGTGACCGCCGACTGCCGGTACATGAACACCGGCGAGGGCCTGCACCGGTTCGTCGACCCGGTCGACGACGGCGTCTACCTGTACACCCAGTTCGAGACGGCGGACGCCAAGCGCATGTTCGCCTGCTTCGACCAGCCGGACCTGAAGTCGGTCTACCGGCTCACGGTGATCGCGCCGAAGGACTGGAAGGTCGTCTCGAACACGATGGCCGAGTCCACCGAGGAGACGCCGGAAGGCGCGGTCCGGACGGTGTTCAAGGAGTCCGAGCGGCTCTCGACCTACCTGGTCGCGCTGATCGCCGGCCCGTACGCCGAGTGGCGTGACGAGTACACCGACGACCACAAGACGATCCCGCTCGGTATCTACTGCCGCGCGTCGCTGGCCGAGCACATGGACGCCGACCGGCTGTTCACCGAGACCAAGCAGGGCTTCGGCTTCTACCACGAGAAGTTCGGCACGCCCTACCCGTTCTCGAAGTACGACCAGCTGTTCGTGCCGGAGTTCAACGCGGGCGCGATGGAGAACGCCGGCGCGGTGACCTTCCTGGAGGACTACGTCTTCCGCAGCCGCGTCACCCGCTACGCCTACGAGCGGCGCGCGGAGACGCTGCTGCACGAGATGGCGCACATGTGGTTCGGCGACCTGGTCACCATGCGCTGGTGGGACGACCTGTGGCTGAACGAGTCGTTCGCGACCTTCGCGAGCGTGCTCGCCCAGGCCGAGGCCACCGAGTACAAGAACGCGTGGACCAGCTTCGCGAACATCGAGAAGTCGTGGGCCTACCGGCAGGACCAGCTGCCCTCGACGCACCCGATCGCGGCCGACATCGTCGACCTGCACGCGGTCGAGGTCAACTTCGACGGCATCACCTACGCCAAGGGCGCGAGCGTGCTCAAGCAGCTCGTCGCCTACGTCGGGCTCGAGCACTTCCTCGACGGCCTGAAGGTGTACTTCGGCAAGCACGCGTGGGGCAACGCGACCCTGGCGGACCTGCTGGGCGCACTGGAAGAGGCGTCCGGCCGCGACCTGTCGTGGTGGAGCGCGCAGTGGCTGGAGACGACCGGGCTGAACTCGCTGAGCCCGCGCTACGAGGTCGGCGCGGACGGGTCGTTCACGTCGTTCGCGGTCGTGCAGTCGGGGGCGAAGCCGGGCGCGGGCGAGCTGCGCACGCACCGCGTCGCGGTGGGCGTGTACGACGAGGACGGCTCCGGCAAGATCGTCCGCAAGCACCGCGTCGAGCTCGACGTCGACGGCGAGCGCACCGAGGTGCCGGACCTGGTCGGCCAGCCGGCGGGCAAGCTGGTGCTGGTCAACGACGACGACCTGACGTACTGCACGATGCGCCTCGACCCGGCGTCGCTGACCACGCTGATCGACCGCATCGCCGACATCACCGAGCCGCTGCCGCGGACGCTGTGCTGGTCGGCGGCGTGGGAGATGACCCGCGAGGCGGAGCTGAAGGCCCGCGACTTCGTCACGCTGGTGCAGCGCGGCATCCACACGGAGTCCGAGGTCGGCGTGGTCCAGCGCCTGCTGCTGCAGGCCCAGACGGCGCTGAACTCGTACGCGGAGCAGGAGTGGGCGGCCGCAACGGGCTGGCCGGCGTTCACCGCCCGGCTGCTGGAGCTGGTCCGCGCCGCCGAGGCGGGTTCGGACCACCAGCTGGCGTTCGTGAACTCGCTGGCGGGCTCGGTGCTCGACGACGCCACGTTGTCGGTGCTGTCCGGCTGGCTGGACGGCTCGTCGCCGCTCCCGGGCCTGACGGTGGACACGGACCTGCGCTGGCGCCTGCTGCACGCGCTGGTGGCCCACGGCAAGGCGGACACGGCGGAGATCGACGCCGAGCTTTCCCGCGACAACACGGCAACGGGCCGCCGCCAGGCGGAGCGCGCCCGGGCGTTGCGCCCCACGGACGAGGCCAAGGCCGACGCCTGGCAGCGCGCGGTGTACGACGACGAGCTGCCCAACGCGGTCAGCGACTCGCTCATTTCGGGCTTCTCGCACCCGGGCCAGAAGGCACTGCTGGGGTCGTACGTGGCACGCTACTTCGAGGTGATCGACGAGGTGTGGCAGCGCCGGTCCAGCGAGCGCGCACAGCCGATCGCGATCGGGCTGTACCCGTCATGGGCGGTGGCCCCGGAGACGGTGACGGCCTCGGACGAGTGGCTGGCGGGCGAACACCCGCAGGCCCTCCGCCGCCTGGTATCGGAGGGCAGGGCGGGCATCGTCCGCGCGTTGGCGGCGCGGGACTTCGACGCCCAGTCCTGAGCTCAAGCGCCCCAATGTGGCCTTGGTTGCGTTCAACGCACCCAATGTGGCCTTCGGTGCGTTGAACGCACCGAAGGCCACCTTGGGGCGGTCGGATCCTCACGGACGGCAAGTGACCGGCGGTCTCGGACGGGCACACGCCGCGGCATACGCGTCGCGTAGTTCGGTGATCACCTTGTCGGGCTCGGTCCGGAGGCGGCTCGGCAAGGTCTGCAGGCAGATGATCCCGGCAGCCGAGTAGCGCGCATTGCGCGCCAAGGTCGCCGCGTAGAAGTCGCCGTGTTCGTGGTACGCACGAGAGTCGATCTCCCAGGCGAACGCGACATCTTCGCACCACGCGTCCGGTTTCGCGACGAATTCGGAGTGGCGATCGTAGACGCGGACGTTCCACTCCGCCGTGGGCAGGCCCGAGCGCTTCCAGACCTCCCACGCGTCCGCCTCGGCGACCGACTCGGCGCCGTTCAGGAGAGCTTGCAAGGCCCGGCGAGGTATCGCCGAGCCGCGCTGACTCCCCAGCCGCAACTCACGATCCAGTTGCTCGGCAGTACATCTCCTGCGTTGCACTGCCTCGGCGAGCATCGCCTGGACGACGTCGAAGTCGCGGATGCGCCGAGCCCCGTCCAACACAGCCCGGTCCACGGGTGCGACCGGCATGCCCTCCTTCGTCCGGGCACCCGGCATCCGGGTGGTTCGCTCGACGAGGACAAAGCCCGCGCTCGTGACCTCGCGCTCGTGAGGCACCAGCAGATGGACGATGCCGGGCTCCGGTAACTGACGCAATCCGTGACGCCGCAGTGCCCAGACGCCCGTGATCAGCGCACCGGGACCACCGCGGAGGAGCCCGGCTCTCAGCCGTTGCTCGTCGGTCGGTTCCCCGGGATGCAGCAGGATCACTCCGGGCAGCAGCCGGCGCCAGGGACCGCCGGGCAGGCACCTTCGATAAACGCTGCTTCGGGGCATGCCGATCTCTTCGAGTTCGGACACGCGGACGACGTCAGGGTTGTCTTGGTGACCGGTAACGAGCGGATGTTTGCTCCAGGTTCCTCGCAACATGCGCCGAGGATGCCGACCGGGTCCGACAAGAACCGGGCACACGAGGGCGCGAACGGCCCATTCGCGTCGATTTCCGACCGAAATCCGCCGTTGACGCCGCGCCAACGCCCCACTGTGGCCTTGGTTGCGTTCAACGCACCCAAGGTGGCCTTCGGTGCGCTCAACGCACCGAAGGCCACATTGGGGCGCTTGAGACCAGGGTGCGAACGCCAAAGAGCCCCGCGCCTCAACCCGAGGCGCGGGGCTCGAAAAAGATCAGCGCGGCGCGGGACCAGCCTGGTCCGAAAGCATCCGCAGCGCGTTCACCAGGCCGTTGACCAGCCCACGAACCAGGTCGCCCTCCTTGAACGACGCCACCATGCTCGCCACCGCCAGCTTGGCACCGCGGTCCGGCAGACGCAGGTGCGCCGCCTTGCCCGTGACGATCTCGATCAACCGCTCCCCCGGCGAGACCGCGATCAGGACCGAGTTCGACGGGTCCGCCGTCGTCGTGTGCAGCTTCTCCGCCGTCTCGCGGCTGTCCGTGCCCAGCTCGCCGAGGTACAGGCTGAAGTCCAAGCCGGTCTCCCGCGAAGCGAACGTCAGCGCCTCGTCGAGGCGGGCCAGCTGCCGGGTGTTGAACGGCCCGGCCGGCGCCGCCGGCTCGTACATCTTGGCCGCGGAGACCCGTCCGGTCGCCATCAGCGCCTCGCCGTAGCCCAGCTCGGACTCGTCGACGCGCTTCGTCAGCTCACCAGTTGCCACGAGCGCCTCCCGCCGCGGTCGGGGCGCCCTCGGGCGCGCTGTTCTCGGTGCCGGCGTGCCGGTGTCCCGTGCCCGCCCCTTCGGGGTTGGCGCTCCACCACATGGCCGGGTAGTCCCAGGCCTGGCCGGACCGGTGCCGCGGGGCAGCGCCGGACCTGCGCCGGAGCGTCAGCAGCCCGGCGAGACCGTAGATGGCCAGCGGGATCACGGCGAAGACCACGATCGTCTCGACAACGTTCACGGCGGTGAGCGTATCGGATGACCTCCACACCCACCGCGCGCGGCGCACTCGACCGTTCGTCGTAAGCCGACTGCCGTCCGCCGCTTGGCGCGCGGCCACTGGAACGTTGGGGCGAAGACCATCGGGCCGAAAGGTTGCAACTCAACGTACAGGCGGCCGCACCCGCCGCTGTCGTCTTGTCGGCGCCTTGAAATCCTCGTAGCTTTTTCACCTGTACGGGCCTTGCGCCCCGCTCCCCAGCCCCAGCAGGTAACGCACCGGTCCCAGGAGGCCTTGCCATGAACAGCGTCCAGACGCCCGCACAGGCGATCACCGAGACCACCTCGTCACTGAGCGACATCGAATTCGTGCCCGGAACGCGTGTGACGTCGGGCACAAGGGTTACCCGGGGTACACGCGTCACTCGCGGTACACGGGTGACGGCGGGCACCCGCGTCACCATGGGCACCCGGGTGACGGCCGGCACGCGGGTCACCCGAGGGACCCGCGTCACGCGTGGCACTCGCGTCACGATGGGCACGCGTGTGACGGCCGGCACGCGAGTCACCTGCGGCACCCGCGTCACGCGAGGCACCCGTGTCACCCGCGGCACGCGCGTCACCATGGGCACCCGCGTCACCTGCCAGAGCGACTACGCGCTCGCTGCCTGACCCCGTACTCCAGGGCCGCACGCACTACCTGAGCACAGCGCGCAAGCACCCGGCTCGCCCCGGCCGCCGCACAGGCAGCCGGGGCGCCGGCTTGTCCGGGCTCCGCTCGCCTGGACGACTAAGCGGCGGAGCCGAGATACGGCCGCCAGAGCGGATCGGCCTCCTTGGAGTGCGCGAGCAGCCGCCAGTGCGGGCCGTGGGGCGCCCGCGGGACGATGCGCAACCGCCAGCCGATCTCCGAAAGCAGCCGGTCCGCCTTGCGGTGGTTGCACTTGGCGCAGCAGGCGACGCAGTTGGTCCAGCTGTGGGGGCCACCCCGGCTGCGCGGAACGACGTGGTCGATCGTCTCGGCCCGCCCTCCGCAGTAGGCGCAGCGGTACCGGTCGCGGTGCATGAGACCCGCGCGGGTCAGCGGCACCTGGGCCCGATACGGTACGCGGACGTACGTGCTGAGGCGGATCACCGAGGGCACCGGCAGCGAAACCTTCGCCGAATGCAGCTCGATCCCGCCGGGGTCACCGTGCACCACTTCGGCCTTGCCGCACATCACGAGCACGACAGCACGCCGCAGGGGCAACGCCGTCAACGGCTCGAAAGTGGCGTTGAGCAGGAGCACCCGGCGCCGCCCCCAGGCCGGGGCGGCCGGATCGCGGCCTCTACTACGCTGTCCGGGCGGGCGGGTCACTCCCCCTGGGCGGGTCCCCGGCCCGGCCGGGACGGTTCCGCCGGCTGCGGAACCCCCCGGATAGGCACGCAGGACCACCTCTGGCGCCTCGTCGGCCGTGGCTCGGCCGGAGGCGCCGCGGGGGCTGGGTTGTCGGTCTGGCACTCGACCACCTCCAGGGGCGTAGGCATAGTCGACCACAGAACAGGCCCCCAGCGCACGTGTGTTACATGACGTGTCACATCCGCGCGACCCAACATCCACTCGGCGTTGGGGTGCCCGACCCGATCGGAAGGATGAACGAACCGCCGTGCTCTCCCTGCTCCCCTCCGTCGACCCACCGTGCATAAAAGACCCGAGCACGTTCTGCGCCCAGGTGTATGAGGTCACGAACAACGCGTGGCTGGCGGGTTCGGCGAACTGGCTGATCACCAAGCCGGTGAAGATCCTGATGATCGTCGTGATCGCGTTCCTGATCCGCATGCTGCTGAGACGGCTGATCAACCGCGTCACGACCCTGCCGAAGACGGGCGGCAAGCTCCCGTCGCTGCTGCGCCCCCTGCGCGAGCGCGCGCCGGAGGTGCTCGGCTCCGCCGTCATCGAACGGCGCCGCCAGCGCGCGAAGACCATCGGCTCGGTGCTGAAGTCGATGTCGACGTTCCTGATCTACGGCCTGGCGTTCATCCTCGTGCTGGGCGAACTCGGCATCAACCTCGGCCCGATCATCGCGTCGGCCGGGATCATCGGCGTCGCGATCGGGTTCGGCGCGCAGAACCTGGTCAAGGACTTCCTGTCCGGGATCTTCATGATGGTCGAGGACCAGTACGGCGTGGGTGACGTCGTGGACGTCGGCGAAGCGTCCGGAACCGTCGAGTCGGTCGGCCTCCGGATCACGACGCTGCGTGACGTCAAGGGCACGGTCTGGTACGTCCGCAACGGCGAGGTGCTGCGCGTCGGCAACTCGAGCCAGGGCTTCGCGGTGGCGGTCGTGGACGTACCGCTCAGTTACACGGCCGACGTCGAGCGCGCGACGACGGTGCTCGCGGACGCGGCATCGGCGGCCACCGAGGGGGAGGCGCTGAAGGACAACGTCCTCGAGCCGCCGGAGATGCTGGGTGTGGAAAGCGTCACACCGGAGGGTCTCTCCCTGCGCCTGACGGTGAAGGTGCGGCCGGGCAAGCAGTGGGCGGTGCAGCGGGCGCTGCGGGCCCAGCTGCTGGCGGCCCTGGAGGAGGCGGGCTTCGAGCCGCCGCTCGGCCGGCTGTTCCCGTCCGCGGCGCCGACGGCCGAGAAGAAGTGACGTCAGGCACTTCGTCATGACGGGGTGGTCGCGGTGTTCGAGCACCGCGGCCACCCGTCCGCGCGGGCGGCGTGGTTACGCTGGGAAACGGATTCGCGACGGTCCGCCCACCCGCGGGACCGGGCGTCGGGAACCCGCACCCCAAGGGCAAAATGGAAGGCGTGTCTGCAGTGAGCGAACCGGCGAACCTGTACGAAGCGGTCGGCGGCGAACCGACGTTCCGCCGGATCGTCGGGCGGTTCTACGAGGAGGTCGCGCGCGACGAGATCCTCCGGCCGCTCTACCCCGAAGAAGACCTCGGGCCCGCCGAAGAACGCTTCCGGCTCTTCCTCATCCAGTACTGGGGCGGCCCGCACACCTACTCCGACGAGCGCGGGCACCCGCGGCTGCGGATGCGGCACGCGCCGTTCAAGATCGGGCCGCTCGAGCGGGATGCCTGGCTTCGCTGCATCCGGATCGCCGTCGACGAAGAGAACCTGGAAGAGCCGTACCGCGGGCAGCTCTGGGCCTATCTGGAGATGGCCGCGCACAGCATGATGAACAGCTTCGTATGAGCCAGGGAGCCTGGTGGCAGGACGCCGTCTTCTACCAGGTCTACGTACGCTCGTTCGCCGACTCGGACGGTGACGGCGTCGGGGACCTGGAAGGCATCCACTCCCGGCTCGGCTACCTGGAGCTGCTGGGCGTCGACGCGCTGTGGCTGACGCCCTTCTACCGATCCCCCATGGCCGACCACGGCTACGACATCGCCGACCCGCGCGACGTCGACCCCATGTTCGGCACCCTCGGCGACTTCGACGTGTTGCTCACCGAGGCGCACAAGCGCGGCATCAAGGTCACCGTGGACGTGGTCCCCAACCACACCAGCAACCAGCACGCCTGGTTCAAGTCCGCGATGGCCGCCGCGCCGGGCAGCCCGGAGCGCGACCGCTACATCTTCCGCGACGGCGTCGGCCCGAAGGGCGAAGACCCGCCCAACAACTGGGTCAGCGCGTTCGGCGGCCCGGCCTGGACGCGCGTGCCGGACGGGCAGTGGTACCTGCACCTGTTCGCGCCGCAGCAGCCGGACCTGAACTGGGCCAACCCGGAGGTCGCCGCCGACCTGGAGCGCACCCTGCGGTTCTGGCTCGAACGCGGAGTCGACGGCTTCCGCATCGACGTCGCGCACGGCATGGCCAAGCCGCCCGGCCTGCCGGACATGGACCCGCGCGCCGACGCGCTGGGGCCGAGCCACTACTACGACCCGCGGTGGGACCACGACGGCGTCCACGAGATCCACCAGATGATCCGCAAGGTCCTCGACGAGTTCCCGGACGCGATGGCGGTCGGCGAGATCTGGGTGACCGACGAGGAACGGCTGGCGCGCTACCTGCGGCCCGACGAACTGCACCTGGCGTTCAACTTCCGGCTCGTGCTCACGCACTTCGACGCCGACGCCATGCGCACGGCCATCGAGCGTTCCCTGGCGGTCCCGGCCCGCACGGGCGCCCCGGCGACCTGGACGCTGGGCAACCACGACGTCTGGCGCCAGGTGAGCCGCTACGGCGGCGGCCCGGCCGGCGTGCGCCGCGCGCGGGCGATGGCGCTGGTGGAGCTGGCCCTGCCGGGCGCGGTGTACCTGTACAACGGCGAAGAGCTGGGACTGGCGAACGTTTCGCTGTCGCCGTCGGACATGGCCGACCCACGGGCCAAGACGAGCGGGGCGGAGTTCGGGCGCGACGTGGCGCGGGTCCCGCTGCCGTGGGAGGGCGACCTGCCGCCGTTCGGCTTCTCGCGGAACCCGCGCACGTGGCTGCCGATGCCGGCTTCCTGGGCGGGGTTGACGGTGGAGAAGCAGATCGAGGACGCGGACTCGACGCTGTCGCTGTACCGTGCCGCGATCGAGCTGCGGAAGACGCATCCGGCGTTCGGCGGCGACGAGCTGGAGTGGTACGGCGCGCCGGCGGGATGTTTCGCGTTCCGACGGCGCGGGGGTGGGCTGGTGTGCGCGCTGAACACCTCGGCATCGCCGATTGCGTTGCCGCCGGGGGAGCTCCTGTTGTCGAGCAGTCCGCTGGTGGAAGGCAAGCTGCCTGCGGATTCGGCCGCCTGGCTGGTCTGACGCGAACCGGGCTTCCACAATCCACGGTGGGTGTGGACAACCCGGACCGGAGGGCTTTCGTCCGGGCTTTTCGTCGGTCGCCGGCGATACGCTGGAAGCGGGGGCAGCCCCCAGGGAGGGCGGGCCGCGCGCGGCGCGGCGTTCGTCGACTCGGCAACCACGCGCCGCCCAGCCGGTGTGGGCCGGCCAGGACGAGCCCCGTGGGTACCTTGACCGGTCCGCTCGTCTTACGCCACCACTGGCCCTGGTCACCACCCGAGCCGTCGCCGACGGCGCCGCTTGCCGGCCACGCGGCGGCCTGGCGGCAGGGCCGTCTGGACGGCTGGCCGGTGCCGCGGACACGCAGGTTGCCCACAACTCAGCGGTGCTGTGGACAACCGGACCGTTGGCGCGGCCGGCAGGCGAGTTTCGTCGGTCGCTGCCGATACGCTGGAAGCGGGGGCAGCCCCCAGGGAGGGCGGGCCGCGCGCGGCGCGAGGTTCAGCCGGACTGGTTGCCCGAGCCGTCGTCGAAGGCGCCGCTTGCCAGCCACGCCACCAACGCCGCGGCCTGGAGGTAGGGCGCCGCCCGGGCGGCCGCCCGGCCCGCCGCGCGCGTGCGGCCCCACCTCTCAGGTCTCTCCGCGGGCGATGGCGCCCGCTCGTCCGGCGGACGGTCCTGCCGCCACGGCGTCTCCCCCGCGCGCACCGAGTCGAGGAAGTCCGCGGTCGGGTCTTCGTCGGGGGTCATCCGACCAGCGTGCCACCGCCCGGCCAGGCACGGTGGCCGCCGTAAGGACTTCGTCAGAACAGCAGCGGCAACAACGCGTGCCGGCGCCGCACGATCGCTCCGTAGCGCGCGTCCAGGCGCAGCCACGAATCCGTGGCCGTCACCCGCACCACGTCGCCCGGTACGTCCGAGTCCACGAAACCCATGCCGGACATCGCGAACAGGCAGCGCATCTGGACCTTGACCTCGACCGACTCCCCCGTCACCGTCAGCACCGCCTGGTCCATCAGGGACGCCGGTGGCGTGCCGTGCGGGCCCACGTTGTCCCTGGCCAGCGTCACCCCACGGTCCGCCAGCTCCGACACCACCCGCGCCGGCAGCTCGTCGACCAGCGGCCAGCGGCCGGACGGCGGCAGCTCGCCGTGCCACAGCAGGTCGCGGGCCGGGCCCGGGTCCATCCGGGGGCCGCCCGCCACCGTCAGCGCCGCGAGGAGCTCGTTGCCGGACACCGTGACGTCGCCGGGCGTCACGTCTCCGGCCACCGCTCGGGTGGCCAGGCACTCGAACGGCGTTGCCGTCCAGGCCTCGACCACGCCGTCGCCGCGCTGCCGCAGCCGGACGGCCGTCTGGCCGTCCAGCCGGACCGCGCGGGCGACGAACGCGCCGAGGGTCTCCCGGTCGGCCGCGTCCGGCACGAACAACTCAGGCATCCGCGAACCCCTGCTTCAGAAACTCCGACTCGGCCGGGGTGAGCCTACGCGGCCGCAGCGCGACCGTGTCGTACGGCGCCAGCACCGTCTCCGCGGTCACCGCGACCGGGTCGTCCGCAGAAGGCCCGCCGCGCACGCGGTAGGCCAGCGTGAAGCTCGCCGCGCGCAGCTCGGTCAGGTCGATGTCGACGCGCAGCTGCTGCCCGGACACCACGATCGGCGCCTTGTACCCCACCTCCAGCCGGACGACGACGATGCCCTTCGGCAGCTGGTCGAGCCCCGCCTCGACGGCCCCTTCGAACAGCAGCGGGATGCGGGCCTCTTCGAGCAGCGTCACCATTTTCGCGTGGTTGATGTGGCCGTAGACGTCCATGTCCGTCCAGCGCGGGCGGACGTGCGATACGTAGGTCACCGCACCGTGCTCCGGATCTGCCGGGCCGCCACCGAAAGCGTCGCCAGGTCGAGCCGGCCCGACTTGGTGATCTCGTCGAGCGCGACGCGCGCCCGCTGCAGCCGGGACGCGTTCGTCTTCTCCCACTGGGCGATCTTGGCGTCGCCGGACGAGCCGGGATCACTGTGCCGCAACGCGTCCAGCGTGATCGCCCGCAGCGAGCCGTAGACGTCGTCGCGCAGCGAAAGCCGGGCGAGGGCGTGCCAGCGGTTGCCGCGTTCGAGCTTGCTGATCTCGGTGAGCATCGAGTCGATGTCCAGGTGCGCCGAGAGCGCGTAGTACAGCTCCGCCGTCTCGGCCGGGCTGTGCACGGCGTCCACGCCGATCTGCTGCTCGGCGAGCTCGGCCACCTCGGTGACGTCGAGCAGGCCGAAGGTGTGCAGCAGCAGCGACACCCGGCGGGCCAGGCCCGCGGGCACCCCGGCCTCGATCAGCTCGTCCGCGTTCGTCTGCACCGACTCGGCCTCACGGCCGCGGAGCAGGTCGCCGATCTTCGGCACCAGGTCGTTGAGCACCCGGCCGAAGCGCTTGATCTCCGACAGCGGTGCCAGCGGCTGCGGCCGGTTGGTGAGGAACCAGCGGGCGGCCCGGTCGAGCAGCCGCCGCGTCTCCAGCACCATCTCGTCGGCGACGTCGGTGTGCACGACGTTGTCGAGCGCGTCGATCTCCTGCCACAGGGTGGGGAGGTCGAACACCCGCGTCACCACGGCGTACGCGCGCACCGCGTCCGTCGCGGTCGCGTTCATCTCCTCCATCAGCCGGTAGACGAACGAGATGCCGCCGCCGTCGACCACCTCGTTGGCGATCATCGTGGTGATGATCTGGCGGCGCAGCGGGTGCTCGCCGATGGCGTTCGCGAACCGTTCGCGCAGCGGCTTCGGGAAGTACTCGGGCAGCCGGCCGGCGAACACCTGCGAGTCGGGCAGGTCGCTGGCCAGCAGCTCGTCCTTGAGCTCCAGCTTGACGTGCGCGAGCAGCGTCGCCAGCTCCGGCGAGGTGAGGCCCTTGCCCGCCTTCTCCAGCTCGCGGAACTCCGAGTTGCTCGGCAGCGCTTCGAGCTTGCGGTCGAAGGCGCCCGCGGACACCAGCGCCTGCACCTGACGGGCGTGCACCGACAGCATCGGCGCGGCGTGCGCCCGGCTGACGCCGAGGACGGCGTTCTGCCGGTAGTTGTCCTTGAGCACCAGCGCGCCGACCTCGTCGGTCATCTCCTCCAGCAGCTCGTTGCGCTGCTCGCGCTCCAGCTTGCCGGTCTGGACGAGGTGGTCGAGCAGGATCTTGATGTTGACCTCGTGGTCGGAGCAGTCGACACCCGCCGAGTTGTCGAGCGCGTCGGTGTTGATCTTGCCGCCGTTGCGGGCGAACTCGATCCGGCCGAGCTGGGTCAGGCCGAGGTTGCCGCCCTCGCCGAAGACCTTGACGCGCAGCTGCTTGCCGTCGACGCGGATGGCGTCGTTGGCCTTGTCCCCGGCGGCGGCGTGGGTTTCGCTCTCCGCCTTGACGTAGGTGCCGATGCCGCCGTTCCACAGCAGCTCGACCGGCGCCAGCAGGATGGCCTGGATCAGGTCCATCGGCGCCAGCGCGGTGACACCGTCCTCGAGCCCGAGCGCCTCGCGCACCTGCGGGCTGATCGGGATCGACTTCGCCGTGCGCGGGTAGATGCCGCCGCCTTCGCTGATCAGCGAGCGGTCGTAGTCGTCCCACGAGCTGCGCGGCAGGTCGAACAGCCGGCGCCGCTCCGCGAACGACGTCGCCGCGTCCGGGTTCGGGTCGAGGAAGACGTGCATGTGGTTGAACGCCGCGACCAGCCGGATGTGCTCGGACAGCAGCATGCCGTTGCCGAAGACGTCACCCATCATGTCGCCGATGCCGACCACGGTGAAGTCCTCGGTCTGGGTGTCCTTGCCCAGCTCGCGGAAGTGCCGCTTGACGCTCTCCCAGGCACCCTTCGCGGTGATGCCCATGGCCTTGTGGTCGTAGCCGACCGAGCCGCCGGACGCGAACGCGTCGCCGAGCCAGAAGCCGTACTTCGCCGACATCTCGTTCGCGATGTCGGAGAACTTCGCGGTGCCCTTGTCGGCCGCGACGACCAGGTAGGAGTCGTCGGCGTCGTGCCGGACCACGCCGGGCGCGGGGACGGTCTTGCCCTCGATGCGGTTGTCGGTCAGGTCGAGCAGGCCGGAGATGAACATGCGGTAGCAGGCGATGCCCTCGGTGAGCTGGGCGTCGCGGTCGATGCTGGCGTCGCCGCTCGGGGCCGGCGGGCGCTTGACGACGAAGCCGCCCTTCGCGCCGACCGGCACGATCACGGCGTTCTTCACCGCCTGTGCCTTGACCAGGCCGAGGATCTCGGTGCGGAAGTCCTCGCGGCGGTCCGACCAGCGCAGGCCACCGCGCGCGACCTCGCCGAAGCGCAGGTGCACGCCCTCGACGCGCGGCGAGTAGACGAAGATCTCGAACTTCGGCCGCGGCTCGGGCAGGTCGGGCACGCCGGCCGGGTCGAGCTTGATCGCCAGGTACGGCCGCGTCTTCCCGTCGGCGTCGGTGACGTGGTAGTTCGTCCGCAGCGTGGCGCGGATGACGGCCATCAGGCGCCGCAGGATCCTGTCCTCGTCGAGGCTGGTGACCTCGTCGATCATCGCGTTGAGCTCGGTGGCCAGCGCTTCGGTCGCGGACTCGCGGTCGGCGTCGGACAGCTGGGGCGCGAACCGGGCTTCGAACAGCCGCAGCAGCTTCGTCGCGACCTGCGTGTGGTTCAGCAGCGTGTTCTGGATGTAGTCCTGGGAGAACGCGCTGCCGGCCTGGCGCAGGTAGCGCGAGTAGGCCCGCAGCACGGCGGCCTGGCGCCAGGTGAGCCCGGCGCGCAGCACCAGGCCGTTGAGGCCGTCGACCTCGGCGTCGCCCCGCCAGGCGGCCTCGAAGGCGTCCTGGAAGCGGCCGCGCAGCTCTTCGACGGCGTGCTCGTCGGACTCGTCGACCATCTTCTGGTCGACGCGCAGGCCGAAGTCGTAGATCCAGCACGCGCCGCCGTCTTCGCGGTGCAGCTCGTACGGCCGCTCGTCGACGACCTCGACGCCCATGGCCTGCAGCACCGGGAGCACCTTCGAGAGCGTGACGCCCTCGCCGCGCAGGTAGAGCTTGAAGCGCCGCTCCCCCGGCCCGGCGTCGGCGGGCTGGTAGAACGACAGCGCGAGGTCGCCTTCGTCGGTGAGCGAGTCCAGCGAGCGGAGGTCGGCCAGCGCCTCTTCGGCGGTGAAGTCCTCCTTGTAGCCCTCGGGGAACACCATCGCGAAGCGCTGGCCCTGCTCGGTGGCCGACTCCTCGCCGACGATCCCGACCGCGACGCCGCCGTCGGCGCGCTCCCGGCGTTCGTCGAGGACGGCCTCGACCATCCGGTCGTCCCAGGTGCGGACGGCGTCGTTGAGCCGGTCCTGGATCTTGAGCGTGTCCGGCTCGAGGCGCCGCGCCGGGTCGGTGTGCACGACGAAGTGCACCTGCGCCAGGACCGTCTCGCCGATCCGCGCGCTGTACTCGAGCTGGGTGCCTTCGAGCTCTTCCAGCAGGACTTCCTGCATCGCCAGCCGCGAGCGCGTCGTGTAGCGGTCGCGCGGGAGGTAGACCAGGCAGGAGTAGAAGCGGCCGTACGGGTCGCGGCGCAGGAACAGCCGCAGCCGGCGGCGGTCGGAGAGGGTGATCGCGCCGGTCGTCGTCGAGTACAGCGAGTCGGTGTCGGCGGAGAAGAGGTCGGCGCGCGGCCAGTTCTGCAGGATTTCGAGCATCCGCTGGCCGGAGAACGACTCGATCGGGAAGCCGGCGCGGTGGATGACCTCGCGGACCCGCTTGCAGACGACCGGGATGTCGAGGACGTTCTCGTGCAGCGCGGTGGTGGTGAACATGCCGAGGAAGCGGTGCTCGCCGGTGACCTTGCCCTCGGCGTCGAAGGTCTTCACGCCGACGTAGTACGGGTAGACCGGGCGGTGCACGGTGGAGGGCGCGCTCGCCTGGGTCAGTACCAGCAGCGTCGGCGCCAGCGCGGACGCGGCGGTGTCCGGGCCGGCGGTGAGGCCGCGGGCGGCAAGGCTGTCCTGGCGCAGCACGCCGAGGCCGGAGGCCAGGACCGCGCGCAGGGCCGGCTCGTCGCTTTCCGGGTGCGGGTTGTCGACCAGCTCGTAGCGGCGGTAGCCGAGGAAGGTGAAGTGGCCGTCGGCCAGCCAGCGCAGCAGCCGGGCGCCCTCGGCGACCTCGGCCTCGGGCAGCCGCGGCGGATCGGTTTCGAGCTCGCTCGCCAGCTGGCAGGCCGTCTGGGCCATCTTTTCGGCGTCTTCGACGACCTCGCGGACGTCGCCCAGCACGCTGGAGAGCCGGTTGTCGAGCTCGCGGGCGCGGTTGCGGTCGGTGACGAAGTCGATCTCGATGTACATCCACGACTCGGCGGCCGAGTTCGCGGGCGGCTCGGCCGGGTCGGCGTCGGGGTGGACGTCGAGGAGCTCACCGGTCAGGTCACGGCTGACCACCACGATCGGGTGAACAATCCGCTGCACCTGCACGCCGTCGCGGGCGAACTCCGCGGCGATCGAGTCGACCAGGTACGGCATGTCGTCGGTGACGACCTGCACGACGGTGGCTTCGCGGGCCCACCCGTCTTCGGCGACGGTCGGGTTCAGCAGCCGCACGGCCGGGCGGCCGGGCATCCGGTGCTTGGCCAGCTGCAGGTGCGAGCGGACGGCGCCGACCAGGTTGACGGGCTCGTCGCCGACGATCTCCTCCGGCGGGATGTGCCGGTAGTAGAGGCGGATGAGCTCACCGATCTCCGGCGCCAGCCCGGCGGCGGAGTCGATCAGGTCGTCCCTGATCTGCTCCGGGCTGGCCGAGGAGCGCGGGCTGCCGAATTCGGGTTCGGCGTCCGCTCCGGTTCCGGGTGGGGACGAGACTCCGGTCGAGCTCATTTGAGACAACTCTCCAGTTTGCGTGAGGTGACACCGCGCCGGTTCGGCGTTGAGCCGGCCCACCCCACACTAATGCGCCGCGTTCGGGGATCACATGAAGACCCGGAGGTTGCTCGGCACGCGGAAACCCTTCCGGGGCATGGGATTCGCGTGATCGGTCAAGCTACTGACGGGTTGCGTTGCGGGGCCCTCCGCGGCTGTGACCAGCCGTGGCCGCCGGGTTCGGTTCGCCGACGGCCCAACGTGATCGGTTCAGCTGAGGGAGCGCGACACCGTTCGCCGAACGCTGTCGGCCGGTCGGCGATGCCGGGCCGGGGAGCGGACGTCGGCGGCGCACCGGGAGCGGGCGCCGGCCGAGCCGGGAGCCGAGCCCGGCAAACTGTCGGTGGTCTCCGGTAGCGTGGAAAACGGGGGGCGCCCCCGCGCGCGGGTTGTCGTTCCGCGCTCAGTCCCGCGACCGGTGGCCGCGGGAATCGGACACTTCGGCGCCGTGCCCGTTGCGGCCGTGACCGTTGCGGCGTCCCGTGTCCTGGGAACCCAGCTGCTTCACCAGCGCCGCCGCGCTCGCCGTGCCGGCCTGGTGTTCGGCCAGTGCGCGCGCGAGCAGGTCGGCGAGGCCGGCGTCCGCCGGGGGCTCGTCCTCCGCGATCGCGCGGGCGTAGCTTTCCGGGAACGGTGCCGTCGCCGGCGTCCAGTGGCCGAAGTCCTCCATCGGCTCCAGCGACGGTGGCATCCGCAGCCGCGGCAGCCAGGGCTCGGCTTCGTCGCGGTAGTCCGGCACCGAGGGCGGTTCGTCCTCCGGCCGCGGCGGCGGGGCGAGCTCGGGTTCGGGCTGGGCCGGTTCCTCCGCGCGCGGGCTTTCGGCGTCCTCCGCCCGGCGGCGGCCCCCGGCGCCCCCGGACGCCGAGATGCCCAGGCGGTCCAGCACCGACCGCGCGGCCACCGAGCCGTGCTCGGCGTCGTGCCGCGTCGACGGCTGCGGCTCGGACCGGCGCCCTTCCGACGCCCACGGCTCCCGCTCGGCGGCGGGCTCGGGCGCAAGCGGCAGCGCCGGCGTGACGCGGGTGGGCGCCGAGTCGCGCTCGGCGGCGGTCTCCCGCAGCCGCGCTTCGGCGAGCGCGGCCCAGGAGAACTTGGTCTTGCCGCTTTCGGCGCCCAGCGGCTCGGGCGAGGAGCGCGGTTTTTCCGCCTCTTGACGCGGCCGCGGCTCGGCAGGCTCCGGCGCTCGCCGCACCTCGACCGGCTCCGGACGAAACTCCGGCTCCCGGGCCGCCTCGGCAGGCATGGGCCGGGGCTCCGGCCGTGCCTCGACCGGCTCCGCCCGAAACTCCGGGGCGGGCCGCGTCTCAACCGGGTCCGGACGAAACTCCGGCACCGGCCGCACCTCGACCGGCTCGGGCCGGACCGGCGCGGGACGCCGCTCCACGGCAACCGGCTCGGCGACCGGCTCCGGGCGCGCCCGCCGGCCGGACTGCGGCGCGGGTTCGTCCCGCACCGCCGGCATCAGCGTCGTCTCGGCCGCGTCCGCCGTCACCCGCTCGAACGACCAGGCGGGCGCCGCCGGCTGTCGTGGCTCCGGACGCGCCGGTGGCTCCTCGCGCCCGAACGACCACGCCGGCGTCCGCGGCTCCGGTGGCATCACCGGCTCACGCGACACCACCGGCTCCGGACGCGCCACCGGCTCACGCGGCGCCACCGGCTCCGGCCGCCCCACCGGCTCGGGCTCGGCCGCGACGACCGGGACCGGCCGCGACGGCACCGCCTTCAGCACTTCGTCCAGGTCGATCGACGCCGGTTCCCCGGTGCCGAACTCGCCGGCCAGCACGCTGCACGCCTGCCGCCGGGCCCGGGCGTGCAGCTGCTCGGCCGCCCGCGAGCGGTACAGGCACGCGATGGCCTCCTCCGCCTGCCCGAACCTCTCCTGCAGCTGCGCCAGCTCCAGCCACAACCGCGCGGTGACCGCCGACAGCCCGTGCCGGTCGGTGCTCGCCACGGCTTCGCGGACCAGCTCGATCGCCGCCTCGCCGGCCCCCGCGGGCAGGTGGATCCGCGTCGCCACGGCCAGCCGCAGCCAGCCCATCGGGGCGACGCCGGCCGCCCGGACCGGCTCGGCCAGCACCGGCTCGGCGATGTCGTACGCCATTTCGGTGTCGCCGCGGTCGAGCAGCGTGCTGACCAGCAGCAGCACCAGGCGGATGCGGACGAGGCCGCCGTCGTCGGCCGGGTTGTCGAGCCGCTCCAGGAAGCCCAGCCCGGTGCGGGCCGCGTCGGCCGCCGCCGTCAGGTCGCCGTGGCGCCGCCGGTGCGCGGCCGTGCCGACGCGCAGCAGCGCCCGCACGAGCAGCTGGGTGTCGGCACTCAGCGAGTCGTCGCCGACGACGAGCTTGTCCGCCTCGACGAGCACGCGGTCCAGCTCCGACTTGCGGCCGAGCTGGCCGAGGCAGCCCACCAGGTGGCACAGCGCCGCGGCGCGGTGCACCGGCGAGACGACAGGGTCGGTGAGCACCGGCCGCAAGGCGGCGAGGCCGGTCAGCGGCACGCCCAGGCTGCGCGCGCACACGGCGAGGTCGATGCGCAGCCGCGCCGCGATGTCGCCGTAGCCGGCGTGCTCGGCCGCGCGCAGGGCCGCGACCGCGCGGCCGACGGTGCCCGGCCGCTCGCCGAGCCGGACGCGCGCGGACACGACCAGGCTCTCGGCCCGGATCCACTGTTCGTCGGCGCCGGCGGCTTCGGACAACGCTGCCGCGCGCTCGCCGAGAACGAGCGCGAGCTCGGGCGCGCGCAGGTGCAGCGCGTCCGCGCGTTCGATCAGCCTGCCGACTGCGGAGAGGGTTCCCCCGGCATGCGCGGAGCGCCCGCTCTCCGGAGAGAGCGGGCCCGTCCGGTGCTGTTTGCTGGCTTCCACGGGGAAACCCGCCCCCTCAGTCGCGGGTCAGCTTGCGATGGGTGACACGGTGCGGCCGGGCCGCCTCGGCGCCGAGGCGCTCGACTTTGTTCTTCTCGTACCCCTCGAAGTTGCCCTCGAACCAGAACCACTTGGCCGGGTCTTCGTCCGTGCCTTCCCAGGCGAGGATGTGCGTCGCGACCCGGTCGAGGAACCACCGGTCGTGGGAGATCACGACGGCGCAGCCGGGGAACTGCTCCAGCGCGTTCTCCAGCGAGCCCAGCGTCTCGACGTCCAGGTCGTTCGTCGGCTCGTCGAGCAGGATCAGGTTCCCGCCCTGCTTGAGCGTCAGCGCCAGGTTGAGCCGGTTGCGCTCACCACCGGAGAGCACGCCCGCCGGCTTCTGCTGGTCCGGGCCCTTGAACCCGAACGCGCTGACGTACGCGCGCGACGGCATCTCGGTCTGCCCGACGTGGATGTAGTCCAGCTCGTCGGAGACGACCTGCCACACGGACTTCTTCGGGTCGATCCCGCCGCGGTTCTGGTCCACATAGGACAGCTTGACCGTCTCGCCGATCTTGACGTCACCGGCGTCCGGCTCCTCGAGCCCGACGATGGTCTTGAACAGCGTGGTCTTGCCGACGCCGTTCGGGCCGATCACGCCGACGATGCCGTTGCGCGGCAGGTTGAACGACAGGCCGTCGATGAGCACGCGGCCGTCGAAGCCCTTCTGCAGCTTCTCGACCTCGACCACGACGCTGCCGAGCCGCGGGCCCGGCGGGATCTGGATCTCTTCGAAGTCGAGCTTGCGGTGCTTGTCCGCCTCCGCCGCCATCTCCTCGTAGCGGTCGAGGCGCGAGCGCGACTTCGTCTGGCGCGCCTTGGCGTTGGACCGGACCCACTCGAGCTCGGACTTCAGCCGCTTGGCGAGCTTCGCGTCCTTCTTGCCCTGGACCTCGAGGCGCTCGCGCTTCTTCTCCAGGTACGTCGAGTAGTTGCCCTCGTAGCCGACGACGCGGCCGCGGTCGAGCTCCATGATCCACTGGGCCACGTTGTCCAGGAAGTACCGGTCGTGGGTGACGGCCAGGACGGCACCGGCGTAGCGGGCCAGGAACTGTTCCAGCCACAGGACACTCTCGGCGTCCAGGTGGTTGGTGGGCTCGTCGAGCAGCAGCAGGTCGGGCGCCGACAGCAGCAGCTTGCACAGCGCGACCCGGCGGCGCTCACCACCGGAGAGGTGCGAGACGCCTTCGTCCGGCGGCGGGCAGCGCAGCGCGTCCATGGCCTGCTCGACGGTGGAGTCGAGCTCCCAGGCGTCGGCGTGGTCGAGCTCCTCCTGGAGCTGCCCCATCTCCTCGACCAGCTCGTCGGTGTAGTCGGTCTCCATCAGCCGGAGGACCTCGTGGTACCGGTCGAGCTTGGTCTTGACCTCGCCGAGGCCCTCCTCGACGTTCTGCCGGACCGTCTTCTCCTCGTTGAGCTCCGGCTCCTGCATGAGGATGCCGACGGAGGCGCCGGGCTGGAGGAAGGCTTCGCCGTTGCTGGCCTGCTCGATCCCCGCCATGATCTTGAGAACGGTGGACTTACCGGCACCGTTCGGCCCGACCACGCCGATCTTGGCGCCGGGGTAGAACGCGGTGCTGACGTCGTCGAGGATGACCTTGTCCCCGACGGTCTTGCGCACCTTCTTCATGGTGTAGATGAACTCGGCCATACCCACGATCGTAGAGCGCGCTTGATCGCGCCTCGACGCCGGTCACCACCGGACTACCGAAAGTCAGCCCGAGATCACGGCGAGAGTAGCAAAACGGCCGTTTTCCCGGCAGCCGGACGGCGGCTCAACCTCAACTGGAACCCGAGGGTCGCTTGCCCTCGGCGAGCTTCTTGAGCATCGCGTTGTAGGCGTTCAGCTCCTCGTCGCCGGTCGCCGCTTCACGCCTGTCACGCCGCTTCGCCTCCCGCTCGTCCTGGCGCGACCACTGCACCAGCAGCGCGATCAGCACCAGCAACACGGGGACCTCGCCGGCGGCCCAGGCGATGCCGCCGCCGAGCCGCTGGTCGGCGAGCAGGTCGGTGACCCACGGCAGGTGCAGCTGGCTGTAGAAGGCCTGGCCGATGACCGTCTGCTTGCTCATCAGGATCACGCCGAAGAACGCGTGGAACGGCATCGCGGCGAACATCATGCCGAGCCTGCCGAGGTACGGGATCCGCCGCGGCGAGGGGTCGACGCCGATCACCGGCCAGTAGAAGACGTACCCGGCGAGCAGGAAGTGCCCGTTCATCGCCAGGTGCGCCCAGTGGTACGGCAGCGCGTTGTCGAACAGGCCGGAGAAGTACAGCGCGTAGAACGAGCCGACGAACAGCAGCAGCGCGACGACCGGGTGGGTGAGGAACCGCGACACCGGGGAGTGCACGAAGGCGACGAGCCACTCGCGCGGCCCGGGCGGGGCGTCCTTGCCCGCGGCCGGCAGGGCGCGCAGCGCGAGCGTCACCGGGCCGCCGAGCACGAACAGCACCGGCGCCACCATCGACAGCAGCATGTGGTTGCCCATGTGCACGCTGAACATCGCGGGCGCGTACCGGCCGATGCCCGACGACGTCGCCATCAGCAGCACCACGCAGCCGGCGATCCAGGCGACCGTGCGGCCGACCGGCCAGGTGTCGCCGCGGCGCAGCAGCCGCCGGACGCCGGCCAGGTACAGCCCGCCGAGGACGAGCGCGATGGTGCCGTAGACCAGGTCGAAGCGGGTGTCGAAGAGCAGCCGCCACGCCGTCGGCGCGCCGTCGAGGTTGTAGCCGATCAGCAGCTCGATGGTGGACGGCTGGGTGATCGCGTCGGCCGGCGGTGGCGTCCTGGCCAGCCCGGAGGCGATGCCGATCGTCACGAACATGATCAGGATCTCGACCGAGGCCAGGCGCAGCAGCTGGGCGCCGCCCTTGCCGTCTGTGCCGTTCTTGAGGTTCGCGACGCCCTTTTCACGCTGCTGGTGGCCGAACACCCCGAGCAGCAGCAGCGCGACCGTCTTGGCCACGACGAGCAGGCCGTAGTCGGTGGTGAACAGGTCGTTCAGGCCGATCCGGACCAGCGCGTTGACCGCGCCGGAGAGCGCCATCACGATCCAGCAGACCAGGGCCAGCTTGGAGAACCGCTGCGCGGCCAGGCTCAGGTGTCCCCCGCGCCGGTACCCCAGCGCCAGCAGCGCGACCAGGCCGCCGACCCACAGCGCGGCGGCGACCAGGTGGAACAGCAGGCTGTTGGTGGCGACGTCGTGCGAGCCGCCGCTGGCGGAGTGCCCGGTGACGGCGACCGGGATCATGCCGCCGACGGCCAGGAAGAACAGCACCGCCGTCCAGCCCCAGGACAGCGCGAGCCGGCAGCCGAGCGCGATGAGGATCGCGATCAGCGCCGTCCACAGCCACGCCTTGGGCTGTTCGATCGCGCCGACGAGGTCGAGCAGCGTCTGCGGGTCCAGGACGTCACCGAACGGCTTCCCCGCGGTGTCGGCCGCGGTGAAGGCGACCGAGAGCAGGGCCGCGCCGAACCACACCCAGGCGGCGATCCCGGCCGCGCGCAGGGCGCCGTAGCCCTCGGGCCCGAGCGTCCCGGACTTCTGCGGCGGCACCAGGAAGGCGGCCAGCAGCAGCGCGCCGACGCAGACCACCGACGCGCTTTCGGAGAGCACGCGCATGACGGTGATGCCGTACTTGGTGACCAGTCCCGGGTCGGGTAGCCCGGCGATGGCGTAGCCGGCCCCGCCGGTCAGCGCGATCAGGCCGATCGCGACCACGGCGGCCAGCAGGACGCCGACGACGAGCAGGGGCAGCACACTGGCCCGGCGCTGGGTGGGGACGTCGGATTTCGTGGCGGACACGCCCCTGAGGGTATGCCCCGCCCCGGTCAGGCCCGTGTGACGGGCAGGATGGCAGCCGTGAAGATGATCCTGCTGCGGCACGCCGAGTCGCTCGGCAACGTCGACGAGCTCGCCTACACGCGGATCCCCGACCACGCGTTGCCGCTGACGGCCAAGGGGGAGCAGGAGGCCCGCGCGGTGGCGCCGGAGATCGCCCGGCTGCTCGACGGCGAGCGGCCCGCGGTGTACGTCAGCCCGTACCTGCGCACCCGGGAGACGTTGCGGCTGCTGGACATCCGGGCGTCGTGCGAACGGCTGGTGCCGGAGCCGCGGCTGCGCGAGCAGGACTGGGGCAACCTGCAGGACCCGGCCGACCAGGAGGTCCAGAAGGCGCGGCGGCACGAGTTCGGGCACTTCTTCTACCGGCTGCCGTTCGGCGAGTCGGGCGCGGACGTCGACGACCGCGTCGCGGCGTTCCTCTCGGACCTGCGGATGCGCGAGGAAAGTCACCCCGAGACGGTGCTGATCGTCTCGCACGGGCTCACCCTGCGGCTGCTGTGCCGTCGCCTCTTCGGCTGGAGCATCGAGCTGTTCGAGTCCCTCTCCAACCCGGCCACCTGCGAATACCGGGTGCTTTCCGAGTCCGACGGGAAGTGGGCGCTGGACCGCCCGTTCGCCCAGTGGCGGGAGTCACCCGACGGGGAAACCCAGCTTTAGCGGCGCGGTCAGCACCACGCGGGTGCCGTGGCCGGGCGCCGAGTCGATGCGGGCTTCGCCGTCGATTTCGGCCATCCGCGCGTGGATCGAGTTCTCGATGCCGAACCCGGCGCGGCGCGCGCCGAGGTCGAAGCCGGTGCCGTGGTCGCGGACGGACACCGTCACGACGCCTTCGCGTTCTTCGAGGCACACCACGGCCTTCGCCGTCCTCGCGTGTTTCAAGGTGTTGCGCAGTGCTTCGCGGGTTGCGTCGTGAAGGGCGTTGACGACAGCTTCGGGTACGTCGGCCGGCTTCGCGAGCACGACGAGGTCGACGCGGAGACCGTCCGCCGTCATCTCGACCGCGAGCGCGCCGAGGCGGTGTTCGAGCCCGCCCGGCTCGGCGGGCGCGTCGCCGTCGAGGCTCAGCCGCAGGCGCAGGGCGTGCGCGCGGGCGGTGCGGCGGACCTGGTCGAGGCTGCCCCGCGGGTCGAGCGCGTCGCCGGGCGCCGGCAGCGCGAGGGACTCCATGACCTGCAGGACGGTGTCGTGGACGTCACGGCGGTGCCGTTCCCGCTCGGCGGCCCGGCCGCGCTGCTCGCCGAGCCCGAGCGCGAACCGCATGGAGCCGGCGACGAGCAGCACGATCGCCAGCGCCGTCACCGCGGCCGCGACCAGGGCCAGCAGGATCCACGTGGCGGGCGCCGCCGTGCCCGAGACGGCCGCCATGCCGTACCGCAGGAGCAGCGCGCCGGCGATCGCGACGGCCCCCGCGGGCGCGCCGCGCAGCAGGGTCCAGACCATGACCGTGCCCAAGATGTTCGGCCAGGCCAGGGTCAGCAGCTCGGGTGACTGCGCCGCGAACACAGCCGCGGCGAAGCTCGTCACGAGCGTGTACGCGGTGTCGGCGGCCAGGACCGGCCGGATCCCGGTGGCACGGCGGAAGACCCAGGCCACTTCGAGCAGGTTGGGCACCAGGTAGAGGGCGATCGCGCCGCAGAGCACCGGCGCGCTCAGCGGACCACCGGACCAGACGGCCTGCAGGAACAGCGCCAGCCGGAACGCGACCGGCACCAGCACGAGCCGCGGCACGGCGCTCTGGACGAGCGACGGCCCGCCCCACCTGCCGCTTCCGCCGGCGAGCGCCCCCGCTCCGCCGAGCAGCACAACCCTCACGACGTCCTCCCCGGATCAAGGCCCCAGCTTGATCAGCCGACCTGAAATTGAAACGTCGCCGTATTCATTTCAGTTTACCGACGGGGTTCAGCTTGCCTGGCGCACCACGAGGCTGTCAACGTTCCGGGCGTGGCGGAAACGCCGGTTGCGGCACGGATTTCGTACCCGGAACGGCTACCGGCCGACCATCGCGTCCGCTTCCTCCCGCCGTCGCGACCGCCGGGCGGCGAGCGCGGCGGGGAGGATCAGCGCCGCGACGAGCGCGACGAAGACGAACGCCACGTTGTAGTCCGTCGCCTGCGCGATGCCGCCGACGATCGGCGGACCGCCGAGGAAACCGGTGTAGGCGATGGCGGTGACGAAGCCGATCTCGCGCTCGCCGCCGGTGCCGTCACCGCGCTTCCCGGCGTCCCCGGCGAGGCTGAGGGCCATCGGGAAGGACGCGGCGAGACCCGCGCCGGCCAGCGCGAACCCGGCGTAACCGACGGCGGCGACGGGGATCGCGGCCGCGGCGACCAGCCCGGCGGCGGCGAGGGTGGCGCCCGCGGCGAGGCAGCGGGTCGGGCCGAACCGGCGTTGCGCCCACGGGCCCGCCAGCCGGGTCAGCGCCATGACGAGCTGGAACCCCGCGAACGCGAGGGCCGCGGCGCCCTGGCCGACCCCGCGCTCGACCGTCATCAGCAGCGCGGACCAGTCCGACGACGCGCCCTCGGCGATGGCCGAGCACAGCGCGACGGCGGCGAGCAGCCACAGCACCGGCCGCCGGATCGGCGCCCGCGCCGGCGTCACGACGGGCTCGTCGGTGTGCTCGGGGCGGATGCCCGGGACGGCCTTGATCACCAGCACCAGCACGAGGAGCGCGACGACGGCGGCCACGGTGAGGTGGCGCACCGGGGACCAGCCGTGGCCGGCGGCGAGGCCCGCGCCCAGCGAGCCGGCGAGCGCGCCGAAGCTGAACCCCGCGTGGAAGACGGACATGACGGGCCTGCCGAGCCGGCGTTCGACGGCGACGCCGGCGACGTTCATCCCGACGTCGAGCATCCCGACGCCCGCGCCGATCACCAGCAGCGCCCCGGCCAGCAGCGGGACGGTGGGCGCGAAGCCGATCAGCACCAGCGCGACGGCGGCCGTCGCGGTGCTCCCGGCGACGACCGCGCGGGCGCCGGCCCGCTCGATCAGGCGTCCGGACACCGAGGCGGCGGCGAGCATCCCGGCGCTGGCCCCGAGCAGGGCGAGGCCGAACACGCCGGGTGAGGCGTGCACCTGCGCGGTCAACGCGGGGGTGCGCGACGCCCACGACCCCAGCGCGAGCCCGTTGAGGGCGAACACGGTGAACACCGCGATCCGGTCCCGCATGATTTCCCCCTTTCGTGTCTTCCAGCGTGACTTAAGCGCTTCAGAAAGTCCACCGCGCTGCGGCTAGACTGCGCGGATGACCCGGCGCCGCCGTCCCACGCTCGACGACGTCGCCGGCGCCGTCGGCGTCTCGCGCGCCACCGTGTCGAACGCCTACAACCGGCCCGACCAGCTGTCCGCCCGGCTGCGCGACCAGGTCCTGCGGGTGGCGGCCGAGCTGGGCTACCCCGGTCCGGACCCGACCGCCCGGAGCCTCGCCACCAGCCGCACGGGCGCGATCGCGGTCCTGCTGGACACGTCGCTGTCGATGGCGTTTTCGGATCCCGCGCTGTACCTGACGCTGGACGCGCTGGCGCAGGTGATCGACCCCCGCGGGCACGCCCTGCTGCTCCTGCCCGGCGGCGTTTTCGGCGGCCCCGCGGCTGACCGGGTGCTCACGGCGCAGGCCGACCTCGCGATCGTCTATTCGCTGCCCGACGGGGCTCCTTCGCTGGAGGCGGTGCGCACGCGGGGGTTGCCGCTCGTGGTGATCGACCAGCCGCTGCTGCCCGGCACGGCGCGGGTCGGCTGCGCGGACCGGGCCGGGGCGGCGGCGGCCGCGCGGCACCTGCTGGACCTGGGCCACCGGCGGTTCGGGATCTTCGCCGCGTGCAGCCACCTGCGCCCCGGCGGAGGTGGTCTCACGGTGGCGGAGGCCGCGGCCGCGCCCTTCCACGACGTCCGCGAGCGGCTGGGCGGCTACCTGGACGAGCTGGGCTCCTGCCCGGTCGTCGTCGAGGAGGCGGCCGGGCTCAGCGCGGAGAGCGCGATGACCGGCGCGTTCGCGCTGCTGACGGCGTCACCGCGGCCGACGGCGGTGCTGTGCATGTCCGACCAGCTGGCGCTGGCGGTGCTCGCCGCGGCCCGTGAGCTGGGGATCAGCGTGCCGGGCGAGCTGTCGGTGGCCGGCTTCGACGACAGCCCGCCGGCGTCGTGGTCGTCGCCGCCGCTGACGACGGTCCGGCAGGACCTCGCGGCCAAGGGCCGGATCGCCGGGGAACTGGCACTGGGCCTGCTGGACGACGGTTCGGCGCCGGCGTCGGTGTCCGCGCCGGCCCCGGTCGAGGTGCCGGTTTCGCTGGTGGTGCGCGGCAGCACGGGACCCGTGTAGCACCAGCTCCATCGTTTCGCAAGACCTTCCTCGGCGGCTGTGGACAACCTTTCCATCGCCGGGCAGTTGTCCACAGAATCAAAATCACGGGCTGACAAACCCGTGTTTCACCGCCAATCTGGAATCACACGTTCACCGCGGCTCCGCGAGAGCCGCGATTCCGGAGGGGAAATCCGCCATGTCTTCACGTCGTCTTCGTTCGCGCCTGCCGCACATCGTGGTCCTGGCCATGATCGGGCTCCTGACCAGCGTCGGAGCCGCCCAGGCGAGCACGGATCCGGGCTGCCGCAAGGGCGAGTTCTGCGTGTGGCCGTCCGACGGCTACAGCGGCGAAATCCAGCGTTTCGAGCTGCGCACGGCCAATACCGGGGAATGCCTGCCACTACCGGACGGATTCGACGGGTCGTCGTTCGCCAATTTGATGACCCGCGACGTCACGGTGTACCAGGACGAGGAATGCTCGACCGAGGGCGATTTCGTCACCTACCCGGGTGGCGGCACGTACGTCCCGAACGCCCCGTTCCTGGTCCGCGGCATCCAGATCTGGGAGTAACCCGATGACCCGGGCCCCGCAAAGCCGCCAGCTCCAGGAGAGAGCCGGCTCGCGGCGGCGGCCGGGCCCGACCGGGGCCGCTCCCCCGAAGCGGCCCCACCCCGTGGGCGCGCCTCAGCGGCGGGGCGCGCCCACGGGCTCCCCGCAACCTGTCCCGGGGCCCCTGACCCCTCAGGAGCCCCTCCGGGGCCTACGGGAGCACTTCCCGGGGCCTCGCGCAGCGATCTGGGGCGCAACGAGCCCATCCGGGGCGCGCCGAGCCCCATCCGGGCTTCACGCGGCCTGATCCGAAACCTCACGCTCCCCATCCGAGGCCCCAGGCAGGCCCTTCCAGGGGCTCACGCACCCCATCCGGGCCTCACGCGGCCCGTCCGGGGCTCATACGGCCCATCCGGGGCTCATACGGCCCGTCCGGGGCTCACACGGGCCCATCCGGGGCGCACGGAGCCTGTTCCGGGCGGGCGGGAGGTCTGCTGGAGTTCTCGGGTGGCGCTTTCAGCCGACCGGGGGGCGAACTCCAGCAGGCCGCCCGCCGGGGACCGGGCAGCCGCCCGGCGCCCGCACCGTGGCACGACTCACCGTCCGCGCCCAGCGACCCGACGAGCCACCGCTCACCACAGCCGGACCCGCGGCAGCCACAAAACCGACCACCCCAGCGGCCGGGCACCCGTCCGGTACGCACCCGCCAACGACGCCCGAGACCGAACCACCATTCGCCAAGACCCCGACGGCCCCCCAACCGCTCGGCAACCCCCAGGTCGACCGCGCCCAGCGGCCGAACGCCAGGCGGCCGAGGTGGTCGCCCCCGACGTTCCTGCAGGCAGGAGCCTCCTGCACACGATTTCCCAGCAGAAAGGGGGCCGGCAACCGGGCTCGCCGCCCGCTGCTCCGGGCAAGCAGCGGTGCGCAGAAGCCCACGGCGCTGCCTGCCCGGCCGCGGGTCGAGCGGGCGAGCAGGGTTCTGGCTGGACACAGCAAGAGCCTTCTGATGGCCAGATTACAGGTTCCGGCCGCGCGGAAAAGCCCGCTCGGTCACGCTCAGCACTTCCCCGGACACAGGAGGGGGTCCGATCACCACTGCGCGCGCGAAGCTCCCCAATTACGTCGAACGAGACCTGAAACGATTCGCCGGTGTCGAACGATCGAGTGGGTGGCGACGACTAAGCTGCCAGTGCCGGGTCACCGGCAGCGGCCGTCGGCGCGGGCCCTCGTAGCTCAGCTGGATAGAGCAAGAGCCTTCTAATCTCTAGGTCGCAGGTTCGAGTCCTGCCGGGGGCGCCACCAGGGAAGACGCCGTGCGCAGCAGCGCACGGCGTGCCCCGGGCCAGTGATCGGGCCCACACTCGTCGCCTCGGCCGTACTCCCACTGTGGACGGTCCCGCGTCTCGTCCCCTCTCGCGTGCAGGACTCCGGAAGTCGCACCGCGTAAGCGCCCAGGTGGCCCAGTGGGTCCCGAACGAGTTCTTCCCGAAACAACCTTGTTACCTGACCGATCGACCGCGGCTTCGGTGCGCGCACGCACCCCACGATCGAGTGAAGCACCGAACGGAAAGGAGACCCACAGTGCACCAGGAAGCACCCGGCGGTCGTCACCGCCGACGACGGCAGAACACCATCACCCGGACAGCGCTCGACGAAGCCCGCCGCGCCGGGCTGGTCCAACGCCACTTGACCAAGCTCAGCCACCTCGCCGACCGTGCCCGCCCCACTCCGGAACCACCGCCCCGAACGCCCGAAGAGCCAACGGAGCACCCGCCCTCCACATCGGACGCGGCTTGACGCCGGCGAGCGGGCAGGGCGGGCAGGGCGGGCAGGGCGGGCAGGGCGGGCAGGGCGGGCAAGAGTACCGGACCACCGGAGCCCGGCGGTCTTGTCTCCACAAGGACAGCGGTCCGGTGACACCGCGCGCGAAGCGCCACCCGCCATCGTCCGGCGGCGAACAGCATGGCTGAAGACGCCGGCCCGGTTGTGCCGGTGCCACGCTTGCTGCGGTGAATCCAGGCGCAGTCCGAACATCGTGGGAGTCACTCTTGAGCGGGGACAGCGATGCAGATACGTGAGCTTTCCGTCGAAGGTGCCCTGGGAATCACGCCGAACCCGAGTTCAGACGATCGCGGCCTCTTCGTCTCGCCGTTCCAGGAGACGCCGTTCCGGCCGGCCACCGGTCGGCGGCTCTTCAGCGTGGCCCAGACCAGTCACAGCCGGTCGCGCCGGGGCGTGGTCCGGGGTGTGCACTTCACGGCGACGCCGCCCGGCTGTGCCAAAACCTCTACTGCCCCCGGGGATCGGCGATCGATGTCGTCGTGGACATCCGCGTCGATTCACCGACCTTCGGCAACTGGGACGCCGTGGTGGTCGATCAAGAGCACTTCCGTGCGGTCTGCTTCCCGGTCGGCGTCGGCCACGCGTTCATCGCGTTGCAGGACGACACCGTGATGTCCTACCTGTTTTCCGGGGAGTACGTGCCGGAGAACGAGCTCGCGCTCTCGGTGACGGACCCCGAGCTCGGACTTCCGCTGCCGCAGGACCTCACACCGATCCTGTCCGCGCGCGACCGAGTCGCGCCGACGCTCGCCGAAGCCCGGGAACGCGGATTGCTTCCGCACTACGACAAGTGCAAAGCCGCCGAAGTGGCCTTGGGGCACTGACCGGGCCTGCCGGTTACCGAGATCGGAGCCAATCATTCGGATCCTGTTCACCACCGAGCCGCTGCTCGGGCACTTCTTCCCGCTGGTGCCACTCGCCTGGGCCTGCCGGGCGGCGGGGCACGAGGTGCTGGTCGCCGTCCCGGAAAACTTCGTCGACACGGTTCTGCGGTCCGGGCTGCCCGCGGTGTCGAGCGGGCCGCCGATGGACTTCGTCGAGCTGGGCCCGGACCTGTCCACACACCCGATCGAACAGCGGCGGCACGTGCACGGCCGGGTGTTCGGGCGGATCGCTGCCGCCACGCTGCCGCGGATGATGTCCATTGTGGACGCATGGCGGCCCGATGTCGTGCTGAGCGAGCGCGCCGAGTTCGCCGGCCCGCTCGCCGCGGCCGCGCACGGAACACCGTTGGCCGACGTGCGGTGGGGCGTGGCCGAACTGCCGGAGTACCGTGCGGGCGCGGTCGAGGTGCTCGCCGGCTCGCCGGTCGCGGCGGGACTCACCCTTCCGGAGCCCGCTCTGTCGCTGAGCCCGTGGCCCCCCAGCCTGCGCCTGCCGCACGCGACGGGCCAGCTGAGCTTCCGGCACGTGTCCTACAACGGCACCGCGGACGTTCCCGACTGGGTGCTGGCGCCGCGCACGAAACCCAGGATCTGCCTGACGCTCGGCACACTGGTTCCGCTTTTCGGAATTCCCGACCTGCACGGGAAAATGCTGGCCGTCGTGCGGGAGCTCGGGCGGCTGGACGTCGACGTGGTGATCGCGGTCGACGAGCGGGCCATAGCCTCCTGGGGTCCCTTGCCGGAGAACGTCAGCCAGGCCGGCCGGATGCCGCTGCACCAGGTGCTCGGCGCCTGCGATGTGCTGATCCAGCACGGCGGCCAGGGCACCACGCTGACCGCCTTCTCCGCCGGTGTGCCACAACTGGCGCTGCCGCAGTTCGACGACCAGTTCGAGAACGCGGACGCGGTCGCCAAGGCCGGGGCGGGGATCAGGATGCTGCCCGACGAAGTCACCCCGAGAGCCGTGGCCGCGCATTGCGAAGAACTGCTCGGCACGCCCGCGTTCGCCACGGCTGCCGCGGCCGTCGCCCGCGAGATGGCGGCGCAGCTCTCACCTCTCGATGTCGTCGCCAATCTGGAGGCTCTGGGCCGATGAATACCCGCCGGAACAGAGCACGGGCGAAGGTGCCCTCCGGTGGAGGACGGTGTCAAGGCCGGCTGAGAGGCACCACTAGCGCACGGGGAGGACTTTCATAAGCGAGGCCACGGTGGATCCGGCGGCGGTTCCGGAGTGGATCGCCGGCACGTGGACCGTCGACCACTTCCACTCCGCGGTGGGGTTCTCCGTCCGGCACCTGATGAGCAAGGTGCGCGGCAGTTCACCGAATTCACCGCGCAGATCGTGACCGCCGACGACCCGGCCCGGTCGACCGTCCCCGCCGACATCGACCTGGCTTCGGTCGACACCGGCCTCAAGATGCGTGACGACCACCTGCGCTCGGCCGACTGGTTCCGGACCGGCCAGAACACGAAGATACGGGCGACAAGGTCGACATCACGCTGGACATCGAAGCCGTTCTCAACACCTGACGAGCGGGCGGGCCGGGCTCGTGAGCCCGGCCCGCGCCCGGTCAGGCCGGTGCGTCGAGCAACTCCGCCAGACCCGCGTAGCCCGCGTTCTTCAGCCTCTCGCCCGAGGTCGTCGTGTAGCCCTCGGCGGCGCGGATGCCGAGTCCCTCGACCATCCGGTTCATGAAGTTGAACAGGGCGCAGACCAGGACGGCGTCGTGGAGCGCGCGCTCGTCCCAGCCGGCCGCGAAGACCGCTTCGGCGTCCGCGTCGGTCATTTTCGACGGCGTCCTCGTCAGCTTGCCCACGTAGGCGAGCACCGGCTTGAGGCGGGCGTCCACCGGAGCGGACTCGAGGTCGGCGAGTGCCGCCGCCAGCGTGCCCTCCGGGATGCCGAACGCCTCGGCGGTGACGGTGTGGATGCCGTGGCAGTAGTCGCAGCTGTTCAGGCCGGACACGTAGGCCGCGATCAGCTCACGCTCGCCCGGCGTGAACGGGGACTCGCCGCGCAGCACCAGCTCGTGGAAGGCCAGCAGGTGCCGGGCCGGCTCGGGATAGGCCTGGAACACCTGGAGCAGGGTCGTCTCGGCCGGCAGGGACTTCAGGTAGGACATCGCGGGTCCTTTCCGTTCGATGGTGCGTCGGCGCGGGGATCGACGTCCGCGCGGCGCAGCACGCACGCGGTCAGGTACGCGATCGAAGCGTGCCCCGCGCCCGGCGCGACGGCGGCGACGCGCGCGGCGGTCTTGACCCACTCCTGGCGGAGCGAGCCCGGGGTGTCCGCCGCCGGCTCGTCGAGGGCGGAGCGCACCGAAAGCCAATGGGCCCGGCCGAGGGCGACCAGGCCCGGCAGGTCGAAACTGCTGCCCCCGTGGCGCACCTGGTCGACCAGCTGGGTGACCAGCGCCGGATCGTCGGCGATCCGCGCCAGGCCCAGCCCGCCGAGCAGGCGGTCGGGGTCGAGGCCGAGCAGGATGATGCCGACCTCGACGTCGGCGGGCGCGTCGACGTCGGGCAGGGCGAACCGGCTGTCGTCGGGCCGGGCGAACCGGCTGTCGGCGGGCTCAGACACCGACGGCCTCCCGGAGCGTCCGGACGGGGCTTTCCTCGCGGACGGCGGCCGCGATGGCCGCGGCCGCCCGGGTCGTCGCCACGCGGTGCCCGTCGATGTTCCGGGCCGCCGGGCCGAGGACCATCGCCGTGGCGGCGCCGACCGCCGAGACGCGGGGTGCGCGCTCGAAGACCAGGGTGCGCTCGTCCAGGGCCGGCCACCCGTCGCGCTCGCCGACCAGTTCGGCGGGCAGGAGGCCGTCGCCGATCGACGGTGCCGTGCCCAGCGCCAGGACGGCGTGGTCGGCGGCGATCCGGCGGCCGCTCGCGAGGCGCACCGTCACCGTCCCGCCGATGCCGGTCGCGATCCGGGCCACGGTTTCGCCGCGGTGGACGACCAGCCGGCCGTCCGCTTCGGCTTGCCGGAGCAACGGCTGGAACTCGAACATGATCGACGCCCGGCGGAACTGGTTCATCAGGGCGAGCCGGTCGGCCCAGCCGACGCTGTCGAACCGCTTGCGGCCCTCCGGGCGGAAGAACGTCGAGTTGACGTCGGCGCACTGGTACCGCTCGCCGGGGTCGCGCAGCACCCAGCGCACCTCCCGCCCGGCCGAAAGCGCGTTGGTGATCAGGTGCGCGGCCGTCAGCCCGGCCCCGACGACGATCTGCCGCCCGCCGTCCGGCACGGGCTCGTCCCAGTACGAGGTCCCGGGGGGTGTCGGGCCGCCGCCCCACCACGAATCCGGCGCGGGGCGCCGTTCCTCGCCGAGGCAGAGCACGACGTGGCGGGCGGTGACGGTGAAGGCGCCGGCGTGCACCGTGACCGCGTCGGCGGCGGGCAGCACCTCGCGGACCTCGCCCCGCCACGTCCTCTCGCCGACGTGGTGGCTCGCCGCCAGATGCGCGCAGTAGGCCTCGAAGACGTCCACCGGCACGACGGACCGGTGGCCGGCCTGCGACATCCGGATCTCCCGGCGCTCGACCGGGGTCAACCGCGCCCAGTGCAGCCGGGCGAAGTCGACCAGCTCGCAGTCGCGGTAGCCCTCGACTCCCGGGTGGTGCTCGTAGGGCGAGCGCAGGACGCGCTGGCCGAGCCGGTCGATCCGGTCGAAGAAGCGCCCGCACGGGCGGCCGTCACGGTCGATCACCACGACGTCGCGGACGCCGTGGTGCCACAGCGCCGACGTCACGGCGAGGCCGGCAGGCCCCGCCCCGACGACGACGACCTCCGCGGTCGCGGCCGGCCGGGTGCCGCGGTCCGCGGCCGGCGGGGCGGGCAACCGCGGCCAGTCACGGCCGCGGGGTGAGTCCAGCAGGTGCGGTTCCGGGACGAACTTGATCACGAATTCCCCTCACACCCGAGTCCGGGACCGGGCGCCGGTTCAGCCGATCACCGTGATCGGGACGATCAGCTCGACCACCGGCCGCTGCCGCATCCCGTTGGTGACCAGCTCCTCGAGCGTCTGCTGGGACTGCTCGGCGCTGTCGGTGGCGATCGGGCTGTACCGGGAGGAGAAGTACGTCGGCTTGCTGCCGCCGGTTTCCATCGAGTACGTCTTGAGCACGGCCTCGCCCGGCCGGACCTCACCGTCGTAGAAGGTCAGCCGCCGCTGGTCGGGCGTCATGAAGCTCTTCGCGAACTGGGGCGACATCAGCGCGGCGTCGTCGATGAACACCGAGTCCTCGTCCAGCACCGCCTGCATGGCGACCCACGTCCGGTCGGTCAGGTTGGTCTCGGCCTTGATGACCTGCCAGCGCCCCGGCTCCGGCAGGCTGACACTCACCGAAACGTCGTGATCGGTGGTGTCGATCGCGCCGGTGATCATGAGTACCCGGCGGCCGACATCGGCCACGCCGGTCAGCTGGATGTCCCGGGCGCGGACCCGGCTGGAAACATCGAGTCCTGGCAATTCGGGCGACGACATGACGAAGCCTCCTCGTTATTCACCCCAGAAAATAACGGCCGCAACGGCGAACACGACGAGGTTTTCATACCACAAGAGACATTGTCAAGATGAGGAATACCCCGTTCCGCGGCATGCATTGCACCCACCGGGTGGGTACGCCATCCGGGCGACGTCTTACCCCGTTCGGCGCAGTGCCGCTCATTCAGCCGTCGGCCGTCGCCCGACCATCCCGGTCACAAACCGTCACGGGGCCGAGCCGCGGCAGCCTGGCCGGAGTAAGCCTCAGCGTCATCTCGCGGCCAGTGCTCACTGCCCCGGCGAGCCCGGGCGGGCCGGAGCGTCGACATCGTCCTGCAGACGGCCGACATAACGGATCTCGAATGCGGATTCCGCCCGCTGCACCATTATTATCAGCGCCAGACCCGGTTTCACCATAATCATGAAATTACCGGGATCGTGCGGGTCGCCGAAAATGTCGTAGACCAGGAAAGCCGACCCGTCGCCCACAGCGAACAATGCCTCGTAGACGACATTCCGTTCGGCCTGTGTCGCCGACTCGGCCCAGTCCCCGAGCACCTGCACTCCCGCGGTGAGCTGGAGGCGCATCGCCATCCACCGGCCTCCCAACCGAACTTCGGCCGGGCGCCGGGCGCGCACGGCGAGTCCCGCCCCGCACTCCGGCCCCGGTGAGGTTCCAGTGTCCCGCCCTCGCGGTGACCGCGTCATCTCTGTGCGTGCGCCGGACCGGCAGGCGCGCGCCCGTGACGCGGCACCCGCCCGGCCGCCGGACGTTCAGTTGTAACCGAGAACGATGTGCTCACGCAGGTACTCCCGCTCGGCCGGCGCGGCCGGTTCCCGCGGCGAGTCCGCGCGCGGGCGGCCGCTCGGTTCGGCCGGCTTTCCGTCGGCCCGGCCCTTCCCGGCCGGCAACGCTGGAGCTGTCATGGCGTTTCCTCCGTTCTCACTCCCCGGCCCGGAAAGCTCACGAATCGGACGAGTCTCGCCGCATTCCGGGATACCGGCCGTCGAGTGGCCGAGGCGGTTCGACGGCAGCGGTTCAGCGCGAGGGCGAGTGCCTCACCGCGGCGTCCGCGCGGTGAGGTCCGCTCACGCGGCATCCCGCAGCCGGACCTCGTAGTCGTGCTCGATCTCGGCGACGATGTCGGACCAGACGATGCCCCGCCCCAACCGGGGCATCGGCCGGGCCTGCCAGCCGTCCGGCACGGCCGTCAAGGCCGTCGGGGCCGTGTCGGAGCCGGGCCGGATGGGCTCGATGGCGTCGCTGGCGGTCATGGCAGGACCCTCCTCGGTCGGGACGGTCCCGGCTCGGCCGGGACCGCTGTCGTCGTCATGGGCACAGTGGGCAGGGCGGCCGCGCCGGCCTGCCGGTCGGTGAGGCGTCCGGTCGCGTGCAACCAGGCGACCGTGTCGCGCACGGTGCGGGCCACCGGCCGCGCCGGGACGCCGGCCCCGGGTGCGTCCGCGGCGACGGGCGCGGCGGAGGCGCAGACGTAGAGCGCGCCGTACTCGGCCGGGATGTGCCACGGCCAGCAGCGCTGCAGCAGGTCGGCACCCCGGCCGACCGGGAACATCGCCCGCGCCGGGAGGAACGCCGCCGGCAGGCGCCGCCCGGTCGCGGCCCGGACCACGGCGAGGTACTCGCGGGTGGTCAGGAAGTGGCCCGGCCCGAAGTACCCGTCGCCGGGCACGCCGTCGAACAGCCGCGCGTGCAGTTCCGCCGAGTCGCGGACGTCGCCGATCGGCAGCCCGCCCGACGGCCAGATCGGCATCAGCCCGCGCAGCAGGTCCCGCAGCCGCGCGTTCTGGTCGCCCAGGTGCGGGTCGTGCGGTCCGAGCAGCGCCGGCGGGTGGGTGACGGTGACCGGGACGCCGTCGGCGCGGTGCGCGCGGGCGATCCGCTCGGCCTCGGCCTTCGAGGCGAGGTAGGCCTCCCGCGGGGTGCCGACCGGGCTCGCCGCCCCGATCGCCGGCCCGGCCGCCGGGTACAGCGCCCCGACGGTGGAGACGTGCACGATCCGCCCGGTGCCCGCCCGGCGTGCGGCGGCGAGCACGACTTCGGTGCCGCCCGCGTTCACCCGCCACAGCTCGGCCCGGCGCCTGCTGTCGAAGGTGTAGACGCCCGCCGCGTGCAGCAGCGCGTCCGCACCGTCGACCAGCCGGGCGACGGCAGCGGGGTCCGTGACGTCGCCGGTCACGACGTCCACAGTGGACGGCACGGTCCAGCCGGGGTCGCGGGCGAGCAGCCGCACCCGGTGCCCGCGCCGCAGCAGGGCCGCGACCGTGTGGGTCCCGAGGAAGCCGGTGCCGCCGGTGACCGCGATCAGCATGACGTTCGCCTCCCTCAGGCCGCGCGGGCCCGCCCGTCGATCCGGTGGTAGCCGCCGCCGTAGAACACGAGCGCGTGGTCGCCTTCGCCGCGGCTGGTGGCGACCACCCGGCCGAGGAAGATCGAGTGGTCACCACCCGACACCACCTGGGCGAGCTCGCATTCCAGCCACGCCAGCGCGCCGGTGAGCAGCGGTGCGCCGGTCAGGTCGCCCGCCGTGTAGCCGACCGCGTCGAACTGGGCGATCCCGTCGGGACGGCGCCAATCGGCGAAGTACTTCGACAGCTCCTGCTGCTCGGCCGCGAGGATGTTGACCCCGAACGAGCCCGCGGTGACGATCGCGGTGTGCATCCGGGCCGCCTTGGACACGCAGCACAGCACCATCGGCGGTTCCAGCGACACCGACGAGAACGCGTTGGCGGTCATGCCGTGCGCGTCCTCCCCGCCCGCCGTCAGCACCGTCACCCCGGTCGCGAACTGGGCCATCACCTGCCGCAGGCCCGGCTGGACGGAGAGGCCACTGCGGGCGCGTGTCGTCCGCAGCCGTTTGAGCACGGGAGCCCCCTCGGAAGGCTCTGCGTCGTAGCCCACGTCAGACTCCCTTGCCGTTGACCGCGGCCGTCGCGTAGGGCGCCAGCGCTTCGCGCAGCTGCTCGGGGACCCGGGACGGCACAGTGGCCGTGTTCGGCCCGCGCATGCAGGCGATCCGCTGCCGACCCCGCGCCACGAGCCGCTCCTCGCCGCCGGTGGTGAGGTGGACGTAGTCGAAGGCGAACTGCACCTGCGTCGAGGTGAGTTCCTCCAGCCGCATCCGGATGGACAGCTCGTCGAACGCGGTGATCTCGGCGAAGAACTCGCACTCCACCTTGAGGGTGAACAGCTTGAGGTCGTGGCGGACCTCTTCGAGCACCGCCGGCGCCTTTTCCTTCAGGAACATCTCGCGGCACCGGCCCTGCCAGCGCACGTAGTTCACGTAGTAGACGTTGCCCACCAGGTTGGTCTCTTCGAAGCCGACCGTGTGGCGGATCTCGTAGTAGTCGGACATCTCAGTTCCCCTCTGCCTGGAGCACGGCGAAGACGATCGGGGCGGTCCGGTCGTTGACGGTGGTCGACCAGGTGGCGATCCGGGCGTTGCCGGAGGCCAGCAGCGCCCACCCGTCGGCGTCGACCTGGCGCACGGTCAGCGCCTGGGTCATCGACCCGGTCTTGCGCACGCACTCCAGCGCGCTCCACACCCGGGTGTTGGCCACGCTGACCGGCTCGCCGGTGTCCGCGGCCAGCAGCCGGCCGAGGGCGATGAGCTCTTCGCCGAGCAGGCCGGTCCAGTCCTCCTCGCTGCGTTCGATCGCCGTCTCGATGTCGCACGCCACCGGGCTGGTGCCGGCGACCGCGAGGGTCAGCTGTGCGGTGTGCGACGCGGTGATGTGGACCCCGCCGTCGCACTCCGGCTTGCCGTCGGGGCGGTACCGGATCTCGACCGGCCGGTCGAGCGCCCGGCCCGCGGCGAGCGCCGTCTGCGCCCTCCGCTCGGCGGTGCCCTCGGCCGGGCGCCCGGCCGGGTCCGGCTCGAGCACCACCGACCGCGTCCCGCCGAGCAGCCGCTCACAGGAACGCTCCAGATAGGACCCCAGCATCGAGGGGACCCACGGCCCGGCGCCGTCGCGCTTGCGGACCGCGCGCAGCTTCAGGCCTTCCCAGCGCTCGACCAGCGTCCCGTCGGGGTTGCGCACGTTCAGGTCGTAGACGTAGCTGTCGCCGTCCTGGAAGCGTTCCTTCGCGTCCAGGAGGACGTATTCGTCGTGCTGACGCCCCGGTTCGGCCAGGTACAGCTTCTCGATGCCCTGCGGCAGCAGCGTCGCGTCGGGGACGCAGCACTGGATCGCGTGCATCATCGCGTCCCGCGTGCCGGGGTCGGCCAGCAGCCGCTCCTGGGGCAGGAAGGGCGCGAACCACGAGAAGTCCGCGCTGGTCGCGATCTCGGCGACCGCGTGCCGGGCGCTCGCCCGCCGGTACCCGAGGACGCGCTGGAACCGTTTGCCCTGGAACAGGACCGAGCCGTACAGCTCGCTGATCGGCTCCACCGGGACCGGCGGCAGCGCGACGTCGCGGGCGGCCTTCTCCCCCAGCTCGGCCGGCCGTGCGAAGCTCAGCCGCGCCCGGAAGTGGTCCGCGCTGAAGCCGGTCTCGTCACTGCGGATGACGACGTCCACGGTGTCGGCGTCGCGGGCCAGCGTGGCCAGCCGGACCGTGGTCGACCCGCCGGGCGAGACGATGATCGGCCGGAGGAACTCGACGTCGGAGAGCACCGGGGTGCCGGTGCGGTCCAGCGTCGCCGCCGCGGCCTGCGTCATCGCCTCCATGCCGAGCACCGCCGGGAACAGCAGCTGCCCGTCGAGCAGGTGGTCGGTCAGGTACGGGTCGGCCCCGTCGGACAGGTCCGCCTCGGTGATCAGCTCGACGCCCGGGTAGTGCACGATCGCGCGGTCGACGAACCGGGTCAGCGGCAGCTCCCGCTTCCGGATCGGCAGCGTGGGCAGGCCCGCCGTGCGGCCGCAGACCACCAGCACCGGCGGCGCGGCCGGGTCGGCCAGCACCCGGCGGAGGACGGCGATGCCCTCCTCGGTCGGGATCGGCGTGATGCCGTCGCGCATCAGGGCGCTGACCACGCCGAGCTTCTCGCCCATGCCGGTGCCCGACCAGACCGACCACTCCAGCGCGATCGCCCGGGCCTTCGGGTGTTCCTGGCCGAAGCGCAGGGTCAGCTCGGTCATCCAGTCGTTCGCCGTGGCGTAGTGCGCTTCCCCGCGCAGGCCGGCCCGGCCGATGATGCTGCCGAAGGTGACCAGGAGCTTGATCCGGTCCTGGTCGACCGCGGCGAGCACCGCGTTCAGGCCGCCGATCTTCGGGGCGAGGGTCTTGCGGAAGCTGTCCTCGGTCAAGCTGAAGAGGGCAGCCGGCTCGTTGCGGCCCGCGCCGTGCAGGATCGCGGTGACCGGACCGAGTTCGGCCTCCATCCGGGCGACCGCCGCGGCCACCTGCGGGGCGCTGGTGACGTCGGCGCGCTCATAGCGGTAGCGGATGCCCACCGCCTGCATGCGGTCGAGGTTCTCCGCCAGTTCGCTGTCGGACTCCGGGTCGCTGCGCCCGAGCAGGGCCAGCCGCGCCCCGGAATCCTTGGCGAGCGCCAGCGCGCTCTCCGCCGTGATGCCCTTGCCACCACCGGTGACGAGCAGGACGTCGGTCGCGTCCAGCGAGTCGCGGATCGGGCCGGGCTTCGGGGCGGGCAGCGCGGACAGCCGCGGCACCGTGCGCCCGCCGTCGGCGCCGTAGCGCGCTTCGGTGAAGTCCGTGGTCGCGGCGACCTCGGCCACCACCGTGGTCACGGCCGCCTTGATCGCGTCCACAGTGGACGGCTCCGGGTCGGCGAGGTCGATGATCGTCGTCTTCGCCGACGGGTCCTCCAGGCGCAGGGTCCTGGCCAGGCCGGCCGCCCCGTAGCCGTGGTGGACGACCACGAACCGCGTGCCGTTGGGGGCGGCCATGACCGCGCGGCCGGCTTCGAGGAACAGGCCGACGTGGCTGGCGTCGCAGTCCGCCGGCAGGCAGAGCAGCACGCCGTCCCCGGCGCCGGACCGCGCGAGCGCGGCCTTCAGCGGTTCGGCCAGCGGGTGCCGCGGCGTCGCGAAGACCTGCCACTCGGCGTTCCCCGCCCCCACGGTGAGGTCCGCGGCGGGCCGCGGCGCGGGCACGTACTCGACCGCGAACGGCCGGACCCACGGACCCACGCCGGGGGCCTCACCGGCGGCGGTGTCGGCCGGCTTGGCCGTCTGCGCGAGCTCGTCGATCATCTCGGCGAGGTCGCCGAGGCACACCGTCGCGAAGTTCGGCATGCCCTCCAGCGCGGGGCGGCCCAGCGCCCGGGTGACGTCGTTGACCAGCTGTCCGACCGTGATCGACGACAGGTGCAGGTCGTCGAGCGGGTGCGTGTCCGCGGTGACCGCCTCCAGGGGCAGCTCGACGCGCTCGGCGGCGAACCGGCACAGCAGGTCCAGCGTCGAACCGGCGTCCCCGCCGGACTCCTCGGCCTCGGCCGCGGCGGCCTCCGCCTTCTCCGCGGCCAGCTCGGCGGCCAGCTCGCTGTCGATCGACGCCCCCGCCTCGCACGGGCTGGCCAGGAAGGTGAACTGGCCGTCGGCGGGCAGGGCGCGGACGATCCGGCCTTCGAACAGCGCGTCCACCGAGAGGTGCGCGCCGAGCGCGAACGCCGCGCCCACGACCCGCAGCAGGGCCTGCAGCGACGCGTTGTCCGTGTCGATCGCGAGCACCGGGGTCTCCGGCGCGATCTCTTCGAACAGCCCGGTCAGCACCCGGCCGGGCCCGACCTCGACCACCAGGTCGCTGCGCTCGGCCACCTTGGCGGCGGCCTCACGGAAGCGGACCGGCAGCACGATCTGGTCGCGCAGCAGCCCGGGCAGGTCCTCCGCGGCGTGCAGCATGTCCCCGCTGACCGTCGAGACGACCGGCCGCTCCAGCCGCGCGAAGCCGAACTCGGCGAGCCGCTCGGTCATGGCGTTCGCGGCCGGCTCGACGGCGGGCGAGTGGAAGGCGTGCGAGACCTTGACGCGGGTCGCGGTGACCCCCTGGGCCTTCGCCCGGGCGACGATCCGGTCGATCGCCCCGGCCGGCCCGGAGATCACCGTCTGCTCGGGCGCGTTGTACCCGGCGATGACGACGTCGTCGCCCAGGCCCAGCTCCTCGACCCGGCCGGGCGAAGCGGCGATGCTCGCCATCGCGCCGGTGCCGTCGCCCACGGTCGTGGCCATCACCTTGCCGCGGATCGTGGCGAGCTTCAGCAGCGCCCGCTCGTCGAGCGCGCCGCCCCAGTGCAGTGCGGTCAGCTCGCCGAGGCTGTGGCCCGTGGCCGTCGCCGCCTCGATGCCGAACGAGCGCAGCACCCGCAGCGCGGCCAGCGAACCGGTGACGATCCGGGGCTGCGCCACCTCGGTGGCGACGTGGTCGCCGGTGGTGGGCAGCGCGGCGGCCCGGTGGATCTCGTCCGCCACGGCGAACCGGCGGCGCAGCGCCCCGTCGCCACCGCGGCCGGAACCCTGGCCGGGGAACAGGTAGCCGATCTTCGGCGCGGAGCCGCGGCTGCTCGCGAAGATGCCGTCGGCGCTGTCGAAGACCGAGTCACCCGAGTCGAGCTGTTCGAGCAGCTTGGTCAGCTTCCGCTCGGCGTGCTCGGGGTTGGCCGCGACGACCGCGGCGCGCACCGGCTTGCCCGACAGGTCCTTCGCCAGCGTGCCGGCGAGGTCGGTCAGCTCCGCGAACGACAGCTTCGGCACGGTTTCCAGCACCGCGGCGATGTTCCCGCGCAGGGTCGCCAGGTCGTCGGCATCGAACAGCAGCAGCTCGGCGTCCTGGCGGCCGGCGACCAGCGAACGGGCCCGCTCGTCGACCTCCCGGCGCCGGGTCGCGGTCGGCGCCTCGGTCACCGTGACGTGGGAGTTGATCCCGCCGAAGCCCATCGCGGAGACACCGGCGCGGACCGGCTGGTCCTCCGGCCACAGCGTCGCCTCGCGCGGGACGTACATCCGCGCCGAGGAGCCGGTGAGCGACTCGTGGGGGGCGTAGTGGCCGGTCGCGGGCGGGATGACCTGGTGGTACACCGCCAGCGACGCCTTGATCAGGCCGGCGACCCCGGCCGCCGCCTTCGTGTGGCCGATGTTGCCCTTGATCGTCGACAGCGCGGCCTGCTTGGCCAGCGGGTCGGCGTCACGGCGGGCCGTGGACAGCGCCTCGATCTCGGTTTCGTCGCCCAGCGCGGTGCCGGTGCCGTGGCCCTCGAAGTAGGAGACGGTCTCGACGCCGTAGCCGGCGCGGTCGTAGGCGCGCTTGAGGGCCAGCCGGTGCCCGGACGCCTTGGGCCGGGTGATGCCGCCCTTGCCGTCGGACGACACGCCCCAGCCGCCGATCGACGCGTAGATCCGCTTGCCCTGCTCCAGCGCGTCGCTCTCGCGCATCAGGACCAGCATGCCGGAGCCTTCACCGGGCCAGAAGCCGTTCGAATCGGCGTCGTAGACCTTCATCTCGCGTTTGGCCAGCGCGCCGGTCTTCGCGAAGCCGATCACCTCGAACGGGTCGATCGACAGGTCGACCCCACCGGCGATGGCGAGGTCGAGGTCGCCCTGGACGAGCGCGTTGGCCGCGGTCACCACCGACAGCAGCGAAGAGGAGCAGGCGCCGTCGACGGTGTACCCGCCGCCGGCGAAGTCGAAGTAGTTGCAGACCCGGCCGGCGATCGTGTTGGCCAGGCCGCCGGCGAGGGAGTCCTCGTTGATCTCGGGGAACGGCTCCTTGTACTGGACCTCGAGCTCCCGCAGGAAGTTCGCGGTGTCCTCGTCCTCCCAGCCGCGGGCGGTCAGCGCCGCCGCGACCGTGCGGCGCACGTACGGCCAGCGCAGCCGCATGATGTTGGCGCGGGAGAACTCCCCGGTGAGGCTGTTGCCGATGACGACGCCGGTGCTCAGCTTCGGGGTACCCTCGCCGTCACCGAACCCGGCGTCCGCGAGGGCCTCCGCGGCGACCTCGAGGGCGAGCCAGTGCGTCGTGTCGGTCGCCCGGAAGGTGCTGCCGGCGACCTTGTGCGCCACCCGGTCGAACTCGTAACCCCGCAGCACGGCCGCCTTCTGCGAGTAGAAGCGGTCCGGTGCCTTCGGGTCGGGCGAGTAGTAGTCCGCCCGGTTCATCCGCTCGTCCGGCAGCCTGCGGAACGCCTGCCGCCCGGCCAGCACGTTTTCCCAGAGCTCCTCCGGAGAACTCGCGTCGGGGTACCGGAGACCGATACCGACGATCGAAATCCGCTCTACGCTCATGCCACCGCACTCCCACTGGCTCTCGAGCCCCATACCATCGGAACCGTCCGGCCCCCGCTGCCCACCGGTGCGGGACCAGGGGTCCAGCCGCCGGCCTGTCTCCGTCTGGCGGCGCCGCCGCTGCCCGGTGCTCCGGGTCGCCGGGCCATCCGGTCCAGCATCTCCGGGCGATGCGGACCGGCTTCTCCTTTTGCTGCCCGTGCCCGGGTCGTCAGCACGACCGGACAACGACCCGTACTGTCCACGAAGGATTCAGGCGTCGAACTGGCCGGGGCGGCGCCCCGCCCCGGCCGGCCCGCGATAGGCCTGGGCGATGTCGAGCCACTGGTCGGCCAGCGTGCCCGTCGCCCGCACGTCGAGGTCGAAGCGGTGCCGCCGCCGGGTGACGAGCAGGCAGAAGTCCTCGGCACTGCCGGTGACCCGCTGGGCCGCGTCCTCGGGCCCGAACGCCCAGAGCCCCCCGGAGGGCGCGGTGAGCTCGAACCGGAACTCTTCCGCGGGCGGCGTCAGGTTCCGCGCCTCGTAGCCGAAGTCCCGGACCCGAACGGAAAACCCGGCGATGTGCCGGATCCGGTCGGTGCGCTCGAGGCGCACGCCGAGCGCGTCGGCGATGTCCTGGCCGTGGCCGAACACCTCCATCATCCCCGCGCACGCCAGCACGTACGGCGGCAGCGGGTTCACCAGCCACGGCACCAGCTGGTTCCCGGGCACGGCCGCGAGGGCCTTGAGCCCCGCGTCCCGCTCGGCCCGCCAGCGCGTCAGGAGCACCTCGGCCGGGTCGTGGACGTAGTCCTCCAGCGCGGCGTTGACCGCGGCCTCGAACCCACCGGACAGCGACTTCGTCATGGCGACGAACGCCTCCGGCTGCGCCGCCGACAACCCCGCGATGCGGAAGATGAACGCGAGGTGCGCGATCTGGTGGCGGACGGTCCAGCCCGGCGCGGGCGTGGGGGTGTCCCACTCCGCCTCGGTGAGCCCCGCGACGAGCGCGTCCACCTCGGCGGCCTCGGCGGTAAGGTCGGCGATCACGCCCGTGGTGTCAGTCACCTGTCTGTCCTTTCACCGATGCGACGTCTTCTCCTGATCGATCATCACCGTTGCGAGCTCGGAAGTCTTCTCTTCGCGGGCGGAGAGAAAGCCGGTCGCCCGCCGCCACGGCCGCGGTGAGCGCCGCCCACGACACCAGCTCGACCACCCCGCGGTCGTCCGTCCTTTCCGGACTCAGCGCGGCGATGTCGGCGGCCGTCACCTGGTAGGCGGACTTGGCCGTCAGCAAGGCGATCCGGCCCGGTGCGCGCTCCTCCGCGGGGAGTTCGGCGAGGACCGGGTCCACCCACGCGCGGCTCAGCCCGGGCGGTTTCCCGTCCCACGCCTTGAGTTCCCGGCGGACGAGCTCCCGGACCCGGGAGGGCACCGAGCGTTCCCCGGCGGCCTCGATCGCCGCCGCAGCCCGCGAGAAAGCGTCGGACAGCGTCTCGCCCGGGTTCGGCCCCGGCGCGGCGGGCAGCAGGTCCAGCGCCTGCCCGGCCGGCGGCGCGGCACCCGGCTTGAGCAGGAAGCCCAGCACGGCCTTGGCCTTCGCCCGCGCCGTCGGCGGAACGGCCTCGGGCAGCGGCGACGGCCCGAGGAACACGCTCACCACCCGGTTGAGGTAGTGGAACGCGACGGCCACGGCCGTGAACTCCGCCGCGGCGTCCTCGGGCACGTCCGCGGGCAGCCCGCCGTCACCGCCCGCCCACGCCGTCAGCGCGCGCAGGCCGCGGTCCGGGATGGCCGCGGGGTCCCCGGCCTCGATGGCCGCGGCGGCGGCCGGCTCCCCCAGCGTCCCGAGCGCCATCGCGTGCACTTCGACGCAGTACGGGCACGAGTTCGCCGCGGACACGGCGGCCGCGACGGCCTCCTTGCCGGCCCGGCTCGCCGCCCCGCCCGCGACCAGCGACTCCCGCAGCATCAGCCACGCCGCGGCCAGCACCTCCGGCGACGCCGAGTGCAGCGCGATCGGCGGGGCGAGCATCCCGAAGTCCCGCTCCACCTGCCGGTAGACCTCCCGCACCAGCCCGCGCGCCCGCCGCGGCCGCACCACGTCGACGTAGCGCACCTCCCGCAGCGACCGCCGCAAGGCAACCCGCACCAACCCCGCCGCCATACTTCCTCCTCAGCCCCTCGGGCGCGTGTCGTCCGTCCAGGTACGCGAGTCGTCCGTCCGGGTACGTCAGTTCCCGGCGACCAGGTCCAGTTTGGACACCGCACGGCGGCCCGTGATCGAGCCGTCGGGGGCCGGCGCGCCGTACTTGACGTCGACGTCGCGGGCCTGCAGGGCCCGGACGATGCCCGGGATCGACCGCTCGGCGAGCGCGGCGATGGTCATCGCCGGGTTCACCGTCAGCGCGCCCGGCACCGCCGCGCTGTCGGTGACGAAGATGCCCGGATGGTTGCGCAGCTCGTGGTTCGGGTACAGCGCCGACGTCGCCGGGTCGTCACCGATCCGGCAGGACGCCAGCGGGTGCACGGTGTACGCCCCGACGACGTCGTTGGTCCACGGCGCGACCTTCGCCAGGCCGTCCTTCTCGATGATCGCCTTGCAGTCCGCGTCGGCCAGCGCCCAGCCGCGCCGGGTGTTCGTCGTCGGCTCGTAGCGCAGCGGGCCGCGGCCGAGCATCTGCTGCGAGATCCGGTAGGCGTTCCCAGTGGGCGGCGGGGCGCCGAACACGCCTTCGTTGTCGTCCTCGGTCATCAGGAAGATCGTCAGCCAGTTGGCCCACTGCTTGAGGATTTCCTTCTTCTCCGCACCGAACCAGCGCGGCTCCTCGCCGCCGGGCACCTGGGCGAGGATGGTGCCCAGGCCCGGCGGGAAGTACAGCTGCTCCAGCGAGTACCGCTCGTACTCCGGCAGCGACCCGTCGAGCTTGTCCCAGTTCGCGACGGTCGGGCCCTTGCCGATGTGGTTGGCCGAGTAGACCGGACCGTCCTCACGGGACAATCCCAGCACCTCGCGGACGCGGTCCTCGTCGATGATCGCGGTGTTGAGCCGCTCGCCGTTGCCGGAGAAGTACCGGCCCACGCCGTGCGGCATCGTGCCGAGCGCGGCCTCCGAGCGCTGCAGGATCACCGGGGTGGCACCCGCGCCGGCAGCGATGATCACGATCTTCGCCTCGATCACGCCGCTGCCGGTGTGGATCCGGTAATCTTCCTCGTCGATCAGGTCGAAGTAGACGCGGTAGGCGCCGTCCTCGGTGCGCTCGAGCCGCTGGACCTCGTGCAGCGGGCGGATCTCCGCGCCGTGCGAGAGGGCCGCGGGCAGGTAGTTCGTCAGCATCGAGCGCTTGGCGTCGAACTTGCAGCCCGCCATCATGAAGTTGCAGTTGACGCAGGTGGCGTTGTCCACCGCGACCGGCGCCGGGTTGGCCGTCCGGCCCGAGTGGTTGCAGGCCGCGGCCCACAGCCCGCCGGCGTAGGAGACGTCACTCCAGTCCTGTTTGGACACGGGCAGCGACTCGTCGACCCGGTCGTACCACGGCTCGAGCGAGTCGCGGTTGATCACCCAGGGCCACATCCGGCGTCCGATGCTGCCGTGGCGCTCGAAGACGAACTTCGGCGCCCGCGGCATCGCGGCGAAGTACACGACGCTGCCGCCGCCGACGCAGTTGCCGCCGAGCACGCTCATCCCGTCGCCGACGACGAAGTCGAACGCCCGCGTGTAGGACGAGCCGAGCAGGTAGTCGTGCTCGAAGTCGGCCGAGGCCAGCCACGGCCCGCGCTCCAGCACGGTGACCTTGGCCCCGCCGGCGGCGAGGTGGTAGGCGGGGATGGACCCGCCGAAGCCGCTGCCGACGATGACGACGTCGGTCTTGTCGATGGCAGTCATGCGGGGCTCCCGGAAGGCGTGGTGTCGGGGTGGAGCTCGGCCAGCTTGCGGCCGTAGCCGTACTTCGGGAACCGCCAGAACCCGTCGGCGTCCGGTGCGGTGTAGCCCAGCGCCAGCAGGCCCGGGTGCCCTTCGCGGATGGCGTCGGCGGTGTGCTTGTGCGCGGCGCTGTCGAAGGCCATGTTGCAGAACAGCGCGAGGCTGACCCAGCCGTCCTTCTCCGGGTGGCCGGGCGCGGTCAGCCGCCGCACCAGCTCGCGGCGGTGCTCGTAGGGCAGCGCGACGAACGGCGGGACGTCGTGATCGAGCGACAGCTCCGCTTCGCCCGCGTAGGCCTTCGCGTGATCGTTGAGCGACTGCGCGAGGTAGGGCAGGCCGACGGTGACGCCGGTCGCGTCGAAGTTCAGCAGTTCGAGCGCGCCCGCCGCCACCGAACCGGGGCCGGGCGCGGCCCCGGCGATCGCCCGGTCGCCTTCGTACCGCTTCTCCCCCGGCACGATCGTGTCCGCGTAGGCCTCGAGGGTCAGGTTCTTGACGCGTTCTTCTTCGGTGGCTTCGCGTTGCACCGGCCTACCTCCTCATCGAATGTCCACAGTGAACTCAGGCGGCCTCGGCCCGCCGCACCCGTTCCCGGCGGTGCACGGTCATCGGCAGCCCGCCGCGCACCCGCAGCGAGAGCATCGCTTCGGGGTCGACGACCTTGCCCGGCACCTTCCGCAGCACCAGGTCCCGCGCCGCCATGGCGAGCACGAACACCGCCTCCATCACGCCGAGGCTGTTGCCGATGCAGAACCTCGGCCCGGCGCCGAACGGGATGTAGGCGTAGCGCGGCGGCCGTCCGGCCGGGTTCGCCGGGTCGAACCGGCCGGGGTCGAACCGCTCCGGGTCGGTCCAGAACCCCGGGTGCCGGTGCAGGGTGTAGGGCACCACGACGACGTCGGAGCCGGCCGGCACGTGGTACCCGCCGATCTCGTCGTCGGCCTGGGCGACCCGCGGCAGGAGCCACACCGGCGGGTACAGCCGCATGACTTCCTCGACCACGGCCGCGGTGTAGGTGAGCCGGCGCAGGTCCTCGTGCTCGGGCAGGCGGTCACCCAGCACTTCGACGGCTTCGGCGTGCAGCCGCTCGCCGACCTCCGGGTGCTCGTCGATCAGGTGGAAGGCCCAGCCGAGCGTGCTCGCCGTCGTCTCGTGCCCGGCCAGCAGCAGGGTGATCAGCTCGTCCCGCATGCGTTCGCGCGACGCACCTTGCCCGGACCCGGACGCGATCAGCCGCGACAGCACGTCCTCGCCGTTCTCGACCGGGTTCGCCAGCCGCTGCTCGACGAGCTCGTCGGCGATCCGGCGCAGGTCGTCGCGCGCGGTGCGGAACTCCAGCTGCTTCTTCAAGGGCACCCACTGCGGGACCGCGCTCAGCGTGACCGCCTCGAACATGGCCTGGTCCTGCACGGCTTCGAACGAGTGGCCGAGCGTTTCGTACCCGCCGAGCTCGGCGTCGAGCAGCGTCTTGCCGAGCACGCCGAGGGTCAGCCCGGTCATCTCGTGCAGGATCTCGACCGGCCCGTTGTGCGCGCCGAGCCGCTTGATCAGCGCGTCCACTTCGGCCGCGACGACGGCGGCCTGCCGCGCGATCCGCTTGGGCTGGAACACCGGCTGGATGGTCCGCCGCTGCTCGCGCCACGTCTCGCCGTCGCTGGTGAGCAGGCCGTCGCCGAGGGCCCGGCGCGCCTCCTGCAGGCCGATGCCCTTGTGGTAGTTCGCGGCGTTGTCCGCGAGGACGTGCTTCGCGAGGTCCGGGTGGTTCACCAGGTACATCGCCTTCGGGCCGATGGCGATGCGGACGACGTCGCCATAGACCTCGGCGTTGTCGCCCATGAGCGCGAGCCGGTCGGTGAAGAGCTGCTTCAGCAACCGGAGGGTCGCCCGGCGCGGCGGCCCGGGCGGCGCGGGGTGCGCCGCCCGGGCTCGGTGCTGGCGGCCGGTCATGCCGCGACGGCTCCCGGCTTCTCGCCGCCGGCTTCCGCCGGCGCGGGCGCGAGCTCCAGGTTCGCCTTCTGCTCGGCCTGTTCGGCCTCGAACTTGATCCGCGCCTTGTTCGAGAAGTGCAGGGCCCACAGGAACATGCCGCGGATCAGGCAGACGGTCGCGGTGGCCAGGAAGAGCCCGTAGGCCACGTGCACGGCGGTGAAGAAGCCGTACGCGAGCGCCACCCCGGCCCCGAAGGCGAACTGCGAACCCGGCTTCGACGGCGACGTGCCCGGGTCGGTCACCATGTAGTTGGTGTAGAGCACGAACGCGACACCGGTGGCCATCGCCAGCGCGCCGGGGATCGACGTGCCGAAGAGCCAGCCGCGGACGACGGCCTGGATGACGAAGAAGCTCAGCCAGCCCGCGATGAGGAACATCCGGCCGGTCAGCAGCGCGTTGAGCACCGTGCCCGACACGAGGATGATGCCGACGATCAGCCAGCCGCCCCAGGTGGGGATCTGCTCCGTGAAGTGGTACGGCGGGGCGATGCTCGCCCACGGGAACACGAGCAGGATGATCGTGATGCCGAAGTTCGACGGGTTCATGTAGTGCCGCATCCGGCCGTACACCGGTGCCTGCAGGATCCACTTCGCGCCGACCGCGACGACCACGCCGAAGATCATCACGAGGATCCGGTCGTTGACGTAGGTCAGCATGTTCAGCGCGAGCCCGGTGATGTGCGCCGGGAGCAGGAACTCCATGAGCCCCTTGAACCCGTTGCCCTTGAAGCGGACCGCACGCGAGGTGACGCGGGCGTTGATGATTTCGAGCAGGATCTCCGTGGCGTACGCGGTCGCCAGCGCGACGAACGGGTACAGCCACGGCTGCTCGAAGCCGAGCACGGTGTAGCCGACGATGTTGAAGATCGTGATCGAGATCGCGAAGCGGCGCAAGGCGGTGACGACCTTGTTGCTGCGCTTCGGTGGCGCGGTGTCCACTTTGGTCAGAGTCGGGGTCGCCATCACGTCACATCGCTTCCTTCGCCGTGGTGCCGAGCTGGTACATGTGGCAACCGGGTTCGAGCTTCAGGTTCTGGGTCCGCAACTGCCCGGTCCGGTCCCGCCACTGCAGGTGCACGTCGAGCGGGCCACTGACGTCGTGCCCGAGGCCGATCTGGACGTCGAAACTGCGCCGGCCGGCCTCACCGCTGCTGCCGTCGACCCGGCCGAGGTACTTCTTGCCGTCCGCCGTCGTCACGGTGGCCTGGGCGCCGATCGCGGGCGGGCCGGCCGCGGGCAGCGGGCCGGGCGCCACCGGGGCGTCGGTGAACAGCTTCAGCTGCAGGTACTTGCCCGGGTTCGGGCTGTCGTTGTGGTAGAAGATCGGCGCCTCGTACTGCCGCGCCACCGCGAACTCGGGCAGGCCGTCGCCGTCGGTGTCGCCGACGGCGATGCCGCGGGTGGGCACCGGGACCGCCAGGCCCAGCTGCGGCGCGAGGTCGGTGTACCGGCCGTCCGCGCTCTTCACGAAGAAGTGCAGGGTGTGGTCGCCGCCGATGTCGTCACCGGCACGGGCGTTCGGCCACCAGAGCGGGTTGGACAGCATGCCGTCGTGCGCCGTGGCCAGCTCCTGCAGGTTCGGCCAGCGGTTGACCTGCCCCTTGACGAACCCGGTCGCCTGCGCGATCTGGTTCTCGCCGCCGTTGTTGAAGTCCTGGATCTTGACGTCCCAGCCCCAGCCGGACCAGGCGGTCCCCTGGCTGCCGCTCACGTCCTCGAACGGCGCGACCCCGTCCTGCAGCTGCTTGCGCAGGTCCATGGTGTTCTTCGCGGTGTTCATGAACTGGAAGTTCGACTCTTCGATGCCCCACGACGCGGTGATGTTGCTGACGAACAGGTCGTAGAGCCCGTCGTGGTTCAGGTCGCCGAAGTCGACGCCCATGCCCTTGAAGGAGTCGTTGCCCAGCACCTTCGACTTCGGGTCGGTGATCCCGCGGACGCCGGTGACCTCGGCGAGCTCGATGTGGCCCGGCGTGGACTTGTTGTAGAGCAGCCGGTCGTGCCCGAAGTCGTTGGCGATGTAGAGCTCCGGCAGGCTGTCGCCGTCGATGTCGGTCGCGCTGGAGGCCAGCGTCCAGCCGTAGCGGGCGACTTCCGGGATTCCCTGCGAAGCGTCGACGTACTGCGCGCTCGGGTTCGCGCCGGACGCGGCGCCGGTCCAGCGGTAGATGTACTTCGCGCCCGAGTTCAGCGCGTGCGACATCGACTGGTTCATCGTGATGCCGCCGTCGGCGTTCGGGTCGAGGACCCGGCTGTCCGGGAAGTAGTTCCCGATGAAGATGTCGACGTGCCCGTCACCGTCGAAGTCGCCGATGGTGGCGGAGTCGGTGTTCCACATCGGGCCGTTGTACTTCCCGTCCGGGCCGCGGTGGTTGCCCGCCACCAGCTCGACCGGCTGGAACGCGGCCGCGTCGAACTTCGCCGCGGTGGCCTTCTGCAGGAACAGCACCGGCGTGCGGCCCCAGTAGTAGGCCAGGATGTCGGTGCGGCCGTCTTCGTTGTAGTCACCGGGGACGCAGCCCATCGGCGCCATGTAGTCCCACGTCGGCAGCACCGGAGCGGGATCGAGCTCGAAGGGCGCGTACCGCGGGCCCGAGTCCGGCGACGGCGTGATGACGACCTGGTCGCTGCGGGTGTCGACCAGGCAGAGGTCGTTGGCCTTGCCGGTGCCGCTGATGTCGTTGAGCGCGATCGCGGCGCCGACCGAGGAGATCCACGCGGCGATGTCCTCGTACTCCTTGTTCACCGTGCGGATCGACTGCGCCTTCTTCGCCGCGGGCAGCGCGATCGACATCGGCGTGAAGTGGAACTTGCTCGCCATCGAGTCCTGCTCGGCGGCGGAGACGCTGGGCAGCCGCGCGACCAAGAACAGGCTGAAGATCAGCGCCAGCGCCACGATGCCCGCCAGCTGCTTGCGCAGCCGGCCCAAGGTCGCGGTCATTCGTGCACACCTCCGTGCGTCAGGACTTCGTCGGCGATCCGCCGCCGCCAGATTTCGAACGCCGGGACGTCGTCGCCGTCGACGACCACGTCCGGCCGGACCTCTTGGGTGATGGCCGCCGCGCGTTCGGCAGGCAGGCCGCAGATCGCCCGGGCCGCCATCTCGGTCTCCGGGATCATCAGGCCCGAGCGCACCCGGCACTCGGCCGCGAACGCGCTTCCCTGCGCCAGCGGCCCGTGGTGGATGCCGGCCCGGTCGACCAGTTCCCGCAGCTCGTCGGCCGTGACGCCGCACGCGTAGGTCGAGGCCAGCCCGACCCCGGCGTACAGGTCGCCGTGGCGCGACTCGGGGAACTCCTCGATCGTCTTCGTCACCAGCTCGACGTCGGTACCGCAGATGAACCACAGCGCCCGGCCGATGCCCTGGTCGATGGCGCGCAACGCGTACCCGTCGTAGCGCTTGTCCGGCCACGAGAAACCCGGCTCCTGGTACTGCTGCCGGATGTACTGGTCGGTCTTGAAGTACGCCTGGTGGAAGCCGTAGCCGTCGAGCACGAGCCAGCGCAGCAGCGGGTCGAACGCCGAGGCCTTCGGCCACGCGAACCGCGGGAGCCGGCACATGGCCCAGCCGACCCCGACGTAGATGATGTAGTCGTGCTTCTCACCGGGGCCGGCCAGGAATTCGGCGATGTTCGTGCTCTTGCCGAACGGCAGCCCGTCGAGGACGCCGTACCCCATTCCCGCGCCTTCGTAGGCGAAGCCGCGGAACTGCGGTGGAATGCGCTCGAGCCATTCTTCGGCTTGCTCGACCGAACGCGCCTCGACCGCGTGTGCGTACCCGAGGAGGAATTTCTCCCCGACCGTCTCGAGTCGTTCTTGAGCGGCTGGGCTCTTTCGGTGGAAGCCACGCTTTTCCAGCGTGGTCTCCGAAACGTTCGGTGTCAGGATGCGGCGTCTGAGCGCGCGCCAGCCATTGCCCAACGCACTCTCCCCCTAACGGGTCGAATGAGACTTGGTTCTGCTCGTCGATTCCACAGTCACAGATCCGCTGGTCGGCGGTCTACTCCACGGTTGCGTGGGATCACCGCTCAGCTCGCCCGGCGCGCGGCGGCGGGACGGAGCTCTTCCCGGATCCGCTCCCGCCACAGCTCGTAGGGCGGCACCGGCCCGTCGTCGCCGTCGGCGCGCTCGGTGCGGTCGGCCAGGTTCTGCGCCTCCTGCACGGTCAGGTCGACCAGGGCATCGCACGCGAGGTGGGTGTGCGCCGGCACGTACCCTGAGTAGGTCCGCGCCTTCACCGCGAACACGACGCCCAGGCCGAGCTCGTCGTGGTACCCGCCGGCCGCCCGGCGCAGCCGCGCCAGCCCGAGCTGGTCACTGCCGCCCGCGAACGTCGCGGCGAGCCCGATCCCGCTCCACAGGTCGGCCCGCCGGTGCTCGGCGAACCGGCCGGCCGCGGCGGCCACCGCGTCCGGGTTCCCGCCGTGGATGAACCACAGCGCGCGGCCGACCCCCTGGTCGAACGCGCGGGGGAAGTACTCCGGGCGGCCGGCCCACGGGTAGGGCTCCGGGGCGGCCTGCCGCTCCACCCACTTCCCGGTGTCGAAGTAGGCGCGGTCGAAGCCGTAGCCGTCGACGGCGAGCCAGCTCATCACCGGGTGGTAGGCCACCCCGGTCAGCTCGGGCAGCATCTTCTTCCACAGTGGACGCGGCAGCCGCGCCATCGCGAACCCGATCCCGATGTAGGTCAGGAAGATGTGCGGGCGGCCCGGTCCTTCGAGCAGCTCGCGGGTCCGGTCCGAGCCGCCGCCGGGCATGGCGTCGAGGATGGAGCAGCCCATCGTCGCGCCCTCGTAGGCGAACCCGCGCTGTTCGGGCTCGATCAGCGCGAGGCGCCGCTCGATCTCCCACAGCGACGCGCCTTCGATGGCCCATTCGAACCCGCACACGACCGCCTGCGGCACCGCTTCCAGGCGGGCCGTGGCGTCGGTGTGCACCACCGGGAACCCGCGCTCGGCGAAGCCGACGGACGCGAGGGAGGGAGCGAGCACGCGCTTGCGCAGCACGCCGAGCAGAGTCGACATCCGGATCTTCCTGTCGGTCGGGGGAACGGGGCTCAGGCGACGGCGCGCAGGTGCGGCCGTTGCGTGGCGAACTGCTGCCGGCTCGACGGCGTCGGCCGGGACGCCAGGGTGATCGCGATCGGCGGGTCGGTCAGCGCGGGCCGCCGCAGCCGGACGGTGACGCCCGGCGGGTCGAACGGCGACACGGCGGCCGAGGCGGTCCCGACCGTGAAAGCGGGGCCGCTCTTGGCGTGCAAGCTGTGGTCGGCGATCGCAATCACGGTCCAGTTGCCCTCCGGCACGCCGTGCACGGTCAACCGCCCGGACCGGGTGTTGGCCGAGCCGCCGAAGGCGACCGGGCCGCGCTGCGGCACGTTGTCGGCGAACACGCCGACGAGAACGGTGGCCGGGGCCGCGTCGTCCGGCAGCACCAGGTCGACGTCCAGGTGGCCGGTGCCCATCGGCTGCGAAGCGCAGCCGGCTTCGCGCAGCGACCGCTGCGACGGCAGCCGCTGGAAGTACGCCGAGTGCGCGACGAGCAGCTCGCCGACGTCCGGTTCGCGGTACTCGGTCGGCGTCATGCCGACGGCCCGGACGAACCGGCTGGTGAAGGTGCCGACGCTGCTGTAGCCGACGCTGCAGACGATGTCCGACACGGTCAGGGAAGTGGTCAGCAGCAGCCGTTTCGCCTCGAACAGGCGCACGGCCGTCAGGAACCGGCCCGGGGTGACCCCGGTCGCCTTCGCGAAGATGCGCGAGAAGTGGAAGGGGCTCACGTACACCTCGGCGGCCAGCGCCGACAGGGTGATGGGCTCGAAGTAGCGTTCGAGCAGCAGCTCGATCGCCCGCAGGATCGCCGGCTGGACGGCTTGTTCGCGTCTGAGCCGGTCCGCGTCCTCCGGTGGCTCGCCTGCCTCCCGCTGTACCCCCGTGGACGCAACCGATCGCAAGATCATCAGCCCAACCTCGAATTCCTCCGCTTGAATTTCCCTCGCCGCCAGGTAAGACGCCGGAGGTCGCGGGTCGGTGGACGACCGATCGAGCCTCGACGGAGACTGGAGAAGGCAATGTCGGCGGGGAACGCCGAACCCGTGCGAAGGGCACGGCTCCCGTCGTGCACTTCGCACGGATCCGTTGTGAAAGCTGCCCCGACACGGCGAGTGAGCACCGGCCTTCCGCCGTTCGCCCGGCCGGGCGGCATGATCCGGACGGCCAACCCGGCCGGGTCGGGAGTCCGCGGCACGCGGCCGCGAAAAGTGCGGAACGCACGGGTCCGGGCGGAGAAACACAGTTCGACTCTGATGGGCGGCTCACTGGCCGCACCCCGGCCGCTCTGTCACATTCGAATGTGGACAGCCGGGGGATCGACGGTACATCGGGAGTACATCGGTCCTGACGCGGCACTACTGGGGAGCCGGCACACGGCTGCACACTGGAGGCGTTCGGCAATGTACTCCGAAACTAGGCTAGCGGCCGGGGCAACCCCGCGGCCACGGGAACCATCCGAAAGTGTCGTCCGCTTCACGGTCCTCGGCCCGCTCGGCCTCCTGCGTGACGGCGTGGACTACGCGCCGACGACACCGAAGGTCCTGCAGCTGCTGGCCTTGCTGGTGGTCCGGCCGGGCCGGCTGGTCCACGCCGACTCGATCATGCAGGAGCTGTGGGCCAGCGACCCGATCCGCACGGTGCGGACCACCCTGCACACCTACGTCTACCATCTGCGGCGGTGCATCCAGCAGAACGGGCTCGCGGAGAACGCCGACGACCTGCTCGTCACCAAGAACCCGGGCTACGTCTTCCGCATCGACCCCGCGCAGGTGGACGTCTTCCGCTTCGACCGGCTGCAGCACGAAGGGCAGGTCCTGCAACGGAACGGGCGGCACGACGACGCGGCGGGCCGGTTCCGCGAGGCGCTGGACCTGTGGTCGGGCCCGCCGCTGGCGAACGTCTCTTGTGGACCGGTGCTGCAGTCGTACGTGACCCAGCTGGCCGAGCAGCACCGCACCACGCTGCACCTGCTGGTGGAGGCGGAGATCGCCAGCGGACGGCACCGCGAGCTGATCGGCGAGCTGCGGTCGCTGACCGGGGGCAACCCGCTGGACGAAGCACTGCACGGGCAGCTGATGCGGGTGCTGGGCCGCAGTGGCCGCCGGTCCGACGCGATGGCCGTGTACCGCGACCTGCGCCGCCGGCTCGCCGAGGAGCTGGGCGTCGAGCCGTGCGACGACCTGCAGCTGCTGCACCGCGAGCTCATCTCCGAGGGCGACCACAACCAGTTCCACCCCACCGCACGAAGTGAGGACCGATGACCGCACGAACCCGTACCTATGGCCAGTTCTGCGGAGTGGCCCGCGATGGAGCTCGTCGGTGAGCGGTGGGCACTGCTCACCGTGCGGGACCTCGTGCTCGGCTCGAAGCGGTACACGGAGCTGCGGGCCGGGCTCCCGAAGATCCCGCCGAGCATCCTGCCGGCCCGGCTCAACGAGCTGGAGAAGTCCGGGGTCGTCCGCCGGCGCGTGCGACCCGACCTGGACGCGAGCGTGGTGCACGAGCTCACCGAGTACGGCAGCGAGCTGGACCACGTCCTGCACGACACGATGACGTTGCACGCGATGGTCGACGGCGCGCTGAAGGTGACGGAGGGCCGCCTCCCGGACGCGGACCTGGTCATCCACGCCGACCGCGGCCGGGTCCTCCTCGACGTGATCGGCGGCCAGACGAGCGCCGCGGAGGCGGTCCGCACGGGCCGCATCGCGATCGACGGCAGGCTGGCCGGCCTGGAGCTGTTCGCCCGGCTCTTCCGCATCACCGCGGCACCTTCGCCGCAGGAGGGCATCCTCGTCCACTGAGGACAGTGCCGTGGGGGGGGCCCCCCCCCCGGGGCCCCCCCCCCCCCCCCCCCGGCGCCCCCCCCCCCCCCCCCCCCCCCCCCCCCCCCGGCCCGGTTTCG
>NZ_JADWPD010000031.1:0-24634 GCF_017308975.1 Amycolatopsis sp. MtRt-6 | reverse complement strand
GTGGTCATCCCCGACCACTGTGTACAGTGCGGGGGGGGGCCCCCCCCGGGGGGGCCACCCACGAGCCCGTGCCGGGCCGCGGCAACCGCTCGGCCCGGCCACGCGCGCGAGTCACCCCAGCCGATCAGCCCGCCCCAGCAGATAACGCTGCTCGGGCCGGCTCGCGGTCGCCTCCGCCGCGCGGCGGTAGTGGGTTCGGGCGGCTTCGTGGTCGCCGGCCAGTTCCAGCAGGTGGGCCCGAGTCGCGTCGAGGCGGTGGCTCTGCTTCATCCGGCTGTCGTCCGCCAGGGTGGCCAGCAGCTCCAGCCCCCGTTCCGGCCCCTCCGCCATCGCGATCGCGATCGCCTGGTTCAGCGTGACCACCGAGCTCGGCGCGAGCTCTTGGAGCACCGCGTAGAGCTGGACGATCTGCGGCCAGTCCGTGGTCTCCGCGCTGGGCGCTTCGTCGTGCAGCGCGGCGATGGCCGCCTGCACCTGGTACGGGCCGACCGGGTGGCGGCCCAGCGTACGGCGGACCAGGCCGGCGCCCTCGGCGATCATCGCCCGATCCCACCGCCCGCGGTCCTGCTCGGCGAGCGGGACCAGTTCGCCTTCGGGACCGACCCGCGCAGGCCGGCGTGCGTCCGTCAGCAGCATCAGCGCGAGCAGGCCCGCCACCTCGCCGTCGTCCGGCAGCAGCGCGTGCACCCCGCGAGTCAGGCGGATCGCTTCGCGCGCCAGCTCGGGTGCCTGGAGGTCCGTCCCGGACGTGGCCGCGTAGCCCTCGTTGAAGATCAGGTACAGCACCTGCAGCACGACCCGGAGCCGCTCCGCGTGGTCGGCCGGGTCCGGTTCGCCGAACGTCGAGCCTGCCGCCGCGATGCTCTCCTTCGCCCGCGTGATGCGCCGGGTCATGGTGGCTTCGGGCACGAGGAAGGCCTTGGCGATCTGCGCCGTGGTCAGCCCGCCGACCGCGCGCAGCGTCAGCGCGACCTGCGAGGGCGGGGAGACCGCCGGGTGGCAGCAGAGGAAGAGCAGGGTGAGCGAGTCGTCCTCGTCGGACGGCCGGTCGTCGTCCGGCCCGGGCGCCACCACCGGCTCGCGGACAGCGACGGACTCCTCTCGCCGCCGCCGCGCGCTTTCGCTGCGCCAGTGGTCGGTGAGCCGCCGGGTCGCGACGGCGACGAGCCAGCCGTACGGGTTGTCCGGCACGCCGTCGGCGGGCCACTGCTGCGACGCGGCGAGCAGTGCCTCCTGGACGGCGTCTTCGCACGCGTCGAACTGGCCGTACCGGCGCACGAGCGCACCGAGGACCTGGGGCACCAGCGGCCGCAGGCGCTCCCCGACGGACGCGCTCACCCGCCGGTGAACCCGGATTCGGTTTCGGCGTCGGCGAAGAACACCACCGGCCGGACCTCGATGCCGAGCCCCTTGATCCCGGCGTCCGGGATCATCGCGGCCACCTCGTAGGCGCGCTCGGGCGAGGCGCACTCGACCAGGTAGAACCCGGCCAGGAACTCCTTCGACTCGATGAACGGCCCGTCGGTCACCGCCGGGACCCCGTCGGTCACCCGGACGACGGCGCTGCGGGCCGGGGCGTCGAGGGCCTGGGTGCTGATCATCTCCCCTGACTCCCGGATCCGGCGGATGAACTCGCCGTGGCCGCTCATCACCTCGTCCCTGTCCTGCTCGGACAGCGCCTCCCAGACGTCGGGGTTCATGTACATCGCCAGCAGGTACTTCACATGTCCTCCCCGGATCCGGCCTTGCCGGTCCCGAACATAGCCGATCCGGGACCGCAACCCACGAGTCGCCCGCGGCGGCGGCCTGGGAGCAGCATCGACACCTCAGCACCGATCAGCCACGGAGGCCGCAACCATGTCCGACGTGTACGCCGATCTGGAGGCCGGGGCGGACGCCCTCGCGGACCTGGTGCACGCCCACGCGGGAGCCTTGCCGCTGCCGTCCGCCCGCGCGGTCGCCGCCCACCTCGCCGAACTGACGGTCGTCGCACGGCGGGTCGTCCTGGCCGTGGAGGGCACCGGGACCGGGACCGCTCCCCGGATCACCGACGCCGGCCTGCTCGGCGACGCCGTGCTCGCCTGGCGTTCGGAGCACCGCAAGGCCGTCGAGCTGCTGGCCACCGCGGCCGGGGACGTCCCGTGGCCCGGTGGCCCGCTGCGGCCGTCCCTCCTGGCGGCGGCGCTGCTGACGGTCCTGTTCGCCCGCGGCCAGGACATCGCCGATGTGCTCGGCGCCCGGCTCCCGCGCGACGACGCCATCGGCCACGTGGCCTACTACGGCGTCCGTACCAGCGGCGACGTCTACGCCGGGCACGGCGGGCCGCCCGCCGGGCTGCTCCGGTTCGACCTGACCGCGCCGTCGGGGACGCTCTGGGAATTCGGCCCCGCCGACGCGGCGGACCGGATCTCCGGCCGTGCCGAAGACTTCTGCCTGCTGTTCACCGGCCGTCGCCCGGCCGCCGGGCTGGCCGTCGAAGCCACCGGGCCGCGCGCCCGCCGATGGCTGGAACTGGTGCGGCAGCACAGAAATCCACTGTGGACGTCCGAATCGGACTGATCAGGCGAAGCGGTCCGGGTCGCCCGCGCCGCGGCGGACGATCTCCGCCTCCCCCGAGGAGAAGTCGACCACCGTGGTCGGCTCGACCCCGCAGTCACCGGAGTCCACGACCGCGTCGAGCACGTGGTCGAGCTCGTCCTTGATCTCCCAGCCCTGCGTCAGCGGTTCCGGCACGTCCGGCAGCAGCAGCGTGCTGGACACCAGCGGCTCGCCCAGTTCGGCCAGCAGCGCCTGGGTGACCACGTGTGCCGGGATGCGGACGCCGACGGTCTTCTTCTTGTCGTGCATCAGCCGCCGCGGCACTTCTTTGGTGGCCGGCAGGATGAACGTGTAGCTGCCCGGCGTCGCCGCCTTGATCGCCCGGAAGACCGCGTTGTCCACGTGCACGAACTGGCCCAGCTGCCCGAAGTCCTGGCAGACCAGCGTGAAGTGGTGCCGCCGGTCGAGCTTGCGGATCGCCCGGATGCGGTCGAGGCCCTCGGGGTTGTCGAGCCGGCACCCGAGCGCGTAACACGAGTCGGTCGGGTAGGCGATCAGCCCGTCGCGCCGCACCAGGTCCGCGATCTGGCCGATGGCGCGCCGCTGGGGGTTGTCCGGGTGCACGTCGAAGTACTTCGCCATGGCCGCGAGCCTAGGGCCCGGCCCGCGGCCGCGCCCGGCGGCCCGCGTCTCCCACCTTGCTCTGCCCGCTCGCGAACCGGTGACCTGGCCCGGCGTCCGGGCGCACAATGCGCGGTGCGCACCGGCACACCGTACCCAGGAGGCGATCATGACCGAACTGGCGCTGCCCGGCCTGACCCGGCAGGCCCCACCCCGGCCACGCCCCGTGCCGGCCGGGGCGTACCGGTTCGCCGGGCCCGCGGGCACGGTCACCCTGACCGGGTTGTTCGACGGGCATCGACGGCTCGTGGTGCACCACACCGTCCCCGATCGCAGCCGGCCCGCCGCCGTCGCCTCCGCCGAAGAGCTTTCGGCCGCGCTGCACACCCGGGACACCCGCCTGGTAATCGTTTCCCACGCCCCCTACACGAAGATCGAGCAGTACCGCAGGCACTTCGGGTGGGACCTGCCGGTGTACTCGGCGCCGGACACCGGGTTCGCCGCGGACTTCCCGGCGACGCGCCGCCTCGAGGGCGCCGGCCCCGGCGAGCACGACGACGACGGTCCCGGCCTGAGCTTCTTCCGCCAGGACGGGCGATCCGTGCTGCACACCGGCTCGATCGCCGTGCCGTACCCGGATTTCCTCGCGCTGGCCGGTGTCGCGCGGGGCCGGGGCCGCGGCTGACCGAAGCGGACCGGACGTTCGGCCGGAGCCGGACGCACGGCGGCACGGCCACTCTTCGCCGACTGTGCCGATCGTCGCCGATCCGGCCACAGTCACGGCCGAATGGCTTGGCAACAACGGTTACGTGCAGTACAGGGGCGGCTACTTTCGGGCCGGACTGGTAATACGAGCCGACGGGATGAGATAGGATTGACCGGAAGCATGCAGACCGAGCTCAGCCCGGGTCACCGAACCCACTCCGTGCGACGCCACGACACCGGAGGATCGTTGCGCATGTCTCCGGTCGTCGACTCGAACCGCTCGGGCGCCCTTTCCGTGCCCTGGGGCACGAGCGCGGTCGACCGGCGGCCCAAGCTGGCGACCTACCTCGCCGGCTCGATCATCACCGTGGTCGTCGCCGGCTTCGGGGCCGTGCTGCTCGCCAGCCTCATCCCCCAGTCGGTGAGCCCGGTCGCGGCCGGTTACGCCATCCTCGCGGTCGCGCTGCTCCTCGCCATCCAGCTGCTCCACTTCAGCAGGCCGTCGGTCCGCCTCGACACGAGGACCAGCCGGGTCCTCCTGGTCGTGCTGGCCCTGCTGGGCTACGTGCCGGTCTTCACCTTCGGCGCCATGTGGGCGGCGATGCCGGTCTTCTTCGGCGGCGCGGTGGTGCTGGTGCTGCCCGCCCGGTTCGCGTGGCCCCTCTTCGGCCTCAACCTCGCCGCGGTGCTGTGGATCGAGCTGCACTACGACACTCCGCTGGAGACGGTTTACACCGTCCTCGGCGTCGCCGTCTACAGCCTGGTCTTCGCCCAGCTTCCTTTGGTCGCCCGGATGATCCGCGAGCTGCACCTGGCCCGGACCGAGCTCGCCCGCCGCGCGGTCGCCGAGCAGCGCCTGGCCTTCTCCAGGGACCTGCACGACCTGCTCGGCATGAGCCTCTCGGCCATCGCCCTCAAGGGTGAGCTGGTGCATCGCCTGATGCGCAAGTCGACCGAGCAGGCGCAGGCCGAGCTGGCCGAGATCACCGCCATCGCGCAGCGCACGCTCTCCGACGTCCGCGCGGTGTCCCACGGCTACCGCGTGTCGCTCGAGAAGGAGTTCCGCACCGCCCAGTCGCTGCTGACCGCCTCCGACATCGCCGTGCGGATCCACCTGGACCAGGGCGACCTGCCGGTCCAGGCGCGCACCCTGCTCGCCAAGGTGCTGCAGGAGGGCGTCACCGACGTCCTGCGCCACAGCGACGTCGAACACTGCGAAATCGCGGTCCAGCAGCGGCACGGCCGGGTGTCGCTGGAGATCGTCAACGACGGCGTGGGCCCCGACGACCTGCCCACGGAGTCCGAGCTGCTCGCCCGGCTGCCGGACGAGGTGGCCGCGCTGGGCGGCACCGTGCGCAGCGGTATCGGCGAGGACGGCCGGTTCCGGCTGCTCGTCGAGCTGCCGCTGCCGGACCGGGTCGAGCCGCCGTCCACCGACGACGGCACCCAGCCGGCCGACGCGGAGTCGAGGCGGGTCCGGGTGCTCCTGCCGGTCATCTTCACCCTGTTCGCCCTCATGGCCGTCGTGCACGAGCTCCTGCTGACCACGAACGGCTGGCACATCGCGCTCGTCGCCGGGTCGCTGGCGGCGCTGCTGACCCTGCAGTTCGCCTACTTCAACCGCCCCTCCACCCGGCTGCGCTCGGGCCAGAGCATCGCGATGCTGTTCGTCCAGGCCTGCCTGATCTACCTCCCGATGCTGCCGCTGCAACGGGACTGGGTGAGCTGGCCGTCGCTGCTCATGGGCTGCGCGCTGCTGGTCCTGCCCCCGGTCGCCGGCTGGCTGGTCTTCGCCGCGAACGCCGCCTTCTACCTCTGGCTCGAGTACGTCGCAGGGCAGGCCCGCGAAGACGCCCTCTACGCGGTGACGTTCTCCGCCGGCACGGTGATGGTCGGGCTCATCGTGTTCGGCATGCTGTGGCTGGTCCGGCTGGTCGCCGAGCTCAACCACAGCCGGCGGCGGCTGGCCGAGACCGCGGTCGCCGAGGAGCGCCTGCGCTTCGGCCGCGACCTGCACGACCTGCTCGGCATGAGCCTCTCGGCGATCGCGCTCAAGAGCGAGCTGACGGCCAGGGTGCTGCCACTGGACCGCGACCGGGCGGCCGAGGAGCTGGTCGAGACCCTGGGCCTGACCAGGCAGGCTCTCTCCGACGTGCGCTCGGTGGCCAGCGGCTACCGGGAGCTGTCCCTGGACAGCGAGTCCCGCTCGGCCCGCTCCGTGCTCGCCGCCGCCGACGTCCGGGTCCAGATGGAGATGCTCCAGGACGAGCTGCCCGCGCCGGTCCGCACGGTACTGGCGGTGGTGCTGCGGGAGGGCGTCACGAACGTGCTCCGGCACAGCCGGGTGGAGACCTGCGAGATCGCCCTGCACCGGGTCGACGGCGGAGTCAGCCTCGAGATCGTCAACGACGGCGTCGAGCGGTCCGGCCCGCGCCCGGTCACCCCGGCCGATCCGGCGGACGACGGAGCCGCGCGGCCCGGCACCGCGTCGGGCAGCGGCATCGGCAACCTGTCCCACCGGGTGGCCGACCTCGGCGGCGAGCTCACCGCCGGTGTGGTGGACGACGGCCGGTTCCGGTTGCGCGCCGTGGTACCCGTCTGAGAGCCGGTTTCCCGGGCGACCGGCGCTTCAGATCCAGCCGGACTCCCGGGCCAGCCGGATCGCGTCCACCCGGTTGCGGGCCCCCAGCTTCGACACCACCGTCGTCAGGTAGTTCCGCACCGTGCCCGCCGACAGGTACAGCCGGGCCGCCACCTCGACCGTCCCGTACCCCTGGGAGGTCAGCCGCAGCACGTCGAGCTCGCGGCCGGTCAGCGGGCAGTCGTCGCTGTCCCAGGCCGCCAGGGCCAGGTCGCCGTCCACCATCCGCCGTCCGGCCGCGACGCCGCGGACCGCGTGGGCCAGCTCGCCCGGCGGCGCGTCCTTCAGCAGGAACCCGCTCACCCGCGCGTCCAGCGCGCGCCTGAGCGTGCCCGGACGGCCCAGGCAGGTGAGGATGAGGGTGCGGCAGGACGGCAGCTGCTCGTGCAGCTCACCGGCCGCGGTGAGGCCGTCCTTGCCCGGCAGGTCGATGTCGATGATGGCGACGTGCGCTTCGCTGGCCCGGGCCGCGGAAAGGATCTCGGTCCCGGAAGCGACTTCGGCCACCACCTCGATGTCGGGCTCCAGCCGCAACAGCGCCACGAGCGCGCTCCGGACTATGTGCATGTCTTCGGCCACGAGCACTTTGATCACGAGGCGCCTCCGCCTTCACAACTCCCCAGGGCCTCAGTTAAACATTTCCGCGGGACTCCCGGTTGGGCCAAGAGGGTTCACCTCGGAGAATGCACGTTAACCTCGAAGCAATTCGATCCGACTACAGCAGAACGCGCTCGGACGACTACCGGGGGTAGAAAGCAATAGTGCATGTGGGAAATTTTCCCATCGACTGTCGCCAGTGGACGTCAGGCGCACGCCGAGGGGGCCGGCCTCCGGGGCGAATGCACCCGGGAGACCGGCCCCTTCAGGCCCGGACCAGCGCGGACGGCAGCCGGAACGGGCTCACGCGGCGAGTTCCACGTCGCGCAGCGCTTCGATGTTCGTCCCGCAAATGGAGAAGCTCACCCTCGAGTCGACGCGGCTCCCCCATTGTTCGAAACAGTCGATCACGAGACCGGTCTCGATCGGATCGGCGTTTTCGACCTCGACCCCCAGATCGACGAAAAGCGCGCGGACGTCAGCGGAAATACGTGCGGACATTGAGATCTCCCAGTGGCGAAGTAGAAAGCTTCACGTGCCATAAATAGTCCACTCGCGGACCGCCGGGAACCAGTGCCCACATCACCGGGCATATGTGCTTTATGCCTGCTCCGCGCAGTGCGGCGACTACCCCGAATGGAGTAGCAGAGGGCAGCGAACGACCAGATAACGCCGTTTCGATCACTTTTCGCGTTCGCGCCGCCGCGGTACGCGACGGGAACGCACGGCCATCCATCGGAGGACATACCCGGCCGGGCCGCGGGAAACCGCGATAGGCGGGCCATGTGCAAAACGCATGTCCGGCCCGTGCGAAACCCAACCGGAACGGTGCACTGAGCACTTAAGAAGTAGACAGCGTCCGACCTAGAGTTCTTGTCGACAAGCATTCCGCCAGCGGCTACGCGTTTCACAGGGGAACGCGACCACCGACGCCAGGCGAGGGGAGGAGGCCACCATGGACGAAGTTGTACGACAGGCCATGGCGCGCGCCATCACGACCATGCGGGACCACCTGGGCGATCGGCTCACCGTCGACGACCTCGCCCGGGCCGCCATGTTCAGCAAGTTCCACTTCACCCGTGTGTTCCTGCGAGCGACCGGGCTTTCCCCCGGCCGGTTCCTGTCGGCGCTGCGGCTGGCCGAGGCCAAACGGCTGCTCGCGACGACGAGCATCTCCGTGGCCAACGTCAGCCACCAGGTCGGCTACAACAGCGTCGGCACCTTCAGTGCCCGCTTCAGCAGCAGCGTGGGGCTGTCGCCGAGCGGCTACCGGCAGACCAGGGGCCTGCCGCCGCGGATCCCCGAACGCGCTGACCAGGCCCCCTCGGGCAGCACGCTGTGCGGGAACGTCCGCTGCCCGTACGGGACCGCCGGCACCGTATTCGTCGGCTTGTTCCCGGCGAAGATCACCGAAGGCCGTCCCGCGCGGTACGCGATCCTGTCCGAGCCGGGACCGTACGCGCTGGCCGACGTGCCGCCCGGCGCCTGGTACGTCATCGCCCACACCTTCGCCGCCGGCTACGACGACGACCGCGGGCCACGGCCCTACACCGGGCTCGCCGGCCCGGTGCCGGTGCACCGCGGGGTCACCGCCGTGCTGGCCGACGTACGGCTGCGGCCGCGCCACAGCTTCGACCCGCCGGTACTGCTGGCGCTGCCGGACCTGCGGCCGTCGGCCGTCCGGCGGCCCGTGGCGGTCTGAACGCGTCCGCCGAACCGGGGAAGGCGGTCACGCCGGGCTTCCGGCCGGCGATCGCGCGTCGTGGGGACGGCGCCGATCGCCGGCATTCCGGGCGGCGGAAATTGCCTTCGGCGGGATCCGGTGGCGTACCATTCTCACGGGGAGACCGTCCTGCTGGGGGAAGTGAGGTCACACCGTGATCAGAGTTTTGCTGGCCGAGGACATGGATATGGTCCGCGGCGCGCTTGTCGCCTTGCTCAACCTCGAATCCGACATCGAAGTGGTCGCGGAAGTCGATTCCGGCGACGAGATCCTCCCCGCGGCGAAGGCGGTCCATCCGGACGTCGCCGTCATCGACATCGATCTGCCCGGGAAGGACGGTCTGACAGCGGCCACCGAGATCCACGAAAGCCTGCCGGAATGCCACACCCTGATCCTCACCAGTCTCGGCCGGCCGGGCACCGTCCGCCGCGCCCTGGACGCCAAGGTGAACGGCTTCCTGCTGAAGGACGCGCCTTCGGACAAGCTGGCGAACGCGGTCCGCTCGGTGGCCGTCGGCCGCCGCGTCATCGACAGCGAGCTCGCCCTGTCCGCCTGGGAAGCCGACGACTGCCCGCTCACCCCCCGTGAGCTGGAGATCCTTTCGCTGGCCGCCCGCGGCCGCAACGTGGCCGACATCGCCGCGGATCTGTTCCTGTCGCCCGGAACGGTCCGCAACTACCTAGCCGCGTCCGTGACGAAGCTGAACGCGCGCAACCGGGTCCACGCGATCCGGATCGCCACCGAAGCCGAATGGCTGTAACGGCTCCGGACGCCGTTCACCAGGCCGGTGCCCGCAGCGGGACGACCGCGCGCAGCCGGTGCGTCCCGTCCGGCCGCACCCCCACCGACAGCTCGCCGCCGAGGGCTTCCACGCGGTAGGTGAGGTTCCGCAGCCCGGAGCCGCGGTTCTCGTCCGCGGGCGGGTCTTCGCCGGCGGGCGGGACCCCGTCGTTGGCCACCTGCAGCCGCACCGCGCCCGCCACCGCCACGACCGAGAAGTCGCACCAGGCGGCCTTGCTGTGCCGGATGACGTTCGTGACGCTCTCGCGCAGGACCGCCGCCAAGGTCGTCGCCACCGGCGACGGCAGGTCGGCGGGCACCTGCCCGTCGAAGCCGACCGTGATGCCCGCCGCCCGCAGCACCGAGGCGGCGGACCGGCACTCCTCCGCCAGCGACATCTCCCGGGACCCCGCCGCGATCGCCCGGACGTCCGCCAGCGCCTTGCGGGAGATCGTGAGCACTTCGGCCAGCTCGGCCTGCGCGGCCTGCGGGCGGTCGTCGACCAGGCGCCGGATCAGCTCCACCCTGAGCGTGATCGCCGAGAGGCTCAGGCCGAGCAGGTCGTGGGTGTCCCGGGAGAACCGGCGGCGTTCCTCGGCGACCACCTGGGCGGCGAACTCCCGCCTGCCGTCCTCGCCCAGGGCGGCCGCCCCGGCGAGCCACGCCAGCCCGAACACCGCGAAGGCCGTCACCGCGGTGAGCAACGCGGCTCGCAGGCCGTCCGCGACGGCCGCCGGCCCGGCGGCCCGCACGGCCAGTGCCCCGGCCCCGGCCGTCACGAGCACCAGCACCGGGACGGCGACGCGCGGCCGGGCCACCAGCGGCAGGCTGCCCAGGAAGAAACAGCTGAACACGGCCCATGCCGCGCCGAACTCCAGCACCGGGACCAGGCCCAGCACGGCCTGCAGCGCCAGCGCGGTGCCACGGAACCGGGTCCGCCCGCGCCCGAACGCGGCCAGGTGGACCAGGACCAGCGCCCCGCCGCACCCGCAGGCGGCCAGGACCGCCGCCCGGTCCGCCGCCTCCTGCAGTGGGGTGAGGAGACAGAGCAGCCCGATGGCGACGCAGCCGCCGGCGTGCGCGAACCGAGCCCGCCGCGGCGGGAACGGGCGGCCCGCCGGAGCGTCCACGGCCCCGAGCCGCGCGGGTCCCGCCCGCGGGACGAAGCCACGACGGACCCGGCGCTTTCCGGGCCCGGCCGGTTTCGCTGCCGAAACCACCGCTGCGCCTCCCCAGTTGCCCCCTCGCGGAACTCCCCAGACGTCCGCCCGGCAAATCTAACAGCCGGAACCGCGATCCGGGCGTTCCCGCCGCAGGCTCACCCGGGCAAGTTCAGGACACATTCGCCGACGCTGACCTCGGCGGGCCACTCCAGCTTCAGCGCCCGGTCGACGCGGTCGCCGGCGTCCACGGGCACGGCGTGCGCGGTCAGCCCCATGGCCTCCGCGGCGAGGGAGAACACCTGCTGCAGCGCCCCGACGTGGAGCAGGGTCGTGGCGTACGCCGCCCCGCCGAGGACCCAGGCGATCCGCGACATGCGGGCCGTCATCGTCAGCAGCACCGACGGCCGGGCGTGGCCGCCCGCGGCGACCATCGCCATGTCCAGCAGGCCGTCCAGGACCGGGAGGTCGTCGTTGATCAGGGTGAGCGTGTGCCACAGCGGGTCGTAGTGGTAGATCCCGCGGGTCAGGTCGTCGCAGCGGTTGATGCCGACGTAGATCTCGAGCTCGTACAGGCAGGCGACGCTGAAGTACGGCCGTTGCGACGCCTCGTGCGCCGGGCCGCCGGGCAGGTGCGCCGGGCCGACCGAGCGGACCCGGGCCGCCCGGAACAGGAACTCGCCGATCTGCCGCGCCGGCAGGGCGCGCTCGCTGAACTCCGGGCAGGTGTGGTCGCGCTCGAGCAGGCTGGTCAGCGTCGGGTCCCTGGCCGCCAGCACGGCCGGGTCCGGCCGGTAGAGCGGGAACGTCGGCCCCGCGGTGACCTGCTTGACCACGGGCGGCTCGCGCATCTCGCGAGCCGCGTCCGGATCCGGCGCCGCCCCCTTCTGCCAGGTCCGGCTGCGGGTGTGGAACAGCAGGTCGTCCGGCGACCAGACACTGAGGTCGGGCCCGCCGGACTCGGCGAACCCGCCGTCGGGCCGGGCGAGCAGCACCACCCCGGCGGCGACCAGGAAGGACAGGACGTCGGCCACGACGGCCGAGGGCACCCCGGCCGTCCCGGCCAGCTCGTCGACCGTTCTCGGCGCGGCCAGCGACGACGCGATCACCACGGCGGGCGAGCTGGACAAGGCGACCTTGTACCGCGCTCCCGCCGACTCGGCGAGCAGCGTGCCACCGTCGGCGCGCAGCGAGGTGAACCGCGAGAGCCGGACGCGCCGCGCCGCCGGCAGCGGGCCGACCGGGAACGCGGGGTTCTGCGTCACCGGGATCGCCGACAGCAACGGCCCCTGGCCGTCGTTGAGCGCGAGGGAGTGCACCACCGAACCGGAGAGCCGGGTGAGCACCTTCCGCAGCGACACCCGCGACTCGTCCTGGCCGGCCACGGCCAGGTTGGCCATGGTCACCGGGCCGAGCGCCATCCGGTCGAGCGACGCGCGGACTTCCTCGGGCGTGCCGGGGAACTCGTACTCCCCCCACCACGTGACGGCGACGAGCGTCCCGTCGTCCGCGGCTTCGAGCAGGGTGTCCTCGGTCAGGGACAGCAACCGGATCGTTTCGGCGCGTCCCTCCGGGCTGTCGGCGGTCAACGGGTGCTCCTACGCAAGGGGTGAAGTGCTCTTCCGGGACACTCCAGGGTGCTAGAGGAAGATGGGGAACGGATTGAGCCGCTCGTACGGCGTCGGCTCGGCGAGCCTGCCCAGCCGCACCGGAACGTCGAACAGTCGTCCGGGCGCGTAGCGGGCCCAGAACGGCCGCAGCCCCGGCGCGAGCACCTTGACCACCGGGATCCCCACGTCTGGCCGGGTCTGGTCGAGCACGAGCAGTTCCGTGCCGGCCGCCGCCAGCGTCCGGCCCAGCGCCACCACGTCGTCGCGCACGTCCGGGCGGTGGACGAACCGGAAGTCCGCCGGGACGCGCATCCGCACGCCCGCGGCGGGCCGGAGGTACGGCTGGTTGGCGACCGTCGCGTACCGGAGCCAGCGGGCCGCGTCCGGGTCGTCGAGCTCGTGTCCGAAGTGGAGCACGTCGGGGATCATCTGGTTCAGCTCGGTGACCGCGCGGCGGAGGGCGATCCGCGGGTCGAGGTGGGCCCCGAAGCCGAAGATGACGTGCTCGTGCGGCCCGTCGGTGCGCCGCGAGAGCGCCACGACCACCGGGACGCCGAGGTCCGACGTCACGTCGAGCGCCCACAGCTCGCGGCCGATGCCCGCGTAGCCGCCGATCATCTCCTCCAGCCACGGGTCGCCGAAGGACGCGAGATCCACCCCCGGCACCGGCGTCCGGTTGTACCACCACAACGCGACGGCGTCCCGTTCGACGAGCTCCAGGGTGCCTTGCAGGATGGCGTCCTCGAGGCTGCTGCCGGCCGCCGCGCCGTTGGAGTCCGGGCGCAGGCCGCGGATCCCGCAGCCGGTGGGCGCGCCGTAGTACAGGAACCCGGTCGGCAGGAGGCGGCGCCGGCCCGCCAGCGTCCACACCGGGGTCCAGTCGATCACGGCCGGGGTGTCGAAGGGCGCGCCGACGTGCTGGAACAGTCCGTGCGCCGTGTTCCAGGCCGCGCGCTCCCGGTACTGCCGCTCGGCGAACAGCATGCAGTCGTTGGGGTGGACCGCCTCCGCGCCGAGGTCGTCGAACGAGGCCCGGATCCGCAGTTCGTCACCCTGGAAGTTGCCGGAGAAGCGCTCCGCCGCTTCGCAGAGCGCGCCGACCTCGGCGTCGAGGGGACTGACGCCCTTGCCGCCGTTCTCCCCGCGCAGCCCGGCCTGCAGCCCGACGACGCCGGTGAGGGCGCGGGCGATGTTCGTCCCCGACCGGTAGGCGTTGACGAACGGCGGCGCCGCCGGGTCGGGCCGGACCGCTTTCACGATCCCGGTGACCGGGCTGACGAGGTGCCGGTACCGCTCGAGCATCTGGGCCGGCGTCGCGGTGCGGTGCCCCCCGCCGGCCGAGGTGGCCTTCCGGGCCTCCCGCAGCTCGATCGGCCGGGCGGACCGCTGGGTCACGAGCGTGGCGTCCCCGCAGCCGGGGCACTGCGGGCGGCGGCGCAGCTCGTGCAGCTCGCCCTGCAGGCTGAGGGTGTCGAGCACCCAGACGCTCTCCTGGCCGCGGTGGCGGTAGCCGGCCAGCCACTTACTGGCCTCCAGCGCCACCAGGTGGGCCGCCGCCGCGGTGAGCGGCGGCAGCGCGGCGGCGGGGTGGCGCGCGGGGCCGACGTGACCGAGGACCTCCTGGGCGCACGCTTCGGCGTGCCGGTGGGCCCACAGCCGGTTGGTCAGGCACACCCAGCACGCCGACTCGTGCGGCCGCAGCACCGGCCCGATCCAGACCTGGGCGCCGAACGGGCGCGCCAGCAGCCACGGCCGTCCGGTGCGGCGGTGCTCGGCGTCGACCTCGCCCAGCCGCGGGTCGAGGTAGTCGGTGCACAGCACCACGCTCAGGTCGGGCTCGCCGGTCCCGCCGACGACGTCGAGGGCCGCGCCCGCCAGCGCCTGCTCGACGGGCCGCGTGTCGACGTCCTCGCCGACCGCGATCAGCCGGACGCTGCCGCGGGTGTCGCCGGCCGCGACCTCGCCGGCGTCGATGCCGCACGCGTCCCAGTAGGCGAGCTCCCGTTCGTCGGCCCCGGGCCCGGCCACCTCGCGCACGGCCACCAGGCCCGCCTCGACGAGCTGGGCCACCAGCGCCGCGACCTCCTCGGGCGCCATCCCGTCCGGCCGCGCACCGAGCACGTCGGCCAGTTCCCACGTCCCGTCCAGCAGCGGCGCGAGCGATTCGATGCGGGCGCCCCGCATCGCGATGACCCCGCGTTCGGAGAACAGGTAGGCGCCGTTGCCGTTGCTGACCTCGGCGCGCAGGTGCCGTTTGAAGGCGAGCACGCGGCCGCGCGCGTGCGACGTCGACGGGTGGAAGGCGGGCTGCACGGCCGATCCGCTCATTTCAACTCCCTGCCGCCGATGCGCACAATCCGAGAAACCGGATTCTTCTCCGGCGGCCGGAGCTGCGGCAAGTGCGCGGCACACCTGCCCGGGATGCGAAACACACGGCATTTCCCGTGGAATCCACAGCGAAGGCATGCACACCGCACTGGCCCGGCGGCCGGGCGGGTCGTCAACCTGGATCCCGAGCGCCCGATGCGACCCACAGTGAGGACCGAGTATGACGACCACACGCACCTACGGACAGTTCTGCGGCATGGCGCGTGCTCTCGAAATCATCGGCGAGCGGTGGTCCATGCTCGTCATCCGCGACCTGATCCTCGGCCCGAAGCGCTTCACGGACCTGCAGCGAGGCCTGCCCCGCATCCCGGCGAGCATCCTGTCGTCCCGGCTCAACGAGCTGGAGCAGGCCGGCGTCGTCCGCCGCCGCGTCCTGCCGCAGCTCGACGCCGGCCTGGTCTACGAGCTCACCGAGTACGGCAGCGAACTGGACCACATCCTGCTGGACCTCGGGCTGTGGGGCGCGCGCTCGCTCGGCTACCCGAAGGGCGACGAGGTCTTCACCACCGACGCCGCCATCCTCTCGCTCTACACGACGTTCCAGGAGGAAGCCGCGCGCGGCGTGCACGTGACGTACGTGGTGCGCCACAGCGACTCGCTGATCGTCCACGCCATGATCGACGACGGAACGCTGAAGGTGAGCAGCGGCGACCACCCCTCGGCGGACATCGTCATCGAGCCGCAGGGGCCGATGCTGATCGACCTGCTCAACGGCAACCTGACCGCGGCCGAGGCGATGGCGTCCGGCCGGGTGAAGATCGAAGGCGCGTTCGCGCACCTGGAGCTGTTCACCAAGCTGTTCCGGATCCCCCCGAAGCCGGAGCTCTCCGACGGCCTCACCCTGCACTGAGCCGCCCCGGGGTGCGGCCGGCCGGCCCGGCGAAATGGGCAATCCGGAGTAACGGAGCAGGCCGCCGGAAGCATTATCGTCGGAAAGCCGAGATTCGGTCCTTCGAGAAGGGGCACTTGCATGTCGACCTCCGAGTTCGTTCGGCCGGCCGGCTTCCTGGGGAACCTGAACAGCAGGAACCACCACCGGGCGCTCGCCGTGTTCATGATCATCGTGGTCGCCCACTGGGCCGAGCACATCGTCCAGGCCGTGCAGATCTACGGCTTCGGCTGGCCCACGACCCGGGCGCGCGGCGTGCTCGGCATGCCGTTCCCGTGGCTGATCTCGCAGGAGTGGCTGCACTACGGCTACGCACTGGTGATGCTGGCGTTCCTGTGGGCCCTGCGGAAGGGCTTCGCCGGCCGCTCCCGGCAGTGGTGGAACCTCGCGCTGGCGCTGCAGTTCTGGCACCACATCGAGCACCTGCTGCTGTTCATCCAGGCGCAGTCCGGCTGGCGGCTGGGCGGCGGCAAGGTGCCCAGCAGCATCGTCCAGCTGCTGATCCCCCGGGTCGAGCTGCACCTGTTCTACAACACGATCGTCACTATCCCGATGATCATCGCGGTCGTCCTGCACCGGCGCGCCTCGGCCGCCGAGCGGGAGCTGACCCAGTGCCTCTGCGGCGCACCGAAGCAGCCCGCCCTCGCCGCGTGAAGCGCGCGCTGGCCCTGCTGGCCTTCCTGATCGGCTGGCTGGTGCTCGGCGCGACTCCGGCTTTCGCGCACGTCGAGATCGTCTCGTCGGCCCCGGGGGACGGCGCCCGCCTGAGCGCGGCGCCGCCCCTGGTGTCGATCACCCTTTCGGAGAACGTCGGGATCCAGCCCGGGTCGATCAAGGTCGTCGACCTCGCGGGCACGCGGGCCGACACCGGGCCGGTGTTCCAGCCCGGCGACGTCGCCGAGCAGCTCGCGGTGCGGCTGAAGCCGGGCCTGCCGGACGGCAGCTACCTGGTCGAATACGCCTTCGTCTCGGCCGACTCCCACCCGGTGCGCGGCACCTTCGCGTTCGTGGTGGGCACCGGGCCGCTGGTGACGTCGGCCGGCGCGGTGTCGGCGGCGACCGGCACCGACACGGCCGTCGACGCCGTGTCGACGGGCGCGCGCTGGCTGGCCTACCTCGGAGTCGTGCTGCTCGGCGGGCTGGCGTTCGTGGCGCTGTGCCGTCCGGCGGCCCGCGCCGACCCCCGTGCCCGGCGGCTGCTGCGCTGGGGCGCCGGCCTCGTCGCGGCGACGACCGTCGCGGCGTTCGTGCTGCAGGGCCCGTACGCGGCCGGGCGGAACCTCGAAGCGGTGTTCGACACCCGGCTGCTGGCGGACACCCTGCGCGTCGCCTACGGGAAGCTGCTGCTGCTCCGGCTGGCCGCGGTGGCCGTGCTGGCGCTGCTGCTGCCCCGGCTGCTGCGGCCGGACCTGCCGGAACGGCTGCGCTCCCGCTACGAGAACCTGGCCCTGGTGACCGGCTTCCTCGTGCTGCTGACGTTCTCGGCCACCGGCCACCCGGTCACCGACCCGATCATGTTCGTCTCGGTCTCGGCGGACCTGGTGCACTTCGGCGCGATCGCCATCTGGGCGGGCGGCCTGGCCCAGCTGGCCCTGTGCCTCCACCGCCCGGCAGCCGACGAGGACCTGGTTCCCGTGGCGACGCGCTTTTCCCGCATCGCGGGCGGAGCGGTGACGGCCGTCGCGCTCAGCGGCGCCGTGCTGGCGCTGCGCATCATGCCGTCGCTGCCGTCCCTCTGGACGACCCGGTTCGGCCTGCTGCTCCTGCTGAAGATCGCGGGCTTCGCGGTGCTGCTGGCGGTGGCGAGCCGCTCCCGCCGGGCGGTGCGCCGGAGCCTGACCCCGGCGGCACCGCCGGAAGGCGCGACGAAGACGGTGACGGCGGACCTGCGCCGCCTGCGCCAGGCAGTGGTGGTGGAGGTGCTGCTCAGCGTCGTGGTGCTGGCCCTGGCCGCCCTCCTGACGGTCACCCCGCCGTCCGGCTGAGCCCCGCCGCCCGTCAGACGCCCGGCTGGGCGGGCGGCGCGAACGGCCCCCAGCCGAACGCGGGCAGCCACGGCTCGGGCGCCGTGCTCCAGGCCAGGGCCGCGAGCTGGGCAAGGGACCGTCGTCCGGCCAGGGAGCGGTAGAGGTCGTGGGTGGGCGCGGTCACCGTCGCCGCCGGACGGCCATCACCTGCCGTCCACTCCGCACCCGACGTCGTGCACAGCCGCAGCGACGGCAACCGGCGTGCCGTGATCGAGCCTGACAGTCCGCTGACCAGCACTTCGAAGCTCGGCGCCTCGGCCGCGTGGTCCTCCGGCGGCGCGACGCCGAGGGCCGCGCACAGGTCCAGCTCGTGGGTGTAGGCGTCCATCACCATCACCGCGCCACTGTGCCCGCCCGCGTCCTCGAGCCGCCGGTCGAGCTCCTCGCCGACGTCGTCCCAGTGGTCGAGCAGCTCCGGCACCGCCACGGCCCCGGCCGGCGACACCGGGCCGCCGCCGTGGCGCGCCAGGACCCGCCCGGCGATCGCCGTGAGGTGGCCGAGCAGGTCCGTGACAGTCCACTCCGGACACGCCGGGACCTGGTGGAACCACGCGCCGGGCCGTCCACCGAGCAGGTCGCGGACGCCGCGGCGCACGGCGCGGTAGGCCACGAAGTCCGGAACCGGCAGGCTCGCTGTCACGAGTCCTCCTCGCCTGGCACGATCGGGGGCGTCCGGCCCAGTATGCCCAGGTGACGGCGCCGCGATTCTCCCCGCTTGCCGGCCACCGGAAACCCTGGAGGTCACGAACTTGCCCACCCTGTGGTCCACGCCGGCGCAGTGGAGCCTGCTGCCGCCGGTCCTGCTCGCACTCGTGCTGAGCGTCGCCATCGGGCTCGAACGCGAGGCCGGCATGAAGGCCGCCGGGCTGCGGACGCACAGCCTGGTCGGCGTCGGCTCGGCCGTGTTCATGCTGGTGTCGAAGTACGGCTTCGCCGATCTGCTCGGCTTCGAGCACGTATCGCTCGACCCGTCGCGGATCGCCGCCCAGATCGTTTCCGGCATCGGCTTCATCGGCGGCGGGCTGATCTTCGTCCGCCGGGACGCGGTGCGCGGGCTGACCACGGCGGCGACGATCTGGCTGACCGCCGCGGTCGGCACGGCGTGCGGGGCCGGGCTGCCGGTGCTCGCGGCCGGCACGACGATCGGGCATTTCGTGGTGACCCGGGGCTTCCCGCCGCTGCAGCGGTTCGTGGCCCGGCACCGCCGGGAACCACCGGTGGTCCGGCTGAGCTACCTCGACGGCCACGGCGTGCTGCGCGCGGCGCTGGCCGTGTGCACCGGGCGCGGGTGGGCGGTGCACCACGTCGAGGTCGACCACGAATCCGTTTCCGAAGAGGGGCAACGGATCGCGGTCGTGACGCTGCGCCTGGACGGCCGCGGTGATCTCTACGACCTGGCCGCCGAACTGGCCGAGCTGCCCGGCGTCCGGAGCACGTCCACCGGTCTCGGAGAACCGCTCGACGAATGATCGGCCGCCCGGGCAGCGCGCGGAGGCGGGTTTGCGGCACACTGGGGTGCACACGGAAATCCCCGGTGCCGCAAGGAAAACGTGCGGCCCAGGAGAAACCATCCAATTCGGAGGTGAGGCATGGCCCCCGGCGGCGGCGAGGACGTGGCGAACACGCAGCCCGGATTCGACCTGGCGTGGCGCGGTTTTCACCGCGCCCAGGTCGCGGAGTACGTCGCGTGGGCCGAGGCCGAGATCCGCAGACTCACCGCGGAGCTGGACTCCGCGCGGCGCCGCGGGACCGCGCTCGCCGAGGAGAACCACGAGCTGCGTGTCAAGATCGACCGGATCAGCATGACCCCGATCCCCGCGGACGCCCTGCAGGAGCGCTCCCGCCGGATGATCGAGCTGACCCGCGAGGAAGCGGCCGAAATCACCGCGGCGGCAACGGAAACCGCGGAGCGGATCCGCCGGGAGGCCGAGGCGGAGGCCGTCCGGCTCACGGAGAAGGAACGCCGGCTGGTCGCCGAGGCGGAGGCCGAACGCGAGCGGCAGCGCGCCGAGCACGAGGAACTCCTGCGCGCGGCCGAGCAGCGTCGCAAGAAACTCGACGAGGCCGCGGCACACCGCCGTGCCCAGCTGGAAGAGGACCACACCCGCGCGATGACGGTGCGCCGCGCCGACGCGATGCGCGAGCTGGCCGAGCAGTCTGCGGCCGCCCGAGCGAAGGCCGACCAGCTGGTCGCCGAAGCGCGGCAACACGGCGAAACCCTGGTCACGACCGCGGAAACCGAGCTGGCCGCGGCCCGGGAGAAGGCCGAGAAGCTGGTCACCGACGCGACCAAGCACGGCGAATCCCTGGTCGAGGCGGCGCAACGCGAGGTCACGGCCCTCGCGGAGGTCCGCGACAAGCTCAAGGCGAGCCTGACGGGCTGCCGGGCGTTGCTGGCCGACGCGGCCGTCGCCCTCGACGACCGTCCCGCGTCGTTCGACCCGGAAGCCACCCTGCCGATGTCGAAAAGAGTGCCGATCCAGCGCCGGTCACCGGCGGACGACCTCACCGACGCGGTAGGTTGACCCGCGCCGCGGCATCGGCGCAGGTCAGGACGTCGTGACGGTCGGCAGTCCCCACGGTGGCTTCACCGGGACCGCGGGAGCCGGTCCTTGACCGAAGCCGCGCCGTTCCCCCCCGCGGCGGGTGTTCGCGCTGGTCGCCGCGGTCATGACGCTCGCCGCGTCGACCACGCTGGCCAACCGCGTGCTGCCCGGCTGGGCGTACCCGGCGTGCGGGCTGGTGGCGGCGCTCGTGCTGGTCGCGCTGGGCCGGGCGGCCGGCTGCTCGTGGACGGACCTGGGGCTGAGCCGGCTCCGGCGTCCCGCGCTCGCCGGCCTGGCCGGCGCGGCTTCGGTGGCGGTCGTCTTCGGGATCGCGCTGGCCGTGCCGTCGCTGCGCACGGTCTACCAGGACGGCCGCGTCGGCGACCCCGATTTCGCGCAGCTGCTGTGGCTGACCTGCGGCCGGATCCTGTTCGGCACGGTACTGATCGAGGAGGTCGCGTTCCGCAGTGTGCTGCCCGGTCTGTTCGGCGCGGACGACCGGTGGCGCTGGCCGCCGATCCTGTGCTCGGCCGCGCTGTTCGGGCTCTGGCACGCGCTGCCGGCCCTCGCCATCGGCCGCAACGCCGCCGTGCACGCCGTGTTCGGCTCGACGCCGGTGGTGGTGCTGCAGGTGCTGGCGATGGCCGCGGCGGGCGTCGCCGGGATCTTCCTGCACTGGTGGCGCCACCTCGGCCGGGGCGTGCTCGCGTCGGTGATCGTGCACTTCACGACGAACGCGGGCGGCCTCACCCTGGCCGTGCTGGTCCGCTAGGACCGCACCAGCCGCGCGATGGCGTCCGAAGCTTCCCGGACCTTCAGATCGGCTTCCTCGCCGCCCGCCGCGGCCGCCTGGACGACGCAGGTGGCCAGGTGCTCGTCGAGCAGTTCGAGCGAGAACGACTGCAGCGCCTTCGTCGCCGCGGAGACCTGGGTCAGGATGTCGATGCAGTACTTGTCCTGCTCGACCATGCGCTGCAGCCCGCGGATCTGACCCTCGATCCGGCGCAGGCGCTTCAGATAGGCTTCCCGCTCGGTGCCGTAACCCGTCATCGCCCACCTGTCCCCGTCGTCGGCATTCCTCACCCCGACTATACCCTCCAGGGGTGTCAGCGGAACCGGCGCAACCGCAGGCTGTTGCTCACCACGAAGGCCGACGAGCAGGCCATCGCCGCCCCCGCGATCATCGGGTCGAGCAGGCCGAGCGCCGCGAGCGGCAGCGCCGCCACGTTGTAGGCGAACGCCCAGAACAGGTTCCCCTTGATCGTGGCCAGGGTGCGGCGGGCCAGCCGGATCGCGTCGGCCGCGGCCCGCAGGTCTCCTCGCACCAGCGTCAGGTCGCCGGCTTCGATGGCCGCGTCGGCGCCCGTGCCCATCGCCAGGCCCAGGTCGGCCTGCGCGAGCGCGGCCGCGTCGTTGACGCCGTCACCGACCATCGCCACCACGCGGCCCTCCGCCTGCAGCCGCTTGACGACGTCGACCTTGCCCTCGGGCAGCACCTCGGCGACGATCTCGCCGATCCCGGCTTCGGCGGCGATCGCCCGCGCCACGCCCGCGTTGTCACCGGTCAGGAGGATCGGCTCCAGGCCGAGTTGCCGCAATTCGGCGACGGCCCGCGCGGACGTCGGCTTGATCGTGTCGGCGACGGCCAGCGTCCCGTGCAGCTCGCCGTCCCAGGTCACCCCGACCGTGGTCACGTCGCCACCCGGCGCCCGCCCGACGCTGACGACGCGTCCTTCGACCACCCCTGCCACGCCGACACCCGGCGTGCTGCGGAATTCGGTGACGGCGGGCAATGCGCCGAAGCGTTCGCGGGCGGCGTCGGCGATGGCGCGGCCGATCGGGTGTTCGGAAGCGGCCTCGACGGCGCCCGCGAGCCGGAGCACCTCGCCGTCGCCCTCGACGAGCGTCATCCGGCCGGTGGTGACGGTGCCGGTCTTGTCGAGCACGACGGTGTCGACGCGCCGGGTCGACTCGAGCACCTCGGGCCCCTTGATCAGGATGCCCAGCTGCGCACCGCGGCCGGTGCCGACGAGCAGTGCCGTCGGCGTCGCGAGGCCGAGCGCGCACGGGCAGGCGATGATCAGCACGGCCACGGCCGCGGTGAACGCCGCGTCCGCCGAGCCGCCGGTCGCCAGCCAGCCGACGAGGGTCGCCAGCGCGGCGAAGACGACCGCCGGGACGAACACCGCCGAGACCCGATCGGCCAGGCGCTGGACCTCGGCCTTGCCGTTTTGCGCCGACTCGACGAGCCGCGCCATCTGCGCCAGCCGGGTGTCCGCGCCGACGCGCGTGGCGCGCACGAGCAGCCGCCCGCCGACGTTGACGGTGGCACCGGTGACCGCGTCGCCCGGACCGACCTCGACCGGGACCGACTCGCCGGTCAGCATGCTGGTGTCGACCGCCGACCCGCCTTCGGTGACCACGCCGTCGGTGGCGATCTTCTCGCCGGGCCGGGCCACGAAGACGGCACCGACCTGCAAGTCCTTGATCGGGACGAGGTGCTCTTCGCCGTCGAGGAGCACGGTGACGTCCTTCGCCCCGAGGTCCATGAGGGCGCGGAGGGCGGCGCCGGCCCGGCGCTTCGACCGCGTCTCGAAGTGGCGGCCGGCCAGGATGAACGTGGTGACCGCGGCGGCCACCTCGAAGTACAGGTGGTGGTGGCCGTCGCCGAAAACGAGCGCGTACAGCGACCAGGCCACGGACGCGACGACGCCGAGTGAGATCAGCGTGTCCATCGTGGCGGTGGCGTGCCGCAGGTTGACCGCGGCGGCGCGATGGAATGGCCACGCGCCCCAGGTCACGACCGGGGCGGCGAGGACGAGCGACACCCACGGCCAGGCCGCGGACTGCCAGGCGGGGACCATCGCGACGACGACCAGCGGGACAGTGAGCGAGGCAGACACCAGCAAACGTTTGCGCAGGTCGCGTGTGTCATCCGGCGCCTCGGGCTCGGGCAGCCGTGCCGAGTAGCCGGCGGCTTCGACGACGGCCTTGAGGTCGTCGACTGACAGCCCGCTCGGGTAGCTGACCTGGGCTTTCTCGGTGGCGTAGTTGACCGTCGCGGTCACGCCGTCGACCTTGTTGAGCTTCCGCTCGACGCGAGCCGCGCAGGACGCGCACGTCATCCCGCCGATGGCGAGCTCGACGCGGGCCGCGGCCGACACCTCGGTGGAGTTCACGCGACCAGGCGGTAGCCGGCCTCGGTGACGGCGGCGGCGACCGCGTCAGTGGTCAGCGGCGCGTCGCTGGTCACGGTCACGCGGCCGCTCTCGACGTCGACGTCCACGCTTTGGACGCCGTCGATCTCGGAGACCTCCTCGCGGACCGAGGTGGCGCAGTGCCCGCAGGTCATGCCCTCGACGGTGTAGGTCGCTTCGGCCATCTCCCGCTCCTTTCGCTCTCCTTCCTTTATACCCATCGGGGGTAGGGGTTCACCGATCGCCCCCGGCACACTCCCGGCATGCGGAAGATCTACGCGATCGGGATCGGCGCCGGCGACCCGGAGCACCTGACGGTGCAGGCCATCGACCGGCTCAACCGCGTCGACGTGTTCTTCGTGCTCGACAAGGGGGCGGAGAAGAGCGACCTGGTCCGGTTGCGGCAGGAGATCCTCGACCGGTTCGTGACGCGCCCGGGCTACCGCGTGGTGCTGGCGGAGGACCCGCCCCGCGACCGGACCCCGGCGGACTACCGGGCCGCGGTCGCCGACTGGCACGCGGCCCGCGCGGCCGTGTACGAGGACCTGATCCGCTCGGAACTGGGGCCCGCCGAATCCGGCGCCTTCCTGGTGTGGGGCGACCCGTCGCTGTACGACAGCACGATCGCGCTGATCGAGGCGGTGCTGGCCCGGGGGAACGTGGAGTTCGAGTACGAGGTCGTCCCGGGCATCAGCAGCATCTCGGCGCTGGTGGCCCGGCACCGGACGACGATGAACCAGATCGGCCGCGCGGTCCAGCTGACGACTGGCCGCCGATTGGCGACGGGCTGGCCGGAGGGCGTCGACGACGTCTTCGTGCTGCTGGACGCCCACACGACGTTCGACCGCTTCACGTCGGAGGGCCTGCACATCTTCTGGGGCGCTTACATCGGCACGCCGGACGAGATCCTGCTGTCCGGTCCGCTCACCCCGGCGCTGGCGGCGCACATCCGTGAGGTGCGGGCGGAGGCGCGGGAGCGGCGCGGCTGGATCATGGACACGTACCTGCTCCGGCGGCCGGCCCGGGAATAGCGGAAGGCCCCGGGAGACGTTTCCGTCTCGACCGGGGCCTTCCACTTCATGTTGAGTTCGGCGGTGTCCTACTCTCCCACAACCCTTCGGTTGCAGTACCATCGGCGCTGTCAGGCTTAGCTTCCGGGTTCGGAATGGGACCGGGCGTTTCCCTGACGCTATAACCACCGAAACACTCCGA
>NZ_JADWPD010000030.1:126543-152595 GCF_017308975.1 Amycolatopsis sp. MtRt-6 | reverse complement strand
AACCACCACCGGATCGACGACTACCCGGACTGGCGGTTCCACGTGCTCAAGGGTGAGCGGGGCAATCGCCTCGACCAGTACGTGATGATGATGGAGATCGCGAGCCTGGACGCGCTGGACGTGTTCTATCCCGAGCCCGACATCGCCACCGGGGAGGCTGCGGAGTTCGCGGCTGCCCACCGCGACACCAAGCAGATGTACGAGGAGTGGAAGCGGCTGGCCTCGTTCTCCGGCTCGCCGCAGATCTACACGGACTACCTCGCCGTCGCGGAGAACCCGGCGTAGTCCCGCACGACCGGGCCGCTCACGAGACAGACCCGTTCCGTGACGTGTCCTGCTTCCGAGTCGCGGAATTCGAGCTGGTCAGGCCCGCATAGCGATGTGCGAGTCCGCCGGGAAGCAGGTATTCGGCCAACAGGTTGCCGGCGCGGCGGGACGGTAGACCCATGTCGTGCATGAGTTCGTCCGCGCAGTGGATGTCGTAGGGGCCGAAGTCGTAGCCACCGGAGCCCGGAAGCACCCGCTCCTGCCAGGCCAGGCGAGCGTCGACGCCCCGCTGCATCTCCTGCTCGCCCGGGGAGGTGCGCAGTGCCGACCGGAAGTGACGGGCCAGCCAGTGCGCGGTGAGCTCCAAGCCCATGATGTTGTTGAAGACCTGCCGGAATCCGACGAATCCCAGCCGGTCGGCGCCGGGTGGCACGATGCCCCGGTAGAGGCGTATCCGCCCGGCGGGATCGTGTACCTGCACATCCGGATCCAGGAACGGGAAGATCTTGTGGTGGCCGGTGGCGAACACGACGACATCCGCCGCCACTTCCTCGCCGGTCGCCAAGCGCAGCCCCTGGCCGGTGTACGCCTCGACAGCGCTGACCTTGGCGGCGATCAGGCCGCGACGGACGGCCCGTACGTAGCCGCGTGGCATCACTCCGGCGTGTGCCAGGTGGAAGGGGAGCGGGTGAGCGGGCCGCAGCTCCTTCGGCAGCCGGTGCAGCCCCGTGGAAATCAGCGTGTCGCGGGTGATGAGCCACCACAGAGCTCGCTTGACCCGGTCGTTGGCGCGGTCGATCGGGCGGACGCAGGCCGGGTCGTGGTAACGAGGCAGCAGCGCCTCACCGAACCGGGTGAACAGGATCCACTTGTAGCCGACCAGACCGAGCAGGAACCGTTCGGGGACCATCCAGTTCACCTTGCGCTGCACGATCGTGGCCGAGGCTGCCTCGCGCCCGGCGCGGGTGACGAGGTCCAGTGCGGACTTGCCGCCGCCCACGACGACCACCCGCCGGCCGGCGAACGTCCCGGCCCGCACCTCGTTGGAGTGCAGCACGGTTCCGCCGAACAACTCACGTCCGGGCAGGTCGGGCAGCCGGGCGTGATGATGGGCCCCGCTGGCGACCACGACGTAGTCGAACGTTTCGCGACGAACCTGCGCCGCCTCGTCCCCGGCGGCCCGGGTGCCGACCGACCAGCCGGAGGCGCCCACCCGTCCGGGCCCGTCCACCGGCCGGATGGAGATCACCTCGGTGCCCGGTTGGAGGCGATCCAGCACGCCGAAGGTTTCGGCGTAGTCCTCCAGATAGCGCTGGGTGTCCACGGCGCCGGCGAAGTGCAGGCGGTTGGGCAGGTCCGCGAACTCGAAGATGCGGAGTGCGGACTGGTTGGCCAGCCCGTCGTAGCAGCCACCCGGTGACCAGATCCCGCCGACCCGCTGGTACTTGTCGAAGACCGTGACGTCGAAGCCGTGTTCCAACAAGACCTTGGCGGTGACGATTCCCCCAGGTCCCGCCCCGACAACACACGCTCGCACAGGCGGCCACCCCCGGGATGATCGGCGCGTCCAGCCCGCCCATCATCCCGGCAGCTGCCACCTGTGCCAAACCCACCGTCTGTTCACCGCCCTCGACCTCGCCGCACCGGTCCCAGCCGCCGAGGTCCCGTTGGACGGGTAGGCGGCGCTTGACCCGGAGCGCCCGTGATGCCGACCCCGGTCAGCGGGTGAGGAAGCCGCCGTCGACGAACAGGTCGTGCCCGTTCATCCCGCCGTTGCGGAGCAGGAAGTCTGTGGCGTCGGCGATCTCCGCCATGGTGACCAGGCGCCCGATCGGGGTGCGCCCGGCCTGCGTCCCCAGGTCGGCGTCGCGCCACCGGGGGCTGTCGCCCACCAGGCCCGGGTGCAGGGCGTTGACCCGGTGCGGCGCGAGCTCGACGGCCAGAGTCTTCACCAGGCCGGTGACGGCGCTGTTGAAGGTGGTGACGACTGTGGAGCCCGGGTAGGGCCGTTCCTTGGCCAGGCCGCCGAAGAGGACGACCGACGCCTCCGGCGTGAAATGCTCTCTCAGCACCCGGACGGCTTCGGTGTAGCCGACCAGCTTGGTGGTCACCGCGGTGATCGCCGCGGCGATGTCGAAGTCCTGCAGTGTGTTCGGGCGCTGGTGGCTGGCGGTGATCACCAGGTGGTCGAGGGGCGGGACGTGAGCGGCCGAGGCGGCGATGGTCTCCGGGCGGGCGAGGTCGAGGCCGAGGCCGGTCACGGTGGGGCCGATCTCCTTCGCGACGGCCTCCGCGCGGCCCGCGTCGCGGCCGGCGACCACCACCGTGCCGCCCCGGTCCGCGTGCCGCTCGGCGATGAAGCGGCCGAGCCCGTCGGTGCCGCCGATGATCATCGTGGTGCTCATGGAGGGTCTCCGTCCTGTTGACCAGTTGGTCATTAAGGAGCATAGAGGCCTTGCTGACCACTTGGTAAATTGGCCGGCATGACCCGACGTCCGCACCGCCGTGACCCCGAAGGGCATCGCCAGGCCGTCCTGGACGCCGCCCGCAGCTGCTTCGGCGAACGTGGGTTCGCCCGGGCGACGGTCCGGGAAATCGCGTCGCGCGCCGGCGTCACCCACGGCCTGGTCCTGCGGCAGTTCGGGTCGAAGGAACAGCTGTTCCTCGCCGCGGTGCCGGGGCACCGGGAGCTCGACGCGGTGATCGACGGCGACCCGGGCACGCTACCCGAGCGCGTCGCGCACGCCTACGTCGAGCGGATGGAGAACGGCGCCGCCACCGATCCGCTCGTGGTCCTGCTGCGCAGCATCGCTTCGGATCAGCAGGCCGCGGCGAAGCTGTACAGCGCGATGGAGGAGAGCAGCATCCGGGCGTATCGCGAAGTCGTCGACGTCGAGGACATCGCCGTCCGCGTCGCGATGCTCGGGGCGCAGCTGATCGGCGTGACGGTCAACCGGTACATCGCCCGGACCGGGCCGCTCGCCGAGCTGTCCGCGGCCGCGCTCACCGACCACCTGGCCCGCATCCTGCGGCACATCCTGCTCGACACTTGAGGACGTTCGACTCGGCGGTCATCCGGGTGCCGGCCGGGAACAGCTGGCTCAACAGCGCCACGGCAGTGTTACGGCCGAAGGGGCGCCACGGGGCCCGGGCCAGGCCCCGCAGCATCCCTTCGGCACGCGTCTTGGACGGTGACGCGTCGACGTCAGCCGGCCCGGTTCGCCCACCAGGTCTGGCCGGCTTCGGGCAGGGTCGAAATCGGGTCGTAGTACGGGTACCGACGCTGCAGGGCTTCCGGGTCCTCCAGCTCGATGCCCGTCCGGTAGTTCTTGGTCCAGTACGAGATCCCCAGCTCCCGGTCGTACTCGGCCAGCTGGTGCACCCACCTCTTCCCGACATACGGCACGTCACACACGATCCGCGGCGTCGCATACCCCGGCAGGTACCCCATGATCGCGTGCTGCAGCTCCTGTGCCTCCCACACCGCGACCCGCCAGTGCTCGGCGTTCGGGATCATGTCGCACATGTAGAAGTAGTACGGCAGGATGTTCGCTTCCCCTTGCAGCGCAAAGCAAAGGTCCAGCAGCGCCGCCGGTGTCGCGTTCACCCCGCGCATCAGCACGCCCTGGTTGCGCACGTCCCGGACCCCGACGTTCAGTGCCGTCTGGGCGGCCTCGGCCACCAGGGGCGTCACCGACTGGGCGTGGTTGACGTGCGTGTGGATCGCCAGGTTGACCCCGCGCCGCTGGGCCGTCACCGCGACGCGCTCCAGGCCCTCCACCACCTTCGGCTGGAGCCAGTGCTGGGGGAGCGCCGCCAGGGCCTTCGTCGCCAGGCGGATGTCGCGGACCGTGTCGATGTCCATCAGGCGCATCAGGAACGACTCCAGCTGCGGCCACGGCACGTTGGCCACGTCGCCGCCCGAGACGACCACGTCGCGGACGCCCGGGGTCTTCTTCAGGTAGGCGATCATCGCGTCCTGGCGGTCGACCGGCTTGAGCGTCAGCTTGTGCTTCTCCACCGTCTCCGTCGAGTTGCCGACCAGGTCCATGCGGGTGCAGTGGCCGCAGTACTGGGGGCAGGTCGAGATCATCTCGGCCAGCACCTTCGTCGGGTAGCGGTGGGTGAGCCCCTCCACCACCCACATCTCGGCCTCGTGCAGGGAGTCGCGTTCGGAGTGCGGGTGGCTCGCCCAGACCGGGTCGCGGTCGGAGCGCACCGGGAGCATGTAGCGGCGGATCGGGTCGGCGTAGAACGCCTCGGTCACCTTGGCCGGGTCGGTGCCCGCCGTGGGGGCCATCGTGTTGAGCATCTGCGGGGGCAGCAGCATCGACATCGTCGCCATCTCGCGCTGGTCGGCGAGCAGGTCGTCGTAGAAGCGCTCCTCCAGCAGGTCGCCCATCAGCGCGCGCAGCTGCTTGACGTTGCGGACGCAGTGCACCCGCTGCCACTGCGCGTCACGCCACTCGGCCTCGGTCACGTCGTGCCAGCCAGGAAAGCGGCGCCAGTCGGGTTCCACCAGCTCGGCGCGGGCGTACTCGTAGGGCTGGTCGAAGGCGGCGGCAGGCGTCACAGGTTCCTGGATCGCAGTCACTTGTACTCCTAGTCGTCGGGAACGCGTTAAAATATCCTGTCATAACGTTCTCGCAGAGTAAATCTTCCTGCCTGCCGGGTCGTCGTCCCCCACGTGGACGTAGGGGGCAGACTCAGGGGCGTGACGGACGAACACACGACGCTCCTGCTCGGCGGGCGCATCTACACCCCCGCCGGCCCGGACGCCACGGCGATGGCCGTCACCGGCGGCACCGTGGTCTGGGTCGGGCAGGACGCCCCGGCCCGCGCCCTGCACCCCGGCGCCGAAGAAATCGACCTCCACGGCGCCTTCGTCGCGCCCGCGTTCGTCGACGCGCACGTCCACGCCACCGCCACCGGCCTGCACCTGACCGGCCTCGACCTCACCGGCGTCCGCAGCGGCGCCGACCTGCTGGCCCGCGTGCGCGAGGCCGTCACCCCCGGCCAGGTCCTGCTCGCCCACGGCTGGGACGAGACCACCTGGGCCGACCCGCGCCTGCCCAGCCGCGCCGAGCTCGACGCCGCCGCCGGCGGGGCGCCCGTCTACCTCAGCCGGATCGACGTCCACTCCGCGCTGGTCTCCACCGCGCTGGCCGAACCGGCCCGCGGCGCCGACGGCTGGTCGCCCGACGGCCCGCTGACCCGCGCCGCCCACCACGTCGTCCGCGCGGCCGTGCGCGCCGCCATCACGCCCGAGCAGCGCGAACGCGCCCAGCGGGCGTTCCTCGCCGAGGCCGCGCGCCAAGGCATCGTGAGCGTCCACGAATGCGCCGGCCCCGACATCTCCGGCCGCGACGACCTCGCCGCCCTCCTCGCCCTCGCCGGGGCGGGCACCCCCGAGGTCGTCGGCTACTGGGGCGAGCTCGACGCCGTGGAAACCGCCCGCGAGCTGGGCGTCCGCGGCCTGGCCGGCGACCTGTTCGTCGACGGCGCCCTCGGCTCCCACACCGCCGCGCTCAGTGAGCCGTATGCCGATCACCCGGGCCAGGGGACGCGCTACCTCGACGCCCACCGCATCGCCGGGCACCTGGCCGCCTGCACCGAAGCCGGGTTGCAGGCCGGCTTCCACGTCATCGGCGACGCCGCCGTCGCGGAGGTCGTCGAAGGCTTCCGGCTGGCGGAGAAGGAGGTCGGGCAGCGCGCGCTGGCCGCCCGCCACCACCGGCTCGAGCACCTGGAGATGGTCACCGCCGAGCAGGCCAGGCAGCTGGCCGGCTGGGGCGTGGTCGCCTCGGTGCAGCCGCTGTTCGACGCGCTCTGGGGCGGCCCGGAAGGCATGTACGCCGAACGCCTCGGCGTGGACCGCGCGGCCGGGCTCAACCCATTCTCGGCGCTGGCTGCCGAAGGCGTCCTGCTCGCCTTCGGCTCCGACGCGCCGGTGACCCCGCTCGACCCGTGGGCCGCCGTCCGCGCCGCGGCCTACCACCGGACGCCGGGCGCGGGCCTGTCCCCGCGGGCGGCGTTCACCGCCCACACCCGCGCCGGGCACCGCGCCGCGGGTGTCAACGACGGCGTCACCGGCAGCCTCGTGCCGGGCGCGCCCGCGCACTACGCGATCTGGGACGCCACCGACCTCGTCGTGGCCACCCCGGACAGCCGCGTGCAGCGCTGGTCCACCGATCCGCGGGCCGGCGTGCCGCCGCTGCCCCGGCTCGAACCGGGCGCCGAGCTGCCGCGTTGCCTGCGCACGGTCCGCGCGGGTGAAGTCCTCCACGACGCCATCACCTAGAGTTGTCAGCCGTGGCAGTCACCGTGGCGGACCCCGAACCGGGCGCCCCGCACCAACCCGCGCGCACCCGGCGTTTCCCCCGCGCGTGGCTCCTCCGGCTGGTCGCCGCGTGCGCGTCCGGGTTCGCTTTCTACCTCAGCTTCGCGCCGCGTCCGCTGTGGTGGCTCGCGCCGCTCGCCTTCGCCGGGCTGGCCCTGGTGCTGCGCGGACGTCGCTTCCGGGCCGGGTTCGGCTACGGCTTCGCGTTCGGGTTCGTGTTCTTCCTGCCGCTGCTGACCTGGCTGCTGGACTTCCTGGGCCCGGACTTCGGCCCGTGGCCGTGGCTGGGCCTGTCGTTCGCCCTGGCGCTCTACCACGGCCTGGCCGGCGGCCTGATCACGCTGGTGTCCCGGCTGCCGGCCGCGCCGCTGTGGGGCGCGCTGGTGTTCATCGCGCTGGAAACCCCGCGCGCGTGGTTCCCCTTCGGCGGCTTCCCGTGGGGCCGGGTCGCCTTCAGCCAGCCCGAGGGCGCGTTCCTGCCGCTGGCCTCGATCGGCGGCGCCCCGCTGGTCGGGCTGGCAGTCGTGCTCACCGGCTTCTGCCTGGCCGCCCTCGCCGCCCGGCTGCGGGACGCGCGCAAGCTCACCCGGCCCGCCGTCTTCGCCGCCCTCGGCACACTGCTGCCCGTCGTCGCCGGCCTGGCGCTGTGGCCGGCGATCGGGACCGGCGCGCAGGACGGCGAACGCACCGTCGCGACCGTCCAGGGCAACGCCCCGGACATCGGGCTCGCGCTGCAGGGGCAGCGGACCGTGCTGCGCGACAACACCCTCGCCGAGAGCCGGCGGCTGCTCGCGGACGTCCAGGCCGGGAAGGTCCCCAAGCCGGACCTGGTCGTGTGGCCCGAGAGCGCCACCACCGTCACCGGCCCCGACCCGCAGGTCGACCAGCTCGTCGCCGCCTTCGGCGTCCCGGCCCTGATCGGCGCGATCTACCAGCTGCCCGACGGGCACCTGCAGAACTCCGTCATCGACTGGGATCCCCGCACCGGGCCCGGCCCGCGATACGCCAAGCAGCAGCTGGTGCCCTTCGGCGAGTACGTCCCGGCCCGCAAGGTCGCCGAGCTGGTCACCCCGTTCCTCGACTCCGAAACCGTGGACATGGTCCCCGGTGACGGCGCGAACCAGACCATGACCGCCGCGGGCACGAAGATCGGCGTGTTCGTCTGCTACGAAGCGGCGTTCGACTACCCGGCCCGCGACGCCGTGCGCGACGGCGCCGAGCTGCTCGTGGTGCCGACCAACAACGCCTGGTACGGCGAGAGCGAGATGAGCGTGCAGCAGCTGGCGATGTCCCGGCTGCGGGCGGTCGAGCACGGCCGCGCCGTCGTGGTCTCGGCGGTCTCCGGGGTGAGCGCGATCGTCGCGCCCGACGGGACGGTGACCAGCTCAACGGGCCTTTTCACGGCGGATTCCCTGGTCGGGCGCGTCCCGCTGCGGACGCAGACTACGCTGTCGGATCAACTAGGTGCGTGGACGGAGTACGGGCTGCTGGCTCTGGCGATCGCCGGGGTGGCCGGTGGGCTCGTACTCCGTTTTCGCACCCGGCGCGGCAGCGCCGGCACGGCAGCAGGGGAAGCGGCGGACTGACCGCCGCGGATATCGGAGGAGCACGGATGTCGCAGGCGCCGCGGGGGGCCCGGGAAATCGAGCCGGTGCTGGTGGTGATCCCGACCTACAACGAGCGGGAGAACCTCGGCCCCATCCTGGACCGCCTGCACAAGGCACTCCCGGACGTGCACGTGCTCGTGGTCGACGACGGCAGCCCCGACGGCACCGGCGAGCTGGCCGACGAGCGCGCGGCGGCCAACGACCACGTCCACGTGCTGCACCGCACCGAGAAGGCCGGCCTGGGCGCCGCCTACATCGCCGGGTTCCGCTGGGGTCTCGCGCGGGAGTACAACACCATCGTCGAGATGGACGCCGACGGCTCGCACGCCCCCGAGGACCTGCCCCGCCTGCTCGACGCCGTCGGCGACGCCGACCTGGCGATCGGCTCGCGGTACGTGCCGGGCGGGGCGGTGGTGAACTGGCCGCTCAACCGCCAGGTTCTCTCCCGCGGCGCCAACCTCTACTCGCAGATCGCGCTGGGCATGCGGACCCGCGACATCACCGCGGGCTTCCGCGCCTACCGGCGTCCGGTGCTGGAGAAGCTGGCGCTGGACGAGGTCAACTCGCACGGCTACTGCTTCCAGATCGACCTGACGATCCGCACGGCCGACGCCGGCTTCGAGATCGTCGAGGTCCCGATCACGTTCACCGAGCGCGAGATCGGCGAGTCGAAGATGAGCGGCTCGATCATCCGCGAGGCGTTCCTGCGGGTCGCGAAGTGGGGCGCCGAGCGTCGCTGGCACCAGGTGCGGAAGCTGTTCAAGCGCGCCTGAGCCGTTTTCGCCCGTTCTGGGCCATGATGGGGCCGGTGACGACCATCGTGGCCTTCCACGCGCACGCCGACGACCCCGTCCTGCTCAGCGGCGGCACGCTGGCCCGCGCCGCGGCCGACGGGCACCGGGTGGTGGTCGTCGTGGCCACCGACGGCATGAACGCCGAGTGCCCGACGCAACGGTGGCGGGAGCTGACGGCCGCGGCGGCGATCCTCGGCGTGCACCGGGTCGTGCACCTGGGCTACGCCGAGAGCGGGCACGGGCCCGTCGTGTACCCCGATCCGCCGGGGCGGCAGCGGTTCGTCCGCGCGGACACCGAGGAGGCCGCCCACCGGCTCGCGACGATCCTGCACCAGGAGCGCGCCGACCTGCTGCTGGGTTACGACCCGAACGGCGGCTACGGCCACCCCGACCACGTCAAGGTGCACGAGGTCGCCCGCCGCGCGGCCCGGCTGACCGGGACACGGCTGCTGGAGGCGACGATCCCGCGGGACGTCGTCGTGCGGTTCGTCCGGCTGATCCGCGCGCTGCGCATCCCGTTCCGGTACGACACCGAGGCCCTCGGCCGCGCCTACAGCCCGGCCTCGGCCATCACCCACCGGTTCGACGTGCGGCGGTTCGCCGCGCGCAAGCAGGCGGCGCTGGCCGCCCACGTGTCGGACGTGCGCGGCGGCGGCCGGCTCGCGGGGGTCCTGCGGGTGCTCGTGTGGCTGCCGGCGCCGGTCTTCGGGCTGGTGGCCGGGCGCGAGTGGTACGCCGAGGTCACGCCGGAAGGATCGCCACACCCTGACTTGCAAGTTTCTGCACGTTCTGGTCGTCGGCGTCGGTGACGATCCCGGCGACGTCGGCGAAGGGCAGCACGGTGAACCGCGAGGCCGCGCCGAGCTTCTCGGCGCTGGCCAGCACGTAGGTGTCGGCCGCGCGCCGGGCCAGTGTCCGTTTCATCGCGGCTTCGTCGGCGTCGCCGGTGGTCAGGCCGGCTTCGGGGTGGACGCCGGTGACGCCGAGTAGGAAGACGTCGGCGCTGATCGCCTGGGCGGCTTCGGCGGCGGCCGCGCCGCAGGTGACGGCGGAGTGCCGGAACAGCCGCCCGCCCAGCAGGAACACCTCGATGCCGCGGTGGCCGAGCAGGGCGACCGCGACGGTCGGGCTGTGGGTGACGACGGTGGCCTCGAGGTCTTCCGGGAGGGCGTTCGCGACGGCGAGGGTGGTGGTGCCGCCGTCGAGGATGACGGTCGAGCCGGGCCGGACGAGCGCGGCGGCGGCCGCGGCGACCCGCGCCTTGCCGTCTGGGGCGATGGTCGTCCGGCTCGCGTAGTCGGCGACGGCGGGGGAGACGGGCAGCGCACCGCCGTAGACGCGCTGGCAGAGCCCGGCGGCGGCGAGGTCGCGCAGGTCGCGGCGGATGCTGTCCTCGGAGACGCCGAGTTCGGCGGCGACGTCCTTGGCCAGGACCTTGCCGTCGGCGGCGAGCCGGGCGAGCAGCAGTTCACGGCGTTCCCCGACCAGCATGCACGGTCCTCCTTGTTCTTGCCGAGTTCTGCACATTATGGTCGGGGCATGACCACTTCGACAAGCCTGTCCCGCAACCCGCGCGTCCGGGTCACCAACGTGGAGCTGCTGTCGTCGGCCTGGTACGTGCTGCGCCGCACGACGTTCGACTACCGGCACAACGACGGCCGCTGGACGACCGAGCAGCGCGAGACCTACGACCGCGGCAACGGGGCGACGGTGCTGCTCTACGACGTCGAGGGCGGCACGGTCCTGCTGACCCGCCAGTTCCGCTACCCGGTGTACGTCAACGACCACCCGGACGGCATGTTCGTCGAGACGGCCGCCGGCCTCCTGGACGCCGACGACCCCGAGACGGCGATCCGGCGCGAGGCCGAGGAGGAGACGGGCGTGCGCATCGGCACGCTGGAGCACGTGTTCGACGTGTACACGAGCCCGGGCTCGGTGACCGAGCGGCTGCACTGCTACGCGGCACCGTACGACCCAGCCGACCGGGGCGCCGGCGGCGGGCTCGCGGAGGAGGGGGAGGACATCGAGGTGCTCGAGCTGCCGTTCGCCAAGGCTCTGGAGATGATCGGGACGGGCGAGATCGCGGACGCCAAGACGATCATGCTCCTGCAGTGGGCCGCCCTGCACGGCCCCTTCCGCACGACCTGATCCGCACCGGAACGCTCGGCCCCAAGCACCCCAATGTGGCGTTGGGTGCATCTGACGCACCGAACGCCACATTGGGTGCATTGAATCGGCACTGCGGCGCGGAGCGCCTCCGTTGAGGGTGGTGGCGGGGGCATGGATGGAGCAACCAACGCCACATTGGGGGCATCCGCGGGGTGCGGGCAAGCGAAAGGCCCCCGCGGGGGGAGGTCGCGGGGGCCTTTCCGTTGTGGTGGGAGCTTGGCTACAAGGCCGAGCCCGACAGGGTCATGCCGACCGGGAGGTGCGGCGGCCCTTCAGCTCGGCGAGACGTTCGTTCAGCAGATCCTCGAGCTCCGGGATCGTGCGCCGCTCGAGCAGCATGTCCCAGTGGGTGCGCGGCGGCTTGACCTTCTTCTGCTCGGGCTGCCCGCCATCGACGATCTCCGATTCGCTCCCGTGCAGGCGGCACTCCCAGACCGTCGGGATCTCGGCGTCGTCGGAGAACGGCACCTCGAACTCGTGGTTCTTCGGGCAGGCGTAGCGCACGGTGCGGCGTGGGGCGAGGTCGTGGTTGCGGTCGGTCTCGTAGCTGACCGCTCCCAGCCGGCTTCCACGAAGAACACGGTCGGCCATGATGGGGGTCCTTTCAGTCAGCTCCGGGGTGGAGCCAGGGTGTTGCTCACCCTATGCAACGACGCACGGCCCCGGAGGATTCCCGGGCCGCCATGTCGTTGCTCACGATGAGCTGCGTCACCCGCCTGCATCAGCTTCCACTAGTAGGAGGCGTTTCGCGCTCCGGCGTGACGTCAATACGGCCTTCTTAGTGCTGATATCCCCCGGATGGGCTACCCGCGTCTCGCTCAGGTCAACCGTAACTGACCGTGATGGGCGGTAACTGCACCCAGGTCACCCGATCGAAAGTGGCGGCGACACAATACCTGATAACGCACCGTAGCGAATTCGGCCTCAAAACGTGCTGAAGCTGAAGTTTCAACTACGGATTGTTCGGTATCTGCCACGACGACGGTATCGCCCTCGCGCACGACCTCACCATCGACCACCCGCGCGTTGAACCGCCCCGGCAGCCCGCACCAGCACAGCACCTCCACCTGAACCGGCTGCAGCTCGTCCGCGAGTTCGAACAGACGAGCGGCCCCCGGGAACAACCGGCTCCGGAAGTCCGTCGCGATCCCGAAGCAGTACACGTCGATCTCCACCTCGTCGGCCAGCTCCGCCAGCTGGTCGACCTGCCCGGGGGAGAGGAACTGCGCCTCGTCCACCACGATGTAGTCCACGTGCTGCCCCCGCGCCCACTCCTGCCGCACCAGGTCACGCACGTCGGTGTCCTCACCGACCTCCACCGCCTGCCGCGTCAGCCCGATCCGGCTGGAGATCTGCGGCGCACCCGACCGGTCGTGACGCACCAGCACCAGACCCCGGCGACCCTGCCGCGCGTGGTTGTGGTCGATCTGCAGCGCCAGGGTCGACTTCCCGCAGTCCATCGGCCCGTAGCAGAACTTCAGCCTGCCCACCGGCGGCGTCCCGCGGCGCGAACCCGCCGCGGGAACCGAAGACAGGGCATCGGTGGGATCAGGGCCGGCGGCGTCGTCGATCAAGGTCACGACGCCCGACCCTATCGGTGGTCACAGAACCTCCGGCGGACGGTTGCCCGCCGCCACGATCGCCCGCCGCACCGGCACCAGCCACACCAGCACCAACCCCGCCGCGAAGAACACCACCAGCGCCACGATGGCCAGCCGGAACGACCCCGTCGCCTGCCCGACCCCGGCGAACACCAACGGCCCCAGCCACGACGTCCCACGCTCACCCACGACGTACAGCGAGTAGTACTGCGCGTCCTTGCCCGCCGGGATCATCTGGCTGAACAACGACCGCGACAACGCGTTCGTCCCACCCAGCACCAACCCGATCCCCACCGCCACCGCCAGGAACTGCACCATCTGCCGCGGCTGCACGAAGTACGCCCCCGCCAGCACCGCGATCCACACCGCCAAGCTGACCAGGATCGTCCGCTTCGCCCCGATCCGCCGCGCCACCAGCCCGTGCAGCGTGCCACCCACGTACGCCACGAACTGGATCACCAGGATCGTGACGATCAGCACCTCGTTGCCGAACCCCAGCTCGTCCTTGCCGTACTGCGCCGACACCGTCACCACCGTGTTGATCCCATCGGTGAAGACCAGGTAGCTGCCCAGGAACGCCAGCGTCAACGGGTACGCCTTCGCCGCCACCAGCGTCTGCCGCAGCTCCGTGAACCCCGCCCGCACCACCGAACGCCCCGGCGCCACGTCGACCGGCACGTGCCGCCGGGGGAGCCGCCGCACCGCCGGGAAGGTGAACGCCGCCCACCACAGCCCCGACGTCAGGAAGCAGATCTGCACCGCCAGGTCCTGGTCCACCCCGAACACGTCGTGCTTCAGGTAGAACCCCAGCTGCAACGCCAGCGCCAGCCCGCCACCCAGGTACCCGAACGCCCAGCCCCGCGCCGAAATACCGTCCCGCTCGTCCGGCCCGCCGATGTCGGCCAGGAACGAGTAGTAGACGACCAGCGAACCCCCGTAACCGATGTTCGCCACGATGAACAGCGCCGCACCCAGCTGCCAGTCCGAACCGGTCAGGAAGAACATGCCCGCCGCGGCCGCCGCACCCAGGAACGCGAACCCGCCCAGGATCCGCCGCTTGTTGTGGCTGCGATCGGCCACCGCGCCCGCGATCGGCAGCACCAGCACCTGCACGACCGTCGCCACCGACAGCAGGTACCCCCACACCGAACCGGCCGGGAAGTGCAGCCCGAGCAACGTCACGTCGCAGTTGTTCAACGTGTCCGGCCGACCCGCCCCGTCGAGGCACGCGCGGTCCCCGTTAAGGGTGATGTTCGCCTTCGCGTCCGCCGCCGCGATCGGGCTCATCGACAGCGCTCCGAACACCGTCGTCGTCGACGAATAAAACGGCGAATTCGCCCAGTCGTAGAAATACCAGCCCCAGCGTTCGCGCTTGGTCGAGCGCGTCCCGGCCAGCGTCATCCACGGCTCCTTCGCCTCAAGAACTTCCAGGTCAGCGCGGAGACTACGGGGGAGACGGCCCCCCGATGACCACGCCACCGAAACCGTGTCCGGTTTGTCGCTTCGTGATCACCCACCACCCTCCAGCGACACCCGGTTCGCCCCACACCGCGTGTCGCAGACAAAGGTGAACGCTGTTTCATGTGAGACTGAAGCGCCTATCGTGTCTGTTGTGGTCACTGGGACACGCTCCTACTGTGCACCCATGATCCAGAACCGCCGACGCACCGTGGCGAGACTGCTGCTCCTCGCCTTCGCCGCCATGGGTCTGCCGCTGCTCACCCCCGCCACCGCGACCGCCGACCCCGCGTCGAGCGCCTGGGCCAAGCTCCGCATGTGCGAATCCAGCGGCCGCTACGCCACCAACACCGGCAACGGCTACTACGGCGCCTACCAGTTCGACCTGCCCACCTGGCGCAGCGTCGGCGGACAAGGCCGCCCCGACCAGGCCAGCCCCGCCGAACAGGACTACCGCGCCCTCTACCTCTACCGCATGCGCGGCTGGCAACCCTGGCAGTGCGCCGGCATGCTCAAACTCACCGCCGACGCCGACGCCCGCAGCAAACGCGTCCCCACCTACACCGAATCCGCCTACATCGGCGGGGGAGGACTGCCCGCCCCACCCCCGGGCCCCGGCGGCCCCAAACCCGCCTGGCCCGGCGTCGTCTACCGCTACGGCGACTGCGCCGACGCCCTCAAAACCTTCCAGCTCCGCATGAACGCCTTCGGCTACGGCTTCGCCGGCACCGGCTGCTACCTCGAAAAGACCCGCACCGCCGTCCTCGACCTCCAACGCGCCAACGGCATCAAGGACAGCGGCCTCCTCGGCCCCAAGACCTGGGAAGCCGCCTGGACCGGCAAACCACCCCGCTGACCACTCACAGCTCCTGGGACCGCCGCCAAGCACCCCGCTCGATCAACACCTCACGCAGCAGATCCGGCCGATCCGTCACGATCCCGTGCACCCCCAGGTCCAGCAACATCCGCATCTCCACCGGATCGTCGATCGTCCACGTGTGCACCTCGATACCCGAACGCCCGGCCATCGCCAGGAACGCCTTGTCCACCACCCGCAACGCCCCCTGCCGCACCGGCACCTGCGCCATCGCCCCCAGCACCAGCCACCCCAGCGGCAGCAACGGCAACCGCCCCCGCACCCACAACGCGAACGCCGACCGCGGCCCCATCGCCGTCACCAGCCGCGGCCCCGCCAGCCTCCGCAACCGCACCAGCCGCGCGTCCGAAAACGCCGCCCCCGCCACCCGATCGAACGCCTTCGTCCGCTCCAGCACCCGCACGAACGGCTCCACCGCCCGATCCGCCTTCACATCCACGTTGAACCGCGCGTCCGGCAGCTCCTCCAGAACGTCCTCCAACCGCGACAGCGGCACCTTCCCGGCCACCTTCACCCGCTTGAGCTGATCCCACGTCTGCGCCGCGATCGGCCCCGTCCCGTCCGTCGTCCGATCCAGGTTCGCATCGTGGTGCACCACCACCACACCGTCCGCCGTCGCGTGCACATCCGTCTCGAGGTACCGGTACCCCTCCGCACACGCCCGCTTGAACGCCGGCAACGAGTTCTCCAGCCCCGCCAGCTCACCCAGGTGCCACCCCCGATGGGCGAAAGCACGGGGGAGCGGATCGGCCAGGTACGGGAACGACGCGTGCATCCCTCAAGTGTGCACTTCCGCCATGACCCCGGCATGAGCAAACAGTGGCCAGCTAGGGTCTCCCGGGTGAGGGAAACCGCCGAACTGACCCAGCCGACCACGATCGACCTCGCCCCGGCCCGCCGAGGCGCCCCCAAGCACTGCGGCTGGTGCGGACGACGCCTCCCCGAAGGCGGCAACGTCGGCCGCCGCCGGCGCTACTGCGGCCAATCCTGCCGCCAGCGCGCCTACGAACGCCGCACCGCCCTCCAGCGCAGCGGCCTCCCCGAAGACGCCGTCGTCCTCTCCGACACCGAGATCGCCGCCCTCCAGGACCGCCTCTTCCAGCTCCGCTGCGCCGCCGAAGACATCGTCACCGCCGCCGACGACGGCGCCGACGCCCGCGAACTCCGCGGCCTCGCCGAAGAAATCGCCCGAGCCGCCAAAGACCTCGAACAACTCCGCTGAACCGGCTCAACCCAACCCATCAAGCGCCCGGTACGTCCGGTTGCTCGCCGCCGCCGCACGCTGCTCGCGGCCCGTCGCCTCGATGTAGTTCTGGCTCGTCGCCAAGCTCGCGTGCCCCAGCAACGCCATGATCTCCGACGCCGTCGCCCCGTCCTCCGCCAACCGCGTCGCGAACGTGTGCCGCAACGCGTGCAGATTCGCCCCCACCGGCACCCGGTCGTGCAACCCCGCACCCCGATAACACGACTTCACCAGGTACTCCAGCGCACCCCGCCCAATCGGCTCACCCGCCCGATCCAGCAGCAACGGCGAACCAGGGGAGAACCGCACGTTCGGAAACCGCACCCGGCACGACTCCCGATACCGCTCGATCAGCTCCGCCAGCACCGGCTGCACCGGAATCGACCGATCCCGGCTGCCCTTCCCCTTCACGTGCAACCGCAGCTCACCCGCGCGCCCCACCAGCGACCGCGACGTCAACGCCCGCATCTCCGCCGCCCGCAACCCCGCCACCAGCCCCAGCGCGATCACCAGCACGTCCCGCTCCGGCCACGGATCCCGCGCGCGCCGCGACCCCGCGGCCGCCGCCGACAGCAGCTGCTCCGGGGTTTCCTCACCCCGCAACGGCTTCGGCGTCAACGCCGGCGTCCGCGGCCGCGCCACCGCACCCATGGGATTGCCCGCCAAGAGCCTGTCCGCCACGCAGAACGTCAGGAACTGGTTCCACGTCGACCACGCCCGCAGCACCGAGCTCTTCGCGTGCCCGTCCGCGAACGCGCCGAACGCCGCCCGCAGCGCCGGCCCGGTGAGGTCGGCGACCTCGAGGTCTTCGGCCGGGCGGCCGACCTCCGAAACCAGGAGAGTGGTGATGCCGGCGAGATCCCGGCGGTAGGCGTCGGTGGTGTGCGGGGAGTCCTTGCGCGGCCGGCGGGCGGCGAAGAAGGCTTGCTGGGCCTCGGAAACCTTCATGTGGATCTTGTACCGCACACCACCGAGAGTTTCCGTGGCCGGGCCCGAACCCGGCGTTTCATGCATAATTGCCATTATGCATGAAACGCCGGGATGACCCAGGAGCTACCCCTTGGGGGACACGGAACCCTCCTGAGGCTGTATCGGCGGCCTCAGGCGCCCCCTCCATCGCGCATGCGGGGTATGCGCACACATGTTCGACACCGGCGCACGCGAGGGGTCGAGCCTGACCCTGGGGGCCCATGGCGACGAATCGGCGCCACGAACCGCACTGCACAGCGTGTCCCAAGGCTGGACAACCTCAGTTCATTTCGTCACCGTGACGTTTTGAGGCCGGGTGACCGGGTGTCGGGTCGGCGCCTCTCAGGGGATCCTCTCGGGCTTCTGAGAGCCCATATCGGGGCCGGCCGCCAGGCTGGGGTCTGTCAAACCGCCACAGGAGCCGTCCTGGCGAAGCGGACGCGCTCGCGAACCGGACAAGGTTCCAACCCCGGGGTTCGGCGCCCCTCCCTGCCGTCCGTCCAGCACGGCACCAAGTGCCGATAATGTACATTATGTCAAGTAACGTCAGTGCCAGTCGCTGATCTGGACGTCGCGTGGGCTCGGGGCGCCCTCCCCGGTCTCCACGAGCTGCTTGAGGCTCAGCAGGTAGCTCGCCCACTTCGTGCTGCAGTGGTGCATGAACTCGCCGGCCTCGCGCCAGCCTTCGTGCTTGAACAGGACGATCGTGTGGTCGTTGCGCTGTTCGAGGTCCCAGCGGATCGTCGTGCCGAGCCACTCCGGTGGCCCGTCGACGACTTCCCAGCGGACGAGCTTGCCGGGGTCGAGTTCGAGGACCTTCATGTCGAACCCGCCCGGGATGAAGCGGAAGGCGATGACGCCGCCGGGTTCGGTGTCCCCCACGGTTTTCTCGGTCCACCAGCCGGACAGGCCGTCGAGTGTGGTGAGTGCGTCGTAGACCTGGTCCGGGGTGGCGTCGTGGACGCCGATCCGGTGCAGGATGTCCATTTCTAGCGGGTCCTTTCGATGGTTTCGGCGATGTGCTTGATGCGGCGGAGCCGGGCGTCCCAGGCGTTGCCGACATCGGCGAGCTGGGCGACGGCGCGGGCGAGCTGGTCTTCGTCGACGCGGAACTGTTTTTCGCGGCCGGCGCTGTGGGCGTGGACGAGGCCGGCGCGGTCGAGCACGGCGAGGTGCTTGGCGACGGCTTGGCGGGTGACCGGGAGGTGTTCGCTGAGGCCGGTCGCGGTGGCGCTCCCCTGGTTCAGGAGCAGGTCGAGCAGGCGGCGGCGGGTGGGGTCGCCGATGGCGGACCAGAGGTCGTCGTCGACGGTGGTGCTCACGGGGTGGCTCCGACCTTGGCGGCGTAGGCGGGCAGGCGGGGCAGGAACTGGTCCCAGCCGGAGACGTGGTCGGCGTGTTCGGCGGCGATCTTGGCTTCGTCCCAGCCGCGTTCGCGGAAGCCGGTTTCGGTCATCTTCAGGCGGGTGCCGGTGCCGTCGGGTTCGAGTTCGAAGACGACGAGGAAGGAGTTGCCGGGTGCGGCGGTCTCCCCTTCGGCGTGGGTCCAGCGGAAGGAGAAGTGCTTGGGTGGGACGGCGTCGACGACGGTGAACTGGACCCAGTGGCCGCCGAAGCCGATGCGTCCCGCTCCCCCGGGTTCGACGGGGTATTCGGCTTCGTCGGGCCACCATTCGCGGAGGTGTTCGGGGCTGCTGACGACGTCGAAGACGACGTCGGGGTGGGCGTCGATGTGGATTTCGCGTTCGATGCTGCCGTGTTCCATGCGGTGCTCCTTGTGCAACGTTTGGTTGCGTGTCACGTTAGCTCGCCGGGCGCTGAAGTGCAACCATCGGTTGCGCGAAGGTCCTTCTGGACCCAGGCGACGTCGCGCCAGGCGCCGTGTTTCCAGCCGACCCGGCGGTAGACGCCGGCGGGCTCGAAGCCGAGGGCGCGGTGGAGTCCGGCGCTGGCGTCGTTCGGCAGGGTCATGCCGGCGAAGGCGCGGCAGAAGCCGCGTTCGCGCAGCCGCTCGAAGAGGGCTTCGTAGAGGGCGCGGCCGGCGCCGGTGCGGCGGCGGCCTTGTTCGAGGTAGATGCTCGTTTCGCAGGACCAGCGGTAGGCGGCGCGTTCGGCGAAGCGGGTGGCGTAGGCGTAGCCGGCGACCCTCCCCTGGTCCTCGAGGACGAACCAGGCGTGGGCGCCGGTGATGCGGCGGGCCATTTCGGCCGCGTCGGGTGGTTCGGTTTCGAAGGAGACGGCGGTGTCGGTGACGTACGGGGCGTAGAGGGCGGCGCAGGCGGCGGCGTCCTGGGCGGTGGCGTCTCGGATCATGGCTCATATGGTAGCCACATCGGGTCGTATAGTATCCAGCGTTATGACCGATCCCCTGACTGCCCGCTTGGCGGCCACGGTGCACGCCGCCCGGACGTCGCAAGGTCTTTCGGCCGCGGCGCTCGCCGACCGGTCGGGGGTGTCCCGGGCGATGATCGGCAAGATCGAGCGGGGTGACGTGCAGCCGACGGCGGCGTTGCTGGCGAAGCTGTCGGCGGCGCTGGGCCTGACGTTGTCGGAGCTGATCGCGCGGGCCGAGGGTGACGAGCGGAGGCTGGCGCGGGCGGCGGAGCAGCCGGTGTGGGTGGACCCGGAGACCGGGTACCGGCGGCGGTCGGTCTCCCCCGCGGCCGGTCGTCCGCTGGAGCTGGTGGAGGTGGAGCTGCCGCCGGGCGTGGAGGTGCCGTTGACGTCGGGCACGTATGCGTTCCTGCACCAGCAGATCTGGGTGCTGGCCGGGCGGCTGCGGTTCCACGAGGGGCACCAGGTGCACGACCTGGCTGCCGGGGACTGCCTGCAGCTGGGGCCGGCCGCGGACTGCGTGTTCGCCAACCCCGGCTCGGTGCCGTGCCGGTACCTGGTGGCGTTGGTGAAGCGGGGTACCTGACCAGGTGATCCGGGGTGCCGTCGGCGTGGGGCGGCAGTAGCTTCGCGCGATGCGGCGTGTGCGACGGATCTGGTACCAGTGCGCGGAGTTCCTGCTGGTGCTGCTGGGTGTGGGGTGGCTGTTCGCGCCGAACACGGGGCTGGACGTGGTGTTCCTGCTGGCGTGGGACGTGCTGGCGCTCGCGGTGATCGTGACGCGCTGGCTGCGGATCCGGCGGTACCGGTTGGTGCCGGACGCCGAGCCGGCGTGGTTGCCGAGCCTGCTGGGGCGGCGGTCGAGTTTTGCCTCGACGCTGCTGGTGAGCGTGGTGGGGCTGACCGCGGGCGGGTTGATCCTGGTGGCGAACGCGGTGGCCGAGGAGGACGACGAGCTGGCGTTCGTGCTGCAGGTGAGCGCGGTGCCGGCGGTGCTGGCGGCGTGGATCCTGCTGCACTTCGGGTACGCGGACCGGTACGCGCACCTGCACTACCGGGCGGCGCAGGGGTTGCGGTTCCCGGCGACCGAGCAGCCGAACCTGCTGGATTTCGCGTACTTCGCGTTCACGGTGGGGACGTCGTTCGCGACGTCCGATGTGGAGGTCCGGGCGCGCCCGATCCGGTACACGGTGCTGACGCACAGCGTGGTGTCGTTCGTGTACAACACGGCGATCCTGGGGATCGCGGTCGGGGTGATCACCGGGAAGTGAGTCCGCTGACGGCGAGCGTTGACTGAAGCAATGAATCGGTGCTTCACTTCTTGCCGTGCCCTACCGCCGCACCCCGAAGGTGCAGGAACGCCTCGATGCCCAGCGCGAGACGATCATCGCCGCCGCGACCCGCCAGCTGGCCGAACACGGCTACGGCGGCTGCTCGGTCGCCGCGGTCGCCGAGCGGGCCGGGGTTGCCGTCGGCAGTGTCTACCAGCACTTCCCCACCAAGGCCGACCTCGTCGTGCACGTGTTCCGGCAGGTCGTGACGCGGGAGGTCGAGGCGGTCCGGGCGGCTTCGGCCGAAGCCGGGGCACCGGCCGAGCGGGTCCTGGCGGCCGTCGACACGTTCGCCCAGCGCGCGCTCAAGGCGCCGAAGCAGGCGTACGCGCTGCTCGCCGAACCGGTCGACGCGCTCATCGACGCCGAGCGGCTGGAGTTCCGGCGGGCCTACACCGAGGTCATCGCCGAGCACGTCGCCGCCGGGGTCCGGGACGGCGTGCTGCCACCCCAGGACGGCAAGCTCACCGCGGCCGCGTTGGTCGGTGCCGCCGCCGAAGTTCTGATCGGCCCGTTGACCAGCGGGAACGCCGGTGACGTCGCCGAGCTCCGCACGTTCATCCTGCGCGCTCTAGGAGGTCCCGATGCCCGCCACGCATGAGGTCACCAACCAGGTCCCGCCGCTGGCGGGCCACGACGTCGCCGACGACCCGGCGCTGCTGGCCGGCCTCGAGCGGGCCGGCGCGAGCTGGGCGTCGGAGGAACTGCACGAGCTGGGCCGGCTGGCCGGGACCGAGCAGGCCCAGGAGTGGGGCCGGCTGGTCAACGAGAACGAGCCGGTCCTGCGCACCCACGACCGGTACGGGAACCGGATCGACGAGGTCGAGTTCCACCCGCACTGGCACGACCTGATGCGGGTCGCGACGGCGCACGGCCTGCACGGCACGCCGTGGCAGGACCCGCGCGAGGGCGCCCACGCGGCCCGGGCGGCGAAGTTCTACGTCTGGGGCCAGGTCGAGGCCGGGCACAGCTGCCCGGTTTCCATGACGTACGCGGCGATCCCGGCGTTGCGCGCGAACCCGGAGCTGGCGGCGCGGTACGAGCCGCTGCTGGCGGCGACCGAGTACGACTTCGGGCTGCGGGAGCCGAGCACCAAGCGCGGCCTGCTCGCGGGCATGTCGATGACCGAGAAGCAGGGCGGCTCCGACGTCCGGGCGAACACGACGTCCGCGACCCCGGCCGCCGACGGCAGCTACACCCTCCTCGGGCACAAGTGGTTCACCTCGGCACCGATGTGCGACATGTTCCTGACGCTGGCGCAGGCGCCCGGCGGGCTGTCGTGCTTCCTGCTCCCCCGCGTCCTGCCGGACGGCTCGCGCAACCCGATCCGGTTGCAGCGGCTGAAGGACAAGCTCGGCAACCGGTCGAACGCGTCGTCGGAGATCGAGTACGACAACGCCGTGGGCTGGCTGGTCGGCGAGGAGGGCCGCGGGGTCCGCACGATCATCGAGATGGTCAACAACACGCGGCTGGACTGCACGCTGGGCAGCGCGTCGGGCATGCGGCTGGGCGCGGTGCGCGCGGTGCACCACGCCACCCACCGGCGCGCGTTCGGCAGGGCGCTGGTGGACCAGCCGCTGATGGCGAACGTCCTGGCCGACCTGGTGATCGAGTCCGAGGCGGCGACGACGGTGGCCATGCGGCTGGCCGCGGCCGGTGACCGGCGGGACGACGCGCAGGAGCAGGCGTTCCGGCGGCTGGGGCTCGCGGTGTCGAAGTACTGGGTGTGCAAGCGGGCGCCGATGCACGCGGCGGAGGCGCTGGAGTGCTTCGGCGGCAACGGGTACGTCGAGGAGTCGGGCATGCCGCGGCTCTACCGGGAGGCGCCGCTGTCGTCGATCTGGGAGGGCTCGGGCAACGTGGCGGCGCTGGACGCGTTGCGCGCGATGGGCCGTCAGCCGGAGTCGGTGGCGGCGTTTTTCGCCGAGGTCGAGCAGGCCGCCGGCGGCGACACCCGGCTCGACGACGCCGTGGACCGCGTCCGCAAGGAGCTGACCGACGTGGACGGCATCGAGTACCGCGCGCGCCGGCTGGTCGAGGCGATGGCGCTGGTGCTGCAGGGGTCCCTGCTGGTGCGCCACGGCCACCCGGCGGTGGCCGACGCGTTCTGCGCGTCGCGCTTCGGCGGCGACTGGGGCATCGCGTTCGGGACGCTCCCGGCCGGCGTGGACACGGGAGCGATCCTCGAGCGCGCCGCGGTGCGCTAGCCGGCCAGCACGGTCTGCAGTTCGGTGACCCAGGTGTCCGGAGGGCCGTCGCAGTCGAGGTAGACCTCGCGTTCGAAGGACGTGGCCCGCTCGCCGCTCTGCGTGATCCAGTCGTCGAGAGCCCGGAAGGCGTCGCCGAACTGGTCCGGTGCGCCGCGGACCACATCAGCAGGCCGATCTCGTGGTAGTGGCGCAAGGTGCGCGCCGACACCTGGGCCAGCCGCGCCACCGTTCCGATTCCGTACACGACAGGCAGTCAACCAGCTGCCGTAACGGCAAGGTCAAGCAGAAGACACGGCGCGCTCGGCCCGCTGCCGGGCCAGTTCCTCGACCGCGCTGGGCAGGGTGGTCTCGAAGTCGATCAGCTTCGCCCAGGTCGGGGTGACGACGATCCGGACCATGCCGTCGTAGAGGGAGCGGACCTCGCGTTCCCACTCGACGCGCTGCTCGGGGGTCATCTCGTAGCTGCCGTTCATCCGCAGGTACTCCTCCGGGATGCCGTCGACGACGTCGAGTTCGGCGCGGCCGCGGATGAGGAGGATCTTGGGCGGGTGCACCTCGGTGTCGATGGTCAGCGCGACCGCCGGGTTGGCGCGCAGCGACGGCAGCTTCGGCGAGTTCTTCGTCGTGCACAGGACGATCTCCGAGCCGTTCCAGGTGAAGGCGATCGGGATGCTGCGCGGGGTGCCGTCCTTGGCGACGTAGGCCAGCCGGGTCAGGTCACGGGCCAGCAGCTCGCGGCTGAGCGGGCGGTCGAGCACCTCGGTGATCTCGTTCTGCTGCATGGTCGGGCTCCTCTCGGCCGGGGCTGTTTCTGCCCCGGGGACGGAGCCGCTCGCGTGTTCTCGACACGCGCCGCGGAAGTTTTTTCAGCGGCCGAGTGCGTCGAGCACGCCGTCGACCGCGGCGGCCTTGAGTTCTTCGACGGGGACGTCGGGGAACTGCATGCAGACGTCCTGCAGGCCGCCCAGTGCCAGGATCGCCCTGACCTGCTGGTCGAGGGTCGGGGCCGGGCCGCAGATCAGCTTGGTGAGGCGGGTGCGCCAGGCCAGGACCCGGTCGACGAGCCCGAGGTCGGCCAGGGTGGGCAGCTCGGACAGCAGCATGACGACGTCGGCGCGGTGGCGGTAGGTGAAGTCGAAGAAGCCTTCGACCAGCTCGCGGGCCGGGGCGTCGCCGCGGGCTTCCTGGTCGAGGAGGAACTTCTCGCCGTCGTCGAACAGTGGCTGGACGATGCTGCGGACGAGGTCGTCGCGGGACGGGAAGTGGTAGTAGAGCGCGGGCTTGGTGATGCCGAGCCGGTCGGCGATGTCCTGCAGGCTGGTGCGCTGCACGCCCTGGCTGGTGAACAGGTCGCGGGCGACGTCGAGGATGCGCTGCTTGGTGTCGGACGGTTTCGGCACGGGCCCAGCATAACTGACTTAACGATAGGTAAGGACTCGTGGTACAACTTACCTACCGTTAAGTCAGGGAGGTACTCATGCGGATCCTCGTCTCCGGCGCCAGCATCGCCGGCCCGGTGCTGGCGTACTGGCTCACCCGGCACGGCTTCGACGTCACCGTCGTCGAACGCGCCCCGGCGCTGCGCAAGACCGGCGGCCACGCCGTCGACCTCTTCCGCCCGGCCATGGACATCACCGAACGGATGGGCGTGCTGCCCCGCGTCGAAGCCCTCGCCACCGGCACGGCCCGGATGACACTGCACCGCGAAGGCGGCGGCAAGCCCGTCCGGGTGGACCTGACGAAGATCTACCAGGCCACCTCCGACCGGCACGTCGAGATCATGCGCGACGACCTCAGTGAGATCTACTACGACGCCGGCCGCGACGACGTCGAGTACCTCTTCGGCGACTCGATCACCGCCCTCTCCCCCGACGGCGAAGTCACCTTCGAGCACGCCCCGCCGCGCCGCTTCGACGTCGTCGTCGGCGCCGACGGGCTGCACTCGAACGTCCGGCGCCTGGTGTTCGGGGAGGAAGCCGGGCTGACGACATTCATCGGTGCCTACCTGGGCGTGCTGTCCCTGCCGGACACCCTCGGCCTCGACGGCGAAGCCGTCACCCACCTCGGCGCCGGCCGCACCGCCATGATCTACAGCGCCCGGCACATGAGCGACGCCCGCGCGGTGTTCCTGTTCCGCCGTCGCGAGCCGCTCGACTACCACCACCGGGACGTCCCGCGCCAGCAGCAACTGCTCCGGGCAGCATTTGCCGGGCTGCACCCGCAGGTCGACGGCTGGCTGGCCGAGACCGGCGGCGCGTTCTACTTCGACTCGATCACCCAGCTGCGGCTGGACACCTGGTCCCGCGGCCGCGTCACCCTGGTCGGCGACGCGGGCTACTGCCCCGGTCCGGCGGTCGGGGGCAGCACGAGCCTCGCGGTCCTCGGCGCGTACGTCCTGGCCGGCGAGCTCGCCGCGGCGAACGGCGACCACGAACGCGCGTTCGCCGCCTACGAACGCGAGATGGGCGAGCTGGTCCGCCGCAGCCGGACCTTCGCGGCCGCCGCCGCACGCACCCTGATCCCGGGGTCGCGCGCCGGGGTGTGGGCCCTCGTCCGCGGCGGGCAGCTGGTCTCGGCGCTGCCGGGCGCGGTGTCACGCGCGATCGCGAAGCTCAACACCGGCGGCGTGCGCATGCACGACTCGATGCGTGTCAACGACTACACGGTGAAGGCCACGGCCTGACGCTGGAGGGGGACCCCCATGTGGCCGCCCCCCTCCAGCTCCGACAGCGGGCTCCCGGACACCGGCGGAAACCGGGCGGGGGGGGGGGGGGGGGGGGCCCCCCCCCCCCCCCCCCCCCCCCGCCCCGCCCCCCCCCCCCCCCCCGGGGGGCCCCCCCCCCGCCGGCCGG
>NZ_JADWPD010000030.1:0-126533 GCF_017308975.1 Amycolatopsis sp. MtRt-6 | reverse complement strand
GCCGCCCCCCCCCTGCTCCGCCCGGGGGCTCCCGCACCCGGGGGCAACCGGGGGGGGGGGGGGGGGCCGCCCCCGGCGCCCCCGCACCCCCAGTGGCCCGGCGGAACCCGCCGTCGGGGGACAGGAGACAACGAGTACCGCGCTGGATACCGGGAAAGTTGGCGGATTTCCGGCCTGCGCCCCACGGCCGGCCCGCCCGTCCAGACCTCGGCCGCTGCGGCGGACGCGGTCTTGCCGCGCGTCACTCAGCCCACCAGCAGGCCCGGATCGCGCTCCGGCGGGCCGCTCGGCCACCACGTGTCCCCCTCCAGCCGGTACGGGTGCCACCGGCCGGTGCGATCCAGCCTCAGCTGGACCTCGCCGACCGTGCAGTGGTTGCGCTCGAACACCGGCTCCTCCGGCACGTCCCCGAGTGCCGCCCGCGCGGCCGCCACGACGGCCTTCGGCGGGGTCCACGGCGATTCCAGCACCTCCACCCCGTCCTGCCCGCCGTACCGCCACGCCGCGACCGCCCGCGCGAAGCCCGCCCCCTCGCCCAGCCGCTCGGCCGCCGCGGGGAACTCCGCGGCCAGGCGGACCGCGTCCACCCGGCGCGCCGGGAACGGCCGTCCTTCCAGCAGTCCTCGCGCCCGCCCGGCCGCGTTGGCGGCCAGCAGCGCGAACGCCTCGGCCGGCACGCCCGGTGCCGCCGGGATCGACGGGGCACCTGAGGGATGGAACTCCGCCAGGTCCGGCAGCTCGCCCGGGACGCGGTCCGCCGCCGGCAGCTCGGCCGAGGGCACCGGCGCGATGCGGCTCTCCAGCTCGAGGCGGATCTCCCGCTCGCCCTTGCCCCGCATCAGCAGCACCAGGAACGGGTCCGCGTCGAGCAGCCACGACGTCTGGAACGACAACGCCGCCGCGTGCCGGCACGGCAGCTCCCAGCCCGGGCAGTCGCACTCCGGGTCGAGGTCGCCGATCCCCGGCAGCAGCTCGACCCCGGCCGCCTCGACCAGGTCCGGTGGCAGGTCGCGGTCCAGCAGGGCCGCCAGGTGCCCGGCGCGGGAGGCGACGCGGTCGAGGAACCGGGTCCAGTCCGCCTCCGGCAGCTCCGCCAGCCGCAGCTGGGTGCGGTACGGGCCGCCGTCGGCGTCGTCGACCACCGCCGCGATGCGGCCCGGGCTGACCGTGATCGGCCCGACCAGCCCCGCCGCCGCGTACTTGCGGCCCTTCTTCAGCTGCCGCAGGTCCAGCGCGGTCTCCTCCATCGCGCGCACCCACGCCCGGCCCCACCACGAACGCGCCAGGCGCCCGCCGGCGCCGAACGCGGGGAAACCGCGTACCCGGTCGTCGCTCATCCGCGGCTCCTCAGTTCGACGAGCTCCGCCAGCTCGGTGTCCGACAGTTCCGTCAACGCGGCCTCGCCCCCGGCCAGCACCGCCTCGGCCAGCGCCCGCTTCTCCCGCAGCATCGCCGCGATCCGGTCCTCGACCGTGCCCTCGGCGACGAGCCGGTGCACCTGCACCGGCCGGGTCTGCCCGATCCGGTACGCGCGGTCGGTGGCCTGGTCCTCCACCGCCGGGTTCCACCAGCGGTCGAAGTGCACGACGTGATCGGCGCGCGTGAGGTTCAGCCCGGTGCCCGCCGCCTTCAAAGACAACAGGAACACCGGCACCTCGCCGTCCTGGAAGCGAGCCACCATCTCTTCGCGGCGCGGCACCGGTGTCCCGCCGTGCAGCAGCTGCGTCGCGATGCCGCGCCCGGCCAGGTGCTTCTCCAGCAGCCGCGCCATGGCGACGTACTGGGTGAACACCAGCACCGCGCCGTCTTCGGCGAGGATCGTGTCCAGCAACTCGTCGAGCAGCTCCACCTTCCCGGACCGGCCGCCGGGCTCCTTGAGGTACTGCGCCGGGTGGTTGCAGATCTGCTTGAGCGCGGTCAGCAGCTTGACGATCCGGCCGCGCCGGGCCATGCCGTCGCTCGCGGCGATCTCGGCCATCATCTCCCGCACGACCGCCTCGTACAGCGCCACCTGCTCCGCGCTCAGCGCCACCGGCCGGTCGGTCTCGGTCTTCGCCGGCAGCTCGGGCGCGATCCCGGGGTCGGACTTGCGCCGCCGCAGCAGGAACGGCCGCAGCAACCGCGCAAGCCGCTCGGCCGCCACCGCGTCCCCGGCCTCGATCGGCTTCGCCCACCGCGTCCGGAACTCGCCGAGCGACCCCAGCAGGCCGGGCGCGGTCCAGTCGAGGATCGCCCACAGCTCCGAGAGCGTGTTCTCCACCGGCGTCCCGGTCAGCGCCACCCGCGCCGCCGCCGGCACCAGCCGCAGCGCCTTCGCCGTGCCCGAGCGGTGGTTCTTGACGTGCTGGGCCTCGTCGGCCACCAGCAGCCCCCACCGCACCCCGGCCAGCGGCGCGGGATCGGTGCGCAGCGTGCCGTAAGTCGTGAGGACGAACCCGGCGGCGTCCTCGACGTCGGCCAGTGACCGGGCGCTGCCGTGGAAGCGCCGCACCGCTACGCCGGGGGCGAACCGGCGGATCTCGCGTTCCCAGTTGCCCAGCAGCGACGCCGGGCACACCACCAGCGTCGGGCCCGAAGCGCGGTGCAGGTGCAACGCGATCAGCGTGACCGTCTTGCCCAGGCCCATGTCGTCGGCCAGGCACCCGCCGAGGCCGAGCCCGGTGACGGTGGCCAGCCACTGCAGGCCCCGCAGCTGGTAGTCCCGCAACGCCGCGGCCAGCCCGGCCGGCGGCACCTGCGGTTCCGGTGGCGCGGACAGCCGTTCCCGCAGCTGGGCCAGCCAGCCGTCGGTGACGACCTCGACCACCTCGCCGTCGACCTCGGTGGTCCCCGACAGCACCGCGCCCAGCGCGTCGACCGGCGTCAGCGGCTTCAGCGCCCGCTCGCGTGCCTTCGCCGCCAGCGCCGGGTCGACCAGCACCCACCGGTCACGCAGCCGCACCACCGGGCGGCGGGCCTCGGCGAGCGCGTCCAGCTCCGCCTCGGTCAGCACCTCGCCGCCGAGGGCGAGCTGCCAGTCGAACGCCAGCGCGCGCCCGCCGCCGAAGAACGACGGCAGGTCGCCCGGGGTGTCGCCGGCGCGGACGACGGCCCGCGCGGTCAGCGACCCCGCCAGCTCGGCCGGCCAGTGCACGTCGATGCCGGCCGCCGCCAGCCGCGGCGCCGCGGCCGCGACCAGCTCGGTGACCTCGTCCTCGCCGAGCACCAGCTCGGCCGGCACCGCCGAGGTCAGCAACGGGCCCAGCGCCGGCCACACCTGCGCACCCCGCCGCAGGGCCAGCACGGTGTCGATGCGGGCCCGCGGCCCGAACCGCCCGGTGGCCCACAGGTCCGCCGCGTCGGCGACCTGCCCGGGATCGGTCACGCTGTGCACCTGGACCACGGCGTGGAAGCGCCCGGTGGCGAACCCGTCCGGAGCCTCCAGCCGCAGCGACACCCGGATCCCCGAGTCCAGCCCCGCGGCCAGCTCGTCGGACCAGTCACGCAGGGAATCCGCGCGCTGCGGTGCGGCGGCGGCGAACAACCGCGTCCCGGCCGCCTTCGCCGCGGCGGGCGTGCGGGGCAGCGTGTCGGCGACGGCGTCGAGGAACGCCCGCAGCAGCGGTCCCGGCGCGCGCTCGTCCGGCGGCATCGCCGCCGCCAGGTCCCGCAGCCACGCGGCTTCCGCCGGTTCCAGCGGCCCGGCGCGCCAGGCATCGTGCCCGCCCGCGGTGACCCCCGGCAGCAGCCGGCCCGCCGCCACCAGCCGCAGCGCGGCCCGCGCCGCCGTCGCCCAGAAGGCGTCGGCGCCGGCCAGCAGTTCCGGCAGACCGTCCGCAATGGACAGCTCACGGCCGTCGACCACCAGGCGTCCCGCCCGTGGTGGTTCGCCCGGTTCGAAATGGACGTTCAGTTCCCCAGCCTCCTGTATCGGCGCACGGACAACGGCACGAACACCGCCAGCAGCACCAGCGGCCAGACCACCGCCATCGGCACCGCGTGCGCGCTCACCCAGGACGTCCCGGCCGCGCCCGGGTTGCCGAACAGCACCCGCGCCGCGGTCACCGTGGAGGACAACGGGTTCCACTCCGCCACGGTTCCCAGCCACACCGGCATCGTCGAGGTCGCCACGAACGCGCCGGAGAGGAACCCGAACGGGAACTCCAGCGTCTGCGCCAGCGTCACCATCGACGGGTCCGACGTCAGCAGGCCCAGGTAGATCCCCACCCACACCAGCGCCACCCGCAGCAGGAGCAGCAGGCCCAGCGCCGCGAGCGTCTCGCCCACGCTGCCGTGCGGGCGCCAGCCGACGGCCAGCCCGCAGCCGACAAGCACCGCCAGCGCGAGCGACGCGTTCACCAGGTCCGCGGCCACCCGCCCGGTGAACACCGCCGACGGCGCCATCGGCAGCGACCGGAACCGGTCGGTGACGCCCTTGCCGGTGTCGTCCACCACCGCGATCATCGTCCCCGACAGCCCGAAGGCCATCGTCATCGCGAACATCCCCGGCATCAGGAACTCCCGGTAGGAGCCGCCGCCGGGCACGCTCATCCCGCCGCCGAGCAGGTAGGCGAAGATCAGCACCATCAGGATCGGGAACGCCACCACGCCGGCCAGCCGGGCCGGGCGCCGGGCCAGCTGCGCCAGGTAGCGCTGGGTCAGCGTCCAGCCGTCTTCGACCGCCCACCTCATCGGGTCACCCCCGTCAGCTCCAGGAACACTTCGTCCAGCGTCGGCTGCCGCAGCGCCACGTCGGCGAACGACAGATCGGTCGCCGCCAGCTCACGCACGACGTCGGTCAGCATCGACGGCTCGGCCGGCGCGCTCACCCGAAGCTCCTCGGTGACCGGTTCGGCGCCGGTGACCCGGGCGAGCAGCCCGGCCGCCGCGCCGAGGGCGTCGGGGTCGGTGAGCACCAGCTCGATCCGGGTCGCCCCCAGGGAGCCCTTCAGCTCGGCCGGGGTGCCTTCGGCGATCACCCGGCCGTGCTCGACCAGGCTGATCCGGTCGGCCAGCCGGTCGGCTTCCTCCAGGTACTGCGTCGTGAGCAGCACGGTCGTCCCGTCGCCGACCAGCGTCCGCACCGCCCGCCAGACCTCGGTGCGGCTGCGCGGGTCCAGCCCGGTCGTCGGCTCGTCGAGGAACAGCACCCGCGGCGCCGCCAGCAGCGAGGCGGCCAGGTCGAGGCGCCGCCGCATCCCGCCCGAGTAGGCCGACACCGGCTTCGACCCGGTGCCGGCCAGGTCGAACCGCTCGAGCAGGTCGTCGGCGCGGCGGGTGGCTTCGGCGCGGCCCAGGTGGTGCAGCCGCCCGAACAGGATCAGGTTCTGCCGTCCGGAGAGGAGCTCGTCGACGGCGGCCTGCTGCCCGACCAGCCCGATCGAGGCGCGCACCTTCGCCGGTTCGGCGGCGACGTCGAAGCCGGCCACCCGGGCGACGCCGCCGTCGTGCCGCAGCAGCGTCGAGAGCACGCGGACGGCCGTGGTCTTGCCCGCGCCGTTGGGTCCCAGCAGGCCGCACAGGGTGCCGGCCGGGACGGAGAGATCGAAGCCATCGAGGGCGTACGCGTCGCCGTAGCGCTTGCGAAGTCCCTCGGCGTGGATCTGCGGAGTCATCCTGCCCCTTAATTCTGTACAGTGTACGGAGAAGAGGTTAGCACAACTCTGTACGTTGTACGGAAATCAGGTGGGCAGAATGGCCGGCGTGCGCACGCAGGAGAACGGCGACGGCGACCCGAAGCGGGCGATCGAGCTGCTCTGGGGCGTCTCGGCACCCCCACGCCGCGGCCCGAAACCCAAGCTGGCCACCGCCGACGTCGTCCGCGCGGCGGTGGCGCTGGCCGATGCCGACGGCATCGAGGCCGTCACCATCCGCCGGGTCGCCGAGCAGCTCGGCGTCTCCCCCATGTCGCTCTACACCTACGTCCCGGGCCGGGCCGAGCTGCTGGACCTGATGATCGACCACGTCCACGGCGAGCTGGCCACCCTCGACGAGGGGCTCGGCTGGCGCGCGGCTTTGACCGCCATCGCCGAAGACCAGTGGGCGTTGTTCCACCGCCACCCCTGGCTGCTGCAGGTCACCACCAGCCGCTCCGCGCTCGGCCCGAACAGCTTCGCCAAATACGAGCAGGAGCTGCGCGCGATCGACGGCATCGGCCTCGGCGATGTCGAAATGGACGCCGTCGTCAGCCTCGTCACCGGCCTCGTCCGCACCACCGCGCGCAGCTCGCTCGACAACGCCCGCCTGGTCCGCGCCACCGGGATGACCGACGCCCAGTGGTGGGAGCGCGCCGGGCCGGTGCTGGCCGGCATCCCGGCCGCCGACGCGGCGCACTACCCGATCTCCTCCCGCGTCGGCCAAGCCGCCGGCGAGGCCCACAACGCCGCCGAGAACCCGGCCCACACCTTCCGCTTCGGCCTCGCCCGTGTCCTCGACGGCATCGAAGCGCTCGTCCTACAGCGCCAGCAGTAGCCGCGCCGGACGCCAGGTCCCGCCGTCGGGTGCCCGCGGCACGTCCTCGGTGAGCGCCAGGCCCGGGAAGCGCGCGAACAGCGACGACAACGCCACCTCGGTCTGCACCCGCGAGATCGAGGCGCCCAGGCAGAAGTGCGGGCCGTGCGAAAAACCCAGCTGCGCCGGCCCGGAGCGGGTGACGTCGAAGCGTTCGGGATCGTCGAACGCCCGCGGGTCACGGTCGGCGGCCACCATCGCGGCCGTCACCCGCTCGCCCTTGCCGATCACCTGCCCGTCGATCTCGACGTCTTCGCGCGCGAACCGCGGCGTGGTCAGCAGCTGCGGACTGCAGAAGCGCATCAGCTCTTCCACCGCGCCCGGCCACAACCCGGGGTCGCCGCGCAGGAGCTCCAGCTGGTCCGGGTGCCGCAGCAGTGCTTCGACGGCGTTGGCGACCAGGTTCACCGGCGTCTGCCCACCCAGGACCAGGTGCCAGACCAGGGTGACCAGCTCGGTGTCGGAGAGCCGGTCGCCGTCCTCGGCCTGGATGCGCACCAGGTCGCCGATGAGGTCGTCACCCGGCTCGACCCGGCTGCGCGCCACGGCTTCCCGCGCGCCCTCGATGATCGCCGGGATCGCCGCGGCGAAGTCCGGGCCCAGCCCGCCGGCCACCGCCGCGCCGTACTCGCGCCAGCGCGGCCGGTCGGCGCCGGGAATGCCGACCAGCTCGCAGATGACGTCGATCGGCAGCGGCCGCGCGAAGTGCGGCACCAGGTCGACGACACCGTCTTCGGCGTGGCCGGGCAGCTCGTCGAGCAGCCGTTCGGTGATCGCCGCCAGCCGCGGCCGCAGCTGCGCGGCCCGCTTCGGGGTGAACGCCGGGGCGACCAGGCGCCGCAGGCGCAGGTGCTCCGGGCCGTCCTTCTCCGCCATCGTCTCCAGGTACGCCAGGCAGTGGTCGGGGATGCCCGGCGGGCGCAGGAAGCTGCCGGAGTTCACCTCGAACCGCGGGTCGCTCAGCATCGCGCGGGCTTCGGCATAGCGGGTCACGGCCCAGAACGGGCCGAACCCGGGGATGACCAGCTTGGCCACCGCGCCCAGTTCCCGCGCGTGGTCGTAGGTGGTGAACGGGTCGGTGAGCACCTTCGGGTCGGTCAGGTCGATCTCGGGGGTCATCCACCACTCCAGATGTTGAAATCAGATGTTATAATCATCTCAGTGGTGACGGTATCTTGCTCCCGGACCCGACGGCAAGGAGGACGATGGTCAGGCTCAGCAGGGCGCAGACCCAGGAACGCAACCGCGCCAAGGTGCTCGCCGCCGCTCGCGACGAGTTCGCCCGCCGCGGCTTCCGCGAGGCAAAGATCGACGTCATCGCCGAACGCGCCGAACTCACCCGCGGGGCGGTCTACTCCAACTTCCCCGGCAAGCGCGCGCTGTACTTCGCGGTCCTGGCAGACCTCGCCGAACGCGCCCCCCGCCCCGCCGCCCCGCCCGCGGACCCGGCCGCGGCCGACGTCCTGGCCGCGTTCGCCCGCGCCTGGATCGCCCGGCTCCCGCTGGCCACCGACAGCGACAGCGACGAAGCCCGGCTCGGCCGCGACCTGCTCCCGGAGGTCCTCGCCGACGAGCACACCCGCCGGCCGTTCGCGCAGCTCATGCGGGTCGACGCCGTCCTGCTCGGGCTCGCCCTCGAACGCGCCCGCCCGGGACGCCGGCTCGTGCGGGTCGCCGAGGCCGCGCTCACGACGCTGCACGGCGCGAGCCAGCTCGCCGCCGCCGCGCCGGGTTTCGGCGAACCGTTCCACCTCGTCACCGCCTGCACCGCCCTGCTCGACCTCGACCTGAGCGACGACTGGCCCGCCGAGCCGCCGATCACCACCCCGGCCCGGCCCGCGGACCAGCCGTGGGACCCGCCGACGGCGACCGACCTGCTGACCGGCGAAACCTTCCGGCCCGGCGACGGCGTCGTCACCGTGCTGGGCCTGCACCGCGCCGCCGCGTTCGAAGAAGCCGTCCGCGCCGGCGCCGACGTCACCGCCGTGCTCGTCACCAGCGACCCCGGTGAGCTCGCCCCGCTGACCCGCCTCGCCGTCGCCGACCTGCGCGGCTGCCTCGACCAGGCGATCACGCCCCCGGATCGGCCCCGGCTTCGGCTGGTCTGCGACGCCGGTGGGGAACTCGCGGCCGCCGCCGGCGTCACCGCCGTCAGCGACGCCACCGAGGCCGCCGTGCGCGTCGAAGCCGGCCGGATCGTCGCGCGTGCCGAAGGGTTCGGCGCTTGTCACGCCGTCGCTGTCGGTCTCGCGCCCGGCCGTTCGTCGGGAGGGTGACACCGGCGGAAGGAGCGAAGGTGGACGTCGAAACCGCGGTCGCCGAGGCGTTCCGCGAGGAGTGGGGCCAGGTCGTGGCCACGCTCATCCGGATCACCGGCGACTGGGACCTGGCCGAGGAATGCGCCCAGGAAGCCTTCGCGCTGGCGCTGCGCACGTGGCCCCGCGACGGCGTCCCCGACCGGCCCGGCGCCTGGCTGACCACCGCCGCCCGCCACCGCGCCACCGACCGGCTCCGCCGCGACGCTCTCGGCGCCGCCAAGCTCCGGGAGGCCGCCCGCATGCCCGTCCCCGACACACCGGAACCCGACGACAGCGGCGTCACCGACGACCGGCTCCGGCTCATCTTCACCTGCTGCCACCCGGCGCTGGCCACCGAAGCCCAGGTCGCGCTCGCCCTGCGCACCCTCGCCGGCCTCTCCACCGCCGAGATCGCCCGCGCCTTCCTCGTCCCCGAAGCGACCATGTCCCAGCGGCTCGTGCGGGTGAAGCGCAAGATCCGCCACGCCCGCATCCCCTACCGCGTCCCGCCCGCGCACCTGCTGCCCGAACGCACCCACGCCGTGCTCGGCGTGCTGTACCTGACCTTCAACGAGGGCTACTCCGCCAGCGCCGGCCCCGACCTGCTCCGCCCGGACCTCGCCGCCGAAGCACTCCGGCTCGCCCGCCTCCTCGCCCGGCTGATGCCCGACGAACCCGAAGCCCTCGGCCTGCTCGCCCTGATGCTGCTCCAGCACGCCCGCCGCGCCACCCGCGTCGACGACGACGGCGTCCTCGTCCCCCTCGAAGAGCAGGACCGCACCCGCTGGGACACCACCGCGATCACCGAAGGCACCACGATCCTGGAGGCCGCGCTGCGCCGCCGACGTCCCGGCCCGTACCAGATCCAGGCCGCCATCGCCGCCTGCCACGCCACCGCCGCCCGCGCCGCCGACACCGACTGGCCGCAGATCGCCGGCCTCTACGACCAGCTGCGCAAGCACGTCCCCAGCGCCGTCGTCGAGCTCAACCGCGCGATCGCGATCGGCATGGCCGAGGGCCCGGCCGCCGGGCTCGAGCTCCTCGACGCGGTGCCACTGGAGAACTACCACCTGCTGGCGGCCACCCGAGCCGACTTCCTCCGCCGCCTCGGCCGCCACGCCGACGCCGCCCACTGGTACGCCCGCGCCCGCGACCTCGCCGGCACCGAAGCCGAACGCAGCTACCTCACGCGAAGAATTTCGGACCTGGTGTCGGTCCCGGGCGACGCCGATCGTCGGGCAGGTGAAGCCCGACCACCGGAGGAACACCCATGACCACCATCACCCACGACGTCCACGGCCGCGGCCCGGCGCTGCTGCTGGTCCCCGGCGGACCCGCCGACGCGCAGGTGTTCACCCGCATCCGGCCGCTGCTGGCCGAAGACCACACCGTCGTCACCTACGACCCGCGCGGCCTGGGCCGCAGCCCCCTCGACGGCACCCCGGGCCCGGACCCGATCCGCGACCACGCCGAGGACGTGCACCGGCTGCTCGCCGAAGTCGGTCCCGCCGACGTCTTCGCCAGCAGCGGCGGCGCGATCACCCTGCTCGAACACCTGCGGCACCACGCCGCCGACGTCCGCACCGTCGTGCTGCACGAACCACCGGTCACCCGGTACCTGCCCGCCTTCGACGGCCCCGACATCCCCGCCCTGTTCCGCGAGGAAGGCCTCGCCGCCGCCTTCGCCGCGTTCATGAAGGTCGTGGGCGTCGACCCCGCCCCACCGCTCGACCCCCGCGCGGAAAGCAACTTCGCCTACTTCTTCGCCCACGTGATGCCCGCGATCGGCGCCTACGAGCCCGACGTCGACGCACTCCGGGACACGCCGGCCCGGCTGGTGGTCGCCATCGGCGTGGAGTCCGCCGCGCAACCGATCCACCAGGCCGCCCACGGGCTGGCCGCGGCCCTCGGCGTCGGCACCGAAGAGTTCCCGGGCGGCCACGGCGGGTTCGACACCGACGCCGAAGCTTTCGCCGCGCGCCTGCGCGAAGTCCTGAAAGGATGCTGACATGCAGTACCTGCTGATGATCTGCGGCGACGAAACGGCCGAAGAACACGCCAACGACGGCTGCGGCGGCTGGAGCGAGGACATGGAACGCCGCGGCAAGGTCCGCGGCGGCGGTGGCCTGCGCCCGCCGACCGAAGCGACCACGATCCGCGTCCGCGACGGCGAAGTCCTGCTCACCGACGGGCCGTTCACCGAAGCCAAGGAACAGATCGGCGGCTTCGTCATCCTCGACTGCGCCGACCTCGACGAAGCCCTCGAGCTCGCCGCCCGCCACCCCGCCGCGACCTACGGCAGCATCGAAGTCCGCCCGATACTGGGACCGGAGGACTTCGCCTGATGCCCACCATCATCGACCGGCCCGCCCAGCGGTACGTCGCCGAGCGCGCCACCCTCGCCATCCCGGACTTCCCGCGGATCGCCGACCGGCTGCCACCGCTCATCGGCGCGCTCGGCGCCGATGGCTTCACCCCGGCCGGAGCCCCCTTCTTCCGCTACCGGGTGCTGCACCCCGGCCCGCGGTTCACCGTCGAAGCCGGCATCCCCGTCGACGGCGACCACATCCCGGCCGAGCCCGCCTTCCGCGGCGAACTGCCCGCGGGCCGGTACGTCCTCGACACCTACGTCGGCGCTCCCGACGGCCTTGCCGCCGCGACCGAGGCCGTCCTCGCCTGGGGCGCCACCCGCGGCCTCACCTGGGACCGCACCGACGGCCCGGACGGCGAGGAATGGGGCTGCCGCCTGGAAGTGCTGCGCACCAGCCCCCGCGAGGTCCCCGACCCCGCGCAGTGGGTCACCGACCTGCTCTTCCGCCTCGCCGACTAACCCCGCCCGGTCAGCACGGCCGCGACCAGGCAGCCGAAACCGGCCGTGCTGACCAGCGCCCGCAGGATGTTCCAGCGCACCCACGCCGCCTCGAAGGCCGCCCGCACCGCCGCGTAGTCGTCACCGCCGCGGTCGAGGGCGTTGTTCAGCGGGATGTTCACCACCGCGGTGATCACCAGCATCACCACCAGGAACCCGAACCCCGCGATCACCCACGGCCGCGGCCCCGGGTTCAGGAACACCGCCACCCCCGCCAGCAGCGGCGCGCCCAGGAACGTCAGCAGGAACACCGGGTTGACGATCGCGATGTTGATCCCCCGCATCCCCTCCACGAACGTCTTGTCGTCCCCGCGCGCCAGGCCCGGCATGACCGAACAGGCGTAGGCGTAGAACAACCCCGCGATCAACCCCGCCGCGACCAGCGCGGCCACCAGCACCACCAGTGACATCGGCTTCCCCTTCCCCTTCACCGCGTCCAGATCCCGGTCGCGGCGGCGTCCCGCGCGAAAGCGGCGAAATCCGTCGCCGGACGGCCCAGCACCCGCTCCACCCCGGACGTCACCGACGAGTTGCGGCCGTCCAGCACCCGCGCGAACAGCTCGGTCAGTGCGCCGACCTCCGCCTCGGGCACGCCCTGGCTCGTCGCCGCGGCGGCGAACTCCCCGGCCGAAACCGGAACATAGCGGACATCCCGCCCGGTGGCGGCCGCAATGGCCGCGGCGGCGTCGGCGAAGCTCAGCAGCCGCGGCCCGGTCAGCTCGTACAGCTCACCGGTGTGCCCGGGCTCGGTCAGCACCTTCACCGCGACCTCGGCGACGTCGCGGACGTCGACGAACGGCTCGGTCACCGACCCCGCCGGCAGCACGATCTCCCCGGCACGCACCGCCTCCAGGAGGAAGTGCTCGCTGAAGTTCTGCGCGAACCAGCTGCAGCGCAGGATCGTCCAGCCGGTCCCGGCCGCCCGGACGATCCCTTCGCACACCTCGGCCTCCTCCTCGCCGCGGCCGGACAGCAGCACCAGGTGCCGCACGCCGGACGCCGCCGCGAGCTCGGTGAACGCCCGGATGTCGGCCGCCGCCTCCGGCACCACCAGATCGGGGTAGTAGGTCAGGTAGACCGCGTCGACGCCGGTGAGCGCCTTCGCCCAGGTCCCGCGGTCGCCCCAGTCGAACGGCGGCGCCCCGCGCCGCGACGTGATCCGCACCGGCAGGCCGCGTTCCCGCAGCCGGTCCGCCACCCGGCGCCCGGTCTTGCCGGTGCCGCCCACCACCAGGAAGTTCGTTGTCATGGGTCTCAGTCAAGCGGGCCCGAGTGAGACTCTCCATGGTTCAGGACCTCGATCGCATGTTCCAGCGTCTACAGTCGAAGGCATGGACCCGCTCGCCGCACTGCTCGACGGACCGCGCGCCCACGGCGCGTTCCTGCTCCGATCCGTGCTGACACCACCGTGGTCGCTGCGCATCGAAGACCGGGCACCGCTGACCGTGGTGTCGGTGGTGCGGGGCGAAGCGTGGATCGTGCCCGACGGCGGCGAAGCCGTCTCGATGGGCGAAGGCGACGTCGCGATCGCGCGCGGCCCCGACCCGTACCTGGTCGCCGACCACCCCGGGACGCCGCCGCAGGCGGTCATCCTGCCCGGCCAGGAGTGCCGCACCCCCGACGGCGGGCACCTGACCGCGCTGACCGACGCCGGCGTCCGCACCTGGGGCCACGGCGCCGACGGCCCGGTCGTGCTGCTCACCGGCACCTACGGCATGGAAGGCGAGCTGAGCAAGCGGCTCCTGGCCGCCCTGCCCGCGGTGCTCGTCCTGCGCGCGGCCGACTGGCCGACCCCGCTCGTCGGCCTGCTCGCCACCGAGATCGGCAAGGACGTGCCGGGCCAGGAAGCCGTCCTCGACCGGCTGCTCGACCTGCTGCTGATCGCGGCGCTGCGAGCCTGGTTCGACCGCCCGGACACCAGCGCGCCGGCGTGGTACCGGGCGCACGAGGACCCGGTGGTCGGCCAGGCGCTGCGGCTGCTGCAGCACCAGCCGGCCGAGCCGTGGACGGTGGCCAAGCTCGCCGCCGACGTCGGCGTGTCCCGGGCGGCACTGGCCCGCCGGTTCACCGCCACGCTCGGCGAGACACCGATGGCCTACCTCGCGGCCTGGCGGCTGGCGCTGGCGGCGGACCTGCTGCGCCAGCACCCGGAGGCCACGATCGCCGCAATCGCCCACCAGGTCGGCTACGGCAGCGCCTTCGCGCTGAGTGCGGCGTTCAAGCGCGAGTTCGGCGCCAGCCCGCAGCACTACCGGAGGCGAGCGTGATGCCACTCGCGCCGGAGTGATGCGTCACTTCAGTGCGTCGCCGAGCCGGGCGAGCCAGTCACCGGTGCCCTGCTCGCGCCACTGCGGCTTCTCGGCGCCGTCGAGGAAAGTGCCCTGCTCGGTGAGTACCAGCCGGGTGCCGTCGTTCTCCTCGTGCAGCTCGACCGTGGTGACCGAGACCGTCGCGAGCACCTCGCCGCCGCTGAGGGTCGTGGAGTAGACGATCCGCCGGTCCGGGACGATGTCGTGGTAGGTCGAGACGACGCTCAGCACCGTGCCGTCCGGGCCGCGCGCGTCGACGGTTTCCGTGCCGCCGACCCGGAAATCGAGCCCGTGCGTGCCGTCGGGGACGAACCAGCGCGCCTTCGCCGCCGGGTCCGCCCAGGCGGCGAACACCCGCTCCGGCGGCACCGGGTAGCTGCGCTCGAGGCTGAACGTGCTGTGCAGGACGGTCATGACGTGCTCCCTTCCGACGCTCCGGGCGGCTCGGCGAGGAAGCCGCCGAGCCGGTCGAGCTTGCTCTCCCACGTGGTGCGCCGGCCGGCCAGCCACCGCTCGCCGGCGCGCAGCGCCTCCGGTTCGATCCGGCAGGTGCGGACGCGCCCGGCCTTCTCCGACCGCACGATCCCGGCGGTCTCCAGCACCTGCAGGTGCTGCACGACGGCGGCCAGCGACATGGTCAGCGGCTCGGCCAGCTCACTGACCGACGCCGGACCGCGCACCAGCCGCTCCACCAGCGCCCGCCGCGTCCGGTCGCCCAGGGCACGGAACACCAGGTCCAGCGACTCCTCATGGTTAAGCACCTACTTAAGTTATGCCTGGGGTCGCCAACAGTCAAGTAACTGCTTAAGTGTCTGGGGCAGCTCCGGGGTCTCGCGCAGGGCGGCGAACACTCCTGCCAGCTCGCGCTCGGCCGTGCCGGCCCGGCCGAGCGCGGAACGCAGTTCGGCGCCGAGGCTCGTCGTGGTCTCGTGCATCGACCGGACGGTCTGCTCGTGGGCCGCCTGCAGCTCGGCGATCCGCTGGTCGAACCCGGCACGCAGGCGCTCGGCCTCGACGCGAGCGCGGTCGAGCGCCGCTTCGTGCGCCGCGGCCGCTTTCGCATGGTCGTCACGAGCGGCGTTGAGTGCGGCTTCGTGGCCGGCGCGTGCCGCGTCGAGCCGGTCCTGGACCGCCTCCGCCCGCGCCACGGCGGCCTGACCGCGGCCGCGTTCCTCTTCCAGTGCGGTCCGGGCGGCCGCCAGCTCGGCGGTCAGGGTGGCGATCGCCGCCGCGCGTTCGCCGGCGAGAGCCGCCGAGGCGTCGGCCCGATCGGCGACGCGGGCCAGCTCGTCGCGGACCGCGGCCAGCTGCCCTTCGGCCCGCTGCTGCTCCTGGACCGCGGCCCGCCGGGCGGCCTGTTCCTCGTCCCGCTCCCGGACCGCGGCCGTCTTTTCCCGCTCCGCCGCGGCGGCCGCGGCGACGGCCGCCGCGGCGACCTCCCGGGCCTGGGCGGCTTCGGCTTCCGCGCGGCCGCGGTGCAGGCGGTGCTCGTCGGCTTCGGCGAGAGCGGCGTCCCGTTCGGTCAGCGCGGCGGCGGTCGTCGCTTCGAGCTGGTGGCGCAGCGTCGTGAGCGTTTCGACGAGCCCGCGCGCCGGCTCCAGCACCCGGTCGACCTGGCCGGCGAGCGCCGTGACGGCGGTGTCGTCCAGCTCGGTGTCGCTCTCCCGCAGCGACTCCGCGTCCGAGAGCACCGCCTCGGCGTCCCGGCAGCTGAGGTTCCGGCGCCCCCAGGTTTTCCCGTCCTGGCAGAACCGCGCCCGGCTGCCCCGCCCCACCGCCGGCGGCAGCGGCGCCCCGCACCTCCGGTACTCGCACACGCGCACTTGACCAGCGTCTTCTGTCACGCAGGGCACTCTATCAAAGCTTCTGATCAGAACTAGAAGCATCTGTTCAAAATCAAAAGATTGACTGTCACGTCGCTGAGTTGGGATAAGGTCACATATCCCAACTCAGAACCCGGCAGGAGACGGACGGGGCCCGGACGAGTGGTCTGGAACCCGGAGGCGTAACAACGGCCCCGGAACCGGCGAGTCAAAAAGATGGAACCGCCGTACGAACTGACCCCACTGCAGACCGTCGACGGCGTCTCCTACGAGGTCGCGCTGACCAGCCGGCCGTGGGAGCTGCCGGTCGACGCCCTGACGATCTCGGTGGGCAGCGGCGGCCTCGGCGGGGTCGGCGATGACCTCGCCCGGCAGTTCCCCGACGCGGCCTGGGCGCCGATCCAGCTCGGCACCATCACGCCGGGCTCCCCCGTCTTGCTCGACCTGGGCGTACAGACCGGAAGCCGGCCCCTGCGCCTGGTGGTGGTGGCCACTTCGCACCCCCGCGGCGGGCGCAGTTCGCCGACATCGGCCTCGATCACCACGGCGACCGCCGCCGCGATCACCAAAGCGGCCCAGGCCGGCGCCACAGCCATTGCCGTGCCGCTGTTCGCCGCCGGACGGCTCGGTGTCGCCCCGGACGTCGCCGCCGCCGCGCTCGTGCGGGGCGCGCTGAGCGCCCACCCCGCCCTTCGCCACGTCGTCTTCTTCTCCAACCAGCGCGAGCACGTCACCGCCCTCCGGGAGCAGTGGCAGGCCGCCGCCCTCCCGGAGAGCAAGACGAGCACCAAGCCCGTGACGCCCGCCCCGCCGTCGGTGTACTCGGCGGACCAGCTCGCCGGCGGTGTCGCCAAGGACCTCGTCGACCCGAACGAGTACATCCCGCTGACGCGGGACCACCTCGGCGTCGGTCCGTACGTGTCCATGCTGGCCACCGTGATCGCCGCGGAAGACACGCCGCTGCCGCTGTCGATCGGCGTGTTCGGCGAATGGGGCTCCGGGAAGAGCTACTTCATGGGCCTGCTGCGGGGCCAGGTCAAGCAGCTGGAAGGGACGCCCGGCCACTGCGCGAAGATCGCCCAGGTCGGGTTCAACGCGTGGCACTACACGGACGCCAACCTCTGGGCCAGCCTCGGGGACGAGATCTTCCGCCAGCTCGCCGAACCGGTCCGCCACCCCGGCGAGGCGGACGCCGAACACCGGGCCCGCCTCGCGGAAGGCGCGAAGCTGCGCGAACGGCTCGCCGCCGAACTCGAACAGCGCAAGCAGCTGACCGCGGTGACCCAGCGCGCCCAGGCGGAGGCCGCGGCCCTTCAGCGCAAGATCGGCGAAGCCCGCAAGAACCGCAAGACGCGGGCGCTCAACCTCGTGCGGGCCGTGGCGACGTCGGAGACGTTGCGGGCGCAGTACTCCGGCGTGTGGCGGAAACTCGGCGTCGACGACCTCGCCGAGCAAGGCAGGCTGCTGGCCGACGAGATCCAGGGAACACGCGACGAAGCCGGGGAACTGCGCCGGATCTCGCGGTACCGCCAGGGAAAGGCCGTGCTGGCCGCCGCGGGCGTCCTGCTGCTGGCCGGGGCGTGCCTCGTCCCGTTCCTGCCGGACATCCGGGCCTGGCTGACCGGAGCCGGCGCCGCGGTGTGCGCCACCCTGCTCGCCGTCGGGCTCAAGCTGGTGACCGCCGCCCGGACCGGGCTGAGCCGGCTGCGGTCCCTGGCCGAGGACATCCAGGGCGGCCTGGACGACACCGCGCAGCGGGAGGTCATCGCGCTGCGCAAGGCCGACGCCGAGCGGCAGATCGCCGAACGGCAGCTCGAAGAAGTCGTCGCCCGCATCGGCGAACTCGGCAGGCAGCTCACCGAGCTCACGCCGGGACGGCGGCTGTACGCCTTCCTCGCCGAGCGCTCCCGCGCCGCCGACTACCACGGCAACCTGGGCCTGATCTCCACGATCCGGAAGGACTTCGAAAAGCTCGTCGCACTGATGACGGCTCCGGCGCAGGGCGAGGCACGCCCGCTGGACCGGATCGTGCTCTACATCGACGACCTCGACCGCTGCAGCCCCCACCAGGTCGTCGACGTGCTGCAGGCGGTGCACCTGCTGCTCGCGTTCGACCTGTTCGTGGTCGTCGTCGGGGTCGATCCACGCTGGCTGCTGCGTTCGCTCAGCACGCACTACGACAGGCTGATCGAAGGCGACGCCGTCGTGCCGGCCGACGGCTGGCACGTGACGCCCGAGGACTACCTGGAGAAGATCCTCAACATCCCGCTGGTCCTGCCCCGGATGCCGGCGGGCAGCCTCCGGCAGCTGCTGCGGGGCATGGTCGAGACCCCGTCCGCCGGTTCCGGCGAGCGCCCGCCACCGGAGCGCCGGGCCGCGGACTTCGCGGCGCCGGACGAAAGCCCGGCCGGCGACATCCCGGTGGAGGCGGGCTCGCCGGTGGCCACGCAGCTGGATCCGGCCAAGCCGGCCGAGCTGCCGCGGCCCCTGACGGAGCCGGAGATCGCGCTGCTCTCGCGGCTGGACGGGCTGGTCGACACCCCGCGGGACGCCAAGCGCCTCATCAACCTCTACCGGATGCTGCGCGCGACGCGGGACCTGTCCGACGCGTCGGCCTTCCTCGGTGGCGAGTACGAGGCCGTCGTCGTGCTGCTCGGCGCGTTCACCGCGCACGGGCGCCTGCTCGGCCGGTTCGCCGACGCGTTGCTCCGCGAAGAACCGCAGACCCCGTGGGCCGGGTTCGTGACCGGCCTGCGGCCGGCCGAGCACGAAGGCCGGTGGTCCAGCACGGCCGTCGGCCCGATCGCGCCGGCCGAAGTGGCGCAGTGGACCCACCTCCACGGCAGCCTGGCCGAACTCTCCAGCGCGCTCACGCTGTCCGACGTCAGCGTCTTCCAGGCCTGGGTGCCGCGCGTCCGCCGGTTCTCCTACGTGCTTTCCCCGGGCACCCGCTGACCACCAGGTCCGCCCGGATCGCCCGGCCCCGGGCGGGGTGGCAGCAGATGAAGATCAGCCGGAGCCGTTAACCTCGGCGCGTGCCCGACCTGGAACCGGTGACCGAGGCCGCGCTCGAGCGGCTGGCGCTGCTCGACGAGGCCGCCGCCCGGCACGTCGACGAGCAGCGGCCGCCCAACACGCTCAAGGCCTACGCCCAGGACTGGCAGGTGTGGCAGGACTACACCGCCGAAGCCGGGATCCCGCCGTTGTCGGCGACGATCGGTGCCTTGACCGGGTTCGTCGTGTGGCTGGAACGGGGGCGGACGCTGCGGCCGGACGAGCGGACCGTGCCCGAAGTGCCCGAACGCGCGGCCCCGGCGGCGCCGTCGACGATCGAGCGGCGGCTCACCGGGGCGCTCGCCGGGCTGCGGCACCACAAGGTCGTCGTCGATCCCGAAGCGAGCCGGGCCGCGTGGCGGGCGCTGAAGGGGTACCGGCAGCGGCTGGCCCGGGAAGGGATCCAGCGCGGCCGCGGCAAGGCCACCATGGTCACCCTGGCCGACCTGCGGGCGATGTCGCGCGCGTGCCCCGACACCCTCGCCGGCGCCCGGGACCGGGCGATGCTGCTGATCGGCTTCCCGATTGCCGCCCGCTGCTCGGACCTGGCGAACCTGCTGGTCACCGACGTGCAGCCGGTGGACGACCGGGGGCTGGCGGTGACCGTCCGGCACGGCAAGAGCACCGGTGACATGGTCGTCCCGCGGCGCGAGAACGCCGACACCGACCCGGTGCGGGCGTGGTTCGCGTGGCGCTCCGGCGCCGGGATCACCGAGGGCCCGGCGTTCCGCCGCGTCGACCGGCACGGCAACGTCGGCGAGCCCGCGCTGAGCACGACCGGCGTCAACCAGATCCTCACCCGCGCCGGTGTGCGGGCGGGGCTGCCGTACCCGGTGACCGGGCACTCGCTGCGGTCCGGGTTCGCGACCGAGGCCCGCCGGGCCGGGGCCGACGACCTCGCGATCGCCGACCAGGGCCGCTGGGTCCGCGGCAGCCGGGCGCTGTACGAGTACATCCGCCGCGTCGACCAGTGGAACGACAACGCGGCGGGCGCGCTCGACCTCTGAGTCACGGCGCCCGCGCGCCGGAGCTCCCGAGACACTCGGCAGTGCGAGAAGGGCGGTCACGGCGCCGATCGGGTGGCGCCGACGACTTCGCCGTCCAGGCGGGCGAGCCAGCTGCCGCAGACGCAGCGCACGTAGTCGAGCCGGTGGGTGACGGGCTGCGCCGCGGCCGCCGGGAGTTCGGCGAGCGGCCAGCCGCAGCGGGGGCAACGGTTGCGGTCCATGCCGTCGATCGTGCTGTAATGGCTCAGTGCACTTCAACCCTTACGGCGGCCCGGCCGCGCTGGTGGCCGCCGACCTGGTCAACGCCGGGTCCGCGAGCGAGCTCCTCGCCGGCATGGTCGGCAACGGCATGGCCATCAAGGCACTGACCGACACCGAAGCCGACCGGATCGCCGCGTGGGCCCGCCGCTTGCGGCCGGTGTTCGCCGCAAGCCCGGGCGACCGGCCGGAGCTGGTCAACGAACTGCTGGCGGAAGCGGCGTGCCGCCCGTACATCACCACCCACGACGGCAAGCCACCCCACCTGCACTACTCGGCGGCGGACGCGGGCCCGGTCGGCCGGGTCCGCGCGTACACCGCGGGCGGCCTGGCCCACCTGGTGTGCGAAGCCCCGGACCGCTTGGGCATCTGCAGCCGCGAAGGCTGCGAAACGGCGTACGTCGATACTTCGCGCAACGGCCGCCGGCGGTTCTGCTCGACGCGCTGTGCGACGCGGGTGCACGTGGCCGAGCACCGGGCCCGGCAGGTCAGCGCCTAAGTCAGGGAGTGGACCGCCGCGGCGCCGTCGTCGTCGGACAGGCCGAGGACCAGGGTCTGGTCCGGGAGGGCGATCGCGCTCAGAAGGTCGCCCCACAGCTCGAGCCGGGACGGCAGTGCGGAGCCGTCCCGGAGGTCCCACACCGCCGTGTTCCGGTCCCAGTCGCAGGTGACGGCGACCGGGGTGCCGTCCGGCAGGGTCGTGCACACCACGGCGTGCTGGGTTTCGAGCAGGCCGGCGACGGTGTGGCGCAGGGTCCGGCCGCGCAGGTCCCAGACGCGGATCGTCTTGTCCCCGCTCACGGACACGGCGACCGGCGTGCCGTCGGGCAGCACCGTGGTGTCGATCGCCCGCACGGGATGGGTGTGGCCGAGCAGCTCGAACCGGGTCTTCCCGGTCTTCAGGTCCAGCGCCTTGATCGGCCCCTCCCAGCCGGTGGCCAGCGCGACCGGCGTGCCGTCCGGGAGCACCACCGCGTACATCCCGTCGACGAAGGTGTCGTAAGCGCTGTCGGCGACCTTCCCGAGCATCTTGTTGTCCCGGAGGTCCCACCACCGGATTCCCTCGGACACGTTGTGGACGACCGCGACCGGGGTGCCGTCGGCCAGCGACAGGCACTTCACCTCGTCCGGCTCGAAGCCCGGCTGCACCGGCGCGCCGCGCTGCGACCCGTCACGAAGGTCCCACACGCGGGCGGTGCGGTCCGGGCTGACGGTCACCGCGACCGGGACGTCGTCCGGCAGGACCATCGCCGCGACGCCCTGCACGTCGTGGGTGTGACCGCTGAGCGTGTGGCGCAGCGAGTCGTCGGTCAGGTCCCACACCTTCGCGGTGTTGTCGCGGCCGCCGGTGATCGCCAGCGGGGTGCCGTCGGGCAGGAGCAGCGTCGTGACCGCCACCAGGCCGCCCTTGTGCGCGCCCAGTGTCCGGGTGCGAGGCGTCCACTCGGCCGGGTCGACGTCGACCCACGTCGCTTCCTCGATCGGTACCGGCTGGACCGGGTATCCGACGTGGGAAGAGCTTTCCGCGGCGATGGCCGCCGTCGTGGTGCGCTTGGCCCACACCAGCAGCCCGGTGAACACGACCGCCCAGACGGCCCCCACCACGATGGCCACCGCGGCCAGTCCCGCCATCCCCAGGACGATCACGAGGCCGATCATGGGAAACATGCCGAAGCCCGCGACCTTGGCCGCGGTCATCCCGGCCTCGAACGACGGCGGCTTCCGTGGGGGCAGGTCGACCGGCGGCGCGGCCGGAAAGGCGGTCGGCGGCGCCGGCCGCGGCAGATCCGCCACCAACCTCGACAGCTCGTCGCGCCACCGGGCGGCATACACCGCGCGGACGCGCTCGTCGAACTCCGGCAGGTCCAGCACGCCGGCCTCGACGGCGTCGTGCAGTTGCGCGGCAACGGCTTCGCGGTCGGCGTTCGAGGCCCGCGGCGACCGGGCCGGACCCGAACCGGCGGGGAGGTCGGCCACCAGCGCGGCCAGCTGGGCGTCGGTGGTCGCGCGCCGGACCGCGGCCACGCGGTCGTGCTGTTCGCCCGGCTCCAGCCGCCCGCCGGTCACCGCGGCCTCGATGCGCGCGATGGCCTGGTCGCGTTCGGTGTGGCTCACCTTGGCGTCCAGGTTGCCGACGACGGCGTCGAGGTCGGCGTAGGTGACGGCTCGGTTCACCAGCTCTTCGGCGTCGGCGTAGGCGCGCGCCTCCAGGCGACCGTCGGTCAGAGCGCCGGCCAGCTGCACCAGCGCTCGTTCCCGGTCTGCGGCGGCGATCCGCAGGCCCGGTCCGGTCCGGCCGGAACCGTCGGGCAGATCGGCGACGGCCGGTGTCAGGTCTTTCCGCACCTTGGCGGCCTGGATGATCGCCAGCCGCCGTTCGTACTCGGCCAGGTCGAGCCGGCCTTCGCGTAACGCCGTGTCGACTGTGCGGGTGGCCGCCGCGCGAGCTTGATCACCGATTCGGACTTCCCCAGTCATCGCGGGAGGATAGCGATCCGGTCCGGACGATCATCGGTTGGCTCGTTCGGCGTAAGGCTTTCTCGCCCGCCACGCGAAGACCGTCGGTGTGGGTGCGCCGCCGTCCAGCCGGTCTCGCGGTAGCCGGGCCGGATGACGACGGCCCGGCTGTCGCCGCGGTCGGCGAACCCGCCGCAGAAACACGGGTGCACGCCGATGTGCACGAACACCCCGCCGGGCGCCAGGACGCGGGCCGCCTCGCCCAGCACCGCCGGGTATGCGGGCATGTCGGTGTGGACCATGACCGCGACGACGGCGAGCAGCGCCCCGGAGGCGATCGGCAGCGCGGCGGCGTCGCCGAGCACGACCGGCAGCCGCGCGGCGGCGTGGCGCAGCATCCCCGCGGAGACGCCGACGCCGAGTGAGGTCCGGCCGAGCCGCCGGATCCGCTCTGCGTGGGCGCCGGTGCCGCAGCCCAGTTCGAGACAGGGTCCCGTGCCCGGCCCGAGGAGGTCGCGCAGCATCGGCTCGAACTCCAGTGGGTCGTCCCGCCGGCTGGGGATGAGCGTGGTTTCGTACCAGTCGGCGATGGTCTCCGGAACCCCCTCCCGCGGCCTGCCTAGACTGAGCACATGAGCAAGCGCTTAGTGACCCTCGGGGACTCGTTCACCGAAGGCGTCGGGGACGACGACCCGGCCGCCCCGAACGGCGTGCGTGGCTGGGCCGACCGCGTTGCCGAGCAGCTCGCCGCCCACGAGCCCGGCTTCCGGTACGCCAACCTCGCCATCCGCGGCAAGCTGCTGCCGCAGGTCCTCGGCGAGCAGCTCGAGCCCGCGCTGGCCATGGAGCCCGACCTCGTCAGCCTCTACGCCGGCGGCAACGACCTCATGCGACCGAAGGTCGACATCGACGCGCTGATGGTCGGCTACGAAGCCGCCGTCGCGAAGATCCGGGCGACCGGTGCCCGCCTCATCCTGTTCACCGGGGTCGACGGCGTCAAGGACCCGCTGTTCCGCACGATCCGCGGCCGGGTGGCCATCTACAACGAGCTCGTGCGCGGCATCGCGGTCCGCCACGACGCGCTGCTGGTGGACCTGTGGTCGATGCGGCAGCTGTGCGACCGGCGGTTCTGGGCGCCGGACCGCCTGCACCTCAACGAGCTCGGGCACACCGAGGTCGCCATCGAGGTGCTGCGGGTCCTGGGCGTGGAGCATCCGCTGGTCAACCCGGAACCGGCACCGCGGGTGGTGCTGAGCCCGGCCGCCCGCCGGAGCCAGAACCTGCAGTGGGCGCGGGAACACGCGCTGCCGTGGGTGCGTCGCCGGGTGAAGGGCGAGTCGTCCGGAGACACCCTGGCCGCGAAGCGCCCGACGCTGGCGCCGGTGGATTCAGCGCCGCTCCCCCGCTGACGGGCGAAGGCCGTCGAAGAGGATCGCCACGGCCCGGTCGCGCAAGGTCGCGTCCGGGCCCGCGTACTCGGCGGCCCGCGCCACCCCGATGATCACCGGGATCAGCTCGCCGACGACGAGGTCGTCGCGGACCGCGCCCGCAGCCTGGGCGCGCGAAAGCAGCACGCCGAGAGCCGCCAGCAGCCGCGCGCCGATGTCGGACTTCGCCACCGGCACCGTGACGCCGGCCGCGGTCAGCGCCTCGAAGTAGGCGTTCTTCGCGCTCGACATCTCGACCCAGCTGCCCAGGAACGTGAAGAACGCGCCGCCCGGATCGGCGGACTCCGCGGCCACGGCCGCCTCGGCCTCGTCGACGAACCGGCTCAGCCGCGCGAAAAGCACCGCTTCGAGCAGCGCCTCCTTCGTCGGGAAGTGCCGGAACACCGTGCCGATGCCGACGCCGGCGACGCGGGCGACCTCCTCGGTCGGCGCCCCGGTGCCCTTCGCCGCGAACACGCTCTCCGCCGCCTCCAGCACGCGCGCCCGGTTGCGCCGGGCGTCGGCACGCAGCGGTTTCGACTCGGCGGGGTCAGCGGCGGCGGGGGTCACCTCCCGATCGTAACGGCGCCGGATCGGGCAGCGTGTCCAGCAACCGGGCCAGCGCCCGCGGCACGTGGGAACGCCAGCCGCCGCCCATGATCCGCCGCGAGACGCGCTGGAACTCGTCGTCCGGGTCGAACCCTTCGTGGCTGAGGAACAGCCGGGTGCCGGTGCCCTCCGGCTCCAGCCGCCACGTCACCGTCCACTGCGGACCCCAGCGGATGCTGAGCTTGCGCTCGGGCACGACTTCCAGGACCTCGCACGCCACCGGGCCGCCCGCGAACCCGGCCGCGGGCACTGGCTCGGCCAGCAGCTCGAACCGGTGTCCCACCACGGGTTTGATGTCGTTGGGCATGCCGATCCAGCGTTCCAGCAGGTCCGGCTCGGTCAGCGCGCGCCAGACCTTGCGGGCCGGGTGGGCGAGGAACTGGTCGACGTGGATCGCGGTCGGGTCGCCCTCGGTCACAGGTCTGCCTCTTCGTCCAGCAGGTCGCGCAGGTTGGCCAGCTTGGTGCGCCAGAAGCGCTCGTACGGGGTCAGCCAGTCCGCGACCTCTTCGAGCGGGGCCGCGTCGAGGCGGTAGACGCGGTGGCGGCCCTGGCGCTGTTCGCTGACCAGGCCCGCCTCCCGCAGCACCCGCAGGTGCTCGGAAAGGCTGGGCCGGGCCATGGCGAACCGCTCGGCGATCGCGCCGGCGGCCATCGGGCCGTCGAGCAGCAGCCGCAGCACTTCGCGCCGCGCCGGGCTGGCCAGCGCCGCGAAGACGTCGTCGTTGACCGGCATCAGCGCGGCACGGCGCCGAAGTCCGACGGCTCGAGCAGGCCGACGGGGTGCCCGTCGACGTCCTGGAACGACGTCGCCCGGCCCCACGGCCGCTCGTCCGGATCGGCGACCTCGACCCCGGCCGCCCGCAGCGCGGCGACATCGGCGTCGACGTCGGTGGTCTGCAGCTGGAAGTGCCGGGGACCCGGCTCGATCCCGGTGACCTGCCGGTCGGTCAGCACCACCCCGGTCTTCGCCCCCTTCGGCGCGACCATCACGAACCGCCCGCCTTCGGGCGTGCGGCGGTCGACAAGGGCCTCGAACCCGAGCTTGCCGACGTAGAAGTCCCGCGCGCGGGCGTGGTCGGCGACCGGCAGGGTCAGGAACTGCACGTGGGTGATCGTCATGTCCGCGACGATACGTAGGATATCTCCTACGCGTCAAGGGGCCGGCCGAACCACCGTTCGAGGGCAGCGCGCAGGGCCTTGCGTTCGGTGTCGGCCGGCTCGGCGGAGCTCGTCGCCCAGGCGACGTAGCCGTCGGGCCGGACGAGCAGCGCGCTCGCGTCGCCGTCCGCCTGGCCGGAAACCAGGTCGACCCGGTCGGTCCAGCCGCGCAGCTCGTCGCCGAGCGAGCCGGTGAAGTCCAGCAGCAGGGGCCGGGCCGTCGCGGTCAGCTCGGCGAGCCGGGTGCCGCCGGCCAGCACGAGGTCGGGCGCCCAGCGGCCGTCGAGCGGGTGGTCGGTGCCCGGCTCGTACCGGACGTCCGCCCCGGACATCAGGTCGGCGACGTGCTGCACCGCGCTCGGCAGCCGCAGCAGCTCGCCGAACAGTTCGCGCAGCGCGGTGACGTCGCGGCCGGGGGCGAGGAGCGCGGACTGCGCCTGGGTGTGCATGACGACGCGCTCGGCGACCGGGCGGCGTTCGCTCTCGTAGGTGTCGAGCAGACCGGCCGGCGCCCAGCCGCGCACGGTGGCGGCGAGCTTCCAGCCGAGACCGGCGGCGTCCTGCAGGCCGAGGTTGAGGCCGGGACCGCCGATCGCGGAGTGGACGTGCGCGGCGTCGCCGGCCAGCAGGACCCGGCCTTCGCGGAACTTCCCGGCCAGCCGCGTGTTGCGGCCGCGCAGCCGCCGCAGCAGGTGCGGCCCGTCGCCCTCGGGCGCGCCGAGGGGCAGGTCGAACCCGAGGACGCGGCGGATGCTCGCACGCTGGTCGTCGAGGGTCATCGGCGGTTCGTTTCCGGGTTCTTCGCCGTCGGTCCACTCCATGGTGGTGACGAGGGTGCCGGCGGCGAACGGCGCGTAGACGAACAGGCCGGTTTCGGTGCGGTAGTGGAAGAACGGCGGGATGACGCCGTGCCCAGGCACGCGCAGGCCGCCCGATTCCGGGTCGGTGAACTCTTCCGGCACGGTGGCGTTCGCGGTGTAGGACAGCGTGCGGTCTTCGGTGACCCCCGGGAAGCCGATCCCGGTGAGCTTGCGCGTGACGCTGCGGCCGCCGTCGGCACCCACGTGGTACCGCGTCCGCAGCCGGTACGGCCCGTCGGGCCCGGTGACGCCGAGGGTGACGGCGTCGGCGTCCTGCGCGAGGCCGGTGAGCTCGTGGCCGCGGCGGACCTCGACGCCGAGTTCGGCGGCGCGTTCGCCGAGCATCGCTTCGACGCGCCGCTGCGGCACGCCGAGGATGTGCAGCGAGTTGCGTTCGGCGAGGGTGAGGTCGAGGCGCAGCGCGCCGAAGACGAACGCCGGCGCGGCCGGCGTGATCGGGCCGGCCAGCCGGTCGTGCAGGCCACGCCGGTCGAGGAGGCGCACGACCTGGCCGACGAGGCCGTTGGCGCGGTTTTCGGTGGTGGGTTCGGGCAGCCGTTCCAGGACCAACGGCCGGACGCCGGCGAGGGCGAGTTCACAGGCGAGCATGAGGCCGTTGGGGCCGGCACCGGCGATGACGACGTCTTCCATGACAGAACTCCTTGCGGTGGCGGGGAAAATGGGCACGCCGAAGCAGCCCGGCGGACGCGGGCGAGGTGCGGCGCGGTTCAGTGCGGGGCGGGCAGGCCGGCGGCGAGCCGTCCGAACACGTCCCGCAGGATGCTTTCCAGGGACTGCGCCGGCTCGGCGACGAGCCATTGCTGGGTGACGACGTTGAGCGCGGCACCGACGACACCCGCCACGAGCCGCGGGTAGACGTCCCGGGTGGGATCGGTGCCGGTGCGTTCGGCGACGGCGAGCGCGAACTCGGCTTCGGCGGCCGCGCCGGTCTTCTGGAACTCGCTCTGCAGCGCGGGTTCGGCGACCATCAGCCGCAGCCCTGTCAGCCACGACCGGTCGGGCGCCCCCTGGTCGGGCATCGGCTCGCCGAGGGCGAACCCGTCCAGCGCGGCCTGGGTGACGGCGTCCCAGATCGGTTCGCCGGCCGGCCGGTCTCGCAGGGCGGCGGCGATCGCGCGGGCCCGGTCGTGGTGGCGGGCGACGATGGCTTCGCCCTTGCTGCCGAAGTAGTTGCTGAAGGTCCGGGTGGACACCCCGGCTTCGGCGGCGATGTCTTCGATCCGGACGTTGGCGAAGCCGCGTTCGACGGTGAGCCGGATCGCCGCCCAGCTCAGCGCGATGCGGGTTTCCCGCTTCTTGCGTTCGCGGAGGCCGGCACGGTCGGTGTCCATGGGGCCACGGTAGCGAAACTTGCCGAATCTGCAAAGTTGCTCAGTCGGCAATATTTTGGTCCGGTTTATCCGGTTGGTCCGTCACCGACTGGACGAGAAACCGGTCATCGATCGCCGAAATCGTGGTCGAGCGTCACACTGTTGTGTGACATCAGTCACCGGAGGTGTTGCGAGATGGTTCTGGGCGACAACGGCGTCACTCACCAGGTGACGGCGGACAGCAGAGTGCAGGTACGGCGGGCGGCGCTGGCGAGCGCCGTCGGCACGACCATCGAGTGGTACGACTTCTTCCTCTACAACACCGCGGCGGCCTTGGTCTTCCCGCAGCTGTTCTTCCCCGCCTCGAGCGCCTACGCCGGCGCCATGCAGTCCTTCGCGACCTACGCGGTCGGGTTCGCCGCGCGGCCGGTCGGCGCCGCCATCTTCGGGCACTGGGGCGACCGGATCGGCCGGAAGGCGACCCTGATCGTCACGCTGCTGCTGATGGGCATCTCCTCCGGCATCGTCGGGATCCTGCCCGGGACGTCGGCGATCGGCTTCGCCGCGCCGCTGATCCTGGTGCTGCTGCGGCTGGTGCAGGGCATCGCGATCGGCGGCGAGTGGAGCGGCTCGGTCCTGCTCGCCATGGAATGGGGCGACCAGCGCAAACGCGGCCTGCTCGGCAGTTTCGCGCAGATCGGCGTCCCGGTCGGGCTGGTGCTGGGCACCGGCGGGATGACACTGCTGTCGGCGACGCTCTCCCCCAGCGCCTTCGACTCCTGGGGCTGGCGGATCCCGTTCCTGCTCAGCCTGGCGCTCGTCGCGGTCGGCCTGGTGATCCGGCTGAAGATCCTCGAGACGCCGATGTTCGCCAAGCTCGTGCAGAACCGGCAGACCGCCCGCACGCCGGTGCTCGACGCGATCCGGCACCACTGGCGGGAAATCCTGCTTTCCGCCGGCGTGCGGTTCAGCGAGCAGATGCCGTTCTACCTGTTCACCAGCTACGTGCTCATCTACGTTGTGTCGCGGCCGGAGTTCAGCAAGACCTTCGTGCTCAACGCGGTCCTCGTCGGGGCGGCCTGCGAGCTGGCGCTGATCCCGCTGTTCTCGGCGCTGTCGGACACCTTCGGCCGCAAGCGGGTCTACCTGTGCGGGGCGGTGCTGACCGGGCTGATCGCCTTCCCGTACTTCACCATCCTGGCGCACGGCAGCCACGCGCTGGTGTTCGCCGCGGTCGTCGTGTCCTTCGTCCCGCACGCGCTGCAGTACGGTCCGCAGGCGGCCCTGATCGGCGAGAGCTTCCCGACGCACCTGCGTTACGGCGGCGCGGGGCTCGGCTACCAGCTGGCGTCGGTGTTCGCGGGCGGACCGGCGCCGCTGCTGGCGACGTGGCTGCTGCACACGACCGGGACGCCGTACGCGATCTCCGGCTACATCATCCTGTCCGCGGTGGTCACCGTCCTGTGCGTCGTCTTCCTGACGGACCGGTCCAAAGCGGACATCGACGACGTGACAATCTACCGCCGGGCCTGAAGCGCCCCAAGGTGGCCTTCGGTGCGTTCAACGCACCGAAGGCCACCTTGGGTGCGTTCAACGCAACCAAGGCCACATTGGGGCGCTGGGCTGTCAGCGGCGCGGGCCGCCGAACGGGGGCTGCTGCGGGAACGGGCCGCTGCCCGGGTTCTGCTGCTGCGGGCCGCCGAACTGACCCGGCGGCGGGGCCTGCGGCGGCTGCCCCTGGTACTGGCCGCCGGGCGGCGGACCGGCCGGGGCCTGCGGCTGCGGCAGACCGCCCTGCGGCGTCGGCGGCTGCTGCGGCGACGGCGGGGGCACGGCCTCGGTGCCGCGGTCCTCGTCGGCTTCCGGCTCGGCCTGCTGCTGCGCCGGGCGCGGGATCGACGGCCGCGCGGGCGGCGACGACGGCGCCCCGATCGCCGGGACCTCCTTGCGCGCCACCGCTTCCGCGGCCGCGACGGCCTCGGCGACCTTCGGGTCGCTCTTGGTCTCGAACCAGTCGGCGACCTCGTCGTCCTCGAGGTCGGGCTTGGCCGGGACGTCGTCGTCCTTCGGCGGCTCGTACCGGAACACGCCGTCGTCGCCCGGGGCGCCGAGCGCGCGGGCGAAGCCTTCGAGGGCCTTGCCGTAGTCGCTGGGGATCATCCAGACCTTGTTGGCGTCGCCCTGCGCCATCTGCGGCAGCGTCTGCAGGTACTGGTAGGCCAGCACCTCCGGGGTCGGGCGGCCGGCCTTGATCGCGGCGAACACCTTCTCGATCGCCTTCGCCTGGCCCTGCGCCTGCAGGTAGCGCGCGGCCCGCTCACCCTGGGCCCGCAGGATGCGGGACTGCCGCTCGGCCTCGGCGGCGAGGATGGTCGCCTGCCGGGCACCTTCGGCGGCGAGGATCTGGCTCTGCTTCTGGCCTTCCGCCGTCTTGATCGCCGATTCCCGCTGGCCTTCGGCGGTGAGGATCATGGCGCGCTTCTCGCGGTCGGCGCGCATCTGCTTCTCCATCGAGTCCTGGATGGAGGGCGGCGGGTCGATCGCCTTCAGCTCGACGCGGGCGACGCGGATGCCCCAGCGGCCGGTGGCCTCGTCCAGCACGCCGCGCAGCTGGCTGTTGATGGAGTCGCGGGAGGTCAGGGTCTGTTCGAGGCTCATGCCACCGACGACGTTGCGCAGCGTGGTGGTGGTCAGCTGCTCGACACCGACGATGTAGTTGGAGATCTCGTACACCGCGGCGCGCGAGTCGGTGACCTGGAAGTACACGACGGTGTCGATCGAGACCGTCAGGTTGTCCTCGGTGATCACCGGCTGCGGCGGGAACGAGACGACCTGCTCGCGCAGGTCGATCCGGGCGCGCACCTTGTCCAGGAACGGCACGAGGATGTTGAGGCCGGGCGAGGCGACCGTGCGGAACCGGCCGAGCCGCTCGATCACGGCGGACTGCGCCTGCGGCACCACCATGACCGCCTTGGCTATCGTGATGACCACGAGCAAGGCCAAGGCTATGACCAGGCCGATCACAAATCCGGTCAAGAGAATTTCCCCTTACCTAGTACCATTCTTGCGCGGTTGACGGCGTTCCGGGCGCGGCGGGCGGGCTCACCGCGAGCTGCAGTTCCTTCGTGGTGACGCCCCAGCGGCCGGTCGTGTCGTGCAGCACCGTCCACACTGTACGGTGCAGGTCGCCGGGCGCGGTGACGGCGCGCTCGGCAGTGGTCAGGCCGGCTTCCTGCCGCAGCGCGGTGCGGGTCAGCTGCTCGATCGCGAGTGCCGGGCCGGCGATTTCGTAGGTGGCCAGGCGCGGGTCGGTGACGGCGAAGACGACCTCGAAGCCGATGAGGAGCTCGTGCCCGTCGCCGGCTTCGACCGGGCGGGGCGGGGCCGAGAGGATCTGGTCACCGAGGTCGAACCGGGCGCGGACCCGGTCGGCGAAGGGGAGCACGAAGTGGCGGCCGGGGCCGAGGACCGTGCGGAACTGCCCGCCGCGTTCGATCACCGCGGCGTGGCCCGCGCCGACGGTCACGAGTCCCAGGCTCACGGCTCGGCCGACACGACGGCGGTGGCACCGGAGATCTCGACGACCGTGACCTGCGTGCCGGGGGCAATGGGTGGGAGGTGCTCGCCGAGGCTGCGGGCCGACCAGACGTCGCCGGCCAGCTTCACCTGCCCGGTCTCGGCGTCCACTGTGGACACCACGACGGCGCGGGCGCCGATCAGCGCTTCGATGCCGGTGTGGTGGGTCGGCCCGGTCAGGAAGCGCCGCTTGAGCGCGGGGCGGACCAGCAGCAGCATGCCGACGGAGGCGACGGCGAACACGGCGACGTCGATGACCAGGTTCCCGGTGAGAACCTCGGCACCGGCACCGAACAGCGCGGCGACGCCCAGCATGATCAGCACGAAGTCGCCGGAGACGACTTCGGCGATGATCAAGGCGATCCCGACGATCAACCAGATCAGTGCCCAAGACATGGCTTCATGCTCTCAGATCGCGCCGGTTCGCACCGGCGCAGTGACGGGACGTAACCTTCGCGTGACCTTGGACAAAACGGACATTCAGCCCTCTTCCGCCGGCTCGGTGACGAAGTCGATGAGCCGTTCCACGGCCCCGATGAGCGGGGTCTCGAGGTCGCGGAAACTGCTCACCCCGCTCAGGACACGCTGCCAGCCTTCGAAAGGTTGCCCCCAGCCGAGCGCGGCGCAGATCCCCTGCTTCCACTCGGTCCCGCGCGGGATCTTCGGCCAGGCCCCGATCCCGACGGCTTCGGGCCGCACGGCCTCCCAGACGTCGATGTAGGGGTGGCCGGTGACCAGCACGTTCTCGTCGCGGATGGCGTCGACGAGGCGGGATTCCTTGCTGCCGGGCACGAGGTGGTCGACGAGCACACCCAGCCGGCGGCCGGGGCCGGTGCCGAACTCGGCGATGCGGTCGGCGAGGACGTCGACGCCGTCGAGGGGCTCGACGACGACGCCTTCGACGCGCAGGTCGTGGCCCCAGACGCGTTCGACGAGCTCGGCGTCGTGCTTGCCTTCGACCCAGATGCGCGAGTCGCGGGCGACGCGGGCCTTCAAGCCTTCGACGCGCACCGAACCGGACGCCGAGATCTGCCGGGCCGGTGGCTTCGCCGGCGCCCGGTACGGCACGAGCGTGACCGGCTTGCCTTCGAGGAGGAACCCGGCGGGGGCGAGCGGGAAGACGCGGTGGCGGCCCTTGGCGTCTTCGAGCACGACGTTCCCGTACTCGATCTTCACCACGGCGCCGCAGAAGCCACTGGCCGGGTCCTCGACGACCAGGCCGGGTTCGGCGGGGACCTCCGGCACCTTCTTGCGGCGCGGGCCGGCGAGCACGTCGTCATAGGAGTGGGAGCGCACGACCTGGAAACCTAGTGGCCGCGGACGCTGGGCAGGGGCATGCCACGCCGGTCAGCGCGCCAGTTCCAGGACCGCGTCGGTGAACGGCGTCCGCTCGCCGCGGCGCAACGACGGGAGCGCGATCAGCGGCGCCATCGCCACGCACCAGGCGCGGACGCGCTCGGCGTCGAAGTCCGTCACGTGCGGGGCGAGGGCGGCGATGCCGTCGTCGAGAGTGCCACCGGCGGTCATCGGGACGTAGACGAAGTCGATGGCGTCGAGGGACGGGTCGCCGAGCCCGGGCCGCGGGTCGATGGCCACCGCGCCGCGCCCGGGGCCGGCGTCGAGGACGTTGGCCGGGTGCAGGTCGCCGTGGACGAGCGTGACCGGGCCGCTGGTGGCGAGTTCGAGAGCACGCTCCCGCCCCTTGGCCAGTACCTCCGCGCTCATGTGCGCGGCGGCCGCGGACGCGCCACGACGGCGTTCGGAGAGGTCGAAGATGAACTCGATGCCCTCGGCCAGCCGCCGGAGCTCCCCGCGTGGTTCGGCGGCGTGCAGCTGGTCGAGCAGCTCGCCGAGCTCGGCCCACGGCACGTCGCGGCCGGACAGCTCGGTGCCGGGAACGAGGCCTTCGAGCAGGATCGCGTTGGCGTCGAGGTCGGCGTCGAGGATCTGGACGACGCGGGAGCACCCGGCCCACGCGCTCAGCCCGGTGAACTCCAGCCGGGCGACCTCGGGGTCCGGGGTCAGCTTGAGGACCCGCAGGTCACCAGCAGGCCCGGTGCACAGGAGGGTCCGGCCGGTGTTCCCGGGCCGGGCTTCGCGGACATCGAGCCGCCATCGAGCGGTCAGGCGGGCAACCAGGTCCGGGAGCCCGTCGCACCAGGGTTCGGCCAGTTCGGCGCCGAAGCGGTCGACGAGGCGGGCGCGGGCGTCGTCGTCGATCAGAACAGCGGCCACGGGATGGCCCGCCAGTCGTCGCCCGGTTCGGGGAAGATGCCCTCGGCGAGCAGGACGTCGGTGCGGTCGGCCAGCGCGCGGATCTCGACCCCGGTGATGTGCTCGGCGAGGGTCTTGCCGAGGCCGCCGTCGATTTCGGACCGCAGCTTGCGCAGCTTCTCGACCGTGTCCGGCGGCAGCGGCTCGCCGATCCAGCCCCACAGGACGGTCCGCAGCTTCGGGTCGGTGTGCAGGCAGATGCCGTGGTCGACGCCGTAGACGCGGCCGTCGACGCCGGGCAGGAGGTGGCCGCCCTTGCGGTCGGTGTTGTTGGCGATGATGTCGAGCACGGCGAGGTCGCGCAGGCCGGGGTGGTCGGCGTGGGCCAGCACCGCCGGCTCGCCGTCGCGGTCGTGGGCGTGCAGCACCGGGCGCCAGCCGTCGGGGAGGTCGCCGGGCGGCAGGACTTCCACCAGGTCGTCTTCGGTGGTTTCGATCCACAGCTGGACCATGCCGGGGCCGAACGGGCCGTCGCGCAGCACCGTGGGCGGGATCGCGCCGATGCCGGTGGTGTCGGCGATGATCGCGGTGGCGACCTCGCGCCCGGCCAGGGTGCCGTCGGGGAAGTCCCACAGCGGCTTCTCCCCCGACACCGGCTTGTACACGACCCGGCCGGTGACGCCGTCGAGCTCGATGGCGCAGAAGAGCGTGACGTTGGAGGCGTCGACCAGCCGGCCTTCGACGTCGATGCGGCCGTGGGTGACGAGCTCGCGGGAGGCGGGGTCGGCCGGGGCAGGCGTCATGGTCAGTCTTCGCCCGCGTCGGTCTCGCGCCGGTAGCCGTTCTGCCGGGGGCAGATGTGCCCGGCGGGGTCGAGCGGCTCGGCGCACAGCGGACACGGCTTGCGGCCGGCGTTGACGACGCGGTCGGCACGCTCGGCGAAGGCCCGGGCGGCGGCCGGGCTGAGGAACACGCGGACGGCGTCCGGGCCCTCCTCGGTGTCGTCGAGCACGACCGTTTCGTCGACCTCGCCCTCGGTGATGGCGAGCAGCTCGATGACGACCGCGCTGCTGTCGGCGTCCCAGCCCAGGCCCATGGTGCCGACGCGGAACTCCTCCTCGACCGGGACGGTGAGGGGGTCGAGGTCGACGAGGTCCTCGGGGGCGTCGTCGGGCACGTCGGCGCCGAACCGGCTGGCGACTTCCTCCAGCAGCGAGCTCAGCCGTTCCGCGAGGACGACGACCTGCTGTTTTTCGATGGTGACGCTGATGGTGCGCACGTCCTCCGACGCCTGGAGGTAGAACGTGCGATCGCCGGGCTCGCCGACGGTGCCGGCGACGAACCGATCCGGCTGGCGGAAGACGTGGATTACGCGAGACATAGCACTGACGACCCTAGGCCACCGGCGCATGATCGGCATCCGCCGCCCCATGGTTCGCGGGCCGCTAGCCTCGGGGGGTGTCTCGGATCTCCCCGTATGGAACCTGGTCTTCGCCCATCACCGCCGCCGAGGTGGCCGCCGCCGGTGGCGGCCCGCAGTGGCTCGACGTCGTCGGTGAAGAGGTGTGGTGGGCGGAGGCGCGACCCGGCGAGCAGGGCCGGGTCGCGCTGGTCCGGGCGGTGCCAGGGGGCACCGAGGACGTGCTGCCGGCGCCGTGGAACGTCCGCAACCGGCTGCACGAGTACGGCGGCCGGCCGTGGGCGGTGATCGGTGGGGTCGTGGTGTTCACGCACTGGGCCGATCAGCGCGTGTACGCGCAGAGCGAAACCGGCGTGGTGGCGCTCACGCCGCCCCCGGAGGAGCCGCAGGGCGTCCGCTACGGCGACCTGCGGGCCGGGCGGCCGGGTGAGGTGTGGGCGGTCCGGGAGCGCGCCACCGGGCCGCGGCCGACCGACGTCGAGCGGGAGCTGGTGGCGATCGCGGTGGCCGGCGGCGGCGAGCGGGTCCTGGCCGCGAGCCACCGGTTCCTGACCGTGCCGAAGCTGTCGCCGGACGGGCGGCACGCGGCCTGGTTCGGCTGGGACCACCCGCTGATGCCGTGGGACGGCACCGAGCTGTGCGTGGCCCCCGTCGACGGGAGCGGGGCGTTCGGCCCGCACCGGGTGCTGGCCGGCGGCGCGGACGTCTCGGTGTGCCAGGTCGAATGGGAGACGACGGCGACGCTGCTGGCGCTGGCGGACCCGGACGGCTGGTGGAACCTGCACCGCGTCGGCCTGGACGGGTCGGTGGTGAACCTCGCGCCGGTCGAGCAGGAGCTGGGCGGGCCGCTGTGGAAGGCGGGCTCGCGGTGGTTCGCGCCGCTGGGCGGCGGGCGGCACGCGGTGCTCGCCTCGGGCCGGCTGGCGGTGCTCGACGAGGCGGACGGTTCGGTGACGCCGCTGGCCGGCGAGCTGACGGCGTGGTCTTCGACGGGACTCGCGGTGGCCGGTGACGACGTCGTGGGCGTGGCGGGCGGGCCGGCTCGCGAGTCCGCCGTGGTGCGGGTGGCCCTCGACGGCGCGGTGACGGACCTGACGCCGCAGCCGGAGCTGCCCTCGGCGTACCTGCCGGTGCCGCAGGAGCGGGTGTTCAGCACGGCGGGCGGCGAGGCCGTGCCGGTGGTCTTCTACCCGCCGCGGAACCCGGACTTCGCGGCGCCCGACGGTGAGCGGCCGCCGCTGCTGGTGGACGTCCACGGCGGCCCGACCGGGCAGCACTTCGCCGAGCTGAACCTGGAGATCGCGTACTTCACCAGCCGCGGCATCGGCGTGGCGGCGGTGAACTACGGCGGGTCGACGGGGTTCGGGCGGGCCTACCGGGAGCGGCTGCGGGAGCAGTGGGGCGTGGTGGACGTCGGCGACTGCGTCGCCGTGGCCGAGGCGCTGGTGGCGGCCGGGCTGGCCGACGGTGACCGGCTGGGGATCCGCGGCGGCAGCGCGGGCGGGTTCACCGCGGCGGCGTCGCTGACGACGACGAAGACCTACCGGGCGGGCACGGTGATGTTCCCGGTGCTGGACCTGGCCGGGTGGACCGGCACCGAGGGCGACACGCACGACTTCGAGTCGCGCTACCTGGACGGGCTGGTCGGGCCGCTGCCGTCGGCGCGGCAGCGGTACGTGGAGCGTTCGCCGCTGGCGAACGTCGGGGAGCTGGCCGGGCCGGTGCTGTTCCAGCAGGGGCTGGAAGACCGGATCTGCCCGCCGGAGCAGGCCGACCGGTTCGTGGCGCGGCTGGCCGGGCGCGGGATCCCGTACGCCTACCAGCGGTTCGCCGGTGAGCAGCACGGGTTCCGGCAGGCGGCGACGATCGTGGCGGCGTTGGAGGCGGAGTTGTCGTTCTACGGCCAGGTGTTCGGGTTCGAGACGCCGGGTGTGGCGCGGCTGGAGCTGTCGCGGTGAGGCCGCCGCGGTTGCGGGCCGGGGACACGGTGGCGCTGGTGGCGCCGGCCGGGCCGGTGCCGGCGGACCTGCTGGAGAAGGCGCTGCCGGTGCTGCGCGGCTGGGGGGTCGAGGTGCGGGTCGGGCCGTGCGTGCGTGCGTCGCCCGGGTCGCCGCCGTACCTGTCCGCGCCGGACGCGGCGCGGGCGGCGGAGTTCACCGAGGCGTGGCTGGACCCGGGCGTGCGGTGCGTGCTCGCGGCCCGGGGCGGGTACGGCGTGCAGCGGATGCTGGACCTGGTGGACTGGGCGGCGTTGCGGGCGGCCGGCCCGAAGGTGCTGGCCGGGTCGTCGGACATCACGGCGTTGCACCGGGCGGTGGACGTCCACCTCGGACTGTCCACAATGTTCTCCCCGATGCCGGCGAGCGTGCTGTTCGACGACTTCGCGGTCGAGCACCTGCGGCGGTCGCTGTTCGAACCGGAGCGGAACCTGGTGGTGCGCGGCGGGTCGGCGATCGTGCCGGGCCGGGCGTCGGGGGTGTTGACGGGCGGCAACCTGTCGTTGCTGGCGGCGGGGATCGGCACGCCGGAGCACGGGTCGGCGCGGGACGCGATCGTGCTGCTGGAGGACGTGACGGAGAGTGTGTACCGGCTGGACCGGATGCTGACGCAGCTGGTGCGCGGCGGCTGGTTCGCCGGGGTGCGCGGCATCGTGCTGGGTTCGTGGGCGGCGTGCGGGGACCCGGCGGACGTGCGGGCGCTGATGGTGGACCGGCTGGGGCCGCTGGGGGTGCCGCTGGTGGAGGAGTTCGGGTTCGGGCACGTGGCGTCGTCGCCGACGCTGCCGCTGGGGGTACCGGTGACGCTGGACGCGGACCTGGGGACGTTGACGTTCGACGAGCCGGCGCTGACATGACCCCGGAAGAGGCACGGGACCGCTTCGCCGCCGCGCGAGTCGCGCGGCTGGCGACGGTCTCGGCCGAGGGGACGCCGCACTTGGTGCCGGTGACGTTCGCGGTGCGCGGCGACACGGTGGTGTTCGCGGTGGACCACAAGCCGAAGTCGACGACCGCCCTGCGCCGGCTCCGCAACATCGCGGCGAACCCGGCGGTGTGCTTCCTGGCCGACGGCTACGCCGAGGACTGGTCGCGGCTGTGGTGGGCCCGCGCGGACGGGGTCGCGCGGGTGGAGCCGCCGGGCGGCGAGCCGGTGTCGTGGCTGGTGGCGAAGTACGAGCAGTACGTGGCCCGGCCGCCGGAGCACGCGGTGGTGGTCACGGACGTGCACCGGTGGAGCGGCTGGGCGGGCGGGTAAATCGGTGGCCGCGGCCGGTCGCCGGCTGCTTGGCTGGCCGGATGCTGATCCGTCCGTGCACCACCGAGGACCTGGCTCGGCTGGTCGAGCTGACCGTCGAGACGTTCGGGCCGTTCTACGAGGAGTCCTTCCGGCCGCTGGTCGGCGAGGTGGTCTTCGCCAACCAGCACGGTCGCTGGCGGGAGGACTACCGGGCCGAGGTGCCGCGGCTGCACGATCCCGGCAGCCACCGCCACGTCGCCGTCGCCGAACTGGACGGGGTCATCGGTGGGTACGTCGCCTGGAGCGTCGACCCGGCCAAGCGCAACGGCACGATCAGCCACGTCGCGGTGGCGGCGGCGCACCGCCGGGGCGGCGTGGCCACGCTGTTGTGCGAGCACGCTTTCGCCGCGATGAAGGCACAGGGTGCGGAGGTGGTCGAGATCGGCACCGGCGGGGACCCGTTCCACGCGCCGGCGCGGGCCCTCTACGAGCGCCTGGGCTGCACCGCGCTGCCCCTGACCGTGTACTACCGCGAGCTCTAGCCGCGGAGGAACTTCTCCGGGCGCCGCCAGGCGTCGATCAGGCCCAGCGGGTCGGGCCGCAGCAGGGACGCCGCCGAGTACAGGCTGGCCAGCACGACCCCGGCGATGAACCACCAGTCGTACAGGGCCTGCTCACCGGTCGGGTAGTACACCAGCGTCACGAACACCGACACCGCCACCACCAGCGCCAGGTGGCGAGGCTGCCACTTGAACGCCGACAGGAGCACGAAACCCCAGGTCAGATACCACGGCAGGGTGGGCGGCATGAGGATCGCCACGGCCAGGAGCGAGATGCCCGCCCGGTAGACCGCCTCGGTGCCGCCGCCGCGGGCGAGCCACCACTGGCGGACGCCGAAGGCGATCAGCAGGAGCATGCCCGCCGCGCGGGCGACCGTCACGAACGGCGAGACCTGGACGTCCACGATCAGGTGGACCAGGTTGTAGAACACCTCGCCGATGCCGGTCGGGATGTTGAGCCAGTTCGCGATCAGCTGCGGGGCCTTGAGCCCGGACCACCAGCCGAGGTTGAGCGAGCCCAGCGAGATCCAGGTGCCCGCGACGAACACCGGCAGGAACAGGCCCACCGAGGCGGCGCCGGCGCGCAGGAAGTTGCGGACCTTCGACTCGCCCGTGAGGTGGTTGGCCCACATCCAGACGATGAACGGCAGCGCGATCGCCGCGGTGGGCTTGATCAGCATGCCGATGGTGACCAGGACGACCGCGACGACGTGCTTGCGTTCCAGGGCGGCGAGGACGCCGATGGTGAGGAAGGCGAGCATCATCAGGTCGTTGTGCGGGCCGCCGAAGAGGTGGATGACCATCATCGGGCTGGCGACCGCGAGCCACAGCGCGACCGGGAGCTTGCCGCCGAGGTGCTTGACCAGCCGAGGCAGCGCCCACAGCGTTCCCGCGAGCCCGACCAGCAGCACGACGCGCATCAGGATGACGCCGAGGATCATGTTGTCGCCGGTGGTGGCGACCACGCCCTTGGAGATCAGCAGGAACAGCGGCCCGTACGGGGCCGGGGTGGTCTGCCAGAGCGGGTGGACGTTCTGCACGACGTTCGGCAGCACGTCGAGCTCGGCGGGGCCGTTGGCGTACGGGTCGAGCCCGTAGAGCAGCTGGGCGCCCTGGCCGAGGTAGGAGAAGACGTCGCGGGTGAACAGCGGGGGCGAGATCAGCAGCGGCGCCATCCAGCAGCCCGCGGCGACCAGGACGGGGCGGCTGCCGACGCGGCCGGCAAGCACGTAGCGGCCGAGCCGGACCCACGCCCAGACGACCATGCCGAAGCCGGTGTAGAGGACGGCGTTGGCGAGCATGCGCCCGTGGCCGTAGCGGACCCAGGAGAGCGGGCCGTGGCCGAGCACGGGGTCGGAGATCAGGATGCCGCCCGCACCGAGGGCGGCGATCATCAGCAGGGTGCTGCCGACGGTGCCCATCGCGATCGTGCGGTAGGGGAATCGCGAGGGCACGCGGAGCCGCTCGGCCAGTCCGGTCGAGGGCGTCTGTGCGGGGTCGGTGGTGGTCGCCATTTCCGTTCGGAGGTTACACAACGCGCTCGTGTGGAGTTCCCGCAGTATCAGGTTTCGACGGTGCGGCGCTGGGCGGTGCCGCCGGGGAGAGCGGCCAGGAGGGACTTCGTGTACTCGTGCTGCGGATCGAGCAGGACCTGTTCGACGGTACCGGTCTCGACGAGCTCGCCGCGGTACATCACGGCGACGCGGTCGGCGATGTTCCAGGCCAGGCCGAGGTCGTGGGTGATCACCAGTGCCGCGAGGCCGAGTTCGCGGCGCAGCCGCAGCAGCAGCGCCAGGATCTCCCCGCGGACGGAGGCGTCGAGCGAGGCGACCGGTTCGTCGGCCACCACCACCGACGGCTCCAGCGCGAGGGCCCCGGCGATGACCACGCGCTGGCGCTGGCCGCCCGACAGCTGGTGCGGCAACCGGTCGGCGTACTTCTCCGCCGGCCGCAGCTCCGCGGCCTCCAGGGCGCGGTGGACGACGGCGCGCTCGTCGGCGAGCTTGTGGATCCGCGGTCCCTCCGCGACGGCCTCGTACACCGTGTGGGCCGGGTTCAGCGCGCTCGTCGGGTCCTGCAGGACGAGCTGCACCTGGCGGCGGTAGGCCTTGAGGCCCGGTCCACCGGTGGGCACCGGGTGCCCGGCGTAGCGGACCACGCCGGAGTCGGGTTTCTGCAGGCCGAGCAGCGTGCGGGCCAGCGTCGTCTTGCCGGAGCCGGACTGGCCGACCAGGGCGACGATCTCGTCGCGGGCCACGGTGAGGTCGACGCCGGCGACGGCGTTGATCCGCTTGCCGGTGCGGTCGCGGAAGGACACGCGCAGGTTCTCCGCGGCCAGCAGCGGCTCGCCCGCCACCCGGTCCGCGGGTTCGGGTGGCAGCGGGTTGCTGGTGGCCGGGGCGAACCGCGACACGGGGTCGCCCACTGTCGGGAACGCCGCGGCCAGCGCCTGCGTGTGCTCGTGTTTGGGCGAGCCCATCACGTCGGCGCTGGGGCCTTCTTCGACGATCTGCCCGTCGTACATGACGGCGATGCGTTCGCAGGTGGCGGCGAGCACGGACAGGTCGTGGCTGATCATGATCAGCCCGATGTGCTGGTCGGCGACCAGCCGCGAGAGCAGGGCGAGGACCTGGGCCTGGACGATGACGTCGAGGGCGGTGGTCGGTTCGTCGGCGATGATCAGCCGGGGTGAGCAGGCCAGGGCCATGGCGATCATGACGCGCTGCTTCTGCCCGCCGGACAGCTCGTGCGGGTAGGCGCCGGCCCGGCTCGGGGGCAGGTCGACCTGGGTGAGCAGTTCGGCGACGCGGGCGTCGACCTGCGCGTCGGTGAGGGCCTTGCCGGACGGCGGGTGCAGCCGCAGCGGTTCGGCGATCTGCTCGCCGATCTTGCGGACCGGGTTGAGCGCGTGCATGGCACCCTGGAACACCACCGACGCCTCGGCCCAGCGGACCGCGCGCAGCCTTCCCCACTTCATGGTGGTGACGTCTTCGCCGTCGAGGCGGATCTCGCCGGTGATCTTCGCCGTGCGCGGCAGCAGCCGCAGCACGCTCATCGCGACGGTGGACTTGCCGGAGCCGGATTCGCCGGCGACGCCGAGGGTGCCGCCGGGGTCGAGGGTGAGGCCGACGCCGCGGACGGCGGGGACCTCCTTGTCCCCCACCGCGTAGGTGACGTTCAGGTCGGTGAGCTGCAGCAGCGGGGTGGTCACTTCTTCAACCTCGGGTTGAACACGGTCTCCAGGCCCCGGCCGACCAGGGTGAAGAAGAGGACGACGAGGACGATGGCGATGCCGGGCGGGAGCACGTTCCACCAGGCGCCGCGGCTGATGGCGCCGTTGTTGAGCGCGTTTTCCAGCACCAGGCCCCAGGTGACGGAGTTGGGGTCGCCGACGCCGAGGAACGACAGGGTGGCGTCGGCGATGACGGCGTTGCCGACGACCAGGGTGGTGTTGGCCAGGACCAGCGGCATCACGCCGGGCAGGACGTGCTTGCCGACGATGTGCAGGTGGCCGCCGCCGAGGGCGTGGGCGCGCTCGATGTAGGGCCGGCTTTCGATGGTCAGCGTCTGGGCGCGGACGAGCCGGGCGGTGCTGGGCCAGGCGGTGAAGCCGATGGCGAGGATGATCGTGCCGACGCCCTTGGGCAGCACCGCCGAGAGCGCGATCGCGAGGATCAGCGAGGGCAGGACCAGGAAGAAGTCGGTGAACCGCAGGAGGGTCGCCGACACCCAGCCGCCGAAGTGGGCGGCGGTGATGCCGATCAGGGTGCCGATGACGACCGACAGCAGGGCGGCGGAGAACCCGACGAGCAGGGAGATCCGGGTGCCCCAGACGGTCATGAGCAGCACCGAGCGGCCGAAGTTGTCGGTGCCGAGCCAGAACTCGGCGTTCGGCGGGGACAGCGGTGCCCCGGTGGCCTTGGTGACGTCGAGGCCGCTCTCGTCGCTGATCAGCGGCAGGAGCAGGGCGACGAGCACGGTGACGCCGAGCAGGACGAGCCCGGTGAGCGCGGCCCGCTGGCCGGCGAACTCGCGCCAGGTCCTGGCCAGCGACGCGCGGCGGCGGCTCCAGGCGATCTGCCGCGGTGTCTCGGCGGTGGTCATGAGGTACGCACCCTCGGGTCGAGCACGCGGTAGAGCAGTTCCGCGAGCAGGTTCATCAGCACCACCGCGGCCGCCAGCACGGTGAACACGCCCTGCAGCACCGGCAGGTCGGGGCCGTGCAGGGCGTCGTAGGTCAGCTGGCCGAGGCCGGGCCAGCTGAACACGGCTTCGACGGTGACCGCGCCGGCCAGCACCGAGCCGAACTGCATGAACACCAGCGTGGTGGTGGGCAGCAGGGCGTTGGGGACGGCGTGGCGGCGGCGGACGAGGTCGTCGCGCAGGCCCTTGGCGCGGGCGGTGGTGAGGTAGTCGGCGTTCATCTCCCCCAGCAGCGACGACCGCATGATCAGCATGTACTGGGCGTAGAACACCGCCAGCAGCGTCACGCACGGCAGCACCAGGTGGTGCAGGACGTCGAGGGTCTGGGACAGGAAGTCCGGAGCGGCGTCGGGCGAGTGCATGCCGCGGCTGGGGAACAGCCCGTTCGTGACGACGAGCAGCATCAGGCCGAGCCAGAACTGCGGGACCGACCAGAGGGTCAGGGCGAGCCCGGTCTGGCTGCGGTCGAAGAAGCTGTCGCGGCGCCAGGCGGCGCGGATGCCCAGCCACAGCCCGAGGACGACGGCGAGCAGGGTGGCGCTGCCGACGAGCAGGATGGTCGGCCAGAGCCGTTCGCCGATCATGTCGGCGACCGGGCGGCCGTTGTTGAGCAGCCGGGATTCGCCGAGGTCGCCGTGCAGCAGGTTCCAGAAGTAGTTGCCGAACTGCACGAGGACGGGCTTGTCGACGCCCATCTTCTCGCGCAGCTCGGCCAGCTGCTGGGGGCTGGTGACGCGGTCGCGGGTCATCGCCGCGACCGGGTCGCCGGGCAGCATCCGGAAGAGGAAGAAGAACAGCACGACCACCAGGACGATGCTGATCAGCGCTTCGACGATCTTGGTGAGGACGAACCGGGCCGTGCCGGTTCCGCCGCGGTGCTCGTCGGGGTCGGCGAGCACCGCGGCTTGTTCGGGGGCGGTCATTTGTTACTCGCGGTCTTCCGAGGTCTTGTTGCGGCGGCCCAGTGCGATGCCGCCGCCGACGAGCACCACCACGACGACGGCGCCGATGACGATCCACAGCACGGTGTTGCCGCTGCCGGAACCGGCGGTGTTCGTGGTGCCGGCGGGGGTGGCGCCGTAGACGCCCCAGTAGCCGGTCTGCTCGAGGATGGCGCCCTTGGGCTGCGGCTGGGTGGTGAAGCCGGAGAACTTGTCGGAGCGGTAGGCCTCGAGGGTGTTCTGGTAGTCGAGCACGATCGTCGGGAACTGGCTGTAGAGCCGGGCCTGTGCCTGCTTGACGTACTCGGCGCGCTTGGCGTCGTCGGTTTCGGTGAGCTGTTTCTTGTACAGCTCGTCGTACTGGGCGTCGCAGAAGAAGGTGTCGGTGCTGCCGCCCTTGCCGTCCGCGCTGGGCCGGGCCGCGCAGGTGTGCAGCGACAGCGCGTAGTCCGGGTCGGGGTTGGTGCCGTAGCCGCCGATGGCGAGGTCGTACTTGCCGGTGGCGGTGCGGTCGGAGAGCTCGTCGTCGGAGACGAGGTCCTGCTTGACGGTGATGCCGATGTCCTTGAGCCAGCCGGTGACGTACTGGGCGACGCCCTGGTCGTAGCTGCGGTTGGAATGGCCGGTCAGGCGCAGTTCCAGCTTGGCGCCGCCGGGGGCGGTGCGGACGCCGTCGGGGCCCTTCTTGTAGCCGGCCTGCTCGAGGGTGGTGTTGGCGGCGGCGAGGTCGAACTTGACCTTCTCGCTGTCGCTGGGGTCCCAGTGGTAGTCGGCGTAGATGGCGGGCACGACGCCGCCGCCGACCTGGCCGAGGCCCTTGAGGACCTTGTCGACGATGGCCTGGGTGTCCACCGCCTGGGTGATGGCCTTGCGGACGTTGATGTCCTTGAGGACCGGGTTGCCGTCGCCGATCGGGTTGTTGGCGTTGTCGGTGACGCCGAAGTTGATAGCCAGCTCGTCGTAGCGGCGGCCGGGGGCGGCGTTGGTGGTGATGCCCTGCTGGCCCTGCAGCGCGGCGAACTGGTTGGGGTTGAGCCGGTTGATGACGTCGACTTCGCCCTGCTTGAGCGCGTTGACCGCGGCTTCGGTGTCCTTGAACTGCAGCAGCTGCAGTTCGTCGATCTTGGGGGCGCCGCGCCAGTAGTCCTTGTTGGCCTTGAACTTGACGTACTCGTTCGGCTTGTACTCGGTGACCTGGAACGGGCCGTCGGAGACGCCGGCGACGGCGAGGGTGTCGGTCGAGGGGTCCTTGAGGTCCTTGATCGGCTCCCAGATGTGCTGCGGGACGATCGGCACGTCGAGCAGGTTCATGTTGACCTGGACGGCTTTGGTCTTGATGACGAGGGTGGTGTCGTCGGGGGCGGTGACCGTCTCGAAGTTGGCGACGTAGTTGCCGTTGGCGGTGCGGGCGTTCTCGTCGGTGAGCATGCGGTTGAAGGTGTACGCCGCGTCGCGGGCGGTCACCGGCTTGCCGTCGCTCCACTTGACGCCGCTGCGGATCTTGAAGGTCCAGGTGAGCTTGTCCGCCGAAGGGGTCCAGGACTCGGCGAGCGCGGGCGAGGCCTCGGCCTTCTCCGCGTTCGGGATGGTCAGGAACTCGAAGGTGAACCGGCCGATCTGCGTGGAGGCCGAGAGCACGGCGGTGAAGGGGTTGAGGTGGTCGATGCCGGTGGTGAGCGCGACCCGCAGCACCTTGCCCTGCTGGGCCTGGGCGGGCACGGCGAGCGGGATCGCCACCAGTGTCGCGGCCGCGACGACCGCGCCCACGCGGGCGAAACGCCCGGATCTGCGTTGGAACTGCACCGAAAACCACCCCATCGTTCGCTTGTGAGCCTCCCCGAAGACGAGAAGTAACCACATATCGGGACAACCGCGCAATATGTTGCGGCCTCGGCAGGTGCCCGATCGTTATCGACCGCCTGATCGTCACGCTGAGTGATATTCGGCAATGCGGGCGTTCCGCGTCCGGGCACCGGGTGCGCTGGCTAGAGTGCCCGGCATGCGCATCCTGATCTCGGCGGACATGGAGGGCGCCACCGGCGTCACCTGGACCGACGACGTCGTGCCCGGTTCGCCGCAGTGGGACCGCTTCCGGCGGCTGTTCACCGGCGACGTCAACGCGGTGCTGGCCGGGCTGTACGCGGCCGGGGCGAGCGATGTGCTGGTCAACGAGGCGCACTCGTCGCAGCGGAACCTGCTGCTGGAGGACCTGGACCCGCGGGCGCGGATGCTCACCGGGCGGCACAAGCCGCTGTCGATGATGCAGGGCGTCGATTCCGGTGTGGACGGTGTGGTGTTCCTCGGCTACCACGCCGGGGCGGGCTTCGACGGGGTTCTTTCCCACACGTACCTGGAGAACCAGATCACCGGGGTGTGGCTGGACGACGTGCCGGCGAGCGAGGGGCGGCTGAACGCGGGCATGGCCGCGGAGTACGGCGTCCCTGTCCTGCTCGTTTCGGGTGACGACAAAACGTGTGAGGACGCTCGTGATTACGCTCCGGAGGCGGAGCTGGTCCAGGTGAAGGAGTGCGTGAGCCGGTACGCGGCGATCTGCCTGCCGCCCTCGCGCACGGCGGAGCTGCTGACGGGCGCGGCGGCCGACGCGATGGCGCGCGCGGGCCGGGAGGAACGCCGGGTGCGCGCGCACCGGATCGAGGTGGAGTTCGACGCGAGCCACCTGGCGCAGGCGACGGCGGTGATCCCGACGGTGGAGCAGATCGGGACGCGGCGGGTCGGGTTCGACGCGCCGGACATGACCGAGGCGATGAAGTGCTTCAAGGTCGTCACGGCGATCGCGGCGGGGGCGGTGCAGGGTATCTATGGCTGACGTCGTCGAGCTGTGCGCGGACCTGATCCGGTTCGACACGACCAACCGCGGGAACAACGACGCCAACCCGGAGCGGCCGGCCGCGGAGTACGTGGCCGCGTTCCTCGACGGCCTGGGCATCCCCTCGCGGATCCTGGAGGCGGCGCCGGGCCGGGCCAGCGTGATCGCGCGGGTGCCGGGCACCGATCCGTCACTGCCGGCGCTCCTGGTGCAGGGACACCTGGACGTCGTCCCGGCGGACGCCGCGGACTGGTCGGTGCCGCCGTTCGCCGGCGAGGTGCGCGACGGGTACCTGTGGGGCCGCGGCGCGACCGACATGAAGGACTTCGTGGCGATGGTGCTGGCGGCGCTGGCCGGCGGGGCGCGGCCGCGGCGGGAGCTGGTGCTGGCGTTCGTCTCCGACGAGGAGGACCGCGGCGAGTGGGGCGCGCACTGGCTGGTCGCTTCCCATCCGGAACTGTTCGAGGGCTGCGTGGCGGCGATCAGCGAGTCGGGCGGCTACACCTACCACGTACCCGCCGCCGACGGCCGTGACGTGCGCCTGTACCCGGTGGGCACGGCCGAGCGCGGGACGGCGCACCTGCGGCTGACCGCCCGTGGCCGGGCCGGGCACGGCTCGCGCCCGAACGACGAGAACGCCGTCACCCGGTTGGTGGAGGCGTTGCACCGGATCGCGTCCCACCGATGGCCGGTGTCGCTGACGCCGGCGGTCCGGGCGTTCCTGGAGCGGACCGGCTCGGCGCTGGGCGTCCCGGTGGATCTGTCCTCTTCGGACGGCGTGGACGCGGCGGTGGCCGCCCTCGGCCCGGCGGGCGCGCTGGTGCTGCCGACGGTCCGCAACAGCACGACCCCGACGATGCTGGCCGCGGGCTACAAGGTGAACGTGATCCCGACGACGGCGACCGCCCAGGTCGACGTGCGGGTGCTGCCCGGGACCGAGGAGTCGTTGTTCGCCGCACTGGACGACCTGCTCGGCGAGGGCGTGACGCGCGAGTTCGTCGCGCACCAGCCGCCGGTGCAGGCACCGGTGGATTCGCCGTGGTTCTCCGCGATGGCCTCGGCGTTGCGGGCGGAGGACCCCGAAGCGGTGGTGGTGCCGTACTGCCTGGGCGGCGGGACGGACGCGAAGGCGTTCGCGCAGCTGGGGATCGCCTGCTACGGCTTCGCGCCGCTGTGGCTGCCGAAGGGGTTCCCGTACCGGGCGATGGCGCACGGGGTGGACGAGCGGGTGCCGGTGGAGGGCCTGCACTTCGGCACCCGCGTCCTGGCCCGGTTCCTCGAGAGCTGCTAGGGCACCACGACGAGTTTTCCCGTGGCACGGTCCTCTTCCATGTACCGGTGAGCCGCGACGATGTCGTCCAGCGGGAAGACCCGGTCGACGTGCGGCCGGTAAGCACCGGCCTCGACTTCGCCGACGATCCGCCGCAGCAGCTCCGTGCTGCCTTTGAGGTTGTCGCTGTGGAAGGCGGTCAGCCTGGTCCCGGAAGGGATCTTCGCGATGGGCTCGAAGTCCGGGACGATCCAGCCGCTGAGCGAGCCCGCCACGCAGACCATGCCGCCGCGGCGGACCAGGCGCAGGGACTCCACCGCCGTGCGGGCGCCGACGAGGTCGAGAACCCAGTCCGGGCCGTCGGGCCACAGCTGCGCCAGGCCGGTCAGCGGGCCGCCGTCGTCGATGAGCACGTGGCCGGTCAGTGCCGCTGCTTTGGCCGGGCTGCGGGTGGTGGTGGCGACGTCGAGGCCGTGGCCGGTCGCGATGGCGGCCGCGGCCAGTCCGACCGAGGACGTGCCGCCGCGGATCAGCAGCCGTCCGGTGCTGTGCGGGCCGATCCCGAGCGCGTCGAGGGCGCCGTGCGCGGTCAGGTACGTCTCGGGGAGCGCGGCCAGGACCTCCCAGGGCAGGGTGGTGGTGACCGGCATCAGCAGCCGGTTGGGCAGCAGCGCGTATTCGGCGTAGCCGCCGTCGAAGGCGCGGCCCATCTCCCCCATCATCGCCGCGACCGTGGTGCCCTCGGGCAGCCGCGGGTCGGTCGAGGCGGCGATGGTGCCGGCGCATTCGATCCCGAGCACGCGCGGGAAGGCGACGTCCGGGGAGTGTCCTTGGCGGGTGCGCAGCTCCGACCGATTCAGGCCGGCGCCCTTGACCCGCACCAGGCTCCAGCCGTCCCGGATCGCCGGCACGGGCCGTTCGTGGATCTCCAGCACTTCCGGTCCGCCGGCGCGGACGCACACCGCCGCTCGCATCGTCTTCATGCGTCCCACTGTCACCAGCCGGACGCGTGGCCGACCACCGGTAGGATGCCAAGTCATGCCCCTTGGCCGCCAAGCTGTGCCGACGTCGCGGATCTGGCCGTCCGGCGGCGCCCACCGGTGGCCGCCGGGCAGCGCCGGCGAGGCGGACTCCCACGACCGCGGGCACCTGGTCTACGCGGCGCGGGGTGTGTTGTCCCTGCACACCGAGCGGGGGACGTCGATCGTGCCGGCGAACCGGGTGGCGTGGACCCCGGCCGGGTTCGTGCACCGGCACCGCGCGCACGGCCACACGGACATGCGGATCGTGTTCCTGCCGGCGTCGCTGGCCCGGCTGGTCCCCGATCACCCCGCCGTGTTCACCGCGTCGGGTCTGGCGCGGGAGGTGCTGCTGGCCCTCACCGGCCCGCGCGAGTACGGCCGGGCGGCGAGTGCCCGCCTGCGCCGCGTCCTGGTCGACGAGCTGCGCGAAGCACCCGAGCGGCCGCTGCACCTGCCCGAGCCGCGCGATGACCGGTTGCGGGCCCTCGCGCGGCGGCTCTACGACGAGCCCGGGGACAACACCCCGCTGGCGGATCTCGGGCAGCGGATCGGCGCCAGCCCGCGCACGCTCAGCCGGCTGTTCCGCGACGAGCTGGGCATGACGTTCCACGAGTGGCGGACGCAGGTGCGCATCGGCCACGCCCTGGTCCTGCTGGCCGACGGCCACGACACCGCGTCGACGGCGCGGGCCTGCGGCTGGGCGAACCCGAGCCACTTCATCGCGGCGTTCACGGCCGTGGTGGGCACGACGCCCGGCCGGCACCGGAGCACCGCCGGCCGGGTCCCGCCGGACCCGGCCACCAGCGCCGGTCAGCAGGCTCGGCAGTAGGCCAGCAGGCCGGACAGCGGCAGCGGGCCGGCCGTGAGCGTGACGCGGGCCGCCGGCTCGCCGCCGGGCGCGAAGCCGATGTCGGCGTGCGCGGTGTGCGCCCACTGGTTGAAGGCCCGCGCGGCCAGCCGCACCTCGGTGGCGCGGTGCGCGGCGTTGGCGGCGGCCGCGGCGGCCTCGAGCGGGGCGCACGAGACCGGGTGCGCCGATTCGGACAGTTCGAGCGGGTTGCGGAGCTGTTGCCGGGCGGCGAGCTCGACACGGTTGGTCATGAGAACTCCGGATCCATCGGACATCGGCCGACGCCGGGAGGCGTCCCCCGGAGCCCAGGAATCCCCGGGCGTGCGCACATCGACCGCTTTGCTGAGGAAATCTCCGGAAGTTTTCCGGCTAGCGGGTGAAGGTGGCCCAGTACCGGGTGCCCTCGCGGACGGTGTCCAGGCTGACCAGCCGGACGCCGTCCTGGGCGACGGATTCGACCTCGGCGCGGCTGAACGGCCAGGGTGGGCTCTGCCAGTTCGCCATGTCCATGTTCTCCTCCGCCACTTCGCACACGATCGCCGTGCCGCCCGGGGCGAGGAACGAGGCCAGCGACTTGAGGGCCGCGGGGCGGTAGTCGCGGGGCATGGCCTGGATGTTGATGATCTCCACGACCAGGTCGAAGGCGTGGGTCCACTCCCCCGGCGGGTTCAGCAGGTCCGCGACCACGTAGTCCACTGTGGAGTCCGGGAACCGGCTCTTGGCGGCGGCGACCGCGGTCGGGGCGACGTCGAAGCCGGTCACGGCCCAGCCGTGGGCCGACAGCAGTTCCGGGTCGTCGCCCAGCGCGCTGCCCACGACCAGGGCGCGGCGGCCGCCGCCCGGGCGGACCCAGGCGGCGAGGTCGGCGTTCGGTTCGCCGCGGGTCCAGGGGACTTCGGCTTCGCCGCGGGCGGCGGCGGTGTAGAGCTGGTCGAACCATGCGGTGGGGTCGCCGTCGGCGAGGGAGGCGCGGGCGAGTACGCGGTCGGCGGGTTCCGGCGTCGTCATGATCGTGACGATAGCGACGACGCCGGAACCCGGGGAGCGGTTTACGGCGCGACCGGTCCCGGGATGGCGTGCAGCTTCTCCCCGGCCCAGTGCACGACGTCGCGGGCCGGCGGCGAGGTCGGCGGGGCGGGCCGGAAGCTGGCTGCCTCGTCGATGCTGCCGGTGCCGTCGTAGACCGCCCGCTGCGGGTAGGCGAACACCGGCCGGGTGCGGGTGACGGTGCCGTCGGCGGCGCGGCCGGTCGCGGTGACCACCGTGGGCGTGGTGCCGCGCTCGACCCAGGTGACCAGCTCGCGCAGCGGGTCGAACTCGGTGAGCGCGGTGCCGCCGCCGCAGTGGTGGAGCGACGGGACCATGAACAGCCGCGCCCAGTCCTGCGGACGGCCGTGGGTGAGCCGTTGGTAGTAGTCGAGCGTGCCGGCCGGCGGGATGGCTTCGTCGCCCCAGCCGTGCCAGAGCAGCAGCTTGCCGCCGCGGCGCTGGAACGCCGAGAGGTCGAGGCTCATCGCGTTGTAGCGGACGCCGACCGGGGTGAGCCGGTCGAATTCGCGCCGGGTGAAGGCGAAGGTGTCGACGGTGGACGCCGGCGCGCCGATCGGGTAGCCGAGGTAGCGCAGGTAGTTGTCGGCGAGGGTGCGGGCGAAGGCGAGGCCGCCGGTCTCGGGCGTGGGGATGATCCACCCGGCCCACGCCGGCTCGGACCCGGGTTCCTGGCCGCCGGGGTAGAGCAGCGTGCCGTGGGCGTCGGTGGGCGGCGCGTAGAGCTTGCAGACGACGCCGGCCTGGGCCGGGGTGAGGCAGGACGGCGTGTCGGCGCCGGTGCAGATCAGCGTCGCCGGGTCGAAGCGGCAGGCGCGCGGGTCGTCGAGCTGGCCGTCGGCGAGCCCGTCGAGGCGGTCGCAGGCGGCGAGGACGGCGTTGTGCAGGGCGGGCAGCTTGGCCGCGGTGAGGATCGGGCTGCCGTCGGCGGCGCTGTTCACCCGGGCGAGCCACGTCTGGTAGACGCCCAGCAGCGGTCCCCAGTAGTTCGCGGGCGCGCCGGCGTCGATGCCGTCGAAGTCCGCGGGGTAGCGCTGGGCGAGCAGGAGGCCTTCGCGGCCGCCGTCGGAGCAGCCGGAGAAGTAGGACTTGCGCGGTGGGGCGCCGTAGAAGGCCTGGATGATCGCCTTGGCGGCCCGGGAGACGACGTGGGGTGCGCGGAACTCGAAGTCGTTGCGGGCGGCCTGGTCGTTCGCGCCCCAGCGGCCGTCGTCGAGGACGCCGGGGGTGGTGCCGACGTGGCCGTCGTCGGTGGCCGCGACCGCGAAGTCGCCGCCGTGGGGCAGGCCGCAGCCGGGGAAGGCGGGCGGGACGATCAGGCCGCAGAAGCCGCCGCAGCCGTACTGCAGGTAGCGCCCGGCGTAGGTCCTGGTGGGCAGGCGCAGCTCGAACCGGACGGCGGGTTCGACGTGGCCCCGCACGCCGCAGTATTCGGGGTCGCCGCCGGTGGCCGCGACCACGGCGGCCGAGGTGACGTGGGTCGCCGCGTCCGGAAGGGCGAAGCCGCGGACCAGGTCGGCGCAAGTGCTCACCGGCCGGATGGCCGCCTCCGCCGCGGCGGCGGTGGCGGTGGCGGGGGTGAATGTGGTGGTGGCGAGGGTCAAGGCGGTGATGGCGGAGAAGATCCTGAACGTTCTCATCGGGCCCCCGTTTTCCGCGTTGTCTGATTCCGGTCAGGTTTGGCGAGCGGTCTTGACATCGATGTCACCCGCGCGTTTCCCTTCGTTGGCGCCGCCGGTCCCCGCCTGCGCGGCGCTGCTGAATCCGCCCTCCGAGCTTGGAGCAACGATGCCCCGAAGCGCCAGACCGCCGGTCGCTTTCCTGGTGACCGCCGCCGTGGTCGCCGCCGGCCTGGTCGCCCTCCCCGCGGCCTCGTCCGCCGCCGAAGACGCCCTTCCGCCCGACTTCTCGTCCTCCTTCGAGCCCGGTGACGTCCAGCCGACGTGGACCGACACCGTCGACACCGACGCGGCGGGCAAGCCGCGCGCGTCCGGGATCAACGGCGCGAACGGCACCGCGATCCCCGGCGACATCCGCGGCAAGGTGACCGAAACCAGCGCCAGCAGCGAGAACACCAGCGGCGGCGAGGTCGTCTCGAACCTCGTCGACGGCACCACCGACACCAAGTGGCTGTCGTGGAACCCGACGGCGTGGGCGCAGATCGCGCTGTCGGAGCCGACGTCGATCACGCACTACGCGATCTCCTCGGCCAACGACTTCGCCGAGCGCGACCCGAGGGACTGGACGCTGCAGGGCTCCAACGACGCCTTGACCTGGAGCGACCTGGACAAGCAGGCCGATCAGGCGTTCACCGCGCGGTTCCAGCAGAAGGACTACCCGCTGGCCGCGCCGACGCCGGCGTTCAAGTTCTTCCGGCTGAACGTCACCCGCAACAACGGCGGGCCGATCCTGCAGCTGTCGGAGCTGCTGCTGGCCAACGACGAGCCGGCGCCGCCGCCGCTGCCGAACATGCGCAGCTTCACCGACTCGGGGCCGACCAGCGGGTACACGAACAAGAACCGCGTCGGCTTCACCGGGCTCAAGGCGTTCCGCTACTCCGGCAGCCAGACGCAGGCCCACGGCTGGTCCTACAACAAGGTCTTCGACGTCGACATCCCGGTCGTGCCCTCGACCGAGCTGACGTACAAGGTGCAGCCGCAGTTCATCACCGGCGACCTGAAGTACCAGAGCACGAACGTGGCGATCGACCTGGTCTTCACCGACGGCACCCGGCTGCGCGACCTGGGCGCGACCGACCAGTACGGGTTCCCGCTGACGCCGGAGGGCCAGGGCAGGAGCAAGGTCCTCTACACCAACCAGTGGAACCTGGTGCGCTCGGCGATCGGCACGGTCGCCAAGGGCAAGACGGTCGACCGGATACTGGTCGGCTTCGACAACCCGGACGGCCCCGGTTCACTGCAGGGCTGGCTGGACGACGTGAAGATCTCGGCGACGCCGACCCCGCCGGCCAGCACCCGCCCGAGTGACAACGTGCTGACCACGCGCGGCACGATGGCCAACGGCACGTTCTCCCGGGGCAACAACTTCCCGGCGACGGCGGTGCCGCACGGGTTCAACTTCTGGACCCCGGTCACCGACGCGAACGCCGACAACGGCGACGTGCGGTGGATGTACAACTACCACTCCCAGAACAACGAGCAGAACCTGCCGGAGCTGCAGGCGTTCAGCGTCAGCCACGAGCCGAGCCCGTGGATGGGCGACCGGCAGACGTTCCAGGTGATGCCGTCCGCGGCCGCCGGGGTGCCCTCGGCCGACCGCGACGCGCGGGCGCTGGCGTTCAAGCACGACAACGAAACCGCTCGCGCGCACTACTACGGGGTGCAGTTCGAGAACGGGATCAAGACCGAGATCGCCCCGACCGACCACGCGGCGGTGTTCCGGTTCTCCTTCCCGGGCACCGACACCAGCCTGATCTTCGACAACTACAAGAACCAGGGCGGGCTGACCCTCGACCCCGCGGGCGGCACGCTCTCGGGCTACACCGACGTCAAGAGCGGCCTGTCGGCCGGGGCGGGCCGGATGTTCGTCTACGCCACGTTCGACAAGCCGGTCACCGCGGGGGCGAAGCTCACCGGCACCGGCCACGACGACGTCGCCGGCTACCTGCGGTTCGCCGCCGGCGCCGACAAGACGGTGACCATGCGGATCGCGACGTCGCTGATCAGCGTGGAGCAGGCGAAGAAGAACCTGGCGCAGGAGATCGCGCCGGACGCGACCTTCGACTCCGTCCGCGACGCCGCGCAGCGGCTGTGGGACGACCAGCTGAAGGTGATCGAGGTCGAGGGCGCGTCGAAGGACCAGCTCACGACGCTGTACTCGAACCTCTACCGGCTGTTCCTCTACCCGAATTCCGGGTTCGAGAACACCGGCACGCCGGAGAAGCCGAAGTACCAGTACGCCAGCTTCGTCTCGCCCAAGGCAGGGGCGGACACCCCGACCCAGACCGGGGCGAAGATCGTCGACGGCCAGACGTACGTCAACAACGGGTTCTGGGACACCTACCGCACGACCTGGCCGGCGTATGCGCTGCTGACGCCGGACATGGCCGGGAAGATGGTCGACGGGTTCGTGCAGCAGTACCGCGACGGCGGCTGGATCTCGCGGTGGTCCTCGCCCGGTTACGCGGACCTGATGACCGGCACCAGCTCGGACGTGGCGTTCGCCGACGCCTACCTCAAGGGCGTGCGCAACTTCGACGTCAAGGCGTCCTACGACGCGGCGCTGAAGAACGCGACGGTGACCCCGCCGAACAACGCGGTCGGCCGCAAGGGTCTCGACGAGGGCATCTTCCTGGGTTACTCGCCCAACACGGCCGACCACGGGTTCTCGTGGTCGATCGAGGGGTACGTCAACGACTACGGCATCGCGAACCTGTCGAAGAAGCTCTACGACGAAGCCCCGGCGAGCGACCCGCGCAAGGCGGAGTACCTGGCGAACTACGAGTACTTCACCAGCCGCGCGCAGCAGTACGTGAACCTGTTCGACCCGAGCGTCGGGTTCTTCCAGGGCCGGGACGCGCAGGGCAAGTTCAGCCGGTCGCCGCAGGAGTACGACCCGCGGGTGTGGGGCATCGACTACACCGAGACCAACGGCTGGGGCATGGCGTTCTCCGTGCCGCAGGACGGGCAGGGCCTGGCGAACCTCTACGGCGGCAAGGCGGGCCTGGCGAAGAAGCTGGACGCCTTCTTCGCCGACCAGGAGACCGCGAACTTCCCGGGCTCCTACGGTGGCGTGATCCACGAGATGCGCGAGGCCCGCGACGTCCGGATGGGGCAGCTCGGCCACTCCAACCAGGCCTCGCACCACACGCTCTACATGTACGACTACGCGGGCCAGCCGGCCAAGACGCAGGCGAAGGTCCGCGAGGCGCTCTCGCGGCTCTACACCGGCAGCGAGATCGGCCAGGGCTACGCGGGTGACGAGGACAACGGCGAGCAGTCGGCGTGGTGGACGTTCAGCGCGCTGGGCTTCTACCCGCTGCAGATGGGCAGCCCGGACTACGCGATCGGGTCGCCGCTGTTCAAGAAGGCGACGATCCACCTGGCCGGCGGCAAGGACCTGGTGATCAACGCGCCGAAGAACAGCGCGAAGAACGTCTACGTCCAGGGCGTGAAGGTCAACGGCAAGGCGTATTCCTCGACGTCGCTGCCGCACGACCTGATCGCGCGCGGCGGGAAGATCGACTTCGACATGGGCCCGAACCCCTCGTCGTGGGGCACCGGCCCGGACGACGCGCCGAAGTCGATCACCACGGGTGACGCGGCGCCCGCGCCGCTGCACGACGAGACCGGCCCGGGCAAGGGGACGTTGTCCACTTCGGACGGCTCGAACGCGGCCGCCCTGGTGGACAACACCTCGCGCACCCAGGCCGCGGTCACCGGTGCCGTGCAGTACCAGCTGAACTCGACCGACGAGGCCGTCACGCACTACACGCTGACGTCCCAGACCGGTGCGGGCGACCCGAAGAGCTGGGTGCTGAAGGGGTCCTACGACGGCAAGACGTGGGCGGTGACCGACCGGCAGGAGAACCAGGCGTTCAGCTGGCGGCAGCAGACCCGCGCGTTCAAGGTGGCCAACCCGGCGCACTACGCGTACTACCGGCTCGAGGTGACCGCGACCAGCACCGGCGCCCCGGCGCAGCTGGCCGAGTTCGAGCTGCTGGGCAAGCCGGACGCGGCGTGCACCCGCACGATCACGGGTGCTTCGTCCGGCCCGCTGTCGGTCACGTCGGGCACGGTGTGCCTGGAGAACGCGACGGTCTCCGGCCCGGTCACGGTCGGTCACGGCGCAGCCCTGGTCGTCCGCGGCGGCGCGCTGAACGGCCCGCTGGCGGCGACGGGGGCGGCGCAGGTGGTGCTGAACCGCACGAAGGTGGGCGGCCCGGTGGCGATCACCGGGACGACCGGTCAGGTGTCGATCGAGCTGACCGGGATCGGCGGCCCGGCGGCGCTGACGGGCAACCACGGACCGGTGCTGACGTCGAGCACGGTGGGCGGACCGCTGGCGTGCGCGCTGAACAACCCGGCGCCGACGGACCACGACCTGCCGAACACGGTGCGCGGGCCGAACGTCGGGCAGTGCGCGAAGATGTAGGTCCGCGGTAGTGCGGTGAAGGCCATCCCGGGGTTCTCGGGGTGGCCTTCACGCATTTCGGGCACCGTAGCGGTCGGCGATCGCCGCGGCTCGTTCGCGCAGGGCCGTGCGCAACGACTCCGGCGCCAGCGCCTCGGCGTCCGTCCCCAGTTGCCACAGCGCCCACTCCGCGTGCCAGGCGTCCTGATAGGTCACCTCGAACCGCAGCCAACCGGACGCCTCGGCCTCCTCCGCGCGGACCGCCACCGCCGTGCCCAGCAGGTCCTCCCGGCGGGCCGGGCGGACCCGGACCCGCACCGCGAGATGACCGTCGGCCAGGAAGGCGGCGCAGCGTTGCCGCCAGATGCGGTCCAGGTCCACCTCCGCCGGCCGCGAGGCCGGTTCGTCGAGCGATTCGGCGGCCAGGATCCGCGACAGCCGGTACGTGCGGTCCGCGCCCGCCCGCGTGGCCAGCAGGTAGCCGCGGTCGCGGACGGTGACCAGGCCGATCGGGTCCACCGTGCGCCACCGGGGTTCCTGGCCCGCGGCCGCGTAGTGGAGGCGCAGCCGGCGACCGCCGAGGACCGCGCCGCGGACCGCGAGCATCGTCGGGCGGTCCACCTCCTCCGCACGGGAGCGGCGGGAGAGCAGGTCGGTCTCGGGCTCGACGAGGAAGCGCGCGGCGGTCGCCCGGTGGGTTTCGGGCAGGGCGTCGGCCACCTTGCGCATCGCCGAGTCCAGTGCCGGGCCGAGGCCGAACGCGCGGCCGGTGGTCAGCAGGGCGAGGGCTTCGTCGTGGTTGAGCCCGGTCAGCTCGGTCCGGAAGCCGGGCAGCAGCGCGAACCCGCCGTGCCGGCCGCGTTCGGCGTACACCGGGACGCCCGCCGCCGACAGGGCGTCGATGTCGCGCAGCACCGTGCGGGTGGACACCTCCAGCTCGCGGGCCAGCACGTCCGCCGTCAGCCGGCCGCGCCCGCGCAGCAGCAGCACCAGGGAAACCAGCCGGTCGGCACGCACCCGGAGAACCGTAGCGAATACACGACACAAGATGTCGTGATTGCCCGGAAAGCTCCCCGGCGCAGCAATCGCGACGAACGGAGCTGAAGTGGCACTGGAACGAACGGCGGTCAACCCGGTGACGTGGTCACTGGCGCTGGGCTTCAACCAGGGGGAGGTCGTCTCGGGGCAGACCCGCACCCTGTACTGCTCGGGCCAGACGGCGACCGACGCCGAGGGCAAGCCCCAGCACGAAGGGGACATGGCCGCCCAGCTCGCGGCGAGCCTCGACAACCTGGAGGCCGTGCTCGCCGCGGCCGGCATGTCCCTGGCGCACCTCGTCCGGCTGAACGTCTACACCACCGACGTCGACGGGCTGTTCCCGCACTACGGCGTGCTGGCGGCCCGGCTCGGCGCGGCCGGGGTGGCGCCGGCCACGACGATGCTCGGGGTGAGCCGCCTGGCGATCCCGGGCCAGCTGGTCGAGCTGGAGGGCACCGCCGTCGCGTAGGACCAGCACCGCTGCCCGGGCCCCGGGCAGCGGTGTTCGGCACGCTGGGCCGTTCGGCGGCGGTTACGGTGGGCGCATGCCCGACGCCGTGTTCTTCTCGTCCTTCGAAACCGGTGATCCGCGGCCGGCGGACCCCGGCCTGCAGGTCGGCGGCGGCCCGGACCGCTCCCCCACGGCCAAGACCGGCGTCGGCTTCACCGGCACCCGCGCCCTGCGCTACACCGCCCGGCCCCACGCCGTCCTCTTCGAACTCGATGTCCCGGTGACCGAGCACACCGAGCTGTCCTATGTGGTCTTCCCGGTCGCCGACGGCGAGATCCCCGCCTACCACGCCACCCGGGTCGGCCTCGACGTCGAGTTCGCCGACGGCACCGCCGCCGGGTTCGAGCCGGTGGACGACAAGACGCTGTGGGTGGACCAGTGGAACCTCGTCCGCCGTCCGCTGGGGGCCTTCGCCGGGCGCCGGATCAGCCGGCTCGTGCTGCGCACCGACGCGCCCGGCGAGATCACCGGCTGGCTCGACGACGTGCGGATCGCCGAACGCCCCGAGCCGCCGCGCGACCCCGTCGACTGCGTCCGCACGACCCGCGGCACCCACTCCAGCGGCGACTTCTCCCGGGGCAACAACTTCCCGGCCACGGCGGTGCCGCACGGCTTCAACTTCTGGACCCCGGTCACCGACGCCGGCGTCACCAACTGGCTCTACTCCTACCACCGCCACAACGACGAGCAGAACCGTCCCGCGCTGCAGGCGTTCGCGCTGTCGCACCAGCCGAGCCCGTGGATGGGCGACCGGCACACCTTCCACGTCATGCCCGGCACCGGCCCGGTCGAGCCCGACCACCGCAAGCGCGCCCTGGCCTTCTCCCACGACGACGAGACCGACTCGCCGCACCACTACGGCGTCCGGTTCGCCAACGGCATGACCGCCGACCTCGCGCCGACGTCGCACGCGGCGATCATGCGGTTCACCTTCCCGGACAAGCACGGCTGGCTGCTGTTCGACAACGTCTGCAACCGCGGCCGCCTGCGCGTCGACGCCGACACCGGCGTGATCAGCGGGTACACCAGTGTCCGCAGCCGGCTGTCGGCCGGGGCGCGGCGGATGTTCGTCTACGGCGTCACCGACGCGCCCGCCACCCGCGGGGCGAAGGTCCGCTTCCCGCCGTGGCGGCGGGTCTCGGGGTACTTCGAGTTCGACGGGCCCGACGTCACGCTGCGGATCGCGACGTCGCTGATCAGCCTCGCCCAGGCCAAGCGCAACCTGGAGCTGGAGATCCCGGCCGGGACGACGGTCGAGCAGGTCAAGGCCCAGGCGAGACGGCTGTGGCAGGAGGAGCTCGGCCGGGTCGAGGTCGAGGGCGCCACCGAGGACCAGCGCACGACGCTGTACTCCAACCTGTACCGGCTGTTCCTGTACCCGAACGTCGCGCACGAGAACACGCCGAAGGGTATCCGCCACGCCAGCCCGGTGGTGCGCCGGTGGTGGCCGAGCACCCGGCGGCGGACCGGGGCGAAGGTCGTCGACGGCGAGCTGTACGTCAACAACGGCTTCTGGGACACCTACCGCACCACCTGGCCCGCGTACGCGCTGCTCGCCCGGGAGCGCTGCGGCCGGATGATCGACGGCTTCGTCCAGCAGTACCGCGAGGGCGGCTGGATCGCCCGCTGGTCCTCCCCCGGCTACGCGGACCTGATGACCGGCACCAGCTCCGACGTCGCCTTCGCCGACGCCTACCTCAAGGGCGTCCGCAACTTCGACGTCGAGGCCGCCTTCGACGCCGGGCTGAAGAACGCCACCGTCGCCCCGCCGCGGCGCGCGGTCGGCCGCAAGGGCCTCGAGGAGTCGATCTTCCTGCACTACACGCCGGTGTCGGTCCACGAAGGACTGTCCTGGGCGCTGGAGGGGTGCGTCAACGACTTCGGCCTGGCCAACCTCGCCGAGGCGCTTTCCCGTGAAAGCGACGGGCCGCGGGCCCGGATGTACGCCGAGTACGCCGCCTACTTCGGCGAGCGCGCGAAGCACTACGTCCACCACTTCGACCCGGAGATCGGCTTCTTCCAGGGCCGCCACCGCGACGGCCGCCGCAAGTTCGCACCCGAGGGCTACGACCCGGCCGCGTGGGGCGGCGACTTCGTCGAGACCAACGCCTGGAACACCGCCTTCACCGCACCCCACGACGGCCCCGGCCTCGCCGCCCTCCACGGCGGCACCGCCGGCCTGGAAGCCAAGCTCGACACCTTCTTCGCCACCCCGGAGACCGGCCGGCGGCCCGGCGCGTACGGCGGCCTGATCCACGAGATGACCGAGGCCCGCGACGTCCGGATGGGCCAGTACGGCCACTCGAACCAGCCCTCGCACCACATCCCCTACGTCTACAACCTCGCCGGCGCGCCCGCGAAGGCCCAGGCCGTCGTGCGGGAGGTGCTGCGGCGGCTCTACCTCGGCAGCGAGATCGGCCAGGGCTACCCCGGCGACGAGGACAACGGCGAGATGTCCGCCTGGTACGTCTTCGGCGCCCTCGGCTTCTACCCGCTGCAGATCGGCAGCCCGCGCTACGCCATCGGCTCGCCGCTGTTCGAGAAGGCGACCGTGCACCTGGGCGAAGGCCGGAAGCTGGTGGTCCACGCACCCGGCAACACCGGCGAGACCGTCTACGTCCGCGGGCTCACGGTCAACGGCGAACCGCACGACACGACGTCGATCGCCCACGCCACCCTCGCCGGCGGCGCCGAGCTGGTCTTCGACCTGACGACCGAACCCACCGGCTGGGGTGCCCCGCCGCCGCCCGCCGAGCGCCCGGTGCCGGTCACCGACCTCACCGGGACCGCGACCAGCTCCGACGGCACCAAGCTCGACGCGCTGTTCGACGACACCAGCCGCACCCAGGTCACCTTCCGCGGCGCCACCCCGGCCGTCGAATTCACCGTCACCGGCGAACCCCGCGAAGTCACGATCTACACCCTGACCTCGGGTGCCCGCCGCGGCGACCCGAGCGCGTGGGTGCTCGAGGGCTCCGACGACGGCACCGGATGGACCACGCTGGACGAACGCGACGGCGAGCTGTTCCGCTGGCGACGGCAGACCCGCCCGTTCGTCCTCGCCGCCCCGGCCGCGCACGCCCGCTACCGGCTGCGGATCACCGCCACCCGCGGCCGGCGCGCCACCCTCGCCCAGTGGGAGCTCCTCGCCCGATGAACCACCTCCGCACCGCCGCGCTCGACCGGCTCGTGGCGGCCGACCCCGGCCTGGTCCGGCTCCGGCTGGCCGGCTCCGCCGTGCTCGGCATCGTCCTCGCCGTGGCCGCGCTGCTGCCCGCGCACGTCCCGCTGACCGTCACCCTCGTCGGGGCCATCGCCGCGATGATGACGGCGTTCACCGTCACCGACCCGACCCCGGGCGGCCAGGCCGTCACCCTGGTCCTGGCCTTCCTCACCGGGGCCGCGTCGATCACCGTCGCCAGCCTCGGCTCGGCCCTGCCGCCGCTGGACAGCGTCGTGTTCGTCCTGCTGATCTTCGTGGCCGTCTACGCTCAGCGCTTCGGCCCGCGCGGCACCGCGCTCGGCTCGATCGCCTTCTTCCTGTTCTTCTTCCCGATGTTCCTGCAGGCCCACGTCAAGCAGGTGCCGCAGCTGCTGATGGCGCTCGGCGTCGGCGTCCTCGCCAACGCCGTCGTCCGGTTCGTGCTGCTGCGGCACAACGCCGAGGCCGAGTTCCTGCGCGTGCGGCGGGCCTTCCGGGCCCGGCTCGCCGCCGTCGTCCGCGCCACCGAGGCCTACCTCGCGGTCAACGGCAGCGAGCGCACCCGCAAGCAGCTGCGCACGGCGCTGGCGCGGCTGCACGAATGCGTCCTGCTCATCGAAGACGCCGCCCCCGACGTCGTCGACGCCCGAGCCGCCGACCGGCTGCGCCGCCGCGCCATCGAGGTCGAGCTGGCCGTGCAGTGGCTGGCCAGCACCGTGCAGCGCACCTGCTCCGACGAGCTCACCGCCGACGTCCGCGACGACCTCATCGCCCGGCTCGCCCGCTTCCGCGCCCTGATGGAACGCGACCCACGGGAGCTGCCGCTGATCAGCGAGACCGGCGAATACAGCCGGCTGCTCGTCGAAGGCAGCCGCATCGGCTCGCACGCCGAGCCCGGCGACGGCGTCCGCAAGGCACTGGCCGAACTGGCCTTGGCCGACGACCGCGCCCAGCGGGCCGCCGCCCCCGAGGCCACCCCGGACCCGCTCGCCCCCGACGACGACGAGCCGGCACCGAGGTTCGCCTACGACAACCGGACCCGCAGCGCGATCCAGGCCGTCGTCGGCGGCGGGCTCGCCGTGCTCGGCGGCGAACTCGTCTCCCACCAGCGCTGGTACTGGGCCGTGCTCACCGTGTTCGTGGTGTTCATCGGCGCCTCCAGCGCCGGCGCCACGTTCGTCAAGGGCGTCCGCCGCCTCGGCGGCACCCTGATCGGCATCGTCGGCGGCGTCCTGCTCGCACTGCTGGTCGGCGGCAGCACCGCGGCCACGCTCGGCCTCATCCTCGTGTGCGTCTTCGGGATGGTCTACACCGCGCGGGTCTCCCAGGTGGTGATGGCCTTCTTCGTCACGAGCATGCTCGGCCTGCTCTACAGCCTGCTCGGCACGTTCAGCCTCGAAGTGCTCTGGATCCGCGTCGCCGAGACCGCCGTCGGAGCCGCGGCGGGCATCCTGGCCGCGGTCGTGATCGTGCCGGTCCGCACCCGCTCGGTCATGCTCGACGACATCGGCGAAGTGCTCGACGAGCTGGCGGAGTTCCTCGAGCACACCCGCGGCCTGCTCGCCGGGGAGGAGAACGTCAACATCATCGAGCTGTCCCGCGACCTCGACCGCGCGGTCGAGCAGGTCCGGGCCACCATCGAGCCGCTGACCCACCCGGTCAACCTCCGCAGCGCCCGCCGCGACTACGGCTGGCACGTGCTGACCACGCTGGAGACGATCGCCTTCCGGGCCCGGCACGTGGCCGCGCGCGCCCAGCCCGGCCAGCTCACCGGCGCCGACGCCGACCGGCTCCGGCAGTTCACCGGACGGCTGCTGGCCAACATCGACGTCGTGCGCAAGGCACTGGACGCACCGGGTGGCCCCACACCCGGCACGCTCGTGCGTGACGACGGCACCCCGGTCTCCGACCGCGTCGATGCGGCCGAAACCCGGGCCGTCCTGTCCAGCCTCAGCCACCTCGACGAGGCCCTGGTGTCCCTCGGCCGCGTCTTCGGTGTCGAAGCCACTGATCCCCGCGCCCCCGCGAGGTGAACCGCCGGGGCGGCGCGCCGCGCGCCGCCCCGGTTCGTGCCGGTTACGGGCAGCTCAGCCACGCGAAGTGGTAGACGGTGGTGATGCTGCCGTCGGTCGAGTCCATGGTGACGTAGCTGGTGGTCTTCTTCGGGTCGGACGTGCCGGCCGCGACGCGCAATTCGGTGTTGATGTTCAGATTGCGTTCCTCGCCGCAGGGCTTGAACACGATCGCCCCGACTTCCGTCTTGTCGGTGAAATGCCAGTCGTCTTCGAACGGCCCGGTCAACGGGTGCTGAATGTAGGCCGTTGGCGAATTACCCTGGAAATAGTAGTTCGCTCTTTCCAGGCCGGTCGCTCCGCGTTCCAGGTGCGCGAACCCGCGGTAGTCCGCCTGCGCGATTCCGTAGGTGAACCCCTGCGGCACGTGCACGCGCAGGCCGATCTGGCAGTTCTTCCTCGCGTCGAGCGGCCCGGCGCCGACCCCGACCAGGGCGGTGTAGGCGCTGTATGTCACGGTGAACGCCGTGTTGTCCTGCGAAACGGCCACTGCGGACGTGCCGAGCGGGCAGCCCGAGCCGATGGCGTTCACGACGTCGATGACGATTTTGTCGGGCGGCGGAGGAGTGTTCCACGAATGCGGGGCGACCACTGAGGACAGCGCCATTACGGCAGCAACGACCGCAGACAGCATCGGAATCCTTCCCAATACATTCAAATTGGGGACGGGGGCCGGACCATGGTAGCGAAAGGATCATGGAAGCAAACCCCGCTGAACGGAGCAACACTGCACGTCTCGTCCCACCAAGCGGCATTGCTCACGTTTCGACAATTTTGCCAAAGCCCATTCCGGTGGCTGTGAATAAAGGGGGCGGAGAAAACGATTTCGCCCCCCGCTCCCCCGGCGACCGCCCACGATCACCCGCGTGACGTCCGGCTCGGGCGATCAGTGCGCCCACCCAGCCGATCGGGACGAACGGGGCACCGATCGGGCTCAGCCGTATCCGGCCGGCCACCGGCCGTCGCCATCGCGGCCCCGCGCGAGGCCGTCGGCATCTAGGGCGCCACCCTCACCACCACCTCGCCACCGCCCACGACCAGCGCCTCCGCCAGGGCCGCACCGAACCCGAACTCGCCCAGCTCGCCCGCAACATCACCGGCAGCTGAAAAGCGATCCTCGCAACAGTGACTGGACGCACCCGACCGGCAACCCCGGGGAGGGATAGGCTCCACAGCACAAGCCAAAGTCGTCTCAAGCTGGAGAACCGCAATGAGCCAAGCCCCCGTCAACGTGACCGTCACCGGCGCCGCCGGCCAGATCGGCTACGCGCTGCTCTTCCGCATCGCGTCCGGTCAGCTCCTCGGCCAGGACGTCCCGGTGAAGCTGCGGCTGCTCGAAATCCCGCAGGCGGTCAAGGCGGCCGAGGGCACCGCGATGGAGCTCGAAGACGGCGCGTTCCCCCTCCTCGCCGGCACCGACATCTTCGACGACCCCAAGCAGGCCTTCGAAGGCACCAACATCGCCCTCCTCGTCGGCGCCCGCCCCCGCAGCAAGGGCATGGAGCGCGGCGACCTCCTCGAAGCCAACGGCGGCATCTTCAAGCCCCAGGGCGAGGCCATCAACGCCGGCGCCGCCGACGACATCAAGGTCCTCGTCGTCGGCAACCCGGCCAACACCAACGCCCTCATCGCCCGCTCGCACGCCCCCGACGTGCCCGCCGACCGCTTCACCGCGATGACCCGCCTCGACCACAACCGCGCCCTCGCCCAGCTCGCCAAGAAGCTCGGCGTCCCGGTGACCGAGCTCAAGAAGGTCGCCATCTGGGGCAACCACTCCGCCACCCAATACCCGTCGGTCCAGCACGCCGAGTTCGGCGGCAAGAGCATCGCCGACGCCGTCGACCAGGCCTGGCTCGAAAGCGACTTCATCCCCACCGTCGCCAAGCGCGGCGCCGCCATCATCGAAGCCCGCGGCCTCTCCTCCGCCGCCTCGGCCGCCTCGGCCGCCATCGACCACGTCTACACCTGGGTCAACGGCACCCCGGCCGGTGACTGGACCTCCGCCGCCGTCGCCTCCGACGGCTCCTACGGCGTCCCCGAGGGCCTCATCTCGTCCTTCCCGGTCACCGCCGAGAACGGCCAGTACAAGATCGTCCAGGGCCTCGAGATCGACGACTTCTCCCGCGCCCGCATCGACGTCTCCGTCGCGGAGCTCGTCGAGGAACGCGACACCGTGCAGAAGCTCGGCCTCATCTGAGCCCACCACGCGAAAGGGGCCGTCGTCACCACGTGACGACGGCCCCTTTTTCCACATCAGGCAGTCAGCAGATCCGAACGCGCCCGCAGCAGATCCTCCGCACTCAGCCCGCCACGCACGCCGACCTCCCCGGTGACGTCGTCACGGGTCTCTACGTAGCCCTGCGCCACACCGGCACCGTAGGCGGCCGCCGTCGCCGCGATGAACCCCAGCGCCCACCCGGCCGCCTTGCCGAACGCCGCGTGTGCGGTCGCCCTCGCGGTGGCCCCGGCGGCAGCGGCCGCACAGCTCACCGGCAGCACCGGCATCTCCACCTGCAACCGAACGAGCGTGCCGGCCTGCGCACGGGCGGCTTCTTCGATCCTGTTCATCGTTGTCCTCACGGGTTGGGGCCGACTCGAGCACGCCCGACGCTAGTTCCGGCGCACCGGTGGCACATCCACCGAACTGCCGAGGAGCAGGCAGTTTCAGTGAAATCGTCGACGCACTCCGCAATTCGCGTGAAAAACCTCGCATACCGGACATAACGGACATTCTCTGGTAACTTCACAGTCGAGCCTGTCCGAAAAAACCGCACCACGGTACGGACAGGAAACTTCCCCCAGTGAAACGGAGGAGCAACATGCAGAAGCTGGCCGAGAAGATCGCCCGCGACGACGTGTGGGCCAAGTGGGTCGAGGCGAACTCCCAGCTGTCCGCCAAGGAAGGCTGCATCTCCCGCAAGGAAGGCTGCATCTCCCAGGCAGGCTGACCGCCCCACCCCCCCCGGGGGGCGGGGGGCCCCCCGCCCCACCCCCCCCCCCCCCCCCCCCCCCCCCCCCCCCGCCGCACGGCTGACCGCCCCACCCCGCCGGGCGGCAGGTGGCCCTCCGTCACCTGCCGCCCGGCGCTGCCCGCCCACCGACGAGGAGACCACCGCGTGCACCCGACCGCCGAGATGCTCGACCACATCCGCGACGTCCCGCTCTACCGCGAATCCCTGGCCACCGGCACCTTCCCGGTCCTGGAAAAGGACACCATCAGCCAGGGGTTCCCGGACAACTTCATGACCCCGGCCCTCGCCGGCGCCCTCGACACCGGCGCCGCCGAATTCGTCCTCTCCACCGGCACCAACCACGCACGCATGCAGCTGATCCGCCCGCCCTACTTCCTCCTCAAGTCCTACTACCGCCTCTGGTCGGAACACCCCGCCATCCGCCACACCTGGGACGCCGGCTGCCCCCGCGTATCGGTCACCACCGTGCTCGCCACCGAACACGTCGCCCGCGTCAACGCCAGGAAACGCGGCGAACCCCCACGGGAACACCCGCCGCTGGCCGACCGCAGGCTCGACGACCGCACCGTCTACCTCAACCAGCACCTCGACCCGGCACTGTGGACCCGCGCCGACGTCGAACGCATGCTCACCGAGATCGACCTCATCCGCGCCGGCGGCGAATACCACCTCGACTGCTCCAGCTACCACCTCGCGCACCTCCTGGACAAAACCCGCGAGTTCGGCCTCGCCCTGCCCGCCCCCGCCAGCGTCGTGCACGCCTACGAGTACACACCGGACAACGTCGCCCGCTACCTGCGCACCCACCTCGGCTGCCCGATCGTCGACCTCTTCGGCAGCACCGAACTCGGCTACCTCTACTACAGCGACGACAACGGCACCTACCACCCGTACCTCGACCGCATGGCCGTCGAACTGCTCCCCGTCGAACCCGGCAGCACCCTCTACGCCCTCATCGTCTCCAGCATCCGCAACGAATGGATGCCCCTGATCCGCTACCGCTCCGGCGACCTCGCCCGCACCGCAGACGGCACCCCCGACCCGACGCGCATCACCCGCTTCTGCGGCCGCGAAAAAGAACTCGTCCGCGTCGGCGCCACCCTGCTCTGCCACGGCGACCTCGACCGCTGGATCGGCGAAACCGCACCGGAAGTGTTCCTCTACCGCCTCCGCGTCGGCGAAGACACCACCGCCGAACTCGAATACACCACCTTCGACCGGCACCCCACCGACACCACCGCCCTCACCGCCGCCCTGGCCGAACACCTCCACCTCACCGTGCACCCCGTCCACCGCACCCACATCCCGATCGGCAAGTCCGGCAAGTACGCCTGGCTGCACCCCGAATCCCGCACCCGCTGACTACCGGCAAAGGAGCCCACCGTGCCCGTCACCCCCGCCGACCTGCGCGCCCTGCTGGGTGAAGACCTGCACGCCGAAGTGGTCGAATACTTCACCGCGAAAACCGACCACCCCGCCACCTTCGTCGAACGCCAGGTCCTCGAATGCCTGCGCTACCTCTACCTCGTCTCCGCCCACCAGGACCGCCTCGCCGGCACCTTCCTCCCGGTCGAACAGGAAATCGACGAAATCTGGCACTACCTCATCCTGCAAACCCGCGAATACCGCGAATTCTGCGCCCGCCTGCCCGGCGCGTTCTTCATCGAACACCGCAGCATCGGCTACACCGAATACGCCGGCGAAACACCCCGCGAACGCACCGCCACCGAAGCTCTCCAATGGATCCCCCTCTACCAGGAAGCCTTCGGCCCCTTCGAAGCCGACGCCCTGCCCCATTGGACGATGCCCCGCTTCCTCCACGAGCAAATGGACATGTCCCTGGCTCAGATCGCCGAACTGGACATGGCCTCCCTCTGACCCGCCACCGCCACCGCGATCGCCACCACCAGTTGCACCCCCAGCACCACAGCGAACGCGGTGGCGTACCCGGCCCCGGCCAGTCCCGTGTAGACCGACCCCAGCCCGGCCACCCCCACCGCCATCGCCCCCTGCTGCGTGGTCACCAGCACACCCCCGCCCGCCCCCGCGAACTCCCCCGGCACCGCACCCAGCACCGAAATCTGCGACGACCCCACCACCAGCGCCTGCCCCAGGCCGACCAGCACCAGACCCGGCACGATCCACCACACCGCCCCACCGGCCGCCAGCACTCCCAGCAGCCACACCACCCCCGCGGCCTGCACCAGCGCCCCGGCCGCCAGCACCCCGTCGCCCCGCTTCACCCGCAACCGCGGCACGGCGAACGACCCCACCAGGAACGCCGCCGACATCGGCACCACCGTCAGCCCGGCCACCGCCGGCGCCAACCCGAACCCGTCCTGCACGGTCAACGGCAACGCGAACAGATACCCCGCCCACGCCGCCAGGAACGGCGCCACCACCAGCAACCCCCGCCGCACCTTCGGCGCGGCCAGCACCGACGGCGGCAGCAACGGCACCCGCCCCCGCGCCACCACCCGCTGCTCCGTCCGCCACAACGCCACCACCGCGACCGGAACCAGCGCCAGCACCACGACCACCCACCACGGCCACCCCAGCACCGGCCCCCGGTTCAACCCCACCAGCAGCAACACGATCACCAACGCCAGCAACACCGTCCCGCGCACATCCACCCCCATCGGCCGCGGCGACCGCGTGTCCGGCACCAGCACCACCGCCAGCACCACCGCCACCACCCCCAGCGGCAGGTTCACCAGGAACACCAACCGCCACGACGTCCCCCACAGGTCCGCCTGCACCAGCACGCCACCCAGCACCAGCCCGAGAATCGCCGCGAACCCCGCCGCCGCGGCATAGAAACTCATCGCCCGCGGCCGCCGCTCCGGCGACTCCGCCGCCTGGATCGTCCCCAGCACCTGCGGCGGAATCAACGCCCCCGCCGCACCCTGCAACACCCGCGCCGCCACCAGCCACCCACCCGAGCCCGCCACCGCGCACAACAACGACGCGACCGTGAACCCCACCAGCCCGGCCACGAGCACCCGCCGCCGCCCCCAGGCGTCACCCAGCCGGCCCCCCAGCACCAGAAACACCGTGAACGCCAACCCGTACCCGGCGACCACCAGCTCCAGCTCCGCCCCCGAAGCCCCCAGATCACCCGCGATCGCCGGCAGCGCCACGTTGACGATGAACGCATCCGTCATCGGCAGCAACGCCGCCAGCAACACCACCGCCAGCCCCGCACGCCCCAGCCTCCCCTGCTCGACCGTCGTCATGCGAAACGGAACCCCCGATAGCCCTCCGCCGCGACCCCGTCGCAGATCCGCCGGTACGCGTCCAACCCCCCGGCGAACGGCGCGAACACCCGCGCCTTCCCCTCGACATTCGCCCCCACGTAATAGGAATCCGTCCGCGGGTACAACGTCCGCCCCGCCAGCTCCGCCACCCGCGCCACCCACTCGTCCTGCGCGGACTCCAGCGCCTCCACCTCGACCGCACCCCGATCCCGCGCCGCCACCAGCAGATCGCACAACCACTCCACATGGTGCTCGATCGCCCGCAGCACGTTCGACAACACCATCGTGCTACCCGGCCCCGTCACCGTGAAGAGATTCGGAAACCCCGCCACCGCCAGCCCCAGGTAACTGCGCGGACCGTCCCGCCAGACATCACCCAGCGACCGCCCACCGCGCCCCCGGACCCCCAGCCGCGTCAACGCCCCGGTGAACGCGTCGAACCCCGTCGCCAGCACCAGCACGTCCAGCACATGCTCACCCCGCGCCGTGCGGACCCCCTTCTCCGTCACCGCCTCGATCGGATCCGCACGCAGATCCACCAACCGCACGTGCGGCAGGTTGAACGTCTCGTGGTAACCGTCGTCCACACACAACCGCTTCGTCCCGATCGGATACCCGGACGGCACCAGCGCCTCCGCCGTCCCCGGATCCCGCACCACCGCACGCACGCGCTCCCGGAAGTAGTCCGCCAGCACCGCGTTCGCCGCCAGATCACGCCCCGTGTCGGTGAACGTCGCCACGATGTGCGTCCCCCCACGCGCCCACGCCCGGTCCAGCTCCGCGGTCCGCTCCGCCGGATCGGTCTCCAGCGCGGCCCGGCCGGTCCCGGTCACCGGATGCCCGAACCGCGTCGTCCGCGCGTCCACCAGCTTCCGCTCGTACCCGGCGACCGCCGCGTCCCGTTCCGCCTGCGTCAACGGCCGGTTGCGCGCCGGCACGCTGAAGTTGGCCGTCCGCTGGAAAACCACCAGCTCCGCGGCCTCCTTCGCCAGCTCCGGCACCACCTGGATCCCCGACGAGCCGGTGCCGATCACCCCGACCCGCCGCCCCGCCAGCCCGACCGGCTCCGCCGGCCACCGCGACGTCCGCAACACCGTCCCGCCGAAGCTGTCCAAACCGGGGAAGGCCGGCGTGTGCACCGCCGACATGCACCCCACGGCCGTCACCAGGAACCGGCACCGCACCCGCTCCCCGGCGTCGGTGCGCACCGACCAGCCACCGTCCTCGAACACCGCACCGACGACCGTCGTCCCGAAGGTGATGTGCGGCCACAACCCCCGCCGATCGGCGAAGTGCTCGGCGTAGCGCAGGATCTCCGGCTGACCGGCAAACCGCTCCGACCACTGCCAGGACTCGTACAGCTCCCGGTCGTGCAGATACGAGTAATCCAAGCTCTCCACGTCACACCGGGCACCGGGATACCTGTTCCAGAACCACGTGCCACCGACCCCCGAGGCCGATTCGTAGGCGTGGCACGAAAACCCCCGCCGGCGAAGCTGGTCCAGCACGTGCAACCCGGCGAAGCCGGCTCCGACCACCACGATGTCCCACACATGATCGACCTTACCCAGAAACGGACATATGTGGCATATAAGTCACATCATCCGCCCATCGCAGAACTTCCCCCCCATTGGCGGTTTCTCGCCCGCAGCGAACACCGAACGCTCACAGCGAAACCGGCGCCCCGGCCATGATCGCCGGCCGTACCGTCGCCCCATGACCCTTCTCGCCCTACCCGGCCTGCAGGCGCCCGGCCAAACCCCCACCGACTCGGTCTACGAACAGCTCCTCCGCGACCGCATCGTCTTCCTCGGCTCCGAAGTCAACGACGACGTCGCCAACCGGATCATCGCCCAGCTGCTCCTGCTCGCCGCCGACGACCCCGCCAAGGACATCACCTTCTACATCAACTCACCCGGCGGCTCCGTCACCGCCGGCATGGCCATCTACGACACCATGCAGCTCGTCAAACCCGACGTCTCCACCTGGGGACTCGGCTTCGTCGCCTCCATGGGCCAGTTCCTGCTCTCCTCCGGCACCCCCGGCAAGCGCTACCTGCTTCCCAACACCCGGATCGTCATGCACCAGCCCTCGGCAGGCATCAGCGGCGCCGCCACCGACATCGCCATCCAGGCCGAGGTCTTCGGCAAGATGAAACGCCGCATCGCCGAAATCACCGCACGGCAGACCGGCCAGACCGTCGAGCGCATCACCGCCGACGCCGACCGCGACCGCTGGTTCGACGCCGACGAAGCCCTGACGTACGGCTTCGTCGACCACATCGTCGCCGCCGGCTGACCACAGGGTTCCGGCAAGCCGTCCGAGCAGCCGGGCTCAGTCGGGTCCCCACCCCGTCCTTGCGGTTTTCGGGCACCAAAGCCGCCGGAGCGATTTTTCAAAAATCGCTCCGGCGTATAGGTCGTTATACACTTATTGAGGTCACTGACGCGGCCGGGTGGTCAGGCTCCGCCGAGACCTCGGCGGGCCAGCAACGGCTCGATCTCGGGGTCCCTGCCCCGGAAGGCGCGGAACGCGTCCATCGGGTCGATGCTCCCTCCCCTGCCGAGCAGGGTGCGGCGGAAGTGGTCGCCGTTCTCGCGGGTCAGTCCCCCGTTGTCGCGGAACCATTGGACGGTGTCGGCGTCGAGGACCTCGCTCCAGATGTAGGAGTAGTACCCGGCGCTGTAGCCGCCGCTGAAGATGTGGGCGAAGTACGTGGTGCGGTAGCGCGGCGGGATCGCGTCGACGGCGACGCCGGCCTTCACGAGGGCTTCCGCCTCGAACCGCTGCACCTCCGCCACGCGGTCGTCGACGCCGAGGCCGTGCCAGGCCTGGTCGAGCAGGGAGGCCGCGAGGTACTCGGTGGTGGAGAACCCTTCGCCGTACTGCTGGGCGGCGAGCAGCTTCTCGACCTGCTCCTGCGGCAGCGCCTCCCCCGTCTCGTGGTGCTTGGCGTAGTTCGCCAGCACCTCGGGCCACAGCATCCACATCTCGTTGACCTGCGACGGGTACTCGACGAAGTCGCGGGGCACGTTGGTGCCGGAGAAGGTCGGGTAGCGGACCGCGGAGACCAGCGCGTGGAGGGCGTGGCCGAACTCGTGGAACGCGGTGACGAGCTCGTCGAAGGTGAGCAGGGTCGGCTCGCCCGACGGCGGCTTGTTCACGTTGAGCACGTTGACCACGACCGTCTTGCGGCCGAGCAGCTCGGACTGGTCGACGAAGGTGTTCATCCAGGCGCCGCCGCGCTTGGCGTCGCGGGTGTACAGGTCGAGCAGGTACAGGCCGAGCGGGGTGCCGTCGGCGTCGAAGACCTCGAAGGTCCGGACCTCCGGGTGGTACTTCGGCAGGTCGTCGCGCTCGGTGAACGTCAGGCCGTACAGCCGGGTCGCGGCGAAGAAGACGCCGTCGAGGTACACGCGGTCGGCCTCGAAGTACGGGCGCAGCGCCTCGGTGTCGACGTCGAAGCGCTCGCGGCGGACCTGGGCGGCGTAGAACGGCCAGTCCGAGGGCCGCAGCTTGGCGCCCGGCACGTCGGCTTCGAGCAACTGCTGGAGTTCCGCGGCTTCGGCGCGGGCGTTCGCGACGGCGGCGGGCGCCAGCCGCTCCAGCAGCCCGGCGGCGGCTTCGGCCGTCTTCGCCGTCTCGTCGGCGATGACGTACGCGGCGTGGTTCGGGTAGCCGAGCAGGGCAGCCCGTTCCGCGCGCAGGCGCACGATCTCGGCGACGACGGCGTTGTTGTCGCAGGCGTTGCCGCGGTTGCCCCGTGCCATCGACGCGGTGTGGATGCGCTCGCGGACCTCGCGGTCGCGCAGGGTCTCCAGCGGGGACGCCTGGCTGGTCGGCAGGCTCAGCGTGAGCACGTACTTGCCGTCCTCGCCGCGGGCGGACGCCGCTTCGGCCGCGGTGGCGATCGCGCCGTCGCCGAAGCCGTCGAGCTCGGCGCGGTCGGCGATGACGACGGCCAGGTCGTTGGTGTCCTTGAGCAGGTTCTGCTGGAACTTCGTCTGCAGCGTGGACAGCTGCTCGTTGAGCTCGCGCAGCCGGGCCTGCTCGGCCGCGCCGAGACCCGCGCCGGCGCGGCTGAAGTCGGTGTGCCGCCGTTCCAGCAGCCGCAGCGACTCCTCGTCGAGGCCGAGCTCACCGCGGCGGGCGTGGAGGGCGTCGATGCGGGCGAACAGCTGCGGGTTCAGGTGGATCGCGTCGTGGTGGGCGGCCAGCTTCGGCGCGAACTCCGCCTGGATGGCCTGGATCTCGTCGGTGCTGTTGGAGCCGGCCAGGTTGTAGAACACGCTCGCCACGCGGCCCAGCAGCTCGCCGGCGCGCTCGAGGGCCACGATGGTGTTCTCGAACGTCGGCTCGGCGTCCTGCGCCGCGATCTGCTCGATCTCCGCCGCGTGCTCGGCCAGCCCGGCCTCGAACGCGGGCCGGTAGTGCTCGTCGGAAATCCGGTCGAAGGGCGGCAGGGCGTAGGGCAGCTCGCTGGGTGCGGCGAACGGATTGTCCGGCGAAATCATCGGGCAGGCTCCTGGTCGGGGACAAACACTCGGTCCCGTCACCCTACGGGGTCCGCCTGGGTGGATGTCAGCGCTTTCCGGAGGTGGCCAAGCTCACCGCCCGGTGGTACCGCCCACGACGGCGTCGCTGCTCGACGTGGTCTTTTTGCCCCGTTTCGGCTTCGGTTCCGGCGGCACGATGCCCCGCAGGTCGCCGCCGTGGTCGTTGACCCGCATGACGAACGGCCGCGTCTCGGTGTAGCGCACGACCGAGATCGACGCCGGGTCGACGACGATCCGCTGGAAGGCGTCGAGGTGCTGGCCGAGCGCGTCGGCCAGGATGGACTTGATGACGTCGCCGTGGCTGCACAGCAGCCAGACGGCGTGGTCGCCGTGCTCGGCGGCGATCCGCCGGTCGTGGGCGCGGACCGCGGCCACCGACCGCGCCTGCATCTGGGCGAGGCCCTCGCCACCCGGGAACACCGCGGCCGAGGCGTGCGCCTGCACGACCCGCCAGAGCGGCTCCTTCGCCAGGTGCCTGATCTCCTTGCCCGTCCAGTCGCCGTAGTCCACTTCGGACAATCCGGGCTCGACGAGCTTCTCGAGCCCGCGCGCGGCGGCCAGCGGGGCGACGGTCTGCTTGCACCGCAGCATGGGCGACACGACCAGCCCGGCCAGCGGCACACCGTCGAGCCGTTCGACGAGCTTCTCCGCCTGGCCGCGTCCGGTGTCGTCGAGACTGACCTTCGGGGACCGCCCGGCCAGGACGCCGGAGCCGTTGGCCGTCGATTTGCCGTGCCTGAGCAGAATGACCGTACTCACGGGCCCCACCCTACGTGGGGACCGATCAAGCGGTCCCCACGCGGGCGGATCACGGGCTCAGTGGCCGACCGGACCCGCGTTCGGGTCCAGCGCGCCGGTGAAGATCAGCACGAACAGCAGCACGCCCAGCACCAGCCGGTACACCACGAACGGCACGAAGCTGCGCTTCTTGATGTAGGCCATCAGCCACGCGATCACGATGTACCCGACGCCGAAGGCGACCAGCGTGGCCAGGATCGTCGGACCCCACTGGGCGGGCACGTCACCCGAGCCGATGTCCTTGAGCTTGTACACCCCCGACCCGAACACCGCCGGCAGCGCGAGCAGGAACGAGTACTCCGCCGCCTCCGCGCGGGTGTAGCCGAGCAGCAGGCCCGCGCTGGTCGTGCCACCCGAACGGGACACGCCCGGGATCAGGGCCAGCGCCTGCGCGAAGCCGAACCCGAGCCCGTGCCGCACGGTCAGGTCGTCCAGCGTCCGCTCCTGCTTCCCGATCCGGTCGGCGACCAGCAAGATCAGGCCGAACACGATGAGCACGGACGCGGTGATCCGCAGGTCGCGGAACGCGCTGTCGATCTGGTCCTGCAGTAGCAGCCCGAGCAGCACGATCGGCAGCGAGCCGACGATGATCAGCCAGCCCAGCCGGGCGTCCGGGTCACGGCGCCACTCCGGCTTGTACACCGAGAAGAACCACGCCCGCAGGATCCGGCCGATCTTCGAGCCGAAGTAGATGATCACCGCCAGCTCGGTGCCGATCTGGGTGACGGCGGTGAACGCCGCGCCCGGGTCGTCCCAGCCCGCCAGGGCCGCGACGATCCGCAGGTGCGCGCTCGAGGAGATCGGGAGGAACTCCGTCAGGCCCTGGACCAGGCCCAGGACCAGTGCTTCGAACCAGCCCACGTCAGGCCACCCCCGCCAGTTCGAGCGCCTCGACGGCCGTGCGCAAGGCCGCGGCCGGCTCCGGCGTGTAGGGCGACACCGACAGGGTCGTCACGCCGGCTTCGGCGTATTCCGTCATCTTCTCCGCGATCCGTTCCTTCGGGCCCAGCAGCGACGTCGCGTCGAGGAACTCGGCAGGCACCGCCGCCATCGCCCCCGCCCGGTCGCCCGCCAGGTACTTCTCCTGCACTTCGGCGGCCTCGGCCGCGAATCCCATCCGGCACGCCAGCCGGTTGTAGAAGTTCTTCTCCTTGCTCCCCATCCCCCCGAGGTACAGCGCCGCGTAACCGCGGACGGCGTCCGCGCAGGTCCGCCAGTCGTCGCCGGGCACCAGCGGCACGGACGGGACGACGTCGAAGCCGGCCAGGTCGCGCCCGGCCCGCTCGGCGCCGGCGCGGACGTGGGCCAGCTGCTCCCCCGCGTGCGCCGGCGAGAAGAACACCGGCAGCCAGCCGTCGGCGATCTCGCCGGCCAGCTCCAGGTTCTTCGGGCCGATCGCGGCCAGGTACAGCGGGATGTGCTTGCGGGCCGGCCGCACCGTCAGCCGCAGCGCCTTCCCGGGACCGTCCGGCAGCGGCAGCGTGAAGTGCTCGCCCTCGAACTTCAGCCGCTCACGGCGCAACGCGGTCCGGACGATCTGCGCGTACTCCCGGGTGCGCCCCACCGGCGAGGCGAACCGGACGCCGTGCCAGCCCTCGGACACCTGCGGGCCGGACACGCCGAGGCCGAGCCGGAACCGGCCACCCGACAGCGTGTCGAGCGTCGCCGCGGTCATCGCCGTCATCGCCGGCGTGCGGGCCGGGATCTGCAGCACGGCGGCCCCGACGTCGATCCGCGACGTCCGCGCCGCGATCCACGACAGCACGGTCACCGCGTCCGAGCCGTAGGCCTCCGCGGCCCACACCACCGCGTAACCGAGGTCGTCCGCCTGTCTGGCCAGGGCCAGGTTCGCGGGGTCGTTCCCCGCTCCCCAGTAGCCGAGATTGAGTCCGAGTCGCACGGGGCCAGACCCTAACGGGGGCCTTGATCGCGACACGACTCACCTTGGTCTCCTCCGGACGGGGCAGCCCACTAGGCTCGGCGGTCGTGGAAAAGCGACTGCTCGGCCGCTCGGGACTGCGCGTCTCCCGTATGGCGCTCGGCACCATGACCTGGGGTGGCGACACCGACGCGGAGGAAGCGGCCAGCCAGCTGGTCGCCTTCGTCGACGCCGGCGGCACCCTGGTGGACACGGCCGACATCTACGGCGAAGGCGAAAGCGAGCGGGTGCTCGGCTCGCTGCTCGGCGACCTCGTGCCCCGCGAAGACGTCGTCCTGGCGACGAAAGCCGTCGCCAAGCGCACCGACGGGCCCTTCGGCGGCGGCGCCTCGCGCGGCGCGCTGCTCGCCGCGCTCGACGGCTCGCTCAAGCGGCTCGGCACCGACCACATCGACCTCTGGCAGCTGCACGCCTGGGACGAGCACGTTCCGCTCGCCGAGACGCTCTCCGCGCTCGAGTACGCCGTGACCAGCGGGAAGGTCCGCTACGTCGGCGTCTCGAACTACGCGGGCTGGCAGCTGGCCACCGCGGCCGCCGGCGCCTCGGCCGCCGCTCCCCTCGTCTCCACCCAGGTCGAGTACTCGCTGCTGGAACGCGGGGTCGACCGCGAGGTCGTGCCCGCGGCCGCGCACCACGGCATCGGCCTGCTGCCATGGGCCCCGCTCGGCCGCGGCGTGCTCACCGGCAAGTACCGCACCGGCACGCCCGCCGACTCCCGCGGCGCGAACAGCGCCTACGCCGGGTACGTCGAGCACCACCGCACCGACCGCGCCGCCCGGATCGTGCAGGCCGTCGCGACCGCCGCCGACGGGCTCGGCACGTCCCCGCTCGCGGTGGCACTGGCCTGGGTCCGCGACCGGCCCGGCGTCGTCGCCCCGGTCGTCGGCGCGCGGGACACCGGCCAGCTCACCGGCTCGCTGACGGCGGAGGACATCACCCTCCCGCCCGCCATCCGGTCCGCGCTCGACGACGTCAGCGCGATCGAGGTCGGCTATCCCGAACGCTGGCCGCGGTGAGCGCCAGGTGTCTGTTCGGTGACACGCACGTGACGGCACGGGGATCGAGGAGCATGCTGGTGAAGACCAACCGCCGAGGAACGCCTGGAGGCCGCAACGTGCGTCGGCTCGCCGCCGTGTCGTGGATCGCGCTCCCGCTCGCCGGTGCCCTGGTGCTCTCGGGCTGCTCGTCGGCCCAGTCGACCTCCGACGACCTGCAGATCGTGGCGAACCCGACCGCCGCGCGCCCGGCCGTCTCCCCCGCCGTGACCGTGAAGCCCGCCGGTCAGGTGCTCAGTGACGGCTCGGTGTCGGCCGTCGCCGTCGACGCGAAGACGTCGACCCTCGTCGTCGCGGTTTCTTCGCCTCCGGCCCTGCGGCTGTACGACCTGAACGCGCTCGCGTCACCCCCGGTGAATATGCCGTTATACGGGATCGCGTCCCGGCTGACGGTGACGCCGGGGCGGGTGGAGATCGCCGAACCCGGCCAGGGTGTGGTGCAGCAGCTGACGTTGCCGGACCGGAAGCTGACCGAGACGAAGACCGGCGGGCAGCCGGCGTCGAGCATCGTGTACGGCGCGGACAGGCTGGTCGCGATGGGGGCGGGCAAGGACATCAAGGTGCTGCCGGCGGCGGGTCCGGCGCGGACGATCGGCGGGCAGCTCTACAGCGCCGACGACGTCGTCGACACGGGCGACGGCGTGGTGGTGCTGGACCGGCTGCGGACCGCGGTGTTCTCGGTCGACGTCGCCGGCGGCAAGGTCGAGGAGGGCCTGCGGGCGGGCGACGGCGCCGCGAACGCCGTGGCGGACTCCTACGGCCGGGTGCTGGTGACCGACGCGCGAGCGGGGGCGCTGCTGGCGTTCTCGGCCGGTCCGCTGATCCTGCGGCAGCGGTACCCGGTGCCCGGCGGGGCGTACGGGATCGCTTACGACGCGACGCGCAGCCTGGCGTGGGTGACGCTCACCGAACGCAACGAAGTCGTCGGGTTCGACGTCCGCGGCGGCGAGCCCGTGGAGAAGTACCGGTTCCCCACCGTGCGCCAGCCGGACTCGGTGGGGGTGGACGAGAAGAGCGGCCGGGTGATCGTGGGCTCGGCCGCCGGAGAAGGGACCCAGGTGATCCAGCCATGACAGCGGTCAGCGAGGCGGTGGTCGAAGGGGATTGGGAGTATCGCCGCCTGCACCTCCCCCCGGGTGTGTCCCGGCGTGCGGCGGCGATCCAGCTCTCCATCCACGCGGAGTTCGCGGGCTGGGAACTGCGCACGGTCCGGCTCTACGCCGACGGCACGCGCCGGGTCTGGCTGCGCCGCAAGAAGACGGCGCAGAGCCTGCCCGGCGCGCTGCCGACCTAGCCGAACACGCGGTTCAGCCAGTCGCTCCAGGCCTTCTCCTCGACCTCCGGGTTCGCGCCCGGGGCGAAGAGGTGGTGGCCGGCGACCATGGGGCCGTGGAAGCCGCGCAGGAAGCGGAACATCGCGTCCGCCGTCCGCACGCCCACGGTCTGGTCGTTCACGGCGTAGACCACGCCGTCCTGGCCGATCCGGACCCGGTCGCCCGCGGCGGGCCGCGCCGGCAGCCCGAGCGCCGCGCCGAGGCGCGTCCACGCCTCGTCCCAGTCCCGCACCGGCGGGCCGAAGGCGGTGACCGGGGTCGCGGTCCGCCCGGCGAAGTGCGTGACGTACTCGACCAGGGTGCGGAAGAACAGCTCGCCGCCGGTGGTCATCGCCTCGAACTCGTCCTCCCAGTCGTCGCCGGGGAGGAAGCCGCTGGTGACGCAGCGGATGACCGTGCTGCCGGCGTCGCGGCCCTCGATCAGGAACTCGTAGGCGATCCGCCGTCCGTCCGGCGCGGTGTCGCTGCCGTAGACGAGCCGTTCGAGCGGATCCCATTCCCGGATCCGGTACTCGGGCTGGTAAGCGCCGAACGCGCCGCGGATCGTGCCGCCGGTGCCGCCCTCGACCTCGTTGCGGCCCATGAACCACGAGTCGATGCCGGGCCCGGTCGCGATGGCGTCCCAGACCTCCTCCGGCGTCGCGGCGACTTCGGCGGCGTCGGTCAGTTCGAACTCATGCCCCATGGGCGGGCTCCTCCGGGACGCTGGGGTGGACGGCGACGACCACCCGGTGGTTGCGGCCCTTCTCGGCCGTCTCGTCGTGGTACTTCCCCACCAGTGTGGTGACCGCGGCGGTGAGCTCCTCGGCGAACGCGGCCCGGTCGGCGGCGGAGGCGAACCGCACCTCGCCGTCGAGCGCGAACGTCGCCACCCGCTGCTTGGCCCGCGCCGCGCCGGTGATCAGCAGGCCGACGTCGCGCACGAGCCGTCCGGCGACAGCGAGCAGCCACCGCGCCGAAAGCCGGTCGGGTGAGCGCGCCGGGTCCGGCTGCACCGCGGCCAGCGCCGTCGGCGAGATGACGTACGACGCCGCCGTCGCCCGCATCATCCGCTCCGTGACGTTGCCCTTGCGGCGCTCCTCGACCAGCTCGACCAGCCCGTGGCTCTCCAGGGCCCGCAGGTGGTAGTTGACCTTCTGGCGGGGCAGGCCGACGCGCGCGGCGAGCATCGTCGCCGAGGCCGGCTCGGCCAGTTCGGCCAGCAGCCGGGCCCGGACCGGGTCCAGCGACACCTCGGCCGCCGCCGCGTCTTCGATCACCGCCACGGGAAACATGCGCCCAGCATCCAGCCGAACAGAGAAATTGTCAAGAACGATCGAGCTGTCGGTCCAGGAGGGTCCGGAAGTGCGGACACGTCATGAGGTCGTCGTGCGGACAGTCGCCCTCGAGGAGTTCGAGCGCGGCCTGCGCCCGGGCGATCCGGGCCCGCAGCCGCTCCCGCTGCCGGGCGGCCATCGCCGCGCGGCCGGCCGCGGAGGAGTCGGTCAGCATCGACCGGATGTCCGCGAGCTCGAACCCGGCTTCCTTGGCGACCAGGATGGCGGCCACCCGGCGCAGGTCCGCGTCGGTGTAGCGGCGCCGGGCGCCCACGCGGGCGGGGGTCAGCAGCCCTTCCGCCTCCCAGTACCGCAGCACGTGGGCGGGCAGCCCGAAGCGGGCCGCCACTTCGCCGATTGACTTCATGTCGGCATTAAGTCGCAGGATGGGCGCCATGTCCACGTTGCTCACGCTCCTCGATGCCCTCGACGACCGCCCGCAGGCCGTCGACCTGCGGGAACGCACTTACGAAGCCCTCGGCGACACCGTGGTCGACGTCGGCTGCGGCAGCGGCCGGGCCGTCGGCGAGCTGGCCGCCCGCGGGGTCCGGGCCATCGGCGTCGACGCCGATCCCGCGATGGTCTCGACGGCGGCTGCCCGCTGGCCCGGGGGCGAGTTCCACATCGCCGACGCGGGTGCACTGCCCCTCGCCGGCGGTTCGGTGACCGGCTACCGCGCCGACAAGGTCCTGCATGTCGTGCCCGACCCCGCCCGCGCGGTCGCCGAGGCCTGCCGCGTCCTGGCCCGGGGCGGCCGCGCGGTGCTCACCGGCCAGGACTGGGACACGATCGTCGTCGACTCCGACGACCCGGTCCGCACCCGGCGGATCGTCCACACGCGCGCGGACGGGATGCCGCACCCCCGGATCGCCCGGAGGTACCGGAACCTCTTGCTGGACCACGGGTTCACCGACGTCACGGTCGAGGTCCGCACGCTGGTGTGGACGGACGCGGCGGCCCTCCCGGTGCTGGCCAACCTCGGCGGCGACGGCGCCTGGCTGGCCGAGCAGACGGCCCGGGCCCGCGAAGACCGGCTGTTCGTCGCGGTGCCGATCTTCGTCGCCGCGGGCACTAACTCCGGAGGCTCGCGTTGACCAGCGCGACGACCCGCGGCAGCACCTGAGCCGCGGCTTCCAGCGGCACCACGTGCCCGACGCCGGGCAGCACCACCGCCGTCCCGTTGCCGAGGCCGCGGACCCACTGCTCCACATCGGACGCCCGCACGATCCGGTCCCGCTCCCCCACGATCGCCGTCACCGGCAGGCCACCGACCTGGGCCAGGGCCGCGTCGCGGGCGTAGGCGTCCATTGCCGGGCGGAACAGCGACACCGTGTGGGGCCAGTTGCCGCGGATCATCTTCACCGTCAGCTCGACCAGGTCCGGGTCCGGGTCGTCGCCGAACAGCCACCAGCGCAGGCCCGCGCTCACCGCCCGGCTCGTGTGCTCGCGCACGACGCCGAACAGCTTCGAACCGAGCACCGCTTCGAGGTCGCGGGCCAGTTTCCCCAGCGCGTTCGGCCAGGTCGCGGACACCTCGGCGGCGAGCGTGCCCGACGACGTCGCCAGCAGCACCAGCCCCGACACCCGCGCGGCGAACAGGTCCGCGTGCCGCTGGGACAGCGACATGATCGCCAGGCCACCCATGTCGTGGCCGACCAGCACGACCCGGCCCTCGGGCACTTCGCGCGTCAGCAGCTCGGCGAGGTCGTCGCCGAGCTGGGCCATGGTCGCCGTGCCGCGCCGCGCCCGCCCCGAGCCGCCGTGGCCGCGCTGGTCGTAGGTCAGCACGGCCACCGGCCCGTCGGCGGCGTCCGGCACCAGCGGCGCGATGCGGCCCCAGCTGCGCTGGTCGAGCGCGTAGCCGTGGACGAACACCACGGTCACCGGCGCCGCCGGGTCGCCCCTGCGGATGAGCTGCAGGGACGTGCCGTCGGCGAGCGCGAACCCGGTCATCAGCTGGTGCGCAGGAACCGGTCCAGCACGCGGGTGCCGAACTTCAGCGCCTCGACCGGGACCCGCTCGTCGACGCCGTGGAACAGCGCCGAGAAGTCGAGGTCGGCCGGCAGCTTGAGCGGCGCGAAGCCGAAGTTGCGGATGCCGAGCTGCTGGAACGACTTCGCGTCGGTCCCGCCGGAGAGCATGTACGGCAGCGTCTTCGCCCCCGGGTCCTCGGCCAGCACGGCGGCGCTCATGGCGTCGACGAGCGCGCCGTCGAAGGTCGTCTCGACCGGCGGGAGCTCCATCCACTCCTTCTCGATGTCCGGGCCGAGCAGCTCGTCGAGCTCGCGGTCGAAGGCCTCCAGGCGCCCGGGCAGGATCCGGCAGTCGACCGCCGCCTCGGCGACCGACGGGATGACGTTCGACTTGTACCCGGCGGTGAGCATGGTCGGGTTGGCCGTGTCGCGCAGCGTCGCGCCGATCATCCGCGAGATGTTGCCCAGCTTGGCGACCGAGCCCTCCAGGTCGTCCTCGGGGAAGTCCCACCCGGTGATCTCGGTGACGCCGGCGAGGAACTCCCGGACCGAGTCGGTGAGCACGAGCGGGAAGCGGTGGTTGCCGAGCTTGGCCACGGCCTCGGCCAGCTTCGTGACGGCGTTGTCGCGGTGGATCATCGAGCCGTGCCCGGCGGTGCCGCGCACACGCAGCTTCATCCAGCGGATGCCCTTCTCCGCCGTCTCGATGAGGTAGGCGCGGACGTCGTCCTTGAGCGTGATCGAGAAGCCGCCGACCTCGCTGATCGCCTCGGTGACGCCTTCGAACAGCTCGGGGCGGTTCTCGACCAGCCACTGCGCGCCGTAGTGGCCGCCGGCCTCCTCGTCGGCCAGGAAGGCGAAGACCAGGTCGCGCGGCGGCACGACGTTGTGCATCTTGTAGTGCCGGGCCAGCGCGAGCGCCATCCCGCACATGTCCTTCATGTCGACCGCGCCGCGCCCCCAGACGTAGTCGTCCTGGATCGCCCCGGAGAAGGGGTGGACCGACCACTCCGACGGATCGGCGGGCACGGCGTCGAGGTGACCGTGGATCAGCAGGGCACCCCGGGACCGGTCGGCCCCTTCGAGCCGGACGATCACGTTGTGCCGGTTCTTCCCACCCGACTCGACGTAGGTGATCTCGTACCCGGCGTCGGTCAGCTTCTCCGCGACGTACTCGGCCGCCGCCCGCTCGCCGACCAGCGTGTCGGGATCGCCGGTGTTGGTCGTGTCGATGCGGATGAGCTCACTGGTCAGCGTGACGGCCTCGGCCGCGGCGGCTTCGATCAGGTTCGGTTCGGTCACCGGCCATTCCTATCACCCGGATGGCCGGGTGCGCTGGCTGCGCGCCTGCTCGGCGGTTCTCCCCCGCATCCTGTCCGGTCGCGAGGCCGAAGCGCCGTTCTCCACCTGGCCGGCGCTCTAGCCTTGTCACGGAAATGAGCGCCATCGGCGCGGACCTCGGGTGAGCGACAGCACCCGAGATCCGCGCGCATGCCCCGTCCCACCACACGAAAAGGCAGAAACATGACTGTCAGACGTTGGAAAATGGTGTGCTGCATGGCTTTCGCGGCCATGATCGGAGTCAGCGGGTGTTCCGCGCTGGGCGGGGCCGACGACGAGCCGGCCGGCGGCGGGTCCGGCGCCCTGGAGAAGACCTCCATCAAGGTCGCGACGTTGGTGAGCGTGGACCTCGTGCCGTTCTGGAAGGCGCTGGACGAGGGCTACTTCAGGGCCGTGGGTCTGGACGTGAAAGCCGAGAACGCCGACAGCGGTGCGGCGTCCCAGGGCAAGGTGATCAACGGCGAGGCGGACATCGCACTGACCACCTACCCGCTGTTCTTCATCGCGCAGCAGAGCAAGGCGGTCGACCTCCGGCTGGTGGCCGGCGCCACCTCGGCGAGCCCGAAGAGCAACCAGCTGATGGTCGCTCCGAATTCGCCCGTCAAGTCGGTCGAAGACCTGCCGGGCAAGCGCATCGCCATCACGTCGAAGAACGCCGCCTCGGACATCCTGACCCGGTCGATGATGCGGGACCACGGCGTCGACTACTCGACCGTCAAATGGGTGCCGGTGCTCCTGCCGAACATGGCGGCGGCACTGAAGGACAACCAGGTCGACGCGGCGTACATGCCCGAGCCCTTCCAGACCGAGGCATCGAACTCGATGGGCGCCACGCCGATTGTGGACGTCGCTTCCGGCAGCACGAAAGACTTCCCGATCACCGGCTTCGCCGCCACGGCGAAGTGGGCGGAGAAGAACAAGAACACGATGGCCGCCTTTCAGCTCGCCATGCTGAGGGCCACGCGCGACACCAACTCGAACCTCGACAACATCCGGCCACTACTGCCCAAGTACACCAAGGTCACCGAACGGACGGCGGCACTCGTAACCCTGCCGCACTACGTCTCCACGCTGGAGGTTCTGCCGATCCAGCGGGTCTCGGACAAGTTGCACGAACTCGGCGCCTTGCCGGAGCGACTCGACGCCGCCAACCTGATCGTGCAGCAGGTTCACCCCTGACCCACCGCGCACGCGCGGCGGGGAGATACCGAGGGCCCCGTCCTCATCGGGGCGGGGCCCTCGCCATTTCATGACGACGAGTCGAACATGAAACAAATTCGGCTACTCGTCGGTATCTTTCGCCCCGACCGGCTGGTGAACTGACAGCCATGTCACCCTCGAAAGCCCGCCTCGCCGTGGCCGGCACCGCTTCCGCCGCCCTGTTGCTGCTCGGCAGCGCCGGCACCGCCGATGCCCAGCCTGCCGCCACGTCCACCGCGGTGGCGGCCGCCGCGCCAAGTTATGCCACCTGGATCGCCGACGTCACCGCGGTCACCACCCCGGCCGCCGCCTACCTCGAGCAGCGGCTCGCCGTGCCCGGTGGCCGGAACGCGATCGTGCTCGACATCGACAACACCAGCCTTGAGACCCACTACAACCCCGCGTTCACGACGCCGGCGATCAAGCCGGTCCTCGCGCTCGCCGAGCTCGCCAAGGCCAAAGGCGCCGCGGTCCTGTTCGTCAGCGACCGCACCGAAGTGATCCGGTGGCCGACCGAGGGGAACCTCAAGGCGGTCGGGTACCCGACCGACGGGCTCTACCTGCGTCCCCTGTTCAACTTCGACCCGGTGCAGACCAACAAGACCAAGGCCCGGATCGCCATCGAGCAGGCCGGCTACACCATCGTCGCGAACATCGGCAACAACCTGACCGACCTCGACGGCGGCCACGCCGAGCGGACCTTCAAGCTGCCCGACTACAACGGCGCCCTGTCCTGAAGCTTCAGGCAAGGGGCGCGATCGTCGCCCCGGCCACCGGTGGGCAGGTGAGCAGCCGGTGCTCGCCTGCCCCGGTGGCCACGACGGACGCCAGCAGCCGCACCGCCTCGCGGCCGAGGGCCCGCCAGGGCACCTCGAAGCCGCTGATCTCCGGGCCCGCCGTCCCGGACGGCGGCCGGCCGAGGACCGCCAGGGAGAGGTCGCCGGGGACCTCGACCCCCGCGGCGCGCAAGGCCCGGTGCGCCGCGGCGAACACCGCCTCGTCGACCACCAGCGCCGTCGCGCCCTCGTCGAGCCAGCCGCGGACCGTCGCCGCGTCGAGGGTTCCGGCCGGGGCGCGCAGCCGGCGGATCCGCCGGTGTCCGGCGCGCCTCAGCCGGGCGAGCACTTCGGCCGACGCCGACGCGTAGTCCGCGTCGACCCACGAAACGCGGCTGCCCGGCTCCGCGAGCCGTCCGATGTGGACGACCGGGAAGCCGGTGGCGAGCAGCTCCGCGGGAACGGGACCGCCGAGGAACAGGCAGCCGTCGGCGAGCCGGGCGCGGCCGGAGGCGGTGAACATGATCAGGTCCTTGCCGAGCGCCGCCGCTTCGGCTTCGATGCCGGCCAGGACCGGCTGGTGCGCCTCGAACGCCGGGCCGGCGGCGCAAATGCCGAAGAGGCCGGTGTGCGCCGCCCGTTTCCCCAGTGGATCGGCGTAACCGAGCTGCCGCGCCGCTTCCAGCACCCGCAGCCGCGTCGACTCCGCCAGCCGGACCCCGGTGCGGTTGCCGCCCAGGACGACGGACACCGTCGCCTGCGAAACCCCGGCCGCGCGCGCGATGTCGGTCTGCCGGACCCTGCCCATCGGGTACCTCGCTCGCCGGGGTCAGCTGATCGATTCAGAGTGCAAGCCCGCTTCCGGACGCGTCAACGGTTTTGCCCGAAACTCCAGCGGATCCGGCCCGGCCTTACCGGCGGCGGGTGGCAGGATGCGGCCATGCGTTCCCTGCCCCTCGACGGCGTCACGGTCGTGTCCTGCGAACAGGCGGTCGCCGCGCCGCTGGCCACCCGGCACCTGGCCGACCTCGGGGCCCGTGTCCTCAAGATCGAGCGACCGGGCAGCGGCGACTTCGCCCGCGCCTACGACGAAACCGTGCACGGTCTCTCCAGCCACTTCGTCTGGCTCAACCGGTCGAAGGAGAGCGTCACGCTCGACCTCAAGAGCGCCGCCGCACCCGGTGTCATGGCCGCCCTGCTGGACCGCGCCGACGTGTTCGTGCAGAACTTCGCACCCGGCGTCGCCGAGCGGCTCGGCCTCGGCGCGGCGGCCGTGCGCGCCACCCGGCCGCGCCTGATCACCTGCTCGGTGTCCGGGTACGGCTCGACCGGCCCGTACCGCGACGCGAAGGCGTACGACCTGCTCATCCAGTCCGAAGCCGGGCTGGTTTCGGTCACCGGGTCCGCGGCCGAGCCGACCAAGAGCGGCATCCCCGCCGCGGACATCGGGGCCGGCATGTACGCCTTCTCCGGGATCCTGTCCGCGCTGTACGACCGCGAACGCACGGGGCTGGGCACCGAGCTCGAGGTCAGCCTGTTCGACTCGCTGGTCGAGTGGATGGGCTTTCCGCTCTACTACGCCGGTTACGGCGGGACACCGCCGCCGCGGACGGGCACCAGCCACGCCGCGATCGCGCCCTACGGCACCTTCGCCGCGGGTGACGGGACCGAGGTGGTCCTGGCGGTGCAGAACGACCGCGAGTGGGCGGCGTTCTGCGAGCACGCCGTCGCCCGGCCGGACTGGGTCACCGACCCGCGGTTCGCGACGGGCAGCGCCCGCGTGGCGAACCGGGCCGCGCTCGAGGGCGAGATCGACGCGATCTTCGCGACACTCACCGGCCCCGAGCTGGCGGCACGGCTGGGCGCGGGCCGGATCGCCCACGCCCGCCGCCGCGACCTGCCCGGCGTCCTGGCGCACCCGCAGCTCACCGCCCGCGACCGGTTCGCGCAGGTGCCGACGCCCGCCGGGCCGATCCGCGCCACGCTGCCCCCGATCACCGTCCCGGGCCGCGCACCCCGGATGGCCCCGGTCCCGGCACTGGGCGAGCACACCGACGCGGTCCTGGCGGAGTTCGGCTTCGACCCGGCGGCCCTGCGCGGTCAGGGCGCGGTGTAGCGCAGGGCGATCTTGTGCTCGCGCGGACGGCCGGTTTCGACGAAGCCCAGCCGCACGACATCCTGGGCGCGTGACGCCGCTTCGTCGGCCAGCGCCCGGACGACGTGGCCGCCGATGCCGCGGCTTTGGTACGCCGGGTCGATCTCGATCAGGCCGAGGACCACTTCCGGGCCGCCGTCGAGGACGGTCAGCACTCCGGCGTCGTGGCCGTCGACCGTGATGATCCGCGTGTGCGACGCGTCGAAGTTCCGCTCGTGGTGGGCGCGCTGCGGTGCAGCCGGCGCAGCTCGATCCGGTGCGGCACGGTTCACTCCCCCAGGATGTGCCGGGCCCGGGCGAGCACCGGCTTGTCCACCATCCGGCCGTCCACAACGGACGTCCTCCGCGTCACCGACGGCACCGCCGCCGGCTCGCCGGCGCGTTCGACCCCGCGGGCGGTCTCGACGAGGGCGACCACCTCGGTGTCTCGGCCTTCGGCACCAGCACCGGCACACCGCGCGCGGCCACCGGCTCCGCGTCCGCGGCGTGCCCGGCGCGTTGATCCGCACCGTCGAGAACCATTCCCCCGCCGCCGCGCGCGGAGTCCTTACCCGCCGGGGCGACCGCGTCCTCGATGTCGAGGATCACGACGTCGGCGCCGCTTGCCGGCGCCTTGCCGAAGCGATCGGGCCGGTCGCCGGGCACGAACAGGTACGTCGTCGCGGCCACCCGGCCACGATAGCGGGTAAGGGGCCGGCCGGCGCCGGACTGCGTGATCACCCGATGCGGCCGCCCGCCCCTCAGGACGATCGTGGGCTCCACGACGAAAGGAGCCGCCATGCGAGGCGACTGGATCCACGACTGGGTGCGGATGGAGATGGACTACCGGGCCGGGCCGCGCCCGCTGCCGGTGGTGCGGGAACGGCCGCCGGCCAAGTCGTGGAAGGCCCTGTGGACCGCGTTGTTCCCCGCCCCGCCACGCCGGGGTGCCCCGCCCGCGACGACGTTCACGGCCGGACCGTGACCGACGCCCCGGGCCGCAGGGTCACCGTGCGCCGCCAGGTCCCGGCCCGCACCTCCGTCCGGGTGCCGCCGACGCTGCGGATCACCGCCTGCGTCACCTTCCCGTCGCGCCAGGAGAGGTCGACCGTGAACCCGCCACGGGCGCCGATCCCGGTCACCCGGCCGGCCGCTGCCCACGCCGAAGGCAACGCCGGCAACAGCTCCAGCACCCCCGGCCGCGCCTGGACCAGCATCTCCAGCATCGCGGTGGGCGCGCCGAGGTTCGCGTCGATCTGGAAGATCGCGTAGCTGCCCTGGCTGTACATGTCGAAGAAGTTGGGCGCGGTCCCGTTGCCGTTGTTCACCGACGGCCGCAGCACGGTGAGCAGCAGCTGGTACGCGCGGTCGGCGTCCTTCAGCCGCGCCCAGCACGCCGAGCGCCACGCGGTCGCCCAGCCGTAGCTGTCCATGCCGCGCGCGACCAGCAACGCCCGGACGCCGTCGAGCAGCTCGCGCGGGGCCGTGTCGGCCGCGATCCGGTCGCCCGGGAAGAAGCCGATCAGCGGGGACAGGTGCCGGTGCGTGGTCTCGCCGAGGTTGTCCGGCGACATCCACTCCTCGAGCCAGCCGGTCGTGGGGCTCACCTTCGGCAGGTACAGCTTCTGCTGCAGCCCGCCGATCCGGTCGCCGTACGCGCGGTCCCGGCCCAGGACCGCGACGGCTTCGCGGTAGTGCTCGAACAGGTCCCAGACGATCTCCTGGGCGTAGGTGATCCCGCGGGCGTCCTGCGGGCCGTGCTCGGGTGACCAGTCGTGGTCGTCGACGAGCACTTCGCGGCCGTCGACGGTCATCGGCACCAGCCGCGCGTCCCAGAACTCGGCCGCTCCCCTGAGCAGCGGGTAGATCCGGGCGAGGTACGCCTTGTCCTGGGTGAAGGCGTAGTGCTCCCAGAGCGAGTTGCACAGCCACGCGTTGCCGCCGGGGTGCCACCACCAGCCGGAGCCGCCGTAGATGTTGGTGGAGAACGCGACCGCCCAGCCGGCGACCTTGCCGCTCGTGTTCCGGAACCTGTTGCGCGGGTCGTTGAACAGCCGTTTCGTGCTGTCCGTCCACACGGGAAGCTGCGCGAGGCAGTAGTCGGCCAGGGCAGTGAAGCTCTCCGGCAGCGCCGCGCGGTCGGCCAGCCAGTAGTTCATCTGGACGTTGATGTCGGTGTGGTAGTCGCTCATCCAGTCCGGCGTGTTGTTGTTCTGCCACAGGCCCTGCAGGCCCATCGGCAGGCCGTCGCGCGACCCGGTGATCGTCAGGTACCGCCCGAACTGCAGGTAGCTCGCTTCCAGCTCCGGGTCGGCGACGCCCGGCTCGGCGTGCCGGGCCACCAGCCGCGACCACGTGTCCAGGGCCCGCTTCGCCGGCGGCGACTGGCCCAGGTCCACGCTCATCCGGTCGTACAGCCGCCGGTAGCCGGCGACGTGGGTGGCCCGCAGGACGCGCCCGCCCACCGCGAGCGCGGCCGCCGCCTTCCGCTTCGCCAGGGCGAGTGGATCGAGCGCCGCGTCGAGGAACTTCCGCGCCGCGTCGGGGACGTAGTTCGTGCCGCCGCTGAGCACGACGACGACCTCGCGCTGCCCGCTGAAGGAGATCCCGCCGGACGTCGTCACGCTGCACGCGTACTTCAGCCCGTTGGGGAACGTGCCGGTGAACGCGCCCGCGCCGGCCGCCGGCTCGCCGCGGGTCGGTTCCAGCGTCACCGAGCCGGTGACGGGCCCGCCGCTGAGCCGGATCACCACGACGTCGTCGGGGTGGCTCGCGAAGTACTCGCGCCGGTACTGCACGCCCTGGTGCCGGTAGGTGATCACGACCAGGCCGTTGCTGAGGTCGAGGGTGCGCCGGTAGTCCGTGACGCCGGTGTGCGCCGGCACCGCGATCCGCAGCTTCGCGAGCAGGCCGAGCGTGCCGAATTTCTCGGTCTCGTAGGGGAACTGGCCGTCGTCCTGGAGGACGTCGTTGGGGCCGCCGGTCCACAGCGACGCGTCGGCGAGGTAGAGGAAGTCCGCGGCCGGGTCACCGCCGACGAGCGCACCGATCCGACCATTGCCGATCGGCAGGCCCTGCTCGATGAGCTTGCTCTCGGTCGCGGGCGACGGGTACCACAGCGTGGTGGCCCGCGTGTCGGGGACGAGCTCCTCACCGACCGGTCGGATCACCTCGGCGTTGGCACCAAAGGGACGTAGCCCACCCAGCGCCACACCGGCGCCGACCGCGCCACCGAGCTTGAGGAAGGACCGCCGCGACGGCGGGAGAGGCAGTTCGGGCATGGGTCATCCGTTCGGCGTTGGGCGGAAAACGGCCGCGAAGCCCGCCAAACATATGACCTATCCGGTCCGGTGGTCAAGATTCTTCGGGATGGCCCGGTTACCCGTGATCGGCTCGCTCGGCGAGGTACTCGCGGAACGTGATCTCGCCTTCGCGGTGCCCGGGAGCCAGGTGCCCGCCGCCGGCGTAGGCCCGGAACGTCGCTCCCGGCACCTTGACCGGCACGGTCCGCCGGTGCCGGCCGGTCGCCTCGCCGAGGGCCCGGGCCAGCTCGGCCACGGTGAGGATCTCCGGGCCGCCGAAGTCGGGCGCCCGGCCCGCCGGGTCGGCCAGGGCCTGCCCGGTGAGGCGGCGGGCGACGTCCCGGACGTCGACCGGCTGGAAGGAGATCCGCGGCACCGGCAGCACCGGCAGCCGGGACGCGCCGGTGAGGATGGCGCGGACCAGGCCGTGGAACTGGGTGGCCCGCTGGATCGTGTACGGCAGGCCCGAGGTGGCGAAGAGCTGCTCGGTTTCGTGCTTGGCCCGGTAGTAGCCGAGCGGGACGCGGTCGACGCCGACGATCGAGACGTAGACCAGGTGCGGCGTGCCCGCCCACCGCGCCGCTTCGATCAGCGTGCGCGCGAGCTGCGTCTCCCGGCCGAAGTAGTCGGTGGCGCAGTGGACGACCGCGTCCACTCCGGCGACGGCGCTGTCGATGCCCCGTCCGGTCCGCAGGTCGCCGCGGACGACCTCCGGCCCGGCGCGCCTGCTCAGCACGCGGACCTCCTCGTCCGCCGCCCGCAGCCGCGCCACGACCGCCGAGCCGAGCTGCCCGGTGCCGCCGGTGACCAGGATCCGCACGTCGACCACCTCCGGCGCCATCCTGGCACGGTGCGTGCCCGCCGGGAAACGGTCTTCCCGGCGGGCACCCGCGCTCCCCTCAGCCGCGGTTGATGGTGAACGTGGTGGTGCGGTTGCGGATGTCCTCGGCGTTGTCGGCCAGGGTGAGACCGGTGAAGGTCGCCGAGCCGACGGCCGGGCCCTGGCCCGGTTCCGGCAGCTCGTTGGCCCAGATGCCGATCCCGGACTTGGCGTCGAACTCGTCCCCGCTGCGGTGCGCGCCGGTGATCGACACGTTCGTCAGCACGGTGTCCTCGACCGGGTGCTCCGGCCCGCCGTTGTACTTGGTCTGGAACATGATGCCGCTGTAGGTCGGGCTCTGGATGTCCACATCGGACACCCGGATGCCGCGGAACTCCTTGGACGCGGAGAACAGCCAGATCGCCGGGAACGTCTGGTTGCCCCAGAAGTGGCCGCCGGCCCGGACCAGGGAGGCGTTCTGGACCGTCGTCGGCTGCGGCCCGAACCCGAGGAACGGGTAGCCGAAGTCGAGCGAGCTGATCGTGATCGCCGAGTACGTCAGCGTGTCCGCGATGTGGAGGTTCCGGAAGGTGTTGTGGTACCCGCCGTAGACCGCCAGCCCGGCCGCGCGCCAGGGGGTGAGCGCGGTGAGGTTCTCGTATACGTTGTCGTACTGGTTGCCCGGGTTGAGGTCCGTGGCGGCGAACAGCGCGAAGCTGTCGTCGCCGGTGGACCGGGCCTCGATGTTGGTGACGTGGTTGCCGGTGCTGCCGTTGGTGAGGTTGACGCCGTCGGCGAAGGTGTCGCGGATCCGGGAGTTCTTGATCGTGGTGTTGTCCACGTTGGTGCCCCAGACCATGACCACCTGGTGCTCGACCCAGATGTCGTCGATCGTCAGGTTCGCGACGTTCGTCAGGTTGAACACCTTGCCCGGCCCGTCGATGCGGGAGGTGTAGTTCCCGAACACGGCGAACCCGCGGAACGTCGAGCCGTTCGCGCTCGCCTGGACGTCGATGCCGATGTCGGTGTTCTCCTGGCCCGGAGGCGCGGAGAACTTCGTGAACCACGGCCCGGCGCCGGTGACCGTGACGGCCTTGCCGTAGACGTTCAGCTTGCCCGACAGCGCGTAGGTCCCGGCCGGCAGGTAGACCCCGGTGAGGGCGGGGTCCTGCCGGACCTTGTCGAGGGCGTTCTGCACGTCCTGCTGGGTGAACCCGGCCGGCACGGCGAAGCGGGCCGGGTCGGGGTTCGCGACCGCGGTCGCCTGCTCGAAGCTGACGAAGTCGATCGCGTAGTTCGTGCTGTTCGCCGCGTCCTTCTGCAGCTTGATCCGGCTGCCGGCGGGCACGGTGGTGCCGAGCAGCATGCTCGCTTCGTCGTAGATGTGCCGCGGCCCGGCGCCCGGCGAGTTGCCCGGACCGGTTTCGGCGCCGTAGAGCCACGCGTAGCGCGAGGTCAGGTCGATCGCCTTGAGGAAGGTGCCGTTCACGTAGACGTTCAGCGTCGAGGTGATGCCGCCTCCGCCGGGAGCGTCCGGGATGGAGAACCGCGTGACCAGCGTGTTGGTGGCTGCCCGGGTGGTGAACTCCACCGAGGCACCGGTCGAGTTCAACGTGACGGCCTTGCGGCCCGAGGCCTCACCGGCGAGGTCGCCGATGGTGCGGTTCGGACCGACCACCGCCGCGCCGCCCGCGACGACGCCGTCCTCGGCTTCATACGTGTCGTAGGGCATGTTGGCGCCGCGGCCGGCGAAGAGCGCCTGCGTGCCGGTGTTGTTGCCCTGCTTGACGGGCAACTCGTTGGCGTCGGTCGCGACGACCGTCTTGACGGTGTACCGGCCGTTGGCCGCGGTCCAGGTGCCGACGGTCACCGGTGCCGCGGTGGCGCCGGCGGCGATGGTCCCGGTGTAGCTGCCGCTCAGCGTCTTGACGACGGTCCCGTTCTGGTCGGCGATCGTCACCGTGACGCCGTGGGCGCCGCCCGCGCTCGCCACGGTTCCCTGGTTGCGCAGGGTCGTGCTGAAGGTGACCGTGGTGCCCGCCGAGGGGTTGCCCGGCGTCCACGCCGTCGCCGCGACGAGGTCGGAGCTTGGCACCGGACTGACGACGAGTGCCGTCGAGCCGGTGTAGGCGTTGTTGGCCTCGTTATGCTCGATGACGGCGTTGGCCTCGTCGACCTTGGCGGTCAGCGGGTAGCTGCCCGCGTCCCGGGTGCCGATGTTCGCCGACACCGTCGCCGACGCGCCGGCCGCGAGCGCGCCGACGTTCGCCGTGCCGACCGTGGCCGTACCGAGGTAGAGGTTGACGTTCGTCGCGCCGGAGGCCGCCGTCCCGGCGTTGCGGACGGTCGCCGACGCGGTGATCACGTCGGTCTCCACCGGGTTCTGCGGCGACCACGACACACCCGAGATCGTCAGGTCCGGGTTGGGCGCGGGGACGCCGATGACCTGGAACTCCGCGGCCTGCCCACCGCCGGCACCGGAGTTGGCGGTGACGCGCAGGCGGACGTCGGCGGCCCGGCCACCGAGCGGGATCGTCACGGTGTTGCCGGTCGCGGGCGTGAAGCCGTAGGTCTGCGCGGCGACCAGCGTGGTGAAGGCGGACGCGCTCTGCTCCCGGCCTTCGACGGCGATCGTCTGGGTCCGCGGACCCCACGCCGGATCGGGGTTGAGCTTGACCACGACCTGGTTCAGGTCGGCGTTGGCGCCGAGCGCGGCGGTCAGCAGGTTCGGGTAGGTTCCACCGCCGCCTTCCCAGTAGGTGGCCAGGGAGCCGTCGTTGGCGTTGGCCGCCACGTACGTCCACTCCGTCGAGGACGCCGTGATCGGCTTGCCCAGCGCCAGGTTCGTCCCGGCCTGGCTGCCGGTGCGCGTCACGGTGGCGCTGTTCGCCGACTGGTTGCCCGCGGAGTCCTTCGCGCGCACGAAGTACGAGACGGTAGCGCTGTCGGGCTGGCTGTCGGTGAAGGTGAGAACCGTGCCGCCGACGCTGCCGCGCAGCTGGCTGTTCGCGTAGACGTCATAGGCGGCGACACCGGTGTTGTCGGTCGAGGCGGACCAGGTCAGCCGGATCTGGCCGCTCGCGGGCTGGGTGTAGGCGAGGTTGCCGGGCGCGGACGGCGGCTGCGTGTCCCCACCGGCGGGCCCGTGCACCTCGAACTCCGCCAGCTGAGCGGCGGGCCAGCCGGTGTTCGCCGTGATGTTCAGCCGGACGTACCGGGGCTTGCCGGTGACGTCCACGGTGACGGTGTTGGCCTTGGCCGGGTCGAACACGTACCCGGCCGAGGGCTTCAGGTCGGTGAAGGTGGTCCCGTCGGTGCTGCCCAGCACGCTGAAGGTCTCGGTGCGGGCGCCCCAGTTCGCCGTCGGCAGCTTGAGCACGAGCTGCGCGACGTCCGTGGGTGCGCCGAGGTCGGCCTGGACCCACTGCGGGAACTGGTTGTTCGTGCTTTCCCAGTAGGTGGCCTGGTTCCCGTCGCCGACGTTGGCGACGGGGTAGCCGGCGAGCTGACTACCGGCCGTGTAGGTCGCGACGGCCGCTTCGGCGGCGGGCAGGACAGCCGGCACCGGGGCCGGCGCCGCGCTCGCAGGTGCGGCGGGCACGGCCAGGAGCAGGGACAGGGCGGCGAAGGCGGCCGCGGGTGACAGCACTCGCTTCGTTCTCATGGAGTTCCTCTGATCCGGGGAGGAGGGAGACGACTCGGAGCGAAACCGGATTCTTCCTGGCAGATGCTTCGATCTATCGCGCTTCTGTCAGGTTCTTTCATCGATTCGTTCAAGAGTTACAGTGACGTGGGTCTCAAGTCAACGCCCGCGCAGAAAAAGGCCTCCTCGCGGGAGGCGAGGAGGCCGTGGCGGCTCCGGTCAGGCGTGCACGGCACCCAGCCGGATCGCGCGGGTGCCCGGAGCGTTCACCGCCTCGCCGCAGTGCGCGCAGACGGTGGCCGGCTCGAGGACCTCGCCGCAGGCGTGGCGCCAGAGGGTCGGCGGTTCCCCCTGGTGGACGTACTTGTCGCCCCAGGCCATCAGGCCGAGCAGGATCGGCTGCAGCGCGCGGCCGGCTTCGGTCGGGTGGTACTCGTGGCGCGGCGGGTGGGCTTCGTACTGGCGCTTTTCGAGCACGCCCGCGTCGACGAGCTTGCGCAGCCGCGCGGCCAGGATGTCGCGGCTGGCCCCGGTGTTCTCGGCGATCTGGTTGAACCGCCGCTCCCCCAGCATGATCTCCCGCAGCGCGAGGAGGGTCCACCGCTCGCCCACGACCTCGAGAGCCTCGGCGACCGAGCATTCGCGACCACGCCGAACCATGCCACCTCCAAGGGATTGAAAATCCAACCTAGCACGTCAGATAGCTGTGAGCTGCCGAACAAGCGAGTTGTGGAATCCAACCCACTGGGCGTATACCGAAGATATCCCCGATCTGCGAGGAGGCAGACGCCATGACGGACGCGGTGATCGTCGACGCGGTACGAACCCCGATCGGCAAGGGCAAGCCGAACGGTTCGCTGGCCGGGGTGCACCCGGTCGACCTGCACGCCCACGCCCTGCGGTCGCTCGTCGAACGCACCGGCCTCGACCCGGCCCGGATCGACGACGTCATCAGCGGCGCGGTCGGCCAGATCGGCGAGCAGAGCATGAACACCGCCCGCTGGGCGGCTTTGGCCGCGGGGCTGCCGGAGTCGGTGCCGGCGGTGACCGTCGACCGCCAGTGCGGCAGCAGCCAGCAGGCAGTCCACTTCGCGGCACAGGGCGTCATCGCCGGCGCGTATGACGTGGTCATCGCCTCCGGAGTCGAGTCGATGAGCCGGGTGCCGATGGGCAGCCAGCTGGCCGGACGCGACCCGTTCGGCACACAGGTCGCAGCCCGCTACCCCGACGGTCTGGTCCCCCAGGGCATCAGCGCGGAGCTCATCGCCGCGAAGTGGGGCTTCACCCGCGCGCAGCTGGACGAGTTTTCCGCGGAAAGCCACCAGCGCGCCGCGAAGGCATGGGCCGACGGCAAGTTCGCCGGCGAGGTGGCACCGCTGAAGGCCCCCGGCCCCAACGGCGGCCTCGTCGACGTCACCACCGACGAGACCGTGCGCCCCGGCACCACACCGGAGATCCTGGCCGGGCTGAAGCCGGCGTTCCGCGCCGAGGTCTGGGAGCACCGGTTCCCGGACCTGGGCTGGCACATCACGGCAGGCAACTCCTCACCGATCAACGACGGCGCCGCAGCACTGCTGATCACCAGCAGCGAGACGGCAACCGAACTGGGCCTCAAGCCACGAGCCCGCATCCACAGCTTCGCCGTCGCCGGCGACGACCCCCTGCTGATGCTGACGGGCGTGATCCCCGCAACCCGCAAGGTCCTGGCACGGGCGGGCCTGGAGGTAGCGGATATAGACGCGTTCGAGGTCAACGAAGCATTCGCCAGCGTGGTGCTGGCCTGGCAGCACGAGATCGGAGCGGACCCGGCAAAGGTGAACATCAACGGCGGCGCAATCGCCCTGGGCCACCCCCTCGGCGGCAGCGGCGCCCGCCTGGCGACAACGCTGCTGTCGGTATTGGAGCAAACGGGCGGCCGCTACGGCCTGCAGACGATGTGCGAGGCGGGCGGCCTGGCCAACGCAACGATCATCGAGCGCCTGGACTGACCCCGAACGCCGCAACCGGAACCCGAAGCAAGCCAGACCCCCGCAACCCCGATCCGAAGCCAGAACACGGCCGGCGGTGCCGGGTCAAGGCACGCTTTCCCGCCTTGACGCGGTACCGCCGGCCGTAGTCACAATCGGGCTTCGGGGTTGCGAACACCAGAAGCCGGTTGCCCGGCGCCGAGCACCAGATAGGCCCGCAGAGCCGCCACCGCACCAGCCGGGTCGTCCCCCGCCGGGAAAACCTCGTCAAAGCCCAGCTCAAGCAACCCCTCCCGAGTACCACTCAACCGGCCACCGATCACCACCGCCACCCCGGCAAGCGCAGGATCACCCCGCACCCGCCGAAGCACATCCACACCCGGAGCGCCGACAGCGGTGGACAGCACCAAGCAACCCGGCCGTTCCCAACGACAGGTCCGCAGCACCGAGTCGACCGGCGCCCGCGGCCCCACGTTCCACACCTCATGACCGGCCCGTTCAAGGACCACCTGCAACGCAACGAGGCTCCACGCGGCCGCGTCCAAACCCGACAGCACAACCTTCACCCCGCGCAGAGCCACGGCAGCCCGCGGAAAATACGTCAGCCGGGGTCGGGCGGCTCCTCGACACCGTCACGGTCGGCCCACTCGAGCAGCGGGTCGAGGGAGAACACGGCCTTGTCGATACCGGCGTGGAGGTCGCCCAGCTCGGCGAAGCGACCCGGGACGGTGGCGATGGTGAAATCGCCCGGCTCGGCGTCGTCGATCTCCTCCCACCGGATCGGCGTCGACACCGTGCCTTCGGGATTCCCCCGGACCGAGTAGGCACTGGCGATCGTGTGATCCCGCGCGTTCTGGTTGTAGTCGACGAAGAGCAGCCGCGGATCGCGGTCCTTCCGCCACCAGGTGGTCGTGACGTCATCCGGAGCCCGCCGTTCGACCTCGTGGGCGAAGGCCAGCGCGGCCCGGCGAACGTCGGCGAAGCCCCAGCGAGGCTCGATCCGGACGTAAACATGCAGACCACGGCCGCCGGAGGTCTTCGGCCACCCGACCGCGCCGAGCTCGTCGAGGATCTCGTGGACGACGTGCGCGACCCGCCGGACCCGGTCGTACCCGCAGCCGGGCATCGGGTCGAGGTCGATCCGCCACTCGTCGGGCTTCTCGGTGTCGGCCCGCCGCGAGTTCCACGGGTGGAACTCCACAGTGGCCATCTGCACGGCCCAGGCGACGTGCGCGAGCTCGGTGACGCACAGTTCGTCGGCGTGCCGGTTGTAGCGCGGGAAGCTGACCCGGACGGTCTCCAGCCACGGCGGCGCCCCGTTCGGGACGCGTTTCTGGTGTACCTTCTCCCCCGCCACGCCGGAGGGGAAGCGGTGGAGCATGCAGGGGCGTTCGCGCAGGGCGTTGACGATGCCGTCGCCCACCGAGAGGTAGTAGTTGACCAGGTCGAGCTTGGTTTCACCGCGGGCCGGGAAGTAGACGCGGTCCGGGTTGGAGATCCGCACGGTGTGCGGGCCGACTTCGAGCTCCACAGCCTTGTCCGCCATGGGACAGACGCTACTCGCTCAGGCGGCTCGGTGAGTCTCCCGACGGACGGTCACGTGCTCGATGGCCGGCTCGTGCGAGCGGGCGATTTCGCCGGGTCTGCTGGGCCTGGTCGAGTCGACGGCGGACTTCGCGGTCCTCGCCCACATCGACTACGCACTGCGTGCGTGGCCGCGCGAGCACCCCCCGTTCGTGGCGGCGGACTTCGAGGAGAAGTTCCGCACGGTGCTGCGCGCGCTGAAGGCGAGCGGCCGCGCGTTGGAGGTGAACACGAAGGTACCCCTGCCGGGCGAAGTGGTGCGGTGGTGGCGTTCGGCAGCGACGCCCACGAGCCGGCCCTGGTCGGCCACGGCTTCGCCGAGGCGGCAGCCCTGGTCGAGTCCTGCGGCTTCCGCCGAGGCCGCACGCCCCACGACTTCTGGCGCCGCTGACCGAGCCGCCCCTCAGCGCCCCAATGTGGCCTTGGTTGCGTCCAACGCACCCAAGGTGGCCTTCGGTGCGTTGAACGCACCGAAGGCCACATTGGGGCGCTTGGGGCGCATGCCGAACCAGCCGACCCGCGGCGAACGCCCGGCGCGCGGTCGGCCGTCAGGCGAGGGCGTGGCGGCCGTAAGTCCGGGACTCCGCACTCTGGTCCATCAGCCGCGCCGCCACCCGGCCGATGGCCGCGTCCAGTTCGGCTCGGTCGGCCGTGCCCCAATCGCCCAGGCGCTCGGCGAGCCAGTCGTGCCAGGCCCGGACCACCTTGTCGAACTCCTGCCGGCCCGAGGCAGTCAGCTCCCAGCCGTCCCGCGTGTACCGCAGGTGCCCCGTCAGCTCGAGGCGGTTGAACGCCGGCTCCAGCACCGGCGCGGGCACGCCGAAGAACGACCCGATCGCCCCGAGCGTCGCCGGCGAACCGCGGCGGCGACGCAGGTGGACCTGCAGCAGGCACCAGATCCCGCCCTCGTCGAGGTCTCCACCGGCGCGCTCGACGATCGCCGGCGCCACCTGGCGGCGCTCGCGGAAGAACAGCGTCGCCACCGCGCGTTCGAGCTCGCGGTCGTCGGTGCGGGCCTCCGGCATCGCGAAGCCGTCGCCGAGGTCCGGGGCCGCCGCGCGGGCCGTGTCGCGCAGCGGGACCTCCTTCAGGAAGAACGCCAGCGCGAACGCCACCAGGCCGACCGGCGCCGCCGCCAGGAACACCACGTGCAGCGAGTCGCTGTACGCGCGGATCACCGGCGCCGACACCGGCGAAGGCAGCGCGTGCAACGCCGTCGGCACCTGCAGCGCCCGCGGGTCGACGCCCGGCGGCACCGGGAGCGCGGCCAGCTTCGGAGTCAGCTGGTTGGCGTACACCGTGCCGAAGATCGCCGCCCCGAACGAGCTGCCGATCGACCTGAGGAACGTCACGCCCGAGGTCGCGACGCCGAGGTCGGCGTAGTCCACCGTGTTCTGCACCGCGATCGTCAGCACCTGCATGCCGAGCCCGATGCCGAGGCCGAGCACGGCCATGTACGCCGACGCCTCCCAGAACCCGGTGTCGGTGTCCAGCCGCGAAAGCAGGTAGAGCCCGATCGTCATGCCCGCGGCCCCGGCGAGTGGGAAGATCTTGTAGCGCCCGGTGCGGCTCACCGCGTTGCCCGCGGCGATCGACGCGACGAGCAGCGCCAGCACCATCGGCAGCAGCCGGACCCCCGACGTCGTCGCCGACGTGCCCTGGACGTACTGCATGTACGTCGGCAGGTACGACAGCGCGCCGAGCATCGCGAAGCCGACGACGAAGCTCATGATCCCGCCGACGGTGAACACCGGGTTGCGGAACAGCCGCATGGGCAGCATCGGCTCCTTCGCCCGCAGCTCGACGAAGACGAACGCCGCCAGCAGCACCACCGAGCCGATCGCCATCCCGGCGATCACCGGCGAGCCCCACGCGTACTGCGTGCCGCCCCAGCTCGTGACCAGGGTCAGGCCGGTCGCGGCGAGGCCGATGAGCAGGATGCCGAGGTAGTCGATGACCGGCTTGACCGCCGCGCGCGCGTTCGGCATCGCCGAAGACGCCACCACCAGCACCACGACGACCAGCGGGATGTTGACGTAGAACGCCCACCGCCACGACAGGTGGTCGACGAAGAAGCCGCCGAGCATCGGGCCGGCCACCGTCACCACGCCGAACACCGAGCCGAGCACGCCCTGGTACTTGCCGCGCTCGCGCAGCGGGACGACGTCGGCGATGAGCGCGGTCGAGGTCACCATCAGCCCACCGCCGCCGAGGCCCTGCACCGCGCGCCAGACGATCAGCCAGACCATGCTGTCGGCGAACCCGGCGCAGAACGAGCCGACGCCGAACACGACGACCGACAGCTGGAACATCAGCTTGCGGCCGAACAGGTCGCCGAGCTTGCCGACGACGACCGTCATGATCGTCTCGGCCAGCAGGTACGACGTGACCACCCAGGACAGGTGCCCGGCGCCGCCGAGGTCGCCGACGATGGTCGGCAGCGCGGTCCCGACGATGGTCTGGTCCAGCGCGGCCAGCAGCATGCCCAGCAGCACGGCGCCGAAGACGGCGTTGACCCGGCCGCGGCTCAGGACGGGCGGCGCCGCCGCGCCGGGGGTGGCCGTCATCTCTTCAAGCTAGTGCGCGGTGTCCACTGTGGATAGCCACCCGTTCCGGTGGTCCGCGGTCAGAGCGTCCAGCGCTCCCGCGGCGGCGATTCGAGGACGAGCTCGCTGCCGACGGCCGCGGCGATCTCCTCCACGGTCCAGGTTTCCCGGTGCAGGACGGGCCGGATGATGGCCGGCTGCCGGACGGCGTGCAGGTGCCCGTCGGCCAGCCGCAGCACCTGCCCGGTGACGCCGGCGGAGAGGTCGCTGAGCAGGTAGGTCACCAGGGGCGCCACCCGTTCCGGTGGTGGCGCGTCGGGGTTCCCCTTCGGATCGGCCGCCATCAGGCGGGTCCAGGCGATCGGGCTGACGGCGTTGACGCGCACCCCGTGTTCCGCCAGGTCCCCGGCCCACGAGTAGGTCATCGAGGCCACGGCGCCCTTCGACGCGGAGTAGGCGGCGGCACAGCGCTGCCCGATCATGGCCCCCGAAGTGACGTTCACGATGACACCGCGCCCCTGCGCGCACATGACTTTCGCGGCCGCGGTACCACAGTGGAGCGGCCCCAGGACGTTGGTCTCGACCAACACCCGGGTCCGCTCGGGATCGTCGTCTTCCCACGGCGGCGCGTGGTAGCCGACGGCGGCGTTGTTGACGAGCCCGTCCAGCGAGCCGAACCGCTTGCCGCACAGGGAGATCAGCGACCGGGCGTACCCGGCGTCGGCCACCGACCCGACGCTCGCCACGGCGGTCCCACCGTCGGCCACGATCGCGGCCGCGGTCTCGCAGGCGGGTTCGGCGTCGACGTCGTTGACGACGACGGCGGCCCCGTTCCCGGCGGCGTGCCGCGCGAAAGCCCGCCCCAGCCCACGTCCGGCACCGGTGATCACGACGGCCCGCCCGTCCAGGAAGCCCATGGCTTCCAGTGTGACGCCGGACCGGCTCAGGTGCGCGTCAAGGCCACCAGAAACGGGCGGAACCCGTGCGCACGGTAGAAAGCGAATGCACCGGCGTTCTGCGCGTACGCCTGCACAGTCATTTCGTTCGCGCCGTGCGCACGCGCCCAGTCGAGAAACCGGTCCACGAGCGCGCCGCCCACGCCCTCGCGACGGCGTTCCGGAGCGACGCGCATGCTTTCGAGCACGGCCGTCACGGCGTCCGGCCGCAGCGGGTCCGGCCGGCGCAGCCGTCCGATCAGGTGGCCCGCGCCCCCGTCCGCCAGCAAGCACAGGCACTGCGGGTCTTCGACGAGACCCGCGTAATAGGCCTGCCCTTCGCGGGCGGGCCAGCCGGTGTCCATGAACGGATCGTGGCTCCCACCGTCCTCGGCGAACAAGGCGGCGGCCGAGGCGAGAAGTTCGGAAACGTCGTCGGGACGACATTCGGAAACAATCATCTCAACGACGGTAACGGCGGCCTTTTTCCTTGTAAATTACAACTTCAGAGCGCCAGGTGCGCCAGGCTTTCCAACGCCAGCTGTTCCAGGTGCCCCGCGGCCGCGGCACTCCCGCCCGCCGCGTGGAACGACGCCGCCACCGTCTCGGCCGCGCGCCGGTACGACGGCTCCGTCAGCACTTCCTCCACCGCCGTCGCGATGCGGGGTGCGTTCGCGCGGCCGAACCGCAACCGGACGCCCGCGCCCGCCGCGACCACCTGGGCCGCCACGATCGGCTGGTCGTCGCGGATCGGGGCCACCACCAGCGGGAGGCCGTGCCAGAGCGCTTCGCAGACCGTGTTGTGGCCCGCGTGGCACAGCACCGCGTCGACCCGCGGCAGCAGCGGCAGCTGCGGGACCTGCGGCCGCACCAGCACGTTCGGCGGGACGTCGCCGAGCACGCCGCCCGGGTCGGCGATCACCGCTCGCGCGGGCAGGTCCGCGAACGCCTCCGCCGTCGCCGTCAGGAACCCGGCGCCCGCCGACGTGTTGGCCGTGCCGAGGGAAACCAGCACGGTCGGCCGTAGTCGCTTTTCGGGGGTTCCGGGTGGCGGAGCCCCCGGCCCGGGGCGAAGCCCCGGATGCCACAGCGGGTCAAGCCACTCCCAAGGGAAGTCCGCCGTGGCCGGTCGCGCGCCGAGGGCGGGTCCGACGAGGCGGACCGACGGTGGCAGGGTGGCCGGGCCGAGCAGTTCGCGCGTCGTGAAGGCGAGGACGCCGTGCGGGGAGAACCGCGGGTCCGCCACGCCCCGGCCGCCGGCGATCCGGGCCCGCAGCCCGTCGAGGAGCGCGTCGACCCACTCCCCGACCTTCGGCATCCCCGCCAGGGGGTCGACGAGCTCGGCCGACGTCGTCGCCGACGTCACCCACGGCAGGCCGGCGGCCTCGGCGAGCAGCCCGCCGGCCAGTGCCTGCTGGTCGGCGACCACGACGTGCGGCTCGAACGCCGCCAGCGCCGCGGCCACGCCGGGCGCCATCGCGTCGGCCAGCGGAACGAGGAAGTCCTGCCAGAGGAACCGCAGTGCGGCCGGGCCCTTCAGCTCGGCCGGGCGCACCGGCAGGTCGCGCGGCACGGCGCAGGAGAACACGAGTGCTTCCGGGCCGGCCAGCTGCCACAGCAGCTCGTCGTGGCCCGCCCAGGCGACCTCGTGGCCGCGCGCGGTGAGCTCGGCCGCCACGCCGACGGCCGGGTTGACGTGTCCGACCAGGGGCGGGACGACGAAGAGGAACCGGGCCACTACCGCACCCGGGCCTGCGTGCGCGCGGTGTCGCGGACCCACTCCGAGATCAGCTCGATCACCTCGGCGGTCCGCTCGACCAGCACCGAGTGGCCCTGGTCGGGCAGCACGACGCAGCGGCAGCTCTCCAGGTGCGTCTCGAAGTGCGGCACCTGGGCCGCCAGCCCGGAGTCGCCGCCGAAGATCGCGAACACCGGGCAGCGCACCGCCGAGAGGTCCGCCGCGATCGTCGCGCTGCGCGGGATGTCCTCGGCGATCGTGGTGGTCTGCAGGATCTTGTTCGCGGCCTTGGACAGCCGCGCGGTGTGCGCGCCGTGGTTGTCGGCGATCCAGCCGATGACCTCGTCGATCGCCAGCCGGGTCTTGGCGTCGGCGAGCCCGTCGGCCATGTGCCGGGTCCACCCCTCGGTCGGCGGTTCGCCCTCGATCACGACCACGCTGGCCACCCGGTCGGGCCGGGCGGCGGCCAGCCCCAGCGCCACCGAAGCGCCGAAGGAGTTCCCGACGACGTGCACCGGCCGGGTGACCTCGGCCGCGTCGAGGACCGCGACGAGGTCGTCGACGAACCGCTCCAGGTGGTACCCGGACGCCGGCCGCGTCGTGCGGCCGTGCCCGCGCAGATCGTACATCAGCACGTCGAGCCCGCGCGCGGCGAAGGCCGGGCCGAGGGTGAAGTAGTAGCTGGCCAGGCTGTCGGTGAGCAGGCCGTGGACGCACACCACGATCGGCGCGTCCCCGTCCGGCGGCACGTCCGGGGTGAGCCGCTGGACGTGCACGTCCAGCTCACCGGCGCGGATCCGGCTCACGCCGTCGCCTGCAGGGAGGCGACGATGTAGCGGACGAGCTCGCCGACGGTCAGCGCGATGATCTCGTCCAGGTCGCGCTCGGCGATGAAGTTCGCGAAGTTGACGCGGTCGCCGTAGTGCTCGCGCAGCTGCCCGGACAGCGCCACGAGGTCGACGCTCTCCAGTTCGAGGTCGTCGTGGAACGTCGTCTCCATGGTGATTTCGGTGTCGTCGAGGCCGTACTCCTCGAGCAGCTCACGCAGCATCCCGCTCAGCTGGGCGAGCACGGTCACCTCGTTCGCGGCCGTGGTCTCGATGCTCATCCGGCAGTCTCCTTCGTCTCTTCGGTCCAGGCGACGACGTAGCGGCGCGGCGGGGCACCCGGCGGGTTTTCGACGTCGGCGCAGCACACCCGGTACTCGTGGCCCGCGACGCGGACGGTCAGCTCACCCGGGGTCGCGGCGACCACCTCGAAGTCCCGGGGTTCGCCGCGCAGGCCGGTGCCGCGCAGTTTCGCGACGGCTTCCTTCGCGGTCCAGAACCGGGCGAACCACCGCTCCGGGTCGCCGGGCAGGCTCGCGAACAGCGCCAGCTCGCCCGGGCCGAGCGCGGTCTCCACAGTGGACTCCGAGCGCGGCGCGACCTCTTCGACGTCGATGCCGCACGGCCCGTGCCGGGCGATGGCCACCCCCGCTTCCGCGCGGTGCGCCACGGAAATCGCCAGCGGCGGCAGGTCCCGGCCGTAGGCGCCGGTCGCGAACGGCCGGCCGGCCTCGTCGTTGCCGATGCGCAGCTCGGCCGGGAACATCTCGGGTTCGCCGCGGGCCCAGAGGAACTGGCGGACCGCGTCCTTGGCGGCGATCCGGCCGAGCAGCCACTGGCGCCGCCCGCGCGGTGGACGGCGGTCGTAGGCGTCGCGCTCGGGGCCGGCGAGGTAGTTGCGCATGATCAGTTCGCGGGTGGCCAGGTCCGGCCACTGCTCGCACACCAGCGCCCAGCCGCCCGGCTGCTCGTGCGACAGCGTCGAGCGCTCGGGGGTGCGGTCGGCCTGACGGATGTGCGCGGTGCTGTCGAACCGCCGGTCGCGCCAGCCGGTGAACTCGGCCCACACCGCTCCGTTGTGGACGAGCTGCATGTCGGCGTCGAGGAACTCGTCCGTCAGCCCGGTGATCCGGACCAGGCACTCCAGGCGCTCGCCGGGCGCCGGGTGCGGGCCGTGGAACCGGATTTCGCGCATCGCGACCGGGAAGACGGTGGTCCGCTCGGGCAGCCGGGACATTATCCAGTAACCGAGCACCTGGCCGACGTTGTCGAGCAACGCGCCGGGCGCGGCGGGCGTGGTCAGCACGGCCCGTACGTGGCGGTCGCCGACGGCGGTCAGCTCGGTGACGCCCTGGAACCGCGGGCCGTGGAACATCCAGCGTTCGTCGTACAGCTGCGCCGCCGTGGTCTCGGGGACCTGCTCGGCCGACGCCGGGAACCGCCACGGCGCCGGCGCGCCGGCCGAGTGCTCCGGGGCGAGTTCCACGACGGCCTGCGAGTAGCCGGCGATCGCCGCGTGCACCCGGTCGGCGCCCTGGGGCCGGACGCGCACGGGCACGGTGACCGCCGGGACCGCGGTGATCCACTGGCTGAGCCGGACGTCGTGCACGGCGACCGCGTGCCGGCCGGGCGCGGCCCGCTCGGCGAACCGCATCAGGTGGTCGATCACCGTGGTGGCCGGGACGACCGGCCAGCGGTCGCCCGGGTCGGCCTGCGGCGGCTGCTTGAAGAAGCAGTGGTCGAGCAGGTACGGCATCGTCTCGAGCGACACGGTGAGCGTGGTGTCCAGCTCCCGCGGCGGCGGGAGGCGGCGGGCCGGTCCGGCGAGCACGGTGGACGCCAGCTCGGCGGTGTCGGCCAGCAGGGCGGCGAACTCCGCGGCGAGCGGGCCCTTCGCGGCCAGGTCGTCCACAGTGGACTTCCGGATGGCCGGCAGCGCGATCCGGGCGCGGACCTGCTCGTCCAGGGAGATCAGCCGGCCGCCGAGGTCGAGCTTGACCGCCTTGGGTGTCACGTGCCGCTCGCCCGGCAGGCGCGCGAAGTCGATGTCAAGACCGTCGGCCCACAGCGCCGTGGCGACCCGGCGCAGCTGCGCGAGCCCGGGCCGCTGCGCCGAGTGCGCCGCCACGACCAGGTGCTCTTCGCCGTGCAGGGTGTCACCGACGAGGGAGCCGAGCTGCCCGGCGCCCACCTGGACGAACGCGCGGAACCCGGCCTCGTGCAGCGCCCGCACGAGCGGGCGGAACCGGACCGGCTGCAGCAGGTGCCGCACGAACAGCTCGCGGACCGCGGCCTCGTCCGCCGGGTACTCCGACACCGTGGTCGCCGACCAGAGCGGCAGGGCCGGTGGGTGCAGTGTGAAGCGCTCGGCGGCTTCGCGGATCGGGTCCAGGTACGGCCGCAGCATCGGGGTGTGGAAGCCGGAGCGGAAGGGCAGCACCTGCGCGACGATCCCGGCGTCGCGGAACCGCCGCACGAGCGCGCCGACGGCGGCTTCCGGACCGCAGATCATGGCCTGGTTCGGCGAGTTGTCGTGCGACAGGACGACGTCCGCCCGCCCGGCCAGCTCGTCGAGCACCCGGGGCGCGGGCGCGCCGATCGCGGCGAAGGCGAGCCCGGGGACGACGAGCGCGTCCGGGTCGAACCCGGCGAGGAAGGCGTCGACCTCGGCTTCGGCGTACACGCCGGCCACCGCCATCGCCGTCCACTCGCCCAGGCTGTGCCCGGCGACGGCGTCCGGCGTGACCCCGAGCCTGCCGAGGGCGGCGTGCAGCAGCCTGCCCAGCTCGAACACCGCGGCACCCTGCCGCCCGACGTCGCCGACCTCGACGTCCTCGTGCTGCCACGGCAGGCCGAAGTGGCGGGCGACGTCGCCGCAGTTCAACGTCAGTTCCGATTCCAGGCCGGGGAACAGGAAGGCGATCTTGCCGCCGCCGGGGCCGAGCAGGGGGCGGTCGGCGAACCACACGTCGTTGCGGCCGCGCCAGGCCCGGCCCCGCGCGAGGGCCTTCCTGGCCAGGGCCAGCCGCTTCTCCGTCGGGTCGACGATGCCGAGCCGGACCGGCCCGGCGCCGATCTCCTGGTGACCGCCCCGGTCGAACGCTTCGCGCAGCGCGTCGACGGTCGGCGCGGCGAGCCGCAGCACGCGTTCGGGCTCGCGCACCACGACCGGCTTCGCGCGGCCCGGCGCCTGTTCCAGGACGACGTGGGCGTTGATGCCGCCGAAGCCGAACGCGTTGACGCCGGCGCGGCGCACCGGCGCGTCCCACGGTCGTGCCGTGTCCAAAGTGGAGAAGCGAGTGGCCGCGAGCGCCGGGTGCGGGTCGTCGCAGTGCAGGGTGGGCAGCAGGACGCCGTGGTGGACGGCCAGCGCCGCCTTGACGAGCCCGGCGATCCCGGCCGCGGGCATCGTGTGGCCGATCATCGACTTGACCGAGCCGAGCACCGCGCTCCCCCGCGGTCCGAAGACCTCCGCGAGGGTCGCGAGCTCCGCGGCGTCGCCGGCCGGGGTCGCGGTGCCGTGCGCCTCCAGCAGGCCGATCGAGTCGGCCGCGGCGGGGTCGAGGCCCGCCGCGGCCCACGCCTGGCGGACGGCCCGGACCTGCCCGCCGGAGTCGGGGCTGGCCAGGCTCGCCGTCCGCCCGTCGGAGGCGACGCCGGTCCCGGTGATCACCGCGTAGACGCGGTCGCCGTCGCGCTCGGCGTCGGCGAGGCGCTTGAGGACGACGACGCCGGTGCCTTCGCCGATCAGCACGCCGTCGGCGTCGCGGTGGAACGGCCGGATCCGCTCGGACGGCGACAGCGCGCCGAGCTGGGTGAACACGCTCCAGAAGGTGATGTCGTGGCAGTGGTGCACGCCGCCGGCGAGGACGACATCGCACCGGCCGGTGGCCAGCTCCCGCACGGCGTGGTCGACGGCGATCAGCGAGGACGCGCACGCGGCGTCCACGGTGTAGGCCGGGCCGCGCAGGTCGAGCCGGTTGGCCAGCCGCGACGCGGCCAGGTTGGGCACCAGGCCGATCGCGGACTCGGGTGCCTCGGGGCCGAGCTGGTCGGTGAAGGCCTGCCGCACGGCGTCGAGGCGGTCGGCGTCGAGGTCGGGCAGCAGCTCGCCGAGGGTGCGGACGAGCTGGCTCGCGGTGCGGACGCGCTGGTCGAGCCGGACCAGCCCCGGCGTCAGGTAGCCGCCGCGGCCGAGCACGACGCCGATCTTCGCGCGGTCGGCGGGCAGGCGGTCCGGGCCACCGGCGTCCGCGACGGCCTGCGCCGCGACCCGCAGCGCGATCAGCTGGTCGGGTTCGGTGGCGGGCACGGAGTTCGGCATGATCCCGAAGCCGGTGACGTCCACTTCGGCCAGTTCGTCGACGAACCCACCGCGCCGGCAGTAGACCCGGTCGGCGCGGCGCTGTGCGTCCGGCGCGTAGTGCGCGAGGTCCCACTTCCCGGGCGGCACGTCGGTGATCGCGTCGACGCCGCCGGTGAGGTTGCGCCAGTAGCTCGCCAGGTCGGGAGCGCCGGGCAGCAGCACGGACATCCCGACGATGGCAACAGGGTCCGGCATCCGCGTCACCAGCCCGAGGCGGTGTGGACGACGGCGCCGGTGTCCGGACGGCCCCAGGCCAGCTCCCGCAGCAGACCGAGAGTGCCCTCCTCCGGGTCGATCAGCGCGATGCCGCGGCGGGCGTAGTCGCGCATCAGCTCCGGCGTCACCATGCCGTCGTGGTCGCCGGTCGGCGCCCACGGTCCCCAGTGGACGGTCACCGCGCGCCCGGCGGGCCACTGCCGGCCCAGCGTTTCGAGGGCGTCGTTCGCGGCGGCGTAGTCGGATTGCCCGCGGTTGCCCAGCGTCGCGGCGATGCTGCCGAACAGGACGACGAACGCGGGTTCGCCGGGCAGGTCGGCGGTCGCGTCGAGGAGGGTGCGGGCGCCGTCGACCTTGGTGCCGTACACGCGCTCGAACGACTCCGGCGTCTTCTCGGCGACGAGCTTGTCCTCGATGACGCCGGCCGCGTAGACGATGCCGTCGAGCCGGCCGTGCTCGGCGTGGATCTCCTTGACCGCGCGGTGCACGGCTTCGGCGTCGAGCATGTCGACCGACTGGTAGCGCGCCGGGCTGCCGAGCGCGTCGAGGGTGGCCAGGGTCTGCCGGACTTCGCGTTCGCCGAGGATCCGGCGGACGGTCCGTTCGATCTCCGCGGGGCTCTTCAGCCCGGCTCCGATGAGCGCGGCGCGGAGGTCCTTCGCGGTTCTGGCCTGCGGATAGTCGTCCTGCTGTGCGGGCACCGGCGTCCGGCCGAGGAGTTCGATCCGGCACCGGGCGGCCGTGGCGAGGGTGGCGGCGAACCGGGCGGTGATGCCCTTCGCGCCGCCGACGAGCAGGACGACCGAGTCCCGCGTCAGGCCGATCGCGGCGGCTTCGGCGGCGCCGTCGCCCGCCGGACCCGCGCCGCTGCTGCCGAGCGGGCCGAGGTCCTGCTCGGTCATCCGGAAGCCACTCCGGTGGTCTCCGTGCCGCACGACGACGGGTTCGCGGTCCGCTGTGGACAGCTCGGCGACGAAGGCGGCGGCTTGACGTGCGGGCGTGTCGTCCTTCGGGAGTTCGACGAGGCGGGTGAGCGTGTCCGGGTATTCGCGGGCGAGGCTGCGGTGGAAGCCACGCAGGCCTTCGCCGGGGCCGGCGGTGAGCAGCCAGGCGGGTTCGGTGGCGAGGGCGGCCTGGTACTGCGAGAAGGCGGCGGGCAGCACGGGCTGCATGAACAGGACCCCGTCGAACCCGGCACGGACGTCGTCGGCGACCTCGGCGACCGCGCCCAGCGCGGCGAGGTGGTCCCGGACGGCCTCCGCGAGCGCGCCACCGCCGAGCAGAAGGAACTTCCGCCCGGCGACGCCGGGAGTCTCGGCGGCCGGAAGCGCGGTTTCGGCCATGACCAGCCGTTTCGGCGCAACGACGAGCGGCTCGGGCTCGCCCGGCGCCAAGCGCCCCAATGTGGCCTTCGGTGCGTCCAACGCACCCAATGTGGCCTTCGGTGCGTTGAACGCAACCAAGGCCACCTTGGGGCGCTCGCCGTCGATCAGCTCGGCGATCGCCGCGGCCGTGCGGGCCTTGGCCAGCTCCTCCACGTCGCCACCCGGGTCGAGGTCGAGGCGGGTCGCCAGCTCGCCGGCGATCTCCGCCCGCTTGATCGAGTCCACACTCAGATCGGCTTCCAGATCGAGATCCGGCTCGATCATCTCCACCGGATACCCCGTCCGCTCCCCGATCACCGCCACCACGGTCTCCAGCACCGAAGCCACCGACGCCGGCTCGGGACGTTCGTCGCCGATCAGCTCGGCGATCGCGGCCGCCGTGCGGGCCTTCGCGAACTCCTCCACATCACCGCCCGCCAGCCCCAGCCGGGACGCCAGCTCACCCGCGATCTCCGCCCGCTTGATCGAATCCACACTCAAATCGGCTTCCAGATCGAGATCCGGCTCGATCATCTCCACCGGATACCCCGTCCGCTCCCCGATCACCGCCACCACGGTCTCCAGCACAGAGCACCCCAATGTGGCGTTCGGTGCGTCAGACGCACCCAATGTGGCGTTCGGTGCGTCAGATGCAACCAACGCCACATTGGGGTGCTCGATGACCGGGGCCGGGACCGGCAGGGGCGTGTCGGTGCCGAGGAAGCCCAGGAGCACGTCGCGCTGGGCCGCGATCATCTCGCGGCTCGTGCGCAGGAAGTCCGCGACCATCGCCTCCGACGTGGCCGCCGGTGCCGCGGCCGCCACCCCGAACGAGACCCGCTCCGCCGGGCGGAGCGCTCCGGCCGGGATCGTGCCGTCCGCCGCGCGGAGCAGGTGGCCATCGACCGTCCACCCCGGACGCTTCGGCCGCGGCGCCGTGGACGCGTCCACCGCGTCCCGGCCGCGGAACAGCCAGCCCGTCTCGACGCTCACCCCGGACACCGCCAGCTGCGCCAAGGCACCCAGGAACCCCGGCAGGCCGCGGCGGCCCGGCTGTTCGAACCCGACCGTGCGGTGCGGCCGGTCGCCGAGGATGGCGGCGACCTGCTTGGCCAGCACGGCCCCGGGCCCGGCCTCGACGAACACCCGCGCTCCGGCCGCGTACATCGCCTCGATCTGCTCGACGAACCGGACCGGTGCACCCAGCTGGGCGGCCAGTTCACCACGAACCGCGTCCGGCGACGACGGGTAGGGCGCGGCCGTCCGGTTCGCGTACACCGGGACCGCGGGCCGCACGACGCCGATCGCGTCCAGGGCCCGGCCGAACGCCTCCCCCGCCGGGGCCACCAGCGAGCTGTGGAACGCGCACGCGACCTGGATCCGCTTCGCGCCGAGCCCGGCGGCCCGCAGCTGCCCGACCGCGGCCTCGACGTCGGCGGTCGGCCCGGAGATCACCGTCTGCTTCGGCGAGTTGTGGTTGGCCAGGACGACCCGCGATTCGCCGAGAACCGCGACCACCTCGGCGGCGGACGCCGAGGCCGCGGCCATCGCGCCGGGATCGTCCCCAGGCACCGCGTCGAGGATCGCCGTCGCCCGGGCGTGGCTCGCGTGCACCAGTCCTTCCGGCGTGAAAGTGCCGGCCGCGGCCAGCGCCGTCAGCTCGCCGTAGCTGTGCCCGCCCAGCATCGCGGGCCGCACGCCCGCGCGGGTCAGCAACCGGAACGCGGCCAGCCCGGCCATCCCGAGCGCGGGCTGGGCGACACGGGTGTCGGTGACCCGGTCCACGGCGTCCTGCCGCGCCGTCTCCCCGAACGCCGCCGGCCCGAAGACGACCTCGGCCGTCGCCCGGTCGAGGCGCAGGTAACGCTGCAGCTCGGGGAAGGTGACGAACAGCTCGGCGAACATGCCCGGCCGCTGGCTGCCCTGGCCGGGGAACACCACCGCGACCTCGCCCGGCACCGCGTCGTCGGCGCGGAACACGCCGGGGGCGTCGTGCCCGTCCAACGCCTTGCGCAGCAAGTCGACCAGCTCGTCCACAGTGGACGCGACGATGGCGAGCCGCGCCGGACGCCCGTGCGCCCGCTGGGCCGCCGCCAGCGCCAGATCGCGCAGCCGCCACGGCGAAGGAACTTCCGAAGCCGTGGCCAGCAACTCCCGCGCCGCGGCCTCCGTCGGAAAGGTGAACAGCTCCGCGGGCCACTCGTCGGCGGCCTGCGCGGGCGGGACGCCGTCGTGGGCGCCGAGCACCACGTGGAAGTTGGTGCCGCCGAAGCCGAACGCGCTGACCCCGGCGAGCCGCTCGGCCGGCGGCGCGGTCCACGGCTGCGCCGCCGACTGGAACACGAACGGGCTTGTCGCGGGGTCCCACGCCGGGTTCGGCGACGACAGGTGCAGCGTCGGCGGCTTGACGCCGGTGTGCACGGCGAGGGCGGCCTTGATCAGCCCGGCCAGGCCCGCGGCGCACTTGGTGTGCCCGATCTGCGACTTCACCGAGCCGATCGTGCACGCGCCGGGTGCGGCGCCGGCCTCGGTGAACACCTTCGTCAGCGTCCCCAGCTCGGTCCGGTCGCCGACGACGGTGCCGGTGCCGTGCGCCTCGACGAGCCCGACGCGCGCGGGCGAGACGCCGGCGTTGCGGTAGGCGCGGGTCAGCGCGGTGTGCTGCCCTTCGGGCCGCGGCGCCGTCAAGCCCAGAGCCCGGCCGTCCGAAGCCGCGCCGACGCCCTTGATCACGGCGTACACGCGGTCGCCATCGCGTTCGGCGTCGGCGAGACGCTTCAGCGCGAGGCACGCGACGCCTTCGCCGAGCGCGATGCCGTCGGCGGCGCTGTCGAACGTCGCCGAGCGGCCGGTCGGCGAAAGGGCGTGCGCGGAGGCGAACAGGAGGTAGTCGTTGATGCCGTTGTGCAGGTCGGCGCCGCCGCAGAGGACGAGGTCGCTGGTGCCGGCGGTCAGCTCCTTGCAGGCGACGTCCACCGCGGTCAGCGAAGACGCGCACGCGGCGTCGACGGTGTAGTTGGCCCCGCCCAGGTCGAGCCGGTTGGCGATCCGCCCGGCGATGACGTTCGCGAGCACACCCGGGAACGAGTCCTCGGTGATCCGCGGCAGCCGTTCGTCCAGTTCGGACGGCAGCTCGCCCAGGTAGGACGGCAGCACGGACCGCAGGGTCATCGCGTTCGACAGGTCGCTGCCCGCTTCGGCGCCGAACACGACCGACGTCCGGGCGCGGTCGAACGCGCGGTCGGCGTAGCCCGCGTCGGCCAGCGCGCGGTGCGCGGCCTCCAGGGCCAGGAGCTGCACGGGTTCGATGCTGGCCAGCGACGACGGCGGGATGCCGTACTTCAGCGGGTCGAAGCCGATCTCGGGCAGGAACCCGCCCCAGCGCGACGGCGTCCGCTCTCCCTGTCCCTCGGGGTCGTAGTACAGCGAGGTGTCCCAGCGCTGCGGGGGCACCTCGGTGACCGCGTCGGTGCCGGCGAGGACGTTCGCCCAGAACGCGGCCAGGTCGGGGGCCTGCGGGAACATGCAGGCCATGCCGACGATCGCGATGTCCAGCGGCGCCGGCGCGGGCGGTTCGGTCTCGGTGCCGCCGAACTCGGCGGCCCGGTCGCGCAGGAACGCGTTCGCGCCCTCGCCCACCGAGTGGTGCAGGTCCGCGATCGTGGTGACGGCCGAGCGCAGCACGGCGACCTCGCCCGCCATGAACATACCTTCGGCGAGCTGCCGGTCTTCGCCGACGTCCCGCAGCTCGTCGCCGACGCGCTCGATGCCCTTGCTCGCCAGGCGCAGCCGCCCGACGTTGAGCGTCTCCAGGTGTTCCCAGGCGTCGCGGCTGGGCACGCCGCGCTCGGCGAGGTCCGCCTTGATCGCGGCGTACTCCTCGGTGAACGGGCTGCGCACGCAGCGGGTGGCGTGGCCGGGGGCGGTTTCGAGGAGGTCGGTGTGCTCGGCTTCCAGGAGCCGGCGCTGGAACAGCGGGAGGACGGCACCCGCGTCGACGGCCTCGCGGGTGAAGAGGTAGGCGGTGCCCATCAGCACCCCGATCGCCGCGCCGCGCGCGGCCACCGGCGCGGCGAGGGCGGCCACCATCGCCGCGGAGCGCTCGTCGTGGATACCGCCGGCGAACAGCAGCCGCAGGTCCGCGGCCGCGTCCGGCGTGCCGGCGAGGAAGTCGGCGAGCACGCCGAGCTGGGCCTCCCACAGCGGGAAGCTGGTGCGCGGGCCGACGTGGCCGCCGCACTCGGAGCCTTCGAAGACGAACTTGCGGGCGCCCGCTTCGAGGAACTGCTTCAGCAGCCCCGGCGACGGCACGTGGAGGAAGGTGGCGATGCCGGCGTCTTCCAGGGCCACGGCCTGGGCGGGACGGCCGCCGGCGATGATCGCGTGGGTCGGCCGCAGTTCGCGGATGACCGCCAGCTGCGCGGCCTTGACGTCGTCGGCGGCGAACCCGAGCACCCCGACACCCCAGGGCGCGTCGCCGACGGCCGCGCGGGTGCGTTCCAGCACGTCACGGGTCTGTTCGGGGCCGGAGAGGGCCAGCGCGACGAACGGCAGCGCCCCGCCCGCGGCGACCTCGGCGGCGAAGGCGGGCTGGTCGCTGACCCGGGTCATCGGTCCCTGCGCGACCGGCAGTTCCGTGCCGAGCGCGCGGCTGCCCGCGGTGCCGGGGCCCAGCACCGCGTCCGGCACGTTCAGGGCCTCGACGACGGCGTCGGCCAGGCCGCGCACCGCCGCGGTCACCGTGCCCCAGCGGTCGCGGAACCGGGTGGCGAGGAAGACGTCCTGGCCCGCTTCGAGGGGGTCGGTGCCGCGCCGGGCCAGCACGCGGACGCCGTCGGCGACGGTCGTTTCCGAACCGTCGAGGCCGGTGACGGCGGTGGTGAGGGCCGACGGCAGCTCGGCTTCCGGGAGCAGGGCGAGCTGCGTGTCGACGACGACGCCGGCCGCGCCGCCCGCGACGGCGGCCGCCGCGGTGTGCGGCCCGATGCCGCCCGCCGCCCACACCGGTACGTCGAGGGTGTCGTCGCCCAGCAGGGCCTGCAGCAGCACGAACGTGCTCAGTTCCCCGACCCGGCCGCCGCATTCGTGCCCGCGGGCGATCAGGCCGTGGGCGCCGGTGGTGACCGCCCGGCGGGCCGCCGCCCGGGAGGTGACCTCGGCCAGCACCCGCCGGCCCGGGAAGTCCCGCGGCGCGCACCGGGCGTCTTCGGTCAGCAGCACGGTGGTCACGGCCTCGGGCAGGTCGGCCGGCTGGGCCAGCCGGACCCCGAAGGCCGGGACACCCCATTCCCCGAGCAGCGCGAGCTCGTCCGCGGCCGCGGGGCCCCCGGCCGTCAGGTCGAGCACGCCGAGCCCGCCCCCGCGCGCGGCGGCGGCGACCCCGCGCGCCGACGGCCATCGCAGCGGCGACACGGCGACGACCAGCCCGGCCGGCACGGAGTCGTCTTTCGAGAGACGCATGGGAACTCCCGCTACGCACGAAAGGGTGATGGGTAACGGGGAGTACTTAAGCGGGTTCCTTCCGTGCCGTCAACAACCCACCGCGATTTCATAGCCGAGGTTCAGAAAATTCGTGATGGACCAGGCCGACGGCGCAAGAATTTAACGTCGCCGTCACGTTCCCGCCCCGGGAGGGGGGCGACGATTGCCGCGTGGACGTGCGTGTGAGGCGTTCCGCGCCGTGGTCCACCCGGCACGCGCCACCGGACGGCGCAAGCCATCCCGCCTGGTGGACGCGGCGCGGTTGACCGGTCCGGACCACGTCGACCGTCGGGTCCGGCGTTTCCCGGCCGCCTTCCCCGCTTATCCCGGCGGCAAAGCGCGGGTCCGGAGACGTTCTCTTCCCCACCCTAACGCCACCGCACTTCACCGGTTTTCGTCGCCGATTTCTCGACGCTTTTCCGGAGCACCGGAAGAACCGTCCGGAGAATACGCGGGCCGGGCCCGCACGACACCGGAAGTCCACTGTGGATTGGTCACGCACCGGGGTTCTCGGTGCTCACAAGACCACGAACGGGGGCATCGGCGGCCCGGCCGGTTCGACTCGCGGTATTGGGGCAACCACGACCGGCACCTCGGCCGGCGCGAACCGGACAGCGGTGATCGTAATTTTCCGTCTCCGCGTTACAAGCTTTTCCTGAGAAGAAGCTGAAGACATTTCGCATACTCGGGAGTAGTACTAGACAGTACGTCTACACTTGGACTCACTGTCCATACCAGGAGGGTGACGGTGGAGTACTGGTACACCGACGAGCGGTCGGGGACGCGCTATCCCGGCGACCCGCTGCGCTGGCGCGGCGACGACGGCGCCCCGCTGACCGTGGCCGCCCGGCCCGGCCTGCGCCCGGACGACGTCGACACCGGCGTCCGCTCGCTCTGGCGGTACCGGGCCGCGCTGCCCGGTGACCTCCGCCCGGTGTCGCTCGGCGAGGGCTGCACCCCGCTCGTCCCGCGGGTCTGGGGCGATCGAGAGGTCCGGTTCAAGCTCGAATGGTTCAGCCCGACCGGCAGCTTCAAGGACCGCGGCTCCAGCGTCATGGTCTCCGCGCTGGCCGGCGCCGGCGTGCGTGAGCTCCTGGAGGACAGCTCCGGCAACGGCGGCTCGTCGGTGGCCGCCTACAGCGCCGCGGCCGGGATCGCGGCGACCGTCCTGGCTCCCGAAGGGACGTCGCCGGCGAAGGTCCTCCAGACCCGCGCGTACGGCGCGGCCGTCGAGCTGGTGCCGGGCACCCGCGACGACACCGCCGCCGAAGCCGTCCGCCGCGCGGACCGCACCACCTACGCCAGCCACAACTGGCACCCGTTCTTCCTCCAGGGCACCAAGACCCTCGCCTACGAGCTGTGGGAGGACCTCGGCTTCCGCGCGCCGGACGCCGTCGTCACCGTGGCCGGCGCGGGCAGCATCGTGCTGGGCTGCGACCTCGGGTTCGGAGAGCTCCTCGAGGCGGGGTCCATCAGCAGGCTCCCCCGCCTGCTCGTCGCGCAGCCGCGGAACTGCTCCCCCGTCGACGCCGCCTTCCACGACCGGGAGCCGCCGGAGTTCGCCCCGACCGTCGCCGAGGGGACGGCGATCCGCCGTCCGGTGCGGCTGCCGGAGGTCGTCGCGGCGATCCGGCGCTCGGGCGGGGACACCGCGGCGATCGGCGAGGACGCCATCGCCGCGGCCGCCCGCCGGCTGGCGTCCCTGGGCCTCTACGCGGAGCCCACCAGCGCGACGGCCGCGGCGGCCATCGACGTCTTCGGCGCGCGCGGCGCCATCCGGCCCGGCGAAACCACGGTCGTCGTGCTGACCGGCTCCGGGCTGAAGGCCGCGGACAAGCTGCGGGAGCTGGTCGGATGACCGAGGACGAGCTGCTGCTGCGCGAGGCGGAGAAGATCGCCCACGCCGTCGGCCGGATGTTCCCCGGCCTGTGCGAGGTGGTGCTGCACGACCTGCGCGACCCGGCCCACGCGGTCCGCGCGATCGAAGGCGGCCTGTCCGGGCGGACGGTCGGCGACCCGGCCACCGAGCTGGGGCTGGCCCGCATCGCCGACCCGGAGTTCCCGGACGTGCTGCAGAACTACCCCAACCGGTTCCCGGACGGCCGCCCGGCGAAGAGCACGTCGATCGGCCTCCGCAACTCGGCCGGCGAGTACGTCGCGGCGCTGTGCCTCAACCTCGACGTCTCCCTGCTCGGGTCGGCGGCCCACGCCCTGACCCGGCTGGCCACCGCCGACGACCCCGCCCCGCTCGCCGAGACCCTGCGCGCCCGCACGGCCGACGAGCTGCGCGCCCTGGTCGAGGACTACGCCGGCGAGCGCGGCCACACCCCGCGCAGCCTTCCGGCGGCCGCGAAGAAGGAGCTGGTGCGGTTGCTCAAGGAGCGGGGCTTCCTGGAGCTGAAGAACGCGGTGCCCGCCCTGACGGACGTGCTCGGGATTTCGCGGGCCAGCGTCTACAACTACCTGCGCTGACTTCAGAACCTCGTTCAGAAGACCGACCAGCCGGTCAGCGTCGTGAACCGGTCGAGGGCGGCGACCCCGGCGACGGAGTTGCCGCGCGCGTCCAGGCCCGGGCTCCACACGCACACCGCGCACCGGCCCGGGACGATCGCCACGATGCCGCCGCCCACCCCGCTCTTGCCCGGCAGGCCGACGCGGTAGGCGAACTCGCCCGCCGCGTCGTACGTGCCGCACGTCAGCATCACCGCGTTGATCCGCTTCGCCGCGCTCAGCCCGAGCAGGCGCGAGCCGTCGTTGCGGAGGCCGTGGCGGGCCAGGAACAACGCCGACCGCGCGACGTCGCCGCAGCTCATCGCGATCGAGCACTGGCGGACGTACTGGTCCAGCACCGACGGCACCGGGTGGCGCATGTTGCCGTAGGAGGCCATGAAGTAGGCGAGGGCGCGGTTGCGGTCGGCGTGCGCCGACTCCGACGCGGCCACTTCGGGGTCCACGGCGATTTCCGCGCGGCCGCTCTCCTGCCGGAGAAAGGCGAGCAGCGCGTCCGCCGCGTCGCCGTGACGGGCGAGCTCGTCGGTCACCACCAGGGCGCCGGCGTTGATGAACGGGTTGCGCGGAATGCCGTCCTCGTGTTCGAGCTGCACCAGCGAATTGAACGGGCCGCCCGACGGTTCGCGGCCGACTCGTGCCCACACGCCGTCCCCGCGCGAAAGCGCCAGCGCGAGAGTGAACACTTTGGACATGCTCTGCACGGAAAACGGGCGCTCCCAGTCGCCGACGCCGTGCACGGCACCGTCCACTTCGGCCACCGCCATGCCGAACCGCCACGGCTCGACCCTGGCCAGCGCGGGAATGTAGTCAGCGACGGCGCCGCGGCCGACCTCCGGCGCGACGTCGTCGGCTATCCGGTCCAGCAGCGCCGCGAGATCCACGGCCCCGAGCGTAGAAGGCACCCCGGCGCGGGCGGCGGGCACCCCGTGTCAAATCGAATCCGCGGATAGCGGAACAAACTTCGCAGTGATGTCCGGCACACCTTAAGTCTTCCTTAGCCTGCTTGGTGACCTGCCGCACACCGCTCTAGCGTCCGATAACCATGGATTCCTCGCTGCTCACCGAAAAAGGTGAAAGCTACTCGAAAGCACTGGGCAACCGCCAAGTGCAGATGATCGCCATCGGCGGCGCGATCGGCGTCGGGCTCTTCCTCGGCGCCGGCGGCAAGCTCCACCAGGTCGGGCCGTCGCTGATCTTCTCGTACGCGATCTGCGGCATCGCCGCCTACTTCGTGATGCGCGCGCTCGGCGAACTCGTCCTGCACGAGCCCAGCTCCGGCAGTTTCGTCACCTACGCGCGGAAGTTCATCGGGCCGTGGGCCGGCTTCGTCTCCGGCTGGATGTACTGGGTGAACTGGGCGATGACCGGGATCGCCGAGATCACCGCGGTCGCCATCTACGTGCACAAGTGGCTGCCGGACGTGCCGCAGTGGATCACCGCGCTGATCGCGCTCGGTGTCCTGCTGGCGGTGAACCTGCTGTCGGTGAAGGTGTTCGGCGAGCTGGAGTTCTGGTTCTCGGTGGTCAAGGTGCTGGCCATCGTCGTCTTCCTGGTCGTCGGCGCCGGCCTGGTGCTGACGAGCGCCGACATCGGCGGCACCCCCGCCGGCGCGCACAACCTGACCGGCCACAGTGGACTCTTCCCGGCGGGCATCGGCGTCGCGCTGATGACGTTGCAGGCGGTGATCTTCGCCTACTCGGCGATCGAGGTCGTCGGCATCGCGGCCGGTGAGACGAAGGACGCCCGCAAGGTGCTGCCGAAGGCGATCAACGGCGTGGTCTGGCGGATCGGCGTGTTCTACGTCGGCTCGGTGCTGCTGCTGGCGATGCTGCTGCCGTGGCCGTTCTACAGCGGCGACGAGAGCCCGTTCGTGACGGTGTTCAGCAGGCTCGGCATCCCGGGCATCGGCGACGTGATGAACGCGGTGGTCCTGACCGCGGCGCTGTCCAGCGTCAACTCGGGCCTCTATTCGACGGGCCGGATCCTGCGTTCGCTGGCCGAAAAGGGCGAGGCGCCCTCGTTCGTCAGCCGGATGAGCAGCAGGCAGGTGCCCTACGGCGGCATCCTCTTCACGTCGGTGGCGTACGTGCTGGGCGTGGTGCTGAACTACCTGGTGCCGAAGGAGGCGTTCGACATCGCGATCGCGATCGCGTCCCTCGGCGTGATCAGCACGTGGGCGACGCTCATCTTCTGCCAGCTCCGGCTGCGCCAGGCCGCCCTGCGCGGCGAGCTGGAGCGCCCGTCGTACCGGATGCCGTGGGCGCCCTACAGCGGCTGGGCGACCCTCGGGTTCCTGGCCCTGGTGGTGGCGCTGATGGGCTTCTCGGACGGCGCGGAGAAGATCGCGTTCTCCTCGATCCCGGTGCTGGCCGTGATCCTGGCGGTGGGCTGGCGCTTCGTGAAGCGCCGCGCACGCACCTCGGCCGGGTAGCGGGCATACTCGACGCGTGTCTTCGAGCAGCACGGAACCCCGGCGGGTGACGATCCACGACGTCGCGCGCTCCGCCGGGGTCTCCCGGCAGACCGTGTCCCGGGCGCTGAACGACAAGGCCGAGATCGACGGCTCGACCAAGCAGCGCGTCCTCGACGCCGCCCGCGCGCTCGGGTACCGCCCCAGCCGCTTCGCCCGCGGTCTGGTCCGGCCGGACACCACCACCGTCGGGCTCGTCGTGCCGGACCTGCTCAACCCCTTCTTCACCGAGGTCGCCTCCGGGGCGCTGGAGGCGGCCCGGGCCCGCGGCTGGCACGTCGTCGTCCACGACACCGCCGACGACCCCGAGCAGGAGCTCGCCACGCTGCGGGTGATCGGCACCCAGGTCGACGCGGTCGCCGGCTACTTCGGCCGGTCCGACGACGACCTGGCGCGCCTCACCGCCGGCATCCCGGTGGTCCTGATCGGCCGCGAGCCGCGCAGCTCGCGGTTCCCCGGCATCGGGATCGACGGCGAGGACGGCGTCCGCGAGGCCGTCGCCCACCTCGTCTCCCGCGGCCACCGGCGGATCGGCATGCTCGACGGGCACCCCGCGCCGAGCGTCCGCCGCCGGTGGTTCCTGCGGGCCGCCGCCGAGTACGGGGTTGCGGTGCAACCGGGCTGGATCGCCGTCGGGGCCCAGTCCGTCGACGGCGGCGGTGCCGCCCTCGCCGCCCTGCTCGCCGCCCACCCCGACGTCACCGCCGTGTTCGCCTTCAACGACGTGATGGCCATCGGCGCCCTGCGCGAGGCCCGCCGGTTCGGCCTGCGCCTGCCCGCCGACCTCGCCGTGATCGGGTTCGACGGCCTCGCCCTCGGCACCCTCGTCGAGCCGGAGCTCTCGAGCGTGGCGATCGACACCCGCGCGGTCGGCGCGCTGGCCGTCGAGCAGGCCGCCCGGCTCGTGACCGGGGCCAAGCCGCTCGAACCCGCCGAGCTGATCGTCCGCGCCCGTCTCCACCTGCGCGAATCCGCCTGATCCTTGACACTCGTTCCGGCCGCGAAGCACACTGCGAAGTGTGCCGTGAACGTTCACGGGAACGTTCACGGACCTGTGGAAAGGACCTCATGTCGTACGTCGAAGACCCCGGCCCCGGCCGCGGTTCGCTCCCGCCGCGCGCGGCCTTCACCTCCGACGCGCCGGCGCTGTCGTTGAACGGCGCCTGGCGGTTCCGGCTGTCGCCGAGCCTCGCGGCCGCGCCCGCCGGGATCGAGGCCGAGGAGTTCGACGACTCGGCGTGGGACGAGCTGCCGGTGCCGTCGCTGTGGCAGCTGCACGGCCACGGACGCCCGGCCTACACGAACGTGCCCTACCCGTTCCCGGTCGACCCGCCGCACGTGCCGTCGGACAACCCGACCGGGGACCACCGGCTGCGGTTCGACCTGCCCGCGGACTGGCCCGCCGGGTCGGCGGTGCTGCGCTTCGACGGCATCGACTCCTGCGGGCGGATCTGGCTCAACGGCACCGAACTCGGCGTCACGCAGGGCAGCAGGCTGCCCTCGGAGTTCGAGGTCGGGGCGCTGCTGCGGCCGTCGGGCAACGTCCTCGTGGTGCGCGTGCACCAGTGGTCGGCGGGCAGTTACCTCGAAGACCAGGACATGTGGTGGGCCTCGGGCATCTTCCGCGCCGTCACCCTGCTCGCCCGACCGTCCGGCGGCATCGGGGACTACTGGGTCCGCGCGGACTACGACCACACCACCGGCCTGGGCACGGTCCGGGTCGAGACCGGCCCGGACGTCGTGCTGGACATCCCCGAGCTGGGCGTCACCGGGCACCCGGCCGGCGAGCCGCTGGAGCTGCCGGTCGAGCCGTGGAGCGCCGAGACGCCGCGGCTGTACGCGGGCACGCTGGCCACCGCCGCCGAGCGGGTGCCGGTGCGGATCGGCTTCCGGACCGTGACCATCGAGAACGGGCAGCTCAAGGTCAACGGCCGGCCGCTCATGCTGCGCGGGGTCAACCGCCACGAGCACGACCCGCGCACCGGGCGCGTGGTCTCGCCGGAGACGGCGCTGGCCGACGTGCTGCTGATGAAGCGCCACAACGTCAACGCGGTCCGGACCAGCCACTACCCGCCCGACCCGGCGTTCCTGGAGCTGTGCGACACCTACGGCCTCTGGGTGATCGACGAGTGCGACCTGGAGACCCACGGCTTCGAGCTGCTGGGCTGGGCCGGCAACCCGAGCGGCGACCCGCGGTGGGCCGAGGCCTACCTCGACCGGATGCGGCGCACGGTGGAGCGGGACAAGAACCGGCCCAGCGTGATCCTCTGGTCGCTGGGCAACGAGAGCCACACCGGCGAGAACCTCGCGCGGATGGCGGAGTGGGTGCGTCACCGCGACCCGACCCGGCCGGTGCACTACGAGGGCGACCACGACTGCGCCTACGTGGACGTGCACAGCCGGATGTACGCCACGCACGAGGACGTCGAGCGGATCGGCCGCCGGGAGGACGACAACGCGCGTCGCCGGGACCTGCCGTTCCTGCAGTGCGAGTACGGGCACGCGATGGGCAACGGCCCGGGCGGGCTGCTGGAGTACCGCGAGCTGTTCGAGCGGTACCCGAACTGCCAGGGCGGGTTCCTCTGGGAGTGGATCGACCACGGCCTCGCCGCCGACGGGCACTTCGCCTACGGCGGGGACTTCGGCGAGCAGCTCCACGACGGCAACTTCGTCATCGACGGCCTGGTCTTCCCCGACCGGACGCCGTCGCCGGGGCTGGCCGAGTTCGCGAAGGTCATCGAGCCGGTCCGGATCTCCGCCGATCCGGCGGGAATCCGCGTCGGCAACCACTACGACTTCGTGGACACCGGGCACCTGACCTTCAGCTGGTCACTGGAGGACGAGGGAACCGCGGTCGCCCAAGGCGTGCTCGACGTCCCGTCCGTCCCTTCCGGACAGAGCGTCGCGGTGCCGCTCCCGGCGCTGCCCGCGACGAGCGGCGAGTCGTGGTTGACCGTGTCGGCGGCGCTGACGTCGGCGACGACGTGGGCGCCGGCCGGCCACGTCGTCGGCTGGGGGCAGCTGCCGGTGTCGGCGGCACCGGCCGCGGCGCCGCTCCCCCAGCGCGGGCCGGTGTTCCGCACCGGCGGCCGGCTGGTGCTGGGCGTCGGCGAGTTCGACCCGGCGACAGGCACGTTGTCGGCTCTCGGCGGGCACGCGGTGCGCGGACCGCGCCTCGACGTCTGGCGCGCGACGACGGACAACGACCGGGGCGGGTTCGCCGGTCGGCCGGCGGCCGAGGTGTGGCGCGAAGCGGGGCTGCACCGCCTGCAGCACCGGGTGATCACGGTCGACGCCGACGGCGAGGAGCTGGTGGTGCGCACCCGAGTCGCCCCGCCGGCCCAGGCGTTCGGGCTGTTCGCGGACTACACGTGGACGGCGTTCGAGGACCGCCTCCGCCTCCGCGTCGAGGTGACCCCGGACGGCGAGTTGCCGGGCACGCTCCCCCGCCTCGGGCTGGCGATGGCGGTCCCGGGCACACTGGGCTCGGCGGAGTGGTTCGGCGGCGGCCCGGGCGAGGCGTACCCGGACAGCCGCCAGGCGGCGCGGATCGGCCGGTTCTCGAGCAGTGTCGACGGTTTGCAGACGCCGTACGTGTTCCCCCAGGAGAACGGCAACCGCACAGCGGTCCGCTGGGCCCGCTGGACCGATCCGGACGGAACGGGCATCCACGTGGACGGCGACCCGGTCTTCGACTTCACGGCCCGCCGCTGGACAGCGGCGGCGTTGGAGGCGGCGCGGCACACGGACGACCTGGTACCGGACGACGTGGTGCACCTGACGCTGGACGTGGCACAGCACGGCCTGGGGACGGCGTCGTGCGGGCCGGGGGTGCTGCCGCAGTACCGGCTGGTGCCGCAGAAGACGGAGTTCACGCTGTGGTTCCGCGTGGTGCCGGGCCACTGACGTCGCGCCCGCTCCGCTCGCCGGCCCGGCCTGGTCCCAAGCGCCCCAATGAGGTTTTCTCAGTAGCGGTGTGTGTGGATAAGGCGTGGGGCCCCTGGTAGGACTGGATTTGCGAAGATCAAGTCCGAGGTTCCAGAGGCCCCACGTGATCAATTATGGTGCCACCCTCGATGTGG